>NZ_JBWVBD010000003.1:0-498317 GCF_057221075.1 Ruegeria sp. HKCCD6647-2 | reverse complement strand
GCGCCGCCCCCGGCTCGGGCGCTTGCGGCAGAAACCACAAATCCTCCTCGGGCACCGGATCAGGATCGTAGATCGACCGGGTTGGATCGTCGAACGGGTCGGTATCGTCAGGGTTTGGTTTCATTGGCGACCAAAATACAGGTTTTTTGTGTTTTACCAAGCGCATTTTGTGGGGGCGATATTATATTCGATAAGTATCCCTTATCGGGATTAATAGAATTTGCTCAGAAAACGGACGTCAGGCCCCTGCCCCGCGCCCGAATTGTGCCTCTTCTTCCCTGAAACATTGCGCCGGACTTTTCTTACCTTTCAACGGATTTTTCTTACTTCACGGCGCCACAAATTGGTTACCTCCCCGAGGAAATTGTTTTCTTTTGGAGGAAGTAATGGGGAGAGGAGAGCTTTTCAGTTTTCTTCCAAATATTTCCAGATGGGTGCCCGCGCGTTCCAACCCGTCGATCGCTGAATGAGTGCAATAACAGTGTGCCAGATCCTGATGTTTCCATGAAAGGTTTGTCCAAAGAGCTTCTTTCTGATGGTCATAAATTGGAAACAGCAGCTTTTCACAATCTTGCAGCATCAAGAACAGAAGCGGCGACCTTTCTACGTGCCATGGATAGAGGACATACCCCATCATGTAAGGAATGAGCTTACAAAGGGGGTAATACCCCCCTGCCCTCTCAATAATGGAACCGCAACTGTGCGAGTTCGAGTGCCTGGGCATCTCCCTTACCGCTTACGCGATAAACCATTCGATCTTCTTTGGTGATCCTGCGTGACCACCAGCCGCTGAGGTCACCCTTTAGCGGCTCAGGCTTACCAACACCTTGGAATGGCGTTCGCATCGTCTGCTTGATCATGTCGTTAATGCGCTGATGAGTCTTTGGATCAGCCACCTGCCAGTGCAGGTAGTCTTCCCAGGCCTGGTCCGAGAAAACTAACTTCACTCGATGAGATCTCGTTCTTCACCCTTGCCGGCATCCAACTGAGTGATAGATGCACGCAGGCGCTTCGCGTTGTTGGGCGTCGACAGAAGATGCATTGTCTCTTGAATCGAGTTCCAGGTCTCCAAAGACACCATTACGACAGATTCACGGTTTTTGCGTGTCACGACAATTTCTTCAGCGTCATTGATTACGCGATCCATGACACCTTTGAGCTCTTTTCGAGCGTCGGTGTACGTCATGACATCCATGTTTCAAGCTCCTCTTGCGTTGTACAGTATATTGTACGTGTTAAGTTGAATGTCAAGTTTTGTGCTTCTATCAAAAGTTCTGGCCTCTTCGCTTTAGTCTAGACTAAGCTAGATGTATCTAAAGATATCTAGATAAATATTAGTGTAGACTTGTTGACATTTGTTTTTTAACGGCAATTTTGTACCTATGTGGTGACGTCTAGACCTAGCTAGACTTAGCTAGATGTATGGTTGTCTAGCAACAGAAAGGTAGATCATTATTTATCTATCTATCTTCATCTAGCTAGAGCGAGATTTCTCTGCATAGATTGATCCAAAGGCAGGTAAAAGCAGGAGCAAAAAAATGTCCGTAATCTCTTTCGCCACTTCAAAAGGTGGTGCCGGCAAGACAACGGCTTGCATCGTTTTGGGGACGACATTCGCAGACCAACTAAAAGTCAGCATTATCGACGCAGATCCCGCACACAGGGTGAACAGATGGGCCGAAAAGGGTCCGTATCCCAAAAGTATTACAGTGATCAAATGCGCCGACGAAAATAGGATCATGGATGTGATCGAAGCGGAGCAGGCAAAATCGGACGTCGTTCTGGTCGATCTAGAAGGCGTGGCATCTAAACTAAACAGCTACGTGTTTTCTATGTCTGACCTTGTGATCGTACCGACAGGTGACGAGCAGCAGGATGTCGAGGACGCGATCCTAACACTGAAGCAAATCAAACTGGATAGCCGGGCATCGCGACGCGATATTCCAGCCAAAGTACTGTTTGCACGCACAAAAGCAGCCGTTAAATCGCGGCTGGAGAAGAAGCTGAATAGGCAAATGCGGGACAATGTCGATTGCTTCGAGGCTGAACTTAAGACACGAACAGCATTTTCCAGCATTCACAATAGCGGCGGCAACCTGGATAGTCTGCCAAGTGATGTGAGTGGCGTAGATAAGGCAAAGGAAAACGCCCGGGAGATCGCCAAAGAAATCATCGCGACCTTCCAGCAGGCGCAGCAGGAGGCCGTAGCATGAACGAGCGCAACGATCTCGATTTCGGAGCTCTGAAGGGCCCTGTCAAACCAAAACCAAAACCGGTCAAACCGGAAGGGCAGGGGGCCGTAGTTGAACACTGGCCGTCAAGAAGCCCGGCATCGGCGCCTGTGGCCCCTGTGGAGCGTCAAAGTAAGCCAAAGGTCTCTCTCGAAGCTCAGGTCTCCATTCGTGGCCCTCACGAGATCATTGAGCGGTTCAAAGGCAGCTGTCAGGTCGGTCGCGCTCGACTTTCATACTACGACAAGATCGCGAGCCTTCTAGACCTGGAAGACAAATTGCTCGAGCTAGAAATTGGTGGGCGCAACGCGGAGCCGATGGATATCCTTTTGGAGCTAATTCAGCGGAGCAGGTAATGGATAAATGCTCGGCTCAGTAGGGCAGGGCCTTACATTTTTCACAGCAAGACGCCTAGGTTGAGATTTCCTCGGCGTTTTCATTTTTTAGCCCGTTTATGCCATGAGGGAATTTCAGGCGCTGTTGGCAGCCGTCTAGGCGTGTGGACAGAGCGCCTCTCCAGCCATCCTTTGAATGCAGCTCAACGATTTTGGCCAAATTCAGAATAGTGACGTTTTGCGAGCTTCCGAGTTTCATTTTTTTGATCTTGAGGGTTTCTGGCTGGCCACTTGGTCACGAGAGGATACCCTCTCAATGTTCCAAGCATGTCAATGCAGAATGCAAAAGTGAAGAATTTAGGAGTCTTTGGGGCGGTCCCACTTTCGTCTTCGTTCAAAGCTCTCCCTTCAATCTTATTCTAAGATTCAAGATTCATGAGCGAATACGTAAATATTTTCAGAGGCTTATCGATTTAAATGTGAGAGATTTAGGTGGTTGAGTGAAGGATTTAGGAGAATCCGGCGTTTTCTGTGAGGCTTTTAGGAGCTTTCTGTGAAGTTTTCAGGAGTACCTCCAAGAGTTATCCATAGGCTGTATGCGAACTATGAAGAATTTAGGAACCACTTTCTGTGAAGGATTTAGGACTCCTAACTATGAGGTTTTTAGGACTACTGTGAAAATGGAATATTGTGTTTTCATTTTTATGCGACTCACTCTAAGCTGCTGGTATGAGCAGCAACGATAAGCAACTTGTCATCAATTTGACGCCAACTCCAGACCAAGCCATGAAGCCGGCGGAGTTGATTAAAATGAAAGCAGATCAACAGCTTAGCCTTGTTGAAAGGCGAGCTGTGACAGTGCTTTGGCACAACGCACATCAGCAGAAGATCAAGAAGGGTAAGGTCTATACGATTCCCGTCAGTGATCTTGCAGCTCAGGGCTATAACGCATCTTCATCTGAAATGAAGCAGGTCCTGGAGCGCCTCCAGAAGACGTTGGTTGTAATGTATAATCCAGCGACCGATACGCGTGTTTCCACACAACTGCTGAGCTCAACGATAGAGAAGGGGGTCTCCAAGCGGAACGGTGTGCTGGAGTACCGGTTCACAGATGAGATGTTTGAGTTCATCAAAGACTCGGAAATCTGGGGCAGCATCGAGATTCCGGTGCTGATGCACCTGTCGTCTAAGTACGCAATCTCACTCTACGAGCAGGCGTCCCAATGGGTGAAACTTCGGTACAAACACAACGAAGAAATGCCCATCGACGAGTTCCGTCGCATCATCGCCATCGAAGAAAAGAAGTATCCGGCTTTTGGATCTCTGAACAAGCACGTCATCAAGAAAGCGGTTAGTGAAATCAACGCTTTGGCGGACTTCAACATTCAGATCATGCCGATCAAAACAGGGAAGAAGGTGACTCATGTCAACATTTTCTGGCACGAGAAATCCATCGATGAAAAGAAGTCTGCTTATCAGGAACTGAGCCGCCATAAATCAGGTCGGAAGGCTAGGATCGCAGGCGCCGTTGAGACGGTTGAACCTGTTGCCGAGTTGAGCAAATCGCAAATGCCTATCCTTGAGGACTACTCCTAAATTCTTCACAGTTGACTCGAACTATCCTTGCCAACTCGCGGGATTCCAAGAATTAACAAGGATAGTCCTAAATTCTTCACAGTTGGCGTGAGTCCTAATTCTTTCACATTTATCAAGAATAGGGCAGGGCGCTACTCGCCCCGCTCAAGGAATAGGCCCATTGCAACTACGCCGCTGAAGAAGGCTATAGCACCCATCGCGTACGCACTTGCTTTCTACACTCAGTTTGGTTGTGATAAGATGCGCGCATGGATCTTGATCATTTCGTCATAATCTTCACAGTCGTCATTGGTGTCGGTGGATTAGTAGCTTGCTGGTTGACGTGGCGAAATCTGCCCAAGGAACCAACTCCGGCTACAGACGAAGAAATTGAAAGAGTATTCAAAGATGACACTAAGGTCCGAGCAATGCTCATTGATGACTACCAGCATCAGAAAAAGGGTCGAAAGGGATCGTTCGAAGAAGACGGCTCATGACATCTTCATCTTGCCTGGAGTACAGGATCTGCAAGCCATCCAAGCCAGATGAAGCGTGCTCAATCTCGGGGGCAGGGGTTTGAGTTGCCAGTTCAGCCTCAACCCATTGCCTGACCATAGCCCAGGTTAGTTCAGCATTCTCATTGACCGCACTAAGAACGCGTTCTTCAAATGCTTTCCACTGAGTTTTCAGATCGTCCGTGTCATTCAACTTCTGTCGCCCACGGCCAGCTCTGGTATTATATAAGTAATATCGCGCGAGTAACCGTTTGGAGCCTAGAATGAGTGAGAATACGCCGACCTGGGATGAAATGGCAGAGGCGATAAAAACTATGGCAGCAGCGGTTGGTGCTCACGCATCGGTTAAAAATAAGTATGGCGCCCTCCGAGTGGAGTTTCCGATGCTGCCGGACAATCTTGATCACGTGCAAGCTCTGTACACTTTTGCAGAGCTGATCGAAACTGAATCCGAACGCACAGCTAAGCGCCTGTAAGAGTTCTCACGTAAAATAAGGCCGCAACAGACCGGTTCTTCGGCGTCGATCTACCTCTGCAAACAGCTCAGCTTCGATGGCTGTCTCAATGCAGTCTCCTCTTAGCGCCTCCAGTTCCTCTGCTGACCAGCCTTCAAACCTGGTCGAATACAAGCCCAGAGCCAGTGGCTCGTGGTAGTCTTATTCGGTCATGTTTTAGCTCTCGTCGTGCAACATGCACATAGCGTGTCAGATTTATCTCGCCCGCGGACGATATCACCTCGATGGCCGCATCTCGCGCATGTTTGCGTGCTCTCATAAATCAACCGTTGCTCGACGGGCTCAAGACATTCATGAAAACGATGAAAACTGATCGAGATTTTCCCTTCCCTGTCAGTCTTCACATCTGAGATCTGAACCGATCCTGGATCCAGGCCAGCCTCCTCAATAGCGCTCTCCATGTCGTTTAGATGCCTTGAAAGCATAACGAGCCAGCCCTGGCCAATAGCTGGCCGGAGCTCCGCTATTTCCGGGCCTACAAGGTCCGGGTATCGATCCGCGATTTCCATTTCCAGGTCATCGGGCCATTTCGCAGCGGAGTCCTCAAATCTTCGTTCAATCACAGCGTTGTAGCACCAGCAACATAGCGTCGTTGCGTAACCCAGAATGCGCTGGGTCTCGGCAGCATTG
Organism: Ruegeria sp. HKCCD6647-2; assembly: GCF_057221075.1. NCBI lineage: Bacteria > Pseudomonadati > Pseudomonadota > Alphaproteobacteria > Rhodobacterales > Roseobacteraceae > Ruegeria > Ruegeria sp. HKCCD6647-2. Next base: position 492,516 of record NZ_JBWVBD010000003.1, on the reverse strand, counting down.
CCGCAATATTCACACGTCTGGCTAATCCGATCAGTTGCTAACTGGATATCTTTCCAGATGGCCTTGGGATGGCCGGTCGTGTACACGACCAACGCACCCCATTTCTGCTTCACCTGGAAAATTTCCGGCAGACGATTGGGCTCGTCTGAGGAGCGTACATACAGACCTTGCTCATAATCACGTCGGATATCCTCCAACGCAAATGTCAGCTGATCGATCCAACCTCGGCGATTGATTCCTAAGGTCCTCTCGATGCCAGGACCTGGGTTGTCCCAGTCGACTACTGCTTGAGACATGTGCGGTACAAACCCTTTGTAGCGAAGAACCCTTTTGTCGGCCGGTCGCCACCCGATCCGCAGCACTTGCAGAATTGGACAGAGCGATCACAGTATCGGTCCATGATCGCCTCGACCTCAGGAGTGTACCAGTTGGTTAGAACATCCAGCAGAACCGATAAAACACCGTAGATCAGACGAGCTCAGCCATGCTTGGCAAGACCCAGCCCTGGCGCTTCCCATCAGTGATTGCAGCGACTTCCTTCATCACCGGCGAGGGCACGCGGTCGACGATCCAGGGGGCTTCTTCGTAGATGTATCGCGGCCCGGTATATCTGGAGTGAAACACCGCTTCCCGCAGACGGCAGAAGTCCTGCCCGCGGATCGGGATCTGCACGGTATTTCCGTTCTTGTCTTCGCGCAGAGCAGGCGAGGGGGATATGCCTGAGACGATGCCGTTCCACGCTACCAGCGACAATTTGGAAATCGAAAAGAGACCCCTGTCATTGAGGCTGAGGACATCCACACTGGTCTCGTCATGGCGAAGTGTAGGTTCAGTCAAATATGCTGCCAAAAACCCATGTACGCCATCCAGTGGCCCTTGCATGAAGAGGCAAGTCACAGTTTTGCATCTGTCGAGATCTGCACATTGCAGTTCGAGAGCGGCGCGTTCGTCGACCACAAGTGTTTCTGAAATGTCTTTGCTGCGTTGTCTCATGTCTCGGGCCAGGCCAACGAGGCACGCTGCACGTTCGATGTCACAATCAGATTGAAGCTGTTCTGACTCAGCTTCGGTCAATACAACATAGCAATCGTCATGGTCTCCAACATGGATGGTGACGGGGTAAACTCCCGGTTCACGCCGCTCGATGGTTGGCAAGATACTTAACGTATCCTGGTTAAGATCCCCGTCATGTTCGGCATCCAAAAAAGGAACTGTTTCGGAGTCAGGTTGGCTCAAGGCCCAGGTGATGACCACCGGCGGCAAGTAGGTAGCCTGACCTCGGTCTATTTGCTGCGGGTTTGAGCGTAGCTCCCGTGCTTCCGTATCCAGTGTCCAACACTCACTCATGAGCATTTCCCAGCAGCCATTGGGTTGGACATATACCACTTGAGCGTCCTTTCCTGCCCCCTCTTTGCGCGTGACGTGGTCGGTCAACAGCATCTTGTCGACCTGTTTGAGCTCCCCGAAAGCGACCTGATCAAGGCATGACTTGATCGGAAGCGATTGTTCCTTGCTCATTTGTTTCGCAGCGCGTTTCAGATCATGAACGCGTTTGGCCGTGGGCGTGAACAACACTGACATTTTTGGTCTCCTCAGAGGTCCAGGGTCGGGCACCTAACCTCAAAGAAGCAGATGCGGTTACAAAGTTTATCTTTTTACGTTTCAGCCTAGCCTTCGACATGCCCGACAAGGGGTCAGGGCAGAAACGACGCCCCACAATGACGGTACCATATATGGTACCAGAGTCAATCGAGAATCGATATATGGTACTCTTCTGACTCCCGGCAGGACCGTGAGCAGGCTGGCCAATTGTTTACCATTGGTAGATCCGACGGTTTTTCCTGATTGACCATAGGAGGCCGCCGATCCCTTTTGATCCTGGGCCGGTTTTTGTCTTGGGAGATGTTGATTTGCCCTATGCCGTGACCAATCCTCGGCCAAGTCTCGATCCTGAGGGTAGGATGATATGCGCTTCCTCGGTGTCAGCCTCTTTGTAGGGCCCCGGGGCAGATCCACGGGGGATGCCGCAATCCGCGCGAAAGGCTGCTTCAAAACCGTGAATGTTTGTTCCCCTCAGATGAGTCAGAAACCTTCCGTTATGCAAAGCTCTCAACCGGGCCCACAGGTGCTGATATCAGACACCAAAGCCCATCATTTGGTCACATGAATAAATTTGGAACCGGCCTACGTGATCTGAATTCAGTCAGTTTGATTGACCTGATCGACATAGGGATTGTCGCAATAATCGCGGCGACCTATATGCCCGCGAATATGCTCGTCTCCACATCGGGGGCAGGCGATCACCTCATCATAACATCTCCAAAACAGGCCGGTGGTCACCACCCATTCGGAGAGTTGCGCATCGAAGTAGCAATAGACCTTTTTCTGCTTACCGACACAGGTATTGCGGTCGCAGGTGCAATACCCTTCCCGAACGATATCACCCTTCTTTTTCCAGACACCGCTGTCCAAGATGATCACATCTTTCGGCACACCGGCTTTTTCGGGCTCTTTGATGATGGATATCAGGAACTCCTCCAGATCACTCATAGTGATCTTCTGCTGTTCCAGCGCCGAAAACACGACCGAGAGAATTTTGTCTTTCGTGACATTTGATTTGACGTCTGCAGCGACCTGTTGGGTTTTACCGGCATCGCGGATCAGCTTTCGAAGGCGATTTACGTGGCCGGGAATAAATTCGGGCACGTTCTTCCCCTTTTTTGAGTTACACAGCGCGCACGCCGGCAACCAGTTCTCGAAGCCGTTGATATTGAAATCCTCTGACAGGCTATAAAGCTCATAAACACGGATGCGCTCCTCTTCATTCCAGAGCAGGGATTCTGGCAATACGTGATCGACATGGGTGTCAATCAGGCGCAGCGGCTGACCACAAATCCAGCATCTCTGATCATTGCAAGACCAAACAGCATAACGCTCCTGGTAGCTGAAGGAGCGTTTCCGGTTTCTGCTCAATGAAATTCCTCCCCACGGCATTCGTCTCAAGTGCGACGATCATCTGAAACACATCGCAGTCAGTACATCGCCTACTATATTGAGGCCGGGTTTCAAACGCCTGAAGACTGTGTTCCTGAACACCAAATCAAAGACAATTCGCCCGGCACACAGTGTGGCATGAAGAGGCGGAGTCTTCAGGGAGCAGATCCCGGGCGCGCGCCATCGTCCGGCACACGCGGCATCTCGGCTTCCACGACGGTAAAGATGTCGCTTTTGCAGACCGACCTGATGCCCGCGGTATTGTCACCAAATCGCTTGAGGTCGGGGTTGTTCCGCAGAATGGCAGCCACCTTCTCGTGGTGCGCTCTGAAGAACAGAGTTGTTGAAGGATTATGATCGAGCCCATCCAACAGTTGCCCCGCGTCGCGGCCAATACGCCGAATGGCGTAGTCACCCTGATTGGAGTCTGTGAACTCAATCCAGCGAGAGGACTTTAGGGTAGCTGTTGGCCGTGGCGTTGCCATTCGTTGCCATATTTGGAAAACACAAGGCACATTACGTTCCTGTCCATCGACTAGAAACGCATTTTCTGTCACCTCCACGTCTAGTGACAGGTGAAAAAGCCGGTGCAAGCGATCCTGGATACTTGCTTTCCGAAACGTCCTTGGGACAATAAACGCGATAACTTCCGCCCCATTACTGGCGGCATGGTTGAAGAAATGTGTGGCCAGATGGGCCGCATTTCCAAAGGGCGGATTGCCGACATAGAGTGCGGGCGTGGCGTTCGTGTAATCAAAAAAGTCGAATGATCTGATATCTGGACCAGCCGGCGCAATGTCCAAAGCGGTTACTGGTTGTCCAAATGTGCGCAGGGGATCGACAAAAGCGCCCGCGCCTGCAGAAGGCTCGATCACCAGCTCGAAGTGTTTGTCCAGTTTTTGTTCTTTGAGATGCGCCGCCAATATGCGGACAAGGTCTTCGGCTACATTTGGTTTGGTGTAGTAGCGGTCCAGCCCGCCTTGTCTGTACCGGTCGTTATTAGTTGTCATAAAACTCTACTTCTGAAATTCAGAAACAGAGTAGGGACCCAAGGTTTCTTGCGAGTTTAAGGAATAGAGTAATCCGAGTGGTGAGCCGACGCCGGGTAAGCCAGACATTTGGGCTCAACTTGGTTGCAAACCTGGCTCTATGCGGTGGTGGGTTGGGGCAGATTTCAATTGAGGTCGCACAGCCCGAAGCGATGCCTGACTGTAGGGGTCGCTTACGGCTGGGGCCGATTTCGTACATTTGCCGTTCGCCTCAACCGGCGTGAACTTGCGACATGCGGACGAACCCGCCTTTTGTTCGCGCGGCTATTGCTGACGCAGCATTTGTTCGCAGGCGCGGCGCGCCTGTCGTTGCGGCGCGGCAAAAATCTCCGATCCGGTCATTCGCGGGTGTCAATTCCGCTCGAACCGAGATCGACCTTTCACCGCGACCTAGTCAGACCATCGAGGTGCGGACGAACCGGACTCTCGCTGCGGGTGAACGAGCTTCAGCTCTAGGCATTTCGGCGTAGGAAGTAACCTCACCGCGATTTCGAGACCGCAGCTTAGGATACTACATTCAAAAGCTGTTTTTCTTGCTCGGCGCTCAGCCCGCAAATCAGAGCCTTCCCACGCCTTGTGCGATCCCATCTCAGGAGGGGTTCGAGTGTTTCCCGCAGGGGCCGGGATTTGAGACCTGCATTTCTGGCGCGACCGGCATCCACTTCGAGAAAATGGCGGAAAGCAGGTGCCTCGGGAGCCATAAGAGGCACATCTGTCCAAGGCTCGGCGCCTGCTTCCAAGAATACATTGGCAGAAACCCAGTGAATTTCACCCGCTGATGCTGTGGTTTCATGAATCTCGTTGAGTAGATCCTGCATCGCCATGACATCGCCGTTCACATTCCAGATGCCGCCGAGGTCGTCTTCGGCACAGAGCACTGCGAACCTTGCTGCGTCACGCACATCAAGCACCTGAACAGGGCGGTCAGTAGGCAGCGGTGCAAACACTGTTGGGCTTTTTGAGCGCCCGGCTTCATCAATTCGCCGAACCCACCAAGTAAGTCGGTCGGTATAGTCTCCTGTGCCGACGATTAAACCTATCCGCAGCGCAGTTGCTCTGTCTCCAAGTTTCTGTTCTGCAACCATCTCGCAAGCGCGTTTCAGCGGGCCATACGATGGTCCGTAGGCAGCAGCAGACCCACGGTCTTCAAGCAGCACGGTGTCTGCCCGTTCGAAATCAACTTGGGTCGCCTCTGGCACTTCAGCGGCTTCAGTCAGTCCGGGTTTGTCGTAACAACCATATGTCGAAAGTGATGAAGCGAGAACGTAACGCTTGGGCTCATTGTCCAGTGCATCCAGCAAAGCTGACACCGCATCTGGCGTGAATGCACAGGTATCGAAGACCCAGTCGAAATGTCGCCCCTTAAGCGCGCTCAAGCTTCCATGGCGATCAGCACTAATGACTTCAACACCTTCCGAAAGTGTTCGCGCGGTAACACCCCTAGAAAGCACAGCGACCCGATGACCACTCTCAACAAGCGCGTCAACAATCGCACCGCCAAGGAAACCCGTTCCACCAACCACAAGTCTTTGAGCATCGCTTTGCACCACCAATCTCCCGAAAGTCTATTGAGCGATCAATCGCACCATATGAGACATTCGCTGCGCCGCCAACGCCGGGTGACTATGGGCTCGATCCGAACCACTACTGCGGATGGGCTGTAGGTCCGATCTGGATTGGCGAACGGCATGTGCCGCCCGCCAACATAATTCAGATGTCGATTTGTTCGGCGATACTCAGGGCGTCTTCAAGTTCGACGCCAAGGTATCGGACAGTGCTGTCGACCTTTGTGTGTCCAAGCAGCAATTGAACCGCTCTGAGATTTCCCGTTTTCCGGTAAATTTCTGCCGCCTTGGTCCGGCGCAGCGAATGGGTGCCGTATCCGCTCGATTCCAGCCCAATCGCGGTCACCCAATCCCGCACAAGTCGGCCATACTGGCGGGTCGAGATATGCGGGCGGTCATGAAACCGGCTCGGAAACATGAAACGGCAGCCCATCATTTCCGGCGATTTGATCCACGCCGCAATCGTATCACGCGTGTTTTCGGAGAGCTCGAACTGAACGGGCCGGTTGGTTTTGCTCTGGATTACGGACACCCTCTCGCGAACGCGATCATCCCTCACCAAATCGATGACGGCCAGTTTCACCAAATCGCATCCACGAAGCTTGCTATCAATCGCCACGTTGAACAATGCGAGATCGCGCAGGTTGCCCGCCAGTTCGAGCCGCGCGCGGATCGCCCAGACCTGTTTCGGCAACAGCGGTCGTTTCTGGCCGATGATCCGGCCCTTGTTCCAGGCTCTTCGTTTCGAGGTGATAGCGGGAAGTTGGACTCTTGGCATAGTGGTCCCTCCAATCCTCCCGCCAGGCCCAGACATCAGCACCGCGCCGACGCCTGAATTTTACCATCGGTTTGAATGGCCGTTGTCCGATTGCCTTTTTTGTTGAGAAACGCCGCGAGCATTGGGCCGGTCTGAGCCCAAACTGGGATATGCAGACTCAGATCATCATCGTATCAAAGCTTGTATCGTGCGTACTCGAAGTCCATATACGTGAGGCTTACGTTTTTCTTTTTCGACCTGCTGTCTCCTCAATTCGGCGTTCAGTCTTTCGATTCAGACCGACCACGCCGAGTCGCCGCAATGATGCGGGCGGCAAGTATTTGGAGACTTCCACCATGGCAAATGGCACAGTAAAATGGTTCAACTCAACCAAAGGTTTTGGCTTTATTGAGCCTGAAGATGGTAAGCGCGACGTGTTCGTGCATATCTCAGCAGTTGAGCGTTCCGGCCTAAGCGAATTGAAGGATGGCCAAAAGGTCACTTTCGACGTCGAAGCTGGCCGTGACGGACGCGAAAGCGCCGCCAACCTGGCACTCGCCTAACCTTTCACGGGCACCCCATAAGGGTGCCCGTTTGAACAATGGGCGACAATAAGCCGTCGGAGACCAAGTAAGTTGCAACCTAAAGACTGGACGCGGGTGCTCGCGCAATACCGTGTGCCCGATGCGAAGCGCAGTGTTTTTGAACTTGCGATCACTGTTGTCCCCTTATTCACGCTATGGGCCCTTACGTGGTTTGCGTTATCATTTAGCGTCTGGATCGCAATTTTACTGGCTGTTCTGAACGCCGGATTTCTGGTCCGCATCTTCATCATTATGCATGATTGTGGCCATGGATCTTTCTTCAAAAACCGCAGCGCATGCAATTGGACCGGCAGGGTTCTGGGTGTTCTTACCGTGACACCCTATGACGTTTGGCGACAAAGCCATGCGATTCACCATGCCTCAACCGGTAACCTTGATCGGCGCGGTATGGGTGACATCCCTACATTGACCATTGAGGAATACTTGGAGCGGAATTGGTTCGGGCGTGCCGCTTATCGTCTGACCCGGAGTCCCGTCTTCCTTTTCGGTGTTGCGCCGATCTATACGTTCTTTGTTCAATACCGCTTACCTGTTGGCTTCATGCGGTCAGGCTGGTTGTACTGGGCAAGTGCGATGGGAACAAACGCCGCAATTGCAGGGTTGTTGGCTCTGATTTTGTGGGCCGGAGGCTTTGAGGTGTTGGCGTGTGTTTTCCTGCCAACCGTGGTTGTCGCGTCGTCAATTGGAATTTGGCTTTTCTACATTCAACACCAGTTTGAACACACGACCTGGGAACGGGAAGAGTGGTGGAATCTTCAGAACGCCGCATTCTACGGAAGTTCTCACTATGCCCTGCCCGGCGTCCTGCGTTGGTTCTCTGGCAATATCGGTGTGCACCATGTGCACCACCTCGCCAGTCGCATACCATTCTATCGGTTAAACGAGGTTTTGCGTGACCATTCTGAGTTGGAAAATTGCCAGCGTATTACTCTGTATGAGAGCCTGCATTGTACACGATTGCATCTTTGGGATGAAAAAAGTCAGCGCCTGCTGACATTTTCCGAGGCTTTGTCGAATGCCAATTCCAACAAGAGTTTAGTGTAGTCTGGCGCGGACCAAATAGGCTTCGACCGTATCACCGCCGAGGGCGCGGATGGCCTCTAGTCGGTGAAGACCTTCAATCAGCACGAACCTTTTGTTGTCAGCGCGTATCTGGATCGGGGTCTTTTGACCGTTCTTCAGGATATCTTCGGCCAGCGTCAGGACTTTTTGCTGATCAAGTGTTTTTGCACGCTTCACAGGTACATAGATCAGGTCGAGCGGGTATGGTTTCTTCTCCAGCATAAGCTACGTGTGCAACCTTTCGTGCATTTGGTACGGTCAGGAACTCTCTTCGGAATCAGGTGCTTGATTTTGCGTCATAGGACCGAACGAACAGCATCACGCAGTTCCTGATGCATAATCCAAGTTGCTGGCTCATCGTCACTTTCGATGTGAGAAAATGCCAGAACCTGCGCGGCGCCATCATTCTGTGCCGATCCGGCTTCGGGAAGTTCGAGCTCCAGATATTCTGCGATCATTAGTCCTATTTTCTTGAAGACCTTGATGGAGGCCTCACGCGATTTGTAACCGGCTGCCTGAGACAAGTGACCAATGGTCAGACCGTCCTTGCCTGCGATTGTAAGTGCTTTGAGCATTGTGACCTGCGCAGGGGTCAACCTGATCTGGCGCAATGCCTCGGCATATTCTCTTTCACTGGGAACGAGTGTGCCGGAGTTTCCCTCCAAACGGCGTTGACCGCTACGCTTCCTGTCCCGTTCTTCGAGAATTTCCTTTAAGGTTTCAATGGCCAATGCCGGTGTTTCACCTACTGCATCGGCAATCATTGCCTGTGTTTTGGCTGGTGGCTTGGGAAATGCGCGCGCAACGCTGTTGCCGCTCAGAATACCAGCCTTAATCAAGTACTTTCCGAACTCTTCTTCGACCACTCCTGATACGTCAGCGTTCCGCGCCTTTCGAACACTGCGGTCCTGAAATGCTCTTTGTTCCAGACCACGAGCTGATGCCTTTGAACCGGGAAGGGTTACTTGAGGGGCATTTTTACGCATCAGAGAAACACCACAACAACTATCGCCGCAACAAACACCACTATCGCGATAATCATCTTTACTCTGTAGGACCAGCGATGCGCCTTTTCGGCTTTGAGCATTTTACCCAAGTTTTCGTCAATCGAGTTATGGTTCACGGCTTGGTCCTTCCGGATATTTCAGGCGGTATTGATTTCCACCAACCTATTGTCGCGGCACATTTTCGGCGCACTTGTCATTCTGTCTCGTGAACGGCCGATTGCATTCCCAACCGTCACCTCTTCGATTTAAGTGAGCGTTGGAAGGGACAAAGATCGCAACACACCTGCCCTGGTTCGCGCGAAAACCACGCTCACACTTCCATCCAGAATATGTGTCAGACGCGAGGTATGCGTGATCGGGAACGATCACGAAGTCACAGCCACCTTCCGTCGCTTTGAACCCTCTCAGACACACCCAGCCGTCAGCGCTTCGCCTGTCAGATAAGCGCCCGTTCTCGGGAACTTCTATTGCAACGCACTCCCGGCCCTCTTTGCGAAAACCCCAGTGGCAATGTGCTTCTTGAGCACCAAATCGTGTTTCGACGAACCCGTTTTCAGGCACAAACACTTCTTCACATCTATCTTCGACACGTTGGAACAAGCGATTGCACTTCCATCGATCTCCGGTCGATGCAAGATATGCGTTTTTAGGAACGGCTATTTCCTCACAAAGATCTCCAACACGCTTGAATCCATGGTTGCATTCCCAACCTGGACCATAGGAACTGCCGGTCAAATGCGCATTTTCAGGTGCGTTTGCTCTTTGACACGATCCGTTCTTGTTTTCGAAACCTTCGTCACAAACCGATCCTTCGGCATTGCCTGCAACTTGGGCAGTAAGCGGCGTACCTGAGAGCAACACCAAGAGTGTCGGGATCAAACAAAGAATGCAGCGCGTAAACACGATGAAAGACTGATTGAAACGGAGCCTGAGACCTGATCTATCGGTCATTAAGCACGCAATTTACGGGCCATGTGCTGTTCATACGGCGCCTTCTTTCCTAGGTCACGCGGTGACAGGGGCATGTCAGGTGACAGTTGCGAATGCTTGCGAGGAACGAGCTCATAGCGAAGACCCCAGCGAAACCCGTTCCAATGCTGGGGCACATGCTACAATTAGTCTGAAGGCCATTGGGTTGTCGCAACCGGCAGCATCGCGGCGACGAGAAAATCTTACCAATGCACACTTGTGGTTCCTAGCCGGTGAAGAGTCAAGGACGCACCCTCGTCACGACACGGCCGCGCAACGAAGCCGAACACTGTTAGAGGAGAATCAAAAGGCGACTTCGTTCGCGACCTGTTTATTGGCCGGTCCATCTTCGCCGCATCGAACATCAACGACCGGTTTGCCCGCCGCGCAGCGGCGTCCGCAACTTCGCAATTGCAGCGATTTTCCCGCTGCGTGCGCGCGCAGCACAAAAATCAAAGGTACAGGTCGGGCTCGTTGCAGACCTTCTCTGCACGTTTTCCGAATGGCCGTTCTAGCGCTAGCGTACTATTTCGCCCCCAGCCTTAAGCGACCCCACTGTAGGGCAGGGGCACCGACACGCATTCGATGCCCGGTGGTTTCCTTCCACGATCCACAGCTTCTCGGACGCGGGACAAAGACAATGGCGGCCACCACCGGTGAAGATTCCTCGGACTTTTGATTTTGTCTTCTCTTTTGGGGTTCGCCGCCACGCGATTGGTTGGCAGATAAAAGAAGTAAGGGGTGAGCTATGAGACCCACCCCGTAACCACGTCCAAAGACATGGCTTTCAGGTCAGAAATTGAAGTGCAGCCAATATTCGCCGGCTGGCTTCTCTGACTTTCTGTAGTAGCCACCCATGAAAGGATTGCTTGTCAGTCATCGCTTTTATCGACCCGAACACGTCCTATATCGCATGCCCGAAATCCGAGGGCAAGGGTAAATCTCAATAAAAACAATTATTTAAGTACCCCTGTTTTACACAAATCACTGCTTTTGTGTAAAACAGGGGTACTTAATTCAGCCAGTAAGGATATCCAGGCAAGTGAAGTGTGATCAGGCTTCGATTTTTGACGGAAACTGGTTTGAAGTTGCGAGCTCCCCGGCGACGACCCGCCAGCATTCCGCTTCAATATCGCTCTTCGACGCGCCTCTGCGGACCAGCACATGCAACCGGTCCAGTGCCGATGGGCAGGGCAGGGGGAGGGCGTGGAGTTCGGCCGCCGAAACTGCACAGCTTCCAGACAGGCAACGCAACAGCTGATCCATGACGTCGCTGTTCAAAAACGTGTTGAGCACTTCGAGGGAGGCGGCTGTCGAACCGGTGTTGGGATAAATCACGTTCAGATGGTTTTCGATGACGACAGAACCATGAGTTTCCAGAAAAGCTGGCGGCAGCAGGGCTGCATTCAGACGCCTGGATTGTTCCGGTGACGTCGTGCGCTGAACCAGGATGCATGGATCCGATTGGCGCAGGTGATCTTCTCCTGTCTCCAGCCTGAACCATCGGAGGTCCTGCTTTCGCTCCGCCGTCCACTCAAACCGGCCGTCCGGGCGTACGGCCTCCGACCAGATCAGGGGGTATGCTGCCGCACCGGGCCTGCCGGACAGCCGCCTTTTGTATCGGTTCCAGATCATCGGCCCGGTCCTGATTTCGTATCCCCAATCCCTCATCCGGCAGGGCAGTTTCGATGCGGCCGAAACCAGGGAAACATGTTCGTCCTGGCGCGGCAGGAGCCAGGGGGCGGCGATATCCTCGGGCAGCTGAAAACCCCCGAGGTCGGTCACATCAAGACTTTCGTTCGGTGTCACGTGAATTCGCTCGACACGTGGGCGATCCTCGCTACGTGTTCTGGTGAAGACGGACAGCGCCAGGGCCTGGTTGGCCCCGTCAAATACGCCACTGCGTTGATCGAGAAAGCAGATACTGTGAGGCTGTGCCTCGCTGCGCAGGAGGGTTCTGAGGTTCCTGAAGGACTGTCCCGACACGTAGCTGGTCGGCGTTATGAAACAGATGACGCCGGTATCCGAGGTGTTTGCCACGGCGTGATCCAGGAACAGCCCATACCTGTTTGGATGGCCATAAACGGAGCGCCCGTAGGTTTTCTTTTGTGCCTGGCTGAGCCGGGTTTTTCCAAAGGGGGGATTGCCGATGATCAGATCAAACTTTGTGGCTTCACGCATCTCCAGCGTGTTCCCGCACCGGACCAGTTCCGGCAGGTCATCCGGGCAATGACGGAAACGCGGCAACAGACATGCCTCGACCATGACCTGGGATATCCAGGCACAGAACGGGTCATGGTCGCAGGCCTGGAGTCTGACTGCCAGATGCCCGGAGAGGACCTGGGGAGAGAGATCTTCCATCGAGCGCAGGGTTTCCGCCAGGGCCGTGACCAGCACAACGCCGCTGCCACAAGACGGTTCCAGCACGCGGGCCTCCGACCAGTCGGTGCCCGCCTTGCCGGACATCTCAACCAACTTTTTGGCCAGCGCTGGTGGCGTGAAAAACAAGCCTTGCCGCGATCTGATGTCCCCTGGCAGAAGAGCCGTGTAGAGCAAGCCGATCTGGTAGGCGGTCATGGGGGCCGAAACTGCTGCCGCGAGGCCCGCATATCGGGTGATGCACTCCTGGAGGGCCGGGTCTTCCAGGAGTGCATGTGTCGAAAATGGAAACCCGGGGTCTCGGAGCCCGGCGCCGCTCAGGCAGTTCTGCGCTTGCCGGCTCCACCATTTCTCGATCACCTGAAACACAACGTCCCGGGCAATGTCTTGGCCTTGCCCTGTCCGAAGCTGACGTGTTGCCGCAATCAACCGGGTGCGGAGCTCCGAAAACTCCGCGCTTTGGGCGTTGTCGTCGTTGCCGGTCAGCTCCTCTGGGGGAACAAGGACACGTTGGGATTCTAATGGGAAATGCTTGAAATGCTGCATGGTGGGAAACTCATTTGTGAATGCGTTTCAGCCTACAGCCGCGGTGTAAATCTCGGGTTTAACGCGAGGGGCAAACCCGAGATACATCGTTATTCCGCAGCTGGTATGAAGCGTCGAAGCGGATCCGCAAAAGCGCTGTAGCCTATCTTGAAGTCCGTGTGCCCGAATTCATCTCGCAACGCCTCATGCACTTCGTTGACCTGGCCCGTCGCCCTGGAATCGCCCAGCCATGCGCCTGCAATCTGGATGTGGCCGGGCACGACAATTTGGCCAAGATACCGGACGGCGCTTTCGATAGTGGGAAAGACGACCTTCTCATCCTCCGCTCCAAAACCCAGCCAATCGTCGTAGGGGTAAGGATCGGATTCGCAGCCCCAGTATCTGCCAACATTGTGTCCGAGCTCGCTTAGCCTGTTCAGTCTGGCAAAAAGGGCATCATCAAACCACTCGTCAATGCCTTCTGAGAAGAGGTCGTCCACAACAAACAGATCGCCATTGTGCGCTTCGATTTCTTCAAGGATGAGTTCTCGAATACCGGCGGTGCCGAAAGAGCGGATGTCCGGGATCCATAGCCGGCCGGCGCCGATCAGGATGTATGTGTTTTTGTGAGTTTTTTCCATGCGTGATTTCCTTTTGATGGACGGGTGGAGTTTTGCCGGGACGGGATAAGTATTGCTGAAGCGGCTGGTGGAATTTCCCGGTCTGTGACGAGCCCAGCCGCAGCGAGGATATGTGCCGGTGCCAGGCCCGGCTGATCTTCTGGATTGACCCTGCGGGGTCGCCGGGCCCGGTCGATCCGGGGCTGGACTTGTCCCGAGGGATAATGGTTTGGCCTGTACTGTGGCCAATCCCCGACGATGTTGCGATGCTGAGGGTAGGATGATCTGCACTTCCTCAGCGCTAGTCTCTTTGTAGGGCGCTGGGGCAGATCCACGGGGGGATACTCTGATACACCATCGTGGCACAGTTCTATTGGGGATGCCGTATCGTCTGTGGGGCAGACCATTGCGGCCAATCTTTCTTTGATTTCCCGGGAGACCGTGCCAGCTTTGGACGCAAGCTTGACGCCCTCCTCGACGATCTTGCGATACTTCTGGGCCGTTGTTGCCGACACCTCGGCCGCAGCTGCCAGGACGCGTACGGAGATTTTCTTTCCCTCGGCCAGCAGCGTGTCATAAGCGTCCTTGATTTTCCGGATCACCTTCTGCGCGCGCTTGTCATGGCTGTAAGCGGCACCGATACGTTGCCGATCTTCTAGATCCATCCCGTCGACCAGGAGGTCCGCACAAGCGCCTCGGTCACGTTCACAGTATCCGCTGCCCTCGTATTTCTCCCAGGTCCACCTGGAAATCGACTTCGCGATCTGGGCCAGCTCTTTGGCAGACAGTCCAACTGCATATCCCATGGCGGCATGCGTTTCCCGCACAATCTCGGAGACGATGCCGTGGAACTGCTCGTAACTCGCGCAGCGAAATTTGGCGGCGTAGCATTTGTGGCGGGCCATCTCGAAGACGTCGAGGTTTCGCTCACCGGTTATGCCGGCCTTTCTGGCCGCACGGCGGGCGCGCTTCCTGTTGCGCCGCGCAATATTGATCGCCTTTTGCTCACTTTTCTCCAAATCGGATATGCCGAGCAGTTCCGCCCAATCGCGCAAGCTGTGACGGTTGTTGGCAAAGTGAAACACATCCCATTCACGGGCGGCGGGGTTCTTGAAGGTGACACCCTGGTTCCGATCAACTGGAATCCGATGGCTTTCCAGCACGTCGTAGAAATGCTCGAGCACCGCGTTCATAAAAAACTTCTGACGGACGTCCCCTTCATTGACCGGGAACTGAAGAAGGAAGACGAAATGCGCACGAACACGCCGCGGCTTGTTCATCTTTGTGGCCCAGCGAAAACAGGCAAAAGCCGGCTTCGGGATCTCACCCTCACGTATGAGGTCGGTGATCTTCAACCAGGCATCATCTTCCCAGCTGTCATCGATGTCGATCACGATGACGCGCCGCTTGCGATGCTCTGCAAAATCAATATTCAGGCTGATGTATTTCTGGTGTTCACAGCACCAATGCGCTTCGTGGCGAACCGAAACGCGCGAAATGGTGTCCTTGTTGACACCGATATACATGTTCTTTGGGGTGCCAAAGGCTTCGATGGTCTCAATAGCTTTTTGACGGGCGGGTTTGCCCGCTAGCCGATGCGGCGCAGGCAAGGCCTGCGAAACAGCTGACTGTTCGACATGGAAAGCGCCTGGATAAAGGATTTCTGTGCTTAGGGCTGCCACACCTGCCTTGCCAATTCCCGGCCAGCCCTGTCATCAGGGTGCCTGACAACAGTGAAGGATTGAGCCGGAACTGGCGCAAAAACGGAGGCGTTTCGGTCGCACGTATCTTGTGTTTGGTTTTGCATTCTACTGCTCGCTCGTTTTTGTTTTCTCCCTGTCCAAAGCGCGGCCGAGCGTCTGAGCAGAGAAGAGTGAGCCCCGCAATCGGAGGCCTCTTTGGATTGGAAGTAGAGAGGTGAAAACCCCACTTCAAGTTTATAAGAGGTGAACGTTTGTGAGTTTTTAACACTGTTTAACAAGTGGTTAACGTTCCTCTTGTTCGACCGGGCAGGCTATTGAAGAGGGCGTGGGGCCAACCATATTGGAAAGGCACAGTTGGTGTTTTCCCATCACCAATATCGGGTGCTCATCTGAACTCGCTCGGGCTTGAGCACCAATGCGCGGCCCTAATACGCCCCGGATCGAAAGATCCGGGGTTTTCACCACTCGTATATGGGCAGTTCCTCGACATCATAGTGAGGCTCGGCGTCCTGATCGTACATGATGAAACGCAAATTGAATTTCCATGCGATCTTGAGTGCCGCGCGAAACGCGGGGCAGGGGCATCTTTCGAGCTCCTGTTCGCGCTCGCCCAGGTCGCGATACTCGGAGATATGAAATACGAACCCGTAGTCGCTGCGCAAATAGACCTTGCGATAAAACTCACCGCGGTTGATCTGTTCCACGGTTTCGAGCGGCAGATGTGCGGTCGAAAGATCCAGCATGAAGTACGCCCGGATCATGTTCATATCAAGAATGGCCATGGCTGACTCCAACTTTGCTGTTGTCTTGCTCAAGGTTGAAGAGCGGAAGGATGGTGTCGGTGCGCGAGCGATACTCGTCGAACAGTGCCGTCTCGGAAATTCGTACCCTGGTATCCGGCAAACCATCCCGCAGCACCTCGGCGACGGAGTTCACACATCCCCAACGACCATCCTCTGTGGCCCAGGCGCCGGTGACCTCGATCTCATCTGCCATGAGATATTGGCACAGGAACTCCGCGGCTGCTTCCTGGCACGAGAACACGCGGGGCAGGCATTCGCTGCCAAAACTCTCCCATTCGTCAAAAGGGTCTTCGCCGGCGTCGCAGCCCCAGAGGCGCATTGCAGACACGGGTTCCAATTTCCCAGCGCGATGTGCGGCAACCAGTGCATTGTTCAGACCGATTTGAATGGCCTCTTCAAAGTCTTCGTTGATTTCATCGGACAAAAATCCGTCGATGATGATCAATTGCCCTTCATGGGCCAGTAGTTGATCACGGATTTGATCCCGGCACCTTCCGGCGGCCATGGGCCCGACATTGAAGTCACCGCTTCCGAACATACTGCCGGGATGCACCAGAACCAGCGTCTTCAGTTGGGGTGTGTTGATCCCGCCTGCTTCCTGCATCGGGTTTTGGATTGTGGGGAGGTTTGGTGATTGAGTCGTCATGGTATCTCTTTCATTTTGGCACAGCTGTCCCGTCACCATCCGTTGGGACGATGTGCCTGGTGTGTATTGAGGGTTTGGAAGTCAGGCCCTGTCTGGCTGAGCCCAAGTCGCGCAGCCGATCAGTCGGTGTCTGATTCAGGCGGCAGACAGAGCAGGGGCGTCAGGTTTCACGCGCGTCGGGCAGTATCGTGATGCCGTCCGTTGCGGTTCGAAGAATGTCAGCATGCGCGGCGGGTCGAATGCGGATCTGCCTGAACTCGGGCTGGTTGACAAAACACCGGTCCCGGGCCGCTTCAACCAGTCGCCAGCCGTCATTGACTCGGCGCAGTTTCACCCGCGTCGTGATACTTGCACTTGCCATTCTCGCATACCGGTTGGAGGCCTGTTTCCCACCGGGGCGGAGTTCAATCTCGGTGCCGGCCCGGTTTTTCTGTTTCACACCTTTTTGGTTGAGAACATCCTCTGCTTCTACTGCGAGCAGAATTATGTCTCCTGCACCCAGCGTGTAGGTTGCGGCCTTTCCATTAACGCGATCCAGGCATTCGGCCAGTGGCCGAAGGAGTGTGTTTTCCAGATCGGCCTGTTCTGAACGGTATTGTTTTAGGCTGGTTTCGATGTCCAGGAGCTCTGCCCGTACACCGTCAATCTTGTCTTGAATGGCATCTGGTTGATCCGTGTTGCATTGGTCAGAGGTTTGCCGTTGTTCCTCCAAACGGCTGATCTCTGCCATGGCTTTGGACCTTTTCTGCAACAATTGTTCTATGCTTGCCGTCAAGCCTGCCAGCTGCGCGTCTGTCGCTTTCGTTGTGATTTTTAACTGCCTCATGGGCTGCTCCTTTTCTTGGCGCCAGGGTGTGGCGCAGGTTGGTTTTGAGGGTGCCATTCTTCTCGATGAGCACCGCTCAAGGACCGAATACCCGGGCATGATTCATCGGATCAAGAAAAAAATCGTTCTACAACAATAGGTTGACTAGTGCTTTGTCTGTCTGGGGGTCAAACGTAAATTAATACCCCTGGAAGCCGTTTGTGAGCCTCTGGAGCAGCAATCTCATCCTTCGGGGTGCAATCTGTCATCGGACCCCGGAAATTGGCTCAATTTGCTTCTATGGCCCTTCAGAGGCCTGTCACTTTTTTTGAGAATTTTTACTTAACCTGTCATCCGAAGCGCCCAACTCCATCCAAAACACCCCGTGCCGTGGGAGAGATAGGTCTCTGAGGCACAGAAAATCGAATCGGATCGAAGTATTTTTGCAGGGGTTTAACTCGGGACTACGCAGTCGTCTTTGCTTCGCTTGGGACACCTTGTGCGATACGGTTCGGTCACGGACGTCGGTCGATTGGTTAGAAGGGCAGGGGGCTGGCCATGGCATCTTCGATAAGCTGTAGGATCTCGCTTTTGGAGACGGATCTGATGCCCGCCGTGTTATCCCCCATCCGCTTGAGCTCTGGGTTGTTTCGCAGAAGCTTCAAAACACTGGCGTGCCGGGTTCGAAAGAAGAGCGTCGTGGAGGGGCTATGGTTCAGGCCCTCAAGCAATTGCCCCGCGTTCCGACCAACACGGCGGATCGCATATTCGGCGTCTTCTGGGCGCGTGAACTCGATCCATCGGGAAGAGTTGACGGTTTGCGATGCGCGCAAAGACATTGATTTTCTCCAGATCTGAAAAACGCACGGCACATCATGTTCGTGGCCATTGCTCAGAAAGGCATTCCTTGGCAGGTCCAGTTCGAGTTCCAGATGAAACCGTCTGTCCAGCCGATCCTGTACGCTGACTTTCCGAAATGTTTTCGGCAAAATGAACGCGATCAGTTCAGCGGCATTGCTGGCCGCATGGTTGAAGAAGCGCACCGCCAGGTGTGATGCGTTCGATAGAGCTATCATGCACTTGGCAATGTGTCTTGCCCTACTTGTCGGACGCCAGCTTCGTCCTCAGAGTCGACATCTCAGATCAACAAGATTTGCTTCCTCAGCGAATGTCTTGTTTGACGGTCTGCATTGCAGAGACGATTACCTCGATTTAACGGCGGCTTGC
This sequence comes from Ruegeria sp. HKCCD6647-2, assembly GCF_057221075.1. NCBI lineage: Bacteria > Pseudomonadati > Pseudomonadota > Alphaproteobacteria > Rhodobacterales > Roseobacteraceae > Ruegeria > Ruegeria sp. HKCCD6647-2. The sequence goes on along the minus strand of NZ_JBWVBD010000003.1, from coordinate 473,800 downwards.
CTGTGAAGCCCAAGAGTCCGCTAAGAGCAGTTTGCAGAAGTAGAAACGTGGACAACAGATGGCAGCTTCGTTCCGCGCTCCTGGGCGAAGAGCGCGAATGGCAGGTAAGTTTGGTGTTTCCATAGCAGATCCTCCAATCCGCGATGCCCACCCACACCGACAACCCGACGTTGACGAGGGACGATATCACAGGATGCTGCGCTGTATCCCAGCTCGGCTTTGAGCCCTGACTCCCCAGATGCTGTATAGTTCACGATCGGCCGCCTCCGCCTTGTCTCGCTGAAGGCAACAGCATGAGCACGAGGGCGGCCGCTCCACAGAAAACGTAGCCTAGGAAAATCGGGTATAGCGTCGAGTTGTAGCTAAGGCCGATTGCGCTCGCGGCGATGACTCCCACCAGTGTTAAGACCGAGGCGGTAACGGCAGCAGCAAGACCGGCGATATGGCCCAGGTACTCAAGTGCGATGGCATTGAAGTTCCCGAAGGTCAGACCCAGAAGAAACAGCGCAGGACAATTCGCGGCCATAAACAGCCATAGTGGCGGGAGGGTTCCCAACACCAACATCACGGCCGTGAATGCCAACGACCAGACGATCAATGCGCTGACCGCGAGAACACATACACGATCCATCGCGACATGCTTGACCAGCCGTGCATTCGTTAGCGTTGCCGCAGATATGAAGATTGCCGCGCCGCCAAACAGGATGGCATAGAGGTTGCCCACTTTGTAGGTATCCTGAAACAGCTGCTGCGACGAGTTGATGTATCCAATGAGCGCGCCGTAGCAAAGGCCGCCAGCTGTTGTGAACGCCATAGCGCGCTGGTTGCCCAGGACCTCAATTGTGGCAGTTGAGAACTGGCCAAACTTGAATGGGCGCTTCTCAGGCAGGGTCTCGGGTTGCCTGTGCAGTAGCCATGCGGCTCCACCGACGCAAATCACTGACAGAAGGGTGAACAGACCCTGCCAAGGCACTACCAGCAAGAGCGCTTGCCCGAAAGACGGAGCGAGAACCGGCACCATGATGAAAATACCCATAATTATGGACATGACGCGCGCCATGGCGGCACCCTCGAAACGATCCCGGATCAGCGCAACCGTGACGATTCTCGGCCCGGCAGCTCCAACACCTTGCAGAAGGCGACCCGCAATCAAGCTATCAAACGTCGATGCCATGGCGCAGACAAACCCACCTGTAGCAAAAAGCGATGCACCCAAGACGATGGCGGGTCGGCGGCCAATGCTGTCTGAAAGCGGCCCGAAAAGCAGCTGACCTGCCGCCAGTCCCATAAAAAGGGCAACAATGATGAGCTGACGCCGATTGTTCTCCACGCCAAACTCCGATGCCATCTCCCCAAGCGCAGGCAACATGACGTCAATCGACAGTGCAATCGTCGCCATGAGAACGGTCGCAATCGCGATAAACTCAGGGAGGTTGGGATTCTTTGAAGGCTTCATCGTATTGAAGCTGTAGCTGTTCAGAGCAAACATTGGAATCATCAAGCTAGAGTCCCCTTTGCCCGCACTGCTGAATCCTGTACCGGCGCGGCAAACGATCGTTCCGAGCCCAATGTATGTACCGGTTGCTGTTCGCAACTGAGATTTTTGCGAGGCTTGCGGTAGTCACTGATATGTATCCGGTCTGTTTTTTCGGGCCTTGGGTCACGCCGTACGGCAAAATTCAATAAATCCTGACCTTAAAGTTCACAAACCGGCTTTGTACCGTAGTGGCCGTACCTTCCGCAAATTTCGGAAAGCATGGCCGATAAGGCCCTCGATGGTCCGCCCTCGACGCGCCGACCTTTCAAAACTGGTAAGATACCCCGATCACAGGACCAGAGAGTTCGGCCCGAAAGTCTTCCTCGTCATTGTCGACGTTCAAGTAACGATAGCCAAAACGTGCCGACCAATTGTTTGCAAACCCACAATGGCACATTGAGGCCAGCGGGGGCGTCTACACCTTCACAACCAGTTGTCATCGGAATCGAGGACCGACCGTATGGCAAGCGAGAATGCCGCGTTCGCCATCCATTTGGACATGCGTGGATACTGAGCAAGACGATTGAGACTCTGACAAAAGAGCAAATTTAGAACCGCATTGGCGGATAGCTCTGTCTGTCTGTTCAAAATCGCGGTGCCCAATGCTTGCGGCGAAACTGACCAAAGGTATGCTTTGTCCATGAACATCTACGGCTTCGACCACATCGTGCTCTGCGTCCATAATGTCGACGCAACGCTTGAGTTCTATCAACAAGTGCTAGGTGTGATCCCGCGAGAGGAACGCCCCGGCAAATGGTCCCTGCATTTCGGGTCAAACAAAATCAGTCTTCAAGATGCAGGCACAGCACCGGATCTCGCGAAAAAAACCGTTCCGGGAAGCGGTAATTTCTGCCTACTGACCGACACACCAATTGAGGAAATCACCGCGAAGCTTCGCGCGCATGACGTCACTATCGTGGAAGGTCCTTCTGAGAAACTGGGCGCCGTCGGCAGGCTTATGTCCGTGTACTTCCGCGATCCAGATGACAATCTGGTCGAGGTAAGCAACAGGCTGACGTAATAAACGGAGTGCAACACAATGTCAGCCACGCAACCAGGGTCGGGAACGAGCACAAGCTTTTCGAATTTTGCATCGTAGCGAGTACTCACTGTAGCCTCGATGTCGAAACCAAGAGCACAAATCAGCTGGTTGATCACAGCTAAGGTAGGGGCCATGAGGCTCTAAGAACTGGAGAGCAGTCATGCCCAGAACGGGATTCATAGATCATATCGGTATCGCGGTGCCGGATTTTGCGGCGGCGCAGGCCTACTATGACGAGCTAATGCCGATCCTTGGCCTCAAGGAGTGGTTCAAGACCGCTCCGGAATTCAACTACGGACCGGATGGAAAACTCGGGACGCAGCTGTTCTTTTACCAGGCGAAGGACGAGGGGCACTATTCGCGCCATACCACCGGGTTGCAGCACTTGGCATTCTCGGTGGAAACGCGTGAGGTCGTGCGTGAGGCGTATCATTGGGCGCTCTCGCGGAAGTCACATATTCTGGACGAACCCCAAGAGTTTCCTCAATACGGGACGCACTTTGCGGCCTATTGGCTCGACCCACACGGCATTAAGCTTGAGGTTGTCTGCCATAAAGATGGTGAAAGCAATTGAGACATTAATTTATCGCCGAGCCACAAAGCCGGACATTTGACACACTGCCGAAAAGCCTCGCGCTACGTCCATTTAGACGTCTGGCGACGAAGGTCTGGAGAGAGCCCTATGTGCTCGATGCAGCGAAGTGCGTGAATGTCTGCATCTGTGTCCTTCAAGATTTCACATCACCAGCAAACCGCGCGGCGTTCTCTTTCGCAAATGCACTTGCATCAGCACTTGCATCCCAGAACTGCGGATTGGCCTTTGGAATGGCCAGTGCTTTTTGCACGGCAGGACGCGCGCCGATCCGATCAAACCACTTCTGCAACTGAGGCAGGCCATCCACGCTTGCACGCGCCCAGACATAGGCCCGGGCCCAAGGATAGGGCGGCACTCACCTGACGCGCTTCCATGCAGACAACTTCAAACCCTTCTGCCTTCAAACCGTAGTAGAGATGCTGGCTTAACGTACCGGATTCAAAGCCAACGCGCTCAATCGGAAAGCGAAGCGCAGTCAGATATCCAGCTATCTCCTCAATCTCGCAAGGCAGCTCTCGCTCATGCAGAACCGCGCCCTTGCCGTCGACAACACAGATCGCGCAGGACCGCAGCGAAACATCCAAGCCCGCAAAAAACTCCATTCGAAATCTCCCATGTACACTGATCTCCTGTGATCATATCGGGAGCTCGACCTCTGATCAGGGTCAGCCCAATTACGCATGCTTTGGGCCGAGACACCGGCGAGGAGGATTTACCGACACGAAGTTGTGCAAGCTCCAGTGCCGGCTGTGAGCTCAGTTTCCATGTTTTAAGTATGTGGCCAACGACCGAAGTACGTCGTTCTCGACCCATTAATTCATCGGTTTTGGGCAGCGAATTGTGTAAACTGTAGCTCTAGCTGCCAACCCAACTGCACGTGGGAGGATCCAATGGACGATAGGAGCAGCCCAACTGAGGGAATGATTGACTATGTTGGGAATTCCCTCCCGCAGAAGCACTCTATTCAATCTCGCGCAGACGATGTTCGGGAAATGGCCGACAAGGTTCTGGCCTCATCAGACGAAATACACATTGCTGACTATGGCTGTGGCACGGGATCAAACGCGATTTTGTCAGTCAAGCCTGCCGTAAAGTCTTTTGCTGACCGCTATCCAGATCGCTCCATCTTTGTTCACCATGTCGATCAAGCGGAAAACGATTGGAATACTCTGTTTGAATGTGCTGTGAACCAAGACGGTTACAACAACCTCTCTGCCAGTATTCGCCCCGTTGCAAGTGTGGGTAGTTTTTTCTCAATGGTGGCACCGGCATCGTCTATTGACGTTGGAACTTCGTTTGGCGCGAGCCATTGGCTCAGCACACAGCCCAAAATCTCGTCAAAAGGCACGCTCTGGTTCGCAGATTTGCAAGGCGAAACTCGCCTGAAGTTAAAAAGACAAGCGCAGCGAGATTGGGAAACCTTCCTGGCATTGAGATTGCGGGAGTTGCGTAGCGGTGGCCGGCTTATGGTCTCAACACTAGGAGCTGTTCCTGATGCGAGCGAAGTCAACGGAATTTGCAGTTCTGGGCGACATACCTATCGTGCGATGAACAACGTTGCAGAAACGATGGTGAATGACGGCTTGATTTCCGAACACTCGCTTCGCGACTTCATTATGCCAATCTGGTTTATGTCCAGAGAAGAGGCGCTTGAACCCTTTCAACGCAACAAGGAATTGGCAGATGGATTTTTGATCGAAAGAGCAGAGGTAGTTCCGGCTCAACAAAACCCGGAAGACATCTTCGCAGACCAGATCAATGCGCCCCAAGAGTACGCAAAAAGCTATTCGGGGTTTATTCGTTCCTTTACCGAGTCCACATTCAGGCAGTCTTTGTTGCGTAGTGAGACAGGTGAAACGACCGAAGCGCATCTGAACGAGTTTTACGACCGTTTTGAAGCCCTTATCAAAGAAGACAGGGGCAAATACGCCTTTGAAACCTTGTTGTTGACGATTGAGCTTAGAAAACAATGAGCGGACATCTATGCGGGCCTGTTTCAACCTTACGATATTGCAACGCGTTTCTAACTGAGTCGCTCAGCCCATTATCATATAGGAGTGTCAAAATGCGTTTTCTCGCCGTAATACTTATTCTCACCCAAGCCCTTACGGCTGCAGCCGACGACGCACCGGAATGCGGCCAATTTACGATCTATTTGGAAGATCTCAAAATAACGTCTGGTGGCGACAGTATCGGGGATATCGCGGTTGGGCACGTCACGGTTTTCAATGAAGATGGACAGGTCATCGGCATGCAGAATGTCTCGACTCTGATAGCGCCTGGTGCGAGTGAGGGTGAAACCCAGCTTATCGTTAACGCTTACTTGACAATTGACAGCAACCAGCTGATCTACTCTGGTTCTTACCTCGCCCCGAGTAGTCCCGACACTGTGCCCCACTTCGAAACCCAATTGGCAGTTGTCGGAGGCACTGGAGTGTTCAAAGGCGCAAGTGGTCAGGTGAAATTCTTCAAAAAAGACGACAAGCGCGCCGCCGCGTTTGATGTCACGTGCTCGGGATAGCCAAGGCCTTCAAGCCCCGGTGGTGGTCGGTCGGGGCCGAAATCGAGTGTGGCTTGGACGCGCGAGAACCGTTGGCTGGTACCACAAGACGGTGCATAGTTATAGCGCTCATTGTGTTTTTGAACTTTGGAGACCTGCCGTGCGACGTCGTTATCTCTATAGAATCGTAACCTGTATCTCGCTTTCGCTGGGTTCGTCCGCTTGGGGCGACGAAAACGTCATGGTGGTCTTCGACGGGTCGAATTCCATGTGGGGCCAGATCGAAGGGATTGCAAAGGTCGAAATTGCCCGCGACGCGATGGGTAGCCTCCTGGGTGAGTGGGTGGATGAAAGGCGGGTCGGTCTAATGGCTTATGGCCATCGCCGCCGCGGCGATTGTGGAGATATCGAGGTGCTGGTTGAACCGGGCCAAGCGTCACGTCAGACCATCCTTAACCGCATCCAAGACGTGACACCAACCGGCAAAACGCCTCTCACCGATGCTGTCGAGCAGGCGGCCATCGCGCTGTCCTATGCTGACAACCCGGCAACTGTCGTTCTAATATCGGATGGTCTGGAAAGCTGTGATCGCGATCCCTGTGCTCTGGCGAAAACGCTTGAGCAAAGCGGTGTCGGCTTCACCGTGCATGTCGTCGGCTTCGGTCTTGGAAGCGATGAGGACGCAAGCTCGCTGTCGTGCATCGCCGAGAATACAGGCGGTCAGTACGTCACGGCCACCAATGCCACCGAATTGGGTGCGGCCTTTAGTGCGGTAAGTACCGCCGTCGCTCTGGCCGAGCCCCAAGTCGCGCCGGAACCGGAACCCGAGCCGGAACCTGAAGCACCGCAGGTCGCGGTCGATGCGCCCGACACCGCAAGCGCCGGTTCGAACATCAACGTGACCTGGACTCCAACCGTCGCCGAGGCCGACTATATCAACATCGTACCCGTCGGCACCGATGCCAACGTCTTTGGAATCTATGTACGGATCGGCAACGCCACCGAGGTTACCCTGATGGCACCCGGCGACAAAGGCTTCTACGAAGTGCGCTACCTGCACAACCAGACGAAAGACGTATTGGGCCAGGATACCATCGAAGTGACCGAGGCGACTGTTGACCTTACCGCTCCTGACAGCGTGGAAACGGGGGCAAGGTTCGTGGCGTCCTGGACGCCGACGATCAATGTGGCCGACTATGTCGCCATTGTTCCAGCAGGCTCCGATCCCGGGACTTTCGGCAACTATCAGCGGATCGGCACAAATACCGAACTCGCTCTGACCGCACAGGCTGATCCGGGTCTTTACGAAGTGCGTTACATCCTGAACATCGACAAGCGAACTGTCGCCGCTCGCCAGATCGAGGTCACATCCCCGCAAGTGACGCTGCAGGTGCCGGGTTCGACGCTGACGGGGGCGAATTTCGACGTTTCGTGGTCGGCGGCTGTCAGCCAGCATGATTACATCAACGTCGTTCCGATGGGCGCGGACGAGAGCGAGTTCGGCAACTACATCGTTGTCCGAGACGCCAACAAAGGAACGCTAAAAGCACCTGCTGAGACCGGCATGTACGAAGTGCGATACGTCCTACGCGAAGGCGCGCGGACGCTGGCGCGCGAGTTAATCGAGGTCGCGGCTCCGGAGGTCACCATCGTTGGACCGGAAAGCGTTTCGACCGGTGAAAAATTCGAGGTAACCTGGACGGGCACCGTCAACACGCAGGACTATGTTGCCATCGTGCCCGCCGGTTCAGATGAAGGTGTGTACGGAAACTACCTGGTTGTTCGCGATGGCACGTCTGGAACTCTGACGGCGCAGGCAGATCCCGGCCTCTACGAATTGCGCTACATCCTCCGCGAAGGAGCCAAAACAATGGCGACCGCGATAATAGAGATCACCGAACCTGAGGTCAGCCTCAGCGCCCCGGACATGATCCTCGCGGGCAGCGAATTCAAAGTCTCCTGGACCGGAACTGTCAGCAATCAGGATTATATCGGTATCGTGCCCATGGGGTCCGATGAAGGCGAATTCGGTAACTACATCGTGGTCCGGAACGCTGCGAGCGGGAATGTGCAGGCACCGTCGGCACCAGGCATGTACGAAGTGCGCTACATTCTACGTGAAGGCGCAAAAACCATCGCAAGCGTGCCCGTCGAGGTCACCGAACCCAAAGTGACGATCGCAACGGCGGCTGAGGTTCGTGCCGGGGATAGGCTGCGCGTGACATGGACTGGCGCGGTCAACAGCCGCGACTACGTAAACCTTGTGCCGTTCGGAACGCCGGACGACAAATTCGGTGTCTACACGCAGGTCAGGGGCAACGCAGAGCATGACATGACGGCACCAGACGAGACGGGCCTATACGAAGTGCGCTATGTGCTCCGAGAGGGGAGTAGAGTCTTGGCACGGCAGACGGTGGAAGTTTTGGCTGCAGATGCGCAACTGAATACCGGAGGGGAAATTTCCGCACCTGATTCCGGGGCGCCTGGCTCGACCATTGAAGTTAGATGGAGCGTCGAAAACGATAGCGCGGATCAGAGAATAACGCTTGCGCGCGGTGATCAGGCGATCTTCACTTGGATTTCGGCCACGAAGATCACCGGTGAACCACCCATTTCCGTGGCGCTCCCGCAAGAGCCGGGTGTCTACGAGATACGCTTTTTGGACCTTTCGAACCAGACAGTTCTTGCGCGGAAGACGATCGAAGTGAAGTAAGCGTTTTCGGCCACTGCGTCCGTTTGCTATAAATTCGTTTAGCTCGAGGTTTTGCTAAAGCAGCGAATGTCCGGAAAGCGGGCTGCAACCGCAGCATTTCGGCATAACGCCGAGTGACCGCTATGGGCCGTCTCCGAAATCCAGCGGCAATGGGGAAGGGGCCAATACCGCCTCGCGGCAGGGAATGATGCATGAATAAACAACTACTGTGGCCAGTTCGCACTGGAATGGCCTCGATAGCCCAGACACGAACTTCATTCGTTAAATTTTGGCTTCCAATTGGCTTGTTTCATAGCGTCACCAAGTTCCACCCCGTATTCTGGATTCGCAAATAGTCTCTGAAACAAAATATCCACCCTACTGTCAGGCCATTCACGCGAGAGTTTATCCGACAAGGCTTGAGCTTCACTTTCGTGCCCGAGCATCTGATGAGCCGCCATCAGATAGGCGACAGAAACAGGGCCGACAGGGCCGCCCTTTTGGGTCACCTGCTCAAAGGCGGAAACGGCACCTTCGAAATCCTTCAGATGGAACTTTGCAGACCCCATCGCGTTCTGAAACACATAACCCCGGTCCAAATCTATTTTCGACAGTGCATCTTCGCTGATCGCCACGACTTTTTCGAACTCACCTGAGTACAACAGGATCAATGACACGAACTCCAGCACGTGCACGTCGTTTGGTGCCAACCGCTGCGCCCTGTACGAGAACTCCATAGCTTCCGGCCAATTTCCCTTGGTAAATTCGACCCAGGCCTTTGCAGATTGGCTCCAACCCGTTTCGGGTGCCAATTCAATCGCTCGACTGGCCTGAGTGTCCGCGTAACGCAGCAGGTCCCCGGTCGGATCAGCGTCCGGTGTAACCAGCGCTATTGTTGCTGCAACCTGCGCTGCCCCTGCATGGCCTCCGAAATAGCTGTCGTCGTTTTCGATCGCCCCCTTGAATATTGTCAGGGCTCCGTTTAGTCGCGCGGGCTCCAAGGCCGGAAAGATCAAATCGCGGCCCGAGTTGGCCAGGTTCACGGCCTGAAGCCGCATAGGGGATGCATCAAATATTGCGCTGCGCTCAGCTTGGCTCAGGCTATCGACTGGCAGGCTGACTGGAACCCTACGATTTGTCGACATCAACGCAATTGCCACAGCAATACAGATAATAAGAAAAACCCCTGCAATCCCAATGAACCGGCGCGGCCAGGTGTACGTCTTGGTTTCCGTCTCGGGTGTTTTGGGCTGATCCGCCCCGGGCGATCTAATCGATATCTCAGGTGCATACCCACCCTTAGGAAGGTCGAACACTGTGCCTTCGTCGTGGCCATCTTCTGCATAATATTCGGCCAGCTTGCGACGCAGGCGCCCAGCATCCACCCGAACCACATTTTCTCTTCGCGCCATCTCGGACATGCTCGCGCCGTAGACATCCATAGCGATTGTTTTGGCACGAATGTCATCGGCTCGACCGCTGAGCGACTCCTCGACGACGTAGATAAGAAAATCCTGCAGTCGCTGTGATCCAGCGAAAGTCTGGGACCCGACAAGTCGCTGAAGCGCGGCCCGCACATCTTTGGCGTCAGGCGTTCTGCCATCACTAATAATAGTCGATGTGCATTTGGATAATTCCATTTTTTCAGCAAGTTACATCTCTGATTATACCGTATTATGCCCCGATAAACCTTTTGTGAGAAGTGAATTCGGCGAACACTCCCTTAAGCCTGCTGATCCATCGAACGAGCTCCGAAATGAAAGGTATCGTCCTTGATACCCTGTTTCCTGACCACCAAGCCGCAATTGCGGACTTACGGCGTGAAGACATTACTTTCGATGAAATTTGCCGGGACTATCTGCTTCTCAGTGACGAGTACCTTGCCTTGAACACTGAGTCCGAATGCCAATCGCTCAATATTGCCTGCGACATCCGCGAAACGCTGAAAGGTCTTCAGGAAGAAATTGCTCAATCGCTGCGGCGTGCAGGGAAGATGTAATTCAAATAGGGGAAGGGATACCGATGAGATTAACACTGAAACAAGCCTCAGTCATGGTGCTGATGGCAAGCGCGGGTTTTGCGCAGGATGCGCCGATAATTCATGATGGAGAGTTTGAGTTTCTACGCGCACAGTTTGGCGAGCAATGGGACGCTCAAGACACGGAGATTGAACAGAAGCTTTCCGAGATCCGGGATGCAAATGACGGCAAACCACCCAACATCCTCTACATTTTGATCGACGATGTTAGCTTTGGTCAGATGGGCAACCGGACGATGAATTACGTCACCGGTTTCGATACGCCAAACATCAACGATTTCGCCGCGGAAGGCATGTCTTTGATGCGGATGTACACTGAGCCTTCCTGTACGCCGACACGAACGGCGATGCTGACCGGTCGTCACCCCGTGCGTGCGGGCGTTGAAGAGGTCAAGGTTGCCCTGGTTGGCGAAGGTCTTTCGTCAGAAGAGGTAACGATTGCCGAAATTCTGAAGGAAGAAGGGTACAACACTGCGCATGTTGGAAAATGGCATCAGGGTGATATTGAACAGGCCTATCCACACAATCAGGGCTTCGACTGGGCTGCTTTTCCCCTGCATCAGCAGGTTCAGCTGAGCTTGATGACACGGGATGCGATGGTCGCCAACAATATGCTTGGTTACCATCCGTCGGGGCAGTCCAACCAGTTTCAATTGGACGAGCGGTTCAAACCCTATGGCCTTGTGACCGGCGTTGAAGGTGAATCGGGCGGCCTGGCTCGCGAAGTCTACATGGCGCCGGGCGAAGAATGGACCCAAGCGAAATACGAGGAAATGAACTTGCGCTATCAGCGCCAAGCATTGGAGCAGCTAGAGCGGCTGGCTTCACAGGACGCGCCATTCTTTATGCAATACTGGCCGCTCTATCCGCTGAACTTTGCTTATCCTGATCAGGCTGTATCTCGCAACGGTGGTTTTCATGCAGACAAATTGCAGGTTCTGGACGGTTGGATCGGCGAGGTTCTGGCCAAACTGGATGAAACCGGCAAGGCAGATAATACTGTCGTTATGATCATGGCTGACAATGGTTTGATGTACCACTACGAAGGAACGTCAGGCCTAAATCAGCTGATTTATCGCGGCGGCAAGACACAGCATCTCGAAGGCGGTGTGAGAACTGACGCGTTCATCCGGTGGCCCGGCGCGATCGAGGCGGGCAGTGCAGCAGGTGACATCGTTCATGTCTCAGATCTGTTTTCCACGTTTGCCCGGCTCGCAGGCGCGACGGACCACATTCCACGCGACCGTGTCATTGATGGCATCGACCAGACGGCACTATTGCTTGAGGGTGAAGGCAATTCGCGCCGTGACTACGTCTATGTGTACGAAGGGCCGGTTTTGCGCTCGGTGGTAAAGCAAGAATTCAAGATGCATCTGCCAGCTCCCGGTCAGCCCGGCGCGGCCGCCCCTGTCTTCAATGTCTATCGCGATCCCCGTGAAGAACATCCGCTTGTCGGGTATTCGCTGTGGTCCGGGGCGTCATTCCAGGACATGTTGAAGCGCCACCAGAAGTCCATCGAAAAGCACCCTCACAAACCGCTCGGCAAGGGCGTCCCCTATGAGGGGATTGAAAATCTAAGGCCCGAAAGCGAATTGGCCCGAGAAGTCTTTTCTAGCTGGCAATGACGAACTTGAGACGGCGGTGCCGAGACGCCGCCGTCTCAATGATCGCATGAATTTTTCCAAGGTGTACTATGACCCGTACCTCGCTTCATCTCACAGTCTTAACCTTGGCGTTGCTTGTGATGGCTTCTGCCACCAAAGCCGAAGAAAACGCGTCAAATCCGCTAGCGGCAGTTAACAACACGGACATTCGCTATCAGTATTTTGATCTGGAAGGGGGGGCAGACCGTCAGGACATGTTCATTGATGGTGCATACATGCTGCGCCCCGATCTTAAACTAAAGTACGAGCTACACTACAATTCGACTGATGCGACCGGAGAGAGGTTCAATGGGTTCGAAAAGACCAGCTTCAAGCTGATCTACTTCCCATCCCAAAAACCCTTGAATGACACATGGAGCGTCAAGTCCGCGCTTGGTTTGGAGTGGATACTTGATTTCGGTGACCCCGATGAAGGCATTGGCACCGGGTCTGATCAAATCGCTCCTTTCGGAGGCTTCGCCTTTGCAAACACAAACAGTGGGCTGACACTGATCCCTCTGATCCAGCATTTCGCATCTTACAATGGACCGACCGATGTCAGTCAAACCGCGATGCGCCTAATTGCGCTTCAGCCATTTGGTGAGGGGTATTGGGTCAAAGCAGATATTAAAGCGCCCTATGATTGGGAGAATGACGACTGGCCCGCGACCGCAGAATTCCAGATCGGAAAGAACCTGAGCCCCGGAGTAGCCCTCTATGCAGATGTGTTGATCGGGATTGGTGCTGATCGCCCCTATGACCAAGGCGCCGGGGTCGGTCTTAGGTTCAATTATTAAGTCGCGATTTCCTAAAGGAAGCAGTCATGCCCCATACCGCATCACGCAGGGTCATGATACCTGCGATAAGCCTTGCGGCTCTGCCAGCGTTTGTATTTGCTCAATCATTACCGGCGCCTGGTCAAGACGAAACCGGTTGGCGTCATGGAGCCTCCTTCTATCTGTTCACACCCCTGCGAACCAAGGGAACGTCAACCGTGGCTGGACAATCCGCAGATCTGGATCTGGCCCTTGGTGACGTACTTGATGTGCTCGATTTTGCGGCAGCCGGCCGGTACGAGGTATGGAACGGGGATTTTGGGATCATCGTGGATGCGAATTATGTCGGCATCGAACAAGATACTACTTTGCCCGGCACTCTGGGTGCCGGGGTTAACGTCGACGTTCGTCAAAAATGGTTTGGTGTGCTGGGTGCTTACCGTGTTGCAGATGGCGTATATGGCGGCAGCAGCCAGCGATACGCAATCGATCTTCAAGGCGGTCTGAGGTACAATTCCATTCGTCAGGAAATCGACATAACAACTACAGGTCCGGGAAATCCACCTGCACTAGGCGGTGATCAGGATTGGATCGAACCTGTAGTCGGCGCACGTGGAATGTGGCGATTGAACAATAAATGGAATGGGATTGCTTCTTTGGAGCTTGGTGGGTTCGGAGCAGGCGGGAATGACCTCCAGATTGGTGCGAATGTAGGGTTCGATTACCAACCTTGGGAGAATACTGCGCTCACATTTGGGTATCGCTATTTCAGCGTCGACTATAGCGATACGCTGAGTTCCGGAGAATTCGCCTATGACGTCGACCAGCACGGGCCTTACTTTGGCATCAAGTTTTTCTTCTAAGCTCAGCTTTATTGCGCTCCTGGCCACCAGCGTGCACGTAACTTTGCACATGCGGCGAATGACCGCAAAGCCGGCTGCGACCGCGGCATTTTGGTTGGTCGGTGAAAGTCCGGAATGGGCCGATGGCAAGGTAGTGGCAAGTTGGGCAGGGGCCAATGCTGCGTCTGCGTCGAGGTCTGTAGGGAGCCCCCAGTGGTCATTGAAAGTCTGATAGTGACCTATCGACTCCAAAGCGGTCAATCGAGTTGTCGCGCCTCTGGAATGCGGGCACTGTGTTTCAATGAAACAGGTTATTGTCGTGAACAATGCGCTGAGATTGCCTAAAGGCAAGCTCTCGGCACAGGTTGCGCATGCCTCAGTATCGGCTTTTCTTGCAGCAACTGAAAGTATGCGGGAAGAATGGCTTGAACGCGGAATGCCAAAAATTGTGCTCAAATGCGCTTCGGAACTGGAGTTGGAGGAATTGCATTCCGAAGCGCAAACCAAGTCATTGCCTGTCTGCCTCATTCGAGATGCGGGTAAGACGCTTCTTGCACAAGGAACAATCACTTGCTTGGGTATTGGCCCGGCGACGGACGCTGAAATTGACACTCTAACTGGTGACATGGCCCTTCTTTGATCCAGTCAAGACTTCGCCAGAACGACAGATTGTGCGTCACGTGCATGTGTCCGCTTTGTCCGCCCTTTCGCCATCCGAACGCCGTGCAGCTAAGGTCGGCAGCGAGCCTAGACTTATCAAATGCTGCAAAGCTGAAGAAAGCTCTCCGCTGCTACGACTTTGGCCCCAACTGCTCTCTAGCGAGCAGCCAACGGTCATCATTGCGAACCAATACCGCAGTGCCACGTCCCGAACCTGAAGCTTCCCTTCCTTCAATTTCGCCAGTCCAATGAAATTCGAAACTGTAAGCGGCGGCGTCCGCCGTGTCCGCCAGCCAGTGAACGTTCTCGATCCGGTACTCTTCACCCTTTATCGTATTGAAGTTGTGTTGGTACGCCACCCTGATCGCCTCTTTCCCCGCATGCAAGGAGCCATTCGAAAAGATCACTATCGCGTCGTCGCTGATGAGCGGCGCAATGGCGCTCCAATCTTGAGTGCCGAGAGCTTGTTCATATTCTCTCACAAAGGATTTGGCGCACACTGTTGCTTCCAATGCTAGTCATCCTGATCCGCTGTCGATTACTGTTTTTTTTGCTTCAATTTGCTCGAGCTATTGTGGGGCATTCGCCAGTTGATCATCCGGTAGGTCCCAAGGTTGCGCCGCATCACCAAAAACAACGAACGCCGGTTTAAAACTGGAAGGTTCGTCCATTGTGGCAGCATGTATGTATATGCGCTCAGGAAACCTCTCGGTGCGGCTGGTCATCGGCGAACCGCATTTTGGACAGAAACCGGCGTGGGTGATTGCACCGTTGTCACTTGAGGAAGCAAATTCCCTAATCGTCCCCGAGCATTTGAACGCATCCTTCGGGACCGCGAATGCTGAAGAATGACCAGCGCCAGTTGCTCTCTGGCACTTGCGACAATGACAATTGAACGCGAACTCAATTTCAGCGCGAACTTCATACCTGACGGCGCCACAGGCACAGCCTCCGCGAATAACATCAGTCATCCCGCTTCCCTTCCAAAAGTCGTCGAAGTTTCGGCATGCCACTTGACCATCCAGATTGGAGAACCTGCTTTGCCTTGAGCGTGGGAAGTCGTTCGTGCACCAACGTCACTCGCGAGCCACCCGCCTCGGCGCGGAAACGAACACTAACGCGCGTTTCGCACCCTTCTGTCAGGTCACCGTCTTCTTCGCTTTCACAAGTGAACGACAGCAGTTTGCCAGGTTCAATCGCCAGATATCGACCGTGATGATGTGAGACATCTCCGGACTGCGAGATCATCTTGAAGCGCCAGCGACCGCCAATCTTGAAATCCATCTCAAGGACTTCGGCGCGAAAACCTTCGGGGCCAAACCATTTCTCAATTTTGCCGGGGTTAGCCCAAGCAGAGAATGCCTGGCGAACACCCACCGCGTACCAGGCTGATACTTTGACCTCATCGACATCAGATGCAGCGTCACTGCTCATCGGACTTCTCGCGCATTAGGAACTCTCCCAACGACTCCAGATTGGCACCCCAGAAAGCTCCATACCGTTCTGCCCAAGTTAAAACGGGTTGGAAGCCTCGTTCGTCCAGTTCGATGTGGTGCTGCCGACCCTTCAACGTTCTTCGGATCATGGCTGCCTGCTCAAGCACTCTTAGGTGTTGGGAAATCGCTCCCGGAGATATGCCATGATTTTCGCCGAGCTGACCCACCGTAGATGGCCCATCCAGAAGTCTATCCAGCATCTGACGCCTGACAGGGTGTGCGAGTGCTGAAAAAGTCGCGTCGGTTCTCATATTAATTTAAATACCTCTAAATAGTTTAGAGAAAACTAAACATATTTGAACGGAAGTCAAGAGGCGTCAGAACGGAACTCAAACCAGACATTGGGACCGCTACCTACAACGGCGGCAAAGTCCTGTGATCTGTGAGTTCGAACCAGACCAGATTTTGCGGCTGCAGCGAATGGCGGCAACGCGGGCTGCCGATGCGGCATCCGAGCGGTGCCCTGGATGTCGGCAATGGGCCGAAATCTAACCCAAAAGATTCCGTGACCAAATCACAGAAGCAATCTGTGCGTCCAGCCGAGAGCATTTTTAACATAATTTAGCTTATGCAACAGTTTGATGAAGCAGCAAAGTTAAAATGTCCCACATTAGCAAAGTAGAAGTGTCACACTTCCCTGTCGAGCAGGCAGGATTGGAGTGTGACGTTGGGATTGGTTGTCATGAGCGAGCCCGAGCTTAATCGTATAGAAGTGCTGAGCCAGGTTTACCAAGGCCGCATGACGGTGGTTTCCGCCGCAAATGTTCTGAACTTGAGCCGCAGACAAGTTCACCGTTTGCTCAGGGTTTTCCAGACTGATGGTCCAGCTGCGCTGCGTCACAAGGCGCGCGACCGTAGATCCAACAATCATATTGATCCGGCCGTTCGAGAATTTGCCCTGGCAGTCGTCAAAGAGCGATACGCTGATTTTGGCCCGACACTGGCAGCTGAGATGTTGTTGGAACATCATGATCTGAAAGTTTCGCGCGAGACGCTGCGCAAATGGATGCAGGCAGATGGAATCTGGTTATCTCGCAAACAACGCAGGACGTTCCACCAGCCGCGCTTGCGCCGGGAATGCTTCGGCGAGCTCATCCAGATCGACGGATCTGACCACCGCTGGTTCGAAGATCGCGCCCCGGCGTCGAAGGCCGCGTGGTTGCCGTCGCGGTCAACGCACGCATATCCTTGACAGCCAGAGCGTGGCGCACAGACCCAAGCGCATCAACGAGCGCGCGGAGTTCGGCCATAATCTCTTCCAGACCCCGATACGACACTCTGTACCGCAGATAGAAGTACACAGCGTACAAAACCGCATCCTTGGGGAAATGGCAGCCTTTCAAAGAGATCATTCTGAAACCTGTTCGAAAACTAATCGACGGGAACAATCGTCAGATCACGAGTGCTCGTCAATTGGGCCTCATAGTTTGCGACACATCCTCCCACATTCCGGCGTCCGATCTGTTTTCGAGAAACCTCGAATCTAAGTCCGTGCCTGCGGCCTTCCGGATCTTTTCTCGCGTGTTCGGCGAAAATACGTCGAGAACTGCTATGGGGCCTATCACGCGGTAGTCTCCTTTGATGGCGTTGCGGTTTTAGGTGGCACCACCAGTTTATTGGCGAGGTCCGAAAGGTCACGCGCGCCGATCTGGCCCATATTGGATTTCAGGTCTTTGGCCAGCATATCGATCAGGTGAGCTGGGCCTTTATCTCCAAGCGCTGCGATTGCGTAGTGGAATGCCCGTCCAAGCATGACGAAATTCGCCCCTAGCGCCATCATCCGGAGGATATCGAGGCCGCCTTCAACCCCGCTGTCGCAAATGATCGGCAGAGAGGTTGGGGAAGTGACAGCCTTTCAAAGAGATCATGCTTAAGCCTGTTGGAAAACTATTCGGAGGGAACAAACGTCAGATTTTGTATACTCGTCAATTGGCCCCCAAAGTTTGCGACACATCCGGTGAAACGCTTGCAATTTTTCAGTCACGCAAGAACACGCAGTCGCGCTCGTCCCAGGCAAGCGAAACTTCAGTTCCTGCAGGATAGTTATCGCATTCGGCGCGCCGCTGTTGTTTAACCATAACTGTCGTTTCGTTGCCAATGCGAAGCCTGTAACGATCCACGTCGCCTCCATAGACAACCTCTTCAACAATGGCCTCCACAGCAGCATCTTTTCGCGCCTCCGAGTTGAGTTTGATTTTCTCTGGGCGCAACACGATACACCCGTCGGTGGCCGATTTTGCTTCGACCTCGCCTGGAAAACGACAGCCATCTCTCATTTCGAAATTACCGTCCTTGTTCGCCTTAACAGGAATAATATTTGCTTCGCCAATGAAGTCGGCCACAAAAAGTGACCGGGGGCGTTCATAAAGTTCAAGCGGCGCGTCGATTTGCTCGATCTTTCCATCGCGCATTACTGCGACCCTGTCAGACATGACAAGGGATTCAGATTGATCATGCGTCACCGAGATTGTCGTAATGCCCAACTCTTTCTGGATGTGCATGATCTCGAGCTGCATTTCTTCGCGTAGTTTTTTGTCAAGAGCACCTAACGGTTCGTCCATGAGCAAAACCGAAGGCCGGAACACCAACGCACGAGCCAATGCAACCCGTTGTTGCTGACCACCGGACAACTGGTGTGGGAAACGGTCTTGAAAACCTGGGAGACGTACCATTTCCAGCGCTTGGCCGACTGCACCAGCGCGATCACGAGTAGAAACGCCCCGCATACGCAATGGAAAACCAACATTGTCGCCCACGGTCATGTGAGGGAACAGCGCATAGTGCTGGAAAACCATGCCAAACCCCCGTTGGTGACTAGCCAGATTGGTTATCGGTTTGCCGTCCAGCAAGACTTCACCGCGATCGGGTTGCTGGAAACCTGCAATTACGTTGAGCGTTGTTGTCTTGCCGGAGCCACTTGGCCCGAGAAGCGAAATGAACTCCCCAGCCGAGATTTCCAAGTCAACATCGTCAACGGCCACTACGTTGCCAAACTTACAACTGATGCTGTTCAATCTGATTTCGCCAGTATCGCTTTGTTTCATCTATCCTCTAACCTCCCAAAAGGTCGCCGGTTTGGCCGGTGGCTTTTCTTTGCCGCCATTTGACGGTCTCGATCCCTAGAAGCGTCAGGGAAGAGACAGAAAGAAAAATGGTTGAGGCGGCTGCAATGGTCGGATTTGTTTCAAATCGCACCCCCTTCCAGAGCTGGATCGGTAAAGTGGCCTCGGACGCACCAATAACAAACAGCGTGATCAAGAATTCGTTGAAAGATGCGAGAAAGGATAGCAGCGCTGCGACGACGATTCCGGTGCGCAACAACGGAAATGTGACGTGCCAAAAGGCCATTCCCGGATTGGCCCCCAAGCTCATCGCGGCCATTTCATAGGTCGAGTCCATTCGCCGCAGCGTTGAAGAGACGACAACCACAACAAAGGGCATCGCGATGGTTGTGTGCGCAATTACAAGGCCGGGAAGCGTTCCAATAAGTCCCAACGACGACATGAGACCGAACTGGGCAATTGCAATCAGGATTACAGGCACAACTAGAGGAAGCAGAAACAAGCCTGTCAGAATTAAACTGCCCCGCAGATTTCCGCGCACCAAGGCCAATGCAGCTGGCACTCCAAGGAACAAGGAAACAACGGTTGTTAGAGATGCAACAGCCAGGCTTGCCAAAGTTGCTTTTGTCCATTCTGGCACCGTGAAGTATGCCTCATACCAGCGCAGCGAGTAGTCGGCTGGTGGAAAGATGATAAGGCTTGAGGCTGAGAAGGAGATCGGCACCACGAAGAAGGCTGGCGCGACCATAAACAAACCGATAACCGCAACCAAGGCGCCAAACAAGATTCTCCCGGTTCGCAACATGCGAATGTTTTTCATGGGTTGACCTACCTTTGGTTTCCTAAGCGGCTCAGCCGGGTGTATAGCCAAAGCAAAAAGGCAGTCGAAACAAGAAGCAGCAGCGCAAGTGCCGAAGCCAATCCCCAATTGAGTGTTGACCTGCCAACGGACTCGATCAACTGAGCGATCATAGTTTGTTTCGGGCCACCAAGTGTAGACGGTGTGATATAAAACCCGAGCGCTAAGACGAAGACCAGAAGCGCCCCCGCTGCCACTCCGGAAAGGCTCAAGGGCACAAAGACATGAACGAATGCTCGGATAGGGGAGGCCCCCAACGCTTGCGCTGCAGTTAATAGGCGAAGGTCGATGCCGCGCATAACGCTGTAAAGAGGCAAGATCATAAAGGGTAGCATGATGTGGATCGAACCGATTAATACTGCGAGATCGCCGAACAAGAGCGGAACCGGACGGTCTACGATGCCGAGGCTGACTAGCGCATCGTTGATCGGACCCTGCCGGCCCAACAGTACCACCCAGGAAAACGCTCGGACGAGATCGCTGGTCCACAAAGGGAGAAGCAACGCTATGATCATAAGCGTCGCGACCCAGCCTTTCGCCCTGACCAGAGCATATGCATAGGGATACCCGATTAACACTGCACCAATCGTAACAAGAGCGGCGATTCTGAATGTATTCAGCAGAACCAAAGTGTATGCCGGCGTATCTAGGACGGCCTTGAGGTGAACAGTAGTGAATCCGGGGTCAAAAATGCTGCGTGAAAGTACCACGAATAGTGGAATTACAACAATCAAAGAAAGGAAAAGGGCGCCGGGCAAGATTACCAAGATCCATCCGGCGCCTTTTCTCTTTGAATCCGGCCTCAGCATCAATTCACTCAGGCATTGATGCGGAGGTTAAAGACTTAGGCTCTTGGCAATTCATAGTATCCATTTGGCCCACCGCTCATAAACGTGTTCGATATTCGCTTTTCCCTCGCTGTCTGGCTTGGTCCACCAATCAAGATCAACGGCAACTGTTTGCGCCTGGATGTCCGACTTTGCGACCGAAACATCGAGAATCTCGGCGGGGAGTTTATCTGTTGCCCCGGAAGACACCGGACCGCCGGGATAGGCTTCGGCAAACTGGGCTTGAACCTCAGGCCGTAGTGTAAACTCAATGAACCGTGTCGCGTTTTCCTGATGCGGCGCGCCCTTGGGGATGACCCAAGCATCATAGTAAAGTAGACCTTGGTTCCAAATCCAGTCGACAGGACCACCTTCGAGACGGTTGCGGAAAAAAGTTGGTGCTGCGGCAGGCGCCATGTCCAATTCGCCCTGTGCCGTCATGGTGGCAGCATTCTTGCCGTAACCAGTCCATGCGGTGATATGCTCACGGATATCAGACAAGTACTCAAAGCCCTTATCGATATTCATTGGGTAGAGATCTTCTGGCGCCACACCGTTGGCGAGGAAAGGAATCTCGAAAGGAGGCGGCTCATAGCTCATTTCCGTCATGCCGCGAAGCGCCTGGAACCCCTCGACATTCCAAAGGTCACGCCAACTTGTTGGACGCTTAGCTATGCTTGACGTATTGAAACCCAACACCCAGGGCCAATAGAAGATGCCGACGCTGTCGCGCTGACGGACGGAAGGCTCAACTAAGCCCAATACGTCTTGATTCATCGCCTCGTAGTTAATGGGCTCAAGATACCCTTTGTTCGACAACAACCCAGCACCAACAAGCGAAACCTCAGCGAGATCCCATGTAACATCCCCTGCGTCGACTTGTGCCTGAAGTAACGCCGGGTCCGGTTGCTGTGGCGCAAGAACAATCTCAATCCCGGTTTCTTCCGTAAATGGGTCGAATTGCGCGCGGCGCTGCGCTTCGCCAAAACTGCCACCCCAGCTGGATACTACAAGTGTATTCTCACTAGCTTCGGCACGGCGCGGCGAAGCCGAAAGGATCAGACTGCTTCCCGTTATAGAGAGCATCGCACTCATCATTGCTGATGACAGGCCCAGTTGCCCGCTCCTCCTTAGGAAAGCGCGTCGAGAAACTTTCCCAGCTGCTAAGTCGTCCGCTAAGCGACGAAGCTCACCAACATCGTTCTTCATGGCCTTCTCCTTTATAAAAGTTAAAATACTTTTGTAAGTCGACTTTCATAAAAGTTCTTGAACCCTTCCTTGTCAAGCTCTAGTTGGAGGCTAGCTCGAAATGCCACTGTAAATCGTCTTGATATGCTGCCTAATGGATGCCCTTATGACGTCGTTGCTGATCTCAGCGCCCATCATTCGAATCCGGAAATAGCCGCGGGAAATTATGTCGATGAGTTCCGCAAGCTTGCGGAGATCCTCCCCTTCGCAAATTTGACCGCGCTGTTGGAGCAAGCTCAATAGGATCTCAAGCTGGCGAGTGAGCACACCGTCACCCACCAAGTATGCGCGCCCAAGAGACTCAGGGTTACGAATCGCCTCTGAAGCGACCACTCGCCAAAGTGCAAGTTCACTGGATCCCGGAGTGCTTTCGAAAAGATCGGTATTTTGCTCGACTATTAGAGAAAAAATGGCTTCGACCGGATCATCAGGGGGATTGGCCAACACCCGCTGACCAAGAGCAGAAATTCGATCCAAGTCGAGCCCTTGCAACCCCAGCAGGAGCTCACTCTTCGATTTAAAGTACCTATAGAGCGTTGGAACTGCGACTTCCGCCTCCGCAGCAATCTCGTCAATCGATGAGTTGTTGAATCCCTTTTCAAGGAACTTTTTTTGAGCCGCTTGCAGGATGGCATCCCGCCGGCGTTCCTTTTGCCGCTCCCTCAAACTTTTCATGTCATCCCACTCTTTCTGTTCTTTAATTCCAACCTTCAGTCACCAATTTAATGCCAAAGCAGCGGGAAATCCAATGTTAACTAATTTTTGTTAGTTGACTTTTATTTTTTATTTGACCATCTTCCGATACCAACTGGACCGTCACCCCGCTTCTGGGTGCAAGTTAAACTGTCGGCCAAGTCCACTTCATTACGCGAGGCTAGTATAATGACTTATGACCCATTCGAGCGTGGCCCCCATCCCGTCGGAGTGACGAGTCAGGCATGGCCCGACCAAGAACGTGGTCGATCACTTGACGTTGAAATCTGGTATCCAGCGAACAGAGATTTCCTTGGCCAGGATATGGACCCGGGCACTCAAGACACCTTTTTCGCGCCTGGTCTCAGCGCAGAGCCTGGCTCTCAAGTACACCAACAAGCAGTGCGTGATGCCGATCCATTAGCTGGACCGCACAGTGCGGTCCTACTGGTCCACGGTTATGCTGGACATCGTAGAGAGGCCACGTTCATAGCTACTCATCTCGCTAGCCATGGGTTCATTGTTGTTTCTGCAGATCACACCGGCAGCACATTTGTCGACATCAACCAAATTGTTGAAGAAGCCAGACAAAACGGACGTCGCTTCAGCCGCACCGAGTTTCAGCCAACGTTGATCGCGGACCGCAAGGGCGATGTCCCCTTCTTGGTCCAAAACATAGTTGAGAGATTAGATGTTGCCCAAGATGGCTTAGGCATCACCGGCGCCAGCTTTGGTGGATGGACATCCCTGATGGCACCTACACTGCACCCCAAAATTGTGGCTAGCGCGCCTATGTGCCCTTCTGGCGGCAGTGCGCCGATCTATCCTCGTGACAAAAACTATGCCGCAGAAGCGCTCGATTTTGATTGGCACGACGGTGTGGCTACAATGTTCATGGTAGCGGATCGGGATTCCTGGCTTCCGCTATACGGCCAAATCGAACTGTTACACCGTGCACCGGGCAAGAAACGAATGTTCGTGCTCGAACGCGCCGACCACAATCACTTTGTTGACGACGTCACAAGTGGCCACGAGTGGCTTCGTGAGTTCACGGCAAGCCTTGCCGAAGTTGAGATAGTTGGCGGCGTCGACTGGGCCGGAATCGCGAGGGGTATGCTCCCGGCAAGCGAACTAACAGATGGCGAAAAAGCCAAGCTCTGCTGGCGCGGCCTATGCGTTGCGCACATGGATGCCATCCTACGAAAAAACGCCAAAGCGAAGAACATGCTGGAAGACGATGTTCCCGCTCTACTCGCCACTCTCGATATTGATGTCGTAGAAGTTCGAGGTCGATAATGAGCAGTATGACCGCTTTGGCCTTACACTCGTCCGGCTCTCCGATCGCCGGGACCAATGCTGTTGCTTCCAACAAGAAACGAGAGTTCTGACTGATATGGAAAACGTTTGGCCACCGGCACGGCTCGACGCGTCAATCACATTAACGCCCGAAGCAGTCGTCGAGGAATGCTATCGCTTGATTGGGTTTCCCCCAGGTTCGCAGCCCAATTGGGAGGAGTTTAAATCACTGTTTCAGGAGCAGGCGGTGCTTAGTCTGCGGGTCTTCCCGGAGGACGAGTGTGTGACAGTGATGAACCTAGACGAATACACCATTATTCAGATGCGACCAGGCATGAAAGAGGACGGATATTCCGAAACAATTGTATCTGAGGAATGGTTTATTCAAGGCGATTTTGCGCTTTGTAAAGTTCTGTTCGATATGACGTTCGGTGACCAAAAACCCGTAAGATGTTTCGATAGTTTTCATCTTGTTAAGAAAGATGGCCGTTGGTGGATCGTTTCGGTTATCGGTGAGACCCGGGATGTTGAGAACTAAATAATGGTCTGTCTTCGCCACAAGGTCACATGATCGCCACACCCTGTCCGGTCACCATTCTTCAAAAAAATGGAGAACAATATGGAAAGCAAAATGCTAATCGATGGTACCTTCGAGGGCGGTAGCGAAGCCGCCGAACGGGTCCTAAATCCACGAACCGGCGAAGTGCTTCTGGAGATGCCTGAAGCGAACTCAGAGCAAATCAATCGGGCTGTGTCCGCAGCAAAGGCGTCGTTCTCTAGGTGGTCGCGCACTTCTCCGGCCGAACGCTCTGCTCTCCTGTTGGCAATCGCCGATGCGGTTGAAGCAAACCTTGAAGAACTTGCGGAGCTTGAGTCGCTGAACTGCGGCAAACCGATCAACGAGACCCGCAACGAAGAAGTGCCCGCAGTTGCTGACTGTTTCCGCTATTTCGCCGGAGCCGTCCGCAACATGCATGGCCCTATCGGCGGCGATTACATGGATGGTCACACTTCGTTTATTCGTCGCGACCCAATCGGTGTCGTGGCTTCGATCGCACCTTGGAACTATCCTTTAATGATGATGGCTTGGAAACTGGCCCCAGCTCTCGCCGGCGGCAATACGGTGGTAATGAAACCGTCGGAGCAGACACCGCTCACCGCGCTCAAGCTGGCCAAGATCATTTCCGATATCATTCCTAATGGGGTATTGAACGTGATCGTCGGTCAGGGCGCTAGCGCCGGTAACACGCTGATCAACCACCCAGATGTAGAAATGGTTTCCATCACAGGGGACATCGCAACTGGCAAAAAGGTTCTCAAGGCGGCAGCCGGCACAGTCAAGCGCACGCATCTCGAATTGGGAGGTAAGGCGCCAGTCATTGTCTATGACGATGCCGATCTGGACCGCGTTGTCGAGGGCCTGAAATCGTTTGGTTACTATAATGCAGGTCAGGACTGCACCGCGGCATGCCGGATTTATGCCGGTTCACAAATTTATGAACGGCTCGTCGCCGAACTGTCCTCGGCGGCGGCGTCGATCGTTTTCGACAAAGCCGACGACACGCTTAACGAAATCCCACCGCTGATCAGTCAGCGTCAGCGCGATCGCGTTGCCGGCTTTGTTCAACGTGCGGCTGAGCACAGTCACATGGAAATCACTGCGGGCGGCGCAATGCACGAGGGAACCGGGTTCTACTACCAGCCTACCGTGATCGCTGGGGCGATGCAGCAAGACGAGATCGTGCAAAGCGAAGTTTTTGGTCCGGTTGTTTCCGTAACGAGGTTCACAAACGACGACGATGTTATCAGCTGGGCAAATGACAGCCGATACGGCCTCGCTTCGTCGGTTTGGACAAACGACGTCGGGAAAGCGATGAGCGCTGCTGCGCAGCTGCGCTATGGTTGCACTTGGGTCAATACGCACTTCATGTTGGTTAATGAAATGCCTCATGGAGGACTGAAGCAGTCCGGCTATGGCAAAGACATGTCTATGTATGCACTCGAAGACTACACAGCCGTACGGCACATAATGCTTGCGCACTAACAGAGACTATTCACAGCGCCGCGGCGCCGTTCGACGACTTCCAAGACTGCTGTCTGGACCAACAGCGGCATAGGTTGAATCTACAGCGAACCTGATCCTCCAAAACCAATCAAAAGCTCGTGTTCCAAATCACTCGATGACGGACACGTCTCGTCCATGCGCCAGGAACTCAGCGTCGGGCGTTTCTTCGATTGCGCTCTCGCAGCGATCATCGGTGAATTCTTCACGACCCACCTGTTGAGAATGGCGTGGTCGACCCGCACACCGTGTTCGGCCGTGATCTCTTCCAAGTCCCGATACGACACTGTGCACCGCAGGTA
This sequence comes from Ruegeria sp. HKCCD6647-2, assembly GCF_057221075.1. Classification (NCBI taxonomy): domain Bacteria; kingdom Pseudomonadati; phylum Pseudomonadota; class Alphaproteobacteria; order Rhodobacterales; family Roseobacteraceae; genus Ruegeria; species Ruegeria sp. HKCCD6647-2. Next base: position 447,630 of record NZ_JBWVBD010000003.1, on the reverse strand, counting down.
GAAGTACACAGCGTACGAAATTGTATCCTTGGGGAAATGGCAGCCTTTCAATGAGATCATGTTGGAACCTATTCGAAAACTATTCGACGGGAACAAACGCCAAACTCCACTCGCCAGTCAATCGGGCTCCTGAGTTTGCGACGCGTCCCTAAAGACCTCGTCGCCACATCGAGCAAAGCAAGTACATTTTGCCAGTGCAAGTCACAACCTGTTCGAGATCGTGTGCCCTCCGGAAAGGTCTTCAATTAAAGCACTCAGAAGTTCGTTTTTGTTCGCAAATCCAGACTTTTGATAGATGCGTGCTGCTTGAGCCTTAACGGTTCCCTCCGCTGTTTCTCTCATACCGGCGATCTGCGCGTGCGTGCACCCCTTGAGGATCAGCATCAGCACATCTTGTTCCGCGGCGGACAGTTTCCAGTTCGTGGCGAAGGAGGCCACAGTAGACTTGAAGGCTGCTTGCGAGGACTCTAACTGCGCACCCATTGTGGAAATGGAATGACGCATCCTCCAGATTTCGCATCCCAGGATAACCGCTACTAAAGCATTCAGATAGCCCCAGGGAAGATACCAGAAATCCCAGGCAAAACCTTCCCAGATTCCGCCAATTTCGACCATGATCTCCGCCGAAAGCTCTGCCAATACATACAGTGCGAGATAGCTCGCCGAATACACAAAGCGTTTGCTGGTTTGCATCGATGCCAATCCCGTTCATTTTGCTGTCAGCTTACTAGCGACAAGCATAAACCATGGTCATAGGTGGCGTACACTTTAGTCGAATCACTTTCACTAGCGGGGATAAAAAAGCAACGTGAAGGCAATTAAAATACAATGTTTTCAATTGTTAATTAGATTTGGGCGGATTTAGTCACACAGGCATCTCGATTTTGACAGGCGCTCACCACTTATGTTCTTCAGGTCTCATCATATCAAAGAGGCCTAATATGAATCGCCGTCAGTTTCTGTCCACCTCCGTCGCTGCGCTTGGTTGCGGGTTCAACGTGTCACCGTTGAACGCCAAAAGCTCCCGGGCGCCCGTGGGCTACATCCGGTCCAATTGGAGCCGTGATCCGTTCAGCTACGGGTCCTATTCATTCTTTGCAAAGGGTTCTGCGCGACGAGACGTCCATGCACTCGCGCAACCCATCGACAAACGTGTCTACTTCGCGGGAGAAGCAACACACCCGTTGTACAACAGCACCGTGCACGCGGCATATGAATCCGGCCTACTTGCAGCGGAAGACATCTCTAACACTGATGCCCGGAGCATTGCGGTGATCGGCGCTGGGATGAGTGGCTTGACTGCGGCCCACACGCTGGCTGGCGACGGTCACGATGTCGTTGTTCTGGAGGCTCGCCACCGGATCGGTGGGCGCATTTGGACGGATGATCAGCTTGGGCTGCCACTCGATATCGGCGCAAGCTGGATCCATGGGAACGAGGGCAATCCTCTCATTGAAGAAGCCTCTCGTCTCGGTGTTGAAACAAAGCTGACTATCGACACGTACGTAGCCCGGGGAGGTGACGGCCGCGTTCTGGCAGAACACGAAGCCCCTAAGTGGTTGGACGAGGTTCTCAACATCCAGCACAGCGCGGGCGCCGGATCCGACGAGATCAACATGACTGCCTATTGGCGCGACAATGATTACGATGGCGGCGATTTTCTTTTTCCTGCCGGTTATGTTGAACTCTTGGAGGATAAGACCAACGGAATTGATCTGCGCCTGGGATGGCAGGCAACTCGTGCCGAAACTGGAGATCAAGGCGTGGTTATCCAAAGCGCAGCGGGTGAAAGCCTGAATTTTGATGCCGTCTTGATCACGGTTCCCCTTGGAGTCCTCAAAAGCGGACGCCTGATCTTTGATCCTCCGCTACCAGAAAAGAAGCAATCCGCCATCGACCGGCTGGGAATGGGCGTTCTGGACAAAGTCTACCTAAAATACCGAGAAGTTTTTTGGGACTCAGAAGCGACCTGGATCGCGACACCCGAAAACGGACTACCGCAAGGACAGTTCAACCAATGGCTGAACCTCTATCCCTACACTAGGCAACCGGTCATCATGGCATTCAACGGCGGTCAACCCGCGCGCGACCTGGCCGGACTCTCTGACCGCGTTATCATTGAACGCGCGGTTTCCACACTTGATCAAGCCTATCCTTGATACAAAGAGAGTAGACCCAACGTGGGATGCATGCGCAATCGAACTAATGAAGGGCAGGAAGCTCGGAATGAGTTGTCTGATCGCTCGGCCTAGATCCAGTTAATTTGCACTTTGAAGAACGGTTGCCGATTGCATCGTTGTCTTTGCGGACGACATCGGCCGCTGCATGATGGAGATTCGCGCGTGGAGCCTTTTAAGAGTAGAGGACGCTCTCAACTTATTCAGCGGCGCAACACCCTCAACGAAAAGCCTCTGCTCCTGGGTTCTGTTGCAAGATCCTCCGGCGGTAACTGCAACATCTGCATGTCCCCTGTAAGCCGCGTTAGCAAGGGCTCCGAAATGGTAAAGTGGGCTGGCAAGTACGCTGTTTGGGCGAGTTCAATCCCGGTCAGCATCAACAGTCGAAGTTGATTGCCAAACCTCGCCGACCAAATCTGTCGATCTTGACTCAAGCCGGGTTTGATTCTGTTTGATCAAGAGTTCTTAAGTAACGTGTTCGTCCGCAGCCGAGCCCAGTAGCTCTTGTGCTTTGGACAGCTCATTTATTTGAACAGCCATAGAGTTCTTTGCCATCCAATTAATAACCTTAATGCCCTCAGAAATGCCTGTTCGAAGTTGAAACTGATCGTGCATTGTTTGCGCATCAATGAACGTTGGCTTTGTTTTTTTGAGTGCGCATCATTATCGCGCCAGCGATCGCCACGCCCAAACCTACGATCAAGATCATTATAGTGGCCAGCGCGTTCACGTCGGGGCTGACGCCCAGGCGAACTTTCGAAAAGATGATCATGGGGAGCGTGGAACTACCCGGACCTGAGACAAAGCTCGCAATTACCAAATCGTCCAACGATAGTGTGAATGCCAGAAGCCAACCGGATAGAATTGCTGGCGCTAGCGAGGGGAGCGTTACATCAAAAAAGACGCGGACAGGACGTGCACCAAGGTCGCGCGCTGCCTCCTCAATGGATTGGTCCATGTCAACCAGTCGCGATTCAACGACGACGGCGACAAAAGCAAGACAGAAGGTGGAGTGCGCAATCACAATAGTTGTTACGCCGCGTTCACCGGGCCAGCCCATTGAAGCTTCCATACTGATAAACAGTAAAAGTAGGGACAAACCGGTGATGACTTCGGGCATAACGAGCGGAGCCAACATCATGCCACTTAACAAGGACCGAAGCCGGAACCTTCCAAAGCGCACCATGACATAGGCGGCCAGCGTACCCAACGTCGTACCAATCAACGCCGAGTAAAGGGCAATCTTTAGGCTGATCCACGCGGCACCCAACACTTGTTTGTCGGACAATAGGACACCGTACCATTTGGTGGACCACCCGCCCCACACAGTGACCAGACGAGATTCATTGAAGCTGTAGATTACGAGTGACACGATCGGCGAGTACAGGAAAACGAAGCCGAAAACCGTGATGCAGATGAATACTGTTCGGACCATGCTACACGCTTTCCTTTTGAACAACTTGTTGACTGCGCAGCCACATGATCGGCGCGACAACAAAGACAAGCATGACAACTGCGACGGCTGACGCGACAGGCCAATCTCTGTTGCTGAAGAATTCGTTCCAGATCACCCGCCCAATCATCAGAGTATCTGATCCGCCGAGAAGAGTTGGGATAACATACTCGCCAACAGCCGGGATAAAGACCAGCATAGAGCCCGCCACAACGCCAGGCACAGACAGCGGAAGGGTGACGTTCACGAAGGTATGAAAGGGCTTAGCACCCAAATCTGCGGATGCTTCCAGCAGATCATTTTCAAGTTTCGTCAGCGTCGCATAAATGGGGAGAATCATGAAAGGAAGGTAGGAATAGACGATACCCACATAGACAGCGGCATCAGTTCGAAAAATCTCCAGTGGCTCGGTGATAATCCCGAGTGACAAAAGCACGTTGTTGATTACACCATTGGTATTCAAAAAACCGATCCATGCGTACACACGCAATAGAAACGAAGTCCAGAAAGGCAGGATTATCAAGAGAAGCAGAACGTTTCTGCGGGAAGGATGTGCCCGCGCAATTACATAGGCCATCGGGTAGCCCAGAAGCAGTGCCAGACATGTTGAGATGGTTGCTATCTTCAGGGAAGACACAAAGGAATCGAAGTACAGACGGTCTTCCAATATCCACAGGTAGTTTGCGAAGTTCAATTTGGCCAACAAAGAGCCATCTCCAAAACTGAAAATCGGTAGATATGGTGGCTGCGCGATCACGGCTTCCGAGAAAGAAATTTTGAAAACAACTAAGAATGGCACTAAGAAAAACAGAAGCAGCCAAAAAATAGGGATAGCCCCCGCCAACCACCGGCCCAAAAACGAACGGCGTGGTGCGTACTGCATGTGATGTCCAACAATGCTCATTGTTGAAGCACCACGCCAGCGTTATCGTCCCAACTCACGAAGACTTTGTCGCCGCTTGAAAGCCCTTGGTTCACGCTGCGCACTGTATTGACCTGCATGACCTGCACTGTTTTGCCTTGCGAAAGGCTGACAATGATCTTCGATTGTCCGCCTACATATCCAATCTCTTGGACGGTTCCTGCGAACGAGTTGTTTGGTTGATCTGGCCTAGTTTGCGTCAATCGAAGTTTTTCTGGTCTAATGGCAAACCAAAGCCGCTGATTGGGCGTGCAACTGACGCCATGGTGAATGTGAATCGCTTCGTTGATTTCAGGTACATTCAGGGTGATATGATCCGGCCGGTCTTCGACTACGAAGCCTTCGAACAAATTCACTGAGCCAACGAATTCTGCGCTGAAACGGCTATTTGGAAACTCATAAACTTCCTGGGGATCGCCGAGCTGCACTATGTCTCCTTCGCGCATAATCCCGATGCGATCCGACAGTGTCATCGCTTCGTCTTGATCATGGGTCACCACTACGAACGTGATACCCAGTGTTTCCTGAACTTTGATGAGCTCAAATTGTGTTTCTTCGCGCAGTTTCTTGTCTAACGCTGCGAGTGGCTCATCCAAGAGAAGAAGTTTAGGGCGCTTGATCAGTGAGCGTGCCAGCGCGACGCGCTGTCTTTGTCCTCCGGACAATTGATGTGGTTTGCGGTGTCCCAAACCCGCCAGCTGGACAAGGTCAAGCATTTCGTCGACCCGCGAACGGATTTCTGATCGCATTACTCCTTCGCGGTGAAGTCCATAGGCGATGTTCTTGGCGACATTCATATGTGGGAAAAGCGCGTAGGATTGGAACATCATATTGGTAGGACGGGCAAATGTCGGAACATCCGTCATATCGACGCCATCAATTTCGACTGTACCGGATGTTGGAGTTTCTAAACCCGCCAGCATCCTCAAAAGGGTGCTCTTTCCGCTGCCGGACGCGCCCAGAAGGCTGAAGAGCTCGCCTTTATAAATATCCAAAGAGACTCCGTTCACAGCGACCACTGAACCGAATTGCTTTCGTACATCGCGGATGCGCACGTACGGTTCGGATACTACGTTTTGGAGATTGGTCGGTGCGGCAGATAGGATGAGGTTTTCATCATGCTTATTTGTGTTCAACATGACCAACCTTTCGGCGCAGAAATGGTCTTGGTTTCCAAGAAATCCTCGATGCCAAAAAGTCCGCCTTCTCGGCCATTGCCTGAAGTTTTGTATCCGCCGAACGGACTTCCGTAATCCAAATCAGTACCGTTTATATGCACCATGCCCGATTTAAGTTTTTGGGTTACACGGGCTGCGCGGTTCGGGCTGCCTGTTTGAACATAGGCCGCCAGTCCATACGGAGTATCATTCGCAATATCGATAGCGTCTTGCTCGGCGTCAAAGGGCAGTATGCAAAGAACGGGTCCAAAAACCTCTTCACGTGAAATTGCCATTTTGTTGTCGACGTCCGCAAAAACCGTCGGACGAACGAAATGCCCAGCATTCATGTGTTTTGGTCTGCCAACGCCTCCTACCAAAAGCCTTGCGCCTTCGTTGATACCCGTGTCGATTAACCTTTGAACGTGCTCAAATTGAGTTCTAGAGACCAACGGCCCAAGGTGATCTCCTGGTTCCTCTGGATTTCCCACTGAATGCGCTGAAGCGGCTTCCTTGGCGACGGCAATGGCTTGATCGTAGACGCTGCTTTGCACCAACAAGCGCGTCGGGGCGTTGCAGGATTGACCAGAATTCATAAAACACAGGTCTACGCACTCTTTGACCGCTTTGGGGACGTCTGAATCTTCGAAGACTATGTTTGGCGATTTGCCACCTAACTCTAAAGTGACGCGTTTGACGGTTGTAGATGCGCTTTTGGTTACTGCAACACCAGCGCGTGTCGAACCAGTAAATGATATCATCGCGATATCACGATGACGAGACAGAGCTTCCCCTACTTGAGGCCCTTCGCCATTGACCAGATTAAACACACCAGGTGGCACACCGGCCTCGTCAAGAATGTCGGCATAAAGCATTGCGCTAAGCGGTGTGATTTCACTGGGCTTAAGAACCATTGTACATCCCGCAGCTAGCGCTGCGAGAACCTTTAATGCGATCTGGTTGACCGGCCAGTTCCAAGGCGTGATAAGTCCGCACGGACCAATCGGCTCACGCAGTATCTGGTCTCCGTTAGGAAGGTCCTCTTTGAATTTGAGATGTTCCAAAGCTGCCAGAATTCCGTCCAAATGACCTAACCCGACAGGAACTTGTGCACTCTTAGAAAGATCGATGGGCGCTCCGAGTTCTGCGGTAATCACACGCGCCATGTCTGGAGCACGTTTTTCGAATACAACTCTGATCTTCCTTAGAAGCGAAATCCGTTCCTGCACGGTCCAGTTCGAAAATTCTTCGAAAGCGGTGTTTGCAGATTCCACTGCATTATCAACGTCTTCCTCTGTTCCAAGCGAGATAGAGGTAATAGCGTCTTCGGTAGCAGGGTTTTCGACGACGAGACATTTTTTTCCATGGGGGTCTACCCATTCGCCGCCAATGAAAAACTTGAGATCTCTATTTGTACGCATCACGCCATATCTCCGAAGACAAGATTTCTGGTTGTGGACCGATCGACTGGCGCCCTTTTTTCACGTGAGCGCCAGCCAGCTTCAGACTACTTATTGGTTTTGATTTCAGTCCAAAGACGTGTCAGCAATCGATCGGTCTTCTTGTCTTTCACTTGGTTCGCCCAAAGCTTGGATTTGGCTTCTACGCTTGGGAAAATCCCGGTGTTTGAGAGGATATCCTTGTCAATAAGTGGGATCGCGGCCTCGTTGGCGTTCGCATACCAGATAGTGTTCGTGAAATCGGCTCCAACTTTCGGCTCTAGAACAAAGTTGATGAAGGCATGTGCCGCTTCGGGATTGGGGGCGTCAGCCGGAATGGCCATCATATCCATCCACTGATAGGCACCCTCATTCGGAATTACATAGGAGATGTTCACGTCACTCCCGGCCTCTTCGGCGCGCGCTTGGGCAATGAATACGTCGCCGTTCCACCCGATTGCCGCGCAAATCTCACCAGATGCCAGATCGTTCAAGTACTGCGCGGAGTCGAACGCTCTTACGTGAGGTCGCACAGAACTCAAAAGATCGGCGGCGGCTTCCAAGTCCTCTTTGCTTGTGGAGTTGGGATTTAATCCCAGGTAATTGAGTGCAGTTGGCATCACATTGGTCGGAGAATCCAAGAACATGACGCCGCAATCGGCCAACTTTGCGATGATCTCCGGCTTGAAAACGAGATCCCACGAGTTCACGACATAGTCATCGCCCAGCCGCTCGCGCACCATATCAACATTGTAGCCAATGCCAGTTGTACCCCAAGCCCAAACAATCGCATGAGTGTTGCCTGGGTCATAGACAGCTGCAGAGTTCATAATGGTTTGATCTAGGTTTTCCCAATTTGGGATTTTGCTTTTGTCCAGTGGTTGAAAGATGCCGATAGCTGCCTGCCGCTGCAAGAAATCACCTGATGGAACAACGACGTCATATCCGGAACTTCCCGCCAACAACTTGGCTTCCAAGACCTCGTTGCTTTCATAGAAATCGTAGACTACGTCGATTCCGGTTTGATCAGTGAATTCTTGAACAGTAGTTTCGCCAATGTAATCCGACCAATTATAAACATGTAGCACTTGGCCTTCCGCGCTTGCCGATGCAGTGCTCAGGCAAAATGCGATGGCGCTCAGGTGGTAGACGGTTCGTTTCATTTTTTACTCCCTGCTTGGTTTGTTGACCTGTTTGTATTGGTCGCAACGCAAGCATTCGGTCGCTGTCGTTGCCTTGAATCCTTGCCGCCCGCCCAAAGCGGACGGTTGCTCCAAGCATCTATTGCCGAATAGGCCAGCAAAGCCGCGTTGATGGTGGAACGTCTTGGTCCATAGATACGAGGGGGCAGTTTTCGAACGATTTCTGGCAGGCGTAGTGCATCTTTTTCGGGATCGTCCGATGCCATGATACGGGCTTGTTCGATGCCCATCCAAGTAGCGTTGTTAAGCCCGCTTCCATGGCAACCTAGCGCGTAACCGATGCTTGGATCACTCGGAAGGCAACCCAGCGCCGGAACGCCGCGCCGCGTCACACAAACCAATCCATCCCATTGATATGACACATCGACATGTTTCCAGCAGGGGAACATCCTTCGAAACTGCGTGTTCAGCCAATCCGCCTTGCGCGCCCTTGCTGCCCGGCTACCGATTGTATCGCCACGCCCACCGATCAGAAAACGATTGTCTGGCAACAGTCGGTAGTAAAACAATTTGTTGTTGGACGTATAGACCGGCGTTGTAGATTTGAAACCTGCGCGCTCAAGCTCCGAGTGTTCCAGTGGTCTGGTAACAAGAATGCTTGATATCAATGGCAAGACTCGGCGGTTAAACTCTGAGTTTAGGTGATCCGAAGTATACGCGTTTGTCGCGACAATTACGCGGTTCGCACTGATCGAACCTTCAGCGGTTCTTAGGACATGCTGTTTCCCAACCTTGCACCAATCCAGCACGCGCGAGTTGCAATACAGCTGTGCGCCATTGCGGGCTGCAGCTCTGGCCAAACCTACGGTGTACTTTAGCGGGTGAATGCCACCACCACCGTGAATATGGAGCCCCCCACAAACGAAATCGCCGCTGTGAATCCGAGATTTGAATTCAGCTTCGCTGAGATACTCGACCTCTTTTCCTGCAATTGCCTCATGGACCTTAGGTTGCATCTGAAGATCCAAAGCGGCGCGTTTGGAGGTCGCAGCAACGACAACGCCATCACCAGTGGCTTCAATATCGATGCCTTCGTCGCGGGCGAGTTCGTAGATCAGTTCAGTCGCACGATATTGTTGATCAGCAAAATTTCTAGCGGCATCAATCCCATATTTTGTGCACATTCCCTCAAGCGACAGCTTACTTGCCATGCCGGAATTGAAGCCTCCGGCGCGCCCCGATGCGCCCCATCCAACGCGGCCTGCCTCAAGTACGGCAACTTTCTTGCCATATTGCTTTGCGAGTTTGAGCGCAGAAACCAAGCCGGTTATTCCGCCGCCAATAATGGCTACGTCGGCCTCCAAATCTTCCTGGAGGTTGGGGAAATCTGGGATATGCGACGTTGACCCCCAATAGCTGTCTGGTAGCTCCCCAAACTGGTAGGTATCTCTGTGATAGACGTCTTTGAGCTTATTCATTTCAAACCTCAAAGATACCAGTCGTATTCGCGTTCCGTAATTTCTGAGAAATAGGAGTCGAGTTCCGCTGATTTGATATCGGCATAAGCAGCCGGATAGTTCCCGCCAAAATACTCTTTCAAGAATTCTGAGCCGCGCATCTTTTCGAGTGCTGTCCACAGTCGTGTGGGCATCTGCGGGTCGACCTCGGCACCAGCATTTCCTGTTTGTTTGTCGGTCACGGACAGCTTCTGAGTGAGTCCTTGGTGAATGCCTGCTAGGATCGCCGCAACAACGAGGTAGGGGTTGGCATCAGCACCAGCGACGCGGTGTTCGATCCGACGCGCTGTATCCATTGAGTGGGGTACGCGGAAGGCAACAGATCTGTTATTGTGGTCCCAAGAATTATTGACGGGTACGAAATTGTCGGGCGTAAAGCGCCGATAGGCATTCACATTCGGAGCAAAAAACGCGAAGCACTCGTACATCGTCTGTTGGAGGCCGGCGATCGCGTGACCAAGGCTGTTTTGCCCTACTTCCTCAACACCGCCAAAAATGTTTCGACCAGACCCGTCCAGCACGCTGAGATGGATATGCATTCCATTGCCGGATTGGCCGATAAATGGGTAAGACATGAATGTCGCATCGTATCCATGTTGCTGTGCAACGCCGCGGACTGCTCGCCGCAGCAGTAGAGCCTGATCACAGGCAGATACTACGTCGTTTGTATGGGCTAAGTTGACTTCATATTGCCCGCGTCCATACTCGCTACTGGCGGCGCCAGCGGGAATGCCCTGAGCCTCGCAAACTGCGTCGACGTCCCGCAAAAAACTGCCAAATTCATCAAGTTTTTCAAAGCTCAGGACCCTGGGTGCTTCGTTAACTCGCCCTGTTAATGGAGAACAGGGAGACTGAATTAATCCAGCGTCGTCACGTGAAGGAGCAATGAGATAAAACTCCAATTCACAGGCGATCACTGGCGTCAGATCAAGCTCGGCAAACCGCGCCAAGACCCGCTTGAGAATGGACCTTGGATCGAACCACCATCCCAAAGGATCCGCATCGTTCTTCATTTCGATGAGGCACTGGGCCAGGGCGTTGTCAGACCATGGTACTGGCTTGAGCGACCCAACGATCGGCATACAAACCGCATCTGGATCACCATCGGAAAACCCTATGCCGAAGACATCATGGCATTCACCTACTACATCCAGCATTGTTGCGCCCGCGCAGAACTGTGTGCCGCTTTTATAGAGGCTTTGAAGGTCTTTGATCGGATAGCGCTTGCCAATAGGTTTTCCGGCAAGATCGAACAGAATAGCGTCCACGAACTGCACATCTGGATGCGCGTTCCGGAAGCTGTCTAACTCGCTGTTGTTCTCAGGTTTCGTTAACAATTGCGCCCCCTAGGTTGGCCGGTTTTTTTCACGTTACGTGCCAACGTGAATTCAACAACTTGAGTTATTCTTCCGCTTTGGATACTTTTTGACTCCAATGAGAGAACCGAAACTTCCCCCTTTGAACGCCATCAAGGCCTTTGATGCAGCAGCGCGCCATGGTGGTTTTCGTGCAGCAGGAGAGGCGATGAACGTCTCTCATGGCGTTGTTGGACGGCATGTACGGCTACTTGAGCAGCGTATCGGCGTGGAGCTATTCGCAACCAAGAGTAGGGGTGTGGAGTTGACCGAAGAGGGTCGCTACTACCACGCTACGATTTCCAAAGCTCTCCGGATGATTAGCCGTGCTACTGCCGAGCTTGAGGCGGAAGGGCAGGCACGATTCGTCCGAATTGTTGCGGTACCCGGCCTTGCTTCGAAATGGCTAGGACCTCGGCTGCGAGAGCTCACAAGTGATCTGCCCAATGCGCGGATCGTGATTACTGCCGATGACAGTTTTGACGCCGTGTTGTCGGGGGAGGCAGATTTTGGAATAGGATATGGCTCGCGGGCCGAGTTCGCAGGCAGGCTTGAGCCTCTCGCTCATCCAAAGGTCTTTCCGGTCGCGTCACCAAAGTACCTTCAAGAACACGGGCCGTTTGATGGTATCGAAGACCTCTATGGCGCGGACTGCTTGGATGAAGATTTTGGTGGCTGGTGGGATATGTTCTTTGAAGATCACGGGTTAGTCAGTCAGCGCGCGACACAGCTCGTTTTTTCGTCAGCGTCTCAGGTCGTGGATGCTGCCCTTGCCGATCAGGGGATAGCTTTGGTGAACCCGTTCCTGGTTGAACCTTATTTGAAGTCCTCTGCTCTTTTGCGCGTGACGGACCTGGAATTTGATGGCGGAACCTATTGGATTATTCGCCCAAAAGGTAAGGTCACTAGCCATATCGCCGAAACCTGTATCGAGCGGATTGTGGACCAAGCAAAGAAAACTAACCTGTCGTAAGACATCCAAATTCCCAAAGCCTTCGACGATATCATTCAACAAAGCGCACAGAACGTATAGGTGCCAAAAAGCTCCCGGTGTGGAGACGTATTTGACATCGTTCTTTGGCCGAAGTGGCAGTAATGCTCAGAGATAAAGCTTATTGGGAGAGCATCGTGGTTCAGCTAGACCGAAGACAATTTCTTGCGGCTGCATCAGCTTTCGCGGCGACAGGTGCGACTGCAAATGCGGCATCAAACAATCCTGAGGTTGTGGTCATTGGTGCGGGTGCAGCTGGTATCGCAGCAGCACGAAAACTGATCGCAGGCGGGGTCGACGTCGTTGTTTTGGAAGCCAACCGTCGCATCGGAGGCAGGATTTACACCGATACGTCGTCATTCAACACACCTTACGATACCGGCGCACATTGGCTTCATAATGGGGCAAACAACCCATTTGTGCGCTACGGGAAGAAAAATGGCTTCTCGCTCTACAAGGCTCCAGACAATGAGGTCCTGTTTGTTGGAAACAGGCCGGCCAAACCTGAGGAACAGTCAGCATACGAAACAGCGTCAACCGCTCTTGTCTCCGCAATCGAAGCAGCGGGCGAGGCAGGCAAAGATGTCAGCGCAGCATCCGTTGCGCCAAAGACGGGCGAATGGGATCGCACGGCGCAGTTTCAGGCCGGTCCTTATGAGATGGGAAAGGACCTGAGAGACTTCTCGTGCTCGGACTGGTACACCGGTGAGGGCGGCGTCGACTGGTTTTGCAAAGAAGGCTTCGGCAGGCTCTGGCAGCACAGCGCGCGAGGAGTCCCTGTTCAGTTGCAAACGATGGCAAAGACCATTCGATGGGGAGGGAAGGGCGTCACAATCGATACGAACAGGGGTAGTATTCGTGCGAAGGCATGTATTGTAACAGTATCCACCGGCGTATTGGCAGCCAATGGAATCCGTTTCTTGCCCGCGCTCCCTGTGATCAAACAAGAAGCATTCGACGGAATCTCAATGGGTCTCTACAACCATGTAGCACTTGAGTTTAAGTCAAACATCTTTGGCGCCCAACCGGATACCTTTTTGACATATCAGATCGGAGCGGACGACCCTGGCGGGGTCGGTTTTTTGACCAACGTTTCAGGGTCAACGCTGACGCTAGCTGATTTCGGCGGGGACTTTGCTTGGGAAATTGAAAAACAAGGGGACCAAGCAGCCATTGACTTTGCCGTTTCTCGTTTGCGCGCAATGTATGGCTCAAAGGTCGGAAATGCGCTACAAAAGGCCAAGGCGACCAATTGGGGTAGAGACCCATTGACCCGTGGGTCCTACGCCTCTGCCAAGCCGGGCGCGCAGCATCTTCGGCGTGTTCTAAGGCAACCAGTCGGAGGCCGTATTTGGTTTGCTGGTGAGGCCTGCAGTCCAAGCGAATGGGCAACGGTCGCAGGAGCCCACAAAAGCGGCCAGAAAGAGGCTAAGAACGTCATTCACGCTCTTAAGAAGACTTAAAGATAACGGGATGTCCGATCCTTAGCCATCGGTGTCTCGGGTTTTTCGGCGTTTCCGCGGGTCTATCGGTCATGAAACGGCCACTTCAGGAAGTTTTTGAAACCTACCGGCACTCAGAACATGCCATTGTCATGTTTACTGATCTTGGGAATGACTTGCAGCACATCCCAGTGCTCGACAATCTTGCCATTGTCATCCAACCGGAAAATATCGATCCCGGCATATTCAAGGGAATCAGGCCAGACTTGGTGACAGTGTAGTACTACCTTGTCACCCTCGGCCAGCGCGCATTTGATTTCAACGCGCTTGCCAGGATAATCACGCGCCATTTCCTCGAAATAGGAAATGAACCCCTCTTTCCCCGACACGACTTCTGGATTGTGCTGGATGTAGTCATCACCCACATAAGTTTCGATTGCTTCACGTGGCTTGCAGTCATTGAACATCATTTCGTAGAACGCGGAGACGTTACGCTTGTTTTCTTCGAGATTTGCCATGGTAACTTCCTCAGAATGGGTATTGCTGGTGCGGATCCTCAATGGTCACCCAGCGAATTGAGGTAAATGCGTCGATGGCAGCTTTGCCGCCAAACCGACCATAGCCGGAGTCCTTGACGCCCCCAAATGGCATCTGGGCCTCATCGCCCACGGTGGGACCATTAATGTGGCAGATACCACTTTCGATCCGATCCGCCACAGACATCGCGCGCTGGATGTTCGAGCTATATACTGAAGCCGACAAACCATAGGCGGTATCATTTGCCACCCGGATTGCTTCCTCGTCATCTTTCACGCGAATTATCGGCTTTACCGGACCAAAGCTCTCTTCTGCATAGATGGTCATCTCGGGCGACACACCATCGATCAGCGTCGCCTCGACAATCGAACCATTCCGACCGCCACCGGCGATGACTTTCCCGCCCTTGGCGGTTGCATCTGCAATGATCTCTTCCATTTTTTTGGCAGACTCAGGGGTGACAAGAGATCCCAAGACAACCTTTTCGCGCGGATCGCCGGCAGGCAGTGAATTTGCCTTTGCCGCGAACGCCTCAATGAACTTGTCCGCGATACCCTCGTGCACGATAACGCGCTCGGTCGACATGCAGATCTGGCCCTGGTTCATGAAGGCTCCGAAGGCTGCGCCGTTAACCGCACCTTCGATATTCGCGTCGTCCAACACAACCATAGGGGCCTTTCCACCCAGTTCCAGCAAAACCGGTTTCAGATTCTCGGCGGCCTTCTTAGCGATGATGCGGCCGACACCTGTCGATCCGGTGAAGTTGATGTGGCGAACTTCTGGTGTGGCGATCAACGCCGCTACGACGTCCGCAGCATCTTCTGGAGCGTTGGTGATGACATTAAGCACACCATCCGGGAAACCCGCCTGCCGAAACACTTCACCGATTGCGAGATGTGTTGCCGGGCACATTTCGGATGCTTTCAAAATCGCCGTGTTGCCACAGGCAATTGCCATCGCGACCGAACGGGTCCCCAGAATAATTGGCGCATTCCAGGGCGCAATACCAAGGCACACACCCAAGGGTTTGCGTTGGGCCATCGAAAGGGTCCCGGGTTTATTGGCCGGAATGATCTCTCCGGTGATCTGTGTCGTCATCGAAGCCGCCTCGCGCAAAATGCTCGCCGCCAGCATGCAGTTGAACCCGGTCCAGGGCGCGGTTGCGCCGGTTTCCTTTGTCGCTGTGGCGATTATTTCAGATGTCAATCCTTCAAGAACATCCGCAGCCTTCAGCAATAATCCGCGACGCTCTGCCGGACTGGTTTTTGACCAGGTGGGAAAGGCTTCGCCCGCGGCCTTAGCTGCAGCCTTCGCATCCGCAACTGACGCTGCCGGAGCAGTAGTTGCGATGTCACCTGTTACTGGATCAAGACGCTCGAAGACACGCCCATCCTGCGCGGCGGCGTCAACGCCGCCGATCAACATTGAAATTGCCATTTTGAATACTCCTGAAGTCTTACGAAATTCCGTTTGATGTCGCGTCGATATGGGCTCGCATGCCACCGTCAGATGCAATATCGATACCCCGCAGCCACACCGATCCGTCAGACAGCAAGAATGCGACGACGGGAGCGATGTCCTGAGGTGTCCCCGGGCGATCCATGATCTTCATATCTTCCTCGGCCCGTTCACCCAGAGTTTCGAGAAAGTCGCCAAGAATTGGAGTCTCGACAGGCCCTGGGCTGACCGAGTTCATGCGGATACCACGGTCACGCCACGTCCAACGATTTTCATGTGTCCAGGCCACCAGAGCCTGTTTGCTGAAAAAATAGCTATTCTCGGCAGTGATGCCATTGTTAGCGCAGAAATCGGCAACGCCTGCATGATCCAGATTGGCCACCGCCTGAATTTTTGCGATCTCGCCTTCCCAGCCAATTCCCGCCAGCGAGGCAAGATTCACGATCGAGGCGTTGTCAGCAAGGCTGTCAACCAGACCAAGCGTCAACCGTTTCAGAGCCACCAGATTGACGGCAATCACCACCTCAACCGGCGCAGTCGGTGGAACACCTGCAATGTTTGCCAACCCGTCCGCCTTCACACCCTTCAGCTCTTCGATCAGTGCATCGAGTGCTGCCTCATCAGTTAAATCTACCTGTTGAAACGCGTCCACCTCAACACGTGGAGTGTTGCGGTCTACACCGATGACCATTGCCCCCTGGGCTTTTAGAACGCGGGCGGTTTCTTCACCAATGCCGGACGATACGCCTGTTACGATGATCTTTTTTCCTGCCAACATCAGGGTTTCTCCCGTTAGAATTTGCGATTGACAATATAGCCGGTGGGGATGGCCTCCCCCGGCAGACGAGGGCCAATCCAGCCCCAAAGTCCTTTGGGCAAGAATAGAGCGAACAACACCGCAATGGCACCCAATCCGACAAGGTACCAGGCACCATAGGCTCCGAACCAAGTCTCGATCACGAAGAACAACACCGCGCCAATAAGGGCGCCTTCGATCCGACCCAGACCACCGACGAGCACCATGAAGAGCATGTAAGCAGTCCAGTGCACGCCAAAGAACGCGCGCGGTTGAAAATTTGAGGCAGATGCCAGCCACAGCGCCCCAGCTGCTGCCGTGCCAGTGGCTGCCAGAACAAACACGATCCTTTTGGTGCGCATCACGTTCACGCCAATGGAACGTGCGCCAAGCTCGTCATCCCGAATGGCGGTGATTGCAGCCCCCATGCGTGATCTCAGCAGCACTATCAGCGCGACAAATATGGCAATCGTCACGGCCAACGCCAGCCATAGCGTGATCGCTGATCGGGTCTGGATATCATAGACATTCATCTGGATCAGTGAGATCCCGGTTTCGCCCTGAATAAGCGGATCGAGGTTCACGCAAAGATGCGCCAGCGATGATAGAACCCACATACCGATTGCGAACTCGCCATCTTTTAGAGTGAGCATGAACAGCGATGTTACCCAGCCCAACCCAGCGCCAATCGCAATTGATGCCAGAATCGCCAGATACGGGTCCAAGCCTGCGTCCGACAGGCGAATGGTCGTATAAGCGGCAAGGCCAAAAAACAAGGTCTGCCCGATAGACACCAACCCGGCAAAACCAGCGAGCGCATTCCACATGACAGCAAGTAGAATGTAGACCAAAAGTGCCACGGCACGACCTGCGCCTCCGACGCCTAGTACGAAGGGGACGACAGCTATCACAATTGCCACGATAACGAGCAGTGCCATAGTCATGCGCGCCGTTGGGCCGCCGCGCGAAACAGTCAGACGCGCAGAAGTCATACCATTGCTCCTTTTCGGTTCAGGCCCAACAGGGTTTTGAGGTTGAATGATCCTCCACGAAGTCGGATAAACACGGCCGCAAGAAACGCGAGGTGTCCGCCGATCAGGAAACCCTGCGGGTGGATCATGGCCGCCAGAGATTGCGCAAAGGCCAGTATCATGGCACCCGCCATGACGCGCCACAGCGACCCCAGGCCACCGATTACAACGGCTTCAAAGGCAAACAGCAATTGAGCTGACCCTCCATAGGGGCCCCAGGCACTGCGCAATCCCATTGCGGCGGCAGCTATCACACCTGTGGCGAGAGCGATGCCAGTCGCGATGGCAGCAGTTCGAGAAGTATCGATGCCCAGCAAGGATGCGGTCGCCCGATCCTGACTGACGGCCTGTATGCGATGGCCAAGCGTGGTGTGGCGCAGCATCCATTCCAGCCCGGCAACGACCACAAAGGCAGTAATCAGGATGTAGACGCTGAGTTTGCCGATGAAGATAGAACCGGGAAGTTCAAAAGACGCCCAGCTCAGGTCTCCGACCAGCGGTGCCAGCGAAAGGCTGTCTGCACCGAACGTCTGAAACATCAGGTTTTCGAGAATGATAGACAATCCAAACGTTGCGAGGATCGGTAGAAGTTCGCCACCTCCCGAAGCGCGCGACAGCACACCACGGTGCATGATGATTCCGACACCGAACATGACTGCCGCCATGACGACGATTCCGACAGGCAACGGCAGCCCAAAGCTATCGCCAAGAAGCCATAAACCGTAAGCCGCGAGTACGATCAGCGCGCCATGGGCAAGGTTGATTATATTCATAACCGAGTACATAAAGGCCAACCCGGTGGCCAGAACGGCATAGTAACCACCCAGCAGGATGGCCGTGATCAATTGCGAAGTCATTGGCGCTCACCTTCTTCATGGCCAAAGCTGGCAGACGCGAGCTGTTCCAGATTGGTGTCCTTGGGTTTTGTTTTTAGGGTGACATGGCCTTCGCACACCACGACCAGTTCGTCGGCCAAAGACAGTGCCCTGTTCAGGTCCTGCTCGACAATCAGCAGGGCCAGCCCCATCTCGCGCAGCCTCAGCAATGTTTCATAGGCGAATTCAACGGCTGCTGGCGAAAGGCCCAACGACACTTCGTCCAGCATGATTGCAACCGGGTCTCCCAAGAGGGCGCGCCCTATGGCCACCGCTTGTTGCTCACCACCCGACAGTTTACCGGCCGGGGATCGGTCGAGCTTGGCAAGGTTGGGGAACGCTTCGTATATCGCCTCGATATTCCACGGCCCTTCCCGCGATGTGGAGGTTCCCAGCATCAGGTTTTCACGGACACTCATTTTCGGGAACAGTCTACGTCCCTCGGGCACTAGCGAAAGGCCCGAACGGGCGCGATGATGGGCGGACAGATTCGACACATCCACTCCGGACAGAACCACACGGCCCGACGTTGCCTTGTGATCACCCGCGACCGAACGCAGAAACGTGGTCTTTCCAGCGCCATTGGCGCCAAGCAGGAACATCATTTCGCTGGGGCGCACTGAAAGCGACACGCCATGCACCGCTTTCAACTGTCCATGATGTGCGTGAATATCTTGTATTTCAAGGGTACTCATGCAGCGGCTCCGAAATAAGCAATCTGAACTTCCGGTGCGTTGACCACATCCTGCGGATTGCCGTCGGCCAGCACCCGGCCTTCGGCCATGCAGACCAGCCGCGTGCAGGTTTCCAGAAGGAGACGCATGATGTGTTCGATCCACACGATGGTAACGCCGCGCGCATGAATGGATTTGACCAAAGCGACCAATGCGTCTCCTTCAGTGTCGGTCAAACCCCCACCGATCTCATCCAGCAACAACACTTTGGGATCCGTCGCCAGAGCTCGGCTCAGCTCCAACCTTTTGCGATCCAGTAAACCAAGCGTTTCAGCGGGCCGATTGGCGACGTGAGCCAGCCCAGTTTCCTCAAGAACAGCCCAGGCTTCGTCAATCGGATCTTCGGCATGGGTTGTGCGGCCGTGGTTCACTGCCACCAGCACGTTTTCAAACACCGTCATATGACTGAAGGGCTTTGGAACCTGATGGGTTCGCGCCAGTCCGCGACGACAGCGTTCGGCGGTGTCAAGTTGGGTGACGTCCTCTCCCATCAAGTGCACACAACCACCCGTCGGCAGTAGAGCGCCCGTGAGCAGGTTCATGTACGTTGTCTTGCCCGCACCGTTCGGACCGAGAATTCCAACGATTTCACCTCCCGCCAGATCGAGTGAAATGTCCTGGAGCACTTTGTATTCGCCAAAGGACATAGCGATGCCCTCCGAGCGCAGTATCGAGGAAGAGGACGTCATACTGGGCCTCATGCGTTATAGGGACGCAGTTCGCCCGTTACCGGAACATTGGTGTCGGTGGCATTTTCGGTGATCACATAGTCAAAGCTGTGCTTCCCAATGTCAGAGGCCTGCCATTGTGTTCCGATGATCGGACCATTGGCGACGTTCTTCACCGGGCCAGAGTTGAAATCGACCACGCCACCAATGCTGTCGGCTTTGAGTGTCGGCAGCGCTTCTGCGACCGCCTCTTTGTCTTTAGGATTACCTGCGGCTGTCAGGGCTGCCATAGCCACGTCGATTGCCGACAGCGAGGCACCCAGTTGCTGGGTCCATTGCTTTCCAGTGGCAGCTTCATAGCCATCGCACAAATCCGCACCAGTCAGGCCAGTCGTCGGCGAGGTGTAGGGGAAATCTCGGTGCCAGTAACACGCCGAAGACATGTTGTTGCCCAATCCGCCAAGTGCTTCGATGTCCGAGGGAAACAGACCCGTCTTGGCGAGTTGCACAATCTTGACCTGACGGTGAAGGCCCTGCTGGGCAGCCTGCCTCCAGAATGCGGCAAAGTCCGGTGGGATCGGGAAGGTGTTAAAGATTTCTACGCCTTCTTCACGGAACAAACGGATTTGCTGCGAATAGTCCGTTGTACCCGTTTCATATGCACCCGGATCAATGATGGTGTAGCCCGCTTCGGCCAGTTTCGGGGCTAGAACCGCGCGAATGGCGTTACCGTCGGCATCGTTGGGATACATCACACCGACTTTTTTATTAGTTTCCACCAGATCCCATTGGGAAATATAGGCCTGATAAAACTCATCCACGCCGAAGCCGAAATGGTAGGAATACTTGAATGGCGAAGGCTCTCCCGGCTTCGCGCCGCGACCAAAATACCAGGCCTCCCAGGGCATCACGGTCGAGATGCAAGGCACGCCGGCTGCTTCGCAGGCATCAGAGACAGGGTTGATTGTCTCTGGTGTCGACACGGCGATCATGATGTCGACGCCATCGTTATTGATCAGGTCACGCGCCAGCTGACCGGCGCGGGCAGGGTCTGACTGAGTGTCGCGATCGAGGATTTCGACAGCGTAGCCTTGACCATTGATCGTTACGCCGCTGGTCAGAGCCTCGCGCGCCTGTTGCAAAACGTATCCGTCGGTCTGGCCAAAGCCTGCAAGAGGTCCGGAAATCGGGCTGATAAAGCCGACCTTCAGAGGTGTCGATGATTGGGCCAGTGCCTGGCCCCTGCCCAATGCAAAACTGCCCAAGGCGGCTCCTGCTCCCATAAACAGGTTGCGACGTGATAGGTCAAAGGTCATTGTGTTATCTCCCGTTTCCATAGAGATTTTGTTTCAAGGTGAACTCTTACTCGTGATCCAGCGGAGTTCGGTGAATTCATCCAGCGCCCAGCGACCACCAAAGCGGCCATAGCCGCTGGACTTTACGCCACCGAATGGAGCGTGGGGGTTGTCATCGATCGTGGGGCTGTTGATGTGGCAAATACCAGTATGAAGACGCCTGGCGATGCTTTCCGCACGTTTGATATCGCGACCAAATACTGCGGAAGACAGGCCATATTCACTGTCATTGGCGACGGTAACCGCCTCCAGATCGTTACGGACGCGGGTTACCGAAAGGATCGGGCCGAAAACCTCCTCCTGATAAAGCCGCATCTCAGGTTCGACACAATCTATAAGCGCAGGCTCAAAGAAGGCGCCTCGTGCTTGCCCGCCGCCGATCAATGTCGCGCCTTTTCCGATTGCGTCGCCAATCAGCCCCGAATGCCGCTCGGCCGCTGCAGTGCTGATCACAGGACCAACCTGAGTGGTCTCATCTATCGGATTTCCCAGTTTGAGCGCCCGGCGCCCCTGCTCAATTTTTTGAACCAACTCGTCCGCCACAGTCTCGTTGACGACTAGGCGTTCAGTGGACATGCAGACCTGCCCCTGATTGACATATGCGCCCCATAGCGCTGCATCTGCCGCAGCATCCAGATCGGCATCGTCTAAAACGATCATCACCGCCTGTCCCCCCAGTTCGAGAAGGGAGCGCTTGAGATGTGTTGCGCAAAGCTCGGCAACCCGCCGTCCAACCCGTGTTGAACCTGTGAAGTTCACACGCCGGACAACTGGTGAAGCAATCAGTGCCTCAACAATCTCCTCGCTGTCTTCAGGGCGTGTCAGCAGCACGCGTGCAACCTCCTCCTGAATACCCCCTTCCTGCAACGTGTCACCGAGCAGTCGAAACGTTCTTGGTGCAAACTCGCTGCCTTTCAGCAGAACTGTGTTTCCGCACAGCAAAGGTGCCGCGATGGCTCTGACACCAAGGATCAAGGGTGCATTCCATGGCGCGATCCCCAGGCAAACGCCGCAGGGCACTCTTTCCGCGCGGCTGGAATAACCCCTGTGATCAGGAATGGGTTCATGCTGGTTGAACCTATCTTGATACGATGCAACTTCGCGCAAGATTTCAGCGGCAAAAACCACGTTATGGCGAGCCCATTCCGCCGGCATTCCCAACTCCTCAGCCATCGCGATACGAAAGAGTTCAGCCTTTTCTTCGATTGCGCCAGCAACAGCTTTCAGAAACTGCGCGCGCGCCTGGATTGGCTGTGCCGACCACGCCGGAAAGGCGGAAGCAGCCTGCCCAGCAAATCTGCGGCAATCGTTTGCGGTGACGGCCTGCTCCGCGCTCAACTTCTGCCCGGTTGCCGGATTGATGTGCTCAATTACCGGCCCGTCTTCGAGGTTGGTTATTGTCGATACTGAGGTCATTTAAGTGTTACCGGGTCTATCCCGGTCTCCCTTGCCAATCATTATGCGCGAAGTATAATCTCATTAAATGTAAATTTCTGGGCATTTATTGTGACTATCTGGCGCAAAACTGATGAATGAACGATACGCTTCCGTACAGGAAGAGCCTGAAGCCCTTCATGACCGCACGATTCGCCACCGATTCCCGGATAGCTTTAGTGCCTTGTTGTTTCTCGAGCGCGGACAGCTGAAATTTGATGAAACTGGCACTGAGCTCTCAGCACCTGCTCTTTGTTTCTGGCCGCAAAACTATCATACGACGATCAATCTTGGCGCCGGTTCTCAGGCGTGGATGTTTGGGCTTAGTGACACCATCGTTCTGGATGCAATCGGGGCAAGGTCAGAATCTGTTCACCTCCGGATGCTGATTGAAAAACCATTCCAGGCGCAACTGTCCGATACGCGGATATTGGGACAGATTGTGGCGCTTTGCGATTGGTTGGTGAGCGAAATCAACAACACCAATAATCAGTCCCCGATGTCCATGGCCGCTTTTCTGAGGTTGATGCTCATCGGAGCATTAAGGGTCCACAGCCCAAAGTCACAGACCAACAAGGCTGAGCAAACCGATCTCTTGCGTCGATTTCGACACCTAGTCGAACTGCACTATCGCGACCATTGGCAGGTCGCGACTTATGCCGATGATCTCGGCATCGCATACGATCGGTTGCACCGTATTTGTAAACGCGAGACGGGCCGCAGCCCGGCGGAACTGGTGCATGAACGCCTGACCGCCGAAGCAAAAGCCCGGCTGGAAAACTCTGGTTTTCCTTTAAAAAAAATCGCAGAGGATCTGGGCTTCCCGGATGCCAGTCGCTTTAGCCACTTTTTCAAGCGGCGCACGGACATGTCCCCTGGCGCCTACCGCGCAATCGTTTCTCGCCCTGATGGGGAAGATCTAGGCGAGCTACGCCGAGGCTTTGCGGACTGGCCCTGAAAGCCCCTCATAGGTTCAACACTCCAGCCCCATTTTGTCCAGGGCGTTATTGACCGCGATACTAAAAACCTGTGCCTGAGGCGAAAGCAACTCGTCAGGCCGGTGCATTAAACCCACCGGACCACGGGTGATGGACGTGTTAAAGGGCAATGCTACAAGTTTGCCATCGGCGATTTCATTGGCAACAACCCCAGCCGATATGATCCAGATAGCGTCAGAGCGACGGGTATAAACCCGGCCAAAAGCGCCCGACACCGTTTCGATGCGATTGTCGATTTTTCCAACACCGTGCGCGATCAGATACCTCTCTACTAAAGGTCGAATGGCCGATCCTTCAGAGGGGAAAATCACCTGCCATTCGCCAATTCGTTTTATGTCCGGAACGTCAAGCAGGGGATGTCCCGCGCGCACTACAAATTGCACGCGTTCTTCATAGAGTTGTGTAAACGATATGCCTTGCATTGTTTCCGGACGCCCCAATCGCCCAATCACCAAATCCAAGTCTCCAATACGAAGACGCTCCATCAAATACCCGTGCGGGCCATCCATAATACGCAGGGTCGTATTGGACGCCAACTCCGCGAAATCGGCGGCCACTACCGGCATCAGACGAGCGGCGACGGAGGGTAAGGCACCCACCGAAAGCCGGGTCTTGCCCTGCACTCCTACCTGCTCAACTCCGGTCAAACCCTGTTGTAGCGCCGCAAGCGACATTTCTGCAAAATGCAGAAACACCTCACCCTGACGCGTCAGTCCGACGCCTGCACGATTACGCGTTAACAGAGTCGTTCCCATGATGTCTTCAAGCTCCTTTAACGTCTTGGATATGGCTGGTTGAGTCAGAAATAGCTTCTCAGCCGCAATCTTGAAGCTTCTCTCCCGGCAGATTTCGATGAAACACTGAATGTGACGGAACTTGATACGGCGGTCGATCATTTACTTTCCTTTTTTGGTAATTAAATTCGATTTTTCTTCATTTTACTTTGCAAATTCAAGCATTCAATATGTTGCTAAGGAATTTCTCGGAGGAAACAATGCGTACTCAGGTCGCCATTATCGGCGGTGGCCCGTCCGGGCTTCTTCTTAGTCAGCTGCTACATCGCAAGGGTATCGATACGGTCGTATTGGAGCGAAAAACCAAGGACTACGTTCTGGGTCGTATCCGTGCCGGTATTTTGGAAGTCGGCTTTGTTGATTTGATGCGCGAGGCCGGTGTGGCGGAGCGTATGGACAAAGAGTGCTTTGTTCACGACGGCACTGTTATTTCTTATGGCGAGTCTCAGTTCAGCATTAACTTCAAGGAATTGACCGGCAGCCATGTCGTTGTTTACGGCCAAACCGAAGTCACGCGTGATCTGTACGAAGCGCGAGAGGCGATGGATGGAAAGATTGTTTTCGACACTGAGGACGTCCAGATTCACCAAGCCGACAGTGATGCACCCTATGTAACCTATGTGGTGGACGGAACCGAACACCGCGTCGACTGTGACTTTGTTGCCGGGTGCGACGGCTTCCACGGTGTGAGCCGTCAAGCCATTCCTCTGACCGTCCGAAAGGAGTACGAAAAACTCTACCCGTTCGGCTGGCTGGGCGTTCTGTCGGAAACACCTCCGGTTAATCATGAACTGATTTATGCCGGTTCGAACCGTGGCTTCGCACTGTGCTCAATGCGCAACGACAACCTCAGCAGGTATTACATCCAGTGCTCGCTGTCCGATGCGCCCGAGGATTGGACCGACGCCGCCTTTTGGGAGGAGCTCAAACGGCGAATACCAAATGAGTATGCGGAACAGCTCGTTACAGGTCCGTCGATCGAAAAATCCATCGCGCCACTGCGCTCATTCGTGACCGAGCCGATGCGGTGGGGACGCCTGTTCCTTTGTGGCGACGCTGCCCATATCGTTCCGCCGACCGGGGCCAAAGGGTTGAATACCGCGGCAAGTGACATCCATTATCTATACAATGGGCTTCTTCAGCATTACGAGGAAGGCGACAGCGAAGGCATTAATCGCTACTCGGAAAAGGCATTGGCGCGCATCTGGAAAGCCGAGCGTTTCAGTTGGTCGACCACCAACCTGCTGCACCGCTTCCCGAAGCAGAACGATTTTGACCTAAAAATGCAACAGGCTGACATCGACTTCCTGCGAGAAAACCGCGAGGCCCAATCGGTATTTGCCCAGAACTATGTCGGGCTGCCCTACTGATGCAGGTTGCGACGCTGGAAAAGGTGCGTCTGCACTGGCGTGAAGATGGTGATCCAGACGGATTTCCTGTCGTGTTCGCCAACTCGCTCGGCACGGATCTTCGCCTTTGGGACAAAGTGATCCCGATGTTGCCTGCTGGTCATCGGCTCATAAGGTTTGACAAGCGCGGACACGGGCTCTCGTCATGTCCGCAAGCCCCTTATGCGATAGACAACCTGACCCAGGATCTAGAAGAACTGCTGGACAGCCTTGGCATCACATCCTGCATCTTTGTCGGTGTTTCTATCGGTGGCATGATTGGGCAATCTCTTGCCGCACGTCGACCCGACCTTGTCCGCGCAATGGTTCTGTCAAACACAGCGGTCCGGATGGGTGAGGCTGAGGTGTGGAAGGACCGAATTGCGGCTGTAATATCTGGTGGAGTCGCGTCGACGGCCGAATCCATCTTGGAACGCTGGTTTAGTGGAGCGTTCCGGGAAACTGAGGAGTTAGAGGCCTGGCGGAACATGCTGATCCGAACTCCTCTTGAGGGCTATGTCGGATGTTGCTCGGCGATTGCGGGCACCGACCTGAGCAAAACATCGGCTGTTCTTTCGATGCCAGTTTTAGTGATTGGCGGTTCAGAGGATCTTGCCAGCCCCCCCGCTCTTGTCAGTGAGACTGCCTCGCTCATCCCAGGAGCACGATACGAAGAGATTGTCGGCGCGGGACACCTGCCTTGCGTCGAGGCGCCGGTACAATTCGCCGCTCTGATCGGCAAGTTCATTGAGGAGATACTGAATGGTTGATCGCTTTCAACAAGGAATGAAAGTGCGGCGGTCGGTTCTGGGGGACGCTCATGTGGACCAGACCGAAACTGCCAAGACCGCATTTGATGAACCCTTTC
Organism: Ruegeria sp. HKCCD6647-2; assembly: GCF_057221075.1. Lineage (NCBI taxonomy): Bacteria > Pseudomonadati > Pseudomonadota > Alphaproteobacteria > Rhodobacterales > Roseobacteraceae > Ruegeria > Ruegeria sp. HKCCD6647-2. The sequence continues at coordinate 421,099 of NZ_JBWVBD010000003.1, read as the reverse complement.
AAACGCTGATCACTGAAAGCGCTTGGGGAACTGTGTGGGCCTCGGATGGTCTAACAGATCGAGAACGTTCCATGCTGACGCTGGCCTTGCTGGCGGCTTTGGGAAACTTCGAGGAAATCCCCATGCACATCCGAGCCACGGCAAACACCGGTGCAAGCAAACAGGACGTTCTGGAAGCCTTTCAGCATGTGGCCATCTACGCGGGCGTTCCACGCGCCAACCAAGCGCTGAAACTGGCCAAGAAAACTTACGATGAAATGGAACATGATTAACGAGGAAGCGCGCAGCATCCCAACGATTTAAAAGGAGTGATCCGACTATGTTGAACCCTGGTGAATTCTACCAACGCGACCGCGAGTGGCAGCCGCCCGCTCTGACGCCAGATTACAAAACTTCCGTTGCGCGTTCGCCGCAATATTCGTTGATCAGCCTGCAGAATTCAGCAAGCGAGATTACCGGCCCGGTGTTTGGCCACAATGATGTCGATCCGATCGACAATGATCTTATCCTGAATTACGCCAAGCCCGGTGAAAGCCCAATCGGCGAGCGGATCATCGTGCATGGCCGTGTGCTTGATGAGAACGGCCGCCCCGTCCCGAACACGCTCGTCGAGGCATGGCAAGCAAATGCCGGCGGGAGGTATCGTCACAAGAAAGATACCTACCTTGCTCCGATAGACCCGAATTTCGGGGGCTGCGGACGAACCCTGACTGACGAAGACGGGTACTACTTTTTCAGAACAGTCAAACCCGGAGCCTATCCGTGGCGCAATTGGGTCAACAACTGGCGGCCCGCACATATCCACATGTCCATCTTCGGCACCGGATTTGCACAGCGACTGATTACACAATGTTATTTTGAAGGCGATCCGCTGATCGATAAATGCCCAATCGTCAAGGTCATTCCGGACCATGCGGCTCGGAACCAGTTGATCGCTGCCCTGGATCTGAACGCGACCATTCCGCTAGACACGATCGCCTACAAGTTCGACATTGTCTTGCGAGGACGCCGCTCAACACTTTTTGAAAACCGTCTAGAGGGGAACTGATCGATGGTACAGAAACTCGATTATCTGAAAGAAACTCCATCGCAGACAGCAGGTCCCTATGTGCATATCGGCCTCGCCCCTGGTGCTGCCGGATTTAGTATATACGGCCAGGAACTCGGCTGGGATATCGCCGGGCCCAACGCCAAAGGCGAACGCATCCGCGTCGAAGGCGTCGTGATCGACGGCACAGGCTCGCCGATCAAAGACGTTCTGATCGAAGCGTGGCAAGCCAATAGTGAAGGCGTATATGCCCACCCCGAGCATTTGGGCGAAGTGGAGGAAGGATTTCGTGGTTGGGGGCGTATCATTACCGATTTCGAAACCGGTGAATGGGGTTTCGATACGGTCAAGCCCGGTTCGGTTCCCGGCCGTTCGGGCACAGCCATGGCTCCGCATATCAATTTGTGGATCGTGGCACGCGGCATCAATATCGGCCTCAATACACGCCTCTATTTCAGTGATGAAGAAGATGCGAACGCCAAAGATCCAGTCATCAACCTGATCGAATGGGAGAATCGCCGACAAACCCTTGTTGCTCAGCGTCGCGAAAAGGACGGTCATGTCGTCTATCGTTTTGATATTCGCCTGCAGGGTGAAAATGAGACGGTCTTTTTTGACATCTAAGCACCCGGCCTGCCCCACCCTTCTCCTCCCGGGGCAGGCCGCCCAAAAAGAATAGGTCAGATCTATGGCTAAGCCCTGTATTATTTGCGTCGCAATCACCGGCTCATTGCCCACCAAGGAAAACAACCCAGCCGTTCCGATTTCGATCTCCGAGCAGATCGAAAGCACGCAGGAGGCATTCGAAGCTGGTGCAAGCATTGTGCACGCGCATGTCCGCAACGATGACCAGACGCCCTGCAGCGACCCAGACAAATTTGCCCGGCTCAAAGAAGGGCTGGATATTCATTGCCCGGGTATGATCATCCAGTTCTCAACCGGCGGGCGTTCAGGCGCAGGCCGGACACGCGGTGGAATGCTGCCGTTGCGCCCTGACATGGCTTCGCTCTCAGTAGGGTCCAATAATTTCCCCACCCGCGTCTATGAGAACCCACCGGATCTGATCGACTGGCTGGCGGATGAGATGTGTACATACAGGATTACGCCGGAGGTCGAAGCGTTTGACCTTTCTCACATCCTCCAGGCCATTAAAATGCATCAGGGCGGAAAGCTATTCGGCAAACTATACGTGCAGTTCGTAATGGGCGTGAAAAACGCAATGCCGGCAGACAAGGCGGTATTCGACTTTTACGTACAAACCCTGAAGGATCGCGCACCCGAAGCCGACTGGTGTGCCGCCGGAATTGGACCCAACCAGATAGTCCTGAACGAGTGGGCCATCGCCGCCGGAGGTCATACGCGCACCGGCCTCGAAGATAACGTCCGCATCGACCGCAATACGCTGGCACGCTCCAACGCTGACCTAGTAAAGTGTGTCACCCAATTATGTGATAAATACGAGCGACCTGTCGCCACATGGCAGCAGGCGAGGGAGATTTTGCGACTGTCTACACCCGGAGTTTGATCCGATGAGTACCAAAAACATCCTTTGCGCCTATAACGGCTCGGACACTGCGGTCAGTAGCCTGCACTATGCGATCAGGATTGCCAAACATCACAATGGCTGGCTGACTGGAATAGTGCGACACGGACGACCTGTGTTGGAAGCCCGTTTTGGAGGCCAATTCCCGAAAGAAGTCGTCGATATCATGCATGAAAATGACGCCAAACGGATCCGACAGGTCGCAAAAAGTTTTGAACGGGAAACATCGGACTGCGGTATTTCAGATCGTTCAGAATTTATCGAAATTGAAGATGAAATGGATCTGGCTCTCGGAGAAGTCTCACGCACCTTTGACCTGATCGTTACAGGCGTCCCGGAACGCGAAATGAATGTGGACCACCTTGCTGCTCATCCCGACATGATTGCCTTGAGAAGTGGCAGACCGGTCCTGGTAGTTCCGGACGCTTATGCTCGAGAAGGCCTGGCAGATCATGCATTGGTCGCCTGGGACGGCAAACGCTCGGCCGCTCGGGCGATTGGGGATGCAATGCCAATTCTCGAAGAAAAGGCCAAGGTCAGCATTCTGTGTGTGGGCAAATCAGCACCTGCAAACACCGAACAACTTTTGCGGAACCTCAGTCGCCACGGTATCCATTCGGAGTTACTGACCAGACCCAAAACTCATTCAGTTGGGCAAACCGTGCTGGACACAACACGGGAAGTCGGCGCACAGTTGATCGTGATGGGTGCTTATGAACACAGTAAATTCTCTCATGAACTGTTCGGTGGTGCGACCACGGATGTGTTGGCCAGCACGCACGTGCCAGTTTTCATGTCGCACTAAACAACCATGAGTGATGTGTTTTCGCACCCCTGGCTCGGCGGTTTGTTTGATGACCCGCAAACCCGGAAACTGCTGTCTGCTGAAGTGCAGTTCGGGCACATGCTGGAAACCGAAGCGGCATATACCAGTGCGCTCGGGCATGTCGGGTGGGTATCCCCAGACGTGGCGGAGCAAACGGCCAAACTTATCAGGGTGCAGCAGCCGGATTACTCGGTGCTACGCGATGAAACCGCACAGGACGGTGTTGTTGTACCGTCCCTAGTTCGCATGCTTCGGGCACAACTGCCGAAGGAATGCCAGGACGCCCTTCATCACGGCATGACTTCGCAGGATGTGATCGACACCGCGTTGGTCCTGACGTTCAAAGACATCTTTCCCCTGTTCGCCCGGCGTATTTCAGATCTGATTGAGGGCCTGAAATCACTGGAAGAAACACAAGGCGCAAACAGACTAATGGGCCGCACTAGGATGCAAGCCGCCTTGCCGATATCGGTGGCTGATCGCCTGCGCAGTTGGCGAAAACCTTTTGATGACCACCTGGAGCGGCTGAACCAAATGGAGCCGAGGGTTCTGAAGTTGCAACTGGGTGGGGCCGCAGGAGATCGCACAGCGTTGGGAGACGAGGCAGAGCCGATTTCCGCCCATATGGCTGCATCGCTCGGTTTGCAGAATTCTGGGGCATGCTGGCACAACCGTCGTGACAGTATCGCCGAGTTCGCAGGATGGTTGTCGCTGGTTACGGGAAGCTTTGGCAAGATCGGTCAGGACGTTGCGCTGATGGCGCAACAGGGCTTGGACGAAGTGACATTGGAAGGCGGCGGCGGTTCATCGGCAATGCCGCACAAGCAGAATCCCGTAACAGCAGAGCTATTGGTTTCTCTTGCACGCTTCAATGCGGTTCAGCTTTCGGGTATCCACCAGGCACTTGTCCACGAGCAGGAACGGTCAGGTGCGGCCTGGTCTCTCGAGTGGATGATCCTGCCGCAAATGATCATTTCCACTGGTCGGTCTCTAACGGCTGGAGCTGCATTGGCTTCCCAGATATCGCGGCTTGGCAGCCAAGGCTGAGAAAATGAGTGCACGTGTGTTTCACCTTTCGCGCTCACATCACCTACACTGCCCGGACTACCCGGCCGGCAACACGCATCGTGTCTTTGCCCAATTATCGGGCAAAGCAACCGGAATTGAGAGGTCAACATTCGGCGACCGAGTTGAGGGAATTGAAGAAGAGGTACTATGACAACTAGCAGGAATCCATTTCACTTTCATCCTGAATTGAGGTCAGCAATAACTGACCCTAAGCAATCGTTTTTCCGATCCTTTACTACTGAGGTTCTGGCCAAAAAATCTCAAGAGCTCGGACTGACACAATGGTGGTTCTCTGACGAAGTACGAGAAGCAAAACGCCTGGAATCCTTGGCTGGCCGAAGGGACGACGACCTTTGGGTCTTTGCATATGGATCGCTCATGTGGGACCCGGCGTTCGAATTCGCAGAAGTGCGAAGAGCATATTTACCGAACCACGAACGGAAATTTATTCTCAAGGACATTTACGGAGCGCGAGGCACAGTCGAGGCGCCCGGTTTGATGGCCGCTCTGGATAAAGGCTCGGGATGCAACGGCCTTTTGTTCCGAATTACCCGAGACAATCTTGATGAAGAAACCGCAGTAATATGGCGTCGCGAACAAGTCGGACCTGCGTATATTCCAACATTTGTCACCGCTCAAGTCGATGACATGGCGATCGAGGCGCTCACGTTTTTGGCAGATCACGATGCAGAAGTGATAGAACCAAATATTTCCCGCGAAGATCAGGTTCGCTTTATGGCTACAGGAGTGGGGTTTGCCGGATCGAGTATCGAATACCTAAGGGGAATTCAGAAGAAATTCGCGCTTCTTGGTATTTGCGACGAAGAAGTCGAATCCCTGCTTCGCGATGCAGAAACTCATTTGTCTTTCGACTAAGACGGCTTGTCGAATTGAGGCAGGGCCATCACCCGAAACCACATCCTTCTCCACATAGGTTCCTAGAAGTTACTCCCACCCAAGTTCGCCCCTGAGCGTTCAGCACTCTATAACCACTGGCGCAAAGGTCATGTCAAATCAACCCGAAAGTACACCCGGTAGCCAAAGGGTCAGTGCTGGAAACAGGATTAAAACACCTACTCGAAGAATTTCTGCACCGAAGAAAGGAAGTACACCAACAAAAGTATCACGCATCGGAACATCCGGGGATTGAGCAGAAATAATAAAGACATTCATTCCAACAGGTGGTGTAATCAATCCCAACTCAACCACGATCAGGGCGAGGATTCCGAACCAAATCTTCAAATCCTCGGTGTCCATTCCAAAAGGCGATGTTTCGGCTGTGGCATAGTCGCCGCCGTTGATCTCAACCAGCACCGGCCAGAAAAACGGAATGGCCAGCAGGATCATCGACAAGCTGTCCATCAAGCACCCCAACAGGATAAGAACCAGCAACAGCAGCAGAAGGGTCAGCATCGGCGTCAGGGTGGAATTGGCCATCATTTCGGCCATGGCCTGCGGCACGCCCCCGCGCGACATGAAAATCTTGAGCAGCTCGGCCCCCAGCAGGATGAGATAGATCATTCCAGCAGTGCGGGCGGTTTCCAACAGCGCCTCCCGCCCGTCGTTGAGTGTAAACTGAGCACGCACCAATCCAAACAGCGTGACCATAACCACACCAACGGCCGCGGCGGGGGTCGGATTGAACAATCCCAGATAAATTCCGCCAATTACGACACTGAACACCAGACCCACCGGCAACACATTCAACGTTGCCGAGATCAATTCCTCGCGTGAGGCGGCATCACCTTTCGGACCTGCTTGGGGTTTGACCAAAACATAAATCAGAATTGTCAGAATGAAGAACGCAACCGCAATCAATCCCGGTATTAACGCTGCCATGAACATCGTGACCACGTTGGCCTCGACAATGATCGCATAGATGATCAACACGACCGAAGGTGGAATCAGGATGCCCAAAACCCCGCCGGCTGCGATGGTCCCGGTGCCCAGCGTCGAGGAATAGTTGTACTTCTTCAGTTCGGGCAGTGCGACGCGACCCATGGTTGACGCAGTGGCCAATGACGAGCCGCAAACCGCCCCGAATCCGGCGCAGGCGGCAATAGCGGACATGGCCACTCCCCCGCGCATCCATCCAAGCCAGGCATTTGCGGCACGAAACAAATCGGCACTCAAGCCCGACCGCGACGCGATTGCGCCCATCAGCACAAACAGAGGTACAACTGACAGGTCATAGATCGAGAATTGTCCGTAAGCGAGGTCTTTAAGCTGACTAAGAACGATCATGGGACCATTCAAAAGGGCAATTCCAACGCCACCAACAATGATCATTGCATAGGCGATTGGCATACGAATGGCTATTAGAAACACAAGCGTTCCGAGGCCCATCAGGCCAATAGTAATGCTGTCCATCGGTCAGACCTCGCTGCGAGTAAGCGTTCTCAGAGCTTCTCCCAGCGTGATCAACGCCGCCAGAAACAAAAGTGCCAAAGATACCAATGCAGGAAGGAACGCCCACCAAATTGGAATTTCCAGGATGCCGGTGAATTCCTCATACTCACGATAGTCCGAAAGCCCTGCGCTCATTCGCCAGATCAAAAATGCAGCAAACAACAACGCTACGATTGCTGCCGCCGCCGACATCAGTGCAACCGACCGGGGACCTGCGCGCATCGTAAAAATGTCCGCCGACACGTTGGCACCAACCAATTGGCAATAAGGCAAGAAACAAAAGGCCGCTATTGCTGCTCCCATTTCGGTCAGTTCGAAATCCCCAGGGAAGGGCTTGTTGATTATCATCCCGGCAAGGATTGACCATGCGTTGACCAGAACCACCCCAACCAAAACCCCGCCTCCAATCAGCGCCCAGCCAGTGATCAGGTGGCGCGCAAGATCCACAGATCTTGCGACACAAGATGCTTGCGTCCCCGACACTGTTCAGTTCGAGGCCATGTTTTCGGACACAAGCGCAACCGCGCGGTCGTAAAGCGCCTGCCCGTCGATGCCTTTTTCATTCATTTCAGTGATCCAGCGTTCGACCACAGGTTCCATAGCGGTTTCGAACTCGGCCCATTCGGCGTCGCTTAGCTGGATATGTTCGTTGCCGGATTTGGTGGCAATTCCAATCCCGAATTCTTCGGCCCCGTCCCAGATGCGACCCACTTCGGCATGCCATTCCGGGCCTGAGGCATCTGTGAAAATCTGCTGGATATCGTCGGGCAAGCTCTCCCAGCGATCCTTGTTCATCACAACAGAAAAGGACGTCGTGCCCAGACGTTTCCCGTCCGGTCCTTCAATCTGGTACTGAGTTTGTTCCTGTACTTTCAAGGGCGGGATAATTTCAAACGGGATGAGAGCGCCATCAATCACCTTTTTCGACAATGCCACAGGAATTTCCCCAACCGATGTCTTGACCGGGCTCGCCCCCAATGATTCAAGAACCCATGCACCGGTTCTGGAAGGAATGCGGATTTTCTTGCCGGCCACATCCGCAGGCGTTCGCACTGGATCCGTTGCCATGTGCAAAGCGTTGCCGCCGTGTACATGCTGGAACAAGGCGTGAAGGCCTTTGAAATCCTTGCTGAGTTCGTCTGTGTACATCACTTGCATTGCCCTGTTAACCGCAGCGCTGTCCCCCTGGTGGACACCCGGCAGTTCAAAGACCTCGGTGCGCGGAAACGAACCGGCTGCGTAGGCGTTGACCATCCAAACCATATCCACAACCCCATCACGCGCTTGACGAGGAAGCTGCGGTGGCTTGCCACCAAGGGTCATTGAAGGGAAAATCTCGATTTTTATGCGCCCGTCGGACGCCTCCATGATGCGTTTGGCCCACGGTTCCAGCATTTGCGAATGCGCTGGAGCTTTTGGGCTCAGAAAATGATGCAATTTGAACTCAAACTCTTCGGCAAAGCTCACTTGTGCTCCGGCGAATGCAACAAACATTCCAGTTGCGGCGCCTTTAACAAACCCTGCGAATCTCATTGGACCTCCTCCGTCAAAACTCCATGAAATGGATTAGCCTGGAACTTGCCGGAGAGTTTAGTTACTGATTGTTTACATTTAAAATGAAATCTACGGCTTTTTAGTTTCCGTAGTTAGCATGTTTGAGCAGTTTCCCTGCAGTCAATCTGGTCCGTCGACAGGGATATTTGGACAAGTGGCAGTGGATTCTAAGAAGTAGCAGCCAATATGTCAGACAAGGCGACATCTGCATCAGTTGGCAGCGATAGCGCGCCTGCCGGTACCTCGGGATAATCGAGATTGATGCGAATGAACCGGGCGTTTTGAAAATGAGTTCCTATCCTCTCCATTGGCCACCGAATAACGCTGGGTGTATTGAAACCTGCACCGATTTCAAGCACCGCCAGCCTCTGGCCATTGACACACTGGAGCCAAGTCGCAAAGGCCTTTGATTGCGAAACGTAAGGGGTCTCTATAAACCATCCACCCCCTCGCACATTCATGAACACTGGCCCGCCGCAATTGGGACACACCGCGAGTGACGATTTGTCCTCAACCTTTTGATTTTGTCGGTTGACGGATGGCAGCATCGCGTCGACCAGAGGGATCCCATCCCAGGTTTGGTCTGTGCACGGCGTCAGACATTGGAACAATTCATAATCGCCCTGGGGTGTATAGATGCGCGTAGGATCAAATCCATTTTTATAGAAATACCGGTCGACATTTGAAGTCACGACAAAATAGTCCTTGTCGCCAACCAGCTTAAGTAAATCCTGATACACTTTTGTCTGGCGCGCCCTGTAAACGTGGTCCAGAGCAACCGACAGGTAACCCCATTTGAGTGCCTCGTCTTTGAAGGGGAAACCCATCATTTGATACTGATTGCGGGCACCGTACTGCAGCATTCCGGGGAACCTGTTAGCAAACGCAACTTCGTCGGCGTAGTCCAGCCCGGCCGCAACAGACATCCCCGCGCCGGCTCCGATCAGTACTGCATCGGAGTCTCTTATCGTTTGCGCGACCATTTCTACGGTATTCAAAGCAGTTCCCATTGCCTCGCTTCCTGCTCATAAATTCTTGTGGCAGCGTCGCCAAAAGTATTGAAAATCACGTGACTTAGACCTTTGGGGTTCCTGCCGAGCCAATCAATCACTGTTGCAAGTGCAATCTTCGCAGCGGCTTGCGCAGGGTATCCGAATACACCAGTCGAAATTCCGCACAGGGCCACCGAACGGGCCCCGGCCTCGTAGGCCAAGGAAAGACTGGACTGATAACAATCCGCCAATTGAGTTTCTTGTCTCGTCGTTGGTCGCGACCCGGATTGGACAATGGGACCCACTGTATGCAGGACGTATCGGGACGGCAGATTGTACGCGCGCGTTATTTTGGCGGCACCGGTCACCTCACCATGCCCCTGCAATTGCAATATCTGATGGCAATCTTCCCTCAGCTGCGGGCCAGCCGCACAATTGATCACATTGTCGATACAGGCATGGAACGGCTGAAAGCATCCAAGCAATTCTGAATTGGCAGCATTGGTGATGGCATCGACACGAAGCGTCGTTGTGTCACCGTCCCAAATGCTGATCCGCCCGCTGACATTGGAACCTCCGTTCAATCGCCGCAACGCTTTTGAGTCTGTTATTGCTTTTTTTGACAGTTCGTGTTGAAGCAACCGGTCGGTCGCATCGAGCAAGTTTGACGGCAAGTTTCCAGGGCTGCGAACAGTCAACGCTGCCTGCACCCACCTTCGCCGTTCCTCAGCGGACTGAGGAACGGCATATCGCTCAATAAATCGCGCGGATTGGCTATCGTGATTAAGGGCATGCACGACATCGTCTAACGCATCAAGAGGATTCCCGGTTGCAGGAACAAACGCTTCGTACAGGCGTATCTCTTGCTCATAAGCTGACAGTTGCACTACAAAACCCCGAGTGATTATTAAGGTGATCTCAGCAGGCCAATCTGCCTGCTGAGACTGAGTCAGGCGCTCAGAACTTGCCGTTTTCGTGTGCCATCTCAGACGGAATGTCGGAAATGACATCCCAGTGTTCGACGATTTTGCCGTCTTCAACGCGGAAAAGATCAAAAAAAGCCGTGGGATTTCCGGCTAGGGTGCCTTCGGAGGCGGTAAAGACAAAGTTGCCTTCGGCTACGACCAGATGTGTTTCATTGTATTTCATAGTGACGCCCTTCTCGGCCCAAGCCGTCAGAGCTGCACCCAGACCGTCCAACCCATCGGCAATCTGGCTGTTGTGCTGGATGTAGGTTTCGGTCGAGATGAACTCTGTGATTTGATCACCTTTTCCGTCACGCAGGATCGTATCGACAAACCTGGTTACTAACTCTTTGTTTACTTTTGTCTTATCCAGATCGACGATCTCGACTTCACCATCGGTTTGCGTGCGCCCCGACGGGTTCGGCTCGGCAACCGCTGTTAGATTGTCCCAATGCTCGGCCACTTTCCCGTCCTCAACACGAAACACGTCAAATCCGACCAAAGCATCGGCACCAAAAGCTTGCGCATTGGTATAGGTGTTGTGCAGGACGACCAAATTACCCTCTTCCAAAACGCGATGCGTGGTTACCTCTAAACCGCTTTCCTTTAAACTGGGGATAAAGCCAACAATAGGTGCAGCACCGGTCGGAACAGCTGGATTGTGCTGAATATACCCAGGAGCCAGCAGCTGTTCGGCAGCTTCTGGGTCGAAATTGGTGAAAATGGCAGTGACGGCGTTCAGGACAATTTCTTTGGGAGTCATTTTCGTTTCCTTTGATTTTGGTTGTGTTGCTGTGCGCAACTGGTATCATAACTATACCTAGTATCAATTACGCACTTTATAGGAACCAGGTATGCTCCAAGTAACCGCGACAACCAATGAAGAAAGCAAACTGTGCCCGGTCCGTAACGTGCTCGCCAATGTAACAAAAAAATGGCAAACGTTGTTGCTTCTGGCGCTTGAAGATGGCCCGATGCGGTTTGGCGCGCTAAAACGGATAATCGGGGACATCACCCAGAGAGTGCTAACCGAAAACCTGCGTTCAATGGAGCGCGACGGATATGTTACACGCACGGTACATTCCGGACCACCACTGGCAGTCACATACGAGCTGACGGAAATGGGCAAAGATCTTGTGGAGGTCATCAAACCCCTCGTGATATGGGCGCAGAATCATTTCGACAAGGTTGAGGAAGCTCGCGCCAGATATGATGGTTGATACTCACGTCGTTAGTAGAAGACGAAACTACGCATAGATATGCTTCCGATATCGATTGTCTCGTTGGTGAACATCAGTTGATCTTTAACATCCGCGGCCCCGGCGATTGTCAGGGCCGGGATGTAATGGTCCAAGGTTGGATGCGCGCGGAACAATTGGGCACCCAGCGCATTTCGGTCTGTCATGGCCCGGAAGTTTCTGTTTTTCAGAAACGTGGCGATACGCGTGTCGAACTCAGTCGCCCACTCATAAGGAGTGGCCCCCAGACGTAAGTTGCGTAGGTTGTGCACGATATTTCCGCTGCCTAAGATTAGCACCCCCCGGTGACGCAACTCCGCAAGCGCCTGCCCAACCGACAAATGCCAATCCAAGTCTTGCGTCATGTCGATCGACAACTGAAAAACAGGCACGTCTGCACTAGGGTACATCCAGTTCAGAACCGACCAGGCTCCGTGATCCAGACCCCAAGTTGCGTCGGCCTTTGCATGGTGGCTGGCCAGCAAGGAGATTACTTCGGCCGCCATCTTCGGGTTACCACATGCCGGGTAGTCCTGCTCGTACAATTCTTTTGGGAACCCATAAAAGTCATGGATCGTGCGTGGCGTCGTTGACACGTCTACCAGGGTTGAGCCCCGTGTCATCCAGTGCGCCGAGACCACCAGGATCGCTTGCGGCTGTGGCAGGGATTGACCAAGGGCGGCCCATTCGCGTGAATGAGAAGTTTCTACGATAGCATTCATTGGACTTCCGTGCCCCAGAAATACAACCGGCATTCGGTCTGTCGCCGTCAGAGCATCTTTTAGCTTCCTCACGTTCTGATCGACGCTCATGCTGGAATACTCCCAAATACAGTAGGCGTAGCCGAAAAAAATCGGCGAGCCATCAATTGGGACGGCACGCCGATGGGTTTATTCTGCTACTCTATAACGAGTCATGGTCATTGAATCTGCATCCAGCTTAGAGACAAATTTTGCTGCCGCAGCTGCATCCATGAAGGTTGCCATGGACGCGTCGGCCGCATCGGGGCTTTCCCAATAGACGACGACTAGCCACGCACCGTTCTCGCCTTTTGCGGACTGGCGGGCCACAAAGCCGGGCTGTTTCGAAACGTGCTGTTCCTGCACAGCACGGTCAAGTTCGGAAAACTCCTCGTAAGTAACACCTTCCTTGAGATTGAAGTTCACAATCTCAATTACTTTGGCGTCCTCCAGATTCTGCGCGTCGGCCCGTGTCACGGTTAGCAGGGGCAAGGCTGAAAGCGCGGCTAAAAAAAATATTTGCCAAAATTTTTTCCCGATTGCTGGCTTATTGATGATCATGGCCGTTTCCTTTCATTCTGACCAATTGTTTTCGAGTTGCCGAATTATTGGGTGTGCTCAACTGGCCCTCTCTAGCTTACCTGGCACCAGCTAACTCTGTTTCGCAGACATGACGGATCGCTCCAGATCTTCGGGTCCTTTGGGAACAATTCCGTTTGGGTTGAGGGCGGTGAGCGAATAGTAACCGCTTTTGATATGATCAAGGTGAACTGTCTCGGCCACGCCTTGTACGTTCAAAACCCGTTGCATGTGCCCGTGCAGGTTCTGATAATCCACCAATCGCTTCTTGTTGCATTTGAATAGCCCATGATATGCAGCGTCGAACCGGATCGACGTGACAAAAACCCAAATGTCTGTTTCTGTCAGGCGATCGCCAAAAAGAAATCTGCGACCGTCCGACAACAGTTCATCGAGCTTGTCCATTTCGCTGAAGAGCTGGTCATAGGCTTCTTGATAGGCCTTCTGGGACGAGGCGAAGCCACATTGATAGACTCCATTATTGTAGTGCCTGTAGACCCGAGAATTTAGGGCATCAATGTCTACTGCCAGATCTGAAGGGTACAGGTCAGGAGTACCAGGGACAAATTCCGCGAATGCACTGTTGAACATCCGCACGATATCTGCGCTTTCATTGTTCACAGCTTGTCCGGTTTTTGTGTCCCACAACAGTGGAACGGTCGCGCGTCCGGTGAATCCGGCATCAGCGCGCGTATATGTTTCGTGCAGGTACTTTGAGCCAAACAAGTGATCGTCAGTTGCACCAGGGAACGCACTGAACGCCCAGCCTTCGTCAGTCATTTGGGGCGAAACGACGGAAACTGATACCAAGGGCTCCAACATTTTCAGTCTTCGCGCGATTAATGCGCGTGATGCCCAAGGGCAGATATAGCCAACGTACAGATGATATCTTCCTGTTTCTGCTTTGAAGCCGGCGTCGCCTGTTGGACCGGCGCTACCATCCGGAGTAATCCAGTTCCTAAATGACGAAGTCTGACGAACAAAGCGCCCGACCTCGTCCGCGTTTTGGACGGGATCCCAAGTTTTTACCCATTTTCCGCTGATCATCATGACTGCACTCCGTAGGTGAGGAAAGCCGATGCAAGCTGTTAACCTAATCAGTGCATCTAGGAGTTTCTTACGAGTCGAGGTGTTAGCACGTACTTCCCTTCATCAAGCAGGGCTACTGCCAGCATGACCACCGCCCAGAAAACGGGAAACTCCCAACCGCCGCCATCATTTGCAAACATCCAACCGTTTGTGCCATGTGCAGTAACAGCAGCACCTAACAACACAGGTATCGTAACCAGCGCAGCGATCCTTGAATAAACGCCCAGTATCAGAGCGGCCGCTGCACCCAGTTCAACCATAATCACCACATACCCAAGACCCCCGGGCAGTCCAAGAGAAGTAAAATAGCCTGCCGTACCCGCTGGTGTGAACACCAATACCTTCAGCAGTCCATGCGCCAAAAAAAGAACACCAGTGCTCAAGCGCAATAGAAGTGCCGCGAGATCGGTTCCGTTTTCGAGTTTCATTTTCGTCTCCTATTCAATCGATCACTTCGCCGGTTCTTGGTTGGCGGTTCACTGGCATGAAGCGGCTGGATCAACCGGCGCCAAATTTAGTCGGCTTAGAACTAGCCCGGCGTTATTCGCCGATAAAGGTTACTATTGGCGAAAAACTGTCGTCGTAGTATTCACAATCATGGACTTGATTGATGGCATGAGAACTTTTGTTGCGACTGTGGAATGCGGGTCGTTTACAGCGGGCGCAAATCGGGTTGGAATCTCCAAGAAACTGGCAAGCAAATACGTGGCTGAGTTGGAAGAACACATTGGTGTAAGACTGCTGAACAGAACCACCCGAAGTTTGTCGCTAACGGATCTGGGGCAGCAGTACTATTCGGGATGCATCAATCTACTCACGTCTTTGGAGAGCTTGGAGAATGATCTCAAAACCGAAAGTGACGCACTGACGGGAACATTGCGCATCGCTGTACCTTTGGATTTTGGACGCGCTGTCATAGTTCCGATCGTAAATGAATTCAGCGACCAAAATCCCAACGTCGTCGTCGAGATCAACATGAGTGATCGCTTTGTCGACATCGTTAACGAGGGCTACGATCTCGCTATTCGGGCAGGAATTCACCAAGATTCCTCGCAGGTGTCCCGACTGTTGGGAAAGATGGACATCTGGTTGGTCGGTGCGCCATCCTTGTTTGAAGACAAGCCGGTTCCAGTTGCCCCCACGGACCTAAGTCAGTTCGCTACTTTGCAGGATTTGAACTTTCGATCCGGAGGCTTGTGGCGATTTCGCAAAGGCAATAATATTACGAAAATTGCGCCTAATCCCAATATCCAGGTCAACAGCGCCCAGTCGATCCGAGACTTGGCATTATCTGGCCGGGGTCTCGCATGTTGTCCGGATATCTTTGTTGCCTGCGACGTAGAAAAGGGGCGGTTGATACGTCTTTTGCCTGACTACAAGCTTCAGACAAGCGAAATCAGAATTATCTTTGCCAGCGCCCAGCAAATTCAAAGAAAAACGCGTGTTTTTGTTGATTTTCTGGTTCAGAAATTTCGAGATGGACAATACGACAATAGTTGATTGAAAGCGCAATTGCTGACGTCTGGCACTCAACCGCACCCCTCACACTGCTGCGGCCCAGAAGCGGTATCTGCCCTGTCCGGTGATTTCGCGGGCCGGGCCGCGTTGGGTGAACAGGTTGAGGTTGCGGCGAGCGGACATCGACGAACAGCGCGCCTGCCGGGTCACAAGTTCGGCAGACACGATCGGGTAGCGGGTCAGGATGTCGATCAGCAGCGGCGGTGTGCGTCCGGACAAATCCCGGGTCTGCGCTTGCGCGCGATCCAGCCAGGTTGACAGCCGGTCCAGTTCCATCAGCGCCGCCAGGGCCCCCTGCCCCGGCCTTCATCGCCGCCACCACCGGTTCCAATATTTCGCCCCAGGGAGTGAGCCCTTCCCGGCGCCAGAAGGCCAGATCGCAGGCGGCGCGTGTCATCGCGTGACCCGCGTCCAGCCGCTCATGATGCGCCCGAAACCCCGCGCCAAGCGCGTCCAGCTCCGCGCCCACCGGCCGGCCGGCCTCCGGGTCGGGATCCTGTGCATCCGCAACCTCAGCCCGCCCCAGGAAGGCGCGCAGATCATCGGATGCGGAAGGACCCTGCCCCAGCAGCCGCCGTACCGCCCAGCTGGCCCGCGCCAGCGACCGCGCCTCGTCTTCCCCGGCCAGGCGCAGGGCGCGGTAGAGCGCGATCTTTTCGGGCCCGAGCCAGATCCCCTCGGCCCTTAAGGTGGCAGAGACCGACTGCAGCGCAAGCCGCTCCCCCACCCCGGCCGGCATCCGGCGCAACCGTTCGCCAAACCGGGCCACCGCGGTGACCGCGGCCAGCAGATCGCGATAACAGGCCTGTTCGGCCCGCAGCCAGATCTCGGGCTGCAGCGATCCTTCCCGCGCCGCCACCGGCCAGGGCAGATCGGTGGGCGCCGCCCCCGGCTCGGGCGCTTGCGGCAGAAACCACAAATCCTCCTCGGGCACCGGATCAGGATCGTAGATCGACCGGGTTGGATCGTCGAACGGGTCGGTATCGTCAGGGTTTGGTACCATTGGCGACCAAAATATAGGTTTTTTGTGTTTTACCAAGCGTATTTTGTGAGGACAGTATTATATCCGATAAGTATCCCTTATCATGCTTGATTGATTTTACCGGGGAAAGGGCGCAGAATGCGGGCCATGAAGCCACCTGCCCCCTATCAGCCTGCCGCCTTCCCGGCCCTCTCCATGGCCGATCAGGAGGCTCTCACCGATCTCTATGTGCGTGGCACACCGGAAAACACTCTCCGTGCCTACGAACGCGACCTGCTCTACATCACGGCCTGGAACCAGGCGCGCTTCGGGACGGCCCTCAGCTGGCCCGAAAGCGAGGCCACCGCGCTGGCCTTTATCCTCGATCACGCCCGCGATCTTGGCGACGCGCCAAAGGATGATATCGCGCGCCAGACAGCGGAAACACTGATCGCCCAAGGGCTGCGCAAGTCCCTGACCTGTCCGGCGCCTTCAACCCTGGACCGGCGCATTGCCTCCTGGCTGGCGTTTCACCGGATGAAAAGCCTCGCCTCCCCGTTCGAGGCGCCACAGGTGAAGCAGGCCCGGTCCAAGGCCCGCCGCGCCGCCGCCCGCCCCCCGGCCCCGAAATCGCAACACCCGATCACCCGCGATGTGCTCGAGCAGCTGCTGGCGACCTGCCGGGGTTCTCGCCGGGACTGCCGCGACCGGGCTTTGCTGATGCTGGGCTGGGCCTCGGGCGGCCGCCGCCGGTCGGAGATCACCGGGCTGATGCGTCAAGACGTTGCGCTGAAAGAGTTCGATGAGAAAGGTCTCGTCTGGCTATCCCTGCTGGAGACCAAGACCACGGTCAAGGGCGAGACCCCTCGGCTGGTGCTGAAGGGCCGCGCGGCACAGGCGCTGGTGCATTGGATCGACGTGGGCGGGATCAGCGACGGCCCCCTCTTCCGCCCCATCTCCAAGGCCGACCGGGTGCTGAAACGTCGCCTCAGCCCGGATGCGATCTACCAGATCGTGAAACACCGTCTGACACTGGCCGGATTGCCTGCGGGCTTCGCCTCGCCGCACGGGCTGCGCTCCGGCTTCCTGACCCAGGCCGCGCTGGACGGCGCGCCCATTCAGGCCGCGATGCGCCTGTCCCTGCATCGGTCCCTTGCCCAGGCGCAGAAATATTACGATGACGTGGATGTCGCAGAGAATCCGGCAACCGATTTGTTGGGGTGAATGCGCGGAAGGCAAAGAAGTCCATCGCTCTCCCGCATCTTCTCGCGATATTTCTTACCCGTGGGTAAGATCATCTTCTTCTTGTAGATTATCGATCAGCGCCGCAATAGCGCCTTCCAACTTGGCGCGATCAATCCTGGTGAAATCCAGATCGTATCTGAGTTCAATTCGCCCACTGGACGCAGAACATTTTGCGATACCCGCCCTGCCCGAAACCTGAAATGTCGTCTTGGCACGACGCGGTTTACTTGCAGTTTTGGCCTGACTTTTTGCAACCGGAACCGAGTTCACACCCAGAAACCCGCGCAAGATCGCAATTTCTCTGGCGCTATCCCGGTCAGGTTCCGCCATCAAAGCAGTGCTGACTTGACGCACAAGTCCGGGATCACCGTCCAGCTTCCGCTTAAGCTCTACACCTACGTTGCGCGGAATATCGTTGGGATGCATCAACACCTTGTCCAGCATCGCCAACAGGCTCGCAAACGCACGAATATAGCTCCGCTTGGTGTAACTTGCCGATTTGAACAAAATGGCCACGGCCTTGTCGACCTCCGCGCAGTCATTGGCCGGATCTTCGGTATAGGCCCGCGCAAGGGCTCCCATCTCGGCGAATGAGATATCTTTTCGGATCAGATTCTCGTCCACCATACGGCGATAGCTGTCGTCCAGCGCTGCGACTTCGGCGATGCCAGCGGGAATCGTCGTGTAGATGTCATCACTCGTTTCTTCGAGGAGCGCGCGGTAGGCCGACAGGCGCCGCATCCCCTGGATCAGGTCAAATCGACCGTCCGGACGGCGTTCGACCCGGATCGGATTGGACAGGCCGATTTCCTTGATGGACGCCTTCAATTCATCCAATTCGGGATCAGGGCCCGGCTTTCGGTCGCGCTTCAACTTGTCTGTCATGACGTCTGTAAGCGCAATCCGCTCAATCACCAGACCTTCGGACCGCAGCCGAACAAGTTCATGGGCCAGTTTGTCGTTTTCGGCCCGAATGGCATCCTCGGTGGTTTGTTGATCCCGCAAGGCATCTGCATTTTCGGAAATGGCCGCAGCCATTGGCCCGCGCCGTTTCTCGAGTACTTTGTCGGGAACTTTGCCAACCGGAATATCTTCCATCGCCGGCATGTCGATATCGAACATTCTGCGTTTGCGGCTCATGAGTCATCCTCCAGCTTGTCCCAGGCCGACAGCATCACGCCCCGGAATTCCTCATACACGTTGTCAAAGGTCGAGCGCGCGCGGCGCCAGGTCTCGCGAGTCATCTCGCGATAGTCCATCTCGTAGACCGAACTCAGAAAGCGACCGGACTGTTCGACCGCGCGGGTCATTTCGACAGGGTATTCCGCGACATGGTCGCCAAAGACCTTGCGAAAGGCGTCGAACATGGCCAGGTGCAGTGCATTGCCCGGCTCATACCGCGTCAGCAAAAAACGCAGTTCGCAGAACGTTTTGGGTAGGCCGATCTTACCCGTGGGTAAGGTTTTGTCGAAACCATAGGCCAGATCCTCCAACGCCTCGGCCAATTGTCCGATGAACGACGTCGTCGAATCATACTCCCAATAGCCGGGGCCGGAAGGGATGTAGAGCATGTCCGCTGCAAACACCGCGTTCATCGATTGATACCCGATCGCCGGGGGGCAATCGAAAAGGATCAGGTCATAAGCGTCGTCGGGGATTTGATCCAGATAGCGGGAAACGGCCGCAAAAAACGACCACTCAGGATTGAGGTGACGGTATTGTGCCGAAGCGAATTCGACGAAGGCGGCATTGGCACAGGAGGGGATCGCATCGATGGTCGACCAGGACGTCTGCTTGATAAAGTCCGAGATGCGCAGATCGCCGAGGCCCATGTCCGAGATCGAAGGCGGCAGTTCACGGCGGGGCAGGGTGGTTCCGGACTGGGCCGCTGCGGGCCTGTTGTTCATACGCTCGGTTTCCCGGATCAGGTCCCGCGCCATGATGCCCCAGACCGTGAAGTCTTCGGCCACGTCCGTCAGCCCCATGGAATGGCTCAGCGTCGCCTGTGGGTCAAAGTCGACGACGAGGACACGATAGCCGTCCAGCGCTGCGGCATGGGCCAGGTGGAGTGCAACGGTTGATTTTCCCGCGCCACCCTTGAAGTTCGCCACAGCGGCGCGGATTGCCCGCTTACCCACCGGGCGGGGCGGCATCAGCGATTTTCGATTGACCTTGAGGCGCCGCCGCAGCTCGTTGACCTCATCCAGACTGAACCATCGTTGGCGTCCTTCGGGCTCGACCTCGCCCCCCGGCAGCGAAGGGTCCGCGGCCAGCTTGCCGCGGAAAGTCGATTGGTTGACCCGGAAGATCAGCTCGGAGACTTCCCAGCTGGAAAATCGTCTCAGAGTTTTCTCCATCTCGGGGCTGAATGTCTGCTGCCGGATCCAGCCTTGCAATTTGAGAGACTGATTGCGCAATGCATTCAGGTCTTCGTGCGTGTACATGCCTCTGCCTCATTATATTGGACGTTAATTTTGACCTGTTCGCTTTTTACGCGCGATTTGCATATTTGGCAAAAGAAATTATCATGTGATAGCGATCTTACCCACGGGTAAGAAAACAAAGGGTTCCAGGGCAGCGACCGATTCGGAAGTCATGCGCGGCAGTCATGGGGTCACATTAGCGATGACCACATCATTTAGGGGGACGCTAGAGGCGCTATACCCGGATTTAGGGGGACAAAAGCCTCAAATAGGGGGTCACTCTGACCGTCCCCCTTCACCAATACTTCACCAATTTCTTTAATTATTTTTTGAGGATCATGCGCCGAGTTCCGGTGCCGGACAGTCTTCTCTTGACAGAATCGATGCTTTGGACGCTAATCAGTGCAACATCACGAAAAGCGTTGGGAAACGACGCAGAGCTGCGGGACATCCCGCATGAGGCAGACAGAGCGGTGAGGACGCGAATGCAGGTTACGAAACCGGTTGGCCGGAATGCGCCAGCCTTGAAATATGATATTCTCTCTGCATTGGGCGTTCATGCATTGTCCGGGGACAAGCACCGGCAACGCAGTATTCTGCGCATTCTGACATTGATAACCACACGGTACAACTGGCGCACCAACGAATTGTCGATCGGTCGCGAGGAGATCGCGCGCCTGTGGTCCGTCGATCAACGGACCGTCAAACGGGAGATGGCCAGGTTTCGCGGTATGGGGTGGATTGCGGTCAAGCGGCCGGCGGCGCGTGGCCGAGTGGCCGTGTATGAACTGGACCTCAAGCAGATCATGATCGACACGTCCGAAATCTGGCCGGTCATCGGAACGGATTTTCAGGAGAGGATGGGGCAGGGGGCCGAGCCTGAAACCAACATTGTTCCCTTCAAGGTCAAGCCACCACCTGAGGCGCCGGCAGGCGATGATGTCTGGAGCCTTGTTCAGGCCGCGTTGCACGCCCGCGACCCCGAACTGTGGTCAAGCTGGTTTCAGCATCTCAGTGAGGCCGAAAGGGCAGGGGGCGTGGCAACTCTTGTGGCCCCGTCGCGCTTCATGGCGGATTACATCGCGCAGAAATGGACCGGGCGATTGCTGGCCGCATACGGGCGGGTTGACCCGTCTGTAAGGTCGGTACGCCTTGAAACGGCTGAATAGGGCCTGCATCGCGGCCTGACGGCGTCAGTCACGACATCCTGACGCGTTTGGCGCCGCAATATGAGATGCGGCGGGTTTTCCCGCCGCGACCACGTTTCGATAGAGGGGTACTTTACTTGCCTTTCCAGACCGGATCGCGCTTTTCGGCAAAGGCGCGCGCGCCTTCCAACTGATCCTCGCTGGAATAGAGCACGTCGACAGTGCGCAGCTGGCGTTTGGTGATGCGGTTCATGGCGTCCTGAAACTTGCTGTCTTCCGCATCCCGCACGACTTCTTTGATTGCGGCGTAAACCAGCGGCGGACCCGAGGCCAGCAGGCGTGCCAGTTCCCATGCGCGATCCATCAGTTGGTCGGTGGGAACAACTTCGTTCACCAGACCCCACCGGTTGGCTTCTTCGGCGTCGAACCAGCGCCCGGTCAACAGAAGCTCCATGGCGATGTGGTAGGGGATGCGCTTGGGAAGTTTGACGCTGGCAGCATCCGCAACGGTGCCCGAGCGAATTTCGGGCAGGGCAAAGGTCGCATGTTCGGCCGCCAGGATCATGTCAGCCGAGATGGCCAGCTCGAGCCCGCCTCCGCAGGCAATTCCGTTCACCGCAGCGATGACCGGCTTGTTCATGTCGCGCAGCTCTTGCAGGCCGCCAAATCCGCCAACGCCGTAATCTCCGTCAACGGCGTCGCCGTCGGCCGCAGCCTTCAAATCCCAGCCCGGGCAAAAGAACTTGTCACCCGCGCCCGTCAGGATGGCGACGCGCAGGTCGGGGTCATCGCGGAACTCGGCAAAGACCTCGCCCATGACACGGCTGGTGGCCAGATCGATGGCGTTGGCTTTTGGCCGGTCGAGCGTCACTTCGAGAATTGCGCCGTCGCGACGGGTTTTGATCGGGTCCATGTCTCAGGCCTTTCTGATGAGGGCATCCACTGCAACCGCCTTGTCAGGCGTGCAGAGAAGTGGGTTAATCTCGACCTCGCCAAGCGTGTCGGCATTTTGCATGACATAGGCCTGGACGGCCTGAACTGCGGTGACGATCGCATCCATATCAGCCGGCGGCTGACCGCGATAGCCCGACAGCAACGGCGCGATCTTCAGTTTCCCAAGGGCGGCGCGGATGTCATCGGGGGTGCTGGGCACCAGCAGCGATGTGGTATCGCGCAGCACTTCGGTCAGCACGCCGCCCGCGCCGAGTGTCAGAACGAATCCATGGGCCGGATCGCGCACGACGCCGACCAGCAGCTCGGCTACGGTTCCGGTAATCATTTCTTCGATCAGGATCTCGTCGGTGCCGATCTCTGTGGCCACGTTCGCCACGTCCGCAGCCTGAACCCCCAGGCGAACGGCGCTATGTTCGGACTTGTGCGCCAGACCGACACCTTTGACGGCAAAGGGCGCCTCCAGCTCTAGCGCGGCGGACCAGGCCTCAGCTGCGCCGCGCACTGTCCGGTTCTGCGGTATGCGCAGGCCGTGATTGGCCAACGCCTGTTTGGACTCACCTTCGGTCAGGGTCCGGGTCGCTTTGGCCTCGCCCGGCAGGCAAACGGGATCAATATTGGGTGCCGTGATCTGACTGGCTGCGCGTACGGCGGACAGGGCTTCTCGCAGACCCATCAGGGGGACAACGCCGCCGTCCATCAGCTCTTGAGCGACGTCTTCGGGTAGGAGTTCCGGCAGCGTTGCAGTGATGGCGAAACGCGCACCGGTCTCGGCCCGAACTTTCAACGCGGCGCGCGAGGCACAGGCCCAATCCGTGGCATCGGTGGTCGGGTAGTCGACAATCGAGAAAGTCAGGTCGATGTCATCCCCGGTCATCCCGGACCATGCTCGTGCCATCGCACCCTCGTCGCGCCAGACATAAGTGTGATAATCCAATGGGTTGCTCAAAGCCACCATTGGCCCAAGTGCATCGCGCAATCTGATCTTCTTGTCGTCGGTCAGGCGGGGGAAGGTCAATCCGGTGCCAACCGCCATATCCGCGATCAGACTGGCCTCACCCCCCGAACAACTGATCGAAGCGATGTTGCCGCCCGGCAACGGACCATAGCAATGCAACAGTTTCAGCGTTTCGAGAAAGTCGGGCAGGGCGGGCAGGCGCGGAATGCCGAGGCGTTCCAGCAGTGCCTGCGCTCCTGCGTCGCTGCCCGCCAGCGAGGCAGTGTGAGATACGGTCGCCGCCTGCGCCTGTTCGGACGCGCCAACTTTGAGGGCGACAAGCGGGATACCCTTTTGATGCGCCTTGGCCGCCAGTTCCTCCCACTCGCGGATATCCTTGAACCCTTCGATATGCAGACCCACCGCGGTAACGCGCGGATCGTCGATCAGCGACGCAGCAATCTCGGCCTGGCTGGTCTGGGCCATGTTTCCGCAGGTCACCATATAGGCAATCGGCAGTCCGCGCTTCTGCATCGTCAGATTGATCGATATGTTCGAGCTTTGCGTGAGGATCGCCACGCCCCTGTCGATCGGCGTTGCGCCGTGTTGGTCCGGCCAAAGCAGTGCCCCGTCCAACGCATTGATGAAACCATAGCAGTTCGGCCCCAGAATGGGCATGTCGCTTGCCGCTGCGATCAGTTGATCCTGCAAGCCTCCGCTGGTGTCGTCCTCGGCTGCCGCTTCTGAGAAGCCTGAGGCGAAACAGACCGCTCCGCCCGCGCCCATGCGGGACAAGACCTGAACCGCTTCGATTGTTGCATGCCGGTTGACGCCTACAAATGCGGCGTCCGGCGCCTCGGGCAGGTCTTCGAGGTGCCCGAAAACCGAATGGCCCGCGATTTCCTTGGCTTTGGGATGCACCGGCCAGATGTGACCTGCATAGCCCATGCGTGCCGATTGCAGAATAACCTGTTGGCACCAGGCGCCGCCGCCAATGACGGCAATGGATTTCGGGCGCAGCAGCCGGGTAAGATTTTTAGTCATCGACGATCCTGATCGTGTCGTTTTTTTGTTTTCCCCCGGCGGTGACCGGGTCAGGGCAGGTTGAGAGCGTGACCCGCCGTTACCTATCCACCGCCGGGACGCGGTCTCATGCCCCCAAGGGGCGCAGAAGATCGCGGCTTATGATGTGGCGCTGAATTTCGCTGGTGCCGTCCCAGATGCGCTCGACCCGGGCGTCACGCCAGAAGCGTTCGATCGGGAAGTCATCCATCAGACCCATGCCGCCAAAGATCTGCAGTGTCGTATCCGTGACCCGTGCCAGAGTTTCGGACGCGTAGAGCTTGGCCGAGGCGATCTCGCGGTTCGAGGGCAGGTTCTGATCCAGACGCCAGGCCGCAGACAGGGTCAGCCAGTCGGCGGCATCAATTTCGGTGATCATGTCGGCGATCTGGAACCCGACACCCTGGAACTTGCCGATGGGCTGACCGAACTGCTTCCGCTCGGCGGCATAGTTC
Source organism: Ruegeria sp. HKCCD6647-2 (assembly GCF_057221075.1). Classification (NCBI taxonomy): domain Bacteria; kingdom Pseudomonadati; phylum Pseudomonadota; class Alphaproteobacteria; order Rhodobacterales; family Roseobacteraceae; genus Ruegeria; species Ruegeria sp. HKCCD6647-2. The sequence continues at coordinate 396,348 of NZ_JBWVBD010000003.1, read as the reverse complement.
AGCGCGTAGTCAAAGCAGCGGCGCGCGCGACCGACCGAAAAGGCCGCGACCGTCAGGCGGGTGGCATAGAGCCATTCGTTCATCACCGCAAAGCCGCCATCGACCTCGCCCAGAACCTGTGCGTCCGGCAGGCGGCAATTGTCGAAATAGAGGATGTAGTTCTTGTAACCCCTGTGGCTGACCGAGTTATACCCCTCGCGCACTTCGAAACCCGGCGTGCCACGGTCCACAAGGAAGGTGGTGATCCGCTTTTTCGGGCCCTTTGGGGTTTCATCCACGCCGGTCGCGATGAAGACGATGAAAAAATCGGCGTGTTCCGCGCCCGAAATAAAGTGTTTCGAACCGTTGACGACCCAGTCTCCGCCATCCCTTACAGCCTGGCACTTCATGCCACGTACGTCCGATCCCGCATCCGGTTCGGTCATTGCCAGCGCGTCCATCTTTTCGCCGCGTACTGCGGGCAGCAGGTAACGCTCGCGCTGGTCGTCGTTGCAGGCCATCAGGATGTTCTGCGGGCGGCCAAAGAAATGCGTCAGCGCCATGGACCCGCGGCCCAGTTCACGCTCGACCAATGTGAAATCGAGATGCGACAGGCCCGCACCGCCAACCTCTTCGGGGAAGTTGCAGGCATAGAACCCCAGGTCGATGCACTTCCGCTTGATGTCCTCACCAAGCTCATGCGGCACCTGGCCCGAACGCTCCACGGCCTCTTCATGCGGGTAGATTTCGTTTTCCACAAAGCTGCGAACGGTGGAAACGATCATTTCCTGTTCGTCGGACAAACCAAAATTCATAAGGCGGCTTCCTTTGATAGGTGATTGACGGATGAAACCGCAGCGCATTATGCAATGGCATGCTGAATTGGCTTGTTGTCGTGCAGAACTGGAAAAATTGATGCAGAGATTCAACTTTGTTCTGTTTGACGGGTTCTCGAACCTTTGCCTTGCAAACATGGTCGAGCCTTTACGCGCGGCGAACACGTTGTCGCGTAAACCGCTTTATGCCTGGCGATTCTATTCGATGGACGGACTGCCCGTCCAAAGCTCCAGTGGTTTGCAGGTTTCACCCCATGATGCGTTGGGGCAGGAGAAGGGCGATGTTCTGGTCGTCATGCCCTCCTACGGGTTTCTGAAATTGGAATCAGCACAGGTTGCCCGCGCGCTCAGGGCGGCTGCCAAGCGGCACGTAAAACTGGCCGGGTTGGACACCGGTAGCTGGCTGCTGGCCCGTGCCGGTCTGCTGGATGAGTGCCGTGCCACGATCCATTGGGAAGAACTGTCCCGATTTGAAGAGACGTTTCCCAATGTCGACGTGGTACACGAACGTTTCGTAATCGACGGAAACCGGATGACCTGTTCGGGGGCGATGGCCACCTTTGATCTGACCGACAAGCTGATCCGTGCCGATCACGGGCCGCTGTTGTCGATGGAAATTGCGTATCTGCTGATGCACCGGGGAACCCCACAGGCCTATTCCCTGCCGATGAAGTCCGAAAGCTCATTGGTGAACCGCGTGTTGGCGATCATGCAGAACGCGCTGGAAACGCCAATTCAGATATCGGAGATCGCCAGCAAGCTGGGATGTTCTCAAAAGAAGATTGAAACCTGCATTCGATCGGACCTTGGAACGACCCCGCGTGCGCTATATCGGCGACTGCGGTTGAACCTCGCCCGCAAGCTTGCTGCCGAAACCGATCAGTCGGTGGCCGAAATCGCCAGCCGCTGCGGCTATGAGAACCCCAGTGCGATGACACGGGCATTTCGGGCCGAGTTCGGACAGACCCCCACTGCATTTAGAAACAACGTTTGAAACGATCAGTGCGACCGAGGGGCAGACTGGGCGTCGGACAGAGCGGCTTGTCTAATAGTCCGCAACCAGCAGGAAATCGGGTTCGGCATCTTCCTCGATGGTTGCAAAGCGGGGGATCGGATCTTCGAACACGTTGTCGGTGCGGTCGTCGTTGACGGTCGAGACCTCGCCGATCAGGCAATCCCCCTGTTCGGCCCAGAAAGCGTGCCAGATACCGGGCATCAGGGTTACGCTTTGCCCCGGTTTCAGGCGCAGATGCTCGCCCGGCTGGATCGTGATCGGGCACCCGTCGCTGGGCACAACGACCGGCGTTTCGCGATCAATGCCGCCTTCGGCGTCCGAGGCATAGATCTCCATCACCAGATCACCACCACCCCGGTTGATGATGTCCTCTGCCTTGAGGATGTGGCGATGCATCGGAGACAGCTGCTTTTCGCGCGAGATCAGCAGCTTTTCGGCATACAGCATCCCGCGGCCCTGGGTCAGGTCGTTCACGTCGCCATTGCGCAGGGTGAAGAGGAACAGGCCAAGCTCATCAAACCGGCCCTGACCGTAATCGGTAATATCCCAACCCAACCCGCGTTCGCGGATACCCGCAGCCTGCGCACCGCGCATCTGTTCGGGAGACCAGTCGGCAAAGGGCGGCAGAACGGCGCCGAACGAGCGGATGAAGGCCTGCGCCTCGGTCTTAATGCGGTTGATGTCGGAACGTTTCATGGGTGTCTCGTCGATATCAAAGTTCATGTGCCCAGGGCGGGTTCGCTCCGGCGCGGGACACGGTAATTGCAGCCACTTCGGCGCCTTTGGCCAACGCCGATCGCAGGCTTTCCGGCGGCAGAGCGCGCAGGGCGGAATTGTTCAGGTGACCCGCCCGGTCGAGTTCGGCCAAAACACCCGCGTTGAAAGTATCGCCTGCCCCGACAGTGTCGACAACCTGAACCGGTTTGACGGGAACCGAGACCTGGGTGCCGTCGGCCAGATAGCCGGTCGCACCATCGCCGCCACGTGTGATGATCACCACCGCGGGGCCAGCCTGCAACAACAGAGGGACCTTTTCGGCAAGGCTCTCAGGTCCCGGTATGATCCAGTCCAGATCCTCATCCGATACCTTAACGATGTCACATTGCGCGATCATTCGGTTCAGCCGGGTGCGATAGCGGGTCTGGTCCTTGATGAAACCTGGGCGGATATTCGGATCCATCATCACGGCGCGATCTGCGCCATGGCGTTCCAGCAGAGCTGCGTAGGCATCGGCGCAGGGTTCGCAGGCGAGGCTGATGCCCCCGAAATAGAGCGCGCTGGCGGTTGGTAGTTGCTTTGGCATATCCTCGGGGCGCAACATCCGGCCGGCCGAGTTTTCGTCGACAAAACTGTAGGAGGCGTGGCCGTCTTCCAGTTGTACAAACGCCAATGTCGTGGGACGATCCGACCGGATCAGATGGGTCGTGTCCACATGGCTGGCCTGCAACGCATCAGCCAGTTGTTTTCCGAACATGTCCGTCGAAAGGCCCGTCAGCATACCGGCGGGTGCGCCCAGACGACCCAAGGCGATGGCAGTATTGAAAACCGCACCGCCGGAATGGGGCACAAATCCTTCGGTGCCGGAAACCGTAGGCTCGGCAATCATGTCGATCAGGGCTTCTCCGCAGCACAGGATCATTCACGTTTCCTTCTTTGACGGCTGGGTTCTAAACCATTTGTTCAGTGCGCGAGCGCATTTTTGCAGAAATTGTTAGCGCCAACAATGCCGAATTCGTCCTGTTCGGAAACATACAGGTTCATGGATTGACGCAAGGCGTCAAAGCGACCGCCCGCGTTGAATGCGCGCAGAAAATCCTGCCCAAACAGCCAGCGGTTTTTCTCTGCCACGCCACCCACGAGGAAGACACCGCCTGTGGGCACCAGCGCCACAGAAAGATCACCCATGATGGCGCCCAGATGCTCGGTGAAGATTCGTGCGGTTTTGACGGCGCAAGGATCTGATCCGTCACACGCATCCTGCAGTATGTCCTTGGCGGCCCGGGCCGGAGTATTGCCTTGCCCTTCCGCCATGCCCACTGCCTGATACAGAACCGGCAAACCTGTTCCGCTCAGAAACATCTCGGCTTCAAGCGTCAGGCTGTCGCCAAAGAAACAGTCCGGTGCGATCCGGCGGGCGGCATCGAATACATCGACTTCATCACGGTGGCGGGGCGAGATGCCCATATGGCCGCCTTCGCCTGACACTGTGTGGAAGTGCCCCTCGGAATAGAGCAGTGCGCCGACCCCCAGTCCTGTTCCGGGGCCCACCACCAGCCGTGTTCCCGTCGGAGGGGTCGCGGCGCCTTGCAGAACTTCGACATCCGCGCCCGTAATCTCGGCCACGGACCAGGCGGCGGCGGTGAAGTCGTTGATTACGTAAGTGTGCTTGGACCCGGTGGCGCGGGCAAGCTCGTCCTCGGACAGGTCGAGGTGCGCGTTGGTCAGACGGATGCGGCCGTCCTTGACCGGCCCGGCGCCGGCGGCCACCACGGCCAGAGGTGCAGTACCTATTTCATCGCGCAGGGCGTGCAGCGCTTCGAGCAGTTCGGCCAGTGTCCCGGTCGGGTGTTTGCGCAAATCGGTGAGGACACCGTTCGTGACAACGCCGAGCCGCGTGTTGGTCCCGCCGATATCGGCGACAAGGTTCCAATGTGTATGAGCGCTGGGTTGGCTGGTATTGGGCAATGTCGGTGATCCCGGTTTGCTTCTGGTTTCGATACTTGGTCCGCCATCATTCTGCAAAATCGGACCGAGACCTGCCAGAGGCCCCTAGCAGGTTATGTTAGCGGTATCAAACTTTTTGAGCAGCCCCCGAGTCAGGGAGTGTCCGGGCCCGAGGTGTTGAACACAACGCCGCAGCCCGGCACCAGTGTACTGTTCCACTCAACGGGTTCAGCGTTATAGTTCACCAGCACCTCATGGCGCGCGGTTTCGCGTCTTCGGAGACCCGGCGGCATCGGGTGCAGGGTCAGACCAGTTTGTGCTGCAGCCATGGCCACCAACCGATCCCACAGCACATCATCCGGGAAACCGGCGAGATACCATTGCCCGTCGCCCCCCTTTAGCGCCGGAGTGCCATCATCAAAGCTCAGCAGATCAGCGGCGGAGCCGGACAGCCGTTCCACCCAATGTGCAGCCGCGCCGCCGCCTGCAACGGGACGTTCGGAACCGGGCGGCAATGTCTCGATCAGATCTATGGAGCAATCCAGCGAGGGCAGGCCCGGGCGGCCCTGCGGGGGGATCTGGAAGTCACGCGAAATTGCGCCTGTGCGTGGGCCGAGAACGGCAAGGGCGCAGCCCTCGGTCAGGTTTTTGACCGCAGTGTCGTCAAATGTGGCCAGACCCGGTGCAACGATCACCTTGTAGCGCCCGCTCGGAATATCCGACGCCGAAACAAAATCCACCGACAAGCCCGCGCGCCGCAGGGCTCGGTACGCCGAGAACACCAGCCGGAAGTAATCGAACCCCGCGCCCTGAGGTTGCGTTGCCCAAGCCCAGTCCGAGGGATAGTCGAACAGGATCGCCGCCTGTGCCTGACAAGGTTCGATGTCACCCAAACCGGCAAGTTCTTCGGCCGTCTGGCGCGCTTCGGCCAGACCGGGGGCATCGTGTCCTGATGGGGTTTGCAGACCCGCGTGCATCTGCTCTTGCCCGAACGGGGCTTGCCGCCATCGGAAATAGCTGACCACTTCGGCCCCATGGGCCACCGCCTCCAACGACCACAGCCGGACCATGCCGGGCAGTGGCGCCGGGTTGTAGGGAGCCCAGTTCACCGGGCCGGGCTGCTGCTCCATCACCCACCAGCGACCGCGACCAACCGCGCGATAGAGGTCATGGTGAAAGGCCTGCATGTCCGGGTCGCCCTGTTGCAGAAAGGCGGCCTTGTGGTCGGCGTCGGCCTCGAGCCGGTCAGACAGGAACCCGATGGGATAGCTGTCCCATGTGGCGATATCCAGATCCTGACCGAGTTTGAAGTGATCGAAATCCAGCACCCGTCCCATGTAGTTGTGCAAGAGCGGTGCGTCGGTCAGGGGCCGCAGCACGTCAACCTGCGCCCTGTTGAACGCCACCATCTGATCCGAGCTGAACCGGCGGAAGGCGAGCACGTGCGCAGGGTTGGGCTCGGTCACGGTCAGGTTGGGCAGGTCGATCTGGTCGAAACTGTCATATTCCATCGACCAGAACACGTTGCCCCATGCTTCGTTGAGTGCCGCGATTGAGGTGTACTGCGCTTCCAGCCAGGCCCGAAAAGCCTGCCGGGCAGGCGGGCTGTAGCTGAGCACCGTATCGTGACAACCATATTCGTTGTCGATCTGCCAGGCTGCGACATGCGGGTTACGCCCGTACCGCTCGCCCAAGATCCGGGCGATGCGGGTGCATTCGCCGATATACCCCTGATGGCTAGAGCAATAATGGCGCCGCGAGCCGAACTTCCGCAGGTTGCCCTGCGCGTCAACGGCCAGCATGTCGGGGTATTTGTCCACCATCCAGCGCGGTGGCGTCGCCGTGGGCGTGCCCAGAACCACCTTGAGACCCGCGTTGCCCAGGGTCTCTACTGCCCGGTCGAGCCAGTCCAAACGCAGATCACCGGATGAGGGTTCCATCCGGCTCCATGCGAATTCACCGATGCGGACCCATGTCAGCCCGGTTTCGACCATGCGGGCGGCATCCTTGGCCCACATCGCCTCGGGCCAGTGTTCGGGATAGTAGCAGACGCCAAGTTCTGGGGTCATAGAAGGACCCGTGGTTCGGGCTGACCGCGACCCGCGTCCGGTGCGGCAAAGGTCATTCCGTTGGTGGGTTCCGTTTCGACCGTATCTGCATCCAGTCCTTCGCGTGCCGTTGTGCAAAAGAGCGTCGTCAGATCGTCCCCGCCAAAGGCAGGGCACGAGGTATGTCTTGCGGGAAAGGCCACGGCTTGCAGGAACCGGCCCGCGGAGTCATATGCCGCCACGCGTGAGGCGCCCCATTGCGCGATCCAGATGTTGCCGACGCTGTCCACGACGGCTCCATCCGGATTCAACCCGTCTGCGCGCAAGTCCAGAAACACCGTCGGATCGCCCTCGGGCCAGCCGGTGTCGGGGTTCAAGGACCATCGCATGACCTGCTGCGTCACGGTATCGGCATAATAGGCGCAGGATTTGTCCGGCGCGAAACAGATCGCGTTCGAGATCGTCACATCCGGTACAAGACGGCGTAAATCGCCACGCGAATACCGATAGATCGCCCCGGCACCCGGCTCGGCGTTTTTGCCCATGGTTCCGATCCAGAAACCGCCCCAGGGATCGGCGCGCCCGTCATTCGAGCGTGTGACAGGGTTGTCGGCTTCGAGCGGCGCGACCAGTTCTTTCTGACCGTCTTGCAGGCGAAACCGCCACAACCCTGTTTCCGAGGCAATCAGCAGCGTCGCGCGATCTACCCAGCCGGCGGCTGAGACGTGTTCATCGAAGGTCCAGCTCTGCGGTTCTCCGTTTTCGCGTGTCATCAGGCGCTTGCCGATGATGTCGAACCAGAACAATTGCCGTCTGGCGGGGTGCCACAGCGGGCCTTCGCCCAGTTCGCAGGGGCGGTCATCGTGAATCTGGGTCATGCGATTGCCTTGTCATAGGCTGAAACGATCTGACGGGCGCGTTCGGCGATGTCCTTCACTGCCATGCCGGGTTTGTAAAGTGCCGAACCGATACCGAACCCATCCGCACTGGCCTTGATCCAAGTGCCGAAGTTGTCAGTGCCCGCACCGCCCACGGCGAAGACTTGCGTGCCGGAAGGCAGAACCGCCCGAAGCGCGGACAGCCCCTGAGGTCCGGCCATCGAGCCGGGAAACAGCTTGAGACCGGTGGCGCCGGCCTGCAATGCGGCGAAAGCTTCCGTTGGCGTGAAGATACCGGGCCAGCTTTCCAGGCCCCGCGCGACCGAACGCCCGATCACCTCGGCGTCGCAATTCGGTGAAACGATGAGTTTACCGCCCACGTCCGCCACTGTATCGACCTGATCCGCAGTCAAAACGGTGCCGGCCCCGATCAGGGCGCTATCCCCGAATTCCCCGGCCATGATGCCGATGCTCTCAAATGGTTCGGGCGAATTCAGCGGTACTTCGATCCGGATTATCCCGGCTTTGATCAGGGCCTGCGCAACGGGTGCAGCCTCGGTCGGGGTCAGGCCGCGCAGAATGGCGATGATGGGGCGGCTCATGCAGTTTGCCTTGTCAGGTTGCGGGCCATTGTCAGGCCGGCCAAAGTGGATTGTGTGGCATTTGCTGTTTCGACAAATGCGCCCTGATTTTGCAGGGCTTTGACATAGATTTCGGACAGACCTTCCGTGCCGACAACAGCGATCTGCTGCCCCAGCCAATATGGGCGCGAGGCTGCAAGCTCTGCGCCGATCAGCAGTCCGGACAGACGCGCCCGCGCGACACCGCCGTCCTGCGCATGCAGCAAATCTGCGGCGCGCAACCCGAACAGGCGCGCGGCCAACTGTTCCGGTTTCGACAAGGCATCCTCGACGGACTCGGCGAAGGCGGTGTCATCCCAGCCGTCGCCGACCGAATGGCGCAGCACCGATTGGCAGCGAAGCAAGTCGAACATTTCGCCCGTCATGAAGGTGCGGAAGCTGACCACCTCGGCGGCGCTGACCTGCACCCATTTCGTATGCGTGCCGGGCAGGCAGATCACACCGTCCCAGTTTGCGCGCGTTGACAGGAATCCGGCGATCTGGGTTTCTTCGCCGCGCATGACGTCCGGTGGCGTGTTCTGTTTCAAACCGGGCACCACGAAGGCGCGGATTCGGGGATCGGTATTTGGTACCCGGATCGGAGCGCCGGGCAACGGGGCCGAAGGCACCGCCGAATAGGGCGCTTCGACCCAACCCTGCCGTGCACCGACCATGCCGCAGGCGATGACGTCGACCGGGGCGTCGCCCAGCCAATGTTCGATGAGAGCAAGTAGCGTATCCTGAAACTCATCCTTGGCCACGCGGGACATGCCCTGATCTGATTGCGCCGTATCCAGAACCGCATCGCCCTGCATGGCCCAGGCCCGCAAGTGAGACGTTCCCCAATCAACAGCGATCCATTCCGTCTTCATAGCCTCACCCCGATACCACGACGCCGCCATCGACGGCCATGCACTGCCCGGTCATGGCCCGGCTGGCCTCGGACGCCAGAAACAAGGTTGGCGCAACCATGTCTTCGGGCGTCAGATGGTCCTTGAGGCATTGGCGGTCCAGATGCGCGGCCAAATCTTCGGGCGTGGCCCACATATCCAGTTGTTTCTGAGTTAGCACCCAACCGGGGGCGAGCGCGTTGACGCGAATTTTCTGCGGCCCCAGTTCACGCGCCAGCGATCGCGTCATGCCGGTGATCCCGGCATTCGATGTGGTGTAAATCGGATAGCCTGCGTTGCCCATGATGTAGCTAATCGAACTGAAATTGACGATCGCCCCACCTTTTCCCTGCATCTGACGGGCGGCTTCCTGGCAGGCAAAATAATAGGCTTTGAGGTTCACCTCGATCATCCAGTCCCAGAACTCGGTTGTGGTTTCCTCAAGCGAGTGGCGCTTGTCGTTGGCGGCGTTGTTGATCAGCACGTTCAGAGGGCCGTGCGCCTCGGCGGCCTTTGCCATTGTGGCGTGCAACAATTCGGTATCGGTCATGTCGCCCTGCAGGAACAAGGGCGCGCGGCCGTGCTTGTCCCGCATCTCTTCGACAAATCCGCTGGCGTCTGAGCGACCGATAAAGGCGACATTGGCGCCTTGGGCCAGAAAGCCATCCGTCAGTGCAGCGCCGACGCCCGAGCCGCCGCCGGTGATATAGACCGAGGCGCCGTTCAAGTCGTGAAATGTGGCGGGTTGATCCATCAGTGGCTCTCTCTGGTCACAAGGCGGGTGTCTTTGCCGACGAGGAAATCGAGGTCCGCCCCCTGATCCGCCTGCAGGACGTGGTCGATGTAGAGTTTCGCGTAGCCGCGCGTGTAGGGCGGATCATCCGGCTGCCAGGCGGCACGGCGGGCATCCAGTTCGTTTTCGTCGACGAGCAGCTCAAGCTCGCCCTTGCTGGCTGAAACGCGAATACGGTCGCCGGTTTTCACTAACGCGAGAGGGCCGCCCGCCTGTGCCTCGGGGCTGACATGCAGGATGACGGTGCCATAAGCGGTGCCGGACATGCGGGCATCGGATATGCGGATCATGTCGCGCACGCCTTCTTTCACCAGCTTGGCCGGGATCGGCATGTTGCCGACCTCGGGCATGCCGGGATAGCCCCTGGGGCCGCAGCCCTTGAGCACGAGCATGGTCTCGGGTGTCACCGGCAGATCGTCACGATCAATATTGGCTTTCAGGTCTTCGATGTTTTCGAAAACATAGGCCTCGGCTTCGGTTTCCAGCAGCGTATCCGTCGCGGCCGAGGGTTTCACGATGGCCCCGTTCGGCGCGAGGTTGCCGCGCAGCACGCGCAGACCGGCGGCGGGTTTCACCGGATCGTCGAACCCGTGGATCACATCACGGTTGAAGCATTCCGCACCTTCGTAATGGGCCGAGATATCCTTGTTGAGAACGGTTTTGGCAGGGCGGAGGAAGGGCTTCAATTCTGAAAGCACGACCGGCATGCCGCCTGCGTAGCAGAAATCTTCCATCAGGTACTTGCCGGACGGCATGCAATTCACCAGCAGCGGGATGTCCGAGCCGATCTCAAAGTCCTTGAGTGTCAGGTCGACCCCCACACGCCCCGCAAGCGCGAGAAGGTGGACGACCGCATTGGTCGAACCGCCAACGGCGGCGTTGGCGAGAATGGCGTTTTCAAACGCTTCTCTGGATAGAATGTCGGAAGGTTTCAGATCTTCATCCACCATCTCGACAATCCGTTTGCCGGTCAGATGCGCCAGCGCCATGCGGCGGGCGTCGACAGCGGGCAGGGCGGCGTTCGTGGGCAGGCTCATGCCCATCGCCTCGACCAGCGAGGCCATTGTCGAAGCCGTGCCCATGGTCATGCACACCCCGGCGCTGCGGGACATGCCGGATTCGGCGTTCATGAAGTCCTGCAGGGTCATTTCTCCGGCACGGACCGCCTCGGAAAACTTCCAGACATCTGTGCCCGAGCCGATATCCTGACCTCGATATTTTCCGTTCAGCATCGGGCCGGAACTGACGACAATAGACGGAAGGTCGACCGAGGCGGCGCCCATCAGCTGACCGGGTGTGGTCTTGTCACACCCGCCCAGAAGTACAACGCCATCGATCCCGTAGGCGCGGATCGATTCCTCGACATCCATCGCGAGCAGGTTGCGGAACAGCATGGCGGTTGGCTTCATTTGCGTCTCGCCCAGCGACATGACCGGGAATTCGACCGGGAAGCCTCCGGCCTCCCAGACGCCGCGTTTGACACCCTCGGCCAAATCGCGCAGGCCCGAGTTGCAGGGGGTCAGTTCGGACCAGGTGTTGCAGATGCCGATAATGGGACGCCCGTCAAAGGCGTGGTCGGGGAAGCCCTGGTTCTTCATCCACGAGCGGTGGATGAAGCCGTCTTTGTCCAGTTTGCCATACCAGTTATGAGAGCGGCGTTTGGTCATTTCTGTCGTTGCTTTTCCGGTTGGGTCGAGAATTGAGTATTTTTGAAAAGATGAAGATCAGGCGGCGCGTGCAGGTCGGCACCAATCAGGCAGCCAGTCGGAATGCGCGGTCAGCAGGTCGTTGACAAGGCTTCGGATCTGCCGAAGGTCGAGCTCGGCGGCTGTGTGCGGGTCCATCATGGCGGCGTGATAGATGTGTTCGGGGTTCTGCTCAACCAATGCCCGAACGGTCAGTTCGTGCACGTTGATCTGGGTGCGCATCAGTGCAATCAGTTGAGGCGGGATATCGGTAACAACTGATGGCTGCACGCCGTTCGAATCCACAAGGCATGGGGTTTCAACCGCAGCGCCGAGGGGTAATTGCGGAATCTGACCGGTGTTGGGCAGATTGCCATAGGCTGCATATGGCGCGTCGGTAACGATCGCATTCATCAGGTCCGCGGCAAATTCATGGCTGCGGATCACCGCGATGTCGCGCCCGTCCGTCAGGGTCTTGGCCTGTTCCTTCCAGTTTGCGACCTGTTCCTGGCAACGGGTCGGATACTCGTCCAGTGGGATGCTGAACTGCTCGATCAGGTCCTGCCGACCGTCTTTGATGAACCACGGGACATACTCCGCCAAATGCTCGGAACTTTCGGTGCAGAAATAACCCAGATGGTCCATCACCTCGTAGCGTACCTTGTTGGGACAGCGGGCGTGAAGCAGCGGCGGTTTGGGGAGACGACCGCTGGCGTATCCCTGACGCAGAGCCGGATAGAGGTCGCGGCCCTGATGTTCCAATCTGAGGAAGAAGGCGACGTGGTTCACGCCTGCAACTTTGTGCCGGAGCTCGTCTTTAGGCAGGTCCAGATCATGGGCCAGTTCTTCGACCGTGTTCTGGACCGAGTGGCAGAGACCTACGTGTTTCAGCGCCGGAAAACGCTCGGCCAGCGCCCAGGTGTTGATCGCCATCGGGTTGACGTATTGCAGCAGCGTCGCGTCGGGGCAGAGCTGCATCATGTCCCTTGCGACGTCCCACAGAACAGGAACCGTGCGCAGGCCGCGCATGATGCCACCCACGCCCAGCGTGTCGGCAATCGTCTGGCGTAATCCGTATTGTTTGGGGATTTCGAAATCCGTCACCGTGCAGGGTTTGAATCCGCCGATCTGGAACGCGGTGATCACGAAATCGGCCCCGTCCAGCGCTGCACGGCGATCCGTGTGGGTGGAGACGGTCGCACCTGCTCCGACGGATCGGATCATCGCCTTGGCGACGGCTTCGCTTTCGGCCAGACGCAGCGGATCGATATCCATCAGCGCAAAGTGGCTGTCTGCGAGGGCAGGGGTCAGCAGCGCATCGCCCACGATGTTCTGCATGAAGATCGTGGAACCCGCACCAATAAAGGTGATCTTTGTCATGAGGCAAACCTCTGGTTTGACGTTATTTTACGGCACCGAGGGTCAGACCCGCGATGAAGTGTTTCTGCATGAGGAAGAACATGGCCACCGGCGGCAAGGCCGCGACGATGGAGCCGGCACTCATCAACTGATAGGCGGCCCGGAATTGGGCATTGAAACTTGTGATCCCTGCGGTGACAGGCTGGCTTTCCGCGCCCTGGGTCAGCACGACGGCCCAGAAATAATCGTTCCAGATGAAGGTGAAGATCAGCACGCTGAGCGCGGCGATGGCGGGTTTCATCAGCGGCAGCACCACGTACCAGAAGATGCGCCATTCGCTGATACCCTCGACCCGCGCGGCCTCGATCAGTTCAAACGGCAGGGCGCGGATGAAGTTGCGCATGAACAGCGTGCAGAACCCGGTCTGGAAGGCGATGTGGAACAGGACCAGACCGGTTTTGGTGTTGTAGAGGCCCAGTTGCAGGGTCAGGTCGCGGACCGGAACCATCAGGATCTGGAAGGGCACGAAATTGCCCGCGACAAACATGAAGAAGATCCAGAGGTTCGATTTGAACTTGTAGATTCCCAGTGCGAACCCGGTCATGCAGCTGAGCGCGACGGCACCGATCACCGTGGGGACAGTGATCAGGAACGAGTTCAGCAGGTAACGCGGCATGTCCGAGTTGAAGAACACCTGCCCGTAGTTGAACGCGCCTTCGAAGCTGGACGGCATGCCCCAATAGTTTGCGTTGGTGAAGTCCGCAGCCGGTTTGACCGAGAAGAGCGCGACGGCCAGAAGCGGCCCGAGCCACAGCAGCAAGGCCAGCGGCAGCATGGCCTGATAGGTGATCTGCGCCGCGCGGGGCTGTTTTTCGATGGGTTTGGGAAACATCTCAGTGCCCCTTCTCTTCGCGATACATCGACCACAGGAAATAGGCGATGAAGCAGAGCATGATCAGGAACAGGACGACCGCGATGGCGGCACCATATCCCATGCGGAAGCCATATTCAGAGAGCGCGACCTCGAACATGTAATAGGCCAGCACGCGGGATGAACCGAACGGGCCGCCCTGGGTCATGATCGAGATCAGGTCGAAAGACCGAAGCGCGCCGATAATGGTCACGACAAAGGCGATGAAGGTCGCCGGGCGCAGTTGCGGCAGGATGATATGCCACAGCATGCGCCAGCCTTTTGCGCCGTCCAGACGTCCGGCCTCGATCTGTTCCGGGTCCACGGCATTCAGGCCGGTCAGGTACAGGATCATGCAATAGGCCGTTTGCGGCCAGAGGCCGGCAAAGATGATGCCATAGGTGACGAACCGCTCGTCACCCAGGACATTCAGCGGGCCGAGGCCGAACAGGCTCAGGAATTCATTCAGCAGGCCGAAGGTTGGATCGTAGAACCATGTGAAAACAAGGCCAACGACCACCTGCGAGATCACAAACGGGAAGAAAAACAGCGACTTGTACAGCCGGATGCCCCAAACGGTCTGGTTCAGGAACAGGGCGATAAACAAACCCGCAGGGATCGCCAGTAGGTACAGGATCAGCCAGATCAGGTTGTTCTTGAGCGAGACGTAGAAAGCGTCCCGGTCGACCCATTCCCAATAAAGGTCTTCGTAGTTGCGAAAGCCGACATATTCGGCCGCCCCCAGCCCGTCCCATTCATAAAGCGACAGGTTGAAGGATTCGAACACCGGGAGGATCACATAGACCATGAAGAACAGCAAGCCCGGCGCCAGAAACAGCCAGGGCGCAATGCGCTGTTGGTTTCTGTGGAACCAGCTTTCCTGTTCGGGGATGTCGACGGCAACGGTCATGACAAATCTCTGGTTTGTGGGGCAGGGCGGGCTGACACCCACCCTGCGTTTGGGTTGCGTTCAGGCCGGTCGCTACCCCGGCCCGAACTGCGATCAGTTGTCGTAAATGCGCTGACGAGCGCGTTCCAGCTTGGCCAGAATCCGGTCGGCATTGTCCGGCTTGACCATGAATTCCTGGAAGCCCTCCATCGAGACCTTGGCCATTTCCGCAGGCGCATCACGGTCCCAGAATTGGGCAACGCCACCGGGGCTGTTGGACGACAACATCTCAAAGCCTTGCTGTAGGAATTTGTCGTCATCGACCGACGATTGTGCATTCACCGGCAACTGACCAAGGTTCGCACCATTGTTGATCTCGGTCTGTTCATCGGGTGAGGCTACAAAGCGCAGGAACTCGCGTGCCGCTTCCTTGTTCGACGCGTTGGCCGGGATATGGAAGGTGTCGGTTGGCGCGTCTTCGGCCAGTTCGACATCGGGGTTGATGGCAACGAACTGATAGAAATCCAGTTGGTCGTCGGTCAGTCCTGCCTCACGCAGCGGTGCCACAGCGAAATTGCCCATCAGGTAGGCCGCTGCCTCGCCATTGACCATGAAGGGCAGGGCCTCTTGCCAGCTATAGGTCTGGTGGTTGTCGATGAACGCGCCCATGTCGATCAGCTGCTTCCAGTTGGCGAAGGTCTGCTTGACCCGGTCGTCTTCCCAGCTAACCTCGCCATTTGCGAGTTGCTGATGGAAGTCGAAGCCGTTGGTGCGCATGTTCAGGTAGTCGAACCAGCCACCCGCGGTCCACAGGAACTTGGTGCCGATGGTATAGCAGGCGCGACCGGAATCGATGATCTTCTGGCAGTTTGCCAGCTCTTCTTCCCAGGTGGTCGGCTCGCTCAGGCCCAGTTCGTCAAAGATGTCTTTGCGATAGTAAACACCCCACTGGTAATAGGTGTAGGGCACCCCCCACTGTTTGCCGTCGATGGTCATCGCGCCTTTGGTCGAGGCCAGATTGTCGGCAATTTCAGGCTCGGCCCACAGGTCCGACACATCTTCGAACAGGCCCGCCTCGACATAGGGTTTCATCCGGTTCGCGGCGTACCATGTTGCAACGTCTGGCGTGTCCGCGGTCAGGAAGTTTCGGATCTGCGTTTTATACGCCTCGCGGTCGATCACCGTGGTTTCAATTTCCAGACCCGGATGCTGTTCCGCGAACCGCGCGATCATCGCTTCCATCGTCGCTCGCGGTGCGGGGTTCGAAGTGTCGAGAAAGATCCGCAACTCACCGGTGAGTTCGGCTGATGCCGGAGCAGCAATTGCCACACTGGCAGCCAACGCCGCCGCCGTGCGCTTGAACATGGAATGCATGGTTTCCTCCCTTAGCTTCCATTTAGAGGTTCCAAATAGTGAAACCAAGTTTTATATATTGAAAACTACACATCGAATCGGTTAGCGTTGTCAAGACCCTCGCAGCGGTGCTGTGGGGAAAGTGGAGGAGGTCAGGCACCCGTGGCTGGTGACGGAACAATAGGCAAAGCATGCAACGTGCTTGAACAGGTCGCTGCGTTTCAACGCCCGGTGCGCTTTGCGGAATTGCTGGACAGCAGCGATTTTCCCAAAGCGTCGCTGTATCGGTTTCTGCAATCCCTGACCAATCAGGGAATGTTGTCTTATGACCCTGACAGGCAGACTTATGCTCCGGGGCTGCGGCTGGTCCGTCTGGCTCACGCGGCCTGGACGCAAAGTTCGCTGGCGCCCATTGCGCGGCCATTTCTGGATGCGCTGAGCCGCGAGACCGGAGAGACCGTGCATCTCGCGCAGCTTGATTCCAGTCAGGTTCTCTATGTCGACAAGCGGAACGCGGCGCAGCCGATCGAGATGTATTCGCAGGCTGGCAAGGTGGGCCCGGCCTATTGCACCGGCGTTGGCAAGGCGATGCTGGCGTTTCTCGATGAGAATGCTCTGAACAAGGCGATGTCACAGCAGAGCTTTCATCGCTTTACTGACAAGACACTCACGACCGAGGCGGCCCTGCGGGCCGATCTCGACCTGATCCGCAGCCGGGGATACGCCATCGATGACGAAGAACACGAACCCGGCATCATCTGCATCGCCTGTCCGATACTGACTTCGGGCGGACGGATGCTGGGGGCAATTTCAGTGACCGGTTCCACCGGGCGTATGGATTTTGACCAATTGGAGGCCTGGATTCCTCGTGTACGGCACGTGGCGGATCAAATCGGGGCCGAAGCACAGGCATGGCGGTTCCCCGAGAGCCGGCAAATGGCCAGTAACGACAGGATGCAAGCGACATGACGGGAGTAAATCTGAACCGGGCGATCAAACGGTATGGCCAGACGCAGGTCATTCATGGCATTGATCTGCAGATCGAAGACGGCGAATTCTGCGTATTTGTCGGTCCATCGGGATGCGGTAAGTCAACACTGCTGCGGATGATAGCCGGGCTTGAGGAGACGTCCGAGGGCGAGATCCACATAGGCCCGCGCGACGTCACCCATATGGACCCGGCCAAACGCGGCGTGGCAATGGTTTTCCAAACCTACGCCTTATACCCGCATATGACAGTAGCCGAGAACATGGGCTTTGGTCTGCGCATGAACGGTGTGGCCAAAGGCGAGATTGACAAGAAAGTTCAGGAAGCGTCGAACATCCTGAAGCTGGACCAGTATCTCAAGCGCAAACCAAAGGCCCTGTCGGGCGGGCAACGTCAGCGCGTTGCGATAGGCCGTGCCATCGTGCGCGGCCCCGAAGTGTTCCTGTTTGACGAACCTCTTTCCAACCTTGACGCCGAACTGCGCGTGGAAATGCGGGTCGAGATCGCGCGGTTGCACAACGAAATCGGCGCGACGATGATTTACGTGACCCATGACCAGGTCGAGGCGATGACCATGGCGGACAAGATCGTAGTGCTGCGTGATGGGCGCATCGAGCAGGTCGGCGCGCCGATGGACCTGTATCGCGATCCGGACAACCGCTTTGTGGCAGGTTTTATCGGGTCTCCGGCGATGAACTTCCTCGAATGCGACGTCGTGGACGGTTTTGTCCGGCACCCTGCACTGACGGACTTTGTTCCGGTTACCAATACGGTGCCATCCGACGCGACCAAGGTGACATTGGGCATCCGCCCGGAACACATCCAGATCGATCGCGCTGCGGATACGTGTACTGTCGATCTGACCGAGGCGCTGGGTGGTGTGTCTTATTCCTATCTGCTGACACCAAACGGCGACAAGCTGATCGTGGAAGAGCGGGATGATCAGCGCAGCAAGCAGGGCGAGAAGATCGGAATCTCGGTCCGCCCGGAACGCGCGATGCTGTTCGATCCGGATACCGGGCTAAGGCTGCGATAAGCGCAAAGACCTGAGCGGAGTTAGACGCGGCGTCCGACAAAGGGCGCCGCTTTTTTCTTTGCCAGGTGAATCTTGTGGATTTTGTATCCAATATCCGATATGGCGAGTCGAAATACGTGAACTGCGTATGCGCAACTGCCCCTCAAAGGATGAATTTCATGCAATCAGATGTATTTACCGGCACCATGCCCGCACTCATGACCCCGTGCACGCCAGCCCGGACACCGGATTTCGATGCGCTGGTGCGCAAGGGTAAGGAGATGATCGAGGCCGGCATGTCTGCCGTAGTCTATTGCGGCTCGATGGGCGATTGGCCCTTGCTGACGGACCAGCAACGCATGGAAGGGGTCGAGCGCCTGATCGATGCGGGCTTGCCGGTGGTGGTCGGCACCGGTGCAATAAACTCGAAATCCGCAGTGGCCCATGCCGCGCATGCGCAGAAGATCGGAGCGGCGGGACTGATGGTGATCCCACGTGTCTTGTCGCGGGGGACGTCGCCGATTGCGCAGAAAAACCACTTCAAGGCCATTCTGTCCGCAGCGCCGGATGTACCCGCAATCATCTATAACAGCCCGTATTACGGGTTTGCCACGAAGGCTGATTTGTTTTTTGCCTTGCGGGCCGAGCATCCGAATCTGGTGGGCTTCAAGGAGTTCGGTGGCAAGGACGATCTGCGCTACGCGGCGGAAAACATCACCAGTCAGGACGATCAGGTCACGCTGATGGTCGGCGTCGATACCGAAGTCTACCACGGTTTCGTCAATTGCGGCGCAACAGGTTCGATCACCGGAATCGGAACCGCTCTGCCGCGCGAAGCATTGTTGCTGGCTGCCCTGTCGCAAAAGGCTGCCGAAGGTCATGCCGAAGCGCGCCAGCGCGCACAGGAACTGACCGAAGCCTTTCACGTTCTGTCCAGTTTTGACGAAGGGCCGGATCTGGTTCTCTATTACAAACACCTGCTGGTCTTAAACGGCGAACCCGAATACCGTCTGCATTTCAATGAAACTGACGAGCTGACCGATGCGCAGCGCAACTATTGCGAGCAACAATATGATCTGTTCCGCAAATGGTTCGACGACTGGTCGAAGCAGGGTGGAGTGATCGCTGAATGCATGTGATCGACAGCCATACCGGAGGAGAACCCACGCGGGTGATCCTGGACGGCGCGCCCGATCTGGGATCTGGTCCGCTGACCGAGCGCGCCCGCCGGTTGGCGACAGAGCACAAGGAGTTTTATCGCTCGATCATGCTGGAGCCGCGCGGTCAGCCGGCAATGGTGGCAGCATTGCTGGTCGAGCCGGTGGACCTGACATGTGCGACCGGCGTGATTTATTTTGACGTGGATGCGGTGCTGGGCATGTGCGGTCACGGGACCATCGGACTGGCAGTAACGCTGGCGCATCTGGGACGGATCGATGTTGGTAGCCATCGGATCGAAACGCCGGCAGGGGTGGTCACAATCGAATTGCACGATGCCAACACGGTGACAGTCACGAATATCGAAAGTCGCCGGGTTCACGGCGCGGCCACGCTCGATGTGCCCGGGATCGGCGCGGTGACCGGAGACGTCGCCTATGGCGGCAATTGGTTTTTCATCGTCGATCCCAGCCCCATCCCGGTCGAGCCCGCAAATATTCGTCAGCTGACCGACACAGCGATTGCAATTCGTAAGGCCTCGATCGCGCAGGGGCTTGGCGGTGAGAAAGGCGAGCCGATCGATCACGTCATCTTTCAGGGCGCATCACAAAATGAAGGCGTGCACGGCCGAAACTTTGTGCTTTGCCCGGATGATGCCTATGACCGGTCCCCATGCGGGACGGGCAGTTCCGCGCGTCTGGCCTGTTTGGCGGCCGAAGGCAAATTGGCGCCCGGAGAAGAGATTGTGCAGGAAAGCGTGATCGGCAGTTCCTACCGCCTGTCCTATCAGCCGGGGCCGGGCGGGGGCGTCATCCCTTCGATTACCGGGCAAGCCTTCGTGATGGCTGAGGCGCGGTTGATTTTTGCCCCTGATGATCCGTTCAAAGGGGGCATTGAACCCTGATGCAGCAGGTCATTGTCATTGGGGCCGGTGTCATCGGGATCAGCGCAGCGCTTGAGCTGCAACGGCTGGGCCATTCAGTCCGTGTGTTTGATCGCGCGGGCGTGGCGGCGGAGACCTCGGCGGGCAATGCCGGGGCATTTGCCTTTTCCGAGGTCGAGCCGCTGGCGACACCGGGCATAATGCGCAAGGCTCCGAAATGGTTGCTGGACCCGCTGGGGCCGTTGTCGATCCCGCCGGCTTACGCATTTCAGATCGCCCCGTGGATGTACCGGTTCTGGCGCGCCAGCCGCCCGGATCGCTACCAAAGCCTGTTGGGCGCACAGGCCAGCCTGATGGAACTGTCCAGCGCCGCACTGACCCGTCAGATCGCTTCGGTCGATGGCGAGGCCCTGATGCAGCGCGACGGCCAGATGCAGCTTTATGAAAGCGAGGCGGAATTTCGCGCCAGCCTGCCCACATGGGAGCTGCGCCGCCGTCATGGGATCGACTTCGAGCTGTTGGAAAGCCGCGAGGCCATTGCCGAAAAGCAACCGGGCCTGAGCCCGCGCTTTACGCATGCGGGGTTCACGCCCAATTGGATGAATACCGTCGATCCAAAAACATGGGTTGAGCATCTGGCACGGGCATTTCGCGACCGCGGAGGTCAGATTGAGCTGCAGGAGGTGCTGGGCCTCGCGCCGACCTCCAAAGGTGTTCGGTTGGCTTGTGCGAATGGCACGGTCGATGCGGGCAAGGTTGTGTTGTCGGCAGGCGCTTGGTCGCATCATCTGGCGCGAACCCTCGGCGATCACATTCCGCTCGAGACAGAACGCGGATATAATACAACCCTGCCCGAGGGGGCGTTCGATCTGCGGATGCATCTGACCTTTTCAAGGCATGGCTTTGTAGCCAGCCGTATCAATGGTGGTGTCAGGGTTGGGGGTGCGGTCGAGCTGGGTGGGCTGAAGCTGCCGCCGAATTATGAACGGGCTGATACGCTTCTGAGAAAGGCGCAGCGGTTCCTGCCGGGTTTGAAGACCGAAGGCGGTACCCAGTGGATGGGTTTTCGCCCGTCGCTGCCGGACAGTATTCCGGTAATCGGCGCGTCCCCAAATTCGCCGAACGTCATATACGCGTTCGGGCATGGCCATCTGGGTCTGACGCAATCGACCGGAACGGCCGAGATGGTGGGGGCGATGATTGGCGGGCAAGAGCCACCAATTTCATCTGACCCCTTCTCTGCAACACGGTTCTGAAAGGGTAATGATGCGCAGCAGCAAGACCATTCACGTCATTTCTGCCCATGCCGAGGGCGAGGTTGGGGATGTAATCGTCGGCGGTGTGGTGCCGCCACCGGGCGACACGCTGTGGGATCAGCGCGCCTTTATCGCCCGCGATCAGACCCTGCGCAACTTTGTGCTGAACGAACCGCGCGGGGGCGTGTTTCGGCATGTAAACCTGCTGGTGCCGCCCAAGAACCCCGAAGCGGACGCCGCCTTTATCATCATGGAGCCCGAAGACACGCCACCGATGTCCGGGTCAAACTCGATCTGTGTGTCGACCGTACTGCTGGATGGTGGCATTATCCCGATGCAGGAGCCGGAAACCCGAATGACGCTTGAGGCGCCGGGCGGTCTGGTCCGGGTTCGGGCCGAATGCCGCAATGGCAAGGCCGAGCGCATTTTTGTGCAGAACCTGCCCAGTTTTGCCGACAAGATCGCTGTTCCGCTCGAGGTGCCGGGTGTGGGGACGCTGACGGTCGACACGGCTTATGGCGGGGACAGTTTTGTTGTTGTCGATGCATCTGCGTTGGGCTTTGACATCGTCGAAGCCGAGGCCCACGATATTGCCCGTCTGGGCGTCGCGATCACTGATGCCGCGAATGACCAGCTGGGGTTTTCTCACCCTGACACTCCGGATTGGGATCATATCTCGTTCTGTGCGTTTTGCGGACCTTTGGAAAAGACGGCAACCGGCCTGCGCGGAAAATCTGCGGTGGCGATCCAGCCGGGAAAGGTTGACAGATCCCCGACCGGAACCGCGGTGTCGGCGCGCATGGCGCTGATGGCGGCAAAAGGAGAGATGCAGATCGGACAGAGTTTCGAGGCGGTTTCGATCATCGGCTCGCGGTTCACGGGCCGAATTATGCAGGCCACGCGCATCGGCGATCGCAACGCGATCGTCCCTGAAATCTCCGGCCGGGGCTGGATCACCGGACTGCATCAGCACATGCTGGACCCGGACGACCCCTGGCCTGGCGGTTACCGCCTGAGCGACACTTGGGGGGCCGGTTCGCCCCCGGAAAGCGGGTAATCCGATGGCAATGAAACGCGCAATAACACGTCAGAGTCTTCCCGACGTCATAGCCAATGACCTGCGCGACCGGATCCTGAGCGGTGAATTGTCCGAAGGCGAGACCATTCGGCAGGAGGCATTGGCCGAGGAATACGCTGTCTCGCGCATGCCGGTGCGAGAGGCGTTGAAGCAGTTGGACGCCGAAGGGCTGGTGGTGCTGACCAATAATCGCGGTGCCTCGGTGACCGAGCATTCCCTGGCCGAAATTGCCGAAATCTTCGATTTGCGTATCTTGCTTGAGGTCGATCTGTTCCGCCGGGCAATTCCGGTGATGACGGACGGGGACATCGACCGCTGCGCTCGGATTCTGCAGCAGATGGAAGCCTCTTACGATGCCAATGATGTGGGCCAGTGGGGCGCGCTCAACCATCAGTTTCACGCGGCGTTGTATGCGGCGGCCGAGCGCGGGCTGACAAACGACCTGCTTCATCGGGTGGCACTGCAATCCGACCGCTATATCCGCATGCACCTGAGTGTCATGGAGCAGCGCGAGTCGGCCCGCCAGGACCATCGCGAACTGCTGCGTCTGGCGCAGGCCGGTCAGGTCGAGGCGGCCTGCGCGCTGTTGGCGACGCATATCGGGCAGGCGAAAGAACAGTTGCTGACGCTCATGGCCGCCCGACGCGGCACCGATCAGCCGTCCTGACTGAACATCAGGCGTGCGGTGACCGGAACGGTCCGCGTGATGCCCGGCAATTGGGCCAGTTCCATCAGCTTGTCCACGCCCGCCGTGACGCCGGCATCCTCGGCGCTGATAAAGACCATGTCGTTGGTCGAAACCATCACGGATGTGTCCGACAGGCGCAGCACGAACATCCCAGTCGTGAAATCCGCATCTGTGCCCGCCAGCGTGAGTTTTGCATCTACTTCGAAAGTCTCGCTTTTCCCGACATCGAGTTTCGATACGGCGTCCATGTCGATCGTTGCTGACAACGTGGCCGTGGCAGCCTTGCGGAACACGTGTTCGATCATGCGTTCATTGCGGATGTCGATATTGGTTTCGACCGAAGACAAGTCGATCTGAATCTCGACCCTGCCGTCATCACCCACGTGACCGGACAGATTGGTAAAGGAATTGACCTCTCCGATATCGTCGATCTTGACCGTGCCGTA
This sequence comes from Ruegeria sp. HKCCD6647-2, assembly GCF_057221075.1. NCBI lineage: Bacteria > Pseudomonadati > Pseudomonadota > Alphaproteobacteria > Rhodobacterales > Roseobacteraceae > Ruegeria > Ruegeria sp. HKCCD6647-2. The sequence continues at coordinate 372,917 of NZ_JBWVBD010000003.1, read as the reverse complement.
AGCCAGGTGCGAGGTATCCGAGTCCAGCGTCCAGTTGGCCGCAAAGGCCGGAGCTGCAATAATCGTCGACGCAATCGTGATCGCCTTGAACAGAAGTTTCATTTCATTCCTCCAGAGTCTATGTCAGTCCTGAACCCACGGGCCCGGCTCGTGAAAGACAAACACACACAGGTCACGATTTATTCGATGAGCGGTGAGATGAGTTCCGAACAGGCCGTGCGCGGCGCGATCCAGACGCATTCGAAACGCGTCTGGCGGTTCGGGCTTGCGCTGTCCGGCGTCTCGGACATCGCCGACGATCTGTTGCAAGCCACGTGCCTGCGCGCGCTGGAGCGGCACCATCAGGTGACATCGCATGAGCGGCTGGACAGTTGGCTGATGACCATCTGTCGCTCGATTTGGCTGAACGAACTGCGCGCGCGATCCGTGCGCAAGGCACAGGCCCTGTCGGTGACACCCGAGGCCGAACTGGTCGCGACCGGCCCCGACGCAGAAACGAATATTTTCGCCGCTGAAGTGTTTACCCAAGTGATGCACCTGCCGGAAGCGCAGAGGGAAACGGTGATGCTTGTGTTTGTCGAAGGCTATAGTTACCGCGAAGCTGCCGCGCTGCTGGAGGTTCCCATCGGTACGATCATGAGCCGCCTGTCCAACGCGCGGCAGAAACTGAAATCCGCGATGCAGCACGACGCGACAGGCGCAATTCGGCGGAGTGGCAAATGACGTTTTCCGACGAGACTTTGCGGGCATATCTGGACGGCTCACTGGACGAAGGCCAGAGCCGTGTGATTGAAGCTGCCGTCGAAGGCGACCCCGAGCTTGAGGCGCGTCTGATGGCGCTTGATCCGATAGCAGGCGTTGTTCAGGACGTATTCCGGGACATCCCAGCAAAAACGCTCGCAATGGACATGCCCGCGCCGTCGCCTGTCTCATATTCCTCGGGCCCTCTTCGTCTTTTCGCGGTGGCGGCTTCGGTCGCTGTCATTGCCGTGTCCGCAACATTCTGGGCCACGCGCCCGCCCGAACTGGGCTGGGCTGCGCAGGCTGCAATTTATCAGTCGCTCTATGTTCCGGACACGATTGCCGAGCTGGACAATTCGCCCGCTGCACTCGATGCGCAAATTGCGCAGGCCGAAGCTCAGTTAGGCCGGTCCTTGAACCGTGAAGTGTTGGAAAACCTGCCGGGGCTGGATCTGAAGCGGGCGCAGGTTCTGTCGTTCAAGGGCAAACCTTTGATCCAGGTTGTCTATGCCGATGAACAGGGGCAGCCGTTTGCGTTCTGTGTCATCCGTCAGGGTCCCGCAGCCGAGAACAAACCGGTCAAACATGCGGTGCTCAGCGGTCTTGCTACGGCGACCTGGGCGCAAGATGGTTATGGGTACATGGTGCTGGGCCATGATGCGCAAACCGACCTGACAGGACAGCTGGATATTCTGACCACCAGCTTCGCCGGGTGATCGGAGCACGTTCATAAAGATTTCTGCGGACGGACCGAAGCGGTGAGCCTCTATCGCCTTTGGATTTCGGCGCTGTAATCCAGCAGCCAGTCGCGAAATATGCGGGCGACAGGACGCAACGCGGTTCGGGACGGATAGACCAGATGATAGGCCTCTTGTCCCGGGCAGGCGATGTCGGGAAGACAGGGGACAAGCCCGGACATGCGCATGATCCGATCCGACGCCGGTGCACGGGCCAGAGCGATGCCGCCGCCATTCGCTGACAGCTCGGCCGCCATCAGGGAATTGTCGGCAAAGAAATAGTGGGCCTGAGCGGTCGGCAACCGAAGCGTCTCGAACAGGTGCAGCCAACTTGCACGGTGGGTCGAAACCTCAATCAGAGTGAACCGCAGCAGGTCTTGCGGCCCGGTGATCTGAGCCGCGACGTCTGGTGGCGCGACAGGATACAAATGCTCGCGCAGTAACTCGTCGTGTTCTGTACCGAACAATGCCGGATTTCCAAAGACGATCTGCAAATCGGTGAATCGGTTGGCAAAATCCGAAATCAGATTGCCGGTCGATAACGACAGATTGATCTGAGGTTGGGCGGCCTGAAACTGGGGCAGCCCCCGCGCCAGAACGCCGTGCGCAAACAGCAGAACAGATTGCACAAACAACCGCTGTTCCCGCGTTTCCCCGAACAATCCGGTGGTGGCGGTTTCCAGCATCAGCAGCGATTGCTGCACGGATGGAAGATAGGCACGACCGGCTTCCGTCAGTGTCACCGCATGGGCATGTCGGTGAAACAGCGGCGTGCCCAGACGCGTTTCCAGCGCCTTGACCTGTTGGCTGACGGCTGCGGCGGACATGTTCAGCTGCACCGCTGCCCGTGCGAAACTTTCGGTGCGGGCCGCTGCCTCGAACACGCGCAACCAGTTGAGAGAGGGGATACGGGTTGTCATGAAGCGAGGCTAAGCAAAACTTGGCCTGACCTGCAAGACATAGCGTTCTGGGGTGTGCGCGAATGCAAGTACAGTTTCCGACAGCGAACAGAACTGATGAGTTAAGCCATGACTGAACCGGCCTTGCCCCCGCGCCCCAAACGTAAGGTTTGGAACTACACGCCACAGTTGCCGATCCAGACCTCTCCATACTGGGATTGGCCGATGAAGCCTCTGGCCGCGTTGAAATACCTGCTGCAAAGCTGGAACCCGCTGGCGCTGCGTGCGTTTCTTTTGGTGTTTGCCATCATTACATGGACTTACCTGACGCCATCTCTGGCGCGGATCGAGACGTTCAGCTGGGATTGGGTGGCCGAGATCTGGTTTCGCAATTTCTGCATTCTGATGGTCGTTGCAGGCGGTCTGCACCTGGCCTTGTGGAAGTTCCGCACACAGGCAGACGAATACCGGTACGATATGCGCCCGATGATGAAAGGCGCCAAGGTTTTCACCTTCAAGAACCAGGTCTGGGACAACATGTTGTGGACCCTCGGTCCGGCGCTGACCTTCTGGACGTTCTGGGAGTGTTTCATCCTGTATTCTTATGCCAATGGCTGGGTCACGATGATCACATTCGACAGCAACCCGGTCTGGTTTGTAACGATGGTAATTTTCATCCCGATCTGGGCGGGCTTCCATTTCTACTGGCTGCATCGGCTGCTGCATGTCGGGCCTTTTTACACCAGGGTTCACGCCTGGCATCACCGCAACATCAACACCGGCCCGTGGTCCGGGCTGGCGATGCATCCGGTCGAGAGCTTCTTTCTGATGTTCGACACGATGATTTTCTTCCTGCTGCCATCGCATCCGGTCCACGCCATCTTCCTGCTGTTCCACCACGGGATCGGCGCTCCGACCTCGCATGCCGGGTTCGAGCATGTGAAGTTCGGGAACAAGGCCAAGTTCCAGGTCGGAGACTTCTTTCACCAGCTGCATCACAAATTCTTCGATTGCAATTATGGCACCTGGGAAACGCCCTGGGATGAGTGGTTCAACACGTTCCACGACGGGACTGACGAAGGGAATGAAATGGTCAAGGAACGTCGGCGCAAGATCTGGACAGCCGAGTAATCCAACAAAAAAGCCTCAGGCGCCGTGCCTTGCGTGGTCCGGCGTGGTCAGCGCCCGACAGCGACATAGGCGGCAAAGCCGGATTTCAACACCTGGGTTTCAGAATAGATGTTGCGCAGATCGACCATGCGGGCGGTTTGCATAGTTTCGGCCAGTTCGGTCAGGTTCAGCGCTCGGAATTCGTTCCACTCGGTCAGCAGTACGACGGCATCTGCATCCCTTGCTGCCGCATAAGGATCTTCGACCCAGTCCACACCGGGCAGCAGCGCCTCGCCTTCGGCCCGGCCCTGCGGGTCGACGACCCGAACCTTGGCGCCACCGCCGATCAGGGCGGGAACGATGGTCAGTGACGGTGCATCGCGCATATCGTCGGTATTGGGTTTGAACGTGACCCCCAGAACCGCGATGGTCTTGCCATTGAAACTGTCGTCGCAAGCTTCGCGGATTTTCTCGATCATCCGCTTTTTAACCTCGTCATTCACCCGAATGACTGTCTCGGTGATCTGCATCGGATAGGCGTGCTCCTGCCCGATCCGGGCCAACGCGGCGGTATCCTTGGGAAAGCACGACCCGCCATATCCGGGGCCTGCATGCAGGAACTTGTTGCCGATGCGGCCGTCCAGACCGATGCCACGCGACACTTCCTTGACATCCGCGCCGACCCGTTCGCACAGGCCGGCAATTTCGTTGATGAAGGTGATCTTGGTCGCCAAAAAGGCATTGGCGGCGTATTTGATCATCTCGGCGCTTTCCAGGTCCGTGGTCAGGATCGGAAAGTCGCGCAGATAGAGGGGCCGATAAATTTCGTTCATAACTTCGGCGGCATGATCGGATTCAACGCCCACGACCACCCGGTCGGGACGCATGAAATCGTCGATGGCTGCGCCTTCACGCAGGAATTCGGGGTTCGAAGCAACGTCAAACTCGGCCTGCGGGTTTGTTTGCGAGACCACCTGATGGACCATGCGATTTGTCCCGACCGGTACGGTCGATTTGGTGACAATCACTGTATAGCCCTTGATGGCCTGCGCGATTTCCTTGGCCGCGGCGGTGACATAGGTCAGATCCGCATGGCCGTCACCGCGGCGGGTCGGTGTACCGACGGCGATGAATACGGCATCAGCGCTGCCCACAGCGGCGGCCAGATCGGTCGTGAAACTCAGCCGGCCAGCGGTCACGTTTTTGGCCATCAGGACATCCAGACCGGGTTCGTAAATCGGAACCTTGCCGGCCTGTAGCATCTCGATCTTGTTGGCGGCCTTGTCGACGCAGACCACATCATGGCCGAAATCCGAAAAACACACACCCGACACGAGCCCCACATACCCGGTGCCAATCATCGCAATGCGCATCACTCAAATTCCCTTTTCGTCGAAACCGCCTTTAAGCACTGCACAGTCCAAGAAACCGTGAACGGATTCAATCCCTGATCTGGCCTTGGGTTGCTTTCCTCGGCTTCTTACTGTCTTTGGAACAGAAGAAAAGCGTTATGGAACAGGGCGGGGCGTACTCATGGCCAAGACTGCGTTGATTACAGGCATTACAGGTCAGGACGGGTCATACCTGGCCGAGCTGCTGCTGAGCAAAGGCTACGATGTCCATGGTATCAAGCGACGCGCGTCTTCGTTCAACACGCAGCGGATAGACCATATCTATCAGGACCCGCACGAACCCGATCCCAAACTGCGTCTGCACTACGGCGATCTGAGCGACACGTCGAACCTGACCCGCATCATTCAGCAGGTTCAACCGGACGAAGTATATAATCTGGGCGCCCAGTCTCATGTCGCAGTCAGTTTCGAAGCGCCGGAATATACGGCAGACGTCGATGCGTTGGGCACGCTTCGCTTGCTTGAAGCGATCCGGTTTCTTGGGCTGGAGGAGAAGACGCGGTTCTATCAGGCTTCGACGTCTGAATTGTACGGTCTTGTGCAGGAGAAACCGCAGCGCGAGACGACGCCGTTTCACCCGCGTTCACCTTATGCCGTGGCCAAGCTTTATTCTTATTGGATAACCGTGAACTACCGAGAGGCATATGGGATGTATGCCTGCAACGGCATTCTGTTCAATCACGAAAGCCCGCGCCGTGGCGAGACCTTTGTGACCCGAAAGATCACCCGGGGTTTGGCCAATATCGCGCAAGGCCTCGAAGATTGCCTTTACATGGGCAATATCGACAGCCTGCGTGATTGGGGCCATGCCAGGGACTATGTGCAGATGCAGTGGCTGATGCTGCAGCAGGACACGCCCGAAGACTTTGTGATCGCAACCGGCAAGCAGTATTCGGTACGTCAGTTTATCGAGTGGTCTGCCACCGAGCTGGGTATTGTTTTGCAGTTTTCCGGCGAAGGGGTGGACGAGATCGCGACCGTTTCAGCGATTGAGGGCGAAAACGCGCCCGCCCTGAAACCGGGCGATGTGATCATGCGCATCGATCCCCAATACTTCCGCCCGGCCGAAGTCGACAGCTTGCAGGGCGATGCCTCCAAGGCGAATCAAAAACTCGGCTGGGAGCCCGAGCTTTCCGTTCAGGAGATGTGCGCCGAGATGGTTGCCGAAGATCTGACCACCGCCAAGAGGCACGCATTGTTGAAACGGCATGGCTACGAATTGCCCGTCACTTTGGAAAACGGCTGAGGGGGCGTGATGCGCAGGATCTACGTCGCAGGACATCGGGGAATGGTGGGCAGCGCCATTCTGCGCCTGCTTCGGGACCGGCAGGCCGGGGGTGAGGCCATTGACCTGATCACGCGCACTCACGACGAGCTGGATCTGACCGATCAATCCGCTGTGCGTGCCTTCATGCAGGCCGAACGCCCCGATGTCGTGATCCTGGCAGCGGCCAAGGTCGGAGGCATTCATGCCAACAACAGTTATCCGGCGGCCTTCATCTATGAAAACCTGATGATGGAATGCAACGTGATCCATCAGGCTTTTGAAACTGGGGTTCAGTCTTTGTTGCAACTGGGAAGCTCGTGTATCTATCCGCGCGATGCGGCCCAACCCATGCGTGAAGATGCGCTGCTGACCGGAGCGCTGGAACCCACGAATGAACCCTACGCGGTGGCCAAGATCGCAGGGATCAAACTTTGCGAAAGCTACAACCGGCAATACGGGGTAGATTATCGCTCGGTCATGCCGACCAATCTGTACGGTCCCGGAGATAATTTTCACCCGGAAAACAGCCATGTCCTGCCCGCCCTGATCCGCCGCTTTCACGAGGCGCGGCGCGACGGGCTGGACGAGGTGGTGATCTGGGGCTCCGGCACGCCGCGCCGCGAGTTTCTGCATGTGAACGACATGGCCGACGCAGCGCTGTTTGTTCTGGATCTGCCAAGGGATGTTTACGAGGCCAATACCGAACCGATGCTGAGCCACATCAATATCGGATGTGGTGAGGATATCTCGATCGCTGAACTGGCTGCCTTGATTGCCAGGATAACCGGTTTCAAGGGGCGTATTACGCAGGATGCCAGCAGGCCAGATGGAACACCACGAAAGCTCATGGACGTTTCGCGGCTGCGCGATATGGGCTGGCAGGCCCGTATCCGGCTTGAGGATGGGCTACGTGAAACCTATGGCTGGTTCTTGAAACAGGCTGAGGCGGATCTGCGCAGCAAATAGCCGCCCGAACACTTGCCCAGGCGGCGCATGACGTCAGAACCAGCGACCAATTGCAACAACCGTCGGGGCCACAGTCGTGGTATCCGAGGTTGCCGACAGAACCTGACAGGTCACGTCCGTGGTTGATGGGGTTTCAAAGCTTAGGAAACGTGCGATTTTTCCGCCACTGCCGCACAGGACAGGCGTGCTGCCTGCAGCGAAGTTGGCCGGGAAGTTCCACACCACCGAGCTGCTCGCAAACAGAGCGCCCGTGACAGAAGTGCATCCGACCGCGTTCAGCGAGGCCGAACAAATCTGCGTGCCATCGGCAAATCGAACATAATCTCCGTCAGCAGTGCTGCCCCGTTCGATCACTGCGCCAGTGGGTGTTCCGCTGCTTTCCGAGACCGCTCCCAACAGGTTGCCCGGCCCATACCCGTAATCTGCACGCATGAGGCGGCCTGCTGTGGTGTCATCCGCGCTGGCCTGAACGGCCGCTCCGCCGGCAGCGCCAGTTGTGGGATCAAAGCTCAACGCTTCGGTCCAGGTGCCTCCGTCCGCCGAGACCTTGATGGAAAAACCGGTGTTCCCGGCCAGACCCATTTCCGCGTGGCCGGTCCAGTTCGATTGAAACAGAAGTGAGGCTGTATCGCTGTCGCCAGCCTTATTGATCTTCAGTTGATGACCGGCGCCGTCATGACTCAGTAACGTAGCCGGTGACCGCACGGACAGGCGATTGGTGCCGTCGGAACCGGTAGCGATGCCCAGACCGTCCAGATTCTGGGTTGCCATCGGTGGGTCGATCCAGCCTGTGCCATCCCAGACTTTGAGTTGACCGTTCGCCTGATCCCACGCACGCCAGCCGGGTTCGGGCGAAACGAAATGCCATGCGTTGTCCAGCCATGCGGCCAGTTTTCCCGGTTGCCCGCTCCAGTCACCCGCTGGATTGGACCCCAGCGCATGTACCTCTCCCTGAGCGGGGACAGCGGGCGGGGTTGTTGCGTTCGTCGTTGCAACAGTCAGTTGCACCACCAAATCCAGGTGGCGCAGCGCTTCGTTATGGGTGACGTGTTTCTGAGCCTGCGCCGGTTGCAGATAGGGCAGGTTCAATCGGGGTGAGCTTTGCGACATGGGCGTCCTCCTGAGACCGTCGGTCCGACAATGATTGCGCGCCAAACTGCCGTGGCAGGACTGAATCTCCTGTGACCAGGACGAACGCCCCGGAAAGGTATTGTTAATCGATAGGTGCAAAAACGGAAACAATGCCAGCGAAGGCACCAAAATTGTTTCCTTGTTTGCCGCAAGAAGGATGGCTGAACCGTCAATCACTCGACGGTGCAGGTGTCACCAGTGGCCCGTACCGCGCGCCCTAATCCCGGGCGTAGATGTCTTCGTATCGGACGATGTCATCCTCACCCAGATAGGTTCCGGTCTGCACTTCGATCAGCACCATCGGAACTTTGCCGGGATTCTCCATCCGGTGAACTTCGCCCAAGGGAATATAAACCGACTCATTTTCCGAAACGAGGCGCTCATCTTCGCCGATCGTGACCTTCGCTGTGCCCTCGACCACAATCCAATGCTCGGACCGGTGATGATGCGATTGCAGGCTCAGCGCCGCGCCCGGATGGACGTGAATGCGTTTGACCTGAAACCGCTCTCCGACCACAAGGCTTTCGAACCAGCCCCACGGGCGGTGATCGACGGGCAATTCTTCGGCCTGTTTCGCGCCTTTCGCCTTGAGCGCCGCAACCGCCTGTTTGACGTCCTGCGCTTTGTCCATGCTGGCAACCAGAACAGCGTCAGGCATGGCCACGGTGATCACGTTCTCCAGCCCCATCGCAACTACCTCTTGCGATGACGCTTCTGAACGCACCAGCACATTGCGGCAATCAATTGCCGTGACTTCGCCAGTGGTGGCAACCCCGTTAGCGTCAGGGTTACTCAGCTCCTGTACAGCGGACCAGCTGCCGACATCCGACCAACCCGCGGCATAAGGCACCACGCTGAGATTGCTGGACTTTTCCATTACAGCATAGTCGATCGAGATATCCTGAACTTCAGCCCATGCTTCGGCATCAAGTCGCAGGAATCCAAGGTCCACCTTGGCTTTTTGAACAGCCGACTGAACCGGTTCCATCAGGTCCGGTGCGTGCTGTTGATAGGCAGCAATGATGTCTTTGACGCCAAACAGGAATATGCCTGAGTTCCACAAATATGTGCCTTCGTCCACCATGGCCTGGGCGCAATTCAGATCCGGCTTCTCAACAAACCGGTCCAGAGGCACCGTGCCATTGGTCGCATCCGGCGCGTGGCGGAGCTTCAGGTAGCCATATCCCGTTTCCGGTCGGTCAGGCGTGATGCCGAAAGTCACCAGATCGCCGCGTTCTTCGATGGCCTTGGTGCCTTGAACGACGGCCGCGTGAAATGCGGCCTTGTCCGGAACGACATGATCGGACGGGGCCACCAGCATTACCGCGTCAGGATCAGACTTTGCCAAATATAGAGCGGCCGCAAGCACTGCAGGAGCCGTGTTGCGTCCCTCGGGTTCGATGAGCACCGGGCCGGGATCGATTCCAACGGCTGCCAATTGTTCCGGCACCACAAAACGAAAGGCTTCATTTGTGAGGATCAGCGGCTTTGCATATCGTGCCTCTGCCGGTCCGCGCAGCCTTTCAGCGCAATCCTGAAGCAGACTGGTGTCGCCGATCAGCGGAACGAATTGTTTGGGATAGCTTTTGCGCGAAAGCGGCCAGAGACGCGTGCCGGAGCCACCGCACAAAATGACGGGATGGATATTTTTCATGGTGTGCCCGCCTTCCGACAGCATTGACACTCAGGCTTCGCAAGCGTTTCCGGTTCCGTGCACGGCATTTCGTTACTGTGCAGCCCGGTTCGCAACAATGAGGTCGTGCAGGTATCGGTTCAGATCATCGCGCAGATCATCTCGGGCCAGTGCGAAGGCAACCGTGGCCTGCAGGAACCCTGACTTTGATCCACAGTCAAATCGCTGACCGTCAAACTTATAGCCGAATACCGGGACACCGTTCCCGATGTCTTCGGCAATTGCGTCTGTCAGTTGGATTTCGCCGCCGCTGCCTTTCTTTTTCTGGTTCAGATTGTACAGAACCGACGGGCCAAGAATGTAGCGGCCAATCACCGCAAGATTGGACGGGGCCTCTTCGGGATTCGGTTTTTCCACCATGCCCTTTGCGCGGGTCACGGTGCCAACCCCGCCATTCACGTCCAGAATACCATATGAGCTTGTCTTCTCGTTCGGAACTTCCATGGCGGCGACCATATTGCCGCCGGTTTCCTCATAGGCTTCGATCATTTGCTGAAGGCAGGGCTTGTCACCTGCGATTACGTCATCGGGCAGCATCACGGCAAAGGGTTCGTCACCGATCAATCTGCGCGCGCACCAGACGGCGTGTCCCAGACCCAGGGCTTTGTGCTGACGAATGTAAGCGATGGCGCCACTTTCCATGTTGGTGGCACTCAGCGTCTCCAGCAGCTTGTCCTTGCCCTTGGCTTTCAGTTCCTGTTCCAACACCAGATTGTGGTCGAAGTAATCCTCGAGCGCGGACTTGCCGCGGGACGTGACAAAGATGAACTCCTTGATGCCGGCGGCACGTGCCTCGTCAATGGCGTATTGAACCAGCGGGCGGTCAACCAACGTCATTATTTCCTTGGGAACAGACTTCGTTGCCGGCAAGAAACGCGTACCCAGCCCCGCTACGGGGAAAATCGCCTTGGTAACCTTGCGTGTCATGTGACCTCTCAAACTCAATCTACTGTTTTCAATCCGTAGCGCATTCAGAAATGCTCTTAGGCTGCGAAGCCGGGATTATCAATGTGGTGCGGCATGACCGACGCTCGCAAGTTAAAATGTGCCATTGAGGACTGGGTAGAGTCAAAACTTTGCGGGCGGGATATCGCCGGTCGGGCACCGTACCAGCCGCATATTGGCGAGGTCACGCGGCCTAGGTAAGACATAAACCTGCTGTTCACGAAAATGTTGGACACTTGGATTGGGCAAGCCCCCAAAGCCGTTTGGCCGGCTTTGGGGGACACGGTCAGGCGGTGCCCATGATGGCTTCAAGCGGATCGTGTTCGGCTACGAAATGGTCCGGAGCAACCTCGCTCAACTTCGGAACGTAACTCGTCTGACCAGCCGCTAAACGACTGGGCAAAAACCGAAGTGCCGCCTTGGGATCCATCGGAGAGGGCAATTCACCAGGCAGTTTCAGGCGGGTGCGGCTGCGCTCTACGTCCGGGTCCGGAATCGGCACGGCCGAGATCAGCGATTTGGTGTAGGGATGAATGGGTTCGGAACAGATCACCTCACCATCTCCCAGCTCGACAATGCGGCCCAGATACAGAACCATGATCCGGTTCGACACTGCCCGTACGACCGACAGGTCGTGGCTGATGAAGATCATCGACAAGCCGAATTCTTGTTGCAATTCTCGCAACAATTCCACGATCTGAGCCTGAATGGACACGTCCAGAGCGGAAACCGCTTCGTCACAAATGATCAGTTTGGGCTTGTTGATCATTGCGCGCGCGATTCCCACTCGCTGGTTTTGCCCGCCCGACAGCTCGTGCGGGTAGCGGTTGATCATGTTGGCCTTGAGCCCGACCCTCTCCATCATTTCCGCGACCATGTCCTTGCGTTCGCGTTCGGTCAGGTCGGGGCGGTATGTTTTCAACGGTTCCGCAATCGAGGCCGAGATCGTCATGCGCGGATCGAGACTGGCCAGCGGGTCCTGGAACACGATCTGCAGGTCCTTGCGGTACTTGTTCAATTCCGCTCGCCTGAGACCGACAATCGGATGGCCCAGCCAGCTGACATTGCCCGCGCTGGGTTCGATCAATTGCAGAACGGCCCGCGCCAGCGTGGACTTGCCACAGCCGGATTCACCGACCACACCCAGCGTCTCGCCCTTGCGGATGTCGAAGCTGACACCGTCCACGGCCTTCAGTGGCACCTTGTGACCGAACAGGCCGCCCGGAACGTGGATCGGAAAATGAACCTTGACGTCATCGACGGTCAGCAGCGGTTCATCCACCTTACCCAGTGCCTTGGGTGCGTCGCCGGCATCGATACGTGGCATCGCTTCCAGCAAGGTGCGGGTGTATTCGTGCTGCGGTGCACGGAAGATTTCGCGGGTATCCCCCGCCTCCACGAACTGCCCAAGGCGCATGACCTGAATGCGGTCGCACATCCGCGCGACAACACCCATGTCGTGCGTGATCAGGGCAATCGCCGTACCTTCGTCCTTTTGCAGACGCACCATCAGGTCCAGAATGTCGGCCTGTACGGTCACATCCAACGCCGTTGTCGGTTCGTCCGCGATCAGCAGCTTGGGGTTGCACAGCATCGACATGGCAATCATGACCCGTTGGCGCATACCGCCGGACAGCTCATGCGGGTACTGATCCAGACGGCGTTTGGCCTCGGGGATGCGCACCCGGTCCAGCCATTCCAGACAGCGTGCGCGGGCGGCAGAGCCCGTCAGACCCTCATGCACCTGCAACACTTCACGCATCTGCTGACCGATCCGCAGATGCGGTGTCAGGGCGGTCAGCGGATCCTGAAAGATCATGCCCACGTCATCGCCGCGGATCTGGTTCAACTTGTTCACGGGCAGGTTCAGGATTTCCTGTCCGTTCAACATGGCCGATCCGGTGGCGCGCCCGGCCGGTGGCAACAGCCCCATCGCCGCCATGAAGGTCTGGCTTTTGCCCGAACCGCTTTCACCGACAATGCCCAGACATTCGCCCGGATTGATGTCGAAACTGATGCCTTTGACGGCCTCGACCACGCCATCGGGAGTATCGAACCGGACGCTCAGGTCCTTTACGGAAAACAGACTCATATCAGCGATCCTTCGGGTCCAGAGCGTCGCGCAACCCATCGCCGATGAAGAACATGGTGATGATGATGGCGACGTAGAATGTCAGGGGATACATAAGCTGCCACAGGGTGCCATAGCTCATGGTCCCAGCCCCTTCGGCAATCAGACGGCCCAGCGAGGTGTAGGGTTCCGAAATACCCAGGCCCAGGAATGAGATGAAGCTTTCGGTCAGGATCATTTCGGGCACCAGCAGAGATGCGTAGACAATCACCACGCCCAGAAGGTTGGGCAGGATGTGGCGATACATGATGGTGAACTCGCTGACACCCGCAGCGCGCGCGGCCTCGATGAACTCGCGGTTCTTCAGGGTCAGGGTTTGCCCCCTCACGATCCGCGCCATGGTCAGCCAGCCAACTGCGCCGAGGGCGATGAACAGCATGAAGAAGGACCGACCCGCCACGACCAGCAACAGGATGATGACCAATGTTGCCGGGATCGCCAGAAGGATGTCGACAAAGCGCATCATGACGCTGTCGGTGCGACCACCGATATAACCCGCTGCGATGCCATAGCAGGTGCCGACAATCAGCGCCGTCGCGGCACCGATCAGACCAACCAGCAGTGACGTGGTCGTGGCCTGAATGACACGGCTGTAGAGGTCGCGACCCAGATCGTCGACACCGAAGTAGTGGCCGGTCTCGACCGATGGCATGCCCATGCCGCGCACGTCACCCATGACGTTCCAGTCGATCTCTTCGTTGTTCCAGACAGCGAAATAAGGTCCGATGATCGTGAACAGCACGATGAGACCCAGAATGAAGACGCTGGCCATTGCGGCCTTGTTGCGGACAAAACGCATCCGTGCGTCCTGCCACAGCGATCGCCCCTGAATGACCGTGTAATCAGTGATCTCTTCGGCCAGATGGGCGGCTTTTTGTGATTTTCCTAGCATTGCCTGCCCCTCAGTAGCGGATTTTCGGATCGAACCAGGCATAGGCCAGGTCGGTCAGCAGGTTCACGATGACGGTCAGCGCGCCATAAAGGATCGTGACCCCCAGCAGCACGGCATAGTCGCGCGACAGGGCAGATCCCACATAGGCCTGTCCCAGACCGCCGGTCGAAAAGTAGATGTCGACAAAGACCGAACCGGTCAGAACGTAGACAAAGACCGGTCCCAGATAGGATACGACCGGCAGCAGCGTGGGCTTCAGTGCGTGACGCCAGATCACGGTTCTGGTCGGCAGTCCCTTGGCGCGTGCGGTGCGGATGAAGTTCGAGTTCAGAACTTCCAGCATAGACGACCGGGTGATCCGTGCGATCGACCCCATGTAGGAAGTTGCAAGCGCGATGACCGGCATGATCAGGTATTGCCACTGACCGCCGTTCCAGCCGCCGCCCGGCAGCCATCCCAGCCACAGGGTGAATGTCAGGATCAGGATCGGGCCCATGATGAAGTTCGGCAGCGCCTGCGCCGCAATGCCCAAACCAACAGCGAAATAGTCGATCCAGCTGTTGTGCTTGATTGCCGCAGCGATGCCGAGGCTGACGCCAACCGCCGTCGCCACCAGAAACGACAACGAGCCGTAGGTCAGCGAGATCGGAAAGCCCTGCGCGATGATGTCGTTCACGTCCCGGTCCTTGAACTTGAAGGATGGGCCGAAATCGAAATGCACGACGATGTTGTACAGGTAATCCCAAAGCTGCTTCCACAACGGCTGGTCCAGCCCGTACCGCGCCTCGATATTGGCCAGAACCTGCGGTGGCAAAGGCCGTTCCGAGGTGAAGGGCCCACCGGGCGCAAAGTGCATCAGAAAGAAACAGGCGACGATCAGCAACAGGATCGTCGGAATGGCAACCAGCAGTCGCCGCAAACTATAGGCAAGCATTCCATGCCCCCATGTTTTTTGGCCCTGCCCCGAACTGTTTCGGGACAGGGCGCGGTCCAAAGACGATTACTCGGCGATCTTGTAGAGGTTCTTCGAGTACCAGTTCTGCTCGACGTTGTTCACCGGCCAGTTCCCGACGTCGCTGTCCATCATGTAGACACCGGCATAGTGATAGATCGGGATCACTGGGGTTTCCTGCGCAATGATACGCTCAACCTCAGTGTAAAGGGGTGCCGGATCGTCCGAGGTTTTGGCCTCGGCCAGCAGCTCGTCTACGCGCGCGTTGTTGTACTTGCCGTCGTTATAGCCGGAATCCGACTGCAACAGGTCCAGGAAGGTGGATGCTTCGTTGTAGTCTCCACACCACGCACCGCGGGCCAGATCGAAGTTCTGGTTGCCGCGCTCTTCCAGGAACACCTTCCATTCCATGTTGGCCAGCTCGGCCTGAACACCCAGTTTCTGTTTCCACATCTGGCTCAGCGCCACGGCCACCTTCTTGTGGTTTTCCGAGGTGTTGTAGACCATTTCGAAGCTCAGCGGATTGTCAGGACCATAGCCTGCCTCGGCCAGCAGCTCCTTGGCCAGCTCATCGCGCTCGGCCTGAGTCATCGACGCCATTTCAACTGCCGGCACGGTGAAGCCCGCGGTTGCTTCGGGTGCAAATGTATAGGCTTGGGGTTCACCGCCGGCCATTACTTTTTCAGTGATGATTTCGCGGTCGACGGCAAGCGACAGGGCCTGACGGACATTGGGGTCCTTGAAGGCTTCGGGGCCACCTTCCGAAAGGTTGAACGTGTAATAATAGTTACACAGGCGCGGGAAGCTGATGGCCTCTTCCGGGTGCTCTTCCTTCAGGCGCGGGTATTGACCGGCAGGGATTTCGGTGCGGTCCAGTTCACCGGCCAGGTAGCGTGTCAGGGCAACGTTTTCGTCGTTGATCACCAGTGCCACGACCTTGTCGATGATGGTGTTGTCGTTGTCCCAGTACATCTCGTTACGCTCACGCACGGAACGTTCCTGCGGCAGGTGTTCGGTCAGGACATAGGCGCCATTCGAGACGATGTTTTCAGGCTTGGTCCAGGTATCGCCAAACTCTTCGACCACTTTCTGCGGGGCAGGGAAGGTGGTCGAATGCGTGGTCATCTGCGGGAAATACGGCAACGGCGCGCTCAGGCGAACTTCGAGAGTCTTGTCGTCGATGGCTTTGACGCCCAATTCGTCAACCGGCTTTTCGCCCGCGATGATGTCGGCGGCGTTTTCGATCGACATCAGCTCCATGTACCACGCGTAAGGCGAGGACAGTTCGGGATCGACAGCGCGTTTCCAGGCGTAAACGAAATCACCTGCGGTTACCGGATCGCCATTCGACCACTTCGCATTGTCGCGCAGGGTAAAGGTGTAGACGTCCTTGGTGTCGTTGACGGAAAACTCGGTGGCCACACCCGGCACCAGATTGCCGTCTTCGTCCTGGTTCATCAGGCCTTCAAACAGGTCGCGGACGATTTCCGCACCCGAAACATCCTCGACCACCTGCGGGTCGACCGAGCTGTGCTCGTCCAGAATGCGATAGGTAAAGGTCTGGTCATCCGCCAGCGGCTCGCCGGTTTCGGGATGGGTGCCGGCCGCCAGCGCAGCACCGGTGATCATGGTCGTGGACAATAGCCCCGCCAGTGAGGTTCGGATAATTCTGTTCATTCGTGTTACTCCCATTTTTTGGCGTCGGGTGCTCGCATCTTCGGGATGCGGGGCGGCCCTGATCCGTTGTATTTCCGGTATCCAATAGGGTTTTGCTTTGATCCAGATCGTGCAGGAACGCGAGAGTCCGGTCGTGTCGGCTCCAGTTGAAATGTCGGAAATCCAGTTGCGAAAGCCATCTTTCACTGCCGCAGAACGTGGCACCTTTTTAACAAAGGTGAAAGGTTATGTGAGGAAATGAGCGGGGGAAGGCCGAATGAAACCGTAACAGGGTAGGCTGATGAAATAATATTCTGAAACACCTCGCAGCCATGACATTTTTGTGAAGGTCAAATATTCAGCTGTCGAGATGGGTGTGCGCGGTAGGGCAATCCGTCGCGAATCACCTGGGTGTTCAGGGCACCAGATGGGCTTTCATTCGGGCCTCGGGAAAGCAGGTTGGCGCGCGACCGGTTGATTGCTGCCAGCGCCCGATGGACCTTCGGGTCTTGTAGCCCGGCAACCCGTCGGCGCCTCCGACGTCATGCCCCTGTTGTTCCAGAGCCTGCTGCATCCGGGTGATGTCCGAACGGTAAAGGCCACCAACCTTGCCCCAACCGCCGCTGAAATCCCCGACACCGTACTGAATTCGATCCCCAACATGACCCACGAACAACGCATACAGGTCGCTGGTGTTGAATTCCTTGAGGACATAGAAATTCGGCGTGACGATAAAGGCCGGGCCGTGGCGACCGGCTGGCAACATCAGAAACCCCTCGGCCGGTAGTTCATGCGCCGGGAACGGCCGTCCGGAAACTCTTTCAATTCCCATAGCCACCCAGTCTTGAATGGGTCGACCCTGATCCGGGCCTTCCAACGCGCAGGACACCGTGTCCGGTACGACCACCTCAAATCCCCAGTCGCGACCTTCGACCCATCCGTGCCGGTCAAGGTAGTTTCCGATCGATGCAAGCGTGTCCTCTGGCGACCCCCAGATATCGGCGCGCCCATCACCATCACCATCGGCGGCATAGTTCAGAAAACTGGAGGGCATAAACTGCGGCTGCCCCAGAGCTCCAGCCCAACTGCTTTTCATCCCCCGCCCCGACACATGGCCCGCTTCGGCAATCTGTAGGGCGGCTATGAGCTCATCAGTGAAGAAGTCGGCCCGTGTGCTCATGAACCCTTTTGTGCCGAGAACCTGAATTGCATCGTGGCGGATCGGCACCTGGCCATACCCGCTTTCGCGGCCCCAGACCGCCAGCAGAATGCGTGGCGGGACACCGGTCTCCGCCTCGACACGCGCAAGTACCTGCGCATGCCGCCTTGCCATCTTTCGGCCTGCGGACGTGGCACCTTGCACCGCGTTTGCGTTGAAATACCGGGCAGGGGAACCAAATTCGGCCTGCCGTTGTTTTTTCCGCTCCGAAGGCTTGTAACCGGGTGGCACCAGATCCGGCAAATCCCAGTTCAATGTCACCCCGGAAAAGGCCTGTTCGACAGTTTGGCGTGAAACGCCCTTGGCCCGCGCCTGCGGCCAGACAGTTTTCCAGATCCAGCTCTGAAACTGTCGCTCGATTGCCGCGCGATCCTGCGCCGGCGAAGCCGATGCGCACAGGCAAAGCATTAAAGTGATTGCGATCCGAAACATCACCTTCAGGTCTCGCCCGCGGATCGCAGCAAGTCAATAATCTACCGTTTCAGGACGCGCCTGCCTGTCCCGCATCGGCACCATCTGGAAAATACCTTGAGAAATTGTCTGACTCTGCCGATAGTTGACCGTATTGGACTTATTCTTTGAGGGCGAGCAGGCGTGACCATTTTCAGGATGTTCGGTGTGGCCATTCCAGCACTTTTGGGTGCTGCGTTGGTGCTTGCATCCGCACAGGTCGCCTTGGCCAGCGATAGCTTCATGGATCCTCAGGGCCCGATTGCGGCCGTGCAAAGGACTCATCTCTTGCGTGCAACGGCGTTGATCCTGATTGCCGTGGTTCCTGTGCTCGTTTTGGTCCCGCTGATTGCCTTGCGCTACCGCCGTCGCAAGAACAGTGCCGCCGCCTACACGCCCAATTGGGATTTCTCGCCCGGGCTGGAATTTCTGATGTGGGGTGTTCCGGTGGTGATCGTGGCCCTTTTGTCATTCTATCTCTGGAAGGCCACGCACCGATTGGATCCCTATTCCGCCCCCTTCGGCGAAGAACCAGCGCTGCGGGTGCAGGTCGTCGGCTTGGACTGGAAATGGCTTTTCATCTACCCAGACCTTGGCATTGCCAGTGTCGGAGAGCTGGGTATCCCTGTGAAACAGCAGATTGCGATGACGCTGACGACCGACACGGTCATGCAATCTTTCATGATCCCGGCGCTGGCGGGGCAGATCTACGCCATGCCGGGGATGACGACACAGCTACATTTGGTGGCAGACGCGCCCGAGACAATGCAAGGAGAAAACACGCAGTATAACGGGCGCGGTTTCACCAAGCAGAAGTTCAACACACTTGCGATGCAGGCGGACGATTTCAATGCGTGGGTCGAAACCGTACGTCAGAACGGCATTCCACTTGATCCGCCGACCTACAAGACGCTCGCCATGCGCACGGATCGGGAGGAGGTACAGGCCGCTCTTGGAACCGAAAACATGCCCAAGACCGCGTTGTACTTTACGGTGGAGGGTGGCGATCTGTTCCACAGTATTCTGCAACGTTACCACAGCGGCAAATCCTTGCCGCTTGACCAACAACCGGGAACCGCAGTCTTCGGGCAGGAGGCAAGTCAATGACAACCACCGATACCGGGTTCTTTGGCCGCCTCACCTGGGACGCGTTTCCTGTCGCCGGGTTGATTCAGAACCCCACGACCAATGAGATCATCGCCAACGCAGCTGCGGCTATTGTCGTTATCGGTGTCGTGGCGGTGCTCGGGCTGCTGACATATTTCCGGCTTTGGGGGTCCTTGTGGCGGGACTGGCTGACCAGTGCGGACCACAAGAAGATCGGCATAATGTATATCGTCTTTGCCATCGTGATGCTAGCGCGCGGTGTTCTGGAAGGCGTCGTGATGCGCGCGCAGCAGGCAGCGGGACCAGGGGACGGGTTTCTGGAACCGGAACACTTTGCCGAGCTCTTCAGCACGCATGGCACGATCATGGTCTTCTTCGTAGCCGTTCCCTTTGTTTTCGGCGTTGCGAACTATGTGATCCCGCTGATGATCGGAGCACGGGACGTCGCGTTTCCGAGGCTGAACCAGATCGGGCTTGGGGTCACGGTCTCGGCCGGGATGATGCTGATGGTTTCTCTGGTTGTCGGAGAGTTTTCGACCGGCGGCTGGACAGCCTATCCACCCTATACAGGGGCTGCGTTTAATCCGGGCGTTGGCCCGGACTACTGGATCTGGGCCATTGTCGTATCGGGCGTTGGTACAACGCTGACGGGTATCAACTTCGCTGTCACGATCTACAAATTGCGCGCGCCGGGGATGAAGTTCATGCGGCTGCCGATGTATTGCTGGACGATCATCTGCAGCTCGATCCTGATCATCTTCGCTATGCCACCGCTGGGCGTTGCCGCGCTGTTGCTGGCGGCCGATCGCTATCTGGACTTCCATTTCTTCACCAACGACCTCGGCGGCAACATGATGAACTATGCCAACCTGTTCTGGCTGTTTGGCCATCCCGAGGTCTACCTGCTGGTCCTGCCGGCTTACGGAATCTATTCCGAAGTTTTCGCCACATTCTCGGCCAAGCGCCTTTACGGCTACAACTCGCTGGTCATCGCCACCATGTCGATTGCAGTGCTGTCCTTCACCGTCTGGCTGCACCACTTTTTCACCATGGGTCAAAGCGCGCTGATAAACGCGGTGTTCGGCATCGCTACTATGCTGATCGCCATCCCGACCGGTGTAAAGGTCTATGACTGGATGGCGACGCTTTGGAGAGGGCGAATACGGTTTTCGGTGCCAATGCTATACGGGCTGGCGTTTCTCATGCTGTTCGTGATCGGTGGTCTCAGCGGCGTCGTTCTGGCCAACCCGACGGTGGATTATCAGGTTCACAACACACTGTTCCTGGTGGCGCATTTCCACAACGCGCTGCTGCCCGGTGTGCTTTTCGGTCTTTTGGCGGCCTATAACTACTGGTTCCCCAAAGCCTTCGGGTTTCGCCTGAACGAGTTCTGGGGGCGGGTGTCGGTGTTCTGCTGGACTGTTGGGTTCCTTCTGACGTTCATGCCTCTCTACTTTGTCGGGCTCATGGGCATGCCCCGGCGGTCATTCAGCTACGCCGACCCGTCGTTCCAGCCCTTCATGATCGTTGCCATCATCGGTGCGCTGATCATCACCTGCGGGCTGTTCTCGGTGTTGATCCAACTGTGGGTCAGCATACGTGATCGGGACAAGACCCGTGTGCCGGTGGGCGACCCGTGGGATGGGCGCACGCTGGAGTGGTCGATCCCGTCGCCGCCGCCGCCCTACAATTTTGCAATCATCCCGCATGTTACCGATCGGGACGATTTTGCAGCCGCCAAAGAGCGGGGCGAGGCCTATCCTTCGCCGGACGCCTATGAAGATATCGAGATGCCGCGCAACACCGGAATCGGATTCATCCTATGCGTTCTAAGTGGCATATGGATGTTTGCATTGGTGTGGTGGATCTGGTGGCTGGCGGCGCTGATGACCGTTCTGATCATCCTGTCCATCATTGTCTGGACCTTTGATACCAGCACAGAACTGGTCATCCCGGCAGAAGAAGTCCGAAAGGACCACGAGGCCTGGCTGGATCTGGTGCACAGCTCGACAGCTGTCGACCGCGACCACGAAACAGCCCCGGAAAACCGTGGCCTTGCCCGCCCCGACATGGAGGCCGTGACATGAGACGTGCACCATCGCACAGCTATCCTGGCCTGAACCTTGGCGAAGACCACGCCAGCGCCGACAAGTTCTCGGAGGTTGTCACCTTTGGCTTCTGGGTCTTTCTGATGAGCGATCTGGTCTACTTCGGACTGATGTTCGCCATCTACATCACGATGATCGATGCGCAGGCCGGTGGGCCCGGGCCGCATGAGCTGTTTGATCTCAACAGCATCTTTGCCCAAACCATGATCCTGCTGACCAGCAGTCTCACGGTAGGGCTGGCCATGTTGGCACTGAAATACAATCTGCCACGAGCGCGCATCGTTCTTTGGTTCGCAGTGACACTAGTTCTGGGCCTCAGCTTTCTGGTTCTGGAAATCCGTGATTTCATCGCCATGGCGGAAAAGGGAGGTGTTCCTCAACGCAGCGGCTTCTTGTCGGCATTCTACGGGTTGGTCCCGCTGCATGGTTTGCACGTCGCGGCAGGTTGTCTCTGGTTGATTGTGCTCGGGATCCAGTTGCGGGTGATGGGCCTGACCGACTTGCTGATGTCACGGGTCGTGCGGCTGGCGCTTTTTTGGCATTTTCTGGACCTGATCTGGATCGGCATCATTACAATCGTGTACTTCGGAGGGCTGGCTTATGGATAGACGGACCGAAATGCACCACCGCGAGCGCCGGCGCTATGTGATAGGCTATGGCGGGTCCCTGCTGCTGACACTGGCGGTATTCCTGATCGCCTACTGGTTCGGTATCGAAACAAAGGGCGTCTACCTGACCATCGGTTTGCTGGGGTTGGCTCAGCTGGTCGTGCAGCTGGTTTATTTCCTGCATATCGATCGACGCCGCAGCAGCCGGGAGGATCTGGACCTGATCCTTTTCTCAACGCTGGTCCTGCTGATCATAATCGGTGGAACAGTCTGGATTTTGGGGAATCTTGCCGTCCGCATGCATATGCACGCTATGTGAAATCACCTGTCAGAACCAATCCAACCCACAAGGCCAGCCAGCACAGGACGAGGCTGAGCAGGATATTCCCTGCGGCAAATACAACTGTGCGATTGCGGTGCAGTTCCAGCGATTGGTACGCAAAACTGGAAAACGTCGTGAAGCCGCCGCAGAAGCCAAAAACCAGCCGTTTTTCTTCTTCTCCCATCTCGACAGGACCGCCGAGATACCCGATCCAGAGACCCAACAACAGGCTGCCGACGACATTCACGATCAGTGTCGAGAAGGGCAGATCATGGGTCACACGCTGCGCAAGCCAGTGACGCAGCACGGCGCCCGAACCTCCGCCCAACGCGAACATGGCGTGCAGATAGAGGTCGGTCATTCCCGGGCTCTCCCCATCCGGGACCTGCGGCCCAGCGTTTCACCCAGCATGGCTGCCCCAAGGCCAAACACAATCTCGGCCATGATCGCAACGATAACGGACCATCCACTGGTTTCTGCAATCCGCTCCAACTCGGCCACGAATGAGGAAAAGGTAGATAGCCCGCCGCAGAAGCCGACGGCGCCCAGATGCAGCACATGGGCATGGACACGGTGACGCAAGGCATATAGCCAGCCCAGAACGAAACAGGCTACAACGTTGATCCCGAAAGTCGCCGTCAGCAGAGGCGCGCCGGGGATTTCCAGCGCAAACACCTCGCGCAGCAGCGACCCCGCTGCCCCGCCGATGAAGACGGCACAATACATCAGCGTGCGATCCATGACATTGGATGCTGGCTTTGCCACAACGATAGACCCTGCCCCGGTACGTGTTCTTTTCGGCATACAGATTGCGCATCTCCGGATCAATGTCCGGCGTTGGGGCGAAGCATTCGAGGGTTGAATAGCAGATGCACGTCAGAGCAAGGCCTTCAATTACTTGCAATCTATGACCTATCTGTTTCACGATTGAACATGGAACCGGCCGGGGCCTGCAATTTCGCACATCGCGCCCAGAGGAGATCGTTCATGATTGTTCGCAGAATTTATTTCGCGGTGACTTTTTTCATTCTACCCCTGACGGTTCTATTCGGGGTGTTCTGGAGCCCTGCCTTCTGGCTGCTGGTCCTCGTCGTTCCGTATGTGCTGATCGGTTATTTTGACCTGAATACAAACAAGCACAATGTGCTGAACAACTATCCGGTTCTGGGCCATTTCCGGTACATGCTGGAATTCGTCAGCCCGGAAATCCGTCAGTATTTCGTGGAAACCAATGAAAGCGGGCGACCCTTCAATCGGATCACCCGCGCACTTGTCTATTCGCGTGCCAAAGGCCAGGTCGATACGCAACCATTTGGAACCCAATATGACATCATGACCGTTGGTTATCACCGCGCCAACCACTCGCTGGCACCCAAGAATGTAGATGTCAGCGAAGAACGCATAATGCTGGGCGGCCCGCAATGCGAAAAACCATACAGCGCGTCGCGTCTGAATGTATCCGCAATGAGCTTCGGCGCCCTCAGCGCCAATGCCATCCGCGCGTTGAACGGGGGCGCAAAAGATGGTGGATTTGCCCACAACACCGGCGAGGGCGGTCTGTCACCGTATCATCTGGCCGAAGGCGGAGACATCATCTGGCAAATCGGAACCGGATATTTTGGCTGTCGCACGTCTGACGGCGGTTTCGACAAGGACAAGTTTGCCGAAAACGCACAGAAGGATGTTGTGAAGGCAATCGAAATCAAGCTGTCTCAGGGTGCCAAGCCCTCTCATGGCGGAGTGCTGCCAGCCGCAAAGGTAGATGAAGAAATTGCCGAGATCCGAGGTGTGCCAGAGCATCAGGACGTGATCTCGCCGCCGATCCATTCGGCCTTTGACGGCCCGACGGGGCTGATGGAATTTGTGCAGCACCTGCGCGAGATGTCGGGCGGCAAGCCCGTCGGGTTCAAGCTGTGCATCGGCAATCCCTCCGAGTTCATGGCGATATGCAAGGCGATGCTGGAAACGGGAATCCTGCCCGATTTCATCACTGTGGACGGCGCCGAAGGGGGAACAGGTGCGGCGCCGGTCGAGTTTACCAACCGACTAGGGATGCCGTTGAACGAAGCCCTGATTTTCGTGAGCAACTGCCTGCGCGGTATTGGTGTGCGGGACAAGGTTCGGGTCATCTGCTCGGGCAAAGTTGCCACCGGCTTTGACATGGTAGAGAAATTCGCCTTGGGCGCGGATATGTGCAACGCCGCCCGCGCGATGATGTTTGCGGTCGGATGTATCCAGGCTCTGCAGTGCAACACCAATCGCTGCCCCTCCGGGGTGGCGACGCAGGACCCGATCCGAGGACGCGCGATCAATGTTCCGCAAAAACGAAAAAGAGTGCA
Source organism: Ruegeria sp. HKCCD6647-2 (assembly GCF_057221075.1). Taxonomy (NCBI): domain Bacteria; kingdom Pseudomonadati; phylum Pseudomonadota; class Alphaproteobacteria; order Rhodobacterales; family Roseobacteraceae; genus Ruegeria; species Ruegeria sp. HKCCD6647-2. Next base: position 348,232 of record NZ_JBWVBD010000003.1, on the reverse strand, counting down.
TCGCTTCCATGACAGTACACTGGAGAGTTTCCGGGATATTCTGGGCGCGATGGGCAAAGAAAAGGTTTCGGAGTTGCGCCCATCGGATATACGGCGGCGCACAGCGGATGAGCACGAACGATCCTATGCCGAACTCTATGAGTTTCTCGATGATGGCGTTTTGCTTTCGGATCAGGTTCCGCAAACCTATGCCGCTGATTGGAACCGAGCTTCGTCAGACCATTTCTGACTGATTTCGCCGCTGTGATGGCAGCCGACAACTGACCGCGATGTTCGCGTTCAAAACCGCGAGTCGCGCGGATTATTGGTCGAATGTGTATGGATTCTGCGCACGCTCCATTCGACGGCGTCCCGCATGGTTTTGCCAAGTGCGACATCGAAGGCTTCGACCAGATCGGGTGTTTGGTCGCTTGCGGCCACCACGTTTTCCCGGAATGAGCTTGAGGCGATAATCTTGTCTTCGTACTCGTCGATGATCTTGATGTTGATGCGCACTTCCACACGAACAGTTTTCGTGTCTTCTGTTTCGCTGACCACCATTCCCTGAAACTCGCGCAAGTCCGGTGCGATGACATAGTCAGCCCGCAGCCCAACGGTCGACCGGCCAACCGCCGCGACCTTGCCCGAGTTCTCGTAGCTTTCGACCATCAATGCCTGCACAATCAAAGGCGCGCGATCCACCCATCGGGCACGCGGCAGATATTGCACCTGCAACGCCATAGGCTGAACCGCGATCTGGTCCGTGTTGACCGCCGCTGTCGCAGTGGGTTCTTCGACGACGATCTGTTTCTGAATTCGTGGCAACGACGAGGAAAACGTGCTTTTGGGTGTCAGCAGATACAGATCGTTGGGCTTGGATGCCTGTCGCAACGTGCCAAGACCAGCGCATCCGGCGAGCGAAGCAAGAACCAGAGTCAGAATAATGGGCCGGATCATTGACGAAACTCCGATGCTTGGGTGCCGAGTAGGAAGCGGGCCGGATCGCGTTCCACCTTGTCGACCAGCCGGTCGAGGCTGATGACCAGACGCTGGGATTCTTCGACAAACCGGACAAATTGCGGAAGGCCGACGCGCAGGAAGTCCGAAACCTGCCGGCGGTTGTCCTGAACAATACCGTCGATCGTTCCCAGCAATTCTGATGCGGATTGCGAGGCGCTGAGAATGTCATCGGAAATCGAGTCGATTTTCCCCGTGATGTTCGACACGGTCTCGGCCACCTGGTTCGCAGCGTTACGAACATCTGCCGCGACGGACGCAATATCTTCGTCCATCACGCGATTGGCCGAGTCAAAAGCGCGTTCGGCAGACGCCAGAGCTGCCTTGGCAGTGTCCATTGCCGAGTTGATCGCCCCGAGCGTTGTGTTTGCGTTTGCAAAGGTCTCGGTAATGACTCCAAGGGAAATGCTGCCTTCTTCAGACAGAACAATCAGATGGTCCGCCAGCTTTGAGCCGCGCTCGATAAAGGGGCGGATGTCCTGCGTGATGACCCGTTCGGCGGTTTGCAATGTCCCGTTTGCGGTGTCCAATGCGGTTTTGGCGGATTCCGAGGCCTCCTTGAGGCTGTTCAGTGTATCGGTTCCAGTCTTCAGAGTTGTCTCGGCCGTGTCCGCCAGAGTGTCCAAACGTTTGGTGAAGGCCCCGATTTCCTTTGCGGCGCTGCCCAGATCACCGGACAGAGACTCAAAGTCTGACAAGGTTTTGTCCAGCCTGCCGGAAGCCGACGCCAGATTTTCGAGGATATCGGACACCGATTTGCGGTTTTTCTCGTCGACGACTGCGTTCAGGTCCTCCAGCAGGGTTAAGGCCTTTTCCAACACCTGCGGGGCGCCTTCCAGCAGAGATTGTATCGGGCTGCGCTTGCTTTGGATAACGCTGTTTTGCGGCAGGCGTTCGGCATTGGCTGAACCGCCCGATAATTCGATATAGGCAACGCCAGTTACGCCCAACGATTGCAGTTGGGCGATGGTTTCTTTGGTCACGGGAATGTCGGCGTCCACTTCGATGCGGACACGGACTTTGGAAGGGTCGTCTTCATCCAGGTTCAGCGAAATGACCTGACCGACGGGCAAGCCGTTGTAATTCACGCCACCTGCTGCAGAAAGGCCCGAGACATTGTCGAACAGAATCTCGTAATAGGCGTATTGCCGGGTCACCTCGAATTTAGCCAGCCACAGGAAAAAGCCAAAGACCCCCAGGATACCTGCAAGGGTGAACGCGCCAATCAGGATGTAGTTCGCTCGGGTCTCCATCGCCTCTACCTGCTTTGCCCCTTCTGTTGTGCCGCACGGGCGCGGGGGCCTGTGAAGTATTCCTGAACCCAAGGGTGGTCGACCTTAGTCATATCTTCAATCGGACCTTCCACCAGCACGCGCTTTTCTGCAAGCACTGCGACGCGGTCGCAGATGGCATAAAGACTGTCCAAATCATGGGTTACCATAAAAACGGTCAGACCCAGCGCCTGCTGCAACTCTCCGATCAGATCATCATAGGCGGCTGCGCCGATGGGGTCCAACCCAGCGGTGGGTTCGTCCAGAAACACGATTTCGGGGTCGAGAGACAGGGCACGCGCCAACGCTGCCCGCTTTCGCATACCGCCCGACAGTTCCGACGGGAACTTGCTGCAGCTCAGCTGTGGAAGGCCGACAAGGCTGATTTTTAGCCCTCCGAGCGCCTCCATCAGGCTTTCGCTGATGCCGGTATGTTCCCGCAAGGGGGCCATCACATTTTGCAACACGGTCAAGGAAGAAAACAGCGCGCCGTCCTGAAAGGCCACACCCCAGCTTTTCTCGATCCGCTGACGTTCCTCTTCAGGTCCGTTCAGAACGTCGACGCCCAGCACCTCGATACTGCCGGCGGCCGGCTTGTTCAGTCCGACAATCGTCCGAAGCAAAACCGACTTGCCTGTACCGGACCCGCCGACGACGCCCAGCACCTCGCCCCGCCAGACATCAAGGTTCAAATTGTCATGCACCACCTGTTCGCCAAACCGATTGGTCAGGTTGCGAACCCGGATTACGGCCTCGCGTTGGGCATCGGCCTTGTTGGTGTCCTGCATGACGGTTCCGTCCATGTCAGACCCCGATCTCAGAAAAGAAGATCGAAAACAGCGCGTCGATGGCGATGACCATAAAGATGGATTGCACGACCGACGCAGTGGTTCTTTGCCCCACGCTTTCAGACGAGCCTTTGACCTGCATCGCCTGCCAGCAGGCAATCACCCCGATCACCAGCGCAAAGAACGGAGCCTTGATCAGCCCCACGGCCAATTGCCAGACATCCGTGTTTTCTTTCAGGCGGGTGAGAAACATGCCCGGGCTGACACCGAGGTCAATCCAGCTCATCAAGGCGCCGCCAATCAGCCCGGCCATATCGGCCACAAAGGCAAGGATCGGCAGCATGATCAGCAGGGCGACAACGCGCGGGATAACAAGGACTTCAATCGGATCCAGACCCAGCGTGCGCATGGCGTCGATCTCTTCCTGCACCTTCATTGATCCGATCGAGGCGGTAAAGGCTGATCCCGACCGCCCTGCAACGATGATCGCGGTCAGCAGGACGCCCAGCTCACGCAGCACAGAGATCGAGATCAGTTCCACCACAAAAATCTCGGCTCCGAACTGTTTCAGCTGTGTTGCGCCTTGAAATGCCAGGACAACGCCGATCAGGAATCCCATCAGCGAGACAATCGGTAGCGCCTTGAACCCGGCCTGTTCCATCTGAGAAACCAGCGCCGCGCGGCGCAGGCGCCACGGCATAACCAGCGTGCGCGCGAGGCGATGCAGTGTCAGACCCAGGAAGTCGAGAATGGACAATGTGTCCTTCCACCCCGAGGCCGTGCGCTGGCCCAACCGCGCAAGCCAATTGACAAAACCGCCCGGCGGCGCCTGCTCGCCGATTTCTTCGGGGATGTTCCGAGCGACAGTTTCAATCAAATCGGAATGTGCTGGTTGTGCCCCTTTGATTTGCACGTCCGCGCCACCCAAGGTCAGTCGCTTTTGCAGGTTTGCAATCAGCCACGCCCCGCCGGTATCCAGACCCTGAACCTGCGACAGGTCCAGAACCACTTCCTTACCGGAAGGTTTGACATTCCTGAACGCGCCTTCGACAAACTCGAGCGATTGCGTCAGCAAATCACCGGTAATCCGAATGCAAACACCAGTTGCATCGCTGTCCGAGGTTATCGTGGGTCGTGTCATGGGCATATGTGAAGTGAAACGCCGGAACGCTGCAACGTGTTTGTGCCAACCTGCTGGAAATTTTGGGATCAGGGTGCTTGGTGGCTACAGTAGAACCGGTTTGCCGAAATCCCGACATATTCCAAAAAATGTAGACAAACGAGATACTAAAGGTATCGTTGCCTCCGAGAATTCTAGTTTTGATTGAGTGGCGTCCGGCATCTGACCGGGTCATCTGAAGACCTGCCCGTGGACGTTTCTACCGGTCTGTTGCATGCGTGCGCTTAGGAGGAATTCATGATCGATTGGCTTGTGAATATTCTGCAAACCTATCCGGAACTGGCGGTATTCCTGTCGATCGGCATCGGGTTTCTGGTCGGCCCCTGGAGGCTTATGGGTTTCAGCCTTGGAACCGTGACCGCGACATTGCTGGCAGCAGTGGTGATCGGGCAGGCGCATATCAATATCGATTCCGCAGTGAAATCGACCTTCTTCATAATGTTCATCTTCGCAGTTGGGTACGGCGTCGGCCCGCAGTTCATACGTGGTCTCAAGGTCGACGGCGCGCGCGAGGTGTTCTTTGCGCTGAGCGTTCTGGTTCTGTGCCTGATAATTCCGGTTGTCGCGGCCAAGGTGGCAGGGCTCGAGCTGGGCTATGCGGCAGGTCTGTATGCCGGGTCGCAGACAATCTCGGCGGCAATCGGCGTGGCCACGGATCAGATTGGCCAACTTGGTTTGTCAGCCGAACAAGCCAAAACGTACGCCAATCAGATCCCCGTCGCCTACGCAGTAACGTACATTTATGGCACCATTGGTTCGGCGATCATTCTGGCAAAAATCGGCCCGCGTCTGATCGGTGTCGATCTGGTTGCCGCTTGTAAGGAATACGAAGCCAAGCTGGGCGGTGGCGCCAATCTGGAAACCGGCGAAGGTATCGTGTCGGCCTATCGCGCAATCGAGGCGCGGGCTTTTGAAATTCCTCAAGGCAGCGATCTGCTGGGCCAGCCGGTCAAGGATCTGCTGCCGGGTGTTCGCATCTATGCGGAACGGCTGCGCCGGGGCGACCAGATCATCGAAGTGGGTGATGACACGGTGCTGGAGGCCGGAGATGTCGTGATGTTCTCGGGCCGACGGGCCGATCTGGTCGGGCTGCTCGAGGCCAATCTTAAGGAGGCCGACGCACCGGATCTGCTCAGCATCCCGTCGGAAAAGCTGGATGTGCTGATCACCAGCAAGGACGTCCATGGCAAAACGCTGGAAGAGCTCAGCAAGATGTCGCGCGCACGCGGCGTCTACCTGACCAAACTGATGCGGAACATGGTCGAGTTGCCGTTGTTGCCCGGCACCGTCGTGCATCGTGGTGATATCATGACCCTGCAAGGCAGCAAGCGTCATGTCGAGGCCGCAATTGCCAGAATCGGTTATGCAGATCGACCAGTGGACACGACCGATCTGGCCTTTGTGGGATGGGGTATCTTCATTGGTGGCGTAGTCGGGACAATTGCCATCATGATGGGTGGCTTTCCCATCAGCCTGTCGACAACGGGCGGTGCACTGCTTTCCGGGTTGGTTCTGGGCTGGCTGCGCACGGTGCATCCGACCTTTGGGCGCATTCCCGGACCGTCGTTATGGTTGATGAACACTCTGGGCCTGAACGTCTTCATCGCGGTGATCGGGATTACTGCCGGCCCGAGCTTTGTCGCCGGGTTGCAACAAGCGGGCGTGGCCCTTTTGTTGTGGGGGATCGTTGCTACATCGCTGCCAATGATCTTCTCGGTCTATGTCGGTCACTACGTATTCAAATTTCACCCCGCCATCCTGTTCGGTGCCTGTGCAGGTGCGCGCACAACCACCGCCGCGCTTGGGATGATACAGGAGGCCGCGCAAAGCCGCATTCCGGCGCTTGGCTATGGCATGCCCTACGCCATCGGTAACACGTTGCTGACCATCTTCGGCATGGTCGTTGTTTTGATCCTCAGTTGATTTGGAAAGGTCTTAATCATGGATAGAGTGAAGCTGCACGATTACGAAGCGCTCAGCCCGTTTCAGATCAAGGATGAACTGATCCAGCTGGCCTCGGCCGAGGCGCGCAAGGCCAATACTGTCTTTCTGAACGCAGGCCGCGGAAATCCCAACTGGGTCGCCACCCGCCCGCGCGAGGCATTCTTTGCATTGGGCCAGTTTGCCATCACGGAATCCAAACGAGTGATGAACCACCCCGCAGGTCTGGGTGGGATGCCAGCCATGAAAGGGTGCCACGCGCGCTTGCTGGACTGGGCGGCAGAGAATGCCGCTATACCGGGCGTCGATACTTTGGTCGAAGTCATCGGCCATGCCATCGCGGCCTTCGACTTTGATGCGGATGAGTTTGTTCACGAACTGACGGATTCCATCATCGGCGACAATTACCCGGTGCCCGATCGAATTCTGAAGCACAATGCCGCCATTGCGCATGAATATCTGATGTGGGCCATGTGCTCGGGCCGCCGCCCCGATGCGCAATTCGATCTGTTCGCCGTCGAAGGCGGAACAGCGGCAATGTGCTATATCTTCAAAACGCTAAAGGCCAACCGGCTGCTGAATCCGGGCGATACGATTGCACTGTGCACTCCGATCTTCACGCCGTATCTGGAGATGCCCGAGCTGGAAGACTACAGCTTGGACTCTGTGCATGTTGAGACCGACGAGACGGACGGGTTCCAGTTGACCGATGCTGCGGTCGAAAAGCTCAAAGATCCGAAGGTCAAGGCATTCTTTCTGGTCAATCCGGGCAATCCTTCTTCGGTTGCGCTCAGCACGGCGTCATTGCAGAAGCTGGCGGATCTGGTGGAAAATCACCGCCCCGATTTGATTGTTCTGACGGACGACGTATACGGGACATTCGTGCATGACTTTACCTCGGTCATGGGGCAATTGCCGCGCAATACCATCGGGGTTTATTCCTATTCCAAGTATTTCGGGTGTACCGGCTGGCGATTGGGTGTGATCGCGGTGGCGCAGGACAACATCTTCGATCTCAAACTGGCGAACCACCCGGAAGAGATCAAACAGACGCTTGACAAACGTTATGGCACGCTCAGCCTGACGCCGCGCGACATTCGTTTCATCGACCGGCTCGTGGCTGACAGCCGTGATGTAGCCCTCAACCACACCGCCGGTCTGTCTTTGCCGCAGCAGGTCATGATGACGCTTTTTTCGCTTTGTGAGCTGGTGGACACGAAAAAAGCTTATCAAACCGCTTGCATGGAACTGGTGCACCGGCGCTTCAAATTGCTGACGGACGCCATGGGGATCGACGTCACGGCGGGCGCGCATTATGACGCCTATTACGGCATTCTCGATTTCGAATTCTGGCTGCGGAAATACGTCGGCGAAGATGTCGTTACCTGGATCAAGCAGAACGTTCATCCATTGGATATTGCGTTCAAGCTGGCAGAAGACTACGGCATCGTGCTGCTCAATGGCAGTGGCTTCGACGCGCCGGGGTGGTCGGCAAGGGTATCCTTCGCCAACCTGCCGGACGAGGCTTATTCGCAAATTGGCACTGCGGTACGATCGGTCGCTCGGGGCTATGTTCAGGCATATCGCGCGGCCAACAACCTGCCGCTGCACGGCTGAATCAGACCCCTACACCTGCGTCGGAACTGGTGTTACCCATAGGCGCAGGGGAGGATGATTTGGACGTCAGCGAACAACGCATCAAGGCGATGACCACGGCGGGTCTGAACCTGATCGGTCAGGCCCTGTCGATCTATGACAGCAAATTGCGGCTGGTGCTGTGCAACCAAAGGTTCCAGGAGATGTTCGATTTGCCTGAACATCTTATCCAGCCCGGCGCCCTGTTCCGGGATACGATTCATTTTCTGGCCGACCGTGGCGAGTATGGTGATACGCCCGACATTGATGAAATGGTATCGCAACGGGTCGAACAAGCCTTGGCATTCGAGCCACATTATATGGAGCGTACCCGCCCGAACGGGCAGGTGATTTCCGTTGAAGGCGCACCCTTGCCCATGGGCGGTTGGGTGGCTGTCTATACGGACATCACCCGCACAAAACAGGCCGAAGACATGCTGCGGGCCCGATCCGAGGAACTGTCCGGTCAATTGCTGAACCGGGCTGAAGAGTTGTCGGCTTCGAACCGGAAACTGGCCGCCACCATCACGGCGTTGGAGGAGGCCAAACGGCAGCTTACTGAAATCGAAGCGCGCACGCGCCTGACGACCGAGATGATGCCTGCCCATATCGCCCATCTGGATGCTGACGCGCGGTATGACTATTCCAACCGCCGCCTCAGCGCTGTCATGCCCGGTCGCCCGTCGGATATTTTGGGACTGCACGTTTCGCAGGCGCTGGGGGCAGTCGCATTTGAACGGGTCAAACCTCATCTGGACAAGGCATATGGCGGCCAAACTTCGGTTTTCGAGTTTACCGAGGATCAGGATCAACGCCGCATTCGCGTATCTTTCACACCGGATGGAGCGGGCGGCGTTTACGTGATGTCCGTGGATATTACCGAAGAAACGCAAGCGCGCGTTGCCTTGCAACAGACGCGTCGCAGGGAAATGGCAGCGCAGATGACCAGCGGGCTTGCGCATGACTTCTCGAACCTTTTGACGATTATTCTGGGGATGCAATCGAAACTGGCCAAGATGGATCTGCCGGACGAGGCCGAAACGCTGATCGCCGCCACGCAACAGACTGCGCGCCGTGGCGGTCAGCTGCTGAACCGGATCGCGGACATGACGGGGCACCGCACACCACAGCCACAGGCAACGGATATGAAGGCCCTGCTGGAGGATCTTCGCACGCTGGCTTCGCCCTCGTTGCCACGGGGCATGGGGCTTTCGGTCGTCAATACACTGCCAGACAGGGCGTTGATGCTGGATCCCGGCATGGTTCAGGACGCGCTTTTGAACCTTGTTCTGAACGCGCGGGATGCTTGTGGCACCTCGGGACAGATCACAATCAGTGCTCATGCCATCGGTCAGATCTGGGCGGAGATTACCGTCTCGGACACCGGGCCGGGGTTTTCGCCCGAGGCGCTGGACAAGGCTTTGAACCCTTTTTTCACGACCAAGGGCAGCGACGGGTCCGGATTGGGCCTGCCGATGGTCTATGACACTGTCAAACTGGCCGGCGGCGACCTGCAATTGCGCAACACACCTTCGGGTGCTTCCGTCATTCTGCGGTTGCCGTACAGGCCGGCGCCACCCGCGCAATCCGGTCTTGTGCTTCTGGTCGAGGATCAGGACGATCTGCGCAGCCAGTTCCGCGACATGCTGGTCGATCTGGGTTGCGCGGTGATCGAGGCGACGTCGGTCGATGAGGCAATGGCGCTGATTACCGATATCGGGGATATCGCGCTTGTGCTTTCGGACATTCGCCTTCAGGGTGCGGAAACCGGGCTTGACCTTATCAAACAGGTGGACGGCGCAATCCCTTGCATTCTGATGACATCGCTGTCCTACACCGATCCGCTGCACCGTCAGGCCCTGGCCCTGGCACCGGTGCTGCGCAAACCCTTTTCCCGCGCACAATTGTCAGCGCTTATCAGAACCGAGGCCGCCTGATGACTCAACCGCTGGTGACCATCCTTGACGATGAACCCGAAATACGGCGCATCCTGACCGATACTCTGGAAGAGGCCGGGTTTCGCACCCAAAGCTTTTCCCGCGCCCGCGAGTTCGAAGCTTCGCTGAAACGGGTCACTCCGGATGTGTGCCTGGTTGACCTGTCGCTGCCCGACACCGATGGGCTGGCGCTTGTGCATCGCCTGGCTCTGGAGCAAGGGGCCGCAGTGATCATAATCTCGGGTCGCGCTCAGGTTCAGGATCGGGTAACCGGGCTGGAGCTTGGGGCGGACGATTACATCACCAAGCCATTTGATCCGGCCGAGGTTGTAGCCCGAATTCGCGCACGCCTGCGCGCGCCGCGAAGCGGAGTGCAGGTCTCGGATGTGGCGAAGTTCAATGGGTGGACTGCACATTTTGATCGCTACGTCCTGATCAACTCCGAGGGTTCAGAAACCCCTTTCAGCCACGCAGAGGGAGAAGTTTTGCGGTTGTTCCTTGAAAGCCCGAAAAGGCTGATCAGTCGCGCCCGTATGCAGGAAATGTTGGGGGGCGGCGCGGGCGACAGTTTCGACCGCGCTATGGATGTGCGCATTTCGCGATTGCGCACTAAACTTGGCGAAGACCCAAAAAACCCGAGATTGATCAAGACGATATACGGAGCGGGATATATATTTCTCGGCGATGTCGAGTGGCGGTGATGAATTGAAACTAAGCCAGTTGTTCAAGGCATTTCGCAAGAGCCCGATAGCGATCAGACAGCCATAGACCCTGAATGTGACCGGAAGCTATTCACGCAATGCCTGATCCTTGACCTTCAATACCGGCTTAATCAGGTATTCCAGAACAGTTTTGCGGCCCGACAGAATGTCGACTTCGGCGATCATGCCCGGAATGATCTCGACGGCGACACCGCCAGCGTCAAGCATGGTATTCTCGGTGCGGATTTCAACGACGAACACCTCCTCATCGCTGCGTTCTGATCGCGTGATCGTGTTGGCCCCGATGCGAATGATCTCACCGTGCAGACCGCCATATCTTGCAAAATCATATGCTGTGATCTTGACCTTGACGCGTTGTCCCGCGTGCAGAAACCCGATGTCTTCCGGCCGGACATAGGCCTCGACCAGCAGGGAATCGTCGAGCGGGACGATTTCGATCAATTCTTCGCCGCTGCGTGCCAGCCCTCCGATGGTTGAGCGATAAATCCTGTTGACCACCCCGCGAACAGGCGCGCGCACCTGAGCCCGTTCAGCGCGGTTGCGAAGAGCCGGAAGGGACGGTTGCAGTGCCGCCAGTTCTGCCGTGACCAATGCCAGATCGGTTAGCGCTGCGGTGCGAAACCGGCTGCGGACGGATTTGATACGGTCATCGACCTCATCCAGACCAGATTTTAACCGAGTTATGACGGCCTCGGCCCGGACCATTCGACCCTTCCACTCTGCTTCGCTGCGGCGCAGGGCGAGCAATGTGGTGGCAGGCTCCATGCGCTGCTCGACCAGTGGTGCCATCATCGCGCGTTCTTCGGCCAAAACCAGCAAGGTTTCTTTTGCCATCACCTGATCAACCAGACCTTCTTCATATTCCTGTTGCCGCTGCTGACGTTGGCGTTCAAGGATCGCGATCTCTGCCATCAATTCTGCCATCCGCCCCTGATACAATGCGGTTTCCGACCGGACGACTTCTGGCGCCTCTCGGATCAATTGCGGCTGGAACAATAGGTCGGAACCGTCGATTTCCGCCTGCAGACGTTGAGCGCGGGCCATCAGGCCAAAGGCGCGCTGTTGCTCCTGGCTGAGCTCGCTGTCGATCTGGGTCGCGTCGAACTCCATCAACAAGGTTCCGGCGTCGACGACCTGCCCCTCGCGAACATGAATAGCCTGCAGAACGCCGGGTTCGGTGGCCTCGATCAACTGAATGTCGCCCGACGGTACGATGCGCCCATCCGCGCGTACGACATCATCCAATTCGGTGAAGTTGGCCCACAGTCCTGCTGTCAGCAGACATCCCAGGATCACCATCAACAACATCGACCCGCGCAGTGAAGAACGCCCGCGCATATCGCGCGCCAGCATATCCAGATCAGGATGCCGCGACATTCAGATGCCCCCGGGATTTGTCGGCGTGCTGGGTCAGCAAGCTTTTCGGCCCATCCGCTCCGACCTTGCCGTCCTCGATGACAATGACCCTGTCGACCAGTTCAAGAAGGCTGGTGCGGTGCGTGACAATTACCATCGTCGTGTTTTTTGTGGCCTCCTTCAGGCGGGCGATGACCTCTGCCTCATTTTTCACGTCCATTGCGCTGGTAGGCTCGTCCAGCAACAGAACCGGCGGGCGCCCGATCAGGGCACGGGCCAAGGTGATGGCCTGTCGCTGACCGCCCGACAGACCCTCGCCTCGTTCAGCCAGCTGCATGTCATATCCGCTCGGGTGGCGGGCCACAAACTCTTCGACCCCGGCAATCCGGCCCGCCCGGATCAGGTCTTCGTCGCGGGGGCGTATGGCCCCCGCGCTGATATTGTCCCGTATCGTTCCAGAAAACAGCCAGACGTCCTGCAGAACCGAACCGATGTTGCGGCGCAAATCGCCCGGATCGATCTGCCGGATGTCCAGACCGTCTACCATCACCGATCCGACCCGTGGTTGATAAAGGCCCAGCAACAGCCGTGCGACTGTGCTTTTCCCCGAGCCGATACGTCCGAGGATTGCAACCTTTTCACCGGGAGCGACAGAAAAGGATACACCTTTCAGCGCGTCTTCCGTCTGATCAGGATAGTTGAAATGCACGTTGTTGAACGTGATGCGGCCATCAAATCTTGGCCGACTGATCCAATTTCGCCCGACAGGTCGTTCGCTTTCTGCCTTCATCAACGTGTCCAGATTTCGAAACGCGCTACGCGCCTGATTCATGCGGGTCAGCGTTTGGGCCAGCTGTCCCAAAGGCGCCAACGCGCGGCCAGTCAGCATGACGGAAGCAACCAGCGCGCCCATGCTGGTTTGGCCCTCTGCAATCAGAAAGACGCCGTAGAACACGATCAGAACCTGTGCGGCTTGTTGGGTAAAGCCGGTCAGGTTCAACGCAAACTGGGTCACGGCCCGGCTGCGCATTCCGTGGTCAGTCTGCCGTTCAATCGCGCCTTCCCAGCGGTTGCGCATGTGTCGCCCCGCTGCGGTCGTCTTGATGGTTTCAAGACCCGAGACTGTTTCGACCAGCACAGATTGTTTGGACTGCCCGTCTGCAAAGCTCTTGTCCGCCAGGCGGGACAATACGGGTTGAATCGCAATACCGGTCAGCAAGACAAGCGGAACCGCCAATGCGGGTATCATCGCCAGTGGGCCGCCCACCAAATAGATCGTAAAGACAAACAGGCCGATGAAGGGCAAATCTACGACCGCAACCAGAGTGGCCGAGGTAAAAAACTCACGCAGGGTTTCAAATTCCCGCACCGTGCTGGCCATGGCGCCCGTCGACCCGGTGCGAGAGGTCATGCGAATGTTCAGCAACTGATCGAAAACACGCCGGCCCATGAACATGTCAGCATTCTGGCCCGCGCGGTCAATGAAGCCCGCGCGTAGTATTTTGAGAATAAAATCAAAGACAAGGGCCAGGCAGACACCGGTGGTCAAAGCTATCAGGGACTCCGTCGCCTCGTTGGGCAGAACCCGGTCATAGACAATCATAATGAAGACAGAGGTGGATAATCCCAGAATATTTGCAATCGCGGCCGCCAGCGCAACCTGCGTGTAGGACCATCGGTTTGCCGCCAATGCGGACCGGAACCAGTGGCCATTCTGTACTTCGGAGCCGGATGCGTTGGTGTCACGATGCACGCGCCGAAACAACAGAGCATACCCCGTATAGCTGTCACGAAGTAGGCTTTCACCCAGTTCACCGATGCCGTCACCGATAGCTGGGTCAAATATCAGCATATCCCCGGCCGGGGTGCGGCCGTGATAAACCACAGCTCTGCCGTTTTCCAAAAGCAGAATGGCCGGAGCCAGGGCCGCATCGAACGTGCCCAGCCTTCGCGCCCCGAAACCTGCCTGAAGCCCAACCTGGTTTGCTGCGGCAATCGCATCGCGGACTGTAACGGCGCGCTCTGACCCGGTCTGCACCGCATGCAAAGCAGCAATCGTCATCGGACGTTCAAGAGTGCTGGCCACATGCAAAACGCATGCTTCCAGATCAGTCTGACGCAAGCCGGTCATTGTGGTTTCTCCCAGGGATCAAGGGCAATACCGAACAGATCCAGAATGTCGCCTGTCAGACTCAGCGCAGCGTAGTTTGTCAGAAAGAAATTCTGCTTTGCCAAAATCAGACGTTCCTGTGCATTCACATAGTCGCGTTGCGCGTCCAGAATCTCGATCAGACTTCGTCGACCGATAGTGAACTGCGCCCGAGCCGCAGCAACGCTGTCTGCATTGGCGCGTACTGCAATTTGAGCATCGCGCAAACGGTCAGCGCCCGCCTTCTGGTCTGAGCGAATGAAATCCAGCTCGCGCTTGATTTCCCTGATCAAAGCTTCGCGGCTGGCTTCGGCTTCCTTCACACGGGCTTCGGCAGCTGCAATGGCCGCGCGCCGTTTGCCTGTACTGTCCAGCTCATAGTTAAAGGATAGATCGACACCAAAATTTGCGTCTCTGCTGTCATCCTGATTGGCGAAGGCGGCAACCCGAATGTGTGGTTGGCGGCGCGCCTGTGCAGCTGCCCATTCGGCCCTGGCGGCCACCAGGTTGGCATCTGCTCGACGGATTTGTGGGCTGTCCATGACGATTTGAGCATTGCTGCGCTTTATTTCCGGCGCCGCAACCGGAGGGGATAATTCGCCCGGACTTGCCCCGAACACCTCACGAAATCGGGCTTCGGCACGATCTGTCCGGGCTATGGCGTCGGCAAATCTGGTTCGAGCGTCGGCGACCCGGGACCGCGCGGTCAGCACGTCCGCATTGGACCCCAGCCCACCGGAAACCCGGTCAGTGATCTGCTGTTCGATCTCTTCGTGGACTTTGACGTTCTGGCTTGTGATCTTCAGGATTTCGCGGCGATCCAAAACCAGTACATAAGTTTCGATGGCAGCCAGAGTTGTCGCCGCCGCTGTCTGAATCTGGTCCCCTCGACTTTCCAGAACGCGGGCGCGCGCAGCCGTCAGATCGCCACGCGCTGCGCCCCCATCGTAGACCAATTGAGAAACCCGAAGATACGGCGACACGTCCGCGACATCTGAGTCAATACGTTCCGACCGGGCATTTACACCCAGCGAAACCTGCGGCAGAAACGCCCCTTCCGCGGCGTCCCGTTCAGCTTGCGCTATTTCCATCCGAGTATCGCTTTGCGCCAGATTTGGGCTGTCCTGTACGGCCAGACGCACCCGTTTTCCGAACGAGCTTTCCGTAATCCGACTTGATGTGTTTACGGCTCCGGCCCCGGTGCTACCTTCGGCAAAGGACATCTTTACTGCCGACAAATCCGGCGCGGGGGTGCACGCAGAGACCAGGAGTATCAAGCACAAAGTGGACATCACACTTGCGATCCATCTAAACGGCATGGCTGATCCTCAAATCCGATTGAGAGAGAGCGGAGTCTGTGGCCAACGCTGAAAGGAACCCGTTCAATTCAACTTTGGGTTCAGCAGGTTGAGGCTGAAAAGAAACGCGTTGATGTGCCTGAGACAGCCATTTGCAGTGGGAAAGGGAAACCTGATGCGCATGGACGATCTGCATGGCTCCGCTGTTGAACAGAAGGGAAATGTGCGATTGGGGCAGGTGCCCCAGCCGCGATTCATCAATTCCGAGCAGGTTGTTGGGAAGGGGGATGCTTTCGTGCCGCTCAAGAGGTGTGAACAGCTTCATCTCATCCAGGATCTTGCAGGTTTGGCGCGTTTCAACCAGTGAAAACTGGCGGTTCTGAAAAAACCTAAATACGCTCTGCAGCTCGTTTGTAAGTGTGCCGTCTTTGGTAAAGAAAGCCAGATCACGTTTGTCAGTTGTGACAAGGCCAGACGCTTCATTTACATACAAACGAGGCGTATGGGGCCCAAATGACTTAGATCTATCTACCGGTTCAGCCAGAAACGGATAGCAACGCAGAGCGGACGGCACATATGTCGCCAGCCAACCCCCCTCAGGAGACACAAACGGGGTTTTTGCACCCTCGACCATCGAAAGCAGGGCAAACGGAAAAACGCCTTGCGCCTCTTTTCGAAACACAATGGGGAACGTCGCAGCAGCCATCAGGATTTCAGCCCTGACAAGGAGGCATTCGCAGATGTGACATGCGAAATCATACGAGGTGTAGCGACGCCAGAAGCGATCGCGGTGGCGATCGATGCTGACTGGGAAAAGGCCATTCTTTGCCATGTGAACCCTTCGTGTTTGTGGAAGCGATGCATTCGGGATCGCATTGCTGTTTTTTTGATCCGCGGTCAGGCTGACGCGCCCGTTGGATCCGTGTGCAGGATGTTGTCGGAACTCAGACCACTCAGATCAGAAAGCCCGTCGAACTGAGCAAGCGTTTCAACGGACGCCGTATCCGGTGCGGAATAATCGACTTTGACCAGGACACTATCGGTTCCATCGGTTGCCATGACGTAAATCTCGTCGCCGGTTTGAGCGCCTGTAAGCCCCTCGACCGCGCTTGCTATGGTGCCCGCTGTCAAATCTGAAAGAGTCGTCTGAAGGCCGACAAATCCGGTATTGGTTCCCAGGACATCTCCGACATTCAGGGTTTCGACTCCTGTTCCGTTCCCACGTAACGAGGCCACGTCCAACCCATGGAAAACCAGCGCGTCGGATATGTCCGCAGCCGGACCAAGCGTGAAGCCGCTGATTGTATCTACACCGTTGGCCGTCGGGTTGGCTTCAATGATCACGACGTCGCGGCCTGAGCCGGAAATGTCGATGGTGTCGTCGCCTCCTCCTCCGCGGATTACGTCATCGATATTGGACCCGGTCAGAGTGTCATCGCCGCTGGTGCCCAGTAGAAACTGCGATGGGCCACCGTCAGGTGTCGTGATTGTCAACTCGATGGGCTTGGTTGGATCCTGAACCGTCATGGTAAAGGTGACGACTGGTTGAGACAGGTCGCTATAGCTTGTTGCCGCACCCGCAAAGCTGATTGTGGACGGACCGGAGGGATTGGTGAGGAACAGGTCGAAATCGCTGTTCTCGACATCTGACCCGTTGTCAAAGGACACGACCGATGGGTCAAATCCAAGATCGGCGGTGACGGCCAGACCGCTGGTAATGTCCCGGCCCGTGTCGGCGTAGAGTTCGAATGTAATGGTCGAACCGCTTTGGCCGGTTTGAGTGATGACATAGGCCGCAGGCACATGTGCGGTGGCCTGATCGGATACTGGGTCAGGGTCTGGCCCGCCAGAGACCGTCGCCTGAGCCTGGAAATTCATCGCGTCCCCGGCGCCAAGCGCTGCGAAGGCCGATGCTGGCGCATTCAGGCTCCAACTGCCGTCCGCTGCGACGGTGGCGTTTCCGATGGATACGGAATTGAGCGTCACATCCACGGTTTGGCCTGGCGACAGGCCTACCGAAGAACCGGTGACAGCCAGGCCCGCGGTCTGCGCATTGCCCAACGCAACAGCATCGTTTGTGCCGACCGGGTCAATGCTCAGGATCGGCCGGAAATCCGTTGTCAGTGAGGCAGTTGCGTTCGGCGCGGCATTTCCGGCGACGTCCTGAACAGAGGCCGTGACCGTAAAGCCAGTGCCATCTGCCAAGGCCGCTAAGTCTGCAGGGGGAATTGTTGCCACCCATGTCCCGCTGGAAGCAATGGCCGTGTAGTTCTGTCCCCCCAGATTGACTGTGACGGTCTGACCGTCCTCGGCAGATGTTGTTCCGGAAACAGCCAGATCCGCTCCTTGTTCCAGGATGTCCAGCACTGCACCTACAGGTAGCGGATCAAACGCAATTGTCGGTGAAGTGAAGTCTGTTCCGAAACTGGCCGAGGTATTGGCGCCGTTGCCCGCCGCATCCGAAACCGAGGCGTTGACATCGTAGGACACGCCGTCCTGCAAACTGCTCAGCGAAGCGGCCGGGGCTGTAAATACCCAAACTCCGCCGGTAACCATTGCGGTGCCGCTGACATCAACTGTACCGTCAGGGCGAACAATGTCGATTGACACCATCGTGCCGTCAGATGCGTCAGACGTGCCGGTTATCGTCAGATCAGTGCCTTGTTCGGCCGCATTCATCACAGCGCCGTCAGACAGGGCGGAAATTGTCAATGTGGGGGCTGTGAAATCCGTATCGAAACTGCCCGTCGCTTGTACGGCGGGGTTTCCGGCTGCGTCGGCGACGTCTGCTGTAGCCGTAATTGTAGCGCCGTCCGGCAACGCGGTTAGATCGGCGGCCGGGACCGTTACGCTCCATGCACCGCTGATTGCCGCACCTGTGTAGGTCTGGCCATTCAAACTGACAGTTACGACCTGTCCATCTTCTGCTGTAGTCGATCCGGAAATGATCAGGTCCGTTCCCTGTTCCGCCGCACTCATCACGGCGCCGTCCGAGAAACTGTCGATACTCAGGTTTGGGGCAGTGACGTCCTTGGATACACCGACACTGGCCTGCGGAGCAGCGAGACCATCGCTATCCGAGACGTCGGCCGTTACCGTGAAGTTTCCGCCATCGGAGAGTGTGCCCAGGTCGGCGCTGGGAATGGTCACCGTCCAACTGTTGCCAGCAACGGTTCCGGTGTATGTTTGCCCGTCAAGAGAAACGGTAACCTGTTGACCGTCCGACACATTCCCCGTCGTGCCGCTGATGATCAGGTCAGATCCGGCCTCAGCCGCATTGATGGCGGTACCCACGGGCAGAGGCGAAATCGAAATTGAGGGCCCGGTCAAGTCAACCGGCACATTTACAGAAACCGGAGTGGCGGGATTCCCGGACGTGTCGCTGACCGTCACGCTGATCGAAGCCGGGGTCCCGGTCGACAAGCCCGCCATATCGGCGCTTGGAACAGTCACACTCCATGTTCCGCCTGAGGCGGCACCAGTGTAGACCTGCCCGTCAAAGGTTAGGGTGACGGCCTGCCCGTCTTCGGCCGTTGTGGTGCCGGTCAGAACCAGATCGCTGCCCAGGTCCACGAGGTCGATCGAACCTCCGGCCACGGCATCCAGAGTGATTGTGGGTGCGCTGAAATCGGTGTCGAAGCTGCTGGCAGCCTGACTGGCCGGGTTGCCTGCCGCGTCAGAGACGTCTGCGGTCACGGAGATTGTCGAGGCATCAGGAAGCGAAGCCAAATCCGCCGCCGGGACCGCAACGCCCCACGTCCCGTTCGTTACAGTGCCTGTATAAGTCTGCCCGTTGATCATAACGGTTACGGACTGCCCGTTTTCAGCATCTGTGGTCCCGGTGACACTCAGGTCTGTGCCTTGCTCTGCGGAGTTCAGGATTGTCCCTGCTGAGAATGCGGAAATGCTGAGCGTCGGTGGAACTGTATCAATAACGTATTCCACTGTCTGAGTTGATATTTCCGTGCCGCCGCTGTCCAGATTCCGGATTGTGACTGTCGAAACCCCTTGCGAAAGCCCCTTGGCCTCACCCTCGGTCAGCGACAAGCTCCAGTTTCCGTCAGCGTCCGGTGTGACGACCTTTGTCAAAGACCCGATCGTGATTTCGACCGAAGCGGTGCCCTCCGGGACAGTTAGATTTGCGCTGCCGTTGTTCAGTGCGCTCGCCTGCAGTTCAGCAAGGTTGAGACTGGGAAGCTTTGGGGCCGGAGGAGTGACCGAACTGCTACCTCCATCGCTGTCTCCACCACCACCGCCGCCGCCTCCGGCGCCTGCTGCTGCGGCGCCAGCCAATCCGATGCCACCCAGAACAGCACCTGCTCCGCTGATGCCGCCAGTTGCAGCCGCAGCGCCGCCTGCCTCGGCGGCAACGCTGAATTCCACGATTTCGCCAACGGCGGCGTCGGCAATCATAACCGCGCCATTTTCAAGGACGTGCACATTCTCGGCGGCCACGATCACGGTTCGACCGTCTGCCATTTTCAGTTGCAGATCGCCGTTAGACAGCAATTTGGCCGAGCGGACGCCCGGTATGGATTCCGCAAACTGATAGGCTACCAATTCGGCATCCGTGGCCTGCGCAAGTGCAGGCAGGGCCATCAAGGTCGAACCCAGCCCTCCGGCCAGGCTGCGCCCGACCCATTTCCGGAACTTTCCATCGATCCACTTTCGGACGTGGCGATTGCGCCCTGTTTCGGTAAGGTTTTCCGAGGTCGCGCGTGTCGTCGAAACGGGTTTCTTGGTCATGATGCCCTCACATTTGACGGGTGCAATAAGCCGGGATATGCCCCGGAAATTGCAGGAATTTGTTAATCAGTCTTGCGGCCGGGTGTTCCAAGAGGTCGAACCGAAAAACTTGAGTTAAACTGAAACCGAACTCCTCGTTTTCACCACATTCGTGCTCTGGTTTCGGCCTGGGCATCAGCTCAACCTGTTGTCACAGCCAGGGGTGGCTTGGGGTGAGTGTGATGATGCTTCAGTTCGAAAGTGTGGTGGCAACGGGGACCGCGGCGCTTGATTCAGGTATCGGCGATACGGCTTTAAAAACGTTTAACGGGGAAACGTATCTCTTCAGCACAACCGGGCCCGGCGGAGGCATTGTTTCGTGGCGCCTGGTGGACGGGGCCGTTCCGATTGTTCAGGATCAGCAGTATTTCGACGTCACAATCAGTCATCAGGTCGGTCGCAGTGGTGTGCCAGTGACACTGTCCGGTGAGGATCATCTGCTACTGGATGTGGATACGGCGACCGGGCTTGTCAGTTACGAGCTGAATACAGACGGAACTTTTGGCGCACTGAGGGAAACAGGAATCATTTCCGGCGGCGGGGATATCTCGGCTGCGGTGCAGGTATCGCTTGGTGCAACCGACCTGCTGACCCTGGCACATTCCGATACCGGGCAACTCAGAACGTATCATATCAACATTGACAGTTCCTTGACTGCAGCCGGGTCGGCGATGTCACAGGCAGATGTTCTGCAAACGCTGCAATCGGGAGCCAACCAGTTCGTGATTGCCGCAGACACAACCAGCAGCGCCATGTCCACTTTTTCGGTCGATTCGAGCACCGGGCAGCTCACTGAAATCGCCACGAGCAGCGCAATTCAGACGCTTGGAATCAACGCACCCACCGCTGTCGAGGCCATTCAAGCCTATGGTGAGTCTTGGGTGGTCGTGGCAGGGGCGGGCAGCAACTCGCTGAGTGTCATGGAGTTGGGCAGCGATGGTCAACTGACGGCGACGGATCACGTTCTGGATACGCTGCACACTCGCTTTGGGGCCGTACAGGACATGTCTCTGGTCGAGGTTTCGGGCCGTGTCTTCGTTGTCGCGGGCGGTGGAGACGACGGGATCACCCTGTTCACGCTGACACCGGATGGTCAACTGATCCACATGGACAGTTTCGCGGACACACTGTCCAGCGGGTTGCAAAATGTCGAATCCCTGAGCGTTGCGCATGTCGGAAATCAGCTGCAGATTTTCGCGGCATCCCAGCAGGACGCGGGACTGACTCAACTGAGCGTCGATGTCTCGAATCTGGGCGATGTACGTCAGGGCTACGGTACCTTAACCGGCACGGCGAAGGATGACATTCTGAGCGGCGGCATTCTGGACACAACCCTGGATGGCGGGGCAGGGGATGACATGCTGATCACCGGCACCAGCGCGACGACAATGACTGGCGGCGCGGGTGCGGATATCTTTGTTTTGCGTGAAAGCAGCGGTCCAACAACGATCACCGATTTTGAGGTTGGCACGGACCGGCTGGACCTGACCGATTTCCCTTTCCTGCGGTCACCGGCCCAGCTGAGCTTCACGTCCACCGCTCAGGGCGCGCAAATACAGTATCGGGATAAAACGATCGATGTAACCTCGGCCTCAGGCGGGCCGTTGACCATTACAGATTTCTTTGGGGCAGGGTTCGACAGCCCGGACCACATCCCGGTGGATCTGAGCAGTGGCCCGGACAACAACGCCTCGCCCGGCGTAACAGGCCCGGTGAGGCTGGACTCCAGTACCACAAACCCCGCGCTACAAGGAGCAGAAGTCCAGTTTACGCCGCAAGGGGGATCGACCATCACTGCACAGGCAAACGATCAGGGAGAGTTCACTCTGGATATGCCGTCGGGCACCTTTTCCGGCGAGCTGGATATCGTCAAATCCTATTCCACGGCCAGTGGAGAAATAACAGCGCTGGATGCGCTGCAGGTTTTGCGTATTTCGGTTGGCCTTGACCCGACATTCGGGTCGGCATCCGCTGAAAACCTGATTGCGGCGGACATCACGCGCGATGGGGCGGTCAATGCACTGGACGCCCTGGCGATATTGCAGGTCGCCGTCCGGCAGCCAACAGCCCATGATGCGGAATGGGTGTTTCTGGACGCCGCAGCCGATCTGTCGGCGATTACCAAATCCAATGTGTCATATGATACGGGCGTTTCCGTCACAGTCGTGGATGGAGCGGTGTCGGCAGACATGACCTCGATACTGCTGGGCAATATCGAGGCCGCCTGAGCGACGCGCAAGCTTGCTTCCGCTATTCACGGAACGCCCGGTAGAAATAGTCGGACATAGGTTTCACCAGATAGGAAAGCGGTGTGCGCTCATCTGTCTTGATCATCGCCTCAACCGGCATTCCGGGCAGCAGCTCCTGGCCTTCAAGCCTTTCAAGCTGGCCATCATCAGGGACGACTTCGGCCCGGTAGAAGGTGAACCCGGTTTGTTCGTCCGTGAAGGTGTCCGCCGAGACGTTGATCACGTGCCCATAAAGCTCGGGCGTTTCACGCTGGTTGAATGCAGGGAACCGCAGGGCAACTTCCTGCCCGCGATGCAATTGGTCGACATGCAGGGCGTCCACACGCGCGGCCACAACCAGTGGCGTATCCTGCGGCACCACATACATCATCGGTTCGGCGGGACGGACAACGGACTGAATGGCAAAGACCTGACTGTCGTAAACGGTTCCTCCGACCGGGGCGCGAATGTCAAGCCGCGACATGCGCTCGGACAGCGACAAGCGCTGTTCCGACAGTTCGACGACCCGGGCCTCGACATCCCGCAGTTCGGTTATCGCTTCCTCGCGACGCGTTGCCTTCAGCTCGACGATCTGAATTTCGGTGGTGGCAATCTGCCCTTTCAATCGAGCGACCGATGCCTCCAGACGCCCGATCTCACCCGTCAGGCTAGCCTGTTCACGCTGCAGCGCCGAGACACGGCTGGCCTGGGTCAGCCCCTTTTTCAGAAGCCCTTCCTGATCGGTCAGCTCGTTGGCGATCAGCTCAAGTTGAGTCCGCAAGGAGAGCAGTTGAGCCTCAGTTCCTTCGATTTCACTTTCAATCTGGATCCGTTGTTTGCCCAGTTGCTCGGTCTTCTGGTTCAAAGTCTCGAGCCGTGCAGCAAACAACCTCAGCTGCCCGTCCAGCAGTTCGGGGGCGATGTCCTCTTGAGACTTCAGTTCCTGCAGCCGTGCGGAAAGGCCCGCTTCGTCCGCGTCATCGCGTTCCGCCTCGAGTCTGGCCTTGCGGGCCAGAAGCTCGAACAACTGCGATTCCACAATGGTGTTTTCGGACGCCAGAAAGGTATCATCCAGCCGCAACAACAGATCCCCGCGCTTTACCGTATCGCCATCACGCACGAAGATTTCGCCTACAACACCGCCATCGGGGTGTTCGATCACCTGCCGGTTGCTTTGCACTTCGACGATACCTTGCGAGATGACCGCACCGGCCAGCTCGGTCCGAATGCTCCATACTCCCAATCCGATGACCAGAACGGCCAGAGCCGAGAACCCGATGATAGCCGGAACAGTGATGTTCCAGGCCGTACGTTCAAATGAGCCGATCATTTTTCACCCACCTTGTTCAGGTGCCGTTTGATGACATTTGCGTTTTGCACCATCGAGTTGAGAACCTCGTCCCGTTGGCCGGATTTGACGATCTGGCCTTTTTCGACCACGACCAGATCATCGCACTCCGAAATGGCCTGCGGTCTGTGCGTCATGATGATCGCAGCCTTTCCTTCTGACTTGAGGCCACGAACGGCCGCGTTCAACGCTTCCGTTCCTTCGGCATCAAGGGCCGAGTTGGGCTCGTCGAGGATCAGCAGAACCGGGTCGCCATACAGCGCGCGCGCCAGCGCGATCCGCTGCTTCTGCCCACCCGACAACTGGCTGTCGTTGCCTTCGAGAAAGGTGTCATACCCTTTTTCCAGACTCAGAATCATCTCGTGAGCGTTCGCCTTCTTGGCCGCGGCGACGACGGCCGCTGCGTCCGGCGTCTCGGACATGCGGGCAATGTTTTCCGCAACTGTCCCGTTGAACAGTGTCACCTGCTGCGGCAGGTATCCGATGTGATTTCCCAAGTCGTCGGGTTCGTACTGATCCAGAGTTGCTCCGCCCAGACGAATTTCACCCGCCGCAGGGGGCCAGAGACCCAACAGTGCTTTAGCCAGCGTGGTTTTGCCCGAGCCACTTTTTCCAATCACACCAAGGGCGCGCCCCGGCTCAAGAATTAACGAGGCGTTTCGCAGGGTCGGGGTTTTGATGCCGGGCGGGATCACCGTCAGCCCTTTTGCCACAAGGCGGCCTGATGGAACCGGAAGCTTGGTTCGCGGTGCTTCGGGAGGCGTGGAATCAAGAAACTTGTTGAGCGACAGCCACGCCGTGCGGGCGCGTTCAACCATCGCCCACTGGCCCACCGCCATTTCCACGGGTGCCAGAGCCCGCCCAAGCAGGATCGAGCCGGCAATCATGGCGCCTGGCGTCATTTCGTTGCGCAAAACCAGCCAGGCGCCCAGAGCCAGCATCGCGGATTGCAGGAACAGCCTCAGCGACTTGGTCAGCGAAGAAAAGCTGCCGGTCCAGTCATTTGCGGCAATGGATTGTGAAAGCGCTGCGGTTCGCTGCTTGAGCCAACGGGTTGTTACGTCTTTTTGCATCCCTTGTGAACGCACGACTTCGGCCGCTTGCCGCGCGTGTTCCGCAAAAGAGTTTGCCTGCGCTGTGGCGACCTGCGCCTCGGCCACTTTACGGTGAGTCATGGCCTGGTTCACAGCGGCTATCGCGATCAGAAGCGCGCCGCCGGCGACGGCAAGCCATCCCAACAACGGGTGAAACAGGAATATGGCCGCCAGAAAGATCGGCGTCCAGGGAATGTCCATCACAGCAAGAAAGACCGGAGACGCAAATAAGGAGCGGATCGATTCCAGATCGCGCAAAGCGGTTGCCGGAGCGGACCTGACCTGCGGGAACAATGATCGGCGCATGGTCGCATCGAACACCCGCTCGTCGAGCATGGACTGGAATCGGGCGCCAAATCGCGCCACGATCCTGCCACGCGCGTAATCAAGCATCGCCATCAATGCGTAAAGCAGCGCCACCAGCAAGAACAGAGCGGTCAGTGTCTCGACCGAGCGTGAGCCGAGAACGCGGTCGTAGATCTGAAGCATGAAAAGCGGCCCTGTCAGCATCAGCAGGTTCACGAATATGCTGAACAGAAAGGCGAGAGCTATGAACGCGATCCCCTGATTGCCCACATTCAGCAGTTCCTGTCGCCGCGGCGCGGACATACGATTTCTAAAAATCACGACTGTTGGTCCTTACTATCCCCAGTTGAGCCCGACCGGTGGTGACGGCCCAATTCGATGCCCGACATATCAACACTGTATATCGATGCGCTCAACACGAACAACGGGGGTTTGTAATCTCACTGATTTTAATGGGCCAGTTCCATAAGCCGGAAAGTGAAAATCCAGCAAAAATATGCCGAGGAAACGCCCGGCAAAGTCGTATCGGCGACGGATTCGCGAACACGAGACCAGAGCTCAGAAACAGAGAAATTGAAGTCATTTGAAACAGCTCCAACCGGATGGAGCCGTTAGACGACGCTGGGTCATGAAGTTTTGGGTCCGGTCAGCAACATCGTGCCGGTCTTGGTTTTGACTCTACCCTTCCACAAGAACCGGACAGAACTTTCGTCTTGGCCGTGTGGAATCTGAGCCTTCTTTCGAGAAGACTCCGGCCGGCGCGAGTCGCGGTGAACCCCGTGTTGTCCTCCGGCGGCGTTATTCTGGCCGCAATTATGCTGGCTTTCTTGTGTGGTGCTTCGAAACAGGTGGGCCGGGGCGCACCAGAGCCAGTCGGACCAACCCGCTGGACAGTGTCCAAGGGCGGAACTACCGTAGCTGCAAAACTGCCTAACAGGAGGTTTGAATTGATGTCCAAGATATTAGCGATCACCGCAGCTTCGTTTGCGCTTGCAACGGCGGCTGTTGCTCAGGAGAACTGTGCCGCCGGCAAAACCCTGACAGAAGGCAAATTTACCGTGGCGACCGGGAATCCTGCCTATTATCCATGGGTGCTTGATGACGCTCCGGAAAAGGGCGAGGGGTTCGAGGCTGCCGTGGTTTATGCCGTGGCTGAAGAAATGGGGTTTTCCAACGACGACGTGGTTTGGGTGAGATCGTCCTTTGACGAGGCAATTCAGCCCGGTGCAAAGGAGTTTGACGTCAATATCCAACAGTACTCGATCACGCCTGAAAGGGATCAGGTGGTCGATTTCTCGGCACCTTACTACACCGCCCCAATGGCCGTTCTGGTCAGCCCGAATGCAGCTGAAACGGCTCCGACGCTTGATGCATTGAAAGGGTTGAAATGGGGTGCAGTCGGCTCAACGACGGCTGTACCGAAATTGGCGGACGTCATTCAGCCGGACAATGAACCGCTTCTCTACGGCGACAACGCGGATGTGAACGCTGCGATGACCGCAAATCAGATCGACGCGGCGCTGTTTGATCTGCCGACGGCCCTGTTTCTGAGCGCGGTGATGATCGAAGGCTCCAAGGTCATTGGCCAATTCGCGCCGGATCAGAGCGATGACCCAGATCAGTTCGGTATGCTGATGGAGGAAGGCAATCCTCTGAAGCCCTGTATCGACGACGCTCTGGCGAGCCTGACACAGAGCGGCAAACTGGCCGAGATCGAGGCGAAATGGCTGCAGGACACCACGGGTGTTCCCTTGATCAAGTAACATGACCAGGTCCCGTGCGGCGGGGATGACCCGCCGCGAACGCTATGAGGCGCAGCAGAGGCGCCGATCCATGGCGATCGCCGCAACAAGTACGATTACTGTAATTGCCGCTCTCTACTTACTGGTGCCATTGGCACCGGGCTGGGCCAAGGTGCAGCAAAGCTTTTTCAACGGCGAGGTGCTGGTCAAGACTTCCCCCAAGCTGCTGGAAGCCTTTCGGGTCAACGTCATGATCTTCGCATGGTCGGCGCCAGCGATTGCTATTCTTGGCCTTCTCATTGCGCTGGCTCGCGATGCAAAATCCCCGGCCCTGTTCCCCTTGCGTATTTTTGGCGCGGCCTTCACGGATATTTTTCGGGGTGTTCCGGTGATCCTGACCGTGTACCTGATCGGGTTCGGCATCCCCGGTTTGGGGCTGCCGCGCCCGTGGAACTCACCGTATATTTGGGGGTCGCTCGCTCTGATCCTGACATATTCGGCCTACGTGGCCGAGATCTTCCGGTCGGGAATCGACAGTGTCCACCACAGTCAAAGGGCAGCGGCCTTGTCGCTGGGACTGTCCGAAAGGCAGGTGATGCGTGATGTGGTGCTGCCTCAGGCGATACGCAACGTGGTTCCGTCGCAAATGAACATGCTGATTGCGTTGCAAAAGGATGTCTCACTGCTGAGTTTCATCGGACCAGTGGAAATCTTCCGACAAGCCGGTGTGTTCAAATCTCTTCTGGCCAATTTCACGCCATATGTCGGGGCGGCCATCATCTTTCTGGTCGTGACGATTCCGGCGACGCGCTATGCGGATCATCTGATGGCCCGACAAATGCGAGAGCGCACCTGATGGCCAAACTGAATTTGCAAGGCGTGGTCAAACGCTTTGGTGACCGCACTGTCTGCGATGGAATCGACCTGACTGTGGAAGAGGGGCAAATGGTCTGTCTGATCGGGGCTTCAGGCGGCGGAAAATCCACGCTTCTGCGTTGTATCAACCTGCTTGAACCGATCGAAGATGGGGCGATTTTCCTGGATGGAGAGGACATTTCTGTCCCCGGCCGGGACCCGCAATCTGTCCGGGCGCGGATTGGTATCGTTTTTCAGAGCTTCAATCTGTTCCCGCACATGAATGCGCTTGAGAACGTGATGCTGGCACCCCGTCGCGTGCGGGGTTTGTCGCGCGCAGAGCTTCAGCCGGATGTCGAAAGCCTATTTCACCGGTTTGGGCTTGCAGACAAGATGTACAACTATCCCGATCAGCTTTCGGGTGGGCAGCAGCAGCGCGTTGCGATTGTCCGCGCGCTTGCGATGCAGCCCGAAGTCATGCTGTTCGACGAGATTACCTCGGCGCTCGATCCGCAACTGGTCGGAGAGGTTTTGGACGTTCTGTTGATGCTGAAAGGGCAGGGGATGACCATGGTCATGGCCACACATGAAATGGGATTTGCGCGCGAGGCGGCTGACAAGGTGTGTTTCCTGAAGGATGGCCGCATTATCGAGGAAGGTCCGCCTGATGTCCTGTTTGGATCGCCGTCGCAAGATTCGACACGCAGATTTCTGGCCAGAGCGTTGAAATAGGATCGGAAGCGGTTGGTTTGTTGCCGGCCCGCCTTGTTCGCTCGGAAGGTGCCTGAAACCGGGTCAAAACTCGCGCGTGTACTGCACGTTTTCTGTTCCGGAACAGCGGCTGAGCCAGCACCGCATCACTAAATGTGGTATCAAAGATACTTGCATCAAACCCTGTCATGGCGTCGCGACGGGGCATCACTTTCCCGGCTTGGCCGATCATATCAGCCAGTGCTTCCGGGTCATGGGCATTCTCGCCCTTTGTCCCATGGCTCCAGCCGTGGCAATCATCCCGTCGAAGCACCCGTCCGAGAGAGCTTATGTGACCAATTTAGCGGCACTTCCTGAGATAAAGCGCCTGAGGGTCTGAATTGTTTACCGCTCCGAAAAGGCTGGACAGTTAACAGGACGTGATTTGCTACGTACGCGTGACTAAAGGCGTGATGTGCACGTTGGAACCGGTTTGGACCGCGCCATCAAAACGCCGGTTGACAAGAATGTCTCATACTTGGTTCGGAAGGAGTCTGCTGAGGATGGTGAGATGGTCCGCGTTTCGGCGAATAATTCTGTTTTGCGCCACCCTTGGCTATCACTTCGGTTGAAGAAACGATGATCCTGTCGGCTTGGATACCGGTGAGTGTGTAGGGCATATCGAGACTCTGCAAGATATCGGTGAAGTCAGACCTTCACAGCCTGTAATTCCTCAAGCAAGTCCAGCAGGTGATCGAGCTTTTCCCGTCCCATCTGCGCTTCGATGCTACTGGAAATCGCCAGCGAAGTCACAAGGTTGTCTTCCAGAATACGGCGGCCTGCTTTGGTGATTGTCACCATGGTCCGGCGCCTGTCCTGATTGTCCTGGCGGCGTGTAATCTGCCCCTCTGCCTCCATCGTGCGCAGAATGCGGGTGAGGCTGGGCAATAACAGACAGGCCTCATTGGCGATGGTGCTTTGTTCCACTTCGCCTAGTTCGTCCAGAACGCGCAGGATACGCCATTTCTGCTCGGTCAGATTGATGTCCTGCAACATGTCGCGAACAGGTGCCATGACGGTTTCCCGTGCGCGCAACAGCGCGATCGGAAGGGATCGGGACGTGCTTTTTGTGTGGCTTTGAGTGTTCATGACGCCTTCTAGAGTGTCACTTTGGGAATTGCAAAGATTAACAAAGCAAGCTCTTGACAGGCGCCATTTTATTTACTAAACATGTTAACGAAAAGGGAGAGGTCATGCCGCATTTCCATGTCGAATATTCAGGCAATCTGGAAGACCGGATCGACATGGGTGGTTTGTGTGAATGCATTCGGGAAACGGCCGCAGGGATCGACACCATTCCGCTTCCCGGTATTCGCGTTCGCGCGACACGCGTGGATCATTATGCCATCGCTGATGGTAATCCGGAACATGGCTTTATCGATATTTCGGTCCGCCTGCGCGCGGGGCGGTCCGACGACGTCAAGCAGGATGCATCTAATCGCATCTTTGATGCCGTGAAGGTTTTTCTGGCCCCGGCCTTCTCAAAGCACTCAATCGCGCTGTCACTTGAGATGCGCGATATCGACCCCGACCTTTCGCCCAAGACCGGCACGATCCGCGATCACTTGCGCGCGACCACGCAGGAGACCTGAAAAATGAGCGCCCTGGACACGAATATCGAAAAATTGAAGGGCTTTCTGGCCCGGTTCAAGAACACAGGGATCAAGAACCGCATTGCGGGTGAGGACCGGGAGGGCGCTGCGGGGGTGTTCCAGTCCGTCTCGCCAGTGGACAAATCGGTGATTTGCAATGTCGCCCACGGCACTGCAGATGATATCGACGCCGCTGCCAAAGCTGCGCATGCTGCATTTTCCGAATGGCGCGACATGCCCGCAACCGAGCGCCGTCGTATCCTTCTGAATGTGGCGGACGCCATCGAAGCCCGCGCCGAGGAAATCGCTCTGTGCGAATGCTGGGATACCGGTCAGACTTTGAGATTCATGTCCAAGGCGGCTCTGCGCGGGGCAGAGAACTTTCGGTACTTCGCTGATCAAGTGGTGCAAGCGCGGGACGGGCAGCATCTGAAATCGCCAACTCTGATGAATGTTACAACCCGCGTGCCGATCGGCCCGGTTGGCGTGATCACCCCGTGGAACACGCCATTCATGCTGTCCACCTGGAAGATCGCACCAGCATTGGCCGCAGGCTGTACAGTGGTTCACAAACCTGCCGAGGATTCGCCTCTGACGGCCCGCCTGCTGGTGGAAATCGCCGAAGAGGCCGGTCTGCCCGGGGGCGTGTTGAACACCGTGAACGGTTTTGGCCCGGATGCCGGCAAGGCGCTGTGTGAACACCCCCTGCTGAAGGCCATCGCCTTTGTCGGTGAAAGCCGCACCGGCAGCCTGATCGTGAAACAGGGGGCCGATACCCATAAGCGCAACCATCTGGAGCTGGGCGGCAAGAACCCGGCCATCGTCTTTGACGATGCCGATCTGGACCGGGCGTTGGATGCGGTGATCTTCATGATCTACTCGATCAATGGCGAACGTTGCACGTCTTCTTCGCGCCTGCTGGTGCAGGATACGATCAAGGAGGCGTTTGAAGCCAAGCTGATCGAACGGGTGAACAACATCAAGGTCGGGCATCCGCTGGACCCGGTCACTGAAATCGGCCCGCTTGTAACCGAGGAGCATTACAACAAAGTCACCAGCTATTTCGATATCGCCAAAGAGGACGGCGCGACCGTCGCGGCCGGTGGCGAGACGGTTGGTGACGAGGGGTATTTCGTGCGGCCGACCCTGTTCACCGACGCCAAAAACCATATGCGTATTGCGCGCGAAGAGATTTTTGGGCCGGTCCTCACATCAATCCCGTTCTCGACCGAAGAAGACGCGTTGCAGATCGCCAATGACACGCCTTACGGTCTGACAGGCTATGTTTGGACCAACGATCTGACCCGCGCGCTGCGTTTCACGGACAGGCTTGAGGCGGGGATGATCTGGGTGAACTCGGAAAACGTCCGCCACCTGCCGACACCCTTTGGCGGGGTCAAGGCGTCGGGCATCGGTCGGGACGGCGGCGACTGGAGCTTTGAGTTCTACATGGAACAAAAGCACATCGGTTTTGCCACCGGTCAGCACAAGATCATGCAACTGGGCAAGCTGTAACAAGCGACCTTTTGGAAACGCGCCAACCAACGTCAACTCCGGGAGGAGACTATGGGAGAAATCGTTCTTGCCGCAAAAATGACCCACGTTCCGACCCTGCTCATGTCGGAGCAGGAGGGTCCGTTGAAAGGCAAGCGCCAGCCGGCCATCGACGGCCACCGTGAAATTGCCCGTCGGGCAAAGGAGCTTGGCGCGACCACGGCGATCATCTGCGATACCCATTGGGTGATAAACGCGGGCTTTCACATCAACGCCAATGACAGGTTCGAGGGGCTTTTCACCTCGAACGAGTTTCCACAGTTCATTCAGGATCTACCGTATTCCTACAAGGGGAACCCTGAAATGGGCGATGCGATTGCGAAAATCGCTTCGGACAAGGGTGCCTATACGCTGGCACATCACCTTGACAGTCTGGAACTGGAATATGGCACGCTGGTCCCGATGCGGTTCATGAGCCGCGAGCACGAGATGAAGGTCGTTTCGGTCGCGGCCTGGGCCACGGTACACAGCCATGACGAAA
The DNA here is from genome assembly GCF_057221075.1 of Ruegeria sp. HKCCD6647-2. NCBI lineage: Bacteria > Pseudomonadati > Pseudomonadota > Alphaproteobacteria > Rhodobacterales > Roseobacteraceae > Ruegeria > Ruegeria sp. HKCCD6647-2. The sequence goes on along the minus strand of NZ_JBWVBD010000003.1, from coordinate 316,224 downwards.
GCCGCATTGTAGGTGAAGCCATTCGCGAGGCGGTCGAGGCCAGCGACGAAAAGGTGCTGCTGGTGGCCTCCGGCTCGCTGTCCCATAAGATCTGGGCCAACAAGGACTATGCCGCCAACAACGGCACTTTCACCATCAGTTCCGAATTCAACCGTCAGGTGGACCTGCACGTGCTTGAGATGTGGAAGAACGGCGATCATGCCACCTTCCTGAAAATGCTGGGTGAATATGCCACCTATTGCTGCGGAGAAGGATCGATGCATGACACGTCGATGCTGTACGGAGCGCTGGGATGGGACGCATACGACAAGAAATGCGAGGTCGTGACCGAGTATTTCCCCAGTTCAGGCACCGGCCAGACCAACGTCGTCTTCCCAGTTTGACAGGAGGCTTCCATGCCCGTTCCCGCCCCCAATCTATACCCGGATTTCAATACCATACGGCTGAGCCATGTCTGCCTGAATGTCAGTGATCTGGCCGTTTCGCGCAAATTCTATTCCGAGGTTCTGGGCCTTCAGGTCTCGGATGAAAGCGACAGCCATGTGTATCTGCGCGCGATGGAGGAACGCGGGCATCATTGCGTGATCCTGCAGAAATCCGATCAGCCCGGTACGGTCGAAGTGATGGGGTTCAAGACCTTCGACGAAGAGGATCTGGACCGGGCCGAGGTCTATTTCCGGTCAAAAGGGCGGCCGACGGAATGGGTTAAGCGCCCCTTTCAGGGTCGCACATTGCTGACATCGGACAATATGGGGATACCGCTGGAATTCTATCACAAGATGGACCGGCTGGGGCCTATCCACCAGAAATATGCGCTCTATCGTGGGGTAAAGCCGCTGCGGATCGACCATTTCAACTGCTTTTCGACCAATGTCGATGACAGCGTGGCGTTCTACAGCGACTTCGGCTTTCGCGTGACGGAATACACCGAGGATGAAGAGAGCAAGCGTCTGTGGGCGGCCTGGATGCACCGCAAGGGGGGCGTGCATGACATGGCCTTTACCAATGGCAGGGGTCCGCGCATGCACCATGTGGCCTTCTGGGTGCCAACGCCGCTGAACATCATCGACCTGCTCGATCTGATGTCCACCACCGGTTATGTGGACAATATCGAACGCGGGCCCGGGCGACATGGGATTTCGAATGCGTTTTTCCTGTATGTCCTCGATCCGGACGGGCACCGGATCGAGATCTATTGCTCGGATTACCAGACCGTCGACCCGGATCTGGAACCGATCAAATGGGATCTGAAAGACCCGCAACGACAGACGCTTTGGGGCGCGCCAGCGCCGCGCAGTTGGTTCGAACACGGCACGCCCTTTGTCGGCGTGGATGTGACCGAGGCTGATCTTGCCGCCTCACCCATTATCGCGCCGTAATGTTGACGTGGAATACTATGCGCCAAGGAGGCCAGATGCGTTTTGCAACCTATTCCGCCAATGGTGAAACCTACTTTGGCGCGATCACCCATGAGGGCGCGATTGCGCTGAATGACGCATTTCCGGCTCACGCCAGCCTGTATGAGGTGATTGCCGCGGGTGCATTCGACCAACTGAACAAGGCGGTGGCGGGAAGGTCCGTGACCCATACCGATTTCACCTATGAGATGGTGATGCCCGATGCCCGCCGCATCCTATGCGTCGGGGTGAACTTTCCCGATCGGAACGCCGAGTACAAAGATGGCAGTGCGCAACCAAAGTTCATGTCGCTGTTCCCGCGTTTCGCCAGCGGCTTCACCGGCCATGACCGACCTCTGATCCGCCCGCCGGAAAATCATACGCTGGACTATGAAGGCGAAGTGGCCGTTGTAATCGGAAGGGCCGGGCGTCGGATTTCTCAGGATAAAGCCTATGACCACGTCGCCGCACTGACACTGTGCAACGAAGGGACCATCCGCGACTGGGTGCGACATGCCAAGTTCAACGTCACGCAGGGCAAGAACTGGGACAATTCGGGCGCGATTGGCCCGTGGCTTGTTCCATTCACTGATGCCGCTCAACTGGATGAGGCCCGCATTCAGACCCGCGTGAATGGTGAGCTACGACAAGACGATACATTGAACCGCATGATGTTCCCGATCCGGCGCGAGATCGAATATATCTCGACCTTTATGACCCTGTTGCCCGGTGACATCATCGTCACTGGCACGCCGACGGGCGCGGGCGCGCGGTTTGATCCGCCCAGATACCTGGTCCCCGGCGATGTGGTCGAGGTCTCGGTCGAAGGCATCGGCACCTTGCGCAACACGGTTGAGGATGAGCAGGTATGACCCATGAAGATCACGCCCGTGCGGCGGCCGACCTGCTGGCGGCCGAACGCAACCGCGAACAGATCGGCCTTCTGTCCCTGTGCCACCCGGAGATGGGGATGGACGACGCTTACGCGGTGCAGAATGCCATCTACCGTCTGAAACTGGCCGAGGGGCGCAAGGTGATCGGGTGGAAGATCGGGCTGACGTCGAAGGCAATGCAATACGCGCTAAACATCGACATCCCCGACAGCGGAATTCTGTTCGATGACATGGTGTTCGAAACGGGCGGCACCGTCCCCGCCGGCCGATTCATCCAGCCAAGGATCGAGGCCGAGATCGCCTTTGTCATGAAATCCGCTGTGGGTGGAGAGGACGTAACCCGCGATGACATCCTCGCCGCGACTGAATATGTCGCGCCGTCTATCGAAATCCTCGACACCCGCATTCAACGTGTGGACCCTGAGACGGGCTCGGCCCGCACAGTTATTGACACGATCAGCGACAATGCCGCCAACGCGGGCATCGTTCTGGGCGGCGAGCGTCACGCAGTAGACGCCTGTGACCTGCGTTGGGTCGGCGCGTTGACTTTTCGCAGTGGCGAGATCGAAGAGACCGGACTGGGCGCGGGGGTGCTGAATGATCCCGTGGAAAGTGTCGTCTGGCTGGCCCGTCGCATGGCGCAATACGGCCAAAGCATCGCGCCCGGTCACGTTATTCTGTCCGGCAGCTTCATCCGCCCGATCGAATGCCCGCCCGGCACAGAGATCCATGCAGATTTCGGACCGTTTGGTTCGGTCGACATCAACTTCGCGTAAAGGAGCGCCGTGATGCCCGCGCCGAAGAACACGTTCAAGGCCGCGTTAAAGGCCGGAGATCCTCAGATCGGATGCTGGGTCGGGATGGCAAATGCCTATGCCGCCGAAATCGCCGCGACCGCACGTTTCGACTGGCTGCTGGTCGATGGCGAACATGCACCGAACGACTTGCGTTCGATCCTCGAGCAGGTACGGGTGATCGAAGGGTCCGGCAGTCACCCAGTGGCGCGTTTGCCGATCGGTGAAACCTGGCTGATCAAGCAATACCTCGACGCGGGCGTACAGAGCCTTCTGGTCCCGATGGTCGAGAGCGGGGATCAGGCGTGCGCGCTTGTGCGGGCCGTCCGATACCCTCCGCACGGCGTCCGTGGCGTAGGGTCTGCTTTGGCGCGCGCTTCGCGTTTTGCGGGTATCCCGGACTACCTGACGACGGCTGATGACCAGATCTGTCTGCTGGTTCAGGTCGAAAACCGTCTTGGGTTGGAGGCGCTGGATGACATTCTGGCCACCGATGTGGATGGCGTGTTTATCGGGCCCTCAGACTTGGCGGCAGATATGGGTCACATGGGCAACGCCGGACACCCTGATGTGGTCGAAGCGGTCTTGGATGGTTTGAACCGGATTGTTGCGGCCGGCAGGGCCGCAGGCATTCTGACGCTGGATCCTGCGATGCAGCGCAAATGCCTGGAACTGGGCGTTACATTTCTTGCGACCGATATCGACGTGACCTTGTTTGCCAAGTCATTGCGCGAAGCCGCCGACCGAGCGCTGACCCTGTTGCCGGATCAGAAGATGTCCGGGATTGCCCGAACGCCATCGGGCGGCAAATACCTGCAGCAACTTTGCAAACACTGGTCTCATAAGGCCGACGTTTCTTTCGATGCAAATCAGGGGAGGGTGGCTTTTCCCGGGGGAAACCGGGTTACAATGCGCGCCGATGACTTCAGTTTGACGCTTATGGCCGAAACCGGACCAAGGGGCGATATGCCCAGTTGGCAGGGGGTGATTGAATCCCATCTTTCTCGGTTTGCGTTTCGCGAAGACTTCAGTATCGACTGGGCTGATTAGGCTCAGATTTTTTACCACCAGAACTGAGAAAAAGGACCTCCATGACAGATCCGATATATGCCATCGGAGACATTCACGGTCAGCTGGGCATGCTTGAGGATGTCCTGTCACGGGTTGAGAAAGATGGCGGGCCAAACGCCAAGGTTGTCTTTCTGGGCGATTACACCGATCGTGGCCCGCAAAGCCGCGAGGTTCTGGATTTGTTGATTCAAGGGCAAAACAGCGGGCGAGACTGGATTTTTCTGCGCGGCAATCACGATCAGATTTGTGCGATGTTCTTGGAAGATTATCCACGCAGCGACGCCCGGTTCCTGGTCGGGTACCATTGGCTTCATCCTCGGATCGGCGGCGTTGAAACGCTAAAGTCCTACGGGGTGGAAGTTGAAGATGGGGACCGGGTTTATCAAGTCCACGCAAGGGCAAAAAAGGCCGTACCTCAGTCTCACATCGACTTTCTGACCAATTTGACCCCGTATCATCAGGAAAACGGCTTGCTTTTCGTTCATGCCGGAATCCGGCCCGGAACAGCGCTAAATGAACAGGACCTCGATGACCTGATCTGGATCCGCGAAGAGTTTCTGAATGATCGCCGCGTGCATCCCTGGCTTGTTGTGCACGGGCATTCTCATGTACCGAAACCCGAACATCACGGAAACCGTGTCAACCTTGATACAGGTGCATCTTATGGCCATGCGCTGACCGCCGCCGTTTTTGAGGGGCACGATTGTTGGGTCTTGGAATCTGAAGGTCGAAAGTCCTTGCAGCCCGAAACTGGAGTATCGCTAGTTACAGGCTAGGCATGCGAATTTTCACTACAGCGACGTATGCGTTCGGTTCGACAATCAACGCCTACCAAAGACCCGCTGGCCGGTAGAACGAAAAATTGTAACCCAGCATCAGCAAAAAACCTGCTCCGAACACCACAAATACTGAAACCAGTGCAAAAAGCCATCGGCCAACGTTTCTTGGTGCAAGCGAAAAGGCAAGCAGCAGTATCAATGATGCCGCTGGGACAAGCGTCATATAGTGCTTTGACTGGCGCCAATCGATCAAGCTGTAGACAAGTACACCAATGGCGATTGCAATTGCAGGAATTGCCCAGCGTGGCTCCAACATGTCGCGGTTTCGTCGAAGCAGAAGCAAGGGAATTATTACCAGTGCAAACAGCAGTTGTGGGGCTTCAACCAAGACATTTTGAAACAGTTGGGACAGACTGGTCAGGTGCTCGTCCGGCAAAGGGTTGAGGCGGTCCAATACGTGGACATACAGGAAGAATACTTTGAACTGCCAGGCCGCAACCAGATAACCGTAGAGTCCAAATAGCATGAGCCCTATCGCCCAGCCCATGTTGATCGGGTTGAACCATGCGAGGCGGATCGTGTTTACCAGCCCGGCCCAGGTTCTGTCGGCGACAAGGTAACGAAGCCCCAAGTAGGCGCAGATCGCGATAGGGACAACAATCGACTTTTGATCGCACCACGCTGCAAATATTGGCGGCAGCATGAGAAACGGTGAGGCTTTCCAGCTGTCGGATTCACGCTGGGACCAGTTTTGAAGGAACAGCATGAGAATGGCGAGTGACGAGATGCCGACATGCCCGGCCATGACCGAACGCGTGAAAATCCCGACCGACAGAAGGTATGCAAGTGCCAAAAGCACTGCAGGCGGCGACCGCCCCAACACCAGCATCGCGATCTGAAAAATAAGAAGCGCAGCAATTGCCGTAGGAAACATGTTTCCGGTGCGGACAGTCAAAATGGGGTCCAGCCCCTTGAATCGCTGCAGGTCGTGGGCAAAAAAGAACTGCGAAATTCGGTCTTTATGAAACTGGTAGGTTATCGAGTTTTCGGTCTGCTGGATGATGTCCACATCTGATGGCACCCATTGACCGCCTTCAACGAAAAGATCGGTCAAATTTCCACGTTCGTTCGTTTCCGTAACCCTGACAAGCAGGTCGGGAAGTAGTTCGGACACAATTCTGGTTTCACCGAGACCTGAACCCGCATCCGGGTAAATTGCTGTTGTGCGTTGCTCAGCGGCTTCAACAACTTTTCGGCTCGCTTTTCCTGATATCAGATAAAATTCGAACTCATCGAGGCGGTCTTCCAACAAAACACCAAGACCTACATTCACGATCCCCATGGGCGGGTGCGCAAAGTACAGTACGTTATTGTGCAAGTTATAGGCGAAGTACGGCTTGAATTCGGTGATCATTCCGGGTGCCGCCCCTGGGACCTCATAGTCATGATCAATGCCTGGTCCATAGAACGCCGCTGCCGTGTAAAGTGCTGCGAAGGACCCCAGGAAAAGGCTCAGCCCCGTGCGTGCATCGGATGAATCGCGCAGTCGCACCAGAAAAAAACCGCTGAGGTCGGCCCGGCGTGTGACCAAGAAGCCAAGATTGGTAAGGCAAAACAACGCAATAAGAAAGGTTGCCTTCTCTGGCGTGAGTCCAAGCGCATAAAGCGCCAAGATGATGATGCACCAGGCGAGCGCCGAAAAAACGACTGCAAAAACTGTAAGCATGAAATCATGCTTGATGCGCGAGGCAACCAGACCCAGCCAAGCAATACCGGGTACGAAATAGATCAAAGCATTGATAAGAAATGCAGTGGCGAAATTGGTTGGAAGCAATGCGCTGAATAAAATGAAAAGAAGAATTAAGCCATTGCAAATGGCAGCAAGCCGACCAACCGAATGTGACATGAAAGATCTCGTCATTGGCAGAGGTTGCGGAGCTCGAATACTGGCCAGGCCGCTACAGGTTTCAGATTATTCATGACAGGGTTCCTTGATTCAGCCACTTGTGTGTTTTTGAGGCACGACAGAAGAGCCTTGCGCAAACGGTGCGAACAGGGTGCTTGATGTGCTTGCCGATTTTTCTACCTCTTCAGCAGCATAGGCTTCTACTTCCTGCATCGAAGACTCGAACGCCGCGAAGTTGTTAAGGCCGAGAAATACGCTTGCAAATACCGTGGCAGCCAAAACCAATTTGCGGGCCTTGGTTAGTGCACCCATCGCCACAAGAAGGATGATCCCGGGTAAATAGTTCATCGAGTACAGAAACGTTTCATCACCCCAAGCGGAGTGAAATAGGCATTGCAGGGCAACAAATGACAATATGGCCTGTCCGACCAAGCGAGAGGGGTTCGCACCGCTCAAGGCGGTCCAGACACCCCAAGCCAGCAACGGAATTGCCGCAGCAAGACCGATCAAACCGGTCCATCTCATTTCCCATAGTGATGAGCCCTGAAAGCTCAGGTAATGTCCGATCAGGCCGTCATTTTCTATGTGGACCTGGAAGTCGGGAAACGGCGCGGCAAAGGCATAAAGGAAGAATGCGCGCAACTTCTCTGGTATGCCGAGCGAATAATCATGGAACATATAAGTCATTTCCAAACTGACGTTTGGAACGAAAAAGACGGTCTTTGCGATCAGCATTTTCTGAACGGCAAAAGCCAGCGTGACGATCAGCAACGCGTCAAAGGTGATACGCAGAAACCGCCGATAGTTGTTTCCCGCCATTGTGACAAACCATCCGGCCATCCAGTTGGTGGTCGTCATCGAAAGTGAAAGCGCGCTTGTCACGGATTGCATGAACTGGGGCAACCTTCCGCTTGGGATCAGCGTACCCAATGCCAGTGTCAACAAGACCGTGAGCGACGCTGTGCTATACACCTCGACGATCGGCATCCAGAATATGGCGCTTGCAGTCGTGTTTCCGAAAATCGTAAATACAAGCGCATCGGTGCGCCGAAGCGTCAACCCGCGAACCGCGGCATAAAGCGCCATTGTCCACATCAAATTGATGGCAACCAAGTAGGCAGTTAAAGCGTCACGTTCTTCGACCCCGGCCATTAGCATGATTTTAGTAGGCGGATACATAATGATCGACGCCAGCGGATGCACCTGGGTTCTGAAATGTTCCCCTCCAAGGCTGATCATCGTGCTCTTGACTCTCAGGGTGTCTGCATTGAACCAAAGCCACAGGTCCATCTCGACGTCATAAACTGCGTCGGGCACGCGCTCGGCCAACGAATACGTTACAGCAGCAGTGACGATCCCGATTGCCAAGGCGATCAATATGTCGACCCTGACCGCAACCAGCCATGCCATAAAGTCACGAATTGTCTGACCGAGGTTACTAGCTATCGTGGGAAGATCTGCCCAGAACTCGGAAAAAAACTGACGCAGCAAAATGGCACTCCAAGTCAAAACTCATTAAATACACAGCGAGAAACCTAACACACTGGTCCCCATTTTCACCCCAAAAACTTAGATAGGATGGAAACATGTTTCGATTGCCATATTTGTTGCGGGCAACCACGATCGAGTGATCCACGCACTCTAAGTGGAGCGTAATACCCACATCGGGAATGCCATACTGTACGCTGACCCATGACCAAGCCCGGTTAACGGTAAGCCAAACAATGTGTGAAATTCTGACGCTGTTCGGTAATCGTTCACCAAATGGATACAGTTCAAGTCCATGACATTGAGATAAGTGGCTGCGATAATCACTGCATTAGCCGACTCAAACGCCACTCTCTTTTTCGCTCTTGCACATCCATGTCGCCAAGTATAGATCACCCGCTACGGTCGGAGTGTAGCTCAGCCTGGTAGAGCACTGTCTTCGGGAGGCAGGGGTCGGAGGTTCGAATCCTCTCACTCCGACCAATAAAACAAGGCGCTCAAGGGCGCCTTTGTTGTTTTCAGACATCTATTCGCTACGATATCTGCGACGTTTCGAAAAGTAACTGTGCGAAGTTTGTTCGCAGCCAGTTGGATTCGAGAAAACCGCGCCAGCGAGACTCTTGGGTGTTCCAATTGAGCATTAAGCTGAGCAGCACAGCACTGGTAGCCCCGTGTTTCTTGAAATCTTATGCTGAAATGAAGTATCCGGGATTTTATTGTTAGAAGCTCGTGTTCAAATGACAATGTCAATAATTGCTTCTGGCCCAGCTTCACCTTTGATGAAATCCATCGAAACCATATCGACTTCAGCGTCTGACATGCGATTGAACAATCCGTCGCGCGCATTGTTTGGATTATTTTTGATATAGAACTGGGTGGTCAGCAACTCGCGCTTACCTTCAAGTACTTTTACATGAATGTGCGGTGCGCGCCCCGGGTAGAGCTCTGGCTTTATCGTGCGAAACACGTATCTTCCGAACTCGTCCGTTATGTCATGACCAAACCCTTGAAATGCGCGATCATATTGGACGTTTCGTCTATCACCTGGATGCAGATACTTGCCGTTCATGTCGCACTGCCAGATCTCGATGCGGTGTCCGGCAAGTGGCCTTCCGTTTCGGTCCGAGAGTTTGCCGCGCAGGATGAAGATTTCGCCGCCAGCCTCCTCAACCAATACATCGATTTTGACAAGGTCATTATCGATATCGGGCATCCGCATGGAAGGATTGGGATAGAAGGGCCCTTCTGCGGCTGCAGGAGTTAGGACGGTAACAGCGCTGCCCGCAAGGGCGCTACTTCCAACCAGGCCCGCAACTCCAGCAAGCAAACTGCGGCGAGACTTCCTTAGGGTCGACATTTTTTTCTCCACACTGGGTCAAGCGAGACCTTTGCACCCAACTGCTCTATCCAATGCGCTAGACTTAGCCCAATGTGTATCGGTCTCAATGCCTGCCTTGAACCAAAACTTTTCTGTCCGCTTTGCGGTAGTGTTCGCATAGGGCCCAATGTCTCCGTTCGACCGTACAGATCAGTCGTTATCCGGAAACAGCGGAAATGATCGAACCGGTATCCCTTGGCGACTGTCGGCAAATCGCCTGATGCGAAAATGTAACCGCACTTGTGGCTCTTTGAATGAACTCCGAAAAAGGCGATGCCGCAGTTTTCCAAGTGAAAAAGTGCGGGGCGTCTGGTAGCCTACCTTGAAGCCGAACTCAGGTACCGCAATCACATCAGTGACGTATATTTTTGTCATCCGGAACTTTGTTCCCAATGGATCTCTTTAAAGCCTCTTCATCGATGACCAACGATTTGAACATCTGAATTGACCAGTGCAAGGCACCCGAGGTCAGAAGAAAAGTCTCTGGCACTACAATCCACTCACAAATCCAAACACCCCCAGACCGTTCGTGCTCATGCATCGTCAATTCACCAATTTGTTCGGCGCGCTGGCGTCCCAAGCGGGCAACGGCCTCGCCGAATTCCGACGCCCGCTGATTTCGTTTGTGGGCCATGGCCGAGGACACTCCCCTGCCGGTTTCATGCGCCTCGGAGAATTCGCCGATGTCGGACGATGACAGCTGATTGATGTTGTGTGCGATTTTGCAAAGTGTCCCACATAGGGCACCGAGGGCTGCGACAATGTCAACCACACCGTCGCGGGCATTTTGCCAATGCGGCTCGACAATATTCAGTCCAAGCGAAGCCGCAACGCCCTGTTTTACCCGCTGGCCGGATCCATTTTCATATTCGCGCAGGTCTCCGACCGGTCCTCCAATCTGAACGTTTAGGCCCCTTTTTGCCGCGTCTTCCAAAGCTTGTGACCGACGGTCCAGTTCAGATCGCCAGACTTTTAGTTTCGTCGCTAGGTGCATGGGAACGGCATGCTGTCCGTTGGTGCGGCCCATCATCATTGTGTTCGGATGGCAGGAAATATGTTGGTCGATGGCAGCAATTACGACGCTAAGGGACGCGTGGATATGCTCAAGCCCCAACTTCATTTGAAGAACCATTGCGGTGTCCATGACATCCTGCGTGGTCGCGCGAAAATGGACATGATCCGCGTGGTCCGGAACGAGCTTGCGAAGCTGTTTTGTCAAACCAACGATAGGACGACCCACGAGATTCATCTCGTTCTGCAATTCGAAGCGGTTCAAGTCGCAAACGGACAAAGCCTTGATCGCCACAGCCGCTTCGGCCGGGATCAGGCCGGCGATTGCCTGATGCTCGGCAAGCGTCTGTTCGACTTTGAGCCACGCAGAAATTGTTGCCTGCTCGGACCAGATCGAACGCATGTCTGCGCTGGAAAAGCAATCCCGGTAGATACCATAGTCAAGCATCTTCCAACCCTCCGCGCGCGATACGGCGTTCTTTGACGATGCCTCGGATTCGGAACGCCATAGCTGCAAAGCCGACGATGATGAATGCAAGGGCAATTGGACGTTCCACAAAGATCATCGCTCCACCTTCGGACATCAGCAGGGATTGGCGGAAGGTTTCTTCGGCGCCTTTGGCAAGAACGAAGGAGATCACGAAGGCTGCGACGTTGAAGTCGTATTTCCGCATCAGCCAACCGGCAAATCCTGCAAATGTCATTACTGTCACATCGAACATCGACCCGCGCGCGGAATAGGCTGCGACGAAGGCGGTCAGGAAGATCAGCGGATACAGAACGTTGGTCGGGATCTTCAAGATCAGGCGCGCGACCTGTGTAGCGCCGAAGTAACCGATCAGGCCGTAGGCAAGGATGCCCAGCATGCCACAGGCGAAGAGTTTGTAGACCAGCTCTTTATCCGTCAGGAACAGGGTCGGACCAACCTGAATGCCATGGATCAGGAAAACGCCCAGCAGGATCGCCCCGATGGTCGAACCTGGAATGCCCAGAGTCAGCAACGGCGCCATCGACGGGCCGGAGACAGCGTTGTTGGCAGCCTCGGGCGCGGCGACGCCTTCCAATGCGCCTTTGCCCCACATCTCGGGGTATTTGGCGCGCCGCTTGCCTTCACCGTACGAGATGAACGCCGCGATGGCCGATCCCAGCCCGGGCAGCACGCCGATACCCGCACCGATGAATCCACCGCGGACCGCGTGCGGCAGGCAGGGTTTGTATTCTTCCCAGGTCAGCGTATTGCCGTCTTTGGTGCTTTCATTTTCTTCGGTCTCTCCGGTCGCTTTGCGCCGCGATTCCAGCTGGGCGAATACCTCGCCAAGAACGAACACGCCGATCATCAGTGGCACCAGGCCTATGCCGTTGGACAATTCGAATGAACCGAAAGTGTAGCGCTCTTCGCTGGAGATCGGGTCGAGGCCGACCATGGCGATCAGAATCCCCATCAGCGCGGACGCCAGACCTTTGACGATGGAATTTCCGATGACCGATCCGATGACGACAAAGGCAGCGAAGTAGATGGCAAAGGTTTCGGGCGGTCCTAATTTGAGGGCGATGGCCGCGATGAAACCAACGCCGATGACCAAAAGGATATCGCCCATCAGGTCACCTATGATGGACGAGATGGTCGCCACTTTCATTGCCTTTCCGGCCTTGCCAACTCGCGCAAGAGGGTAGCCGTCGATCTGTGTCGCGGCACTTGCCGCCGTGCCCGGGGTGTTGAACAGAATGGCCGCGATCGAACCGCCATAACGTCCGGATTTTCCGATCACATAGAGGAAAGCGAGCGCAAAAATTGGCGACATGTAAAAGGTGATGGGCAACAACATCGCAATCGCTGCCGAGGCCGTCAGACCGGGTGTTGCGCCGACAGCCATACCCACGACTGCAGCCAGGACGATTGCAAAGAGCAGCGTGGGGTCGGTGATCACCGAAAGAAGGGCGGGAAATATTTCCATGATGTTTTACCCCTGAATCCAGCTAAGCAGATCGAAGACCTCGCCATAGGGCGGGAACACGCCAAGAAGGACAAAAAAGATGAGGTGGAAGACCAGCGGGCAGAGGACAACTGACAAGCTCAGCCCGATCCAGTTGCGCACTCCGAAGAAGTATAGGGCGATCGGCGCAACAATAGCCGTCGGCAGCAGGTAGCCAAACCAGCGGAAGGACTGCTGATAGATCAGGGCGGTAATGAACAGGCCGATGATCTGCAGTGTTGCTCCGTCATCCTGCTCATGGCCAGTGGACCCTGCGGTTTGACGGGCGGCTCCTGCAAGCATCAGGCCCGACAGGAACAGCAGGGCGATCGACGCAGAGAACGGCACGATCCCGGCCCAGGTATCCCCCGGAGACGCAGCTGGCACCTGCCACGCACCCCAAATGGCAACAATCGAAATAAGAGCAAGCACCAAACCTTCTGCATAGGAACGCATGACTTTCCTCGCGAGCTTCTGTGGGTGGAAAAAGGCCGGTGGGTCACGACCCGCCCGGCCCCGAGGACATTAGTTGGTCAGACTTTGGACCAAGGGAGTGGCGTCCTCTTTCATGGCGGAGAGCGTCGTTTTGGCATCTGCACCATTCTGATAGACCGGCCCGGTCCCGCGTGAGGCGAGAAGCTCGGCAAACTCGGGCTTGGCGGCGATCTGCTCCAGCGCGGTTTCCATCGCCGCAATCACCTCGGTCGGCGTATCCTTTGGGGCAAACACGATAACCGGCGAAGAAACGGCGGCAAATGGAATGCCCAACTCGCCGAACGAAGGGACATCTGTCATGATACCGTCGCGGTCCTGACTGTTGACGGCCAGTGCGCGCAATTGCTCTTCGAATCCCGCAAGCTGCTGAACGCCGAGGAAGCCAAAATCGGCCTGCTCACCGATCAGAGCGGCACGGGTTGGCCCACCCCCCTTGAACGGAACATCCTGTGCCTCGATCCCGTTGCTGGCCAAGAAGCCCTTGCCGCCCACGTGATGGAAACCACCGCGACCCGAATGTGCCCACCGCAGTTCACCGGGGTTCGCCTTTGCCGCGTCGATCACATCCTGAACAGTCTGGAACGGGCTGCTTACCGGAACCATTAACGACGTTTGCAATTGCCCGACCTGAGCAACGAAATCAAAGCTTTCCAGTGCATCGATGTCTGTGTCACGCGTCATGGTTGACAACAGAAACGACCCGCCGGACGTCATCATCATCGTGTAGCCATCGGGGCGCGCACCAACGACAGCATTGGCGCCGTTCAGCCCTCCCGATCCGGGTTTGTTAACAACGACCACCGGCACATCCAGCACGCCCTCAGCAGCTGCCGAAATGGCGCGGGCGTAGGCGTCAGTGCCTCCGCCGGCTTTGTATGGAACAACCAGATTGATCGGGCGTTTCGGCCAGTCCGCCGCAAGGCTTGTTGTGGCCGCTGCGGTGACTGCGATGGCAGCGATTGCGGCACCAAGTAGAGTTCTGCGTTTCATAAATTACCTCCCAATTTCACTTGGGTTCAATCTACGTCAATTCTTCAATTGTAAAAAATGCAAAGGTGTTATCTACTCTTGCAAAATTTGAAAGCAACGGAAAATGAACATAAAAGCCCTCCGTGCGTTTCGCGCCACGTTATCCGAAGGCTCGCTGGTCGCCGCATCGGAAATACTTCACCTCAGCCAACCCGCAGTCAGTCGTTTGATTTCGGGGCTTGAGGCGGAACTCAAGCTGACACTCTTTGATCGCAGTGGGCGCAACCTGACACCAACGCCCGAGGGATTGGCCTTTTATAAAGAGGCAGGCAGGATTCTCGACAATCTTGATGAAGTTCCCCGTATTGCCGCAGAAATCAAGGCTGGTCGGACGGAAACGCTCCGTATCGTGACCATGCCCAGGATTGCGCAATCCCTGTCTGCCCCGGCCGTGGCGCGGTTCATGAAGGATAACCCTGACACCAATATCAGTCTCGATGTCCGCGCGAGGCGAGAAGCAGGAAAGTGGTTGGCCGGCAGGGAGTATGATATCGGAATTGGTGCGTTGCCGGTCGATCATCCCGGCATTGTCACCAAACCTTTGTTGAGGGTAAGGGCACAAGCCGTTTTACCTTCGGATCACCCACTTTCATCCAGAACGCAGCTTACAGCCGGTGAATTGGCACAGGAAACCGTCATTCGCCTTATGCACGGGCTATTGTTGCGCGACCAACTGGATGACATCTTCCGTTCAGCAGGTGTGACACCGAGGCAAACTTGCGAAGTCGCCGCATCTCAGCTTGCCTGCTCGCTGGTGGCTGAAGGCGCCGGTGTGACAATCGCAGATGAATTGGTCGCCGCTCAGTCAAAGCCAACTAAGCTTACCCTCGTTCCGGTGACACCTGAACGCTGGATGACGTTTGGCCTTCTCTACCCCGTTTCCGATTCAAAACCTCACTCTTTGACTATGTTTGAGAGTGCATTGCTTGATGTTGCGGAAACTTTGGCACAGCGAAGTCCAACGCTGGATCTTGTGTAATAACGGATTCTTGAACCTGCGATTTTTTGTGTCACGGCTCCGTCAGGTCTTGAATTTTGGAGTGTATACGGTCGCGAGTCGCTGTAGCGCTAAATATGTCTGCTCCGCAGTTCCACATTCGCACTTGGCGCTTTGTTGTCTTCGATTTCCAAAGCTAATTCTCGCTAGTGCGGGTGCTTTCGACCATCCATGAGAGGTACTCCTCGTTGACCTGTGCCACCTCAATCGCGAGGATACTGGGCGCATCGTATGGATGAATGTTTCGGACCGCGTCGGCGACATCCTCAAAAAGGTCTTTTCGGGTTTTTAGCAAGAGAGGGATCTCCCGAGCTGTTTCAATGTTTCCTTTCCACACATAGCGGCTGTTGATTGCCGCATATCGATTAGCCGCAGAAATCAGACGTTGCTCAAGAAGTCGATCGGCAATTTCATCGGCAATTTTCTCCGAAGGACAGTTGACCCAGATTTTCAACACCATCTCAGACCGTTCCACAGACAACAATTCCTAGACTGTTTTTTTTAACCCTTCTGCACCCATCTTTGGAAGTTCAGACAGGCCACCTGGTAGCATAGATCATGGGTTACTTGGCGCAGAAGGCTTCGGACCATTTCACAGCGCATAACCCTTGGCGGAAACGTGCGATGCCGGAAGCGGCAGAAGGCCACCAGTCCGCTATTTTTCAGCCTCGAACTTCGGTGGAACCATGTCGACCTTGGTCAAGGTTGTGTTGATCGATCCGGCCCGATCGTTTTCCAGGTTAAAGCTTGTGAACAAGGCTGTGTCATCGTCCACAGTGCGTAATTTGCCATTTGCTGCGCCACCAACCACGTTTAGCGCTCCTGCGGTCTGGAATGAGAACCCGCCGGCGCCGTCAGGAACGAATAGCAAATGTTGAAATTCACTCAGGTGCTCTTCCGGGCTGATCCACCGAACCCTTGCCACCAGTACCCCATTTTTTACCTCCAGAAATTCAACATAAAAATCAGCACCTGAAAATGACTCAACGACCCCGTCGGTTGTTACCGCGACATAAGAATATCCACTTTCGGTTACCCAAATCGTATCTACCAAGTCCTCTGTCGCGGGAAGTTCGTCGGCTTGTAAGCTGCCACTCAGGATAGAAAGCAATCCGAGCGAACACAGAGTATTCAACGCGGTCCGTCGAAAGAAGATTGGTGCCGTCGAAACCATTCGAGCAGGCCGGGGACGGAGTAGAGGGGGGGTGCGCGCGTTCATCATAAAGCTCCAAACTGAGATATGAAAAAATGAACAGTCGTCTCAACCAAACCTACTGCCCGCCGGTAAATCGCGCAACCCAGCGAGTCCAGCACGGACCAAGCCGCCCTTCATCTGAGATCGAAGATATTTCGGAGTAGCTGATCAAACCTGACATTCGCCGCAACTGTCCAGCCTTTGCTTTGGCAGCCGCACCGTAACGGTCCACGGATCTGAGGAAGTTGATGGCTCATGCTCCAACCGGCGTCACGATGCGCTATCTCACAGTTTTCTTCAGCCGAAAAATTTGACTGAAAGGTTTTCGTGCGGCCAAGTTTAATGAGATAATGGATATTAAATATATATTTCAAAAAGACGTCCAGCTTCAATGCAATAGACCTGCAGCTCGGATTTTGCTTCTGCGTTGCTTTTTGAGTTGGAGTTTTACTAACAGCAAATTCAGTATTCGGGAGACCGAAGCGAATTCCGAGTTATACGTTGTGAAAAACATTCAATAGAAAGTGCGCCGCGGTGAGAGCTTCTATGCTTTCGCCATTGGAGAGCTCGACGCCAGAGTCGTCGGCGAGTTCTGGTGCAATAATTAAACCAGAATGGCACTTAGTGACGAAATCGCCTCAAATTTGTTCCGATACTGGTTGAGCGATTTGTGACCTGTTCGGCAGTTTTTGCCGTGAGACTTGTGCTAGCTAAAGGCTCGATACTCCGAATGGAACGTGCTTGCCTGCGTTACCCCCAAATCATGCCGACAGTTTTTCTCTCCGGGCGCCAGTGACCGACGTGATAGTAGGTCTTCTTGATGAAGAGATGGCACCGCTGATCGAGGCCAGAAACTTCAAGTGCAAAATATTTTAACTTGAAGCGTTAATCGACTCGGTCTACCGTTCCTGTCAGCGACACTGATAGGAGAACGCCAGCAATGCGCATTGCATGTCTCGGTGGTGGCCCGGCCGGTCTCTATTTTGGGATTTCGATGAAGCTTCGCGATCCTGAGGCAGAGGTCGTTGTGTTCGAGCGCAACCGCGCTGATGACACGTTTGGCTGGGGTGTGGTCCTGTCGGACGAAACGCTGGACAACCTTCGGCGGAACGATCCCGTCAGCGCTGAAACCATCCGCAACAACTTTGCGTATTGGGATGATGTGGCGCTTGTCCACAAAGGTCGGCGAACCGTATCGAGCGGACATGGATTCTGTGGCATCGGACGCAGGAAGTTGCTGTTGATCCTGCAGGAGCGGGCGCGTCAGTTGGGCGTGGACATGCGTTTTGAGACCGAAGTCGAGGCGACTTCAGTGTACATGGATGACTTCGATGTTGTTATCGGTGCCGATGGCCTGAATTCGAAGACGCGGATGGAATTTGCCGACGTCTTCAAGCCCGATATCGATCAACGTTTGTGCCAGTTCGTGTGGCTGGGAACGCATCAGAAATTTGATGATGCGTTTACCTTTATCTTTGAAAACACAGACAAGGGTTGGGTTTGGGCGCATGCCTATCAGTTCGATCCGGACACGGCGACCTTCATCGTGGAGTGCACGCAAGAGACTTTTGACGCCTATGGCTTTGGCGACATGAGCCAGCAGGAGTCGATTGCCGTTTGCGAGGAGATTTTTAAGGAACATCTGGGTGGTCACAATCTGATGACCAATGCCAACCACATTCGCGGCTCTGCTTGGCTCAGGTTCCCGCGTGTGTTGTGTGAAAAGTGGAGTCACAAGAACGTGGTTCTTCTCGGCGATGCGGCGGCGACCGCGCATTTTTCAATCGGCTCAGGCAGCAAGCTTGCGATGGAAAGTGCCATTGCACTGGCCGAATATATTGTTGGGGAGGACACGCTCGAAGCGGCGTTTTCCCGGTACGAGGATGAACGCCGTCTGGAGGTTCTGCGCTTGCAATCGGCGGCCCGGAACTCTTTGGAGTGGTTCGAGGATGTAGAGCGTTACCTCGATCTCGATCCGGTTCAATTGAACTACTCAATGTTGACTCGGTCGCAGCGGATCAGCCACGAAAATTTGCGCGAACGGGATGCCAACTGGCTGGGAAGCGCCGAGGCCTGGTTTATGGAACAGGCAGGGGAACGTGTGAACGGTCCTGCCCGCGCACCGATGTTTGCACCGTTCCACCTGCGAGACATGCGGCTGAAGAACCGGATCGTTGTTTCACCCATGGCTCAATACAAGGCGGTCGATGGCTGTCCGACCGACTGGCATCTGATCCACTATGGCGAACGAGCCAAAGGTGGTGCCGGCCTGATCTATACTGAAATGACCTGTGTCTCGGCGGACGGGCGAATTACGCCGGGTTGTCCTGGGCTTTACGCTCCGGATCATGAAGCCGCGTGGCAACGGCTGACGACGTTTGTGCATTCGGAAACGGATGCAAAAATCTGTTGTCAGATTGGTCATGCGGGTCGCAAGGGATCAACCCGAGTTGGATGGGAAGGGATGGACCAGCCACTGAACTCGGGCAATTGGCCGTTGTTGTCGGCCTCCGCGATCCCATGGACGGACAAAAACGCTGTGCCCAAGGCCATGGACCGCAGTGATATGGATGCTGTGACGGCCGAGTTTGCAGCAGCGGCTGAAATGGCCGATCGCGCAGGATTTGACATGATCGAGCTGCACGCGGCCCACGGCTATCTGATCTCGTCCTTCATCTCGCCGCTTTCGAACCGGCGCGATGACGAATACGGAGGCAGCCTGGAAAACCGTATGCGCTATCCTTTGGAGGTTTTCGCCGCAATGCGTGCCGTCTGGCCCAAGGAAAAACCGATGTCAGTGCGCATTTCGGCCAGCGATTGGGCTGGCGATGATGGAGTGACCGCAGAAGACGCCGTCGAAATTGCGACGATGTTCGAGGCTGCCGGTGCGGACATCATTGATGTTTCAGCGGGTCAAACGTCGACGCTGGCCAAACCTGTTTATGGCCGCATGTTCCAGACGCCCTTCTCGGATCGCATCCGCAATGAGCGCGGCATCAAAACGATGGCAGTCGGCAATATCTACGAGCCGGACCACGTGAATTCGATCCTTATGGCGGGTCGAGCGGATCTGGTTTGTCTGGCACGCCCACATCTGAGTGATCCCTATTGGACATTACATGCGGCCACGGCGCTTGGCGATCGGCAGGAAGCGTGGCCCAAACCCTACGAGGCTGGTCGTGATCAGGCCTGGCGCCTTGCGGATCGCGAAGCAGAAATGGTGGGCAAGGTATGAGCCATGTTGTGATCTCTGGCGGGGGAACCGGTGTTGGGGCAGACATCGCGCAAAGCTTTGACAAGAACGGATCGGCCGTCACGATACTGGGTCGGACCGAGGCAACGCTAAGGACCCAGTCATTACCCTACGAGGTCTGCGACGTGACGGATGCGGGGCAAGTGAAATCTGCGTTTGAAACGGCGCGCGCGGACCGGGGACCTATCACCGCCGTGATCGCAAATGCAGGGGCAGCAACGACGACTCCGTTTCATAAAATGACGTCGGACGACCTGCGCGTGATGATTGAGGTCAACCTGATTGGTGTCTTCAATGTTTGGCAGGCCGCGCTGCCGGACATGCTGGATGCGGGCAACGGGCGGCTGGTTGCTGTCGCATCGACGGCAGGATTGAAGGGCTACCAATACGTATCCGGCTATTGCGCCGCAAAACATGGGGTGGTTGGACTTACCCGATCACTTGCAATTGAGTTGGCCAAAACAGGTGTGACGGTCAATGCCGTCTGCCCGGGATTCATAGAAACGCCCATGCTGGAACGTTCGATCAATACTATTGTCGAGAAAACGGGAATGAACCCGGATCAGGCAGCAGCAACGCTGCATCAGGGCAACCCTCAGCGTCGCTTTATTCAACCGGGCGAAGTGACAAGTGCTGTGATGTGGTTGTGCTCAGATGCCGCAAAATCCGTAAACGGGCACACGCTCAGCATTTCAGGAGGCGAGATATGAGCCAGAATCTTGCTCAGATGCCGCTGGAGGATGCTTCGAAGGAAAGGCTGCGCTTGTGGCTGCGGTTGCTCAAGACCACGCGGTTCATCGAGGCGACGTTGCGCGAGAATTTTCGCGATCAGTTCAAAACGACCCTGCCCAGATTTGATGTCATGGCGGCATTATCCCGCTTTGAAGACGGATTGAAGATGAGTGAAATCTCGGGTGTGTTGCGGGTATCGAATGGCAATGTCACCGGGATCGTGGATCGCCTTGCGGATGACGGACTACTGGTTCGGATGGCCGTGCCGGGCGACAGGCGCGCGCATCGCGTCTTGTTGACCCAAAAAGGACGCGAGGAATTCGCGCGTCAGGCAGCAGCCCATGAGGCGTGGATCAACAAGTTGTTGGGTCATTTCTCTGCGGAAGAAGCCCGCGCGATTACCACAGAATTCAGCTTGCCAGAGGTTTCCGATGCGAAGTGACGTCAAACATTTCCGGTGCGAGATCAGCGACCGCGTGGCAACCGTCAGGCTGGACCGGCCGGATCGCAAGAACCCTCTGACCTTCGACAGTTACGCAGAGCTTCGCGACTGGTTTCGGGATCTGGTCTATGCAGATGACGTAGACGCTGTGGTGTTTGCCTCAAACGGTGGAAATTTCAGTTCGGGCGGGGACGTGCACGATATTATCGGCCCTTTGACGCGCATGAATATGAAAGACCTATTGGCGTTCACGCGAATGACCGGGGATCTGGTCAAGGCGATCGTGAACTGCGGTAAACCGGTTATTGCGGCAGTGGATGGTGTCTGCGTCGGGGCAGGGGCGATCATCGCAATGGCCTCGGACCTGCGCATCGCGACGCCCGAGGCCAAATGTGCGTTCCTCTTTACCCGCGTCGGGCTTGCAGGGTGCGATATGGGAGCCTGCGCCATCCTGCCTCGTATCATCGGACAGGGGCGCGCGGCCGAGCTGCTTTACACCGGCAGATCCATGAGTGCGGAAGAGGGTTCCGCCTGGGGATTTTATAACCTGGTGGTCGAAGCCATTCAGTTGGATGCCGAGGCGCAAAAAATGGCGCGCCGCATCGCTGCGGGTCCAAATTTCGCGCACATGATGACCAAAACCATGCTTGCGCAGGAATGGTCCATGTCGATCGAACAGGCGATCGAGGCCGAGGCGCAGGCACAGGCCATCTGCATGCAGACCGGCGACTTTGAACGGGCCTACAACGCCTTCGTCGCCAAAGAAAAGCCGGTGTTCGAGGGCGACTGATGGCGGATCAAATCTTTCTTTCGTGGCCATTTTTTGAAGACCGTCACCGTGACTGGGCCAGACGGGTCGAAGAGGTGGCGCAGGGGATCGCGATTGATCACTCGGACACCGACGCGGCGTGCCGTGTGCTGGTTAAGGAACTGGGCGCCGCAGGTATCTTGCAACCAACAGCAAACGAATCCGGTGCTTTGGATGTGCGCACGCTGTGCCTGTCTCGCGAGATTTTGGCGCGCCATGATGGGTTGGCCGATTTCTCATTTGCGATGCAGGGATTGGGCACAGGTGCGCTTTCCCTGTTTGGATCAGAGGCGCAAAAATCCGCATGGTTACCTCTCACGCGAAGCGGTGAGGCGATTTCGGCATTTGCCCTGACCGAGCCCCAATCGGGGTCGGATGTGGCAAACTCGACCATGACAGCGACCCGCGATGGCGACCAGTTTGTCCTGAGTGGCGAAAAGACCTGGATTTCAAACGGCGGTATTGCCGATGTCTACACACTCTTTGCCCGCACCGGCGAAGCACCTGGCGCAAAGGGGCTTTCGGCGTTTGTAGTGACACCTGATCTGCCGGGTTTCGAAGTGGCCGAGCGGCTCGATACCATTGCGCCTCATCCACTTGCGACGCTGCGCTTTGATGAAGTCCGCGTACCGGCATCGGCCATGATTGGGGCGCCCGGGGCTGGGTTCAAGATTGCCATGTCGGTGTTGGACGTATTCCGCTCCACGGTCGCGGCTGCCGCCCTCGGCTTTGCGCGTCGCGCAATGGATGAGGCCTTGTCGCGTGTTGCTGATCGGCACGTCCAGGGCGCGCCGTTGTTCGATCTGCAAATGGTGCAGGGCCACATCGCCGAAATGGCGCTGGATATCGATGCAAGTGCCTTGCTGGTTTACCGCGCAGCATGGACGAAGGACAGTGGTGCAGCCCGCGTTTCGCGAGAGGCGGCCATGGCCAAACTGTTTTCGACCGATCAGGCGCAAAAGGTCATCGACAAAGCGGTTCAGCTTTTTGGAGGTGACGGGGTTCGGTCCGGAACCGCCGTCGAAACGCTCTATCGCGAAATCCGAGCCCTTCGCATCTACGAGGGCGCGTCGGATGTGCAAAAGGTCATCATCGCCCGACAGGCCATGATGGCCCATCAGGGAGGTTTGTAGTGCTTAGCCAGTCAGCTCATACCGATACGTTTGCGCGCGATAGTCTGCCCCCGGTCGACCAATGGCCCGATTTCCTGCTTGAAGGGTTCGAGTATCCGGAACTTCTTAACGCTGGATATGAGCTGACGGATGCAATGGTCGGGAAAGGGTTTGGCGACAACACCGCACTGATCGGCAACGGACGGCAACGGACCTACAAAGAACTTACCGATTGGACCAACCGTCTGGCCCATGTGCTGGTCGAAGATCTTGGGGTCAAACCCGGCAATCGCGTGCTGATCCGGTCCGCCAATAACCCGGCCATGGTTGCGTGCTGGCTGGCGGCGACAAAGGTTGGTGCGGTTGTGGTCAATACCATGCCGATGCTGCGCGCGGGTGAGTTGACCAAGTATGTCGACAAGGCCGAAATCCAGTTTGCCCTCTGCGATACGCGCTTGATGGAAGAAATGGACCTTTGCGCCAAGGACAGTCGATTTCTGACCAGAGTGATCGGTTTTGACGGTACTTCCAATCACGAGGCCGAGCTTGATCGACTGGCGCTTGAAAAACCGGTGAAATTCGATTGCGTCCAGACCGGACGCGATGATGTGGCTCTGTTGGGGTTCACCTCGGGCTCGACCGGTGAACCCAAGGCAACGATGCATTTTCACCGTGACCTGTTGATCATCGCCGACGGCTACGCGCGCGAAGTTCTGGGGGTGACGCCGGAGGATGTCTTCGTGGGATCTCCACCCCTTGCCTTCACCTTTGGTCTTGGCGGGCTTGCCGTGTTTCCCTTGCGATTTGGCGCGACTGCAACATTGCTGGAACAGGCATCGCCTCCGGGCATGATCGAGATAATCGAGAAGTATAAGGCGACGGTCTGCTTTACGGCGCCGACTGCCTATCGCGTGATGCTGCAGGCAATGGATGAGGGCGCTGATCTGTCCAGCTTGCGCGCCGCGGTTTCGGCCGGGGAAACCTTGCCCAAGCCCATTTACGACGATTGGATCGAGCGGACCGGCAAACCGATGCTTGACGGTATTGGTGCGACCGAGCTGCTTCATATCTTCATATCGAACAGGTTCGATGATCATCGGCCCGCCTGCACCGGAAAACCTGTCGCAGGCTACGAGGCGAAAGTATTGCGAGACGATGGATCCGAGGCCGAGATAAATGAGGTTGGCAGGCTGGTCGTGCGGGGTCCCACCGGTTGTCGTTACCTGAACGACGAACGTCAGGCGGATTATGTGACGGATGGATGGAACATTACCGGCGACAGTTTTTTCAAAGATGCCGATGGTCGCTTCCATTTTGCGGCCCGGAATGACGATATGATCCTTTCGTCGGGATACAACATCGCCGGGCCGGAGGTCGAAGCGGCCCTTTTATCGCACGAGGCCGTCGCTGAATGTGCTGTAATCGGAGCACCGGATGAGAAGCGGGGTAACATCGTCGAAGCGCATGTGGTTCTGACTGAAAATGCCGAAGCGTCGGACGAGACAGTCAAGGCGCTTCAGGACCACGTCAAATCCGTCATTGCGCCTTACAAGTATCCCCGTTCAGTTCGCTTCTGCCAGACCCTTCCCAAAACACCGACCGGAAAAGTGCAACGATTCAAGCTGAGGACCTCTTCCGGAGGTGCGCGGTGATGTGCCTGAGATTTCGTCCGAGAATGGGTCTCGAACGGGTGTGCAGAACGCCCGAGTCTTGTATGAAATAGAAAAGACCAACAAGGGAGAAACACATGAATAAATTGTTATTGGCCGCTGCGGCATCGGCCCTCTGCGCGACAGGCGCATTGGCCGAGGTCAAGGTTGGGATGATCACCACGTTGTCCGGTGGCGGCGCGGGTCTTGGAATTGACGTTCGTGATGGTTTCATGCTGGCGATCGCACAATCCGGTCGTGATGACATCGAAGTCGTAATCGAAGACGACCAGCGCAAACCGGACATCGCCGTTCAGCTTTCGGACAAAATGATTCAGTCCGAGCGCGTTGATGTGATGACCGGGATCATCTGGTCCAACCTTGCGATGGCGGTCGTTCCGGCGGCGGTCAACCAGAATGTCTTCTACCTGTCGCCCAACGCCGGACCTTCGCCACTTGCGGGTAAAGGCTGCCATCAGAACTATTTCAACGTGGCGTGGCAGAACGACAATCTGCACGAGGCCGCAGGGGCCTATGCCAATGATGCAGGGTACAAGAAGACCTTCATCATGGCACCGAATTACCCCGCCGGCACTGACGCGCTGACCGGCTACAAGCGGTTTTTCAAGGGCGATCTGGCAGGCGAGGTCTATACCAAGCTGGGTCAGACCGACTATGCGGCAGAAATCGCTCAGATCAGGGCGAGCGATGCGGACAGCGTGTTCTTCTTCCTGCCCGGCGGCATGGGGATTTCGTTCCTCAAGCAATACGCTGACAGCGGCATCGACCTTCCGGTCGTTGGGCCTGCTTTCAGTTTCGATCAGGGCATCCTGCAGGCGGTAGGTGATGCAGCACTTGGCGTTGTGAACACCTCGCAGTGGAACAAGGACATCGACAACCCGACCAACGCGGCTTTTGTCGAAAGCTTCCAGGGCGAATACGGTCGCCTGCCTTCGCTTTATGCGAGCCAGGGGTTCGACACCGCAAACCTGCTGTTGTCGGCGCTTGAGAAAGCCGATCCGTCGGATGCCGACGCCTTCCGCGAGGCGCTGAGGGCCGCTGATTTCAACAGTACGCGCGGGGATTTCGCCTTCGGTCCGAACCACCACCCGGTGCAGACGATCTATGCGCGTGAAGTGATCAAGGAAGGCGACGTCTTCACCAACAAGATCATCGGCACGGCGTTGGAAGGTCATTCGGACGCCTACGCGGCTGACTGCAAAATGTGATCGATCACTGCCTGCCTTCGACCACGTAGGCAGGCAGCTACCCGGAGTTTTCATGTCCTCGATCCTGATTATCGAGCAGATCCTCAACGGACTGCAATTCGGCGTTATGCTCTTTTTGATGGCTGCCGGCCTGACGCTGATCTTCGGTGTCATGGGGCTGATCAACCTGGCCCATGGCTCGCTTTACATGGTCGGGGCATTTGCTGCGGCGGCTGTAGCAGGTGCGACAGGCTCTTTCTTTCTGGGGCTTGTTGCGGCGCTTGCGGCTGCCGCACTGGCAGGCGCGATCATCGAAATGGTGGTCATTCGGCGGCTCTATGATGCCGCGCATCTGGATCAGGTTCTTGCAACCTTTGCCCTGATCCTGATCTTTTCAGAGGGCACGCGTTGGGTATTTGGATCCTTTCCCCTGTTTCTGAACATACCAGAGGCCCTGTCCGGCCCCGTGACTTTGCCCGGCGGGATCGAATACCCGCTGTATCGCCTGACCCTTATCCTGATCGGGATGGCGGTTGCGGGCGGGCTTTGGCTGCTTATCGAACGTACCCGAATTGGGATTCAGATACGCGCGGGCGAAAATGATCGCGAGATGATCGCCGCATTGGGTGTCGATATCTCCAAACTCTATACACTTGTTTTTGCTCTCGGCGCCGCGCTTGCCGGTTTGGCAGGGGCGCTGGTCGGCGCAATTCAATCGGTTCAGGTCGGCATGGGTGAGCCGGTGCTGATCCTGGCCTTTGTCGTCATTGTTATTGGCGGCATCGGCTCGATCCGGGGGGCGTTCATCGGGGCGCTTCTGGTCGGGTTGACCGACACGCTGGGCGGTGTGTTCCTGCCCGAACTGTTCAAACTGTTCATGGACACAGGCGCGGCCCAGAAAAGCGGCGCGGCCATCGCATCCATGGGAATCTACATCCTGATGGGATTGGTCCTGATCTGGCGTCCCACCGGCTTGTTCGGAGCGCGCGCATGAGGCTAGATGAACGACATATCAACACCGTCGTGCTGCTGGGTCTTCTTGCGCTGCCGCTTTGGGCGCTGGTTATGGACGAGCCATTCACAATCACGCTGGTGACCCGTGCGGTGATCCTTGCATTGGCGGCGGTTGGATTGAATCTCATACTGGGCATTGGCGGAATGGTCAGCTTTGGGCACGCCGTTTTCTTTGGGATAGGCGGTTATGCGATGGGCATCCTTGCCTATCATGCGCAGACCTACACGGCGCTGGATCTTGGGCTCTTTGAGACTGATGGCACCAATTCAATGCCGGTCATCTGGCTTGTTGCGATGATACTGTCGGCGATTGTTGCATTCTTCATCGGCCTGCTGTCGCTGCGAACGTCCGGCGTGTACTTCATCATGATCACGCTCGCCTTTGGTCAGATGTTCTTTTACTTCGCGATCTCATGGGCGCAATATGGCGGCGAAGACGGGCTTTCAATCTATGTCCGCAACAGCTTTCCGGGATTGAACACGCTGGTTCCGATCCAGTTCTTCGGCATCTGCTTCGCCCTGCTGTGCATTGTGCTTTTCCTTTTTGCGCGGCTTCAGACGTCACCTTTCGGTCTGGCTTTGAACGCGGCCCGTCAAACCAACGCGCGGGTCGAGACCGTTGGACTGAACCCGATGCGCCTGAAGTTAGTGGCCTTTATCATCTCGGGCGCGATCACCGGGCTCGCCGGAGCATTATTTGCCGACCTGAACCGATTTGTGTCACCCACGATGTTCAGTTGGCAATTATCCGGCGAACTGATCGTTCTGATCATAATCGGCGGGGTCGGTCGCCTGATGGGGCCGGTGATTGGTGCCTGTGTGTTTGTCGCACTCGAGCATTTTCTGGGTGAGCTGACAGAGTTCTGGCATGTTTACCTGGGCATTATCCTTCTGTGCATCGTCCTGTTTGGTCGCGGCGGCGTGACGGGTTTGTTGACTGGCAAGGAGGGCGCGCATGTCTGAACCGATCCTTGCAACTCATGGCCTGAACAAAAGCTTCGGTGCGCTCAAGGCAACGATCGACGTGTCGATTGACCTGAAGCCACAGGAAATCCACGCGATTATCGGGCCGAACGGAGCTGGAAAATCCACGCTGATCAAACAGATATGTGGTGGCCTCAGGCCGGATTCCGGCCGTGTTACGCTGTGTGGGCAGGACGTGTCCAACACAACGACCCAGGCGCGCGCGCGTGCCGGGTTGGGACGCACATTCCAGATTTCTGACCTTTGCATGGAAGATACCGTTCTGGAAAACGCGGTGCTTGGTGCCATGGGTGCCGAAGCCGCAGCCTGGCGGTTCTGGCGTGGTGCGCTGAAGACCTGTGCCCTACGCGAAAGAGCCGAAGCCGCACTGGAACGCGTTGGCCTTGCAGATGAACGCGATACACGCTGCGCCAATCTCAGCCACGGGCAACGACGACAGTTGGAAGTCGCCGTTGCCCTGACGCTTTCGCCGCGTGCTTTCATCATGGATGAACCGATGGCGGGACTGGGGGCGGAAGGCTCCAAACGGCTGACGGGCTTTCTGGATGGGTTGCGTGCGGAAGCTCCGATCCTGCTGGTCGAGCACGACATGGATGCGGTCTTTGCGTTGGCGGATCGGATCAGTGTGCTGGTTTATGGCAAGGTCATAGCCACCGGGACAGCGGATGAGATCCGCAGCAGCCGTGAGGTGCGCGAAGCCTATCTGGGGGACGAGGCATGAGCTTTCTGACCGTCCGGAACCTCACAGCCACATACGGCGTCAGTCAGGCATTGTTTGGTGTCGATCTGTCCATGACCGAAGGGGAAGTGACTGCGTTGATGGGGCGCAACGGAATGGGCAAAACAACCACCGTCAAAGCGATCTGCCAGATGATCAGGTCCGAAGGGACACTGACGCTGGATGGATTGAATCTGCACGATCTTCCCAGTCACAAGGTTGCCCGCAAAGGTGTTGGCCTCGTTCCCGAAGGACGCCGCTGTTTCGCCGACCTGACCGTGCGCGAAAACCTGATTGCTGCCGCGCGCCCTGGCGACTGGACCATGACCAAAGTGACGGAGCTGTTCCCGAGACTGGGTGAGCGAGAGGGGCAACGGGCGGCGTCTCTGTCGGGTGGGGAACAGCAGATGCTGGCGATCGGTCGAGCGCTGATGACCAATCCACGCTTGATAATTCTGGACGAAGCGACTGAAGGTCTTGCGCCGATCATACGGCAAGAAATCTGGGCGGCCCTGCGCCGGCTAAAACAGGAAACCAGCGTTGCCATTCTGCTGGTCGACAAATCTCTGAAAGAACTCGCATCCGTTTCGGACAAGGCCGTTATTCTGGAGCGCGGCAAAACTGTCTGGTC
This sequence comes from Ruegeria sp. HKCCD6647-2, assembly GCF_057221075.1. Classification (NCBI taxonomy): domain Bacteria; kingdom Pseudomonadati; phylum Pseudomonadota; class Alphaproteobacteria; order Rhodobacterales; family Roseobacteraceae; genus Ruegeria; species Ruegeria sp. HKCCD6647-2. The sequence goes on along the minus strand of NZ_JBWVBD010000003.1, from coordinate 287,267 downwards.
GGGTCTCATGGCGGATCTGACACCCGAGATTTCCGAAAGATACGTGGGGGTTTGATGGCTTTCGAGTTTCAACAGAAAGTGTTGTTCAAACACTGCGACCCGGCCGGGATCGTTTTTTATCCCCGATATTTCGAGATGATGAACGATTGCGTCGAAGCGTTTTTTGACGAAGTGCTGAACGCGCCCTTTGAAGAAATGCATCAGAGCGGTGGAGTGCCCACGGCGCAGATCGAGACTCGGTTTACCGCGCCCAGCAGACACGGCGATCACCTGTTTCTGCGACTTGTTGTTACTAGGATCGGCCGAAGCTCAGTTGAATACAAACTGACCGCACATTGCGGAAGTGAGTTGCGCTTTGCCACGACAGCCACGCTTGTGCATGTCGGCGCAAACGGTCGTTCTACGGCGTGGCCGGAAACACTCCGTACCAAGTTAACCGAATTCAAGGACCAAGCGTCATGAGTCATCAAACAATTCATCCAAGCGGTTGGTTGCCCGCCAAAGGGTATGCCAACGGTATCCTGACCAAAGACGGAACCCTGCATATCGGCGGCCAGATCGGTTGGGATGCCAACAAGAACTTCGTGCCAGGTGGATTCATCGAACAGATGAAGCAGGCCCTTATGAACATCGCGGCCATTGTCGAAGAAGCAGGAGGGCAGGTTTCTGACGTAACCCGGTTGACCTGGTTTGTGACTGACAAAAGTGAGTACCTCGCCCGTCAAGCCGAAGTAGGTGCGGCGTATCGGGAAGTATTTGGAAGGCACTTCCCGGCCATGTCGATGATTATCGTTGCAGGCTTGGTTGAGGATGAAGCTCTGGTCGAGATCGAAGCGACAGCTCATCTGACATAACCGGACCGGGTTGTTGGGCAAATGCGTTTGTAGCCGAGCGGGATGGCACAAAGTGACGTAAGCTGGGCCAGCCATTAGTGCATTCTTTCAATCGAGCCATCCGAATGGGAGCCCCGCGCAATGTCTCGGATCAAAGTAAACCTCATTGGCGCCGGACGCGTCGGAAAAACGCTGATCAGTTTGATGAGCGACGATCCGAATTGTGAAATTCAATCAGTTCTGAGCTCAAGCGCCAGATCAGCAAATGAAGCAGTGCAATTGGCGGGGTCGGGGCAGGTAGTCTCGGGGTTTCACGAGCTTGAAAGCGCGGATCTATGGATTCTGGCAGTGCCCGACGGTCAAATCCGGACTGTCGCCGCTGACCTCGCCAGAGCGCGACAAGGAAGGGAGGAAGGTGGCGCAGTCGTCATTCATTGCAGTGGTTTTTTCCCCGCGTCGGAAATGGCTCCTCTGCAAGACTTGCAGTGGCGGCTGGCAAGTGTTCACCCCGCAATGTCCTTTGCTGATCCGGCGACCGCCAGGGAGCAGTTCAAGGGTGCTCTTTGCGGATTGGAGGGTGACGAAGACGCCAAGGCGTTTGTCCGCCCTGTTTTTGAGCATCTGGGCGCCCGGTGCTTTGACATCCAGTCGGCAGAGAAAAGTCTCTTCCATGCAGCCGCCGTTTTCGCGAATAACTTCACGGTTGTCCTGCAATCAGTTGCACGCGAGGCTTGGGCTCAAGCCGGGGTGCCAGACCACATCGCGGAACAACTCAATCAGTCGTTGCTGCAGGGTGCGGCCGACAATGTGATGTCATTCGGTCCGCAAAAGGCGTTGACGGGGCCTGCGTCCAGAGGTGATGAACATGTCGTGACCCAACAAGGCCGCGACGTCAGCGCGTGGCACCCGGTCGCTGGGTCGATTTACAAGGAAATGAGCGCTCTGGCACAGGCCCTCAAGGAGACAGGCAAAACACGCGACTGACCGCACTTTTTCACTGTGGCCGATAGGGCAGCCGATTTCAGATTGACTCCGTTCAGAACTGTATACAGAAATGTCTACAAATCTTCGATGAAGAAGGCAGGGCCTCAATGCACAACTGTCACGGCGGCAAAACCGTTTATGGCGCCAATCTTGGCATCCTCATGCTTGAAACTCAATTTCCGAGAATTCCCGGAGATATCGGCAACGCCACGACATGGCCCTTTCCCGTACAATACCGCATCGTGCGCAGCGCGACGCCGGATCGCGTCGTGCGCAACGATGCGCGCGAACTTGTCGATGCTTTCATCGACGCCGCGCAGGACCTGGTCGCAAGTGGTTGCGACGGCATCACCACAAATTGCGGGTTTCTTTCCATCGTGCAGGATCAACTCGCCAAAGCGGTCCCTGTTCCTGTTGCAACCTCATCCCTGATGCAAACCCCGATGGTGCAAGCCATGCTGCCACCGGGCAAGCGGCCCGGTATTCTGACCATTTCGAAAGAAACTCTGACTCTGGAGCATCTGGAGGCAGCGAATGTTCCACTGGATACGCCGATCGTCGGGACAGAGGGCGGGCGCGTCTTTACCCGCGATATTCTGGGCGATGCGCCCGAAATCGACTTTACAGCCTGTCGTGAGGATATGCTGGATGCTGCGCGGCAACTGATGACACAGCACGAAGGAATTGGCGCCATTATTCTGGAATGCACCAACATGACACCTTACGCCGCCGACGTTCGCAGGTTGACGGGACTGCCGGTGTTTTCAATCTACAGTTTCGTTCGATGGTTCCACCAGGCGTTGGTACCGGATCGCTTTCCGAGCGAACTCGATGATCCGTTGCTTGGTCTGGCCGGGCGCAATTCCTGAGGTGACTCCTTTTGGAACTGCAACACCGTCCGAGACCAAGGCCGGTTTAAATACCCGGTACGTAAAGCTGGGAATAGGCGACACGGACCAATTCGACAGTCTGTTCGCTGCGCCGTTCAATGTGGCCGCGTAAGGCCGCCACTGCTCGATCCTTGTCCCGCGCTTTGACGGCGTCCAAAATGACCCGGTGTGCTGACATCGAGGCCTGATCAGTATCAGCTTTGTCACGTCGACTTTGCAGCAGGCGGAGGTTGATAAACCTGACGTAGCGAATGCGCTCATTAACATTGAACAGCAGTCTTATCAGTTCCTGATTTCCGGAAAGGGAGGCCAGTTTGATGTGAAACTCCTCGTCCATCCGCAGCAACTCATCCAAATCACGACATGTTGAATAGGAATTTTCCACTTCGTCGAGATAGGCCACAACCGAGTCGATGTCCTGTTCTGCGGCGGATTCGATTGCGCGGATCAACGCCTCGGTCTCAAGCGCGCATCTCAGCTGGTATAGCTCTAACACCTTATCGGGGCTCAGCGGTCTGCAAAAGAAACCCTTGCCAAGCTCAAATGTCAAAAAACCTTCGGATACCAGTCGGTTAAGCGCTTCGCGCAGCGGCGTCCGACTGACGTCCAGCCGTTTTGTCAGCGCTGTTTCATTCAGCCGTTCGCCCGGTTTGAATTCGAAACTAATCGCCATTTTGCGCAGCGCCTCATAGGCCCGTTCAACACTGCCTTCCGTTTTGGACATCGTACTCTCTGGGTGGTCTCAGTTGCCCTTATTTAACAGAGATCGCCGCGAAATAAACAATTGTCTTCACAGAATCCTACAAGTCTGTATACAGGGCAGAATATAGTACCCGCCCAAATGATTCTGGGTACGGTGAGGGATGATGAGCTTCAGCGGCGAACAAGTGGTCATTATCGGAGCCGGGATCGTCGGCGTGTCGACGGCCATCTGGTTGCGGCGCAAGGGTGTCGATGTCACCATCGTTGATCGCAACCCCCCTGGCGATGCCAAAGCCACCTCCTACGGAAATGCCGGCGTATTGGCTGCCTGTTCCGTAGCGCCAGTGACGGCGCCGGGCTTGGTGCTCAAAGGCCCGCGGATGGCGTTGGATCCAGATTTCCCTTTGTTTCTGCGCTGGTCCTACCTGCCGCGCCTTTTGCCCTGGCTTCTGAAGTATATGTCGAATGCCAACGACAAGGATACGCGGCGCATTGCGAAGGGGCTTACACCGCTAACCAGTGACTCGGTCGAACAGCATTTGTCCCTGGCCAAGGATACTGGGGCGGCGGAGTGGATTCAGACCAGCGACTACAGCTTTGTCTACCCGACGCGGGCGGCGTTCGAGGATGACGACTACACCTGGATGCTGCGCAGGATAGCAGGGTTCGAGCCCGAGATTCTGGAAGGTTCAGCAGTTCGGGAGTTCGAGCCCAACCTATCCCCGAACTTGAATTTGCTCGCGGTAATGCATGATCATGGGTTCAGCCGAAATCCGGGTGCCTATGTCGCTGCATTGGCCGGCGAGGCCGAAAGGCTTGGTGCCGTTTTTCACCAGACAGAAGTTGTAGATTTTGAGCTGACCGATGGGCAGGTCACGGCTGTTGTGACCAAAGACGGCAGATTGCCCTGCACCAAGGTCGTTCTGGCGACAGGTGTCTGGTCCAAGCCGCTGGCCAAGAAGCTTGGGATTTCCGTGCCGATCGAAAGCGAGCGCGGCTACCACATGGAATTTACCGCACCAGAAAACGGCCCGGCGACCCCGCTGATGGTGACCACTGGCAAATTCGTAGCCACACCGATGGAAGGCAGGTTGCGATGCGCCGGTGTGGTCGAATTTGGCGGTCTTGAAGCGGGGCCGTCAAAAGCGCCGCTGGACCTCTTGAAACGCAAGGTGTTGGAGAGTTTCCCGAACCTGAAATTCGAAAGCGAAACCAGCTGGCTTGGGCATCGCCCGGCTCCGTCGGACAGCCTGCCGCTGATTGGGGAAATTGGAAATACCGGCGTTCTGGCCGGGTTCGGGCATCATCACATCGGTCTTACTGCCGGGCCCAAAACGGGCCGGATTCTGGCAGGACTGATCACCAACGACCGCACCAATATCGACCTGAGTTCTTATGATCCGATGCGGTTCTGACTGAATAATCAAGAATGCTCTGCCAGCAGAGCAAAACCAAGGCAACAAGGGAGCCAAACATGTCAACCACACTTACCAAGCTCGCCGCCAGCGTCGCTGTCGTCACCGTATCAAGCGTTGCTGCGTCGGCGGAAACCTGGGATATGCCGATGGCGTATTCGGCCACCAATTTTCACTCGGCAACAGGTGCGGAATTCGCGGAATGCGTGACGATCGGGACTGGTGGTGCGCTAACCATTCAGACCCATCCCGGTGGTTCGCTCTATGCCGGTGCGGAAATCAAACGCGCCATTCAGACCGGTCAGGTGAATATTGGTGAACGCCTGTTGTCCGGTCACCAGAATGAAAACCCGCTGTTCGGATTTGACTCGGTTCCGTTTCTTGCAACTTCGTTCGACGACTCCGAAAAACTCTGGGAAGCCGCCAAAGGTCCGCTGACAGAGTTGTTGGCCGAGCAAAATCTGCATCTTCTGTATTCCGTTCCGTGGCCGGGGCAGGGGCTCTACTTCGACCGTGAAGTAAACTCGTTGGCGGATGCCGAAGGCTTGAAATTCCGTGCTTACAATTCGGCAAGCGCCCGTCTGGCCGAGCTGGCCGGAATGCTGCCGGTGCAGATCGAAGCCGCCGAAATCAGCCAGGCTTTCGCTACTGGTGTCGCACAGGGGATGGTATCTTCGGGGTCCACCGGCTACGACCGGAAAGTCTGGGAAAGCCTCTCGCATTATTATGGCGTGGACGCATGGATGCCCCGCAACTACGTGATGGTAAACATGGACGCCTGGAACGGTCTGGACGAGGCCACCAAGAACGTCGTGAACGGCTGTGCCGTGCTTGCCGAATATGCAGGGGACTGGCGCTCGATCCAGTATACCGAGTTCACCGTGAACGAACTGGCGAAAAACGGGATGACCACTGGCCCCGCGGGTGACGCGCTTGCGGCCGAGCTGCGTGACATTGGTGAGACCATGACTGCCGAATGGCTGGAATCGGCGGGCGATCAAGGCAAGCAGATCGTCGACGCCTTCAAAGCGGCCCAATAAACCCAACCACTTGATAATTGCCCCGGTGCCGGATCGATGCCGGGGCACACATAAAGGAGGGTGGTCGTGACGTTTTTCAGTCTTCTGCGCACTGTATTGGACACCATCTATCGATGGGCCGGATACGTTGCAGCTGTTTTTTTGATCCTGATCCTGTGTTTCGTCTCAATGCAAATGGTGTCCCGCTGGGTCGGTGAGATTGTTGTCGGTGGGCCTGATTTCACGGGGTATTGCATGGCGGCGGCGTCGTTTCTGGCATTGCCCTACGCCATGAACAGCGGCAGCCATATCAGGGTGAATTTGTTGCTCAACGTGATGGGGAGATACCGCAGATACGGCGAGATCTGGTGCTGGGCCATCGCCAGCTACCTGACTTTCCTGTTCGCGCGTTACGCAATCAAACTGACCTACGAAAGTTACCGCTTCAACGACATCAGCCAGGGTCAGGATGCCTGGCCGATCTGGATCCCACAGATGTCGATGGTGATCGGCACGGTTCTGTTGGCGATCTGTGCCTTGGACAATCTGATCTGCGCCCTCTTCGCGGGTAAGGACAACATTCGATCCCTTGGGGTCGACGCGCACGCGGAGTGACGTCATGGATCAAGTTTACCTCGTACTCATCTTCCTGTTCGCTCTGTTTCTTCTGCTAGGAACTGGCGTTTGGGTGGCACTGGCGTTGTTTGGGGTCGCCTATCTGGGCCTTGAAATGTTCACGTCCCGCCCTGCGGGCGACGCAATGCTAACCCGCATCTGGACCGGATCGTCCAGTTGGACATTGACGGCTTTGCCGCTGTTCATCTGGATGGGTGAAATCCTGTTTCGAAGTCGATTATCACAGGATATGTTCCGCGGTCTCAGCCCATGGATGCAGCGCATGCCAGGCGGTCTGGTGCATGTCAACATCGTCGGATGCACGATATTCGCGGCTGTTTCCGGTTCTTCCGCAGCGACGCTGACCACCGTTGGGAAGATGTCAATCCCGGAGCTTCGGGCGCGCAAGTACCCGGAATACATGATCATCGGAACGCTGACCGGCGCGGCAACGCTGGGTCTTATGATCCCTCCGTCGCTGACTTTGATTGTATACGGTGTTGCGGTCGAGCAATCGATCTCGAAGCTGTTCATGGCGGGCATTCTGCCCGGTATTTTTCTGGCCGGTATGTTCATGGCCTATGTCGCCGGGTGGTCGTTCATCCGGCCAAAGGAAGTGCCGGAGATCGCCGACAAGATGACCTTTGGTCAAAAGCTGAATGAAAGCCGGTTTCTGATCCCGATCATCCTGTTGATCCTGGTTGTCATCGGTTCGATGTATGGCGGTTTTGCCACTGCGACCGAAGCCGCGGCCATCGGCGTTGTCGGCGCCTTCATTCTGGCCGGTTTGCAGGGATCGCTGACCAAGGAAGCCTTTATCGAAAGCCTGCTGGGTGCGACGCGGACATCGGCGATGATCGCCTTTATCCTGATGGGTGCGATTGCTCTGACACTGGCCATGGGTTTCACCGGTCTGCCGCGTGCATTGGCGGAATACATCGAAGCCCTGAACCTGTCGCGCTTTTCGCTGCTGCTGGCCTTGATGCTGTTCTACATCGTGCTGGGCATGTTCCTCGACGGAATTTCCTCGGTGGTTCTGACCATGGCGATCGTTCAGCCGATGGTCGAAGGCGCAGGGATTGATCTGATCTGGTTCGGCATCTTCATCGTCGTGGTTGTGGAAATGGCACAGATCACCCCACCGATCGGATTCAATCTGTTCGTCATGCAGGGGATAACCCGACACGAAATGGGGTACATAGCCAAAACCGCGCTGCCGCTTTTCTTGATCATGGTGGTGATGGTGTTCGTCCTGATCGGCTTCCCCGAGCTGGCGACCTATCTGCCGGATAACATGGTAAACTCGGTTGGCCGCTAGTCGGCCAGCCACCCTTCTCGGAATAATCGGCATCAAGAGGGCGGTAAGATGACCAAAGGCATTATTCTCGCGGCCGTGGATCTGGTCCACAAAGACGCAGACAGTCTTGTTGTCAAAGAGGCAATCTCGCTGGCGCGAACCCATGACAGCAAGGTCGAGCTGGTGTTTGTGATCCCGGATCAGCAGAACAGTTACGTTCAGGAGTACATTCCGGCCGACATGCGGGAAAAAGTGCTCGTTGAGGCGCTGGATGACCTTCAGAGCTATGGCGAGACCTTTGACTGGCACGGGGTGGAGCACAACGCACAGGTTTTGCGCGGAGTGGTCTATGAAAAGCTGATTGAGCATGCAGATCAAGTCGGTGCCAGCTTTGTTGTCATCGGTGCCAGCCGGCCATCGGTGACGGATCTGTTTATCGGCCCGAATGCGGCGCGTGTTTCTCGTTACGCATCCTGCAGCGTTCTGGTTGTCCGGCCGCAATAAACCGCACCCCGCTTATTCTTGATGGAGACCAGTGTGAGCGATCACAAGATAGAGGAAATTCGCGTTCACCGAATTTCGATCCCGGCCAAGGCTGTCCACTCCCACGGCAGCGGCGATGTGGCGGGGATCAACGTAGCGATTGTGGAAATCGTGACGGACACGGGCCTCACCGGTTGGGGGGAAGCCTCGCCCTGGCCGGTTTTTACCGGTACCGCCGAGGGCAATGCCGCAGCCCTGCACGTTCACTTGCGGCCACATTTGATCGGTCAGGATCCGGTGCAAGTCGAAAAGCACATGAACATGGCCGATAAGGTGGTGGTTGGTCATCCCGAGGCCAAGGCCGCGCTGGAAATGGCGTTGCTGGACATCACCGGTCAGATCTCCGGCCTTTCGGTCTGTGAACTGGTCGGCGGCCGAATGCGCGACAGTATGGGCATGAGCTTTTCTGTCGCCAACCCGGATTTTGATGCCGATCTCGATGACATCGCGGCGATGTGGGAAGACGGTGTTCGAATCTACAAGTTCAAGACGGGTTTTGCAGACCACAAGTTCGACCTGATGCGTTGCGAAAAGCTGCGCGAAATCTATGGCGACGAGGTAGATATCCGCATCGACTATAACCAGGGTTTGCCGGCCTATGATGCAGTTCGATGTATTCGCGATCTGGAAGCATTCCGCCCGACATTTGTGGAACAACCGGTCAGGATGCACGAACGCGAGGTGTTGGCCCATATCACCCATGTGATCGACACACCGATCATGGCGGATGAGAGCGTGTTCGACCCCAAGGGCGCGCTCTATGGTGTCCAGCACAGGATCGCAGACATCTTTTCGCTCAAGATCATGAAATCCGGGGGCATCCGCCGGGCGCTGGAAGTTGCGGCAATTGCCAGGGCGGCCGGGATCGAAGTCTACGGCGGTTGCATGTTCGAAACCGGACTTGCCCATGCGGCTGGCGCGCATTTGATGGCGGCGGTGCCGGACCTTCTGCTGCAATGCGAATTCTACATGGCAACTTACTACGCCGCCGAAGACATCCTGACCGAACCTTTCCCCGTCAAACACGGAAGGGTTCACGTTCCTACCGGTCCTGGTCTGGGCGTAAAAGTCGATCCCGAAATGCTTGAGAAATACGCCGTGGACACCCCACTGGCTTAACTAAAAAACTGCGAAAAATCTGCATACCAAATTGTATGCAGTTCGCCCCGGAAAGGTGCAAACCAATGGAAAACTCAGAATCCAAACGTATGAACGGCGCACAGATCATTCTTAAAATGCTTGAGCTTCATGGCGTCAAACACGTGTTTGGTCTGCCCGGCGAAACAACAATAGGATGGTACAAGGAATGGCGCGAGCACAGCGACATCGAATTCGTGCTAACCCGTGATGAACGCACAGCCTCCTTCGCCGCTGAAGCGTATGCCAAAATTACCGGTCGCCCTTGTGTGCTCGAGGCACCCAGCCCGGGCGTGACCCATTGTACCCCTGGCATCACCGAGGCCTTCCTCAGCTCTGTTCCAGTGATCTTTTTCAGTTCCGACATCCCAATCAATCAGGACAAAAAACATGGGCTGACCGGTGTTGATCAGACCAGACTTTACGACAGCATCTGCAAGGAGTCATTTGTGCTGACCAATGCGCAAGAAATCCCCTTCCTGATGCGCCGAGCGTTTCGTGTTGCGACCTCAGGTCGGCCGGCGCCGGTACATATCCGTGTCCCAATCAACATCTTTGGTGAAGAAGCTGAGGTCGGGGATCTCTATGCCGAACCGGATTACAGCTTTTATCCGGCTCACCGGCCGGTGGCCGATCACTCCAAGATCCGGGCTGCCATAGATGTTCTGCTCGCGGCAAAAAAGCCTGCCATCGTCTGCGGGCAGGGTGCCTTGATCTCCAATGCGACGGACGCGATTCTGGAGCTGGCTGAGCTGTTACAAATACCGGTTGGCACCACCACCCCGGGCAAGGGAACAATTCCGGAAGATCACCCCCTTGCCCTGCGGGTGATCGGAGGCCGTGGTGGAATGGAATATTCCAACCAGTACGTATTCGATGCGGATACCATATTTTTCATTGGTTCGAACACGGATAGCGCGGCGACGGATCATTGGAAGCTTTATGGTGACCCCAGAAATAAAACTTTCCTGCATCTGGACATTGCCGAGGCACATGTCGGCAACAATTTCCCGGTCAAGGTCGGGCTGGTTGGCGACGCTCGCGCCAGCGTGGAATACATGGTCGCGATTCTAAGGTCGGAATACACGGCACTTTCTCGCGACCCGATCAATCTGAACCCGGTCAAGCAAACCGCTCTGAACAAGGTGTTCAACTCGAACATTCCAATGCCAGAAGGCACGATCTCACCGGTGAAACTGTCTCAGGTTCTGGACAAGATCATGCCGGAAGACGCCGTGGTGACGTCCGAACCGGGTGTCAGCGCGATCTACCCCTCCGCCTTGCTGACCTTCCGAAAGCCCGGCCGCCGTTACATCACCAACTATTCGATGGGGGCTTTGGGGTATTCGGTTCCGGCAGGTTTGGGCGCTGCCTACGCCAATGACGGGCCGATCATCTCTTTCACGGGCGATGGTTCCCTTGGGTTCGTAATCGGAGATATGGAGACACTGAAGCGCAGCGGCAAAAACATCACGGTGATCCTGACCCGCAACGATACATTCGGCTGGATCCGGGGAGAAGCGATATTGCTGGATGACGTTGACGAACCCTGGTCGACCGATTTCGGACGCGTCGATTATGTCAAGGTGGCAGAGGGTTTCGGCTTCAAGGCTGCGCGCATAACAAGCGAGGCGGATATCGAACCGATGCTGACAGACGCCATCGCCAATCCCGGTGCAAATTTCATCGAGATGATGGTGCCGTCGCAGGACAAGATCGTCCCATTCGTGCCCAACTGGGTTCGTGCCGCGCGTGCAAAAAACCTGCCCCACTTTTACTGAGCAAGTCCGGTTTTGGGATCGCAGGTTGCTCTGCGGTCTCAACTGCCGGCAGATGCCTATTTTGTCTGGCAAACAGTGCAACGGTGATCGGTCATCCTTGACAGATCACGGCCCGTTCTGTCCGATCCAGTCCAAAAAGTGACTGGCTCCGGGTCTTGCAGCGCCCGATGTGGTAACCGAACAGAAATACCCTCGGTTGGTTTTGTTTTCGTGCTCGCAGGCCAGTGCCAGTGAGCCGTTGACAAGATACTCGTTCAGCAGAGGGCGCCATCCAATACCGATGCCCAGACCGTTCTGGATTGCCCGCAGATAAACCATGTAGCTTAGATAGCTGTCGTGTGGTGGCGGTTTCGGAATGTCTATCCCGGTTCCCTCGAAAAATCGCTTCCAGTCGCCATTGTGATCCGGGCCGGACAAGTGAATGAGTTTGCGGTCGGCCAATTCCGATCGGGTGAATGGTCGACCGTTTTCCAGAAGACCGGGATGGCAGACGGCAACCATGTTTTCCCCAAAGATTTTCCTGCTGGCCGCACCTTCCAGGCCACTATGACCAAAAAGAATGATTGCATCACATGCACCGGCGTCGAAATCGGCGTTTTGATCCCGGGTGATGATTTGCAGTTTGGTGTCTGGATACTGGCTTTGAAACTCCGCCAGTCGAGGCAACAGGTAAAGGCTGGTGAATCCGATACTGGCGCTGACGATAATTGTCCCGTCATCTTTATGCGCGCGCAGAGTTTCCAAACCTTTCCGTATGGCGTCAAATCCCTGTGACACAGCCTCTGCCAGAATTTCTCCTTCCTTGGTCAGGGTCAGGCGCGGCTTGCTGCGCAGGAAGAGTTTCAGCCCCAGCTCGGCCTCCAATGCCGAGACATGCCGGCTGATGGCGGGTTGCTGTACGTTCAACTCCTCCGCTGCACGCGAAAAACTCAGGCGTCGCGCCGCTGCCTCGAACGCGTTGATCTGAGGTACCGGAATCGGTCGTGACATCATCATACCTTTGGCGAATGATTGTCATTCACCATTTCCGTCTTTTTCGATCACATCAAGTACGTAATCCTGCTGCTGGCGTCAAAGCAGGAATGATCGGTGGAAAAGACACTTCTGGCCCTTGGTGGCGATGGGATTGGTCCGGAAATCCTGGAGCAGGGATTGCGCGTCGCCGGACGGCTGGCAGAACTTTCAGGCATCAGTTTGTCCGTTCGGCACGGCCTTTTGCACGGCGCGTCCTGGGAGGTGCATGGAAGCTTTTGCACCCCAGAGGTGCTTGATCAGGCGCGTAAATCCGGCGCGATATTGGTTGGGGCAGTCGGCGGCCCGAAATGGGACAGCATCCGGGTGCCCGGCGGCGCCGAATGTCAGGACGGTTTGATGTATTTGCGCCATCATTTGCAAACCTATCTGGGGTTGCGCCCGGCCCGTGCTTGGGTGCCGCTCATGTCCAAAACCCCGTTTCGACCCGGACTGGCTGAGAACGCGGATGTTCTGATCCTGCGCGAGATGTGTGGTGGCGCCATGTTTGCCACCGAAAGGGGGCAACGCCAGGTGAATGGTCTGCGGCAGGGTTATGACATGACTGCCTACGATGAGGCCGAAGTTGCTCGGTTTGCGCATGGCGGGTTTCAATTGGCCCGGTCGCGACGGAGTCGGTTGGTGAGCTGTGACAAATCAAACGTTATGGAAAGCTACAAACTTTGGCGCACGGTCGTGACCGAGGTTGCGCAAGAATATCCGGATGTAATCTTCGAAAACATGTTTGCGGACAATTGCGCGTATCAGCTGATGCGGCGGCCCGAGGATTTCGACGTGGTGATCGGCTGCAACCAGATGGGCGACGTGCTGAGCGACCTGACGGCAGTATATGCGGGCTCACTGGGTATGCTGCCCTCGGCCTGTCTGGCTGCGAACCCGGCGGACGGGCCAGTATTCGGCATGTATGAGAGCACCGCAGGTTCCGCGCCGGATATCGCAGGTCTGGGTACTGCCAACCCTGTGGGCACGATCCTGTCCGTCGCGATGATGTTCCAATACAGTTTTGACCAGCCCCATGTCGTCAGTCTTCTGGAATCCGCAGTCGAAGCCACGCTGAACGTGGGCATCATGACACCTGATCTGGGCGGGCAGGCCACCGGGGCCGAGATGACGAATGCCATTCTCGAAAGGCTCTCGGGGTGAAGGCGTTCGATTATGTAATCGCTGGGGGCGGCTCGGCCGGTTGCGTATTGGCGGCACGGCTGGCGGAAGACCCGAAGGTTTCGGTCTGTCTGGTCGAGGCCGGTGGTCGGGGTCGAGACCTGTTCATCCGGATGCCAGCCGGGAACGGGTTCGTCTTCGGCAACCCCAGGCTCGATTGGGGTTATCATTCTGTGCCACAGCCGGGATTGAATGGTCGCAGCTTCTACTATCCACGTGGTAAGGCTTTGGGAGGATCCTCCATCGTCAACGGCATGATTTACATGCGCGGTGTGGCGGCGGATTACGACATGTGGCGGCAGTCGGGGCTTGAGGGCTGGTCCTATGCGGACGTTCTTCCGTATTTCCGCCGCTCAGAGGGCGCACGCGACCGCTGTGACGATTGGCATGGGCGCGACGGCCCGTTGAAAACCGAGCCCGCCAGAAATTTCGGAGAGTTTGAGCGCGCATTCATAGCGGCGGCCAGGGCTGCCGGGCATCGCGAGATCAGTGACTTCAATGGGCCCGAGCGGACAGGCGTGTCGCGAAATGACTCGACTGTCTGGAGAGGTGTTCGCCAGTCGGCGGCCATCGCATATCTGAAAAATCCACCGAAGAATCTGACACTCTGCACCGGGCGCCAGATTGCGCGAATAGTTTTTGACGGGCGGCGTGCGATCGGTGTGGAAACACTTGATGGCGAAGTGATCCGTGCGCGTCGCGAGGTGATTGTCTGTCAGGGCAGTTTCGGCACGCCACATCTGCTGATGCTGTCCGGCATCGGGCCGGGCCGTCATCTTTGTCAGCACGGGATTAATGTTGTGTCTGATCTACCCTCTGTGGGGGCGAACCTGTCAGATCATCCCGATGTTTCGATGCAATACGCTTCGAACCGGCCGGATCTCAGTCATGCCCGGCATCAGAGGCTGGACAGGGCGGCGTTACTGATGGGGAAATGGCTGCTGAACGGTTCAGGCCCCGGCGGAGGAGCATTCTTTTCGACAGTGTTGTTCCATGCCTTCGACAACCCTGCGCTGCCCGAGCTAGAAGTTTTCATGACCCCGATGGTTGTCGAAGAAAACCTTGGCAATGGGTGCGAAGAACGCGCGCCGCTGACACAGCGGCTTGGTCGCAGGCTTTTGGTACGCGGTCGCAAGGTGGCGAAACCAGGTGTTCAAATAGACATAAACCTTGAGCGGCCCCGCTCGGTTGGGACAGTTCGCCTGGCAAGCGCCGACCCAAGTGAGAAGCCTTTGATCGATCCAAACTATTTCGCGGATCCGCAGGATACCGAACATCTGAAACGCGGTGTTCAGGTTATGCGAGACGTGATGGCGCAGGAACCGATTGCAAGCCTGGTTTCGGGTGAGACTGGGCCCTGGAAAGACGCCCACACCGATGCCGCGATCGTTCAGGCGATCCGTCAGACGGCCTATACGGGTCACCACCCGGCCTGCACCGCACGTATGGGCGACGTGCTGGATCATGAATTAAGGGTGCATGGGGTCGAGGGGCTGCGTGTTTGCGACGCTTCGGCGATGCCGATGCAAATCACTGGCAACCTGTATGCCACAGTGGTCATGATGGCGGAAAAGGCTGCCGACATGATCCTTGGCCGCCCACCATTGCCACCGGAATACCCAACGGAGCACACCCGATGACCGACATCCGCACCTTCGATTTCTTTGCCGGCAACGCATGGCACGCACCCGCAGGCGGGGGATATATCGACAGTGAAAACCCTGCCACCGGCGAAGTCTGGGCGCGTATCCCCGACTGTCGGCAGGCGGATGTCGATCTCGCTGTGGGTGCGGCGCATTCAGCTTATTACGCAGGTCATTGGGGCCGGATGCAGCCAGCCGAACGGGGTAGGATACTGCGACGCATGGGTGACGTGATCTCTCGCCATGCCGACCGATTGGGGGCGATCGAAACCCGCGACAACGGCAAGCTGCCGTCGATGATCACTCCGGGATTGCGCGCGGGTCAGTGGCTGGTTGACAGTTTCCACTATTACGCCGGTATGTGCGACAAGTTTGAGGGCCGGATCATCCCCGCCGAAGCACCCGACATCCACAACTACGTAAAGTGGGAACCCTTCGGCGTTGTCGCTCAGGTACTGCCCTGGAATTCACCGCTGGGAACCCTGTTCTGGAAACTCGCCCCCTGTCTTGCGGCGGGAAATACAGTCGTAATGAAACCTTCGGAACATTCCAGCGCATCGACGCTGGAGCTGATGGAGGTTCTGCTCGAGGCCGATCTGCCGCCCGGGGTGTTGAATGTGGTCACCGGATTAGGGGCGACGACGGCCCAGCCGATGATTGAACACCCGGATGTCAGGATGGTCAGTTTCACGGGCGGTACAGTGGGCGGTCGAGCCGCCGCAATCGCGGCGGCGCAGCAAGTTAAGCCGGTGGTGATGGAGCTTGGTGGCAAGTCGCCGCAAGTTGTCTTTCCCGATGCCGATCTAGAGCTGGCTGTAAACGGGGTCGCTGCGGGAATTTTCCCTCCGGGTGGACAAAGCTGCATCTCGGGTTCACGCGTGCTTGTACATCGCGACATCATCGACAACTTCACCGAAAGGTTGGTTGATGTGGCGAAAAAAGCCCGTGTGGGTGATCCTCTGGATCCGGCAACGCAGATCGGGCCGATGGCCAACCGGCGGCACTACGAAACCGTTCTGGCGCGCATTTCTGCGGCCGAGCAAGCGGGTCACAGGTTGTTGCTGGATGGTCGGACCGCGTGCCGGGATAGCGGTTATTACGTCGGGCCAACGATTTTCGCAGATGTCCCCAACACCTCCGATCTGGCACAGAATGAAGTTTTTGGCCCAGTGGTCAGCACCGAGGCTTGGGAGGACGAGGCAGAAGCAATTCGCATCGCCAACGACACGATCTACGGGCTTGCCGCAGGTATCTGGACCCGCGATGTCGCCAAAGCGATGCGCATTGCCGACCGGATCGAGGCCGGCACGGTCTATATCAACAACTATTTCAACGCTGCCACACAATCGCCGGTCGGTGGCATGAAACAATCGGGCTACGGCCGCGAAAACGGGTTCGAAGGGATGCGCTGCTTTCTGCAGACCAAATCCGTCTGGTTGTCCACAAATCCCCAGCAACCCGATCCATTTGCCTGAGCCCGCAAAGGCGCCGCAACCGAAGAATGAGGGAGGAGATTGTATGAAACGTATCTATGACTTCGGGCGACGCCCGGCGGTGCGCAATTACACGATTGCCGACTTGAAGGCCCTGAAAGGTACAGGCCGGAAACTGTCGATGTCGAACCCGTCTACCCCGGACGAGCTTCAGGCCTGTTTGGACGCAGGCATCGACTTGTTGGTGGTCTGGGACGAACATATCGAACACACCCGTGAGGTCGCGCCGGACATATTTGCCGGGGTCGGCAGCACCTGGGCGCAGTTCGGATCGACGCAGGAGATCATGGACCACGCCTTTGACATGATGCGAAAGGGCGCGGACATGTATTACACCCTGCGCTCCTTCGATGTGATGGAGGCCCTGGCCAAGGAGGGCGTTCCGGTGCAGTCGCATATTGGGCTGATCCCGACCTTCAGCCATTATTGCGGGGGGCTGCGCGGTTGGGGCCGCACGGCGGGCGAGGCGATGGAGATATATCGCACGCTCAAACGCATGGAAGACGTGGGCGTTTTCGCGGTTGAGGCTGAATGTATCGCCGAAGAAGTGCTGGAGGCGGTGAACGACAAAACTTCAATCGTCACGTTCTCTCTGGGCTCGGGTAATGCGGGTGATGCGATCTTCAGCTTTGTGAAAGATATCTGCGGGGAGGCCAGTGAAGAGGACAAGCCGCCAAAGCACGCCCACGCGTTCGGCAACTTGCAGCGATTGCACGATCAGATCCGCAGCGAACGCACTGCGGCGATGTCCGCCTTCGGTAGCGCGGTAAAGGACGGTAGTTTCCCTTATCCGCAAAACAACATCCGCATGCATGCTGAGGAAAAGGACAAGTTTCTCGAAGCGCTGGACAAGGTGTCGTGACTGCTGCCGAGCGGCTGGCCCGGTTTGCTGTTTCCGCTGATCCGGGACCAGAGTTGACCGATGTGATCGCGCCAGCCGTAGCAGATTGCTTTGGGTGCATTCTCGCCGGGGCGGACAGTGAAGTTGCCAGTCGGGTGCGTTCTGCGCTGGAGCCATTTGGTGCCGGGCCGGTTGCACTTTATGGTCACACAAAGAGGCTGAACGCCCCCTACGCGGCGATGGTCAATGCTGTGGCCGGCCACGCCTGGGATCTGGATGATTGGGAGGAGCCGGGAAACACGCATCCAACGGTTGTTCTATTGCCCGCTCTTCTGGCGGCCGCGCATCTGAAACCGGCGAGTGGCACTGAACTTGTTGCCGCTTACGCCGTGGGGGCAGAGATCATCATGCGCCTTGGCGAGGCGTTGACGCTGGATCATTACGCGCGCGGGTTTCATTCGACGGCCACCCTTGGGGCAATCGGTGTGGCCGGAGCAGCGTCGCGGCTTTTGAAGCTGTCAGAAACACAGGTCGCCCACGCGATGGCTTTGTCCGTGTCACAAGCCACCGGCTATACCTTGCAATTTGGTTCAAGTGCCAAACCGCTTCAGGCGGGGTGGGCTGCGCGCAACGGGTTGGAAGCCGCGCTGCTGGCTGCGCAAGGAGTTTCGGCGCAGCTCCATGTGCTGGACCATCCACGGGGATTTGCAGGATTGATGGGTAGCCCCGAACCGGATCGGTTTTGTCGTGCCCTGTCCCGCTTGGGGTCACCTTGGGCGATTGACGACTATGGCCTGATCTTAAAACCCTGGCCGTCCTGCGGATACACGCATCGGCTTATGACGGCAGCATTGGAGTTGCGGCCCAAACTGTCGGGCAGACTGGATAGGGTGATCGCGATTCAGGCGTATCTTCCGGATTTTCACGCTGAAATCCTGCCGTTCAACTCACCTACCACACGCAACGAGGCTCTGTTTTCAGCCCCTGCTTGTGTTGCTCAGGTTTTGGTCAACGCAGGGCTGACCCTCGGCGACAGCGCTCGCGCGTTCTGGCTTGACCCGTTGGTACGCCGGCTAATCAAGTCTACGACCGTCATTCCGGAACCGGCCCGAAACCGCGCCCTGAACTTTGACCCGGCTCAGCCGGACATCCTGCGCATTACTTTGGAAGGTGGGGATGTGCTTGAAACCACCTGTGCCTATCCGCTCGGCGCGCCGCAAAACCCAATGAACAGTGTGCAGTTGGGTGAAAAGTTTACTGCCCTGACTAGCCGCCCGACCGAAGGCTTCACAGAGTTGCTCGACTGGCCTCACGCCGCTGATATTGCAGAGTTTTTTCAAAGGATGTCCAGATGACAGACCGCAAACGCACAGGCGGGCGCGCCGCGCGCAGGCAGGCAAGGGTTGCGGGGGCCGGTTCGGGGCCGACCACGGCAATCTGGCCTGGGATTGAAGGCGGGCGATACCGGCCTCTGACTGATGCCCAGCTCGCCATGGTCGACCAGACAGCAATGCGAATTCTCGAAGAGATTGGCCTCAAAGGAGCGACGCAAACCTGCGTGGATACGATTTGTGCCGCGGGCGGGTCCCTGACGGACGACGGAAGGCTGCTGTTGCCCGAAATCCTCGTGCGCAAGGCGTTGAAGACAGCCGGGCGTGGTTTCAAACTGTGCGGGTTGAAGCACAAACATGACATCGACCCTTCCGGGTCGCGCATTCATTTTGGCACTTCCGGCGCAGCTGTGCACATCATCGACAGTGAAACTGGCCAGATCCGCGATACGACCCTGCGCGATCTGTACGACATGGCAAGGCTTGCCGATCAGTTGCCCAATGTTCACATGTTCCAGCGCACGGTTGTGGCGCGGGATATCACGGACCCGCGTGAGATGGACCTCAACACCGCTTATGCCTGTCTCAAAGGTACTGCAAAGCCCACCGGCACGTCCTTCGGTTCAGCCGAAGTGATGGAAGAAGCTGTTGGAATGATGACCATCATCATGGGTGGCCCGGATGCATTGCGAGCCCGCCCTCCACTTTGCGTTTCGACCTGTTTCATTGTTCCGCCGCTCACTTTCGCCCAAGAGGCGTTAGGTGTGATTGAATGTGCCGCGCGTCACGGCATGCCGCTCAAGCTGGTATCAGCCGGGCAGGCGGGTGCAACCAGCCCGGCGCCGCTGGCCGGAGCTGTTGCACAACAAACGGCCGAGGTGCTGGCAGGGATCGTATACGTCAACTTACTGAACCCCGGCCATCCGGCCACGTTCGGCGGGCTTCCCTTCGTCAGCGATCTGCGAACGGGCGCCATGTCTGGTGGATCAGCCGAGCAGGGATTGCTCATGGCGGCCTGTGCCCAGATGGCCCGGTTCTACGACATCCCTTGTTCCGTGAGCGCAGGTATGACCGATAGCAAGATGCCGGACTTTCAGGCCGGATATGAGAAAGGCTATACCGAGCTTCTGGCCGCGCTCGCCGGTGCCAATCTTGTCTACGAAGCTGCCGGGATGTACGGCTCACTTTTGGGCTGCTCATTGGAGAGCTTTGTGCTGGACAATGATTTGATCGGTTCGGTCATGCGGGCGGTACGCGGTTTCGAAGTGACGGAAGAAACGCTGTCACTG
Source organism: Ruegeria sp. HKCCD6647-2 (assembly GCF_057221075.1). Classification (NCBI taxonomy): domain Bacteria; kingdom Pseudomonadati; phylum Pseudomonadota; class Alphaproteobacteria; order Rhodobacterales; family Roseobacteraceae; genus Ruegeria; species Ruegeria sp. HKCCD6647-2. The sequence goes on along the minus strand of NZ_JBWVBD010000003.1, from coordinate 267,261 downwards.
GAAACCATCCGGGATGTGTGTGTCGGCGGGCCGGGGCATTTCCTCGGGCACGATCAGACGATGAACCGTATGGAAAGCGACTATTTCTACCCCGCGCTTGCGGACCGGCGCACCCCGCAAGAGTGGGCCGCTGCACCGGACAAAGATCTGCTGGAACGCGCTCGGGCGCGTACGCGCGAGCTTCTGTCTAATCCGCCGCCGTCGCACATCCCGGAAGACTTGGACCGCGAAATCCGGCGTTGCTTTCCAATTCGAGAGCTCGGGAACACCGCAATCGGCTAGTCATGCAATACAGATGGCACGCAGGTCAGCCCAGGCGCTTCTTGAATCTGAGTGTTGCTGCCAGCAAGCCGAAGACGGCAAAGCCAATCATCCAGAGGATTTCCCAACGCAGGGCATAAAGGGACGCGTCCCGCAGAACTACCCCTCGGATCATGTCCATGAAATGTGTTGCCGGCAGAATCTGAGCGATGATCTGTACGGGTTTTGGCATTCCATCGAACGGGAACATGAACCCCGACATCAGGATCGAAGGCAGCAACACGAAAATGGTCATCTGCATCGATTGAAGCTGGTTCTGGGCCAGGGTGGAGATGACCAACCCCAGAGACAGACTGGCAATAATGAACAACAGCGTCACCACAAAAAGTGCTCCGAGCCCGCCATTGATCGGGACGGCAAACAGCACGTGCCCGAGGCCAAGAATGATCACGACCTGTATCAGGCCCAGAAAGATGTAAGGGATGATCTTTCCTATCATCAATTCAATCGATCGGATCGGTGTATTGATTAGCATCTCCATGTTTCCTCGTTCGCGTTCCCGAACGATCGCGGCCGAGGTGAACAGGATCATCGTCATCGTCAGGATCACTCCGACTAGACCCGGTACGATATTCACCGCAGATCTTTGCTCGGGGTTGAAATAGAGCGTGACCTCGAATGTCGGAACCTGCCGGTTCGGTGGCATTTTCAGCAACTCGGTCAATGGCATCACGCGTAGGGATTTGATCGCGCTGGCCACCATCGTATCCGAGCCGTCGACGATCCAATGTGCGACCGGGCGGCTGCTGGTCAGGTCCGTTGCATCAGGAAGACCCAGTCCGACAGAGGGGCTGCGCGCGATCCGGTTGTCCACGTCCGGCGGGATAATAAAGGCAGCGCGCACTCGGGATTCCGTGATAGCCTGTTCAGCTTCTTGCGGGTTTACGAGCTGTTCGGTCACGGTCACAACTTGCGTGGCCTGAACCAGTTGCACCAGGGTTCGGGACAACTCCGTATTGGCCTGGTCGACAACGGCAACCGGGACGTGGCGCAGATTGGTGTTGATTGCATATCCAAACAGCAACAACTGGATCAGCGGGATCATGATCACCATCGCGAAAGTCATCCTGTCGCGGCGCAGTTGCAGCAGCTCTTTCCGCAGGACAGCGGTGATGCGGCGCAGAGAATTCATGACGCCACCCCTCGTGTCGCGCTGACAAACACGTCCTCGAGATTTGGACGCTGGGGGGTCAGCGACAGATCCGGAAACGCACCGAGAAGCGATTGCAGCATTGCAACCGGTTCGGATTCGGATTTGTCGACCAGGACCCGCAATCTTGATCCGACCTGAGCGGTCGACAGAACCTTGGATTTGCCGTCCAGCTCGTGCTTGACCTTTCGCAGGTTCGGGCCTTCGACTTCGACGACAACGGCCTGCAGGTCCTCCATCAACTGCCGGGGTGAGCCATCGGCTTTCTTGACACCATGTTCGAGGATGGCCAGCCGATGACACCGTTCTGCTTCGTCCATGAAATGTGTGGACACGATCATCGTTGCGCCGTCGTCGACCAGATCGAACAACTGCTCCCAAAAAGTGCGGCGGGTTTCCGGGTCAACGGCCGAAGTAGGTTCGTCGAGAAACAACAGCTTCGGGTGGTGCATGACCGTCGCCGCAAGGGCCAGTTTCTGACGCTGCCCGCCACTCATGCTGCCGCTTAGCTGATTGACGTTGTCGGTCAGGTCATAAGTGTGAAGCAGTTCATCTATCCGGGGTGCGGCTTTTTTCCGGGGAATGCCGTAAATCTCGGCTGCAAACCGAAGGTTCTCCATCACCGTCAGGTCGCGGTAATACGAAAAGATCTGCGTCATGTAACCGATCTCGCTTTTCAGCGGCTCAGCAGCCTCGGGCATCGATTTGCCCAGAACCGAAACCGAACCGCTGCTCGGCGTCAGCAAGCCCGTCAGCATTCTCATTGTTGTGGTCTTGCCGCAGCCGTTGGGCCCGAGGAACCCGTAGATCTGGCCGGTTCTGATTTCCAGATCCAGGTTATTGACGGCCGTCTTTTCCCCGAACTGCCGGGTCAGACCTTGCGTCGAGACCACCAGATCCGTCATGGCATCCTGACCTGCACCGGGACTCCGGCCGGTAAATCCGGCGAGGCGCCGGGGAGGTCGATTTCCGCCAGATAAACCAGGCGGGTCCGGTCGTCTTTGTTCAGCCCGTAATATGGGGTGAAAGAGGCATCATCGCTGATCCAGCGGACGATGCCCTCCAGCGGGTCATCCAACCCATCGACGCGGACCTCAAGACTGTCACCCGGTTTTATGTTCACGCGATGCGGCTCAGGAACATAAACACGGGCATAAGGCGTCTGTCCGGTAACCACGACAGCAACCGGGCTGCCCATGGTGACCCGTTCGCCAAGGTTCCAGGGCAGGGAGTCCAGCACGCCTTCGCGGGTTGCAACCACGGTCAGGTCGTTGAGCACGTTTTGCTCGGCTTCGACCAATGCGTTCGCAGCCCGGACATTTGCCTCGGCCACGGCAAGATCTTCAGGGCGTGTGCCGTTTTGCAGTTCCTTCAGAGACTCCCGCGCACTGGCCAGTTCAGCCCGTGCAGAATCCCGCAAGGCCAGATCATTTGCGACTTGCGCTTCTGTAACGACGGAATTCTCGACCAGTTTGGAGTTTCGGTCGTAAATGGCTTCGGCATCGACCAACCGTGCGACGGCACCAGCGACCTTTGCCTCGGCAATTGCGATCTCTTCCACGCGTGGACCAACCTGAAGCTTGAGAAGCGTGGCCTCTGCCTTCTCAAGCTCTGCCTGCGCCAGATTTAGCTTTGCAGTCTGCAGCGTACCGTCAAGCTGAACCAGAACGTCGCCCGCCTTGACCAACGTCCCTTCGCGAACGGGCAGGTCCACGACAATTTCGTTGGCCGTTGCTGTCAGTGCCACCCTGTCACGCGCCAGAACACCCAGTGCAGTACTCGTGTCCGTTCCGGAACATCGCTCCAGAACCGCCGGCAACGCGGCAGCGAGGATCAGAGGGATGGGGAGCGTCATATTCAGCACGGGTCACCTCCTATGGCAGGGCACCGACAATGGTCGGGGCGATGCCCAAACATACAGTCGTGATTTTCGAGTTGTATATACCAGTTTCGCTGATTTTCCCTATTCCTGTGCGGTTTAGGGTTTCAACCGTGCTGGAAATCCAAGCGACATTGGCGGCCGAACGTGGGGTCTGGCGTGCCAAAGCGTTGGCGCTGAAAACGCGACACCTCAGCAAAACCGGCGAGATTTTTCATCAAGTCACATTGCCTGCCAAAACTTGGATCAATTCTGTGAAGCTGCTATCGAACGGCGGTGTGATCGCAAAACCAAGGCTCCAGGGGTCAGGATCGAAAAATGTCCAACAGTGGTGAAGTCGAAGGGTTCTGGAATATTGCCACCGAACGCAGCGTGGTGATGCGGGCGCTTAGAATTGCGTTCATTGTTGGTGCCGTACTGGCAGTAATCAATCACGGAGACCGGGTATTAACGGGGTCCGTCGATGCGGGGGTGATCCTAAAAATTGCCCTCACCTTTGTCGTGCCATATTGCGTATCGACGTATTCCTCGGTTCTGGCCGTTCGCGAGAGGTTGCAGCGAGTGGAGCCCGCGCCGGACTAGGAGCCGTTTCGGATGATAATCCATGCTTGGTTTTGCGGTTTACGCTTATTGCATTGACGTGAAACAGTGGATCTGTCTCGACAGGAGGGCTCAGACAGCCAAAGGGGGCATTCGTGACATCGGATCCGGAGCTGATTGCCGAGCAGATGGTGCCGGGCACGGTACTTTTGCAGCGGGGCCGAGCCATGGCCGCAGAGTGGGCTCTGGGCCGAAACCTGTTTCTGGACAGCAAGAATGTGGAATCCGAAGCAGAGTACAAACGCGCGCAGGCCGCCAAAGGTTGCATCATGCAACACGCCCATATCGGATTTCGCAGCATTGACCGCACGGTGAACGCGATGACCCGATTGCACGAGATGGGCTTGGCGCGTGGTTTAGAGATCGACCGTTTCGGCATTACGTTGGATTGGTCGATGGGCTATCCGCCCGAGCATCGCGCGACTGCCGGGCGGGGTACCGGCATCGTGCTGTCCGGACCCGAGGATTTCGAACGGATCGCCAATGCCAGCCCCGCCGCCGCGCATTTCGGAGATTTCATGCTTGGGTTACCCGGGGCTTTGGAAAACACAAAAGCTGCCATCGCAGCCGGGGTGACAGCCATTGGCAATCTGGGGCAGTATTTCACGTTTCGACTGCCATTCTGGGACGACGACGTGGCCACAACCGAGGCAACAGTCACATCGCTTGGGCTGATTGCCGCGCAACCGGTTGAAATTCTGGTGCATTCCAATCTGGATGATGGATTTGCGGGACTGTTTCTGGACGTGACAAGTGCCTTTGGCATGATGCTGGTCGAAAAGTACATCGTCGAAGATCTGATCGGAGCCCGGGCCTCATTTTGTTTTGGGCACCACTTTTGCGACCCGCTGACACGGTCGGCCTTTCACGCCGCGCTGGCGCAAGAGATTGAAACGCCGGGTACGATGATCTTTGGCAACACGGTCGCTTATCAAGGCGAACCGGCTGCAAATCATGCCAGCCTCGCCATTTACCTGCTGACCGATATTTGTGCGCTGACAAATGCTCATACCGGTCACGCGATCAATCCGGTTCCGGTCACGGAAAATATCCGGATTCCGGATGTGGATGAGATTCTGGATGCGCAAACTCTTGCGGCGCGGCTGGTGGAACACGCTCCGGGCCACGCACAACTGATTGATCGTGCGTTGGTTGATGCCATGGCACAAAAACTGGTCCGGGGTGGGCGTGGTTTTGCAAGGGCAGCGTTGGCTGGTCTGGCCGAGCGTGGGGTCGACATCTCGGACCCCGCTGCTCTGATGCTGGCCATTCGCAGGCTGGGTGCCAAACGGATGGAAGCGCTGTGGGGGCAGGGGCATCCGACCGATGCCAACCACCGGCCGCTCGTCCCGGCGGATTGGGCACGGGAGTTGGATGAAATGGCGCGGGGTTGGGTTCGTAGGAACCTCCAGCGGAGCGAAGGTCTGAAAGGCATACACGTGGTTCTGGGAACAACAGATGTGCATGAGCATGGGGCTTATCTAGTGCGGCAAGCGCTCGAAGGACTGGGAGTGCGGGTTACGGATGCTGGAGTTGCGCTGGACCCCGAAACACTTGTGGCCAGCGCTTGCGAGGCCGAGGCAGATGTAATTGCGGTCAGCACCTATAACGGAATCGCGCTTGGCTACGCCCATGAGGTTCAGAACCAGCTTCGCCGTCGGAGGCAGGTGATGCCCGTTTTGATCGGAGGTAAACTGAACCAGATTGCCGACAAATCCAACTCGGATATGCCTGTGGACGTTTCGGATGAGCTGACGGCCCTTGGGGTAAAGCCTTGCCACGGGCTGGATGATATGTTGCAGACCCTTCAAATCCTGAGTAAGCGCAGTTCCCCATAGTCACATGCAACTCTGGAAGTAAAACAAGGCGCACGAAACGCCTTGTTTGGATGGCTGGATTTGCCCGATCAGGTCTTATTGTGAAAGATGAACCCGATGAAGTTCAACAATAGCTGCGCGGCCAGTATCTGAGTGCTCTCGCCAGGGTCGTAAGCCGGCGCGACCTCGACCAGATCAATGCCGACGACGTCACCGCGTTTGGTCAGGCCCTGCAGGATTTCCAGTACGTCGTAATACTGGAACCCACCATGGCTGGGCGTCCCGGTGCCCGGGGCAATTGATGGGCAGAAGGCATCAATGTCGATTGTCACGTAATAGCGGCTGCCTGCCGGTATGCGATCCAGAACGCCTTGAGTACCCAGCTTTCGCACCTGGCGCACTGACAGGATATCCGAGCCGCGCGCGCGGGCATCATCATAGCCCTCTTTCGCGGTGGACGAGACGTTGCGAATCCCCAACTGCGTCATGCCTGAGACATAGTCCTTTTCGATCGCGCGCCGCATCGGATTGCCGTGTCCGACCGTCACGCCGTGACGTTCATCGACGAAATCCAGATGGGCGTCGATCTGGACGACGTGGATCGGACCGTTCCGGGCACAATCCTCGGCATAGGCATTGATGCAGGGGATGTTGACCGAATGGTCTCCGCCGATCGTGACCGGGATGGCGCCCGCATCCAGGATCTTTTTGACGCCGTATTCTATGTTGGCGTGGCTTTCTTCGGTCTTGGTGTGGATGATATCGGCGTCGCCCAGATCGACGATACGCACATCACTGCCGAGATAGGTGGCGTCATCCTCGTGATCATAGGCTCCGGCGTGTCCAAAGCTGAACAGGGTCGAAGCCTCGCGAACAGACCGCGGCCCGAACCGTGCGCCGGATCGGAACTGGCAACCAAAGTCAAACGGTGCACCAAGGATCGCGACATCCGCATCAATTTCGTCCCAGTTCTCGACATAGGGTTTCTTGCCAAAGGTCGAGATGCCGACGAAGGGCAGGTTCAGGCGACCAGATTCATAACCATGTCCCGACATGAATTCTCCGTTTATTGTGGTTCAACGATAGGCCAGTTCCGGAAGGAACAGGGCGATTTGAGGGAAGGCTACCAGCAAGCCCGTCACAATCAAAAGGATGATAAGAAACGGGGGCACGCCGCGCACGACCTCGACAAAGGGGCGGCGGAAGACGGCGATGGCGGTGAACAGGTTGCAGCCGAAAGGTGGTGTGGCCGCTCCGATGGCGACCTGAAGCGTGATCAGGACGCCGACCAATACCGGATCCAAACCACTGGCTTTGATCATTGGGGCGAAGATCGGGACGAGGATCAGGATGACTACGATCGAGTCCACGAACATGCAACCGACAAAAAAGGCCACGTTGATGGCAAGCAGCACCATCAGCGGGCTTGCCTGTTCGAGCCCCAGCGCGGCGATGATGGTTTGTGGCACCTGAGCAAAGCTGAGCGTCCAGCTAAACGCCGCACCCGCTGCGATCAGGATGAAGACGACCGAGGTGATTGCTCCGGTGGACAAGGCAATATCAAAAAGGTCACCAACCTTAATCGAGCGGAAGATCACAACCTCCAGCACGACAGCATAGAGCACACAGATCGCCGCCGCCTCGGTCGGTGAGAAGACGCCGCCATAGATGCCGCCAACAATGATGGCAGGAAAGCCCATGGGCCACAGTGCCTTTCGCAGGGCTGTGAATCTCTGCCCCCAGCCCTCGCGGGGCAAGACGGGTATGTCATGGCGATAGGCGTAGACCATGCAATAGGCTGAGAACAGGACCACGATCAGCAGACCCGGCAGGATGCCAGCAATAAACAGCTGAGAGATCGAGGTGCCTGACACCACACCATAAATGATCATGCCAATCGAGGGCGGGATCAGATAGGCAAGGTCAGCGGCGTTTACGATCAGGCCAATCGAGAAACTGTCGCTGTAACCCGATTTCAGCATCCGGGGCCGCATGGCGCCACCGATGGCCACAACCGTGGCCTGGGTCGAGCCGCAGACCGCGCCGAACAGCGCACACGCGCTGGTGACCGAAATCGCCAGCCCGCCCTTGATATGACCCATGAAGCTCATCACCAGATCGATCAGTCGGTTGGCGGAATGTCCCCGTGTGATGATGTCGGCGGCCAGGATGAACATCGGCACCGCGATCAGCGCGGCGGGTTTCACCCCGCCGATCATCTGTTGGATCAGGATCTGCATGTTCATGTCAGGGAAATAAACAAGGAATCCCAGCACCGCCGCCGCGATCAGCGGCATTTTCATCGGGAAACCTGCCAGCAGCAGGACGATCATGACGACCAGCATCAACTCGGTCATTTGTCTGCCTCCGCGGATTCTTCAAAGCGTTGGATAGCTGCTGCGGTTTCCGGATCTTCGTAACTGTCGACTTCGAGGTAGGAGACGTAGACCTCCTCCTCGGCGAAATTCAGGTTTCGGATCGCCGTCAGCAGATATTGGAACGAGGCCAGTGCCAGACCGATAACCACCCAGACATAGGTTAAATAGAGTGGCAGTTGCAGCGCCGGGGTGATCCGTCCGCGCGAAGCGACTTTCTGAACATACTCAAGCGCGTACCATGCCAGAACGGCCATGACGACGGCAGTTGTTGCAGCGATCACCACCATCAGCCCCTTGCGCATCTTGATCGGCAGTGCGTCATAGATGGCCGACATGCGGATGTGGATGCCCTTGCGGGTGGCATAGCCCAGCCCCATGAAGGTAACGATGACGATCAGAAACTCGTTCAGTTCCTCGGAAAAATAGATGGACTGGTTGAACACATACCGGCCAAAGACATTGGCGATGGTGTTGACGGCCATCAGGATGATCCCCCAGCCCAGGATCCAGACTTCGACCCGTTCGATGACGGCGTCAATCTTTCCCAGAAAGCCGAAGGGAGTGGCAGTGCTGCTGTGCATGGTGTCCTCCCTTTTTTGAATGCCTCACGCGCAGGGCGCGTGAGGAAGCTTTGCGTAAGTGGTGGGGGAGGGATCAGTTGCCCGACAGTTCCGCCTGCAGCGCGTCCAGCAGTTCCTGACCGCGGTCGCCGACGGTCTCGACATAGGCCGCCGAGGTGCCGGTGCTGCGCTCGCGGAACGCGTCACGCTCTTCTTCGCTCAGGACGACCAGACCGATATCCGGCTTGGCTTCCTTGATGATGTCCAGACGCTGCTGATTGAAATCGGTAACTACACCGTCGATGAAGCCGGTCATGTCGGCCATCGTGTCACGCACCAGTTGCTGACGGTCGGGGCTGAGGGTTTCGAACCAGTCGGACCCGGCTACAACTGTGGTGACAAGCTCTTGCTCACCAGCCCAGATCAGGTGGCTGGTGACTTCGTAGAACTTCATCTCTTCGATGGTCGGGATCGGGTTGACCTGACCGTCGACAGCACCCAGTTGCAGCGCACCGAACACTTCGCCAAACGGCAGCGGTGTCGGGCTGGCGCCCATGTTCTTGTAAGTTTCCAATAGGATCGGCGACACCATCACGCGCATCTTGAAGTTGTCGAAGTCTTCGGGCGTGCGAATCTCGCGGTTTGTGGTCCAGACCTGAGGACCTTCGGAATACATGGTCAGAACCTCCAGACCACGCTTGCGGAAATCTTCGTTCAGCGGCCCATAGATGGTTTCCGAGCTGCTGAGAATATTCGAGATCGCAGCCGGATCGGACGGCAGCAGGTAGGGAAGCAGAAAGACCTGACTTTCAGGCACAACGGTACCCAGATTTCCGATCGAGACATTGGTGAACTGGATGACGCCATCGGCGGCCTGCTCGACCGTCTCGGTCGGCGTGCCCAAGGTGCCCATCGGATAGACGGTCACGGTCACTTCGCCATCCGTGGCGGCCTCGATGCGCGATTTGAACTCTTGCGCATAGGCGTCCATGATCGAGCCTGGAATCTCTTCGATGGCGAATTTCCAGTCTTCGGCCACTGCGGTCAGCGGCGCCAGGCTGAGCAGAGTGGCGGCAGCGGAGTTTCTTACGTGCCGAAGGGTAAATGTCATGCTGGTTTCCTCCCATTGATCAATTGCGGTTTGGAGATCGAGGGTCAGGACAGCACAGAAATTTACACAAAAAAATATCATATTGATTATGTTCACATAAGGACTTTTCATGTAACTAAAACGAAAGATCTTAAAGGGCGAATACCTGTTGAAACTGCTTAGAAATACGTTGTTGGAGACCTTCGTGACTGTCGTCGAATGTGGTGGATTCACGGATGCGCAATATGCGTTGGGTATCACCCAGTCGGCGATCAGCATACGAATCCGTGATCTGGAAGCAGCGCTCGGCTACCGTGTGTGCGAGCGAGGACGGGGTGGCTTTCGCCTGACTGAACGAGGTGACATTGCATACAGGAAAGCGGGTGAGATTTTGCGAAACGTTCGGGATTTCGATGCAGAGCTGCTGGAACTGCGCGACGCCATTACCGGGGATTTGCGCATTGGAGTGGTGGATACGGTCAGTACACTGGCAGACCTGCACCTGACCAAATCTTTGCAGAGATTTCTGGATCGCCCGAACGAGGTTCGGTTGGAGATCGTGGTCGCCTCGCCAACCGAACTGACCCAGCGATTGATCACTGGCGACCTGCACGTCGCTGTTGCGCCGTTCCGAAATCAGGTGCCCGAGCTCAACTACATCGAACTTTGCCATGAGGAACACCGGCTGTATTGCGGGCGCGGTCATCCACTTTTCGAAACGCCGGACAAGGAGATCGGCCCGGAAGTTTTGTCTCGGTACCAGATTTGCCAACGCTCCTACGACATGTTCGTTTCACCGGAACTGGCAACCTCTGAATTGCCTGCCGTCGTAGCAAATATGGAGGCAATGGCCGCACTGATTGAGACCGGTCATTATCTGGGGACACTTCCTGTGCATTTTGCGCAGAGCTGGGAACACAACGGCAAGCTCAGGGATCTTGCCCCGGAGCGGTTGAATTGGAACTCGACCTTTTTTCTTGCAACCCGATTGGCGCATGCGAGCCGGCGGGCCGTCGAGTTGTTTGTTGAAGACATGCTTCACTTCAATGCGAGCGAAGGCAGCGGTCGCCAGGAAGATGTGAAGCCATAGCCGTTTGGTTTATTTGGTCCTGACAGTTGTTCTTGCTGTTGACCGCCCGCAAAACAGGCAGAGATCGTCATGTCCTTCACATTCGTCCTGAGCTATACGACCGTGGTCAGAAACAGATATTGAATCCTGTCCGATTTGGTGGCCGATCTTGGTGCGGTGGTGTCATGATTCGAATCGACCTGGCGTCAGACAAACTCTGATCCGCGGTCTTCGGTATGCCGGACGGGCATGATGAAAGAAGCACACAATCAGTCCCGGCGCCGCCGGGTGAAACGATGAGGTTCATAATGACAACAAGAATGGCTCTGCTTGGTGCTGGACGGATCGGAAGGGTTCACGCTCAGGCAATTGCAGGCGACCCCGATGCTGAACTGGTTGCGGTCTCGGATGCATATCCGCAGGCTGCGCAGGCTATCGCTGAACAGTACGGTTGCGCGGTTTGCAGCATTGATGAAATCGCCGGTGATGAAGCCGTCGAAGCGGTCATAATATGTACGCCCACCAATACGCACGCAGACCTGATCGAGCAGTTCTCGCGAGCCGGTAAGGCGATCTTCTGTGAGAAGCCGGTGGACCTGAGCCTGGACAGGGTCAAGGCTTGCCTCGCAGTTGCTAAGGAAAACGATGCCCGGCTGATGCTTGGCTTTAACCGCCGCTTTGACCCCCATTTCGGTGCCGTGAAACAGGCAATCGTCGATGGCAAAATCGGTGCAGTCGAGCAGGTCACCATCACCTCGCGCGATCCGGGTTTGCCTCCTTTCGAATATATCGATGTCTCCGGCGGTATTTTCCGGGATATGACGATTCATGATTTCGACATGGCTCGTTTCCTGCTGGACGAAGAAATCGCGACGGTGCAGGCCACAGCTTCGGTTCTGGTCGATCCCAAGGTCGCCGAACACAATGATTTCGACACTGCAACTGTGGTTCTGACAACCGCAACGGGAAAGCAATGTACTATCCTGAATTCGCGCCGCGCCACTTATGGCTATGACCAGCGGATCGAGGTGTTCGGCTCCGAAGGTATGGTCTCGGCTGAAAACCAACGACCTGTTTCGATCGAGATCGCAAATGGCAGCGGGTACACACGCCCGCCACTGCACGATTTCTTCATGACTCGCTACACCGAAGCCTATGCGGCTGAAATCGCGGCTTTTGTCGCCACAATTCGCGACGGCGCGGTCGCTTCGCCATCAGGCTATGACGGAATGATGGCGCTGGCCCTGTCGGAAGCGGCGTTGAAGTCCGTGGCGGAAGGTCGTGTCGTTGCGATGAGCGAAATCCTCTGAGCGAACCGCAGTTTGGGCATTCAATTCTATCGCCATTAACAGTTATTTGGTGGATCTGTACGGTGCACGATCTCAGTGACAGGGACGAACGGAATGAGGTCCGCCAGAAATGCCAAACACGCTTGCGCACATGAGCTGGATGTTAAGTCGGACAGTCACATGATCCTATTCGAAGCACTGAAACAAGTGTTGGGCGCGCATGGGCTGAAGCTCATTTCGGGCTGTCATTCTCTGAACCTTCTGGCGCATTCGGTTGAGGGTGAAAAGGCCGCAATTCAGCCGCATCTGAACAAGCACAATGGCGGCAAACCGTGCAATGTGTGGAAATCCGCGAAATTGGCGAAGGCGCTTGATGCACCCATAGACAACGCACCGGTTCCGGGCGCGAATGAGATGGCGGAGTTTGGAGAAAAAGTCGAAAAGTTTGCTCAATACTGCGGGGAACAAGAGCTTGATCCGGTATATCATCACCACATGGGAACTAAGGTGGAATCTGTGGACGAGACCGACGCCTTCATGATCGCTACCGGTCCGGCGCCTAGATTGCCGTTCTGCTTAGCTCATTGCAATTCCGGAGCCTGTGAAGCCCCCGAGGTTCAAAACACGTTTGGCGATCAGTCCATGGGGCTGGCCGGGCTGAAACAAGCCACCCACGACCTCGGGTTGGATCGGAGCTGAGATCGCAATGTTCGACACGTCTCACCCCTGGTTTCGACCGCTCTGGGTGCGGGTCGCCTTGGTTGTGGCCTGTCTGGGTTGGGCGGTACTTGAATTATTAATTGGCGCTCCGGTATGGGCGCTTGTGTTTGGAGGGGTAGGGGCGTGGTGCGTCTACGCTCTGTTGCTGACTTACAAACCGGAGAACTCGGATGACTGATCTGCTGCGGAAACCAACGTCGTCCACAGGCAAAGTGCATGACATCACCGCGGCCAACGCAAAAGGGTCGCAGAGTCCTGATTGGAGCTATGTCGGATTTGGCCTTTATCATCTTGAACCGGGCGAAACCGTGTCCGAGGCGACCGGTGACCGCGAGGTCATTCTGGTCTTGGTCGAAGGCAAGGCGAAACTGTCCTGCGACAGTTTGGATTTTGGAGAAATGGGCGGGCGGATGAGCGTGTTTGAAAAGACACCGCCGCACTGCGCGTATGTCCCGAATGAAAATGCGTGGTCCGCGACTGCCACCACACGATGCGTCCTGGCCGTGTGCAGCGCGCCGGGCAAGGGCAACTACCCGGCCAGGTGTCTCGGGCCGGAGGGTATCGAGCTGACCCCCCGCGGAACCGGTCAAAACATGCGCTATATCAACAATATCGCCATGGAGGGTCGTGATGTGGCCGACAGCCTGCTGGTGACCGAGGTGTTTACACCGGATGGCAACTGGTCATCATATCCCAGCCATCGTCATGACGAGGATGACTTTCCCAACATGACCTATCTGGAGGAAACTTATTACCACCGGCTGAACCCCGCGCAGGGCTTTGGGATTCAACGGGTCTATTCCGAAGATGGCAGCCTGGACGAAACCATGGCGGTCAAGGATGGCGATGTCGTGCTTGTCCCACGCGGTCACCATCCATGTGGGGCGCCTTACGGGTACGAGATGTATTATCTGAACGTCATGGCCGGACCGCTGCGTAAATGGCGCTTCAAAAACGATCCTGATCATGACTGGATCGCTCAGCGCGATGCGTGATCCAGGGCGCGTTTGCCCCCAGTCTGAATCGAAGGCCACACCCCGATCCACTTCCGGTTAGCGGTCAGATCTGTGTTCTGGGCCGGACCTTGATCAGGGCAAGGGGTCAGTTCGGTACAAACGGATTTTTGTGCCCCCGTGATCAACAACCGGGCCGGGAGGCAGCAAGGGCAGCCGTGTCGCGCGGGCCAGTGCGTTATTGTTGGTGACAATCCCGACGCGCCAGCCGTGGAAACGGCTCATCAGAACCTTTCCGAGGCTGCCATAAAGCGAGCGCAAGCGTTTTTCGTCGCCGATCCGCGCGCCATAGGGCGGATTGGCCATGACCAGGCCCGGCGGTCCCACTGGCGGTTTCAGATCACTGACTGAACGTTGCTGAAAACGCGTAAACTCCGCAACACCCGCCCGCGAGGCGTTGGTCGACGATGCCTCGACGGCGCCTGCATTCCGATCCGACCCCCAGAATTTAAGGTCTGTCGAATTCGCGATTGCGTTGCGCCGCATGTCCTGCCAGCCCTGCTCGTCAAACGTCACAAGATCTTCGAAGGCGAAGTGGCGAGACCGGCCGGGAACCAAGCCGGACGCAATCTCGGCCGCTTCGATCACAAATGTACCCGAGCCGCACATGGGATCCAGAACAGGTTCGGTTCCATCGAACCCGCACTCACGCAGGAACATCGCCGCCATGGTCTCGCGCATCGGTGCCTTGGCCACCGCGGATTTGTGACCTCGTTTGTGCAAAGGCTCGCCCGAACTGTCGACCGAGAACGTGCAGATGTCCTTTTCGATTCGCAGCAGGACGCGCAATGTGGCATCGGACGAGATGGGAGCGCCGAGCGTCTCAGCTATGGCTTTTTCCACGCGCTGACGCGCAGCCCCGGCATGGTAGATGCGTGATTTTCGGCTGGTCGCCTCTACTTTGATCGGGATGTCGGGGCGCAACACGCCGGCCCAGGGAAACTTGCGGGCGCGCTTATCAAGCTGCGCAAGATGCACGGCCGGAAAACTGCCCAGACGAACAAGAACCTTGTTGGCCCCCCGTAGCACAAGGTTTGCCCGCCAGACTTCAGGCCAGCTTCCCCGGCAAACGACACCGCCAGGAACGATCCGCGCAGCGGCGAATCCGTTTTGGACGGTTTCGGCGAACAAAGGCGCTTCGAGCCCTGGTGTGGCAATCAGGAATATCTCTTGTTCATCGGCATTTTCCATTTTGGCTGCTTACACCGGATAGCCATTGGGTGCGACCGGCAAATGAGTGTGGTCAAACAGCCCGGAATCGCGGCATATCCATAGAAAAAATGCTGATCGGCCACCAGTTTCTGCGGTAACAGGTTTGCGTTTGGCCCCATCCCCGCGTAAAGGAGCCGTAATCGGAATAACGCCTACGGATTTTGGACGGTTTTCGCCGCTTTTGCGACCGTTGCCGAAAAAAGCCAAGCTATTGGATGACCCCTAACGGGACGTCGCAATCAGCGGGCGCAGGAAAAAAGCTTGGAAGAACGTAGCCACATGCAAACTTTCAAACTGAAAAAAGGGTTGGACCTGCCGATAGAAGGCGCACCCGATCAGACCATCCAGCCAGGACCGGAGTTTTCCACGGTGGCCGTATTGGGCGGTGATTACATCGGCCTGAAACCCCGGATGCTGGTGCAGGAAGGCGACGAGGTTCAGCGCGGCACTCCGCTGTTCTGTCACAAGGATGCACCGGACGCTATGATGGTCGCGCCCCTTACCGGCAAGGTCGTCGCGATCAATCGCGGCGCCCGCCGCGTGTTGCAAAGCGTTGTGATCGAAGTTTCCGACGCCAATGACCCAGGCGTCGATTTCTCGGGCACCGGCGATGCGGGCAGTGCCGAAGGCGTTACCGCAAAACTCTGTGCCGCCGGTTTGTGGACGGCTTTCCGGACCCGACCGTACTCGAAAATGCCGGAACCCGGTAGTAAACCAGCTTCGATCTTCGTCACTGCCATGGACACCGATCCGCTGGCGCCTGATGCAGCCCTGATTATCGCTGATGCCGGTGAGGCATTCGCAGCGGGTCTAGCTGCCGTGTCGCAATTGACGGATGGCAAGACCTATCTCTGCCAGAAGGACGGTGCCTCGATCCTCGGTGCCGATCTGCCGGGTGTCGAAACAGCCGGGTTTTCCGGCCCTCATCCTGCAGGGCTGGCAGGTACGCATATCCATTTTCTTGAGCCTCTGGCCGGAGATAAGCAGGTCTGGACCGTCGGCTATCAGGACGTAATCGCCATTGGTCGCCTGATGCAATCCGGGCATCTGGATCCGAACATCGTGATCGGCCTGACAGGGCCGGGTGCCCGGCAGCCGCGCCTGATCCGAACCGTTATGGGGGCCTCGACCGAGGATCTGACCCGTCATGAGGTCAATATTGACGGGACGGCGCGCATTATTTCGGGATCGGTCCTGTCCGGGCAGCATGCAGAAGGACCGACCGCGTATTTGGGGCGTTTTGCGCGCCAGATCACCATCATTCGCGAGGACCCCGACCAGATCCCGATGGGCTGGATTCGTCCGATGCCATCGAAATACGCCGTGCAGCCGGTTCTGGGCTCGGCCTTTGCCAAGAAACTGTTTGCTTTCACCAGTAACCTGAATGGTGGCCGCCGGGCGATGGTGCCCACCGGCACGTTCGAGGAGCTGATGCCGCAGGATTACCTGCCGACGCAGTTGCTGCGCGCGCTGCTGGTGATGGACACCGACACGGCACAAGCGCTGGGTGCGCTGGAGTTGGACGAAGAGGATCTGGGCCTTGTCGGCTTTGCCTGCCCGGCGAAATATGAATACGGGTTGGCGCTGCGCGACTGCCTGACCAAGATTGAAAAGGAGGGCTGATCCGAATGGGTTTGCGCAACTTCTTTGACCGGATCGAGCCGAACTTTACCAAGGGCGGCAAGTACGAGAAGTTTTTCCCCATCTACGAGATGGTGGAAAGTTTCATCTATACTCCGAAAACCGTAACCACTGTCGCCCCCCACGCGCGGTCTTATGTGGATATGAAGCGGATCATGACTTACGTCGTGATCGCGACGATCCCCTGTATCTTGTGGGGGATGTGGAACACCGGCTATCAGGCCAATTCGGCCATTGCCACGCTGGGTCCGGACTCGGCCACCGGCTGGCGGATCGCACTTTTGCAGTTGTTCGGCATTTCTCTGGACCCGTCCAGTATCTTTGCGAACGTGGTGCACGGGTTGCTGTACTTTCTGCCGATCTACATCGTCACGCTTGTCGCAGGCGGTATCTTCGAGGTTATCTTTGCCACCGTGCGCGGCCATGAAGTGAACGAGGGTTTTCTTGTTACCTCAATGCTTTACACGCTGATAATGCCTGCGACCACGCCCCTGTGGCAGGTCGCTTTGGGCATCATCTTCGGGGTAGTGATCGGCAAAGAGGTGTTCGGCGGCACCGGCAAGAACTTCCTCAATCCCGCGCTTGTGGGTCGTGCCTTTCTGTATTTCGCCTATCCGGCACAAATGTCGGGCGATGCGATATGGACACCTGTTGACGGATTCTCGGGCGCAACCGCACTGGCTGTTTCGGCAGCAGATGGATATCAGGCGCTGGCCGCCGACGGCATCACATGGTGGAACGCCTTCTATGGTACCATTCAGGGCAGCTTTGGTGAGACCTCGACATTGGCCTGTATCATCGGTCTTGCCTTCCTGCTGATCACCAAGATTGCCAACTATCGCCTGATCGTCGGCTGTCTGGCCGGGACAATCGTGTTTACCTGGCTGCTGAACCTGATCGGATCAGATACCAACCCGATGTTCGCGATGCCTTGGTACTGGCATGTTGTATTGGGTGGCTACGCCTTTGGTCTGGCTTTCATGGTGACTGAACCGGTTTCCGCCAGCCACACCAACATGGGCCGCTACATCTACGGCGCGCTGATCGGTGTCATGGTTGTGTTGATCCGTGTGGTGAACCCGGCCTTCCCCGAAGGCATGATGCTGGCCATTCTGTTCGGCAACGTCTTCGCACCGCTGATCGACTATTTCGTCGTGCAGGCAAACATCAAACGGAGGGCGCGTCGCCATGTCTGATACGCAATCCCCGGAACCCAAAGGCGCGATTGCCAAGTTTCTGGCGGCTTCGCCGGATTCCGTCGGCAAGACGATCTTTATCGCCGTCGCCGTCTGCCTCGTCGCGTCGATGATCGTGTCCGCCGCTGCGGTTAGCCTGCGCCCGGTGCAGGAGGCCAACGCGCTAAAGGACAAGCAGGTCAACGTATTGCAGGTGGCCGGTGTCTATGAACCCGGCATCGACGTAACCGAAGCCTTCGCAGCGTTCGAGCCACACGTATTGGAACTGACCACTGGCGAATTCGTCGATGACCAATTCGACCCGGCGACGTTCGACGATATTGCCGCAGCCAGCGATCCTGAGCTGAGCGTGGCACTCGATGATGATCCAGCGGGCATTGGCCGCAAGTCCAAGTACCGCGTGATCTATCTGCTGCGCGACGACGCTGGTGATCTGGACAAAGTGATCCTGCCACTGCACGGCTATGGCCTGTGGTCCACGCTATATGGCTTTATCGCGCTGGAAAACAACGGCAACGATATCTTCGGCCTGCAGTTCTATCAGCATGGCGAAACCCCCGGCCTTGGGGCCGAGGTGGACAACCCGCGCTGGAAAGCACTGTGGAGCGGAAAGAAACTGCGTGACGATGCCGGCGATCTTCAGATTACCGTCGCCAAAACGCAACCCGCCGCCGGACCCGAATTCTATGTCGATGCGTTGGCCGGCGCCACGCTGACCTCGGTCGGTGTCGATAACCTGGTGAAATTCTGGATGGGCGACGCGGGCTACGCTCCGTTCCTGGCCAAACTGCAAGCAGGAGAATTCTGATGTCTCAGACCAAGAAAGAGATGCTGGTCGACCCGCTTGTCGACAACAACCCGATCACGCTGCAGGTGTTGGGCATCTGTTCGGCGCTTGCGGTGACCTCTTCGCTGCAAGTGTCCATCGTGATGGCGCTGGCAGTGATCTTTGTGACCTCGTTCTCGTCCTTCTTCATCTCGTGCCTGCGCAACCAGATCCCGGGTTCGATCCGGATCATCGTGCAGATGGTGATCATCGCCTCGCTGGTGATCCTGGTGGATCAGATTCTCAAGGCCTACGCTTTTGAGATTTCGAAAACCCTGTCGGTCTTCGTTGGCCTGATCATCACCAACTGTATCGTGATGGGACGCGCCGAGGCGTTTGCGATGAAGAACCCACCGGTTGCGTCGTTTATCGACGGCATGGGCAACGGAATGGGCTACGGCCTGATCCTGCTGCTGGTCGGCTTTATTCGCGAATTGTTCGGAGCGGGATCCCTGTTCGGTGTGACAATCCTCGAGACCGTGAACAATGGCGGCTGGTACGTGCCCAACGGCATGCTGCTGCTGCCGCCCTCGGCGTTCTTCATCATCGGTCTGATCATCTGGGCATTCCGCACATGGAAGCCGAACCAGGTGGAAGAGCGTGAATACAAAATCCAGCAGGTAGAGGCGCACTGATGGAAGGGCTCATCTCTCTGGCCGTAAAGGCCATCTTTGTTGAAAACCTTGCGCTCAGCTTCTTCCTCGGCATGTGTACATTCATCGCCGTGTCCAAGAAGATTTCGACCGCGCTGGGTCTGGGTATCTCGGTGATGCTGGTGCAGGCGATCACTGTGCCGACCAACAACCTGCTGCTGAACTACCTGTTGAAACCGGGTGCGTTGGCATGGGCCGGCTTCCCGGATGTGGACCTGACCTTCCTTGGCCTGATCTCGTATATCGGCGTGATCGCAGCGATGGTTCAGATACTCGAGATGATCCTGGATAAGTATTTCCCTCCGCTCTACAACGCGCTGGGGATCTTCCTGCCGCTGATCACGGTGAACTGCGCCATCCTGGGTGGTTCGCTGTTTATGGTGGAGCGCGACTATAACTTTGCCGAAGCCGCGACCTATGGTCTGTCTTCCGGCTTTGGCTGGGCGCTGGCAATCACCGCGATGGCGGGCGTTCGGGAAAAACTGAAATACTCGGACATTCCCGATGGCCTTCAGGGTCTGGGGATCACCTTCATCACCGCGGGACTGATGGCGATGGCCTTCATGTCCTTCTCGGGCGTGAAACTGTAAGGAGGGGCCGATGGAAACGTTTAGCTTAGGCGTCATCCTTTTCACGCTGATCGTTCTGGCATTGGTGGCGATCATCATGGCCGCCCGGTCCAAACTGGTGTCGACCGGAAACGTCAACATCACCATCAACGGTGAGAAAACAATTTCGGTTCCTGCAGGCGGCAAGTTGCTTCAGACGCTTGCGGCCGAGAAACTCTTCGTCCCGTCCGCCTGCGGCGGTGGTGGCACTTGCGCCCAATGCCGCGTTCGGGTGCACTCGGGTGGCGGCTCGATCCTGCCGACCGAGGAAAGCCATATCACCAAGCGCGAGGCCGCCTGTGGCGACCGCCTGTCCTGTCAGGTGGCGGTCAAGCAGGACATGAACATCGAAGTTCCCGAAGAGGTCTTCGGCGTCAAGAAGTGGGAATGCACCGTTCGTTCGAACGAGAACGTGGCGACCTTCATCAAGGCGCTGACGCTGGACCTGCCTGAAGGCGAAGACGTCAACTTTCGCGCCGGTGGCTACATCCAGATCGAAGCGCCTGCACACCAGCTGGCCTATACCGATTTCGATGTCGAAGAGGAGTACCGCGAAGATTGGGATCGCTTCAATCTGTGGCAATACAAGTCCGTGGTGAACGAACCGATCGAGCGTGCCTATTCGATGGCCAACTATCCGGACGAAAAGGGCATGATAATGCTAAACGTCCGGGTCGCTTCACCGCCTCCGGGCTCGGAAGGTATCCCGCCGGGCCAGATGTCCTCGTATATCTTCAACCTGAAACCGGGTGACAAGGTCACGATCTCGGGTCCGTTCGGTGAGTTCTTCGCACGCGAGACCAACAAAGAGATGGTCTTCATCGGCGGCGGTGCCGGCATGGCGCCGATGCGCAGCCACATCTTCGACCAGCTCAAGCGTTTGAAGAACAAGGATCGCAAGATCACCTTCTGGTACGGTGCGCGTTCCAAGAAAGAGATGTTCTTTGTCGAGGACTTCGACCAGCTTGCCGCGGAATTCCCGAATTTCGAATGGCATGTCGCGTTGTCCGACGCGCAGCCCGAGGATGACTGGAAAGGTTACACCGGCTTCATCCACAATGTTCTGTACGAGGAATACCTCAAGAACCACCCGGCGCCGGAAGACTGCGAATACTACATGTGCGGCCCGCCAATCATGAACCAGTCGGTCATCAACATGTTGCTGGATCTGGGCGTGGATCGCGAAGACATCATGCTCGACGATTTTGGCGGATAAGAAAAAAGGAACCGGCGCCTAAAGCGCCGGTTTACTTTTTGGGGTGAGGGGCAGGAAAGTCCGGTTTCGGACGTCGTCACTTGCCGTAATAGTCGCGATACCATTTGACGAATTCGTTAATACCGTCCTTGAACGCAGTTTGCGGCCGGTACCCTGTCAGTCGTTGCAACAGGCTGTTATCGGCCCAGGTTGCCGGAACGTCACCCAACTGCATCGGCATATAGTTCCGGATGGCTTTCTGACCCACCGCATCTTCGATGGCTTCGATGAAATCCATCAGGCGCACCTTGTCGCCATTGCCGATATTAACGACGCGATAGGGCGCGACCGGGGACAGGCTGTCGCCATCCTCAATTTCATCGTTGCTGGCCGGCCGGACCGGGAGAACGTCCATCAACAACCGGATGCCGCGTACAAGGTCTTCCACATGAGTGAAATCGCGAAACATGTCGCCGTGATTGTAGATGTCTATTGGGCGGCCATCCAATATCGCCGCCACAAATTTGAAATAGGCCAGGTCAGGCCGGCCCCAGGTGCCGTAGACCGTGAAGAACCGGAACATGGTTGTCGGAAGGTCCCAAAGATGGGCATAGGAATGGCCCATCGCCTCATTCGCCTTTTTGGTCGCGGCATAGATGGTCAGCTGGTTGTCGACTTTCTGCACTTCGGTAAAGGGCATATCTTCGCTGGCGCCATAGATGGAAGAAGTCGAGGCCATCAGCAGGTGATCCACCTTATGTTGTCGGGCAATCTCCATAACGTTGAAGGTGCCCACGACATTCGAGTCGATATAGCTGCGCGGGTGTTCAAGGCTGTAGCGTACTCCGGCCTGTGCGGCCAAGTGAACGATCACTTCGGGCTGAAACTCCTCGGCCACCTGCATCAGGCGCTCGTGGTTTTCCAGCAGGTCTTCGGTGGCGGTGAAGCCGGGTTTTTGCAACAGCATCTGATGGCGGCGCTGTTTGAGTGCGACATCGTAATAGTCCGTCATTCCGTCGTAGCCATGCACACGGTACCCTTCTGACAGCAGCAGCTCGGCAAGGTGAAACCCGATAAATCCCGCTGAACCAGTGACCAGAACTCGTTTCATGTAACCCTCGGATGCATAACTTACTCTTGGTTCTCAGGGATACTTTCCCTTGAGCAAGGTCAAGAGGTTTTCCCAGTTTGTCAGCCATTCGCCAGATCCACAGCGGCGCTTGGTGACCTTTCTGCGTTTTCGTCAACGGGTCCGGAGTCCCCGTAGAGCCACATATGAACCCACCATTCTGAACGACTCGTTCCGCATCACCAACGGTCGGGATTGAGTTTGCAAGCCAAACGTTATGTTTGATTGAACGAGGTTTGCCCGAAATCTGCGCAACGGACGGTACACGCCGAGCCCCAAGGGACAATTGCCCCGGGATGCTCACCAAGGTACTGATCAAATCTAATGAGACTGACTTGGTTCAAAAAACTGTTCGGTAAACCGGCACCAGAAAGTGAGGAATTGTCGGCGCTTGCGCCTGACGAGCGGTTTTTTGCAATTGGCGACATTCATGGGCGGTGTGACCTTCTTCAATCGCTTCTGGACCGTTTGGATCCCGGGTGCCCTCTTGTCTTTGTCGGAGATTACATCGATCGCGGGAACCAAAGTGCGCAAGTTCTTCGGTTCCTGCATAACCTCGACACGCAAACCGATCGGCGGATCGTCTGTCTCATGGGAAACCATGAGGAAATGATGCTGCAATTTCTGAATACGCCCGAATACAGCAGCCGATTGTGGCTGAGAAACGGGGGGGTGCAAACCCTGGCATCCTTTGGTGTGACAGGGATCGACGAGGCGCTTGACGACGAAGAATTCGTCGATGTTGCAGCCCGGTTGCGACAGGCAATGGGGGGCACGCTTTTGACTTGGGTCCAAAAGCGCCCGCTGATTTGGACCAGCGGCAATGTAACGGCGGTTCACGCGGCCCTTGATCCGGCCCGTCCCATTGAGAACCAGCACAGGCAAACATGCCTATGGGGTCGCCGCCAGTTTTCGCAGATCCGACGCAGCGACGGACAATGGGTGGTTCACGGCCATACCATCGTCGCGGACCCAAGTGCTGCAAACGGCGTCATTTCCATCGACACGGGCGCGTTCGCGACTGGACGTCTGACAGCGGTCGAAATTTCCGTCGGTAACGCTCGGTTCATTTCAACAGGCTGATGAACGGTTGTAGTGGCCAGTTGTCATTCAAAACGCCAAGCGTTGGGTGATGGGCCGCAAACCGCGAGAACGCGAAATCCATGAGATTTGGACCTGAATGTGCGATAGCGTGTCAGCCGTATGTGCTTTCCACGCAGATTCAGGCCTCGACAGATCACCGGATGCCGGGTCATCTGTCTCAAGCCCAATTCTGTGCGAGGATGGCCTGAGAACCAATTTGCCAAGAAACGATCGTTTCGTCTGGTACTGCACGATGCATCGGTGATCGCGCAGGCTGGTGTTGCGATTTATTTGACCGTTGCTGAAATTGGCACCAGGACAATGCCTGGAGCACGTAGTCTCAGCTCCTCGGAACCCGAGGTTAACTAGCCAACGATCATCTGCTTCATTCTAAGGGCTTCATATTCCAGCTCTTTCAGCCGGAAATGCACCACGTCGCCTATGGTTATTATTCCACGCAAATGGCCATCGCTGAGCACCGGCATATGGCGGAAACGTCCTTCGGTCATGGTTTTCAGTACGTCCATCAGCCGATCCTCGGGGGCGCAGGTATGCACCTCGTGCGTCATGAGGTCTTCGACCGATTGCGGCAGGGTTTGCCCCGGCGTGTCTGCCATGCGCCGCACGATGTCGCGCTCCGACAAAATGCCCTGCAATGCGCCATTCTGATCTGTCACGACAACCGCACCGATACGTTTTTCCTTCAAAATATCCACGACAGCATGAATCGTGTCGTTTGGCCGAACGGCAAAAACCGCATCCCCCTTGCCTTCCAGAAGCTTGGCCACGGTTGACTGTGTCTGCGACAAATTCGACTCGACGGTTTGGCTGCGGGTGGCGGGCTCGCCCTTGTCGCCGCGTGTCGGGGGCTGGTAAGAGCTTGGGGCCATTGGCGGTCTCCTCTTTCACAGAATTTGGCTGTCTGGTTCACCTTAGCGCAGGGACAAACTCTGTATAGGGTGCAAATTCATAAACTGGCGCAACTCCGCCACTTTACAAGGAAATCCGGCCACGTGAGCCAGTTGTATCTCACCCCTCCCATAGCCGCTTTGATCTTTTTCGGCGTCGTGATCTGTGGGCACAATTTTCGGAAGCTGTGGAAACAGCAGCCTCCTGGATGGCAGAAGCGTGCATGGCTGTTCGGAGTTCCGGCGGCCCTCGGGCTACTTGTACTCGGGTTCGTGCCGTTGAAACTCTAGGCCGGTTTGACTCTGATTGGGGCCGCTGGCATATGCCGGGCACGGTTTTTTCCAGGAGAACGCCCAATGCGCCTTTTGACGGCTCTGGCCTTTGCACTTTTTGTTTCTGGCTGCCTGTTTGACAAAGAACCCGATGTCGTGCGCCTGTCGGGTGAGACGATGGGAACAACCTTCAATATCACCGCTATTGGAGATGATCTGGACGAAACCGCGCTTGGAACCGCCGTGCAGAACACGCTGGCGCGCGTTAATGCAAAGATGTCCAACTGGGATCCGAATTCCGAGGTTTCGACATTCTCAGCCTCAAAAGACACGGGCCCGATTGCGGTTTCCGACGAATTCGCGCTGGTGATCGAAGCGGCGAACGACGTGCATGCCAAAAGCAACGGAACATTCGACATTACGCTTGGCCCGCTCATCGAGCTGTGGGGGTTTGGCCCGCGCAAGCCCGAAGATCCGGTTCCGGCCGAGGTCGATATACGCACGGCCTTGGAATCGGTGGGGCAGGCGCGTCTGCTGAATCTCGACCGTGAGGCTGGCACCCTGACGAAATCCGATCCGGCCGTTGGCATCAACCTGTCGGCCATCGCCAAGGGCTATGGCATTGATGCAGTGGCGGCTGCCCTGCAAGAAGCCGGGGTCGAGAATTACATGGTCGAGATCGGTGGTGATCTGGTTGCCAAGGGCGAAAACGAAAAAGGCGAAAGCTGGCGTATTGGCGTGGAAAAACCCGAAACCGGCTCACAAAGCATTCAGTTGATTGTGCCACTGGACGATTTGGGCATGGCCACCTCGGGCGACTACAAGAATTTCTTCGAACAGGATGGCATTCGGTATTCGCATATCATTGACCCAACCACTGGCCGTCCGATCACCCACAGGACAACCTCAGTCACGGTTCTGGCGGAAGATGCAATGCTGGCTGACGCGTGGGCGACGGCGATGCTGGCGTTGGGGCAGGAAAAAGGGTTGGAACTGGCCGAAGAGCATGATCTTGCCGTGTTCTTCATCTCGCGAGATGTCAATGCTGGAGATGATGCCTATATCACGGTACAAAGCAGCGCATTCAGTGATACACTGGGATCGAACTGAGGGGCGGATACCGAGATGAGCACCTTTATTCTGGCATTCATCCTTTTGCTGATCATTGTGGTCGGTATGTCCTTGGGTGTGCTGTTGATGGGCAAGACCATCAAGGGCAGCTGCGGTGGTTTGAACGCGATTTCCGGCGCCGACAAATGCGTGGTCTGTAAAAAGGACATCGATCCCGACAGTCCCCTGCGCGATCAGTTGCAATGCAAACGCGCCAAGAAGATACTGCAGCAGATGGAAAGCTAAGGCTGGGGCTGCCAGACCAGCCACACAATTCCTCTCCGATTGCCCGAAAGGCGGTTCACGCCAAGGCGGGCAGGGGGTAGAAGATGGCCAAGAGCAGTAACCGGAGTCCCCAATGACCGCGCCCAAGCCAGTTGTTTTGTGCATTCTCGATGGTTGGGGCCTGTCGGATGACACCGCGGCCAACGCGCCCTTTCTGGCAAATACGCCGACTTTTGACGCGATCATGGCCAATGGGCCGCATGCGACACTGATCACCCACGGGCCCGATGTGGGTCTGCCCAGCGGGCAAATGGGGAATTCCGAAGTCGGGCACACCAATATCGGCGCTGGTCGCGTGGTGGCGATGGATCTCGGACAAATCGACCTGGCAATCGAGGACGGGACGTTCTTTGACAATGCGGCCCTGAAGGAATTCATCGCTAAGGTGAAAGCCGCGGGAGGTACCGCGCATCTTATGGGTCTGGTCTCGGACGGTGGTGTCCACGGGCATCTGAACCACATTGTTGCAGCGGCCAATGCCATTGACGACGCAGGCGTTCCGGTTGTTTTGCACGCGATCACCGATGGGCGCGATGTGGCTCCGAAATCTGCATTTTCCTACATTGCGGAACTGGAAGACCGCTTGCCTGAAGGCGCGCGGGTTGTCACGGTCAGCGGACGCTATTTCGCAATGGATCGCGACAATCGGTGGGAGAGGGTGTCAGAAGCCTACAATGCCATTGTCAAAGGGCAGGGGCGTGTGGTTCCGAACGCTCATTCCGCAGTCGATCACGCCTACAACCAGTCCGAGACCGATGAGTTCATTACCCCGAGCGTTCTGGATGGTTACCACGGCCTATTGGATGGCGACGGGTTCTTCTGCCTCAATTTCCGCGCTGACCGCGCCCGTGAAATACTGCGCGCCATTGGTGAGCCTGGGTTTGCCGAATTCGACACGGGTGCGCACCCACACCTGTCGGCCTTGCTGGGCATGGTTGAATACTCTGACGATCACAATGCCTATATGACGACTGTGTTTCCCAAACGCGACATCGTCAACACTCTGGGCGAGTGGGTTGCGAAACAGGGTCTTCGTCAATTCAGGCTCGCCGAGACCGAAAAATATCCGCACGTCACCTTTTTTCTGAACGGCGGCAAGGAAACACCTGAAATAGGTGAAGACCGTTATATGCCCAAATCGCCGAAAGTGGCGACATATGATCTGCAGCCCGAGATGTCGTCGGCCGAGGTCACGGCTAAGTTTGTCGAGGCGATTGGGGAAGGATATGATCTGATCGTCACCAACTATGCCAACCCGGACATGGTTGGGCATACCGGTGATCTGCAGGCCGCCATCAGAGCTTGCGAGGCGGTGGATAAGGGTCTGGCCCAGGTGGTTGCCGCCCTGCAAAAGGCTGGCGGCGCGATGATCGTTACCGCGGATCACGGCAATTGCGAGGTCATGGTGGACCCTGATACGGGGGGTCCCCATACGGCGCATACTTTGAATCCGGTACCTGTCGCTTTGGTCGGCGGGCCAGAGGGTGCGCGCTTGCGGGACGGTCGCCTGTCCGATCTGGCACCCACTTTGTTGGCACTGATGGGTCTGCCCAAACCGCCGGAAATGACCGGGGAAAGTCTGCTGACATGAGGGTAACGGCCGCTGCCGTAGCTTTGTTTCTCTGGGCGGTTCCCGCTCAGGCTCAAAGTGACCCGTCTCAGGCGGCTTTGGAAGCTGCGCGGATGCTGGAAAAAGCTTCGATCGCATTGACCGAGGCCGACAGCGCCCGGGATCGAGTGCGCGCCCTGACAGAAACGATCCAGGCATTCGAGGCCGGACTGACAGTCATGCGGGACGGTTTGCGAAAGGCAACCCTGCGCGAAGCGCAACTCAGCGCCGAACTGAGGGCCAGCGAAAAGGACATTGCGCAGTTGCTGGGCGTACTTCAAACGATCGAAACGACCGCGCCACCTGTATTGATGTTGCACCCGTCCGGGCCATTGGGTGCAGCGCGTACAGGGATGATGCTATCTGAAGTCACGCCCGGTCTGTCTGCGCAGGCACAGGCGCTGTCAAATGATCTGAACGAAGTCAAAACCCTGCGCCAGTTGCAGCAAAGCGCCGCAAAGACCCTGACTGAGGGCCTGACCGGTGTTCAGGACGCCCGTACTCGCTTAAGCGAAGCCATAGCGGATCGGACTGACCTTCCACGCCGCTTTGTGGAAGATCCGGTGCGCACGGCAATCCTGATCTCTTCCACGGAAACGCTCGATGGGTTTGCAAGCGGATTGTCAGAGATTTCAGCCGGTGAGATAATCGAGTCGCACGCCAGCGTTTCAGACAGAAAGGGCGGCATATCGCTGCCGGTACAGGGCGTGTTGCTGCATAGGGCCGGGGAAACGGACGCCGCGGGCGTCACGCGGCCCGGACTTCTTCTTGGCACACGCCCGCGGGCGTTGGTTACCACGCCAACAGCGGCGACCATCCGATACCGCGGCCCGTTGCTGGATCTGGGCAATCTTGTGATCCTCGAGCCTCAACCGGGTTTGTTGTTTGTGTTCTCGGGCCTGCAGGAGGTCTATGGTCAGGCCGGAGAGGTGATTCCCGAAGGCACTCCGGTGGGCCTGATGCCCGGAGAGACACCCGGAATCGGCGCAATTATGTCAACAAGCGGTGATGGCACTGGAACTGATCGGTCAGAAACGCTCTATATAGAGGTAAGACAAGATAACACTCCCGTTGACCCGGAAGCGTGGTTTCAGACGGATAGGAATGGATAGACGAGTATGAAAAGATTTCTGATCGCCGGAATAGCCGGGACCTTGGCAGGGATGATCGCAACAACTCAGATCGCGGGACCGTTGCTTGCGCAGGAGGCTGAAAACAAGGCCAGCGTCTATGAACAACTGGATCTGTTCGGAGACATCTTCGAACGCATACGCGCCCAATACGTTGAAGAGGTAGAGCCGGAAGAACTGATCGAAGCCGCAATTGATGGCATGCTGACCTCGTTGGACCCGCATTCCAGCTATTTGTCGCCTGATGATGCCGAGCAGATGCGCGTGCAGACTCGCGGCGAGTTTGGCGGTCTGGGTATCGAGGTCACACAGGAAGAGGGCTATGTCAAAGTCGTCTCTCCCATCGATGACACGCCAGCAGACGCCGCGGGGATCGAAGCGGGTGATTTCATCACGCATGTGGATGGCGAGAGCATTCTGGGTTTGACGCTGGACAAGGCGGTGGAACTGATGCGCGGGCCGGTCGGGTCCGAGATCGTGATCACCGTCGTGCGCGAAGGTGAACAGGAACCTTTCGATATCACCATCATCCGAGACACAATCAAGCTGACTGCTGTTCGGGCCCGCACCGAAGGTACCAGCGTTGTCTTGCGTGTGACCACTTTCAACGACCAGACCTTTCCCAATCTGGAATCCGGGCTTGAGGAACAGATTGAAGAGGCCGGCGGCATCGAAAACGTCAATGGGATCGTACTGGACCTGAGAAACAACCCGGGCGGTTTGCTGACACAGGCAATCAAAGTGTCCGATGCCTTCCTGAATGAGGGCGAGATTGTCTCGACCCGTGGTCGCGATCCCCAGGATGGCGAGCGTTTCAACGCAACACCCGGCGATCTGGCTGAAGGCAAACCTATTGTGGTTCTAATCAACGGAGGTTCGGCTTCGGCCTCGGAAATCGTTGCCGGTGCGCTTCAGGATCACCACCGGGCCATCGTTGTGGGCACTAAGAGTTTTGGCAAGGGATCGGTCCAGACAGTCATGCCCCTGCGCGGCGATGGAGCCATGCGGCTTACCACGTCGCGGTACTACACTCCGTCTGGCCGCTCGATTCAGGCATTGGGTGTCAGCCCCGACATTATCGTCGAACAACCGCGCCCCGCGCCTGCAAACGAAGAGGAAGACGAGTCGAATGCCCGCACCCGCTCCGAGGCGCAACTGCGGGGCAGCCTGAATAATGACAGCCTCAGCGACGATGAAATTCGTCAGATCGAAGAAGATCGTGCCAAAGCGGAAAAAACCGCCGAATTGCGCAAAGAGGATTATCAACTGGCTTATGCCATCGACATCCTGAAAGGGTTGGCGGCAATGAATCCTACCGGGCCCTCGCAGTAACCGGGAACACGATCAGGGGGCCGCAGCATGAAGCGGCCCTTTTTTTTGGCGTTCAGCCTTCGACTTTGTGCAATTTCTTTTCGTCCAACATCAACGCCAGTACGATCCCGAACGCGACCGAAAATGCGGCAAAGACAAAAGCCATGTTCATGCCGGTATCAAATGCGGCCGCGATTGCAGTTTTGACTTTTTCAGCCTCGGCTGAACTCAGTTTCTGCATGACTACCTGCGCCGAAGCCGTGTCCAGCGTACCGCCGTTTATGGTTTTCTGATCGGCTTCGGACATCTTTATGCCAGCTTCACTGAGCAGATCGCGAAGACTGGACAGGCTGGCGACATACATGATGGCAGTAGCGCAGGCGACCGAGATTGCACCGTATACCAGATGCGTCATGAAGCTGAGGCCGCCTACCAGTCCTGCACGCTCGGGTTTTACGGCACAAACCGCTGCAGTGCCCGACGGACCCACAGTAAGGGTTGCGCCAAGCCCGATCAGCGCCATGCCCGGCAGGATCTGGAAATAGCCCAGACTTTCCGGCATCACCACAATGCTTGCCGCGCCCACGGTGGCGCAAATATAGCCCCAAAACAGCAGGCGTTTGGGGCCGAAGTCATTGTACAATGTACCTGAGATGATGGACCCGACAGCCAGCAATACCGTCAACGGCGCAAGCCCTAAGGCGGACTGAAAAACCGACCAGCCAAGCACCTTTTGCATGTATTGTGGAAAATAAAGCAGCGCAACGAAGGCTGCTGAAACGTTGAACATATTCAGCCCCAACGTGATCAGAAATTCTCGGTTCTGCATCAGTTGAGGCAGCAGCAGCGGTTCCTTTACCCGCTTTTCGACCCTTGGGAATAGAACGAAGAGAACCGCACTGACGAAGAACAACAGGAGCAGCGGAACAGAGGTCCATCCCCAATCCGCGCCAACATCCAGGCCGTAGAGCAACAGCAAAACCGCAAAGGACAGAACGCCCAATCCGGCGAAATCGATATGCTCGCCCTGCTTGTGCTGAGTTTCCTTTTCCATCAGCAGGACCGCTGTCGTTATCGAGATGCTCGAAAACACGACATTCGCCAGAAAGAAAAACCGCCAGTCACCGAAGTCGACCGCCGCGCCGCTGATCATCGGGCCGAAGACGTTGCCGGTGGTCACGCCTGCAAGGATTAGCCCCATGACCATCGCCCGGTGTTCAGGTTTGGACACTTTGGTCGCGCCAAAAGCCAGTGTGCAGGGCCAGACGCATCCCGCGCCGATCCCCTGCAACGCACGGGCACCGATCAGATAGTCCAGCCCCGGCGACACAAAGCAAAGAATCGACGCGAACAGAAAGATCGACAGACCAATGATCATCACTTTGCGATGTCCGTACATGTCGCCAAGGCGTCCACCGGTAACCATCGTCATCGCAAAGAACAGCGCGTAGATATTCAGCACCCATTGCGTACTGGTGATATCCGCATCAAAGCTGTTCTCAATGGCCGGGACCAGCATCAGCGCGCCCGTGAAATCGATGCCGATGCCAAATGCCGTCACCATCAGAGTGATGACCTTAACGATGCTCGTGCGGTCCATTGGGTTACCCCGCTTGATCCCGATCCTTTAATGATGCACGGAAAATGCGGAAATAACAGGAAAATTCCTTCTGGGCCGTCACTGATACCCCAAAGTGTTCACCGATCCTGGCTTTGCATTCGACGGAAAGCGCGTTTCAGCATGTCCAGCTCGGCGCGCAACAGGGCGACCTCGGCTTGCAGGTCATCCGCTGCAGGAGACCCGGCAATTACTGAAAAGGACTCCAGTTTCTGACCCGAGGTGGCATCGCAGATAACAAAGGTATGAATGCCTTCGGACAAGGCCGAAACCGGAACGGGAAAGCGCAAGTTCCACCCGTCGCTGTCTGGCGCGACCTCAACGCCCGGAACCGTTTCGCTGTGGCACAGAACCTCAATCTCTGGGGTTTTCGGGCTGGACAGATGCCCTTCCCAAATACCGTTTTCGAACCGGGTCGGGGTCAATGTGATATCGGCCATGGGTTTTCCATTTACATGTCCGCCCGGTGATGGCGACAGAAGGTCAGATCGCGCAGGACTATCCGGTTCATGGTTGGCCGGTCAAGGATCAGGTCCAGCCAGACTTTTTCAATCCTGCGCTCGTTGATGTTCAGGTGCGCGAGATCAAAATCCACCGAAACGTCTGGGTTGGTCATTTCCAATTCCCTCAGGACCTGCTCGGTGTTGGGCCCGTGCTGGATGTTTAGCCGGGCAAAACCTCCGGTGGGTCGTTCGGCCTCGATGACCGCATCGACCCGCATCAGGTGTTGCCGGGTCAAGCCCGCCGCGGCTTCGGTCGGCAACTCGATGGACAGGGACAAAAAAGTCCCCTGAAACTCGAATGCTTCAAGCGCAAGACTGAAAGGCGCCAGATCCTTGTCCCTTCGGTTTCGGAGTTGCCGCACGGCAATCTCTGCCAGGTCACAATCGTGAAACAGTGTCACTTGCCCGTCCATCGCTGCCTTGCGCGAAGCCGACGCTATGCCTGGTCGGGCCAAAGGCCCACGCCAAAGATCCGGGCGCCAGGACCAATCCGTGCCCAGGGGTTTGGGAAACTGCGTTGAACCGATCATTGGACGAAGCAACCGACCATCTGCCTTCTGGATCAAACGATCCAGTTGCACCCGCAGCACCCGAGCCGCATCGCGCTGACGACGCAGCGTGGGCAATGCGGCCTTGTCTGCCTGTTGCCCCGCCAGGCGCCAGCGTGAAAGAACCTTTTGGTTCAAGAAACGGTCCAGAAGTCTGCCCATGCTGTTATCGTCCGTAATTGATCCTCTTTAGTCAAAGATCAGGCGCGGGTTAAACCCGTCTTGATAAATTACTTTCGGAAAATGCCTGAATTGTGAATGGGTCGGATACCAGCGCAGGTATTTTGCGGATTTCTCATAGCCCGCATTCTTGCAATAGGGTGATACGCGGCTTACCGTCTGCGCTCTGGTCGTAGGCATACTCACATGGTGCCGCAGGTCAACGAAACAGGCGATAAGGCAGGGCATGGAACCCACCCTATTTTCATTCATCTGGAAATACTCAAAAAAACAGCAACTGGTCCTCTTGGTGCTGACCGTGCTGTCTTTCCCGTTTCTGTACGCCTCGCTGGAGTTGCCAAAGCAGATTATCAATGATGCGATTGGTGCGCCTACCAACACGGTAACCATATTCGGATGGACCGTAACTCAGGTTCAGTACCTGATGATCCTTTGCTTTGCCTTTCTGGCTACCGTGATTGCCAGCGGCCTCATGAAAATGCGCATCAATACGATGAAAGGTGTGCTGGCCGAACGCATGCTGCGCCGCCTGCGGTTCACACTGATCAGCCGGTCCATGCGCTTTCCTAAGTCCTATTTTGCCACCACCAGCCAGGGCGAGCTTGTCTCGATGATCACCTCCGAGGCGGAACCGATGGGGGGGCTGATGGGCGACGCCATCGCACAGCCGGTGTTCCAGTTCGGCCAGATGATGACCATTGTCACGTTTCTGTTCATGCAAAGTGTGTGGTTCGGCCTCGCCAGTATCGCACTGATCCCTCTCCAAGCATGGCTGATCCCCAAGTTGCAACGTCAGATCAACTTGCTGAACAAGGACCGCATTCAGGAAGTCCGGCGGCTGAGCTCTGAAATCGGGGAAAGTGCCGCGGGCATCAGCGATCTGCGCACCAATGGTGGATGGCGCTATCGTCTGGCCCAGTTCAGCCACCGGTTGGGCACCTTGTTTGAGATCCGGTACAAGATCTACAACAAGAAATTTTTCATGAAATTTCTGAACAACCTGATCACTCAGATAACCCCGTTCCTATTCTATTCGGTGGGCGGTTATCTGGCGATCACGGGTGAAGTAACGGTGGGCGCCCTGGTGGCCGCGCTGGGGGCCTACAAGGATCTGAGCGGTCCGTGGAAAGACCTGTTGACCTACTACAACCAGGTTCAGGATATGTCCCTTCGGTGGGAGATCGTCACCGAACGCTTCGCCCCTTCGAACATGATCCCGGAAGAGCTTTTTGACGGCGAGCCCGAGACCATTCCCCGTCTGACCGGCGAAATCGAACTGCGCAATGTGACCGTGCGGGATGATGACGGCAAGACGATCCTGGAAGACATCGATCTGACCATCCCAAAGGGTGCGCGTGTGGCCATTCAATCCACGCATGCGTCCGAACGCAGTGCTCTGGCACAGCTGCTGACGCGCGAGTTGATGCCGGCGCAGGGCGAGGTCATCATGGCCGGCCATAACCTCAACGACCTGCATCAAAAGGTAATCGCAGCCCGCATCGGTTACGCCTATTCCCGGCCGTATCTGTTTGACGGTACGCTGGGTGATAACCTGTTGATGCCGCTGCGCACCCATCCGCACCACGAAGATGAGGCCTTAAAAGTCCCTTCGCGGCGTCAGATCGAAGCCGTGCGCTCCGGAAACTCACCCGATTCGCTAAGCGAAGAATGGGTCGATCCGGGGTTGGCCGGACTGGAGGATATTGAGGATATCCGCGACTGGTGGTTCAAACTGGTCGAAGCGATGGGAATTGACGAGTTCATGTTCCGCCGCACCCTGCGGTCGCAGTTTGACCCTGATCTGCATCCGGTTCTGGCGCAGGAAATCGTGAACCTCCGAGGCATCGTGGCTGATCGCCTGCGGGAAAAAGGTTTGGACAAATACGTTTACAGATTTGATCCCGCTGCCTTTAACCCGGCGGTTCCTTTGGGTGGAAATCTTTTGTTTTCGGCCCCGTCCCATGACATTTCTCCGGATTTGCTGGCCGGGGACGGGCGTTTCCTGTCTTTGCTGACCGCGCACGGGCTGGACGATGATGCGCTTGGCATTTCCGAAGCTGTCCTGGAAACGCTGAACCAGACCTTTGGACGCGATGGTGCTGACCATCCGCTTTTCCTGCGGCTGGGTTTGTCAAAGGATATGTTTCACCGCCTTCTGGACATCTGGGAGCGGCGCAGGACAAAGGGTGAGGCCGACCTTAGTGACAAAGACCGCGCGTTGCTGCTGACCGTGCCTTTCATGCTGACAGCCGAACAGATCGGACCGAGTTTCCCGGAGGAGTACAAAGAAAAAATTCTGGCCATTCGCCAAAACCAGGCCGAAGACCTGAGAAACGCCATGGGCGGGATGTTCGTTCCCGTTTCGCCAGAAGCCTATCTGCCGCGCCTGACTGCGCTCGAAAACGCGTTGTATGGGCGGGTTTCCATAATGGCTGGTTCGCATGCCGAAGCAATCGAAGACCTTGTCGCCGAAGTCATGAACGAGGCTGGGCTTCGTCGACGTGCAGCCGCTATCATCTATGATCTGCCGTCAGGTCTGGGTGGCAACAACCTTCCGACGGTGTTTCAGGAACGTGCCTCGTTCTCGCGGGCCGGAATCAAACGCCCCGATGTCCTGATTCTCGACAAGGCGCTGGCCAGTCACGATTCTGAAAGCCGCCTGCGCACGCGACTAAAGCTGCGGGAATTGCTGCCAGATTCCATCATGATCTTCATGGAAGATCACTTTGCCCATCCCGAAGCCTATGACCTGTTCGTAGAAATCAAGGACGGCCGCATCGACGGTGTTTCGCGCACGCGGATCGAGACCGACGACAGCGGCTCGGATGATCTGAGCCGCAAACTCAAGATTATATCGTCTACTGAGCTCTTCTCGCGCCTGGACGGTCGGAACCAGAGATTGCTGGCGTTTTCTGCCCAATGGTACGAAGCCGCCGCCGATCAAATCATCTTTGCGCGTGGTCAGGTCCCGGACGCTGCCTATCTCTGCATCTCGGGCGAGGCAAATCTGTATTGGCAAGGTCAGGATGGTCAAAAACGACTGATATCCACAGTCGAACCTGGCCGCCTAATTGGCGATCTCGCGATCATTACGGGTGAGATGCGCCAAATGGACTTGGTTGCCACCACAAACTGCACCTTCCTCAGGATCGGGGCCGAGGAACTGCGGGCGGTTATTGAAAGTGATGCGACTGTGGCGATGCAATTGCTCGAAACCGTTGCGGGATACCTGACGCTCCTTGCAGAACGGGTGCGCGAATCAAATATGCCTGTTGGAGAAGAGACACAGATTTCGGAGTCTCAAAATGCTGGCTGACCGGACAGGAAGGGTATACGCCAGCCACGAGCAGCTGGTCGCGGACGCCCGACATTACCCGGAAATCTGGCGTCTGATCGTCGGTTTGGTGGTCGTTACAGTCATCATACTTGCCATGAACGCCGTGCTGTTTATTACCGTTGCAAGTCTTGGTCCTCCGGACTGGGTCGCGGACTTTCTGAACGGCGCGACACCGATTTCTCTGCTTGTTGTTCTTTTCAGCTTTGCCTTTGCGACGCTCGGAGTTGGCATCGCCGCCTGGCAACTGCAGCATCGGACGCTTGGTTCAATCGTCGGAGACCGTATCGAAGCCTTTTGGCAGTTCTGGCGGGTACTGCGGGCCTTGATTCTGCTGGGAGCTGTCCTGCTGATCCTACCCCCTTATGATATGGGGGCTCCCCTGGTGCCCAACTTGTCATGGTCCATGTGGTTGGTGCTGTTACCCCTGTCGATCCCCGCCGTTCTGGTTCAGACCAGCGCCGAGGAAATCCTGTTTCGCGGTTACATTCAGCAAAGCCTGGCGGCCCGGTTCCGGTCGCCGCTGATCTGGATGGTACTGCCTTCGGCCTTGTTTGCCCTTGGGCATCACACACCTATCGCAGCCGGCGACAATGCGTTTCTGATCACCGCCTGGGCCTGCATCTTTGGTCTGCTGTCAGCCGATCTGACGGCGCGTTCCGGCACGCTGGGACCCGCGATTGCATTGCATTTTTTCAATAATTTCTCGGCTCTTCTTCTGATTTCCATACCTGACAGCCTCAGCGGGCTGGCATTGTATCATTTGCCGTACACCATGTCGGATACCGGTATCGTCCGGCAATGGCTGTATGTAGATTTCGCCATCATGATTGTGGGTTGGCTGACGGCAAGACTTGCGCTCAGGCGTTGATTGCAATTCCTTCCGTTGCGTCTTATTTGACGTCAACTCCGTATTAGCAAGGTTCCGACATGAACTGGATCACAAACTACGTCCGCCCCCGGATCAACTCGATCTTCTCGCGCCGGGAAGTGCCTGAAAACCTTTGGCACAAGTGTGACGAGTGTGGAACGATGCTGTTCCACCGCGAGTTGGCGGAAAACCAGAATGTCTGTACCCAGTGCGATCATCACATGGCGATCACTCCGCGAGAGCGTTTCAGTCACCTCTTCGATGGTGGTATTTTTGCCGAAGTGAAGGTGCCTGCCCCGAAAGAAGACCCTCTGCAATTTCGGGATCAGAAGAAATACCCTGACCGGATGAAGGCGGCGCAGAAAAAGACCGGTGAGAAAGAGGCGATGCTGGTCGCAACAGGTGAGATTGGCCGCACGCCGATCGTTGCAGCCGCGCAGGATTTCTCGTTCATGGGCGGCTCGATGGGCATGTATGTGGGCAATGCCATCATCGCAGCCGCGCAAGAGGCAGTGAGGCTGAAACGGCCCTTGATCCTCTTTTCGGCTGCAGGTGGCGCACGCATGCAGGAAGGCATTCTCAGCCTGATGCAGATGCCACGCACCACGGTGGCCGTTGAAATGTTGAAAGAGGCCAATCTGCCTTACATTGTCGTGCTGACTCACCCCACAACAGGTGGTGTCACCGCGTCCTATGCGATGTTGGGCGACGTGCATATTTCGGAGCCCAATGCGTTGATCTGCTTTGCCGGGCCGCGCGTGATCGAGCAGACCATCCGCGAAAAGCTGCCCGACGGGTTCCAGCGGGCCGAGTATCTGCTGGATCACGGTATGCTTGACCGCGTGACCAAGCGCACAGAGATGCGCGATGAACTGATCACCATCACCCGCATGCTGATGAACCTGCCGCCGGCAGTCAAAGGTGACCTGCCAGCGCCCGGTCCTGAAAACGCTGCGGAACAACCACCTGCCGAAGATACGGACGAGAAATGACCACCCAATCCTCGGACATCATCCTTGACCGGATGATGGCGCTGCATCCAAAGATCATTGACCTGACTTTGGATCGTGTCTGGCGTTTGCTGGCCGCGTTGAACAACCCGCAAGCCAAACTGCCGCCGGTTATTCATATCGCGGGCACAAACGGCAAAGGTTCAACTCAGGCGATGATCCGCGCGGGTCTTGAAGGCGCAGGTCTGAGTGCCCACGCTTATACATCGCCGCATCTTGCCCGGTTTCACGAACGCATTCGACTGGCCGGAGAGCTGATCTCGGAACCTGACCTGACAGCGGTGCTGGATGAGTGTTACGCAGCCAACGGCGGCGAGAATATCACCTATTTCGAGATAACCACCTGTGCGGCCTTGTTGGCTTTTTCGCGCGTGAAGGCGGACTACACGCTTCTTGAGGTCGGTTTGGGCGGTCGGCTCGACGCCACGAACGTGATCGGTACGCCTGCCGTTACGGTGATCACGCCGATTTCGATCGACCACGAACAATTCCTCGGCGACACTCTGGGCAAGATCGCGGCGGAAAAGGCGGGCATCATCAAACCCGGAGTCCCGTGTATTGTAGGCCCGCAACAGGACGAAGCGCTGGAGATTATCGAATACACTGCAGCGCGCCTGGGGGCACCTCTTCTTGTCCACGGCCAGCACTGGCATGTGCACGAGGAGAACGGAAGGCTGGTCTATCAGGACGAAACCGGCCTCCGAGACCTGCCATTACCCAACCTGCTGGGCGCGCATCAGATACAGAACGCTGGTGCGGCTGTTGCTGTCCTACGTCATCTTGAGCTTGGCGATGAGGCGTATGAGGCTGCGGTCAGCAAGGCCGAATGGCCCGCCCGGATGCAGCGTTTGAAGACAGGCCCCCTGGTGGAACAAGCCCCGCAGGCCGAGCTCTGGCTGGATGGGGGCCACAATGCCGCCGCCGGGGTGGCATTGGCCGAAGTTCTTTCCAAATTGCCAAGCTGCCCGACCCATATGATTTGCGGTATGCTTAACACAAAAGACGTGACCGGCTATTTGGCGCCATTGGCCAAGCAAGTCCAAAGCCTGACGGCGGTATCCATTCCGGGTGAGGCCAATACGCTCAGCGCCGAAGAAACCGCCGCTGCGGCTGGTAAAGTAAATCTGACCGCAACAACAGCGGATAGTGTCCCGCAAGCGCTGTCATCTATAATTGCGGAAACCCCGGACGCCAGAGTTCTGATCTGCGGCTCACTCTATCTGGCCGGAAACATCTTGCGCGAGAATGGATAGGCATTCTGCGGCAGGGGGAATACAGCGAAAGGTAGTGACGGGCCGACGTAGGGGCGCACCCTAGTGTCCCCAATTTTGGCCCTGCATCTCGCGCAGGCGAGAGGCCGTGCGCTCGAATTCGAAAGTTCCTTCACCCTCGACATACAGCATCTCGGGTTCTGCTGCGGCCGAGCAGATCAGCCGAACGCGTGCCTCATAGAGGGCGTCGATCAACGTCACGAAGCGCTTGGCTTCGTTGAAGTTGTTCCGCGACAAGCGCGGAATGTCCTCGAGTACCAGAACCTTGACGGCTTCGGCGATGGCCAGGTAATCCGCCGGCCCCAGCATTCGTCCGCACAGGTCATAGAAAGTTGCCCGCGCCACACCATTCCGGAAAGCCGGGAGTTCGACCTCGCGCCCATTGACCTTTAGGCCCAGAGGTTCGGCAGGACCCCCTGACAGATCGCCCCACACCGCCCTGATCTTTGCCCGAGCTTCGGGTCCGATCGGAGAAAAGTAAATCGGGGAACCTTCCAACCGGTTTTGCCGGTAATCCGTGGGCGAGATCAACTCCCACACTTTCAATTGTTCCTTTATGTGGTGAATGAAGGGCAGAAACAGCTGCCGGTTCAGCCCATCCTTGTACAGATCGTCAGGGTGCCGGTTCGAAGTCGTGATCACGACAACCCCACCTTCGTGCAGCATGTCGAATAATCGGCCAACGATCATTGCATCGGTGATGTCGGTAATCTGCATCTCGTCAAACGCCAGCAATTTCACTGATTTGACGACCCGCTGAGCCACCGGCGCCAATGCGTCTTCGACACCTTCCTCACGGGCTTTGTGCAAACCTGAATGTATCTCCTGCATAAACGCATGAA
Source organism: Ruegeria sp. HKCCD6647-2 (assembly GCF_057221075.1). Classification (NCBI taxonomy): domain Bacteria; kingdom Pseudomonadati; phylum Pseudomonadota; class Alphaproteobacteria; order Rhodobacterales; family Roseobacteraceae; genus Ruegeria; species Ruegeria sp. HKCCD6647-2. The sequence goes on along the minus strand of NZ_JBWVBD010000003.1, from coordinate 227,029 downwards.
AATGAACGCGTCGCGCCGGAATATCGCCCAGCGTTTCGACGAACATGTCCATCAGCATTGACTTGCCTCGGCCGACGCCGCCCCAAAGATACAACCCTTTCGGTGGCGGTGGTGCCTTTCGAAACAACCCACGCTTGACTGGCTCTGCCAGCGCGCTGCGAATACGTTCGAATTCCGGAAGAACCGCCTCTTGCGCGTCGTCTCGCGTCAAAGTGCCATCCGCGATGCGGGATTCGTAAAGCGAAATCAAATCCGTCATTCCCGAGCCATAACCTTCGCTCCGCATCTTGAAAAGTGGGCATTCCAATCAAGCATCAAAATTGGTTAACCGTAACCGCAAAACTCCTGAATTGACGGATTCTGCATTCTGGCTAGTTTTCCATGGAACTCATGGCGGAGGCCTCATGCTGCAATCGGCTCGTTTGCTGAACCCGGTTCTGATCGTTGGATGCATCATCATCACGGTCAGCTTCGCCGTGCGTGCATCATTCGGAGTTTTTCAGATTCCCATTGCCGATGAATTCGGCTGGTTGCGCACCGATTTTTCGCTGGCAATTGCCATTCAGAACCTTGCATGGGGAATTGGACAGCCGATTTTTGCTGCCATTGCCGAAAAAGTCGGGGACCGCCGGGCCATTGTGCTGGGTGCCCTGACTTATGCCGCGGGTATGGTTCTTTCAGCCTGGTCAGTAGCCCCGTTTGGGCATCAGATGTACGCCTGGCTTGTAGGTTTCGGTATCGCGGGCACCGGGTTTGGCGTTGTTCTGGCTGTGGTCGGGCGCGCGTCATCCGATGAAAACCGGTCAATGTCTCTGGCGATCGTCACGGCTGCAGGCAGTTTCGGTCAGGTGATCGGCGCGCCGACCGCGGAATGGCTGTTAAGCTTTTTGCCATGGCAACAGGTCTTCATCATTTTCGCGGTGGCTATTCTCGCCCTGATCCTGACGCTACCGTTCATGCGGGCCCCACAACAGGGTACAAAGGCCGAGCTGGACGAAAGCATGAGCCAAATTCTGGTGAAGGCGTTTCGCGATCCGTCCTACACGCTGATCTTTCTGGGCTTTTTCAGTTGCGGGTATCAACTGGGATTTGTGACGGCCCATTTCCCGGCCTTCGTGACCGAAATGTGCGGCCCGATCCAACCCGGCGGTGTGCTGCATTCGATGGGCATCACCACCACGTCCGCTTTAGGCGCGCTTTCGATTTCTCTGATCGGCCTGGCCAATATTGCCGGGACACTGCTTGCGGGTTGGGCCGGAAATCACTTTCCCAAGAAGTATCTGCTGGCTTCGGTGTACATCGGCAGGACTATTGCCGCCGCGGCTTTCATTGTCTTTCCGATAACCCCGATCTCTGTGATAGCATTTTCGCTTGTGATGGGGTCGCTGTGGCTGGCCACGGTGCCGCTGACGTCTGGTCTTGTCGCGCATCTCTATGGGCTGCGCTACATGGGAACCCTCTATGGCATTATTTTCTTCAGCCATCAGGTCGGCAGCTTTCTGGGTGTCTGGCTGGGTGGGCGCTTGTACGATCAATATGGCGACTACACCCTTGTCTGGTGGATCGGCGTCGCCATCGGAGCTTTCAGTGCAATCGTTCACCTGCCCATTCGCGAGAACAGAACCGCAGCGGTTGCGGCCTGAAAGAATATTAGCGTCGCCAACCTCGCTGATGAGAAGAGCGATGACCTGATCTAGCGCAGTTCCGCTTCGGTGTTCCCTCCGTCAACCGTCATGATGTGACCGGTCGTGCGCGCCATCAATGCCAGGGCGACAAAGGCATCTGCAACATGCACGGCCTCTACCTCGCGACCCAGCAGATTGCCTTCCATGTATTTCTCCTCGGTTACACCACGTGCGTCGGCGCGTTCCCTGATGAAGTCGTCAGTCAGCAGGCCCGAGCGAATCCGGTCGGCGTTGACGCCGTTCACACGAATACCGAACTCAGCCAGTTCCAGCGTGAGCTGTCGCAAAAGGAACGACGTTGCGGCCTTTGGCGTTCCGTAAGCGCCCATATTTCGCCCCGGATTGACCGCCTGTTTGGAAATGTTGAACAGAACTTGCCCACCTCGTCCCTGAGCTTGCATTACGCGTGCGGCGTTAAGGGCAAAGGCCTTATGAGCAAAAAAGTTCAGTTCAAACGCAGCGCGAAACGCCTTGTCGTCCAATTCCAGCATCGCTCCGCCGGTTGCCGAGCCCGCGTTGGAAACCAGTATGTCGAGCCCGCCGAACCGGTGAATGGCGGCGTCCATGGCCGCTTGCGCCGCGCCATCCTCGGTTATGTCGCAAGTGAATGAAGCATGCCACGAACCAAGAGTGTCGGTCGCCCGGCCCAAAGCGGTCTCGTCTTGGTCTACCAGCAGAACATTGGCGCCTTTGCTTGCGAAGGCTTTGGCCGTTGTAAGACCAATGGCCCCGGCGCCACCCGTGATCATCACAATCTTGCCCTGAAAAGGCGGCGGAGCGCTTTTGCCAAGCTTTGCCTGTTCCAAAGACCAGTATTCGCAATCAAACCGGTCTTTTTCGCCAAGCGGATAATACCCGCCGGCATCCTCACCGACCGCGCGAACCCTCAAATTTTGTTCTGCCAGGTCTGCGGCGATCGAGGCTGCCTTGGCATTTGGGCCCATACCTATCACACCGACTCCTTCGATCCAGGCATGTTTGGGGTCGGTCGACAAAATTTTCTTGGGTTCATCGGCCTGCGCCGCCTGCCGTTCGAAATAATCGCGATAAGTGGCAGAAAACTCTTCCACCTTTTCTTTCAACCTCGCGCGCCCTCCGGAGAGGTCATCCGAGCGCAGCACCAGGGGGCAGCCTTTCGTGCGCAGCACGTGGTCTGGTGAAGCCATACCGCGTGCTGCCAGCGCTTCGATATCCGGACGCTTGAAGAACTCCATAACCTCCGAACAGTTGCGCAAATCGAAGACCGGCATCGGGTCATCGCGATCCACTGATGCCTCGGCAATAACTCCACGCAGAACTGGTAGTATGTCCAGGCTTTCTGCCGGTTCGCGAATACCCAGAGGGGTAAGGTCATTCATACCAAAATAGGCTGCTGCCTCGTTGGTATGCGCGACAATCTTGTCATAGCTTTCCTTTGCCGTCTCACCAAAGGCGAAGTGGCCATGCTGCAACAACAAAAGTCCTTCGACCTCCGGGTTTTCCTCGAAGATTTCCGCAGCCTTTTTGGCCAGCCCAAACCCTGGCATGATATAGGGCACGATGCCCAAACGGTCGCCAAATATCTCGCGGCAGACTTCGGTTGCGTTGGGAAGGTTCGCCAAAACGAGGAACGGTGTGGCGTGTGTGTGGTCCACATATTTATGAGGCAGGAATGCATGCAGAAGTGTTTCGACCGAAGGGTTGGGCGAGCCCGAATCCAGCAGGTTGGCGCGCTGGATGTTGACCATGTCGAAATCGGATAAGTGGTCCAGCGCCCGCAATTTCATCAAAGGGTCCAGCCAGACACCCGGCAGGCCCGGCGCCTGGATCGTATCCAGATCCCAGCCTGACCCTTTCACATGAAGTACCCGTTGAGGTTCTCCGAAGATATCCGGGCGCTCTAGCTTGACAGACGTGTTGCCTCCGCCATGCATCAACAGATCAGGGTTTTGCCCGATCAGTCGAGAGGTATAAACGCGTTCGCCCAGTTCCTGATCAGCGGGATCCATACCCGCCTCGCGACGCCATTTTTGCGCGTCTTGGGAGTCGTACCAGTTTTCAATCATTGTTCTTGCCTTTTGAGATCGGGCGACGTTTCCCGGATGCACCTTAACAAAGGGTTAATTGGCCCGCTCAGGGAACAGCGCAGCCAAACCTTCGGCTGAGGCGTCGCACACTCCACGTTCCGTGATCAGGCCCGTCACCAGCCGATTGGGTGTAACATCGAAGGCAGGATTACCGCCTTCGGTTCCTTCCGGCGTGACCCGAACATCCGCAACGCCGCCTTTGCCGCCAACCCCAAGAACATGCGTTACTTCCCGCTGATCTCGTTCTTCAATCGGGATTTCTTGAACTCCATCACGAACGGTCCAGTCGATGGTTGGAGAGGGTAGGGCGACGTAGAATGGCACACCGTTGTCGCGGGCCGCCAAAGCTTTCAGATATGTGCCGATCTTGTTGCACACATCCCCTTGCGCAGTTGTCCTGTCCGTTCCGGTAATGACGGCATCGACCAGCCCGTGCTGCATCAGATGCCCCCCGGCATTATCCACGATATAGCGGTGCGGGATTCCGTGTTCGCCAAGTTCCCAGGATGTCAGCGCGCCTTGATTGCGTGGCCGGGTTTCGTCAACCCAGACTTCTACCGGAATACCCGCCTCATGCGCGTGATACATGGGGCTGGTTGCCGTGCCCCAATCCACCGTTGCGAGCCACCCGGCATTACAGTGGGTCAAAAGGCGCACGGGTTCGCCCTCGGGTTTGCCGGCGGCAATTTTCTTGATGAGGTCCAGACCGTGCCGACCTATCGATGCGTTGATCTCGACATCTTCGTCTGCGACTTCCTGAGCGAGCTTCCAGGCTTGATCCGCCCGGTCACGGACGGACAACGGCATCAACGCCTCGCGACATCTGTCGAGCGCCCAGCGGAGATTGATTGCCGTTGGTCGTGTCGCGTTCAGAACTTCGTAGGCTGTATTGAATGACTCATCCGAACTGTCGCGGGACATTTGCTCGGCAATGCCGAATGCAGCCGTTGCACCGATAAGCGGCGCACCCCTGACCCACATGTCCCGGATTGCCGCTGCGAACTCGTCCAGCGTTTTGAGAGTCACAATACGGAATTCATGCGGCAACCAACGCTGATCGATAATTCGGACTTCGCCTGCCGCCTTGTCCCACCAGATCGACCGGTAATGATCGCCCTTCACTTTCATAATGTGATCTCCCTAATCGCTTGCGCCTATTTGGATCTTTGCAATGTCATTTGCGGTTTTGAAGCCTGATTACAGACCAATCATGAAGACGAGGATCGGCTGAAAGCCCTTGGCCGCGTCTCAAGTGTTTCGATTGTCGATCACCAGCGCAAGTAAAACGTGGTATTGAGTTCCTTTAAGTGTGGGCAGTTATTTCCGTCTGGCCGCGCGCAATTCCCGCTCGAGCGCGTCCAGAAACCGCGAACGATCCGCTTTAGCGAAAGGTTGCCCTCCGCCGCCTGTGCCCAGCGGATTGGCCGCGCGCAAATCAGCCATCAGATCGCGCATGGCAAGTTGCTGGCCGATATTTGCAGCGGTGAAAGCCTCTCCATTCGGGCGCAGGACACGCGCGCCGGCTTCGACGCATTTTGCTGCCAGCGGGATATCTGAGGTCACTACCACATCGCCGGTGCCGCAGCGTTCAGCGATCCATTTGTCCGCTTCGTCGGCGCCCTCTGCCACGATGATCACCTGCACCAGCGGGTTCGCAGAAGGTCGCAACCCGCCGTTGGACACCAAAGCCATCGGAATCTTGTGCCGGGTGGCCACGCGCTCGGCCTCGGCTTTGACCGGGCAGGCGTCACCATCGACATACAGGGTTGTCACGCGCTTTTCGCCTCTTTCTTTGCAGGAGCAGCGGGTTTCTTCTTCACCTTGAACTCGTCCGGGATCGGCATCCGGTTGAAGGCGTCCAGACCCGCGATCTTATAGGCCTCGGCCAATGTCGGATAGTTGAACGTGTTCTGCACGAAGTAGTCCACCGTGCCTTTCAGGTTCAGCACCGCTTGCGCGATGTGGATCAACTCGGTTGCGCCTTCGCCCACGATCTGCACGCCCAGAACCCGGCGGGTCTTCAGTGAGAACAGCATTTTCAACATGCCGTGCTCCAACCCCATGATATGCCCGCGTGATGTTTCGCGGAACCGGGCTACGCCGACCTCATAGGGTATCCCGCGCTCCTGCAGTTCTTCTTCTGACATTCCGCAGGTCGAGATCTCGGGCACCGAATAGATGCCATAAGGATACCAGGGACTTTCTGGCAGGGTGGGGGTCTCAAGCGCGTGGCAAGCGGCAACGCGACCCTGCTGGAGAGAGGTCGAGGCCAGCGACGGGTGCCCGATCACGTCCCCGGTGGCGTAGATATGGGGAACCGATGTCTGATAGGTCTTGCGGTCAACGCTGATGCGGTTGCGATGATCGGTTTCAATACCCACGGCCTGCAAATTCAGTGTCGAGGTCGCGCCCATACGGCCCGCAGCGAACAGCAGCATTTCGGCACGAACATGGCGCCCATTGTCCAGCGAAACTTCGACATGCCCGCCTGCGTCCTCGATTTTCTCGACGGCTGCTCCCAGCCGCAGATCGACGCCGTTTTCGCGGATCTGATGAGTGAAGTCGTGGATCAGCGTCTTGTCGATGAAATCCAGGAATGTCTCGCGCGGCTCGATCAGCGTCACCCGCACATCCAGCGCTGAAAACATTGTGGCGTATTCCACGCCGATCACTCCGGCGCCGATCACGCAAAGCGAGCGCGGAATCTCGTCCATTTCCAGAAAATCGTCCCCGTCCACGACGGTCTTGCCATTGAAAGGAACATAGTCGGGCCGATAGGTCTTGGTGCCGGTTGCAATCAGAAACTTGGCCGCTGTCAGCCGGGTGGTTTCACCTGCATCCGAGGCAACCTCGATCTCGTGCGGACCGAGGAACTTGGCCAGCCCGTTCATGGTTTCCACGTGGTTACGGTTGAACTGGTGCTCCAGAACATCAACCTCGTGGTCGAGCGTCATATGCAAACGCGCCTTCAGGTCTTCGGCGCGAATCTGGTCCTTGACCCGATAAGACCTTCCGTAAAAGCTGCGTTCACGCCAGCCGGACAGGTTCAATACGGTTTCTCGCAGTGTTTTGGACGGGATAGTGCCGGTATGTACTGAAACGCCGCCGAACCTGTCCTTGCGATCGATGACCAGAACGCGGCGTTGTAGCTTGCCTGCCTGAATCGCGGCGGATCGGCCCGAAGGCCCGGAGCCTATGATGATCAGATCGTAGTCATACTTGCTCATGCCTCAGTCTCCGTACAGCGCTTCGGCGTGGAACGACACGTGGTCTTCCATGAACGTCGAGATGAAGAAGTAGGAGTGATCGTAGCCGGGCTGCATCCGGTTTACGGCCTGCTGTCGGCGCTCGGCGATGGTACTGGCCAGCGCTTCGGGGCGTAGCAGATCCATGAATTGGTCTTTGGTGCCTGTATCGATCAGGATCGGGCCAGCGAACCCCTTATCCTTCATCAGCAACGAGGCGTCATGCTTGGCCCACAGGGTCTCGTCATCGCCCAGATACGCGCCCAGCTGCTTTCGACCCCAATCGCTTTGCGTAGGATTCGAAATCGGTGCAAAGGCCGAAACCGAGCGGAAGCGCCCGGGCAGCGACATTGCCAGCGTCAGTGCGCCGTGACCTCCCATGGAATGGCCGGTAATTGACTGGCGATCAGCGTCGATGGCAAAATTCTGGGCCAACAGATCGGGCAGCTCTTCGGCCACATAGTCCCACATCTGGAAATGCGGTGCCCAGGGCTCCTGCGTTGCGTTGACGTAGAACCCGGCGCCTTGGCCCAGATCGTAATCCTCGTGATCGGCCACGTCCTCTCCGCGCGGTGAGGTGTCCGGAAAGACCAGCGCAATTCCCTGTTCGGCGGCCCAGCCTTGCGCGCCAGCCTTCGTCATCGCATTTTCGTGCGTGCAGGTCAGCCCAGACAGATACCACAGAACCGGAACAGGGCCGTCTTTTGCCTCGGCCGGCAAAAACAGGCCAAAGGTCATGTCGCACTTGCAGGCCGGTGAGGCATGGCGGTAGACGCCCTGCACGCCGCCAAAACATGCATTTTCCGAAAGGGTTTCCATCTGGCTTAATCCTTGCAGTAGGTTTGTGCCATGGCTAACGATCTGCACGCCCGAGGTAAAGTCCGTGGGCCTTCCGGTGTGAGCATTTTTCGAAAAGGTGAAAGGTCAGAGTGCGCCGACCCAACCAATGACCAGCGGCACCGTCAGTATACTGGCAATGGTCGACAGCAAAATGGCCGCCGACGCGCGCTGGGGTGCGATCCCGTAATTGGCCGCCAGCATGTAGACATTTCCTGCCACGGGCAGAGCTGCGGCTGCTATGGCGATTGTCGCGGGAAACATGGCGACCGGGATCAGCCAAAGCACCATCACGGCGACCAAAAGGGGATGAATTACCAGCTTGCACAGGCTTAGCCAGGCCGCGATCTGAACCCGCTCGGCGGACTTTCCGGCCAGCGAGGCGCCGATCGCAAACAGAGCGCCGGGTGTGGCCGCTCCACCAAGGATTGTGAGAAAATCAGCCAGGGGTAGCGGAACCGGAATCCGCAGGGCCGACCAGATCAACCCGGCGGAGATTGACAGTATCATCGGGTTTTTAAGCAAACCGATACCAATTTGTCGCAGCGTGCCGAGGCTTAACCGCCCATCCCGGCCACCGTTGATCAGGATCACGATCAGAGAAGAGAACACCACCAGGTCGACCGTCAAAACCAGCATGACCGGACCTATCGCCGCCTCGGTAAAAAGCAATGCAAGCATCGGCAATCCCAGAAAACCGACGTTCCCAATCGCAGCGCACTGAGCCTCGACCGCGGCGGTCGGTATGTCCAGGCCGCGAAGATAAGCGACCAACGTGGCCAAAGCATAAACCCCGGCAGTTCCAAGCAGATAGCCCATGACCAGTCGCCCGTTGAATATCTCGGCAAACGGTAGTGTGGCTGCAAACCGGAACAGCATCGCGGACAGCGCAAAATAGAATACGAACTTGGTCAGATAGGCTGTGGCTTCTTCCGGAAAAAACCTGCTGCGACCGGCCGAATATCCCAGGCCGATGATCGCAAAAAAGGGCAGGGTACGCAGAAAGACTTCGACCATGGCCGAAGTCGTATCACGGTTTGTGCTGCCCGCAAGGCATTGGACCCAAGTTCCAGGACACTTTCAGGCAGGTTTTCTGTGCTGTCGTGGGATTGTATCACCCGCAGCCATGTGCGAATCGTTGAAACTGAACCAATCGGTTTATAATTTAGTAGAAACACCACTCAAGGAGATGTCATGACTCAAGCCACCACCATTCTGCGCACAGGACGTAAGTTCGATCAGGTCTTGCGTGGCGCTAGAGAGGTGTTCATGGCGGATGGGTTTGAAGGCGCAAGCGTCGATGACATTGCCCGCGCGGCAGGTGTTTCGAAGGCGACGCTGTACAGCTATTTCCCCGATAAACGTCTGCTGTTCATGGAAGTGGCACAGACAGAATGCAGCCGGATGGCCGATCGCGTGATCTCGATGATTGATGAGACCAAGCCGGTCCGCGAGGTTCTGACCATCGCGGCCACGCAACTTGCCGCATTTCTGGTTTCTGATTTTGCACAGCAGGTCTTTCGCATCTGTGTTGCGGAACGCGACCGTTTCCCAGAGCTGGGGCACGCCTTTTATCAGTCCGGACCAAAAAACGGGCAGTGCCATATGGCTGCGTATCTTGAAAAAGCCGTCGCCAAAGGCGAGCTGGCCATAGACGACGTTCAGATTGCTGCCGCTCAGATGTCCGAGCTTTGCAAGGTTCGCATCTGGAATCGCGCCGCATTTGGAATTCAGACAACCTTTTCCAAGGAAGAGATTGATGAGGTCGCCCTGCAGGCAGTGGACATGTTCATGGCGCGCTACGGCACCTGATCGATTTATGATTTGTTGGTGCGGGTGGAGGGACTTGAACCCCCACGCCTTGCGGCGCCAGAACCTAAATCTGGTGCGTCTACCAATTTCGCCACACCCGCAACCTGATGCCTTGGCATCGGAATGACGCGCTCAATAGCAAAGCTTGTCTTCGAGCGCGAGAGGTAAAATTGGTCTGACCCAAAGATTATCTCCAACATGCCTGCCGCTCTCATATTTTCCGATTGAACTCGTGCCGCGCCGGGAACTTTCAGTGGCGCCAAGCCGGACGACGGGCCAGAGTTTTTGGCCGAATTGGTCGACGTTGCAACTGCTGCATGGTCGCTTAAGCGCCCAATTAAATAGTCTGTCGCAATTTCCGCACTTTGGGTTTCCAATTAGGAAACGATCCAGCTTTTTTGATGCCAATATGTAAACACGTAAACGTTGAGTGACTCCTGTCGGAGGCTGTTCTGAACCAGGATTGCGGCCGGAAGGACTTCTGCCGAATTGTGAGTAGAGTGACTACCAAGGACATAGAAAATATACCGTAAAAACATGCAGTTCAGTTGAGACTTGCCTGAAGCGCGGTACCGTGATTCTGATGCGATCCTATGCTTGGGGTAATGTTCCTAGCAATCAAACTGAGCAAAGTTTCCCTCTTAGGTTGAGGCATTAGTATGCTGCCGACATCATAATTGCGCCACATTTCAAACGCCAAAAAATCTTATTCGCGTCAAAATAAGACCGTGGTGATCGTTGTTGATTGAGCACACGGAGTTAATGAGTCTTTTCGCCGCCTGGCATTGTACGAGTTTCAGCTCAACTCCAGTAGCAAGGGTCTTTGTCGTGACCAACCAGATAAATTTCGCTGCCTGCGAGCAAGATGCTGTTGATCTTGCACGTGAAAGTTTCGTTGGCGAGCTGAAAACCCTGAACAGCCAGCATCCTGGCACGGGGTTCGGCATCGCGCTAAAAACTCATTCGGGTAATCGTTACCTGCTGGCCAATTCCCGCATGCCGCTGCCCGCCAACAAATCTCAGGACTTCCCAACCGGACGCCGCGTCGCTTGCCTGGAAAACGGCGAGCACTTCAGCTCGATCGAGGTTCTGGCAGATTCTTTCGCCTATGAATCAATCTCGCCCAAAACCGAAGCGGCGATTCTGGGTAATGCACTGGACCTGATCGCGCGCATCGACAAGTTGCCCGGCAGTCCTGCGGGCGGTTTGCCGGAAGGTAAACAAGCTGCAATCGCCGCAACAGGAACCGGAGGCTGACTATGGCGCGCAACGATCACCTTCTGTCTGTAGGAAACGAAGCCCTGTCGCCGATGACCGAGGCGATGGCTTCGCTGACGACGCAGATCGACCAGCTGACAGAGGTGGCAGATGCGCGCTCTTCGGCGCGTCTGGCAACACTGAAAACCCGCATGGAGAACTTTACGGCCAGCGTCACTCTGGTGGGGCAGGTCAAAGCCGGGAAGTCGTCGATCATCAACATTCTGGCGGGCCGTCCCAACCTGTTGCCGTCCGATGTCAACCCGTGGACATCCGTCGTAACGACGCTGAACATCAACACTCGGACCCAAGGCGACACCCGATCCAAATTCACCTTCTTCGAACAGGAAGAATGGGACAATCTTATGGTCGGCGGTGGTCGGCTGGGTGAGCTGGCCAATCGCGCCGGCGCCGATGACGAAATGGACGATATTCGCCGCCAGATCGGAGAGATGAAAGCGAAATCCGAAGAGCGGCTCGGTAAGCATTTCGACCTGATCCTCGGGCAAAGTCATCAATATGACTATTTTGATGAAGAACTGATCCAGCGATATGTTTGTCTCGGAGATGAGGACGATCCGGACATCAATCCCAAGACGGGCCGTTTTGCCGACGTGACCAAGTCAGCGGAGTTGTTCATGGATATTCCGCAATATCCGATCGCACTGAAACTCTGCGACACGCCGGGTGTGAACGACACGTTCATGGTTCGCGAACAGATTACATTGCGCAGTCTGCGCGGTTCGGAAGTCTGCATCGTCGTGTTGGCGGCCAGCCAGGCGCTGACGACCATGGATATGGCGCTGATGCGGATCATCGCCCAGTTCGAAAACCGTCAGATCATCCTGTTCGTGAACCGCATTGACGAACTTTCAGACCCTGTAAACCAGGTGCCCGAAATCCGAGACCGTATTCAGGACACCCTGAAACAGAACAACATCGACACCAGCACCAGCATCGTCTTTGGCAGCGCGCAATGGGCAGAGGCCGCGCTGACCGGCAATCCGGACATCCTGACCGAGGAATCGCGTCAGGCACTGAACACCTTCTATCTGGCCGCCGGTTTCGGTGATCAGGCCGCGTCGCTGGATAAGATCTGGGCACTCTCGGGCCTGCCGGATCTGCTTCTAGCGATGAATGAGCGCATCGCGGAAGGGGCCGGAGGCCGGTTGCTGGATCGCGTCCGCCACCGCGCGCGCAATATCGCCAGCCAGATCCGCGCCACTGCCGTCGCGAAGAACCTGGCCGGCGGCGAAGGTGTGGTGCGCAATCTGGATGGAGTTGCTCCGGAAGAAGCCATCGCAACCGTTGCTGACGAATACGAAAAGAAAGTGGCCGAACTGACAACCGCTTTGCGGGGCAAAGTGCTGGAGCGTTTGGCGTCCGCTGAATCCAACTTCGTCAAACGCGCAACGGACTCGTTGATCGCGCATTTGGAGCAAAACGGGGAAGAGGGCACCTGGCAATATGATCCGGCAGGCCTGCGGACCTTGCAAAAGGCTGCCTATTTCAGCTTTGCCCGGTCCATGCGCAAAGAGGCCGGCGCGCTGTACACAGCTGCCGCTGCCGATATCGGCGCGCTGTATCACAAACTGTTGGGGAACCACCTGGGCGAATTCAACATCGAAGCGCCGATTGTCCCGCGGGTTCCGCCACCATTGGGAATTGGCCGCACGATTGCGCTGGACCTGCAGAGCACCTGGTGGCGGCGATGGTGGCAGCGGCGAAAAGGATTCGAAGCCTATGCCGCGGACTACACGCGCCTGATCGCGTCCGAGGCAAACTCGATCACCAAGGACATCGAGGAAAACCAGATCGCCGCCGTTCTGGAGAACGTCCGGGCAACATTGGCGGATTTCATGCGGGAGCAGAAGGAAACCCTTTTGAACATCTCGCAGTCCTCCGAGAACGACCCGGCCCGAAATTCGGCGTTGATGGCTGGAATGCAGCCGCAAAAGTCGCGCGATGACATCTTGGGCGACATCCTAAAAGACCTCAGCAACGAAGCAGCATAAGAAGAGTTATGGTAAAAGATTTTCAACCCCGCTTCGTCTCTCCTAAAGCATGGGAACGCATCGAGCAGTGGTCCCGCCGCAAACCTGTGTTTGCGCTTATGGGAGAATTCAGTGCCGGCAAATCGACGCTGATGAACTTTCTCTTGCGCAAGCAGGCCTTGCCGACGCAGGTGACGGCAACGCAATTGCCACCGATCTGGTTCAGTTGGGGAAGACGGCCCGCCTACGTCAAACGTCATGATGGCAGTAAGCAGACGATCGAGCTGGATCAGCTGGATTCAGTTGGTGTGAATGATGTGCAGTTCGTTCGCATTTTTCTCGAGGCCGACATTCTTGAAGCCGTGGACCTGATCGACACACCCGGCATCTCGGATCCCAAGATTTCAACCGATGTTTGGCGGCGTGCGGTTGGTCAGGCCAACGGTGTTTTGTGGTGCACGCATTCGACCCAGGCTTGGCGGGAAACCGAACGGGCGACCTGGGTTTCACTGCCGGAACGACTTCAGCATAATTCTCTGTTGCTAGTGACGCGCGCGGATGCGCTGAACCAGAAAGACCGGCAGAAAGTGCTGCGCCGCGTGAATCGCGAAGCCGGCCACCTGTTTAACCGTTCAATCCTGTTTTCGGCGCGCGATGCAATCGTTGCCCGAGACAAAACCGGCGATGCGGAAATGTGGGCTCGCAGTGGTGGCGGCAAGATGGTCGACAGCTTCCTGGAGATCACCGAACAGATAATGGACCACCGTGCGGAAATGCTGGCCCGGTATCAGGTGGACAAATCCCTGCAAACTGGCGTCAAAGTTCAGCCCGTTCGCCCGACGCGCAGCGGCGAGCCCGAGGTGACCACGCTGAAATTGGTCGAAACGGCCGATCAGGATCCCGCGGAGCGCGACGTTGTTACAAGCTTCCCTGTACGTCCGGCCCGCGTCGAACGGCGGGAAGAGGAGCACGGGCGCACCCGGATCGGTGCTGAAGAAGCCGAGAAATTGCGTGCGGAAATGGTGCCCGAAGTGGACGAATCCGGCGATGAACTGCGCGCGTATTTTCGGGATACATCCGATGATCCGCTGGATCTGAACATTCTGGCACGTCCCGGAGATGACGTGGACGAGTTCGAGTTTCTTGGCGATGAAGATCAGGATGATGAACCCGAACTGATTGTCATCGGGGCAGATGACGCAGATGACGCGTTGGAAGCCGAACAACAAGACTCCAAGGCTGACGAACAAGAAACCGCTTCGGAAATCGAAAGCTCAGTCTCGTCAATCACGGCTTTGCTGTCGGAACAGTCACGGAACGCCGATCAGGAATACGAGCCGGAACCGGAGTCGAATGCTCTGACACCGGAACACGTGGTCAAGATCGCCAGCGAGGAAAGCGAACAGGCGGAAGACGCGACCACCACCGACGAAACCGCCCCGGAGCTGTCAAACCTACTGAACGTTCCGGCCGGTGTTCCGCTCAGCGCGTCGGATATGTGGCGTGAGGTCGTGGCGAACGAGAATTTGCCCGAGGATGCGCAAGGCCTGCAAAGCGTCTTCACCGCGTTTCTCACCGAGTTCGATCAGATCGCCCGTGAACACAGCAACGCCAAGGAAAATGAGCAGCGTCCGATCCCGAAACTCAAAGAAAATGGCGGAGCAGAGTGGCATGTGTTGTAACAGCCCTGTACCAACAGATCTTGGGTTTCGTTATTTCGAACGAGTTTGAGAGATGTCGATAGAAACAGCTTTGTCCTCGGCCATGAAGACCATACCCTACTGCATCGCAGCCGGGTATGTCGATATGGAGACTGGAATGTTGCTGGGGGTGCAGGCCGAAGAGGCTGAACACTCCAACGTATTGGAAAACCTGGCTTTAGCCGTCGCGAACCTGTTTCAGGGGCGCGGTGTCAGGGCCTTCGAAGAACTGTTGAATGCTGCGGGTGAAGATGACTCTGAGCATCCGGGGTTTGGAGAAATCGCGGTGTTTTCAAACAACCATTTGCATATTTTTCTGCGTACGCAGGATTATCCCGATCATGTCGTCTGTTACATTTTCCGTGACAGCGCAAATGTCGGGTTGGCCCTGACGAAATCGCATCTGAGCCTTGGGCCCGTGGCAGCAGCAGTTTAGACGGGACCAGAGGGGGTCACGTATATGATGGACACTGACATACTGGAGATGCTCGAAGACATCGGGCGATCCGCGACCGCACGGCTGTCACCTGCGGTATTCCTTGTGGGCGAAACAGCGAGCGAGCGGCGCCGGAAAGTGCTGAGCACAATTAGGGGCACGATCCTGCCGCGCCGGTTGGAATTCACCGCCTCAAATGGCGACTGTCTGGCAATCGAGGTCAACAGTTCCCGTATCACTGACATCTTCCGCAGCAGCGTTGGCCCCTTGCCGGACTTTGAAACTGAACCCCGCGCCGAACTTACGGCAAAGCTGGCTCAGCTGGTATCGGACATTGCAGTTGCACCGGGGCCGCTGGAACTGGTTTCGGTGCGCCCGGATACCGCGCTTGAGGCAGACGATGTCGGCATCACGTATTCCGAGATCGAAACAGCCTGCGCACAGATTGAATTAGCCGATGAACCGCACGTTTCCATTGTTCCCAACAGTTTGGAAGAGCCAGCCTCACCCAGCGAGAATGATATTGCGGATCAAACCAGCTTGGCCCGGCAGTTTTTCAACGAAGCCGCGTCGTTTTCGCAGGGACAGGCATTGTTCGACGATCAGGGTGCTTCCGAACCTGTGTTTGATGGCCTGTGTACCCCGGACCAGCCAGCGCATCCGGACAGCGATCTTTTGAAACGCTTTGCCCGTGATTTGGCGGGTTGGGACGCTGACACAAATTCCTCCCTCACCCTGCCCCAGCTGGTTGTATTGCGCCCCTCTGGTGGGCAAGGCGTGGGTCTTGCCCTGTTGCGGGACGGCCGCCAAACAGTTGCGACCCTGCACAATGCCCGCAAGCTGGGCGCCGTTGTCAATTTGTGGAAATCCTTAAAAACCGCCGTCGAATGACCGCGTTCCTGCCCAATAAGTTCCTTTCTGTTATGTCAATCTGAGAATACGAGTTATCAAGGTAAGTATAATGAGTGAATTTAACCGCCGTGAACTGATCCGCATCGCCGAAGAGATGAACGGGATGAGTAATGACGAAACCCGTCAATTCATCACGCGCATCATAGACGATTTGTCGAATCTCAAGCCGTCAATTGCTTTTGTTGGTCAGATCAAGGCAGGAAAATCGCGTCTAATCAATGGCTTCACCGGTCAGGCAGAGTATTTGCCGTCGGATGTGAACCCTTGGACCACAGTCATTACCGACATGCATTTTGGCCACCCGTCCGGGCGGACATCGGGTGCCGAGTTTCACTTCTTCGACAATCGCCAGTGGCAATCCCTGATCGCCGAGGGGGAAGAGCTGCGCAACATGTTCCCCGATGAGGAGGACAGCTATAAGCGCGAAATGATCGAAGAGCAGGTCGAGGCGATGAAAACCCGCGCCAAGCTGCGACTGGGTGAAAGCTATAAGCACTTGCTGGGTCAGCATCACGATCTGGACGAACTGACCTCGGACGATCTGGCGCGATATGTCTGCGCAGGTGACGATCCGACCGAAGACGGCGAATACGACCCCGGTTCGGACCGGGGACTGTACAGCGACATTACCCGCAAGGCCGAGGTCTATTTCGATATCGGCCATTTCCCGTATCCGCTGACCGTGACCGACACGCCCGGCGTCAATGATCCGTTGCTGATCCGGGAGGAGATTTCGCGTCAGTATCTCAAGGAATCCGATTTCTTCGTCGTGGTATTGTCCGCACATCAGGCCCTGTCTCGGGCCGATCTGAAGCTGTTCCGCCTGATGCAGGCACTGGAACTGGGGCAGATCGTTGTGTTCATCAACCGCGTGGATGAACTGGGCGGTGGTGCTGAAGATGCCGCCAAGGTGCGCCTCGACGTGCTGGACGGTCTGGAGCGGGCGCTTGGCAATTCGGATATCGATGTCCTGATGGGCAGTGCCCAGTGGGCTCACTACGCGCTGACCGGGGACGACGCCGGGATAAACCACGACGAAATTCTGGCCTGGCTGCGGGCTCACCCCGAGCAGATGAAGCAATACCTGGATGGCGTCGAAGAGATCAAGCAGGGCCCCGGTCCGATCAGCCGCGAAGCGGTACTGCGGTTTGCGGCGATGATCGCCTCGGGCCTGCCGGATCTGCGGCGTCACGTGACTCAGGCCCTGACCAACGGCCCGCGCAATGAACAAATGCGCATGGCCTGGCAACACCTGAACAGCTTTGCGCAGGGTGAGTTGGAACGCAGCGCTGCAAGGCTGCGCGCGCTGGAAGCCGAAGAAGGACCAAGCGCAAGCGACGCTGACAACAACAAGACCCTTTCAGACCTGCGCGCGCTGGTTGCGGAAAAGACCGAAACGATCACCAACGACATGGATGATGTCCTGGCTAACCTGCGCGGTGTCATGGACGACACTGTGGCCGAGGCTGTTTCGATCGTGGTGCGCGGCCCCGATGGTCAGTCGCCCCTGTTGGCCAAGAATGGCGAGACCGAGCTGAACTTTTCACCTTTGCGCGAACGCATGCGAGAGTTGGTTCAAGGGGCTACACAGGTGGTGCGGCAGCGTATGCTGAGCGAGCTCTATGCCATCGATCTGCAAAGCAATGCCGCATTGCGTGCCCTGCCCGGTTGGCAAGAGCCTGTGGACAACCGAATGAACACAAGCGCAGTGCGTTGGTTCCGCCCTGACATGACGGCATTGACCCGTGGCATCACCGTTGAACTGCGCGTCACGTGGTTGTCTCGCTTGATCTCGCGCAAGAGCGTTGTAAACCGGGCAGAACGGATGATCGTGCAAGAGTTCGAGATGATCGGCGATGATCTGATCGACACCGCACGCAGTGACCTGTCCGAAAGATTGCAAACCGTTGTGGATCACTATCTGGCGCTGCTGGCGGGTCATCTGGAACACCGTGCTGGTGAAGATGGTTCAAACGAGCGTACCGAGGCTCAGCATGCGGTCGATCAGGCCCGCCGCATCACAGATGAGTTGAGTACCGTGCTTGGGCCCATCCCAGAAGATAATCGACAGGCAGAGGCTGCAGAATGATCGAATTCCCCGGAACCGAGAAGGAAGTGCGCCAACTCGAGCGCTTTCTGACCGCGACTGAAAAGACACCCGTATCGCCCGAACTGGACGAGATGCGCGCGCGTGCCCTCGCCCATGCCGAGCGCTTGTCCAATGCAGTGGCAATCGGTTTCGCCGGCGAGTTTGGTGCTGGAAAGTCAAGTCTTGCCAATATGTTGGCGGGGGCAGATATTCTGCCAACTGGCCCACATCACCTGAAACTGCCGCTGGTCATTGTGGCTTTTGCCGAGGAACCCGAGACCACAGTTGGATGGTGGGACAAAGAACCCAAGGTCTATTCCGGCATTGCGCTGGATAAAGCGGCTGCTGACGATCCGGACTTTATTTCGGTCGGGGTGAATACCCCTGCCCTGCAAGAAATATCGCTCTATGACCTGCCCGGGTCCGGTGCGCTCGACGATACGTACAAGCAGACACTGGATTTGCTTGGATACGTTGATTGCGCAATCTGGTGCACAAACGGCACCACCGCATGGCGCGAGACCGAGCGACACCTTTGGACACAGGTCCCGCAAAAACTGCGTGATAACAGCCTGTTGGCGGTGACTCATGCGGATCTTCTGACCGACGGGTCTGCGCTTGATCGGGTCGTGAAACGTCTGGAGAAGGAAAAAGGTGACCTGTTCCAGGCTGTTGTGCCCATTGGTACTCCGGTCGCTGTGCGAGCCATGGCAAAGGAACCTGAGCCGGATTTCGATCTGTGGAATTCCTGCGGAGGTCAGAACCTGGCCGAACATGTGCTTGAGGTTGCTTCACGCCATCGTCTGCACGATCTTGACGCGGCACGATCGGACTTGAAGGATCATTTTCTACCCTATCTGGCGACCCTCGACAGCGCCGAAGAGGAGTCCGGTGCAGCGGCTGAAACCCATATGCAGGCGGTCCAATCCAGCTTGGGTGCTACCCTCCCCCCTCTGGATAATCCGATCCTCGAAGACTGGTTGGCAGCCATTGCCAGCATCTACGACGATCTGCGGGAATCCTCAGATATGGAGCCTGCGGCATTCCTGCAGAGTTGCCAGGAGATCGTCGAGGACTTTGCCGAACGTCTGGAGTCTGGCAGCGAAATCGACCCCGAGGCAGATTGGATTCCCGGTGAGTTTGAAAAGGCGACCGACTTGCTGCTGCTGCTGCAATTCGAAAGCGGTGATGCACCGCTAAAGGATGCGGTCAGTATTCTGGCGCAGCTCAGCGACAACCTCGCCTGGGCCGGCAGTACCGTTGCTTCTGCTCCGCCGCGTACCGGAACCTGACGTCTTCCCGCTAAAATTGAGTAGTTGCAGGTCGAATCGGGCGTCCCAGAATCGCCCGTTTATTGTTTCGAATTCGTAGACCAAACCGCAAAATTTCAGGAATAAGCGCGTGGCGATTCACCTACCATTACCACATGTAGGTGCGCCGAGCCTGTTGGTAACAATATATGCGATTTCAAGAATCGACATCCTTAGTGAAGCCATGAGGCGGCCCCAATAAAGTCAAATTTGAAACGTCTAACCGTCTTAAGTGTCCTGCGGTTGTTTTGGTTGTGAGTGTGCGGGCTGATTGTCCGGGTTTTTTGTACCGCATTGTGAATTAAATGGGCGGGAAGACATGAGCCACAACCAGGCGGTCGGCGCGACGCACGACGAACCTCAAATCGAAGGCCTGAAACCAGGCGCAAAACTCTTGCGCGGCCAGTACGAGATCATCCGATTTCTGAGCAATGGGGGTTTCGGAATTACCTATCTTGCGCGCGACAGCCTGGAGCGTGATGTCGTCATCAAGGAGTGTTATCCCGGTGCGCTGTGCCATCGCAATGGCGATCTGGTCGAGCCGGCCAATCCGGACCACAAGGACGACTTGCGCGCGATCATCGACCTGTTCATTCAGGAAGCCCGAAATCACGCCCGGCTGGTGCACCCCAACATCGTCGATGTTCATCAAGTGTTCGAGGACAACAACACCGCATACATCGCGATGGACCTGATCCGCGGCTGCGACCTGCTGGACTATATTGACAATCCCGATAATGAAAGCGGGCCCGGCTTCATCGTCCAGGTTACCGAAAAGATGCTGTCGGCGGTGTCCTTCATTCACCAGAGCGGTATGCTGCATCGTGACATCTCGCCCGACAACATCCTGATCGACGAACATGGTGAGCCGATCCTGATCGACTTCGGTGCAGCGCGCGAGCAGGCGACCCATAAATCCGCCGCCCTGCTGACCTTGCGCGTGATCAAAGATGGCTATTCACCGCATGAATTCTATGTCCGCGGCGCGGACCAGGGCCCCAGCAGCGATCTCTATGTGCTGGCGGCGACCCTGTATCACGCCATCAGCGGCGAGCGGCCGATCGACGGTCAGACCCGCCTGAACGCATTCAACAACGGCCAAACCGATCCGTACACGCCGCTGGCCGGTCGCTTTGAAGGGTATCCTGACGGTTTTCTAGAAGCGATCGACAAGGCGATGGAGGTCCACACCACCGACAGGCTTCAATCCGCATTGGATTGGCTGCGTATGTTCCGGGGTCCGGACGTTATGTTCGAAACCTTTGCCTATCGCCCTGTTTCGGTCATCGTCGGAATGGATCGCAAAGACGAAGAAGCCGAGAAAGCCCGCATCAAAGCAGAGAGCGACAACGCCGAAGCCGTGGTTACGGCACTGCTTGCCGGCAATGCGGATTTGGCGTTGGGAAATGAGGACAAACCAGAAGAAGATCTGGCCAAATTCACACCCAAGGAAGAAGCCCCGGTTGCCGTTGATACCATCGTACAAAGCGGCTCGGGTGGCAGCAGCAAGATGATCCTGTTTGCCGGGGTCGCACTGGTCGCACTTGCTGTTGGTGGATATTTCGTAATGTCGGGCGACAAGACCCCGCCCGAGGCAAGCCCGGCGACAGCGCAGGCTCCGACCACTCCGGAACCCATAGACGCTGCACCGGAGCCGGTCGAGCAGACCGCTGAAGCCGTAACAGAGCCGGAACAGGCCGAACCAGCTTTGGCATCAGAACCGGAAGTTGTACAGGAACAGCCTATCGAGCAGGTCGACGTGCAACCCGAAGAACCGGCAGCGGCGGATACTTCCGTCGAAGTCGCAACGGCCGAACCGACGGCCGCTGAAATCGAGGCTCAACCCGTTGAAACCAACGCGCCACAGGTCGAAACCCCGGTAGAACTGGCCGAGAACCAGGTTGCTTTTGGCCATTGGGATGTTGAGGTTCCATTTACAACATCCAAGCGTCGCGGCACGACCGGAAACGTTCTTGCCGTCACTGGTGTTGACGCCGGTCGGGATATGTCTGTGATCGGTGAATGGGTGCAGCGTGGCGCGACTATTTTCACTCTCAATGGCAATCCTGTGCGTGCGGATGCTTCATTGGCGGCACAGGTTCTGGACGGGTTCTCCGTTGATCCCGACGGATATATCCGCGTTGCTGCACGTTACCGCAAATTGGGACAAACACGTGCGCAGAATGGATTGTTGGCCCTGCCAGCTATCCGCGCATTTGGGTTGCAGAATGGCTATACGTTCGAAGCACGCCACACAGGCGATGCCGGCTGGCAGACGGTTGTTACAACTGCGCCGCAGCAGAATGCAGGTGACCTCCAGCAAGGCGACGTTCTGTTGCGGGAAGCCAAGTCAGGAGCGGCGATTGATGCTCCTGAAAGCCTGGATGAAGTGTTGGCGACCCTTGTTTCCGAAAAATCGCCTCAAGCGGAACTGACTGTTCTGCGCAACGGCACCGAAACGGCTGCAACTATGCAGCTAACCCAGGAGTAGATCTGACCGGTGTGAGTGAAATTCGCCAGTGTGTGTTTGCTGTGAGTGGCGTCCATACCGCCACCCAGTCGGGGGCCGGCCCGTCGCGAAGTAAAACAGTGTCATTGTTTCCCCTTCATCAGTGCCCCTGCGCTCAGTGCAGAGGTGTGTAGCAGCCCCGCGGAATGAACCCCGTGCCAGAATTCGAAAAGGTGTCGACACCATGTTCAAATACAAAAGCCCTCTCAGCCGGCTTCTCGAAGGTGCCGGTAAACACAAAGACGAAGACAACGCGGAAACCAGTGCCGTCGAAACCGAAGAGGCTGAAAAGCCTGCTCCGATTGCGGATTTCGCGGCGTTACGTCAGGCATTGGGTGGCGGTGATACGGCTGCAGAGACTTATGAAGAAGCAGATGAACTGATCCCCGAAGAAAAGATGCCCGAATTTGCCGAAGGCGATGAGGTTGAGGCAGAGGCAGAGACCGATATTGAAGAGGTCGAAGCCGAAGCCCCGGCGGAAGAGGCGGAAAAGGACGAGGATCAGATCGTCACTTTGCATTTGAGTTCAACTGCCTCGTCGGACACAGAGGAAGACATGCTGTCCGCGGTCGCGGGCGCCGCCACCGAGCCTGAGGAGGAGGAGTCTGAAGCACCTGCCGAAACAGTCGTGGCCGATGAGATCACCCCTGAACCCGCTCCGGAACCGGCGCCTGAACCCGTCGCTGAAGTGACCCCGGAACCAGTCTCGGTTGCTTCCGAGCAACCGGCACCGGCGCCTGCTACGGATCGCCGTTCCCGCGTGAAGACGACCTTCCTGGGTTTTGAGCGTGCTGACACGCATGTTCAGGAGATGATGGAAACATCGGAGCCTGTTGCCAAAACCGAAACCACTCAGCAAACCTACCCCGTGGGATGGCTGGTAGTGACTGCCGGGCCGGGCCGTGGTTCATGCGTCACGCTGACCGAAGGCCTGATGCAGATCGGTCGCAATGACGATCAGGCCATTCAACTGGATTTTGGCGACACCGGAATTTCGCGCAGCAACCATGCCGTGATCGCCTATGACCCTGAGGATCGCAAATGCTACCTCGGTCACGGCGGCAAGGCCAATCTCGTGCGCCTGAACGGCAAACCTGTCCTCAGCACCGTAGCCCTGTCCAATGGCGATGTGATCCGCATCAGCGAAACCTCGATCCGGTTCACCGCCTTCTGTGACGACGGCTTTGACTGGCGGGATGCCGACTAATGCTGGCGACCCCTGCATATGACATCGCCCTGATTCTGAATCAGGGTCAGCGCGATGCGCAGGAAGACGCGATTGCAGCCCGGGTTTCGGACTCGGCCAGCGCGGGATATGTCGTAGTCGCCGATGGCATGGGCGGTCATGATGCAGGAGATATCGCGTCAGACCTGGTCATTTCTGCATGGCGAGACGCGATGGACGTTCAGATCAATGGGCCGGACCTTGTAGAGGGTGATCTGCTCGACGCCCTTCCGTTGGCGGCAATGCAGGCCAACGCTGCCGTGGCGACCCATGGCGAAGAACACGGGATCAATCTGGGGTCCACCTTGCTGGGCATGCTGATGCTGGGTCGCCGGGTATTCTGGATATCGATCGGCGATAGCCCGTTGTATTTGTTCCGCGACAGCAGACTGACGCAGATCAATGAAGACCACTCGATGGCGCCGGTGATCGACGCGAAAGTTGCCGACGGCATCTTGTCCAAGAACGAAGCCATGGAACACCCGGACCGCAATCAGCTGACTTCAGTCATCATGGGCGCGTCAATTCCCAAAGTAGATTGCCCCGAACAGCCCCTTGCTCTGCGACCGGCTGACATACTGATCCTGGGCAGTGACGGTCTTCAATATCTCAGCAACGCCGAGATCGAGACCGTTATGCGCATCCACGTTCAATCCCCGGCTCGCGATATCGCTGATGCCCTGCTGCAAGCGTTGCAGGCGAAGGGCGATCCGGATCAGGACAACATCTCAATCGCCGTGGTCAAACCGGCGAAACCATAAAAGGCAAAGCAACAGGACCCATGAGAAAACATCTGATCATATCCAGCCTGGCCCTTGCGGCCGCGACGGGTACAGCCTCGGCGCAGGAAGCGTGCTCGACCTATGAGATTCAGCGCGGCGACAGCCTGAGAGAACTGGCGATTGCCGTCTACGCAACCGAAGATTACCGGATTATCTTCGACGCGAACCGCGACATAATCGGCTCGAACCCGAACATCATTCGTGTTGGCGATGTTCTGACCTTCCCTTGCCTCGATGAGATTGGGCGCGCACCCGAGCTGCCGGACACCGAAGCCGGCCGCATGGCTGCGGAAATGGCCGCCGAACTGGTCAAGGCCGCTGAGGAACGGGCAGAAAGAGCCATCGCCGAGGCGGAAGCCCGGGTAGCCGAGGCCGAAGCGGAAGCCAAGAAGGCAAGCGAAGAGGCTGTGCTTGCCGCCAGGGCCGCGGCCAAGCAGGAGATCGAAGCCGCCCGGGCAGAAGGCGCAGCGCTGATCCGCAATGCAGATGACGGTGAACGCCCGGAAATTCGCGACCGCCAGCTGCTTTTGATTACCGGTGGCAACTATGCCCCGTTTACCGATGAGAACTTGCCTCAGCGCGGCCTTTACACCGAGTTGGTGGAAACAGCCTTCCTGCGGGCAGCTCCGGAACAAGGTTACAAAATCCAGTTCGTCAACGATTGGTCTTCCCATCTGGACCTGTTGATGCCGACGCTGGCCTTTGATGCGACTTTCCCTTGGTCTCGCCCAGAATGCGAGGCGGCCGAAGCCCTGTCCGATTCCGATCGCAGCCGGTGCGAGACCTACAACTTTTCGAACCCGTTCTACGAAGTTGTGGACACGTTCTTTGCGCGCGACGGCTCAGGCTATGTTGATACGCTGACCTATGCAGATTTTGCCGGTGCAACGATCTGCCGTCCAGAAGGCTGGTCTCTGTCTCATATGAACGCGGTTAGCCTCTATGAACCCGTCGTAACCCTGATGCGACCGGTGTCCCCGGACGACTGTTTTCACGCGGTCATGGAAGGAAAGGCCGATATCGTCGCGATCGAAGCGCATCTGGCCGTCGAAGCCATCAACCGCCTCGGATACGAGCACCAAATCATCGAAAACCCCAACCTGGCGGCGATCAAGTCGCTTAACGTCATGACCCACAAAGATAATCCTGATGGGGAAGCGATCCTCGAGACGCTGAATCAGGGTCTGGCGATCATGCAGCAATCTGGCGAATGGCGGGACATCGTGTCCACAGCCCTGCGTCATCAAATGGAAAATGGATAAGGCTCCGAAGAAGCCTGACAACACAAATCACTGGAGGAAGTGGAAAATGTTTGATCTGAAGAAAATCGCGATGTCGGTCGTTGCCTTCACCGCCGTGAGCGCTGGGGCCGCCGCCGCGCAAGAGGCCTGTACGAATTACACCGTGACAGACGGTGACACATTGGCAACTATCGCGATCGCGGCTTATGGAACGTCAAACTATCAGCCGATCTTTAACGCAAACCGGAACATTATTTCGAACCCGGGCGTGTTGGAACCCGGTCTGGTTCTGGCCCTGCCCTGTGAGGATGGTAGCCTGCCCAACGGCCAGAGCGCGCAGGAATTAATTGCAGCGGAAGAAAAGCGCGCAGCCAGCATCAAGCGCTCAAATGTATACGCGCCGCCGATCAAGATGGTAGCTGGTAATGGTTGGGAGCCGTTTACAACTGAAGCGCTGAGTGGTGGCGGCATCATGACCCGTTTGGCTACGACCAGTCTTCAGCGTGCCGGCAATAGCCGCGATTACTCGGTCAGTTTTGTCGACGACTGGAGTTCGCACCTAGACACTCTGCTGCCACTTGGTGCCTTCGATATTTCTATCGCATGGACTGTACCGGATTGTACCAACCGCTCCTATGAGTGGTCTGCAGAAACTGAAGCCCGATGCACTCAGTTTGTTGCTTCGGTTCCGGTTTATGACGTCGTCGGTGGCTTCTTTACCTTGCCGGAGAACGAATTCGCCACGGCGACAGAATTCGCTGACTTCGAAGGCGCAACCATTTGCCGTATGACCGGATGGAGCATGGTTGTGCTTGAAGAAGTCGGGCTGAACCGCACAAACACAACGGTTGTTCAACCCAATTCGGCTCGTGAGTGCCTCGACGCCGTATTGACCGGCACAGCGGATGTTGCGGCGTTTGAAGTTGAGCTTTTCGCATCCACAATGAAGGACATGGGTTTGACTTCGTCGGACATTGTCGAAAACCCGTACGTATCCACTTTGTCGTCCATGAGCTTCCTCGCGCACCGCACCAACCCCTTTGCACGTGAGTACATCGCGATGATGAACAAAGGTTTGAATGAGATGCGCGAGTCCGGCGAATGGTACGCGATTATCTCGGACACTCTTCGCGAACAAAATGAAAAACTGAACGCAGCGTCGAACTGATCCCTCGGTTCACCTGGGCACTGGGCTGGTCATCCGACCAGCCCTTTTTTCTACAATTGCGAGCAGTTTCTCACACCGTCGGCATTGCCTCGTGGACCACCTCTCTGGTCAAGTGCAGCTAATTCAACGTTTGTATGTACAAATCATCTAAAATGCGCGGTATGTGAGCAAAAAAACGGACTTACTACGGGAATCCCCCAATATTCAGGGCGAGTATTCAAGGTAGGATAAACTCAACTACACCGGTGAGGCGCAAGCCACACCACTCACTCAGAAAGGGGCGGGCATGGGGGCCGGCCCCTTTCTTAGTTTCTGGGACAAAAAAACCGGCCTGGCGACCGGTCCGCTTGTTTCTGACACCGCTGGACAATGGGTCAGGCCCGCAGGGCCCGACCCCAACACCATCAGTCGATAATTGCGTTCAGCGTCGCACTCGGGCGCATGACGGCTGCGGCCTTGACCGGATCGGTGTGATAATACCCGCCCAGATCGGCAGGCGCGCCCTGCGCCGCCGCCAGTTCGGACAGGATCTGACCTTCCTTGTCGGCCAGTTCCTTGGCAACCGGTGCAAACTCCGCAGCGAGCTCTGCGTCGTCTGTTTGTGTCGCCAGAGCTTCGGCCCAATAGCGCGCAAACCAGTAGTGGCTATCGCGGTTATCTGGCTGACCGACTTTCCGGCTGGGCGACTTGTTGTTGTCCAGTATGCCTTGTGTTGCGGCCTCGGCTGCCGCACCCAGAACACCAGCCTTGGGATTGCCTTTGCTGTCGGCCAGGAAATTCAGCGATTCACCAAGCGCGCAGAACTCGCCCATCGAATCCCAACGCAGGTGGTTTTCTTCAACCAGCTGCTGAACGTGTTTCGGGGCTGAACCGCCGGCGCCGGTTTCGAACAGGCCGCCGCCATTCATCAGCTTGACGATGGACAGCATTTTTGCCGAAGTGCCCAGTTCAAGGATCGGGAACAGATCGGTCAGGTAGTCCCGCAGCACGTTGCCGGTGATGGCGATGCTGTCCTTGCCGGCAGTGATAGTCTCCAGCGTCTGACGGGTCGCTTCGCGTGGCGCCATGATCAGGAACTTGTCCGCAACTCCTGCCGCTTCGAGCACTGGTTTGACGTATTTGATCAGTTCCGCGTCGTGCGCGCGGTTTGCGTCCAGCCAGAAGATCGCTTCGGAACCGGTCAGGCGCTGACGGTCCATCGCCAGTTGGATCCAATTCTCGATCGGTGCTTTCTTCACTGTGCAGGAACGCCAGATATCGCCCTTTTCGACGTCATGGGAATGCAACACGTCGCCGTTTGCCAGAACGATGCGGATAGTGCCATCAGCCGGTGCCTGGAATGTGGTGGGATGTGAACCATACTCCTCGGCCTTTTGCGCCATCAGGCCGACATTGGCGACGGCCCCCACGGTGGCCGGGTTCAGAGCGCCATTGGCTTTGAAGAACTTGATGGTCTCGTCATAAACCGGCGCATAGCAGCGGTCGGGGATCACACAGTTGGTGTCGCCCTTGGCGCCGGCTTCATCCCAGCCCTTGCCGCCCGCGCGGATCACGGCGGGCATCGAGGCGTCGATGATGACGTCCGACGGCACGTGTAGGTTGGTGATACCCTTGTCGCTGTCAACCATGTACATGGATGGACGATCTGCCTTGATCGCATTTATGGCCGCCATGATGTCAGCATTGTCTTTGACACGTTCAAGCAGGTCACCCATGCCTGAGTTCGGGTTTACGCCCAAAGCATCCAGTTCAGCGCCGAATTTCTCAAAGACAGGAGCCAACCACGCCTTGACGGCATAGCCGAAGATGATCGGGTCCGATACCTTCATCATGGTTGCTTTCATGTGCAACGAAAACATGGTGCCGTCTTTCTTTGTGTCCTCGATGGCGTCTGCCAGGAAGGAAGACAGAGCCTTGACCGACATGAAGGTCGCGTCCGCCACGGTGCCTTCGTCCAGCGACCAACCGTCCTTCAGAAGGGTCACATTGCCGTCCTTGCCGACGAACTCGATCTTTGCGTCACCGGCCTGAGCAGCAGTAATAGTGGCTGATTTTTCATTCGCGTAGAAATCGCTGCCGGGCATGGATGACACTTTGGTCCGGCTCGTCGCGGACCATTCCCCCATCGAATGCGGGTTCTTCTGGGCATAGTTTTTTACAGCTCGCGCCGCGCGGCGGTCGCTGTTACCCTCGCGAAGAACCGGGTTCACGGCCGACCCTTTGATGGCATCATACCGTGCGCGGATCGCTTCCTCTTCATCGGTCGAGGGCTCTTCAGGATAGTTCGGAATGTCATATCCCTGCGACTGCAGTTCTTCGATGGCAGCGACCAGTTGCGGGACCGAGGCCGAGATGTTCGGCAGCTTGATCACATTGGCATCCGGTGTCTTAACCAACTCACCCAAGGCGGCCAGATCATCGGTGATGCGCTGGTCGTCGGTCAGGTTTTCAGGGAATGTCGCCAGAATGCGGCCTGCCAGCGAAATATCCTTGGTGCCAACGCTGACACCCGCCGCCGAGGCAAACTTGCGGATGATGGGCAGGAACGAGGCGCTCGCCAGCTCCGGCGCTTCGTCTACAATGGTATACAATATATCGAAGTTCGATTTTTCTGCCATATTCCCTTACCTTTTTGAAGCCTTTCAGGGGCGTGCGATCCAAGAGTGTGTGCCACAGTCCAAAACTGGCACCGAGCCGTAACGGGACGATGAAGCCCCACGGGTGACTCTGATTTGACAGGGCCTCCCATAAATCAGGATTGGCCCGGGATCAATCGTATATAGGCGCGCATATTGACACGGGTTGTGCGCAGCCCAGGCATTTTGAAAGCCGTTTTTTCCTAAAATAGTATCTTGCAGGGTACTGACGGCACAGGGGCATAAGTCTTGGATTTCAACACCGTATGTCACTAAGTATTCGTACCCATCCTGGTTCGGATGCATTCAGCGAAGGCCGCAATAGCCTTGTCGATATCAGTGCTTGATGCCGCATGGGCCTGTTTAGGCACAGCAAATCAAGATTGATCCAACGCTTACTATCCACCCCTGGGCCGTTCAAGAATGTCCGCTCACCCCATCGGAAACACGATCTCAAACCGCGCTCCCGTTTCGGACGGGACCAGAGCAATCCGGCCTCCGTGCGCGCCCAAAAGGTTTGCGGCGATAGTCAGGCCCATGCCTGTGCCGCCTTCCTCGCGGGCCGTTGTGAAGAAGGGTGAGAAAATGCGATTGCGGTTGCCCTCGGACACGCCGGGACCGTCGTCCATGACCGTCAGGTTTTTTGGAGTTGATGTCAGGATCACACTTTTGGCTCCGTGCCGGCGGGCGTTGTCCAACAGTTGCTGCAAAACAACTCGAAGTCCTGAGACCGCCAACGGCAAGTCTTGTTCGCCGCCTTCGATCACCAAATCCAGCTCGGGGTAACTTGCGCGCAGATCCGGGGCCAGATCGAAAAGCCGGCATGTTCCGTGATGATCCGGAGAGCGTGCTGCCGCGACCCGGTTCAGCGCGCTCAACTGGTTCTGCATCTGATCGCCGGCACCTAGAAGCTGATCCAGCAGCGCGCGATCCTCATTGCTTAGCGTATCGGAGTCCTGCAACAACTCACCTGCCGCGCGAATGGCTGTGACGGGGGTTTTCAGCTCATGCGTGACATGGTCGGCGAAACTTCGGATAGAAGCTTCGCGTCGTTGCAACGTTTCAGCCATGTCGAGGACTGATCCCGCCAGCCGGGTCAATTCCTGTGTGCCATAGTGATCGGGTGGGGCGGCGTGTTCTCCTCTTTGAACTGCAGCTGAATACAGAGCCAATGCCGTAATGGGGCGCAGCAACAGCCGCACCAGAAGAAAACCCAGTGCAGCGGTTGCCAGACCGATCAGAACCGCCAGCAAAGTTGCTGCGTTGCGATATCCGATCTCGGGTCCCAGATAACGCAGCGCGACTAGCCCCATCAGCGACAGGATCAGGGTACCCGCCAAACCACCGCCCAGTACAAACCCCAGAGAGGGCCGCCATTTGCGTTTCACCCTTGCCATTGCCCCATCCGCAGACCGATCCCGTGTACGGTGTCAATCGCACCGACCCAACCTTGTTCGCCCAGCTTGCGTCGCAAATTGCGCAAGTGGCTGTCGAGAGTTCGATCTGCAACCGAACTGCCGGCGCCATAGATCGCGTCGATTAGCTGCGGGCGTGAAACGATGGCCTGTGGTGTTTGCATCAGACGGTGCAGAATGGACAATTCGGTCGCAGTCAGAGCGAGCGGTGCGCCTTCCACACGTGCGGAGTGACCTGCCACGTCCAGTTCCAAGGGGCCATGCCGCAGAACCGGTTCTAAACCCTGCGCAGAACTGCGTTTCAAAATCGCCTTGATCCGCGCGACCAGTTCCCTTGGGCTGAAGGGCTTGGTGACGTAATCGTCAGCACCCAGCTCCAGGCCGAGTATCCGGTCAATCTCATCATCGCGGGCCGTCAGAAACAGGATCGGCACATCGGATCGCGCACGCAGACGACGGCAGACCTCCAGCCCATCGAGCTCGGGTAGTCCGACGTCCAGAACCACCAAAGCAGGTGCTTCGCGGAGTGCATGGGTCAGGGCCTTTTGACCGTCGCGTGCTGTAAATACCTGATAACCTGCTCGCTCCAGTGTAATCGACACAAGCTCGCGCAGGCGCGGGTCGTCATCAACGACGAGAACTTTCATGACCTGCCTCCTGCCTGGTTTCGATGTCCAGACTACGATTCACCCGATGCGCGCGAAACCCCCATTCCCGCCAATCGCCGATATGTGGCGCGATTGCCGGGCATCCCGTCGGGCGTGGAGAGGCCTCGATCTCGGTGGCGGCCATCGGGCCAAGCTGACAGACATAGTATTCATCATAGAGTTCTGAATGGCGCAGGTTTTCCCGCGCAATCAGGGCGGCAAAATTGACAAAACTGCATGCATAGAGCACCGCCAGCCCCAGTCCCGTCGTCCGTAAGAGCAACCACTTGTTCGAGCGACCGCGTAGAATTTGCCAGCCGGTCAGGCAGAGCCCGGCCGCAACAAGGGCCATCCAGATGGCCGCGTGGACACGCAGATACGTCAGACCGTATGCGTCGACATAAAGCGACAACCGAAGCAGCGAGGACAGCACCAATAATACGTTTTGCCCGAGCCACATCATCATCCAGCCGCGCAGACCTTTGCCTTCTTCCAGAAAAGGGCGCGCGGCCAGGGCAAAGGCACCGGCCAGAAGCGCGGTCACCAACAAAGGGTAGGCGCCGCGATGGGCATATTCCGCGTAACTCATGCCTGTCGGTAAGTCGGCGTCGCCCCAGAGGTACACGGCATCCATCAGCGTCTGTACAGACAGCAACAGGTTGAACAGGATCAGGGCGTTCGCTACGGATTGCGCATTCAGTCCAAAAGAAGGCAGGGACCGTTTTCGCCGTGGCCCTTGTTTGGCGCGCAGCAAAGCGGGCTGTGTCGCGACGGCCAATACCGGCCAAATCAGAAACGCCGTGCCCAACCAAAACAACAGGCGATCAAGGCGGATATCAAACCGCCAGAACCGATCTGCCCAATCGGACAATACCGGATTGGCCGAGATCATCAACGCGGCGAGAACCAGCGACCCACCAACTGGAAACCCCCAACTGCGCAAGAGCCTTAGCCCGAAGCCATTTGTCATCGTGGCGGTCTTGCCATGCCGCGCGAGTTCGACCACCTGAAAGACGGACAGTACCGGGTACAACCCTAAAAACCGACGCAACGAAGCTCCATCCCAATTCCCCAGCACTGCCCAACACAAGGCGACCGATGATCCCGCGATAAGGAACGTGACAGACAACGCCTGTACATACTCGATCACAGGCAAAAGGCTGAAAATCAGCAACAGCGCCGGGCCTGCCAGATTTTTGTGCCACCCCAACTGCATGCAAACCGCCGCCGCGACGGCCACAGCGAATACGGCCAGTGACACGCCGGGAGGGTGATCCAGAAAAAGGACGTCGGCCAAGGCCACAAGTACCACCAAAGCCCCCAGTGCCTGTCGCCAACGGCGCCCTTTCACACGCGACGTCCTGTCCGGCGCCGCGTCAGGCGTGTCCAGCCACCAGCTGTCCTGCAGAATAGAGCCGGGAATTCCCCGTACGACAAACTGTCCCATTAGTTTTGCTCCGAGTTTTTTGTGCAAGTTCCGTGTGCCCTGAACGGGTGCAGATGCTTGCGCAGAGAACGTGCAGAATCTGTGCAGACCGCCGTTTTGGTGACTGAGGGCTCTTTCCCTTGGCAGCGCCTCTGGCTAGAACAGCCCTCCAACCGAATGCACGGAGGCCCCCTTTGGATCGCATCGCCAGCACCATCGCCACGGAAATCAAAGCCCGCCCCGAGCAGGTGGGTGCAGCGGTCAAACTGTTGGATAACGGGGCAACAGTTCCCTTTGTTGCCCGATACCGCAAAGAGGTGACCGGCGGGCTGGATGATTCCCAGCTAAGGATTCTGGCGGATCGATTGACTTATCTGCGTGAGCTTGAGGCCCGGCGCGAGTCCATCCTTGGGTCAATCAAAGATCAGGGAAAGCTGACTGATGATTTGGCGAAGTCCATCGCGCAGGCGGATACCAAGGCGCAGTTGGAAGACATCTACCTGCCGTTCAAGCCAAAGCGCCGCACCAAGGCGATGATCGCGCGCGAAAATGGTCTCGAACCTTTGGCGGAATCCGTTCTGGCCGACCGAACGGCAAAGCCCGAAACGCTGGCCGAGGGCTATGTAACCGAAGCGGTTCCGACTATAAAAGACGCCCTGAACGGCGCACGGGACATTATCACCGAACGTCTGACAGAGGATGCGACCTTGCTTGGCGAATTGCGCGAGTTCATGCAAAGCGAAGCCCTGCTGAGCGCCAAGGTGATCGACGGGAAACAGCAGGAAGGTGCCAAGTTCAGCGACTATTTTGATCACTCCGAACTGTGGTCCTCGGTCCCGTCGCACCGGGCACTGGCTATGCTGCGCGCCTCGAAAGAGGGGATCGTGACGCTGGATATTGCCCCCAATCCCGAATCCGGGGCGGCCCGGGCCGAGACGATTGTTGCCGCGCATTTGGATACGCGCGGTGATGGGCCAGGTGATGCCTGGTTGCGCAAAGTCGCGGGCTGGACGTGGCGGGTGAAGCTTTCCTTGTCGATGATGGTCGAGTTGATGGCCGATCTGCGCGCCCGCGCTCAGGAGGAAGCCATTCAGGTATTTTCGCGTAACCTCAAGGATTTGCTGTTGTCGGCACCTGCCGGGGCCCGGGCAACGCTGGGCCTTGATCCCGGCATTCGTACTGGTGTGAAAGCAGCGGTCGTTGACGCGACGGGCAAGGTGCTTGCGACCGATACACTCTACCCCTTTCAACCCAAGAACGACCTGCGCGGCGCTCAGGACACGATTTACCGGCTGATCACAACCCATAACATCGAGCTGGTCGCCATCGGAAACGGAACCGCCAGCCGTGAGACAGAGCGCTTTGTCGCCGATACGCTCAAGCTGTTGCCCAAAACAGTAAAGACCCCGACAAAGGTAGTCGTGTCCGAGGCCGGAGCTTCGGTCTATTCAGCCTCGGAACTGGCGGCGCGCGAGTTTCCCGATCTTGACGTTTCCCTGCGCGGGGCGGTTTCCATTGCGCGGCGCCTGCAGGACCCCCTCGCGGAACTGGTGAAGATCGAGCCCAAAAGCATTGGCGTCGGCCAGTACCAGCACGACGTGGACCAGCACCGTTTGTCGCAATCGCTGGAGGCGGTCATCGAAGATGTGGTCAACGCCGTGGGCGTCGACCTCAACACTGCGTCAGCGCCACTGCTGTCCCATGTTTCCGGGCTAGGGCCAGGGCTGGCCGAGGCAATCGTGATGCATCGCGATGTGAATGGCGCTTTTGAATCTCGAAAAGATCTGATGAAAGTTGCGCGCCTTGGTCCCCGCGCCTTTGAGCAATGCGCTGGGTTCTTGCGCATTCGGGACGGTTCTGAACCACTGGACGCATCCTCTGTTCACCCCGAGGCGTATGACGTGGCCCGCCGCGTGGTCGCGGCCTGCGGACGCGACATCCGACAGATCATGGGCCAGGAAGGCGTCCTGAAACGGTTGCGTGCCGAGCAGTTCGTGGATGACAGGTTCGGCCTTCCAACCATCCGTGATATCTTTACCGAACTTGAAAAACCGGGCCGTGACCCTCGCCCGAGTTTCGTAACCGCGTCATTTGCGGACGGGGTGGAAGAGATTACCGATCTGAAGCCGGGGATGTCACTGGAAGGTACAGTTACAAACGTCGCCGCGTTTGGTGCGTTCGTGGATATTGGTGTGCATCAGGACGGTCTTGTCCACATCAGTCAGCTCGCCGACAGGTTCGTGAAAGATCCGCATGACGTGGTCAAAGCGGGCCAGGTCGTCAAAGTACGAGTGGTTGAAGTTGACGTCCAACGCAAGCGCATTGGGTTGACGATGCGAAAAGATGGCGGTGCTACAGGGGGCCATACCGGAAAACGGGGCAAGTTCTCCTGAGCCGACCTAACGCAGGCCTCAACATTTGCGGGGCTATCTGTTTCTCGAAAACAAGTATTGACGCAAGGCCATCCGCTATCCCAGTATCGCCGGGATCACAGCAGGAAGGCCAGTGGTTGTGCACGTCAGTTCCGTTCAGCCCATGATGCGTCGTCAGACCGGGTGCGATCTCGTCGCCTGACCCGAGGGTCCTAGCGCGCTTGCGCCAGAGCCGCCTTCGGGCCTGAATTCTTCTTCCAGCACCAGATACCACATGACACAGACACATGGATTGCGCATGGCAATCGATATTGGCGGCACGTTCACCGACACCGTGCTGATGAACAACGCCTCGGAAATTGTGGCAACGACAAAAACGCCGACAACCCCGCATCAGCCCGCCGTAGGCGCATTGGAGGGCGCAAGCCGGGTGCTTGCCAGCGCAGGCGCACATTGGGATCAGGTCACCGGCCTGATCCACGGAACCACCCTTGCCACCAACGCGCTGATCGAGCGTCGAGGAGCGATAACCGCAACAATCACGACGCAGGGCTTTCGGGACATTCTGGAAATCGCTTATGAACGTCGGTACAGCCAGTATGCGATCAATCTGGTCAAGCCCGACCTGATTGTGCCGCGCACCCACGCCCTGACAATTGGGGGGCGTATGGATGCCCAGGGGTGCGAACTGGCGCCGCTGGACGAAGCGCAGGTTTCATCACTAGCGCAGGAACTCAGTGAACTGGGGGTCGAGGCAGTCGCGATCTGTCTGCTTCATTCCTATGCAAACCCTGCGCATGAACTGCGCCTGAAGGAACTTTTGTCTCAACAGTGGCCAGAACTGATCATCTCACTCAGTCACGAAATCAGCCCGGAAGCACGGGAATTCGATCGCCTTTGCACCACAATCGCAAACGCCTACATTCAGCCTCTTATGGCGGGCTATCTGGCGGATTTCGAAAACCGCTTCAGGGACATAGGTCTGGCTTGCCCGATCCTGATGATGACGGCCGGTGGCGGGATGACGACGGTCGAAACGGCTGCGCGATTGCCAATTCGTCTGGTCGAATCCGGACCTGCGGGCGGTGCCATTCTTGCGGCACGCATCGCGCAGGAAACCGACGAGACCCAAGTGCTGTCCTTCGACATGGGCGGCACGACGGCCAAGCTGTGCCTGATTGACGAGTTTCGCCCGCAGACCGCCCGAAAATTTGAAATCTCGCGTGCCGAACGTTTCATCAAAGGGTCGGGTATGCCGGTCAGAATTCCCGTTATCGAGATGATCGAGATCGGCGCAGGCGGTGGGTCTATTGCCCGCGTTGACCGGCTGGGACGTGTTCAGGTCGGGCCGCACAGCGCGGGGTCTGATCCGGGCCCTGCTGCCTTTGGCAAAGGTGGGACACATCCGACAGTTACCGACGCCGATATCGCACAGGGCCTGATAGAACCAACGCGCTTTGCCGAGGGGCGGCTGGCGATCGATCGTGACGCTGCTAAATCTGCTTTGAACGAAGATGTCGGGCGCCACCTAAGCCTGCAGCCTGACAAAGCCGCCTTTGCGGTCAGCGAGATTGTAGACGAAAGCATGGCCAGCGCGGGGCGAATGCACGCGGTCGAATCCGGCAAGGATCTTGAGCAGCGCGTCATGATCGCGTTCGGTGGCAATGGTCCTCTGCACGCCACCCGGGTGGCGCGACGGTCGCGGATGAACCGGATCCTTATTCCACGCGATCCTGGCGTTGGGTCGGCGGTCGGCTTTCTTTTCGCGCCGGTCTCGTATGAGATCATCAGGTCTCGATATGCCCGGCTTGAGACGCTGGATGTAAAAGGGCTGAACAGTTTCTTCGACACAATGTACAACGAGGCTTTGGCGGTCGTTCGCGCCGGGGCGCCAACCGGAGATCTGTCGCAAAGGCGGGTCGCGTTCATGCGGTATCATGGGCAAGGGCATGAGATCGAAATTCGACTACCTGATCGCGCAATGAGCCTTGCAGATCTGCCAAACCTGAAAGCCGCATTCGAAGCCGAATACAGCCGCCAATTCAGCCGGACGGTTCCCGGCATGACAATTGAAATCCTGAACTGGGGACTGTCGGTATCATCCGCTGCACCTGCCCTTCGACCGCGCGCGGAAACACCCGCCACCAAATTGCGGAACGCGAGCGAAACGCGCGAAATTCTGTGCGACGTTACCAGAACATGGCGCGCGGCCGGATTGTTCAACCGCGACGATCTAAAGCCCGGGGACAAAGTCAATGGCCCTGCCCTGATCGTCGAAGCACAAACTACGACCTGCATCAGCGCAGATTTCAGTGCCACGATCGACGGGCAAGGCAATATCTGGCTGACACGAGACAAGGAGGCCGCAACATGACACCGTCCGATACACGTCTTCAGGTGATGTGGAACCGGTTGCTTGCCGTGGTCGAGGAACAGGGTCAGGCCCTGATCCGCGCGGCTTTCAGCCCCATCGTCCGCGAATGCGGTGACATCTCGGCAGGAATATTCGACGAGCGTGGCCGGATGCTGGCGCAGGCTGTCACCGGCACCCCCGGCCATATCAACACGATGGCCGAAGCGGTCAAAACCCTGCGTGATCGCTTTCCGGTCCCCGACATGCAACCCGGCGATATTTACATGACCAACGATCCATGGATCGCGTCAGGGCATCTGAATGACTTCCTGCTGATGATGCCGGTTTTCTACGGCGACCGGGTGATCGGATTTACGGCCTGCACCTCGCATCTGGTCGATTTGGGCGGGCTTGGTATGGGGCCGGAAGGTAGCGATATCTATGACGAAGGGTTGCTGATTCCGCCCTGCAAACTAGTCAGTCAGGGCCAGGTCAACGCTTTGCTGCTCGACATCGTAAAGGCCAATTCACGAGAACCGATTGCCAACGAGGGCGACATCTATGCGTTGATCGCCTGTTGCGAGGCTGGATCGGATCGGCTTGTGCAAATGATGGACGAATTCGGCATCAGCGACCTTTGCGTCCTGTCGGAATACATCATCGAAACGTCGCGACGCGGAACGCTCGACGCCATCGCAGCTTTGCCAAACGGCACGTGGCATCACGTGTTGAAGGTCGACGGCTATGAGAGCGAAATCGAGTTGCACGCTACCCTGACAATTGCCGACGATCACCTGCTGTTGGATTTCTCCGGAACAGACGGTTGTGTTGGCAAGGGGATCAACGTGCCGTTGAACTATGCCACGGCTTATTCCGTCTTTGCACTGCGCTGCATAATTGGGGCGGACATACCAAACAATGCAGGCTCGCTTGAGCCGTTTCGCGTTACGGGTCCCAAGGGCTGTATCCTCAATGCTCAGCCCCCTGCCCCGGTTGCGATGCGGCATACGCTGGGTCAGATGACGCCTGATCTGGTCTATGGGTGCCTGTCTCAGGTCCTGCCCGAGGTGGTCCCGGCCGAAGGCGCCTCTTGCATGTATGACCTGCCCCTGCGCCATGCCGCCAAGGCCACGGATCGGGGGGATGACCTATTCGCGCTCGAGCTGGTTTTTAATGGCGGGACCGGAGCGCGCCCTTCGCTGGATGGTCTGTCGGCCACGGCCTTCCCCAGTGGCGTCTGGGGCAGTCAGGTCGAAACGACCGAGGCAGTCTCACCAGTCCTGTTTCACCGACGGGAACTGCGCGTTGACTCCGGTGGCGCGGGTAGGTTTCGCGGCGGGCTTGGGCAACAAATCGAAATCAGCGCGTCCAAGGATCAGGACCTGATGCTGTTTCTGTCGGTTGAGCGGGTGCTTAATCCGGCCAAAGGGCGCGATGGCGGCCAGAACGGTGCACCCGGCTGTATCAGGGTTGATCCGGAAGGAAAAACTCTGCCGGGTAAAGGGGAGTTTCGCATTCGTGCAGGCGAAACCCTCGTTTTCGAAACACCCGGAGGCGGTGGTTTCGGCGCCCCATCAGAGCGAGCGCAGGAGGCGTTGCAAAACGATGTTGACGCCGGGTTGGTCAGTGAAAAAGCTTCCCGCCAAGTGTACGGAGGATGCTCATGACGACGCCCCGCCTCCATATCGCGCACATGGCGCCCTATGCGCTGGCCGATTTGACCGCGCCGGTTGGAAAACCGCTGATCTCACTGTCCCAGAATGAAAGCCTGCGCCCGCCCAGCCCACTGGCCATCGCTGCGGCAACCGAGACGTTGGGTCGAGGAAACCTCTATCCGGATCCAGACTGGACAGACCTCCGCCATGCACTGGCGGAACTGCACAGGCTCGAGGCTGAGCAGATCCTGTGCGGCAACGGCTCGCTGGACCTGATCGGGTGTATTGCCCGGGTCTATTCGGGCGAAGACCGTGCGGTCTTGGCCCCGGCACACGCTTACCCATTCTTCCGGACGGCAGCACAAATGGCGAACGCCCGATTTGACACCGCCCCCGAGGATAAAGCGGTCGTCAGTGTTGATGCATTGCTGGAGGGCATTCGCCCGGATACCGGGATCGTCTTTGTGGCCAATCCCGGAAACCCGACGGGCACGCGGATATCCAAGACAGAACTGATCCGGCTGCGAAACTCTTTGCGCCCTGACATCCTGTTGGTGATCGACGAAGCTTATGGCGAGTTTGCCGACGATCTGAAAGAGCGCTGCTTTGATATGGTTCAGGGCGGAAACACTTTGGTTCTGCGGACGTTTTCCAAAGCCTACGGAATGGCGGGTTACCGCGTTGGGTGGGGGTACTTTCCACCTGCTATTGCCGCCGAATTGCGTAAAGTCCTGAACCCCAACGCAATCACGGCTCCGACGCAGGCTGCGGCCAAGGCGGCCGTCCAAGATGATACGTACATGCGTGAGACCTGCGCCATGACCGCCGACCTGCGAGAGTGGGCCGAAGCTGAGCTAAGGCATGCAGGTTTGCGCACTTACCAAAGTTTCACGAATTTTCTTCTGATCGACATGGGCAGCGCTGACGCTGCGGCCGCGGCAGACATGGCGCTTCGGCAAGAGGGTATTTTCCTGCGTGCCCAATCCGGCGCAGGCCTGCCGAACACCCTGCGCATGACAATCGGCCCGAAGCCCGCGATGGAGGCCGCACTCAACGGTCTGAAGCACTGGAAGGAGACTGCCCAATGACAGCGTCAAGAGGCCGGGCCCGGTTGGGCATACTGGTGCCGTTTACAAACACCAACCTCGAACCCGACATGGTGCTGATGCGACCCGATGGTGTGTCACTGCATTTTGGGCGAATGGGTGGGTACGACGGGGATGAAATCCCGGATGCAGACCAGATGCACGGACTTGGAGCCGCCGATCTGGATGAGCCATTGCATCTTTTGCTGGGCGCAAGACCGGATGTGATACTGTACGGCTGCACCTCGGCAACGTTGACGCACGGCCCGGAATTCGACCGCGCGCTTGCGGCGAAAATCACTGCCAGTTGCGGTGCCCATACCGTTACGGCCGCGGGGGCTCTTGCAAACGCGCTCACCAAACTGGATGCAAAGCGCATCGGATTTGCCTCTCCCTATGTCTCTGCGATCAACGATATGGCAGTGCACTTTCTGGCGATGTTGGGGTTTGAAACCGTTCAGCGCTCCGAGGTGACCGAGACGCTCGACAATACCGGACAAGGCGCGCTTGATCCTGATGCGGTGTTCGACCTTGGGCGCAAGGCGGATCACCCCGACGCCGACGTTATTGTCTTGTCCTGCACCGACATGCGCAGCGTCGAGGCACTGGAGAGGCTCGAAGAAACTCTCGGCAAACCGGTAATCAGTTCAAATCAGGCGATGCTTTTTGCGGCCCTTGAAGCCTTGGAGCTCCGTGACCCTATCAAGGGATTTGGGCAACTTTTGTCAAACCGGGACTGAGTGCGGGTGACGTGAAGTCCTGCACCGTTCCTTCGGCAAAAATACCTAAGGGGACTCGATCGAAACCTTCAAGTCATTCAGCGCCTGACTGCCCGGCAACTGGCTCAGCGCTTCATCCAGAACGCCCAGAGTGGCCTCGCGCCCGTCAACCGCAGCGGTGATCCGGGCCAGCATGACCCACGCTTCTTCGCGCTGCGGGTCCATGCGCACGACTTCTCGGAAGGCACCCTGGGCGGCAGGGAAGTTTCTCAACGTCAGCGCCATGCCGCCCAGAACCAAATGCGTTTCCGGAAAATCAATCCGCGCTTGCAATGTTTGCTGCCATTCTGACATCGCCAACCGCATATCCGCGCCAGCCCGTTTTGAAAGATCGGTATTCGGGGCTGTCAGCATCGCCTTTGCCGCCTCGATCCGCACCATGCGCTTTGGATCACTCAACAAGCCACTCACACGCTGCGCGAATAGCTGTGGCGGTGCAGCCTGCTGGACCGATATCGCCGCTGCCCGGACCAGAGGGTCATCGTCGGCAAGCAAAGGCGCCATGTCATCAGCCGTGTTTGCATCGGCTCCTTGAGACAGCAACCACAGGGCCGTTGCGCGGATAAGTCCGGGTTGGCTTTTGTCCAGCGCCAGTTCGCTCAAATCCGGCAGTGCAGCGGTGGGGTTGGCCCGTCCGGCCGCCAATGCGACTGCATAATGCGGGCGCGAGGCGGAATCCGTGTAGCGCTTTGCAATCTCCTTGGCCGCCCACTCTGCGGTCTGGTCCGAGTGGCAATCCGTACATGCATCGGGCGCTCCGGTTGTTGCCGCCAGATCGGGCCGGGGAATACGAAAGCTGTGATCCCGCCGGCCATCGATACCCATATAGTCGCGCTCGATCATGTGGCAGTTTTTGCATAGCGCCCCATCGGATCCTTCGGCATGGAAGTGATGTGAAGAGTCATCATAGGTTTTCAATGGCAGCGACGGGAAATCTGGGTTTCCCGCCGGAGAGTGGCACTGTGTGCAAACCGTGTTGCCTTCGGCTTTCAGGGTCGCAGTGTGTGCGTCGTGACAATTCTGGCAGCTTACACCCTTGTCATACATCTTCGATTGCAGGAAAGAGCCGTACACGTAGACCTCATCCAGAATCTGTCCGTCAGCGTGATACAGTCCCGGGCGCAGCAAAGACAGGTTGTACGCGTCATGAAATGGGGTGCCGGGCAACGGGTTGCCGTCCCCAAACGGCTCACGCCGGGAATGGCAGGTGGCGCATTGCTGTATCGTTGCCTCGGGTTCCGCCGCCCGAAAATCCATCGAAAAACCAAAGCCGGCGGGCGCTGTCGCACCCGGTGTTTCAGCCCATTCAACGTGCCGCGAACCGGGGCCATGGCAGGCCTCGCAACCTACACCGATCTCGGCTTGGGTCGATGAATAAGACTGACGGTGTTCATCAAATCGTTTTTCGAACCCGGTCGCGTGGCATTCTGCACACCGGGCATTCCAGTTTTTGTAAGGACCAGTCCAATGCAATCCATCATCTGCTGGCAACTTCTGTTCAGGATAGAGGTGATACCATCGCTCTTTTTCAACATCCCACACAACGTCAAAGCTCTGAACTCGTCCCGGTTCTGTCTCGATCAGGTATTGCTGTAGCGGCGCGACCCCCGCGACCGAATGCACGGTATAATCGCTTGTCGTCCCGTCAGCTTCGAACAGGCGAACGCGAAAGGTTTCATCTTCAATGGAGAATTCATATCGAACACCGTCATATTCGAAGCTTGTTCCATCAAAATCGGCCAGAACTGTTTCGGGCGACGGCATGGTCCACGCCAGCGCGTGGTGAGACCCGGCCCAAGCTTCAGTGGCGTCTGAATGACAGGTCTTGCATTGCTGGGACCCGACATAGTCAACCGTTTCGTCAGTGGTTTGTGCGGTAGCCGTCGCAATCGACCAAAACCCGGCAACAACAGTCAGGATCATTGAACGGATCATGGGATGCTCCTGCCTGTTGCATGACCGGGGTTTAAAGGTGGAAGCGACCGGTTGACGCCCGGCTTCGTGTGGCCGGTACGAAACCCTCGTACTGCAGCCTGCAAAAGAGTCCATGCCTCAGCCTCATCCGTATCTTCGTTGGCTGGGCCATAACGCGCCGCTCCGATCTGCGCCAATGCAGCCTTGATTGACGGATCCCGTCTGGGATCGTAGTCGCGATCCCTTTCGCCCCATAGGTTCAACGCGTCCAGGCTGGCGGCAAGTTCCTGCCGCTTGATAGCGGCAAGCAAGGTGTCACGCGCGTATTCAACAGAAGCAAGATAGCGTGACTTTCGCGCTGCATAATGGCGCGTCCACAATGACCAAACCGGCTTCCACACAATCCAAAGAAGTCCCAGTACCGCAACAAACCCGCCGCCGATCCAGAGCAATGTGCGCAGGGGCAGCTCTGACACAGGCCGCGCAACTGGGGCATCCACAGTCAACGGAATCCCTTCGATGGTTGCCGTTTCGATCTGACCCGTGTCCAGATTGAACCAGTCCACGACGACAGCGTCAGCCATTCCGTTGCCACCGCTTTGCGCAAGATACGTTACTTGTTCCACCCGGGTTCCTCCGATCACGCCGCGCTGATTGGTTTCGGTCAAAACCGGTTCAGATGGATAGGTTGCAATCCCTTCAATCGGTGGGGCTGGAACAAGCGCTGGGATGAACATGGGAGAGGTGCCCTCGATCTCGGCGGTAACTGTTCGTGTGATGCTGTCGCCGGGTGAAAGCGGCGATTGCTCGCCGGACATCTCCTGTGTCAATTCCAGCTTTGTGGCGCCAATGAACGGGTCCATGCCCTCAGCACCTTCCGGCAGAGTTCCGGTGATGATGATGGCATCGATACCCGCGCGATCTTCGCGTGGGGCATTGGTGTCGGGGTCTGCCCAGGTCACGATCAGGTCCTGCGGCGGAATTTCGAAACGGCCCGGGGCCATTGGCATGATGCGATAGCGGCGAGTGACACCCGACCATGTGTCGCCACCGACACTTTCGCTGACTGGGTTTGTAGATCGTTCCGGCAGCCGAACATTCAGGTTTGCAGCCTCGAAGCTGGGAAAGACAACCGGTTTCGGCATCCATGTCGGCACCAACACCTTGATGCGAAGATCAATCGACTGCCCGGGTACCGCTTCTTCCGCCGACAGTTCAACGGACACGCGCGGTGCGAGGTCACCTTGCGCCATGACCGAGCTTGCGAAAAGAAGAAAGGCAGTGCAGGGCTTGATCAGTTGCATCATTGCCCCGCACTCGCTTCGAACTGGAACCGCATCCGCAGAAAATCTCCGGTGCTTGTGTCGACGGTGTTCATCCACTGCTCGGTGCTAAGGACTGTATCCTCCCCCTGAGGCTGGTTTTCTAGTTGAGTTTCCGCCCCCCGCGCGGCCTCATTGTCAAAGACCACATCATCTGCGCCAATCCCGGCTTCTTCTCCTGTATCCGAGGCTTCGCGCGTGGCTTCCACGTATTCGACGATTTCCTGAGCGGTTTGCAGGTTTTCCTCGGCGCCCGGGAAATTTGGGTCGCGTTCCAACGTGGTTTCGAAGGCGCGTACACCGTCGCGATATTGCCGGTTCTTGATATGTGCCAGACCCTGCGTGAAGGCTGCTTCAGCTGTATCAAGGCGCTCAAGAACTTCAATCGCTTCGTCGTAACGGCCCGCTCGATAGAGCGCGTAGCCTTTCCATTGCGGGTCCACAAATGCGTCGGCTGCGTTTGAAAAATCGT
Source organism: Ruegeria sp. HKCCD6647-2 (assembly GCF_057221075.1). NCBI lineage: Bacteria > Pseudomonadati > Pseudomonadota > Alphaproteobacteria > Rhodobacterales > Roseobacteraceae > Ruegeria > Ruegeria sp. HKCCD6647-2. The sequence goes on along the minus strand of NZ_JBWVBD010000003.1, from coordinate 182,685 downwards.
TTTGGTGGAAGGCCCGATAACCCTGCTGATCGGGCGTCCAGAACCAATCGGTGATACCATCGGCCCGCACGGAAGACGGAGCGATGGTCGATGCCACAAGCGCGACAAGAGCGGCGGCCCATCGCATTGTCCAACCCTGCCGAAACCAGATTAGGGTCAGCAGAACCGCCGGAACCGCCAGCCACCAACCGCGATCCTCCCAGGGTTGGTCCCCATTCTGCAAGATGGCGCGGCGATAGTCCGTATTGAGCAATCGGTCCAGTCTCGCCACATCCGAGCCGTCAGCGGTCGCGCGGATCACGGGCACAGAACTCAGCAGGTCGAGGCCCTGGTCGCCAACGCCATCCGGCAGCATTGCCAAGGCGGCGATCATAGCATCCCCTTCAGCTTCGATCTGATTTGCATCGGTTGTACTCAGCCCGTCGAGAACGAACAGGATACCACCCGCCTGTTCGGCCTCCAGGAGCGTCTTGGCAAGATCGAGAGCCGTCAGAGCATTCGATCCGTCCTCGGGCATGACTTCGGGCAGCAGACCCTCGAGATAGGGCAACATGACCTGAGGGTCTTCGGTGAACGGAAGAACACGATGCGCGGTTCCGGCGTAAGCCACCAACGCGGTACGTCCGCCAGCGCGTAAATCCAGCAGGTCGCGAATTTTGAATTTCGCCCGCTCCAGCCGGTCTGGCGGCAGATCCGGCGATATCATCGACGGGGTCACTTCCAGTGCGATGACCAGCGGGCCGGTCTTGGCCAGGAATGGATCGACCTGCCGTGTCCAGGTTGGGCCGGACGCACCGAGTAAGGCAAGGGTCAGTATCAGCGCGGCGTGGTCGATCGGCAGATACCACCCCCGCCCTGAATTACCGACAGTCAGGGCCTTTCGCAGATGCGGCGCGATCCGGTCCGACATCGGCTCTGTGCGGGTGGCAGCACGTCGGTTGATCCACCAAAGGCCCAGCAGAGGGATCAACAGAAGCAACCAGAGCGGTCGCAGGAAGTGAAAGGCTTCCAGAAACAGTGCGAGATCTGACAAGAGCAGATCCATCACGCAGCCCTCCACCCAACGCGGCGAATTGTCAGCACGGCCAGAGTGAACAGGCCCAGAATCGCGGCCAACGCCAAGGCAATCGGGGCCAGCTGGGTGCGCGGACGATACGAAACCTGCTCGACCAGCCGTGGCGACAATTCGTCGATCCGTGCGTAGACAGCCGCCAGCGCCTCTGCATCGGACGCAAAAAAGGAACTGCCACCCGTCCGTTCGGCTATGTCCGTCAAGGCTTGCGTATCGACACGATTCTCGCCCGTTGCGTTGGGGTCACCGACCGCAATCGTGTGGATTTCGACGCCTTTGCTGCGCGCGATCTCTGCAGCATTCAACGGACTCATGCGGCTGCCGGTGTCACTTCCGTCGGACAACAAGATCATCAGTCGCTGGTCGACATCACTGGTTTCGAATGTCCGAATTCCCAACCCAATGGCGTCTCCAATGACGGTGTTTGGACCAGCCATGCCAACCTCGGTGAGTTCCACAAGGTCGCTGATCGTTGCCAGATCCTCGGTCAGCGGCGCCTGAAGGAAGGCTCGGGTGCCAAAGACGATCAATGCGATGCGGTCGCCGTCGCGCTCGGCAACGAAGTCCTGAACGACATCCTTTACCGCAGCCAGCCGTTGTACCCGGTCCCCGTTCGGGGTTTCGAAATCGACGGTGTCCATCGATCCGGAAATATCGAGGGCCAATACCACGTCGCGGGCGGATCGTGTTATTTCAATTGGCTCGCCCAATCTTTCCGGACGCGCAAGGGCCAGGACCAAAAGCACCCAGATTGCCATCGCTGTCACCATCTGCAAACGTGTCCGGTGCAGGATCACCGCCCCCGGTGAGGGCTTAACCTCGGCCGCTACAACGATTTTTCGGAAGAATGGGAATCTGAGCGCAGAAACTTTTTCCTTCCGCGCAGGCAAGTAACGCCAGACAATCACGGGCAACGGCAAGAGCAACAAAGCGTATGGAAAGCCGAGCGCAAGCACGTCATCCCTCCGCCCTGTGCGTGCGAACCCAGCGTTCCGCAATGCGCTTAAGTTCGGGTGTCGTTGCTGATTGCTTGGCGTAAGGGGCTATTGAAACGACCTGACCGTCGCCCTTGCAAAACGCGCTGCCCGCACCGGTACGATCCAGAAAGGCCAGCCAATCCGAACCGCAGAGATTTGCGACATCCGTGCGAGGAAATGCCGCCAGCGCGCACCGCCGCAGGATTTCTGCAACAAGCGCCGGATCTTCTCCCGCCGCTTTCAAGGCCGCCAGCGCATCTCGCCGATACGCGTTCGCTACATAGTTCCGGTGCCAACGCCACACTGCGTATGCGATCACGCCGAGAAGAAGAAGCGCCAACGCAACCCAACCCCAGGTCTGCGGAGCCATGGAAACCGCTGGCGGCTCCGGCGGCGGAACAAGCTGGTTGATCAGATCGACCAGAGTGATGGCGGTTTCATCAGGCTCGTTCATCGCCGTACCAACCCCATCAGTCTTCGCATCTGCGCAAGAGTGTCCTGCGCAGAGGACAGGGGCAGAACGGGCACACCCAGAGTTCGGGTCCAGTCCAGGACCTCGGCCAAACGGCCACGTGACATCTCCATCAGCCGCCGGTGCACGGTTATTTGCCCGGTATCGATCTCGGCCTGCATTTCCCCGTCGGAAATGACCAGACGGAGGTTTTCAGGCAAGTCATCAGCAATCGGGTCCGTCACAAAGCCAAGGATCAGATCGTTGTGACGCGACAGCCCCCGGATCAGCTTGTGCGTTTGATCGTCAATGACGTCGAAATCGGAAAAGACCAGTATCAAATGGTCCCGCGAAGCAATCCGACTGACCGAAGCCAGAACCTGATTGAGGCTGACCGGCGCGACATTTGGCGCATCGGCACGAAGCAATGCGTTTGCGGCGGAGATTGCGGTCAGAAATCGGGTCAGCGCCGAAGTACTGCGCTGTGGCTTGATTTCGGCAATCGCCTCATCGCCGAAGACGATCCCCCCGACCCTGTCGCCCTGATCCAGAATTCGAAATGCCGCAAGCGCCGCGCATTCGGCCGCTGTCACCGATTTCATGTTCAAACAAGAGCCAAAGAACATCGACATCCGCTGATCAACGACAATCAGCGCAGGCCGGTCCCGTTCCTCGGTAAAAACCCGGACATAGGGTTTGCCGGTGCGGGCCGTCACTTTCCAGTCGATAGACCGGACGTCGTCGGAGGGCAGGTAGCTACGCAACTCCTCGAATGCCAGCCCTCGCCCCCGCATCCGCGAGGAATGACGGCCGTTCAGCGCACTGCCGGATGGCTGACGTGGCAGAAAACTTAGGGATCGGGCCTGTCCCTGCAATCGCCGCAGATGGGCCAAGTCCACAGAAACCCGAGTGTCCAATTCGGTTTCTGCGGATGGGATGGGTGTCATCCCGGTTCGTATGCGGGCAGCTCGGTCGATCATAACGGCCTCATGTCAATGCGACCTGGGCGATCATTTCTTCCACGACATGATCTGGAGTGACGCCTTCGCCCAGAGCCTCGTAGCTCAGCCCCAGACGATGACGGAACACGTTGGCCGCTATGGCACGGACGTCTTGTGGGTCGACATAGTCGCGGCCCTTCAACCAGGCATGCGTGCGACCGCATTTGTCCAGTGCCAACGACGCGCGAGGACTTGCGCCCACTTCGATCCAACGTCCAAGATCCTCGCCATAGTCAGCAGGGTTGCGGGTCGCATACACAAGATCCACCATGTAACGTTCCATCGCTTCCGAGACGTGGATTTCCACAATTTCGCTGCGGGCCTGAAATACTGTGTCTTGCGACATCGTTTCTGCCGGTTCGGCTTTGGGCGATTTTGGTTTGTTGGCCGCAGCTTCTTCGCCGCGCACCAGCCGGATCACTTGCACTTCATCGTCGGCGGGTGGGTAGTCGACCAACACATGCATCAGGAATCGATCCATCTGCGCTTCGGGCAACGGGTAAGTGCCCTCTTGTTCGATCGGGTTCTGGGTTGCCATCACCATGAAAAGCGGCGGCATTTTATGAGTTGTACCGGCAACCGTGACTTGCCGCTCTTCCATGGCTTCCAGCAATGCCGCCTGTACTTTCGCCGGGGCCCGGTTGATCTCGTCCGCCAGAACCAGATTGGCGAAGATCGGGCCGGGTTCAAACCGGAATTCGGACCCCTTGTCCGTCTGATAGTAAACCTCTGTCCCCGTCACATCGGAGGGCAGGAGATCGGGTGTGAACTGAATTCGGCTGAACTGGCTTTCCAAGTTCTTCGCCAACGCCTTGACCGCGCGCGTCTTGGCCAATCCCGGCAGGCCTTCAACCAGCAGATTGCCGTTTGCCAACAAACCGATCACCAGTTTCTCGATCACGTCTCGTTGTCCAATTATGGACTTGCCCATGCGGGAAATCAGAGTGTCGACCGCCTGTTGTGCATCTGTTGCCATGGGAATTCCAAAACATACTAAAAAAGTCCCACGCCCACGGGCACAGGCCTGTCGTGACAATATCAAGTCGTCGAGATCGGTTTCCGGAGGAGTTGAGGCGACGACGATTACTTCATCGACATTGAACCCGGTGCCCCATTGAATTGCAATGCCGGAATGTGACCGTGCCAGCCAAGCGACAGAATTCGGGCCACCAGGGATCGTTTCGATTTGCCTTGAAGATCTCGCAACGTTCAACCGATAGTGTTTTTTCTTTTGAATGGTTCGGATTGCGACAGGAATACCTTTCGCCCACGAAACAGCCGTGTCATCTAGGAGCGAGCAAGCACCTGCTTTGGCAAAGAGGAAGCAAAACAGTGTCGTGGATCGAGACGTTCAAAGGGTTGAGCCGTCTGCCGGAGGATATCCGTACCGAGCTCGAAAGCCGAAGCCAGATTGTTTCGGTTCCCGCGGGTACTCAGGTTTTCGCACCGGGTCAATCTGCAGACAACCTGCTGCTTCTGCTTGAAGGCACTGTCCGGGTCCAGCAGAGATCTGACACCGGACGAGAGGTCTTTCTCTACCGTGTTCACGCCGGCGAAAGTTGCGTCCTGACCACGGCCTGCATGCTAGCCTTCGAGGATTATTCTGCCGATGGAATTGCCGAAACGGATGTTTCCGCCGCTGCCATTCCCAGAGAGGCCTTTGACGATCTGTTGGCACGTTCGCCTGTGTTCAGGGAATTCGTTCTGACTGCATATTCGCGGCGGATCACCGATCTGTTCACGCTGATCGACGATATCGTGTTCCAGCGCATGGATGTTCGCCTTGCCGCGCGTCTACTGTCGCTCGCCGACAAGGATGGAATTGTTCACGCAACGCACGCATTTCTTGGAACCGAGCTTGGTACGGCCCGAGAAGTGATCTCGCGTACTCTGTCAGAGTTTCAGCGGCGAGGCTGGGTTGAACAATCTCGTGGAGAGGTGCGATTGACGGGCCGTGCAGGCCTTGAACGGCTCGCCAGATCGGCGGGCGTAGACGGCTAGCGCATAACCGACACCGAAACGGGTATGTTTGGTGATCAAGTCACCAAAGATCCCTTCTGACCCGTGCAAATCTGCATCCATCGATTCTCGATGGAGTGAGATATGACGATCAATATGGGCAAAATTGACCGGGGCCTGCGCCTGGTGCTGGCAGCCGTTCTTCTGTTTGCAGCTTTCGGCACACCCGCGATCGGGTCTGGCCTCTTGTTCTGGCTGGCTTTGGCAGTTGCAGGTGTCTTCGCGCTGACGGCGTTCGTGGGCAACTGCCCGCTTTATACCATTTTTGGCCTGAAAACCTGTCGGGGCCGCTGATGATCGAAACCTCGTTTACGCCGTGGATGTCGCTGGCGGGTGGCGTTCTGATCGGACTCTCCGCGACGTTTCTGATGTTTTTTCAGGGCCGTGTGATGGGCGCCACGGGCATTCTTGCGGGCCTGCTGCAACCTCGATCCGGAAACGACTTTGCCTGGCGCGCGTCATTGGTGGCCGGAATGGTATCCGGTCCTCTTGTCATTGCGCTGACGACGGGGCACTTGCCCGCTGTCCAGGTTCCGAATTCAACCACCGCGCTTGTACTGGGCGGTTTCATTGTCGGCTTGGGCGTAACTTTTGGCGCGGGATGCACATCGGGGCATGGGGTCTGCGGTATGGCCAGACTCAGCCCTCGATCCATTGTGGCGACCGTGACATTCATGGCGTGTACGTTCGCGACCGTATTCATCATTCGGCACGTAATCGGAGGCTAGGTCATGAAACTGATCGCAACTTACGTGATCGGCCTTGTCTTTGGTGTGGGAATTTCGATTTCGGGCATGGCAAACCCCGCCAAGGTTTTAAATTTCTTCGACATATTCGGACATTGGGACCCCTCCCTGATCTTTGTCATGGGTGGTGCTCTGGTGACGACTTTCGTCGGCTACAAGCTGGTTTTCGGACGATCTGTGCCTGTCTTCGAAGACGGGTTCAGCCTGCCGACCTCGCGATCGATCGATGCAAGGCTCATCGGCGGATCGGCCGTGTTTGGGATCGGCTGGGGCGTATCCGGCTTTTGCCCCGGCGGCGCGCTGCCTGCGCTCGGCACCGGCCGGTGGGAAGTCTTCGCTTTCGTTGGCGCGCTTCTGGTCGGGATCGTCCTTGCCAAGCTTTTGCAACCTACAGCCACCCCATCACGACAGGCCAAGGCCTGAACACTATCCGGAGGAGACCTGATATGACGACTTATCCCGTGAATATGACGATCAAACCCGAAGTGCAGGCCTTCTTTGATGAGGCCACGAACACGATCAGCTATATCGTGAAGGACCCAAACTCGAACGCCTGTGCCATCGTCGACAGTGTCATGGACATCGACTATGCGGCTGGACGCATCACATTTGATCATGCCGATGAACTGATCCGCACCATCACCGAACAGGGATTGAAGCTCGAGTGGATCATCGAGACCCACGTTCATGCCGACCACCTGTCGGCTGCGCCTTACATTCAGGAAAAACTGGGCGGCAGGATTGGTGTCGGGTCGCAGATCACCGTGGTGCAGGACACGTTCGGCAAGGTCTTCAACGAAGGAACCGAGTTTCAGAGGGACGGCTCGCAATTCGACGCATTGTTCGAAGACGGCGACACCTACAAGATAGGCTCAATGCATGCCTTCGCCATGTACACGCCAGGTCATACGCCTGCGTGCATGGTTCATGTCATGGGCGACGCTGCATTTGTCGGTGATACGCTCTTCATGCCTGATGGCGGTTCGGCGCGGGCCGATTTTCCCGGCGGCGACGCGGGTGTTCTTTATGACTCGATCCAGAAGGTTTTGGCACTGCCTGACGAAACCCGCCTGTTCATGTGCCATGACTATGGGCCAAACGGGCGCGATATCGCCTGGGAAACCACAGTGGCCGAGGAGAAGGCGCACAACATTCATGTCGGCGGCGGCAAGACGAAAGAGGAATTCGTAAAATACCGCACCGAACGAGATGCCACGCTGTCTATGCCCAACCTCATCATCCCATCCCTGCAGGTGAACATGCGAGCAGGCGAAATTCCGACCGACCCGGATGGGAATCCGATGCTCAAAGTGCCGGTCAACGGGCTTTGATCCAAGCATAGGAGGTAGAAATGGAGATCCGGAAAATATCGTCGAAGTTCGCCGTCAGTCCACAAATTGCGGTTGAGGATGTCGAACCCCTCGCCGCGCAGGGCTTTCGCGCGATTATCTGCAACCGCCCCGATGGTGAAGGCGCAGACCAGCCTTCGTTCAAGGAAATCGAAGCCGCAGCCCGCTCAGCAGGGATCGAAGCCCGTTATATCCCGATACAATCCGGAATGGTGAAAGACGAAGACGTCATCGCATTCGGCGATGTTCTTGAAGATCTGCAACGCCCGGTTCTGGCTTATTGCCGAACCGGAACGCGGTCGGCCACGCTGTGGTCCTTTCACGAGGCAAAGAAGCGCCCGATGGCCGAAATCCTGATGGCGACCAAGGCAGTTGGCTATGACATGAACGGGGTCGCGCGGCGCATTGCCAATGGAGGAAAAACCCCGACCGATGACGGAGATGCCCATTTCGAAGTCGTGATCATCGGCGCCGGTGCGGGCGGAATTTCTGTCGCCGCAAGTTTGAAGGCACGAAAGCCGGACCTGAACGTTGCTATCATCGACCCGGCTGACATTCACTACTATCAACCCGGCTGGACCATGGTTGGCGGTGGTATTTTTGACGTCCAGACAACGGCCAAGACGATGGGCAGCCTGATTCCAAAAGGGGTGCATTGGCTCAAATCCGCCGTCGCAGCCTTTGAGCCTGAAAACAACGCGGTCATCCTCGATGGATGCCGGGTGGTAAAGTACGACCGTCTGGTTGTATGTCCCGGTTTGAAGCTTGATTGGGGCAAGGTCGAGGGCCTGGTAGAGACTTTGGGCCGAAATGGAGTGACGTCGAATTATCGCTACGACCTTGCCCCGTATACCTGGAAGCTTGTTCAGGAGATGAAGGAAGGGCGGGCCCTTTTCACTCAACCACCCATGCCGATCAAATGCGCGGGCGCGCCCCAAAAGGCGATGTACCTGTCAGGCGATGCATGGTTCCGGCGCGGTGTGTTGAAAGACATCGACATTCAATTCATGAACGCGGGCGGCGTGCTGTTTGGCGTCAAGGACTACGTGCCTGTGCTGGAAAAATACGTTGAGAAATATGGCACGACACTCAACTATTTTCACAACCTGGTTTCGGTCGACGGGCCAGCAAAGAAGGCGGTATTTGAGGTCAGGAAACCAGATACCGACCCCAACACGGTCGAGATCGAGTTTGACATGATGCATGTCTGCCCGCCTCAGACTGCGCCGGACTTCATTCGCGTTTCCCCATTGGCCGACGCCACGGGTTGGGTCGATGTGGACCAGGCCACATTGCGCCACAAAAACTATGACAACATATGGTCGCTGGGTGACGTGATGAACGCGCCCAACGCCAAAACCGCTGCCGCAGCCCGCAAACAAGCCCCGACAGTTGCGGATAACATCGTGGCCGACATCGCCGGACGATCAGCGGTCGCACAGTATGATGGGTACGGATCCTGCCCCCTGACCGTTGAACGTGGCAAGATCGTCCTGGCCGAGTTCGGCTACGGCGGCGCCCTTAAGCCAAGTTTCCCAAGGTTCCTGATCGATGGCACAAGACCCAGCCGGGCGGCATGGTTTTTGAAGGAAGTTTTGCTTCCGCCGATCTACTGGAAAGCGATGCTGCGCGGAAAAGAATGGATGGCCAGGCCAGAAAAGCTGAAGGTTGCAGCAAAATAGGCAATTGGCCGCAACAGGTTCCAGTCACAAAAATTTATTGGTGGCGCCGACTAAGTCGGGCGCGCCTCGCCTCCGGACAACAGAATGATCGACAAGCTCCGCCAGTTTTTTCCCATTCTTGATTGGGGCCGGACCTATTCTCGCGCCGCGTTTTCGAATGATCTGATCGCGGCAGTGGTCGTGACGATCATGCTGATACCGCAATCTCTGGCTTATGCGTTGCTGGCAGGACTGCCACCCGAGGCAGGTATTTATGCCTCCATCGTGCCGATCGTCTTATATGCCATTTTCGGGACAAGCAGATCTTTGGCGGTTGGTCCGGTTGCGGTTGTCTCGCTACTGACCGCATCCGCAATCGGACAAGTCGCCCAACAAGGGACAGCGGGTTATGCAATTGCCGCCCTGACCCTTGCGTTTTTGTCCGGCGGGTTTCTGGTGCTGATGGGCGTTTTGCGCCTGGGCTTTTTGGCGAACTTTCTCAGCCATCCGGTCATTGCCGGTTTCATCACGGCCTCGGGTATCCTGATCGCGACCAGCCAGCTCAAACACATTCTGGGCGTCGATGCGCATGGGCACACGCTGCCGGAGATATTGGGCTCAATCGTTGCGCATCTGCCAGAGGTCAATTGGACCACCGTACTCATCGGAATCACTGCCACAGGATTTTTGTTCTGGACGCGAAAGTACCTTAAACCGTCTCTCAACCGGATTGGAGTGCCCACAACGTTGGCAAATGTTCTGACCAAAGCCGGACCGGTCGCCGCAGTGATTGCCACGACCGTCGCGGTGTGGGGCTTGGATTTGGCGGACCAAGGCGTGAGAATTGTCGGCGCGGTGCCACAAAGCCTGCCGCCACTGACGCTGCCGGGGTTGTCCTCCGACCTCCTAGGCGCCCTTCTTGTTCCGGCGATCCTGATTTCCATCATCGGGTTCGTAGAAAGCGTTTCCGTCGCACAAACGCTCGCCGCAAAAAAACGGCAACGGATCGACCCGGATCAGGAGTTGATCGGGCTCGGAGCGGCCAATCTCGGTGCTGCATTCACCGGCGGCTACCCGGTAACCGGTGGATTCGCCCGGTCGGTGGTGAATTACGATGCCGGCGCTGAAACGCCAGCGGCCGGGGCTTTGACGGCAATGGGCCTTGCAATCGCTGCCGTCGCCCTGACGCCCCTTGTCTATTTTCTGCCAAATGCAACGTTGGCCGCAACCATCATTGTTGCGGTGCTCAGCCTTGTTGATCTGTCGATCCTGAAAAAGACCTGGGCCTATTCCCGGGCCGACTTCACTGCCGTGGCGGCGACAATTCTTCTGACACTTGGCCTCGGGGTCGAAGTTGGAGTTGCATCCGGTGTTGCCACCTCGGTTCTGCTGCACATCTACAAAACGTCACGACCGCATGTGGCCGAGATAGGTCTGGTTCCCGGCACCCAGCATTTCAGGAACGTCCTGCGCCATGATGTTGAAACCGACCCATCGGTTGTCACGCTGCGCATCGACGAGAGCCTGTATTTCGTGAACGCACGATTTTTGGAAGACCTGATACAATGTCGCGTGGCAGAGGACCGCAGCGTTCGCCACGTCATCCTTATGTTTTCTGCAGTCAACGAAGTCGACTTTTCAGCGCTGGAAAGCCTGGAAGCGATCAATCACCGGCTGAAAGATCTGGGCGTCGGACTTCACCTGTCCGAGGTCAAGGGACCCGTCATGGATCGCCTGGGAAGGTCACACTTTCTTCAGGAGCTAAATGGCAGGGTATTTCTGTCTCAGTTCGATGCTTGGACAGACCTCATTTCCGCTCCGTTGCCAGATGCTGCGGAGTAAGAAAGCTGCGCGAGAAACCGCTTATTGAACTTGTGAGTGAAAAGAGCGCTTTCTTGGTCGAAAAAACGCTTGGAAAAAGACGGCCCCGATAGGGTTAGCGAAGGATGGCCTTGCCTGCATACTCCGCAACCTCACCGAGGCTTTCCTCGATGCGGATCAGCTGGTTGTACTTGGCCAACCGGTCCGAGCGCGCCAGCGAGCCGGTTTTGATCTGGCCGCAATTGGTCGCCACCGCCAGATCGGCAATGGTGGCGTCCTCGGTCTCGCCCGAGCGGTGTGACATCACGTTGGTATAGCGCGCACGGTGCGCCATATCGACGGCGCGCAGGGTCTCGGTCAGCGAGCCGATCTGGTTCACCTTGACCAGCATCGAGTTGGCACAGCCACGCTCGATCCCTTCGGCCAGACGCGCCGGGTTGGTCACGAACAGGTCGTCGCCCACCAGCTGCACCTTGTCGCCGATGGCGTCGGTCAGGGCCTTCCAGCCGTCCCAGTCATCCTCGGACATGCCGTCCTCGATCGAGATGATCGGGTAGTCATTGACCAGCGCCGCCAGGTAATCGGCGTTTTCCTCGGATGTCAGGCTCTTGCCCTCACCCGACAGGACGTATTTTCCGTCCTTGTAATACTCGGTCGCCGCACAATCGAGCGCCAGGTGGATCTCGTCTCCCGGCTTGTAGCCTGCCTTTTCGATGGATTTCAGGATGAAATCCAGCGCCTCGCGGGTGCTGGCGATGTTGGGGGCGAAACCGCCCTCGTCGCCGACACCGGTGGCCAGACCTGCCGCCGAAAGCTCTTTCTTCAGCGTGTGGAACACTTCGGAACCCATGCGCACGGCTTCGCGGATATTGCTGGCCGAGACCGGCATGATCATGAATTCCTGGATGTCGATCGGGTTGTCGGCGTGTTCGCCCCCGTTGATGATGTTCATCATCGGCACCGGCAACACGCGCGCCGAAGTTCCACCCACGTAGCGGTACAGAGGCTGCGTGGTGAAATCCGCCGCCGCCTTGGCGGTGGCCAGCGAGACGCCCAGAATGGCGTTGGCGCCCAGACGCCCCTTGTTCTCGGTCCCGTCCAGTTCGATCATCGCCTGGTCGATGGCCACCTGTTCGGTCGCGTCGAAACCGACCAGCTCCTCGGCGATCTCACCGTTTACGGCGGCCACGGCCTCCAGCACGCCCTTGCCCAGATAGCGCGCCTTGTCGCCGTCACGCTTTTCCACCGCCTCATAAGCCCCGGTCGAGGCCCCGGACGGCACCGCCGCACGGCCCATCGTGCCGTCCTCAAGGATCACGTCCACCTCAACCGTCGGATTGCCCCGGCTGTCCAGTATCTCGCGTGCGTGTATGTCGATGATCGTGCTCATCAACGGCTTCTCACCCACGGGTCGCCATGGCGCATGCTGTGTCCAGCATTCGGTTGGAGAAGCCCCATTCGTTGTCGTACCAGCTGAGAACGCGGATCATGCCACCATCGGTCACACGGGTCTGCTGAGTGGCGAATATCGACGAATGCGGGTCGTGATTGAAATCGATAGAGACGAGCGGTTCATCCGTCACCGCCAGAACGCCACGCATCTCACCCGAGGCCGCCAAGCGGATCGCATCGTTGACCTCATCAACCGCTACTTCGCGCTTGGGCATAAAGCAAAAATCCACCGCCGATACGTTCGGCGTCGGCACTCTGATAGCCGAGCCGTCAAGTTTGCCTTTCAGTTGAGGCAATACTTCACCCACCGCTCGTGCAGCCCCTGTGGAGGTCGGGATCATCGACATCGCAGCGGCGCGGGCGCGGTACAAATCCTTGTGCATGGTGTCCAACGTGGGTTGGTCACCCGTATAGGAGTGCACCGTTGTCATGTATCCGGTTTCGATGCCGAACGCATCATCGAGAACCTTGGCGACCGGTGACAGGCAATTGGTCGTGCAACTTGCATTGGAAACGACAACCTCTTTGCCAGTCAGGCTGTGATGGTTGACTCCGTAGACAATGGTCTTGTCCGCACCGGTTGCAGGGGCAGAGACCAGAACTTTTTTTGACCCGTTTCCAATATGCTGAATGGCGCTCTCGCGCTTGGTGAAAAGGCCAGTGCATTCCAGGGCCACGTCGACATCCTGCCAGGCAAGCTTGGCGGGATCACGTTCGGCGCTGACACGGATTTGGCGACCACCCACCAGCATGGTGTTGCCCTCAATCTGGATATCTGCATCAAGCCGCCCGTGCACGCTGTCATATTTCAGCAAATGAGCATTGGTTTCGATTGGCCCCAGATCGTTGACGGCAACAACCGATACGTCGTTTCGGCCCGCCTCGACCAGAGACCTCAGAACGCTGCGGCCGATACGGCCAAATCCATTGATGGCAACTTTTACGGTCATGTCACTTCTCCCAATCCCTTGGTGGCTGGTGATCGAAACGCCGACTCGGGGGCGCTTTGATTTGTTACCGCTAACAATCACCATTGAGGTCAAAAGTCAACACATTCGGTCATGAATATCTGCCAATTGAGCGCACTTGCCCTCAAACCGAACAAAAATTGGTTGCGATTGTGCGCGGATTCGCGCAATTTTGCGCGACACAGGACAATCGAACATGCTAAGCAAGAACCGAAAATCCGAGATTCTTCAGATCGCGCAAAGCCAGGGCACAATTCGCGTCGAGGACCTGGCCCGTCGTTTCGGCGTGGCCGAACAAACAATTCGGCGCGATCTGACACAGCTCTCACAATCCGGGCAGCTTGAGCGTGTGCATGGCGGTGCCGTTGTTTCGTCGGGGCTTGGCAATCTTGACTATGTGCAACGACGCAACCGGAACACCCGGGGTAAGGCCAAGATTGGGAAGGAATGCGCGCGCCATATTCCGGACGGCTCCACCGTGTTCATCAACATCGGCACCACCACCGAAGCGGTGGCTCGCGAAATGATGACGCATACGGATCTGCTTGTGGTGACCAACAGCCTGAACACCGCCAATATCCTTGCCGCCAATCCCAATATCGAGATTGTCGTCGCCGGAGGGTCACTAAGGCGCACGGACGGAGGGTTGCTTGGCAATCTGACAACGCAGGTGGTGGACCTGTTCAAGTTCGACTTCGCGATCATCAGTTGCGCGGGAATTGATGCCGATCTTGACTTGCTGGACTTCGATTTTCAGGAAGTCCGAGCGACCAAGTCGATTATCCGGCAATCGAAATCCACATTTGTGGTAGCGGACAGTTCCAAAGTCCTGCGGTCCGCTCCGGGTCGGATTGGCAATCTCGGCGACGCGGACAAACTGTTCACCGACGCTCGGTTGCCGGCGGATATGGATGCGAAACTAATCGATCTGGAGACATCGGTGATCGTAGCCGAAGCACGAGAGAATTAACGGAACTTGGCCTAGGAGTTTCGATCTGCCTCTGGCTTTGAGCGTGAAAGTTTAAAATTGGAATGCACACGAATTTCCGGCTCGGGCTATCTAGCCTCGCGCCGCGTCGCCAAACACCGAGCAGCCGTGAGTTCAAGCATTACGTCGGAAATAAGCGCAGCAAAACGACTTGCATAGACGATGGCACAGGAATGCATTACCACGTGCCCATCGTCGGGATTTGTTGCGTTCGCCAAACCCACATTCACTGCATAAATGAGGTCACGTTCATGGCACAGCAGCGGCAGGTATCGGTGCAAGACGCTTTTGCGCAGGGCATGTCCCACTACGAACAGGGACAGTTGCAACAGGCCGTCGCCGTTTTCTCCGAAATCGTTCGTGCCGTGCCGCAGTTTGCAGCCGCGCACCACGTGCTAGGGCTGATCGCTTTTCAAACCGGGCAATTCGGCCCGGCTGTCAGCGCCTTGAGCCAGGCAATCAAGTTGCAACCGGAAAACGCACAGTTTCTGACGAATTTCACCGAAGTTCTGCGCTCGGCCGGGCAGTTGGATCAGGCTCGGGAAGTTGGTGAACGTGCAGTGCGCCTCGCCCCGGGCAGCGCAGCAGCACATTCAAATCTTGGGCTGGTGCATTATGACCTGAAAGATCTGGACCAGGCTCAGGCGTCACAACACCGCGCCTTGGCCCTTGCGCCCGAGTTCGACCGGGCCATCAACAATCTCGGCAGCATTGCGCGCGACAGGGGCGACCGTGAAAAGGCCGTGGAACTTTACGAAAAGGCGCTTCGTGTAAAACCAAATTCATCCGAATCCGCAAACAACCTTGTTTCGGTTTTGATCGAACTCGAGAAGATCACCGACGCCAAAAGGCTTTGCGAGACACTGATCGAGCAGTTTCCGCGTAATGCGGAACTGCACCGCAACTTCGGGCGTCTCTTCTCGCTGGAAAACCAGTTGGACAAGGCTGAGGCAGCGTTCCGGAATGCTATTTCACTGGACGACAAAAAGGCCGATAGCTATGTCGGGCTATCTCAGGTTCTGTTTGAAAAAAACCATCCGAAACTCGCTCTGATCGAGGCCGAGCAGGCATTGCGTCTGGACCCGGACAATGCAGTCGCCTGTCATCAGACTGCCCTGGTGAAAGCCCATCTGGGTGATGTTGATGCAGCAACCACCCTGTACCACAAGGCGATCCAGCTAAAACCCGACATGACTGCAAGCCGGCTGGCCTTGGGGCACCTCGCGATGGAACAGGGCGAGTTTGACACTGCGCGTCAGTTTTTTTTGGCGGCCACGGAATCCAGCGACGACAGGCTTAGTGCTTGGATTGCTCTGGCGCGCTTGGATAAGGTCACCGAAAGCAGCCCCATTTTCCGATCCCTTGAGGCAGAGTTGCCGAATGCAGGCGCTATGCTGCCTCAGAAAGCGGTCGCTTATCATTTCGCGATGGGCGACTGTTACGAAAAACTGGGCCGCTACGACGACGCGTTCAATCACTTTGCCAAAGGTGCCGGGATCAAGCGGTCTTTGGTGTCTTATGATCCGGCGGAAACCGATACGTTGACGGACGAGCTGATAGCCAGTTTCGATGCAAACATTATCGAACGGCTGCGCTCCTGCGCTATTGCCGATGCAACTCCGATCTTCGTGGTCGGGATGCCGCGTTCCGGAACGACGCTGACCGAATCCATTCTGAACGCGCATCCTGATGTCGTAGGTGCCGGAGAGCTGAATGACCTGCAAAACCTGTTCGGACGGGTCAACGAAGGCTCGTCAAATGTACCCGGCGCTGTTCGGACACTGCCCGACAACACATTGACCCGGCGTGCAGAAGACTACGTTACAGCCCTGAAGCTGCACGGACCCGACGCGCAGCGCGTTGTCGACAAGATGCCCGCAAATTTCCAGATGATCGGATTGATTCATGGCGTCCTGCCCAATGCAAAGATCATACACATTGCCCGCGACCCGCTGGATACCTGCCTGTCTTGCTACACGCGACTGTTCGAACGCAGTCAGCTGCACAGCTATGATCAGGTCGAATTGGGACGGTATTTCAATAACTACGTGCGCCTCATGAACCATTGGAATGAGACGCTGCCGGAAGGAGCGTTCCACTCCATCCGGTACGAGGAACTGGTCGACGATATCGAGACGGTTGCCCGCGGCCTCATCGCGTATTGTGGTTTGGACTGGGCCGAATCCTGCCTGGAGTTCCACTCAGCCAAGCGTCGCGTGCGTACAGCCAGCGTGCAGCAGGTTCGCCAGCCGCTCTATTCGTCATCGAAAGCGAAATGGCGTCGGTACGAGAAACACCTGCAACCGCTGATCGAGACAATCGGCTCCAATCAGATTTTGTTTTGAAAACTCAACCGAAGCAGTATTGGATCAGGGGCGCCGGCAAGCAAATTGCATTTTCCTTCTTTTGGAATGCCCGCGCCGACGATCAGGCGTCAGGGACAATCATCAGATAGGCTGCAATGGCCTGACGGTCACTTTCCGGCAATTGGCTCGTGTTCTCGATAACCTCCACCATCGTTCCTCCCGCGGAGTCGTAGTCGGGCGTCAATCCGGTTCTGAGGTAGGCCGCGATATCCGCTTCGGACCATCCCAGTTTCGCTGGCCGGATGTCGGGAATGCGGCCTTTCCCGGATGGGTTTGGTGCGCCCGCCAGCCACTGATCAAGATCCGCGCCGCCAAGCGGGTTCCGCGGGGTGTGACATTCTCCGCAATGACCAAGCGCTTCGACAAGGTACCTGCCCCGTTCCTGTTCAGGCGTCAGTTCACCTTGAACGATGTGTTCCGGTCGCAAAAACAGCGTTTTCCAGCCGCCAAGCGACGCCCGGATATTGAAAGGAAAGCCGATCTTATGCTGCCGGTTTGGTGTTGGATCGGCCGGTAAAGTACGAAGGTAGGCGATCAGATCCGCAATATCTTCTATGCGGCTACGCGAATACGACGGGTATGGAAAGACCGGGTAATAATGCTCGCCACGCGGGGAGCTTCCATTCAGAACAGCGTTTGCTATGTCCAGATCGGACCACGCGCCGATACCATGCACCGGGTCACTGGAGATATTTGGGGCAAGAAATGTACCAAACTCGGTTTCGAACGGCAGCCCGCCCGCAAGAACCAGTGGATCGTCCGACCCTGGGGCCTTGTGGCAACTGGCGCAGCCCATGGCCGCGAATATCAATTCCCCGCGAGAGGCGTCTGACGTCAGACCATCCAATGCGTTTGGGCTCAGCGTCCGGGGACGCGTCACCCAGAAGGCAACGACCCCGATAAGCACCAGGCCCAAGACTAAAATGACGATACGCCGCATCGCGATCAGGAATCCGGATAAATTCTATTCCTAGTTTTCGGGTGCACGATAGGCTTTGTGACACGCCCCGCAGGCATCTCCCAACGGTTTCATCGCCGCCTGGAGCGACTCCAGGTCGATACCCGCAGCAGTTTGCATACCCGCGACTGCATTTGCAAATCCTTCGGCCTTTGCCCCGACATCGCTGTCAGCCGCCCAGATGGCAGGCAGCGCGCGCGTCCCTTCCATACTTTCGTTGTCAGAACCCGGTAGCCAATATCCCGCCTGACTGAGCGACGCGAGCGTTGCCAGGTTGGTGGCCGCCGCCGATGCCGCACCCGCGTCATAGGCCACTTCACCCTTGGCCATAGCCCCCAACGCTCCAAGGTTGAACGCATAAAGCTGCATCTGGGACTGGCGCGCCTTGGCCGCGGCAGCAAGTTGCTTGTCGCTTGCATGTCCATCCGCGGTCGCCAGCACACCGGTGGAAACAAGAACAGCCGACATGGCAATAATAGCTGATTTACGCATTCTGATACTCCCGAATGTTAAAAAACTTGGCTCTATTGCTTTCAGAATAGCTGTTCGGGAATATGATAACAGTCAGCAAAACTGCAGCGTGGATTCGCGATTTATGCACAACGAGAACTGGGATGACTTGCGCTTTGTTTTGGCGGTTGCGGATACCGGATCGGTCCTGCAGGCGGCCAGGCGGTTAGGTGTGAACCATGCGACGGTTCTGCGCCGTGTTGTCGCCTTCGAACAGCGCCATGGAGAGAAATTGTTTCAGCGGACCGCGCAGGGATACCGGTTGCTGCCGGATCGCGCGCACATCATCCGCGCCGCGCAAACTGCTGAGTCAGCCATGCACGAGGTCAACCGATTGGCGGGTGGAGGGCAACCCAAGTTGCGTGGTAGCGTCAGGGTAACCTCGACCGACACGCTCTGCGCGACAATTTTGCCAAAATTTGTCGTAAAGATGCAGGCCCGGGAACAGAACCTGGCGCTGTCGCTTATGAGCAGTAATACACATCTGGATCTGCTGCGCGAACAGGCCACCATAGCCGTGCGCCCTTCGGTCAGGTTGGCGGATGACCTGGTGGGTGAGGTCGCCACCGATCTTGCATTCGCGGCCTATGCTGCTGACAAAAAACAGGATCGCTGGCTTGCGCTGTCAGGTCCACTGTCTCAGTCGGCTGCCGGAAAGTGGATGGACGAAAACATAGCAGCAGATCAGTTGACGGTTGCCGCAGACAGCTTTCTGACTCTTCAGGAGATCTCGGCACTGGGGCGTGGGATAACAGTGCTGCCGAGGTTTATCGGGGACGCGGACCCACGACTGACCCGACGCGACGACCTGATGCCACGAATAACCGTCCCTTTGTGGGTAGCGAGGCATATCGACACTGTCGAAACGCAGCAGATGGAGGTCGTGCAAGCACGTCTTGTCAAGTTCCTGTCTCAGCAAACGGCTATTTCTGGCATCTGAGCAGACCGTCCGCGCGCCTCATTGAAGTCTCCCGGAACGTCAACCGCAATTCTGACAAAGCTTCACCCGCTTGCGCGTGTCAAGCAGAAGGGTTCCATCGTTTTGCAATCGGTTCGCAAACACCCAAACGATCGACGGCGCGGGCTGCTATCTGGTCGATAATGTCTGTCAGGTTGCTTGGACCGAGATAGAAGGCCGGAACCGGAGGCATGATCACTGCGCCCATTTCCGTCGCAGCGGTCATGTTCCGCAGGTGCGCCAGGGTCAGTGGCGCTTCGCGGGTCAGCAGAACAAGGGGCCTACGTTCCTTGAGCTGCACACTGGCCGCGCGCGTCAGCAGGTTATCGTCCAAACCAAGTGAGATCGCCGCCAGTGACCGCATCGAACAGGGGGCAACGATCATACCCGCGACGGGAACCGAGCCCGACGCGATACTGGCACCGACATCGGCCGTATCATGGTGACGGGTCACCAGATCGCGAAGCTCGTCAATCGCACCCGCCCCGCATTCCTGAGCCAACGTCAGGTTGGCCGCAGGGCTGACGACAAGATCTACTTCGATGCCCTGAACCGACAAATTCCGGGCAACTGCAAGGCTGAGGGCGGCTCCTGAAGCGCCGGACACCCCCAATATGACGCGCGTGTCGGTCATCGGTTCAACTCCGGGATCAGCCTGTCCAACAGATCTGCGGCAAAGGCACTGTCCGCGTCCGACGTCTGCATCACTTCTCCCCATTCCCGGCTGGTTTCACTGCCAATCTTGGTCGTTGCGTCAATGCCCATCTTTCCGGCCAGTCCCGGCTGAGGGGAAGCGAAGTCGAGGTAATCCATCGGCGTATTTTCCAACAGCATCACGTCACGGACGGGATCCATGCGTGTGGCCAGAGCCCAGGCAATGTCATCCCATCGTCTTGGGTTGATGTCTGAATCCACAGCTATGATCATTTTGGTGTAACTGAATTGCGGCAGCATTCCCCAAAGCGCCATCATCACCCGGCGGGCCTGACCGGGATAGCGCTTGTCGATGCTGACAACCGCGATGCGATAGGAACACGCAGCGGGCGGGAGCCAAAGATCATGTATCTCGGGAATCTGGGCCCGGATTGTCGGGAGGGCAAGTTGATTGAAAACCTCTCCGATAATCGCAGGTTCGT
This sequence comes from Ruegeria sp. HKCCD6647-2, assembly GCF_057221075.1. Lineage (NCBI taxonomy): Bacteria > Pseudomonadati > Pseudomonadota > Alphaproteobacteria > Rhodobacterales > Roseobacteraceae > Ruegeria > Ruegeria sp. HKCCD6647-2. The sequence continues at coordinate 162,252 of NZ_JBWVBD010000003.1, read as the reverse complement.
CGGGCGGACGGCCAGTATAGGTGGACAGGTACAACGGCGCCTCCCGATGCGTGACGGCGCTGACATGCATGACCGGAAAGGGCTCGGCGGGGTTGTAATAGCCCGTGTGATCTCCGAACGGGCCTTCAGGTGCGGTTTCATCGGGGGATACCCAACCCTCCAGCATAATCTCGGCATCGGCGGGGACGAGCAGCGGCACCGTTTTGGCCGGTGCAAATCGAGGGCGCGTGCCGTTCAAGGCGCCCGAGAACGTCAGTTCGGAAACAGTTTCCGGCAAGGGCAGTGCTGCCGACAGAAGCGTTGCAGGATTCGCGCCCAGGGCAATCGCCACAGGCATTTTCTCTTGTCTACGGGCCCAGCTACGGTGATGCGCAGCGCCACCGCGATGCGGCAACCAGCGCATGATGAGACGATTCCGGTCCAGAACCTGAACGCGATAAACGCCGGCGTTGTATCTGCCGACATTGTCCGGTTCGCTGGCGCAGGGCCGCGTCACAACCACCGGCCAGGTGATCAGCGGGCCAGCATCGCCCGGCCAATGTGTCTGAACGGGAAGTGCCGACAGGTCGATGTCATCGCCACTGTGTACCACATTTTGAACCGGCGCCGATTTGACGGGCTTTGCTCGGGTCGCCAGAGCGGCTTTCAGCATCGGCCAACGCGACAAGGCATCGCGCATTCCGTCAGGAGGTTCCGGCGCGCGCAAAGCAGCCAGGAACGCGCCAAGCTCATCCAATCCGTCGGTCGAAACGCCAAGCCCCGCCGCGACGCGTTCTGCTGTGCCAAACAGGTTCACAACGACGGGGATGTCTGACGCCAAGCCATGTTCGTTCACTGGCTTGTCGAATTGCAAAACCGGCCCATGCGCTTCCAGCACGGCACGATGTACGGCTGTCATCTGATGGCGCACGGAAACCGGATCGGGCACAGTTTTGAACTGACCGGTTTCCCGACACCAGCTCAGGAAATCCCGAAGACTGGGATGGGGTGAAAATGTGCGAATTGGTCTGCTCCGACGATTCTTATCCCTCCCCTAACAGCGGAACCATCCGGCACACTTGACTACAGTCAATTCACTAGGGCCGAGCGCACCCTAGGAAGACCACGTGCACATTTTCATTGAGGCTGCAGGAGGTCTGTTTGTCCGATCCTCAAAATCCGATTCCGTATTGCCCTGCGCCGCTGGCGGCGGCATTGCGGTTCATGCCGCTGGCGCCGCTATCGCTCTCGTTGACCGCGTTCTCGCGAAAGATCGCAAAAAACAATCCCGGCTTGATCAACCGTCTCGGCAAATACGACCGCACCGATTTTATCCTCGATCCGGTCGATCTGCCGCTTGTTCTGTGCCTCAATCCAAATGGCGGGCTGCCGAAGATAAAACTCACTCGACGGCCGACAATGGGCGCTGCGCGAATCTCAGGCTCGCTGGCCGCTCTATTGGGGCTGGTTCACGGTGCGTTTGATGGCGACGCGCTGTTTTTCTCACGCGATCTGGTTGTCGAGGGGGATACCAGCGCAGCGCTGGCGTTGCGCAACGCAATAGATGATGCAGAGCTGGATCTGGCACAGGAAGCGGCCGCCCTTTCAGGGCCCTTGGCACGTTCGGTTCAGCAGTTGATAGCCCTCATGGAACGCCAAACCGGGCTATGCCTGACCCGGCCAGAGGATGCGGCGATATGGTGATGGAAATCGTCTGCCCCGCAGGCACTCCGGCTGCATTGCGCGCCGCCGTCAAGGCAGGTGCACACACCGTCTACTGTGGCTTTAACGACGAAACCAACGCGCGAAACTTTCCCGGCCTGAACTTCGACCGGTCTGAAATGCGTGCAGGCGTGGAATTTGCCCATGCGCACGGGTCCAAGGTCCTGGTTGCCATCAACACATTTCCCCGCGCTGGTGATGAGGCGATCTGGCACCGCGCGGTTGGCGATGCCGAAGCCAGTGGCGCGGATGCGGTAATCCTGGCCGATCTGGGGTTGCTGGACTATGCGGCCCGGAACCATCCCGGTTTGCGCCGGCATTTGTCGGTACAGGCGGCCGCCGCCAACGCTGATGTCATCAATTTCTATGCCGCCACCTTTGGCGTTAAACGCGTGGTTCTGCCCCGCGTCCTGTCGGTGCCCGAGATTGCCGCGATCAACGCCGAGACCGAGGTCGAGACCGAGGTGTTCGTCTTCGGCGGCCTCTGTGTAATGGCTGAAGGGCGCTGCTCGCTTTCGTCATACGCCACCGGATTGTCACCGAACATGAACGGTGTCTGCTCACCAGCCAGTCACGTGGAATACAGTGAGGACCGCGGCGCTCTGGATGCCCGGTTGGGTGGCTATCTCATTCACCGCGTTGAGAAAGATCAGCCCGCACCCTACCCGACACTGTGCAAAGGGTGTTTTTCGGCAGGTGGAAAATCCGGTCACCTTTTTGAAGATCCCGTCAGCCTGAACGCGGAAAAGCTGATCCCTCAGTTGCAGAAGGCAGGCGTTACTGCTCTGAAAATCGAGGGCCGCCAGCGTTCGAAATCCTATGTCGCGCAGGTCGTCCGAAATTTCCGCACGGCCGTGGATGCGCTTGACATGGGAAAACCGCTGCCCGAAAGCATGCTGGCTCGATTGTCGGAAGGGCAGGCCATGACCACCGGTGCCTACAAAAAGACGTGGAGATAGCAGGATGGAACTGACAATCGGTCCCAACCAGTTTTTTTGGCCTGCCGACACTTGGAGCCGCTTTTATGATGATTTGACCCAGTCGCCTGTAGACCGAGTGGTGATCGGGGAACTCGTCTGTTCCAAGAGGCTGCCGTTTTATCAGGACCGAATACCCGAGGCGATTTCCAGACTTGTCGACGCCGGTAAGGACGTTGCCCTGACCAGCCTGGCACTGGTGACGTTGAAACGTGAACGCAAGCTGACGGTTGAATTGGCCAAGATGGGGGTTACGGTTGAAATCAACGACCTGACCGCATTGGCGTATTTGCCCGAAGATACCGGCTTCTCGGTCGGTCCTTTGGTGAACGTTTATAACGAGGGCACGTTGAGGTGGCTGGCCTCGCGCGGAGCGCGTCGCGTGTGCCTGCCGCCGGAACTGCCCATAGGCTCGGTTAAAACCTTGGCGAAAGCCGCTGCCGAGCTGGGTGTTGCGATAGAAGTTTGGGGGCACGGGCGCCTGCCGCTTGCAATATCGGGTCGGTGCTATCACGCGCGTTTGCATGGGCGCACGAAAGACAATTGCCAATTCGCCTGCGAGGACGATCCTGACGGGCTGGACGTGCTGACCAGCGACGGCAAACCCTTTATGGCGATGAATGGGGTGCAGACCTTGTCGGACAGCTATGCCTGTACCGACAACCAAATCGAAATGTTGCGTGATGCCGGCGTCTCGGCCCTGCGCCTGTCACCGCAATCGAACGGTTTTTTGCAATTGTGCGCGTTGTATCGCGAGCGGATAGATCGAAATCTGAACAAAGGGCAATTGACAAAGGATGTCCTCGCTTCTGATCCCGACATTCGCCTGAGCGACGGTTTCCTGACAGGGGCCTGCGGAGCGGATTGGTCCGGTACTTCGGCGCCATGACTTCGGCGTCGGTCGACGACCAGTTTTTTTGCGATTTCTGGGAAGCGGCGCACCGCCCGCTGTTTTCGGCAGCCATTATTTGCGCCCTGCTATCCGTGGGCTGGTGGCCGCTGGGAGATTATCTGGAATTTCCCGGCCCGTCATTCGAACCGGTGGTCCTCTGGCACGTTCACGAGCTTGTCTTCGGCTTTGCCGGCGCGGCTATTGGTGGTTACTTGCTGACAGCACTTCCGGCCTGGACTGGCATTTCCCCGGTTCGAGGCACGGTCCTGAAAGTGTTGTTGGCGATTTGGGTGTTCGCACGCCTCGCAATGGCTTTGGCCGCTCATATTCCAGATACGCTGCTTTTGTCGCTCAACGCCGGGTATTTTGCTCTGTTGGCGGGGATCATCGGCTACCACCTGCTGTTGTCCCGTGCCTTCAGTAAACTCGGGTATCTGTCTGCAATAGTGTGTCTGGGTGTTGGCGATGTCATTTTTCTGCAAGCTGCGAGAACTGGGTCGCCGTGGGACAGCCTGGCTGTGGTTCACACCTTACTGATCGGTCTTGTCATGCTGATGACAAGCATTGGGATGAGAGCAATTCCCGCCTTCACCCAAAACTGGCTTGCGATGACAGGGCGCGCAATTCCGGAGAATCGAGACCCTGCATGGTTGAAAGTCTTGATACTCCTTCTGCTGGTTGCAGCTTTAGTGGCCAACATGTTCGGATATCTTGCCATAGCTCATGTTGCCATGATCGCCTCTGGATTGGCCTTGCTTTTGGTCATAGGCAAGTGGCAAAGCCTGCCAGCCCTCTGCAATCCCTTATTGGCTGCGCTGAACCTTGCTTTCCTCTGGCTGCCAATTGGCCTGATCGTTGTGGGCTTTTCCGGCCTTTTGTCCGCGCCATATCCTTTGAGCGACGCAATACACGCCATCACAATTGGTGGAATGTCGGGCCTGATAATGGCGATATCCGGTCGGGCGGCGGCGCATACCGAAAGCGGCATCATGCAGGCCACGTTGGGGTACACAATCGGGTTTCTCTTGGTTTGGGTCGCTACATGGATCCGCTTGGCCGCGCCGATCTTCCCTGGGCTACCGTTGGTGCCTCTGGCGGCAGGCGTATGGTGCGCTGCTTGGTCCGCGTTTGCGATTGGGTTTTTGCCAGCCCTGAACCAACCACTGCAGCGCCCGGTTCTCAGCGGCCGGCGGCATCAGGCGTAGAGACGTAATTGGCCCCAATCATCGACGCTCATAGCACGTCAGAACCCCTGCATGAGCATGTCCACCGCAATCGTAATGCGTTCAAACTCATCTTTCAGGTTGCCAACCTGTGATTTCAGGATTCCGATCGGAACGGCGGCCATAAACTGCGTGACCATGACGACAGGTTCACCGTCGATTTCGAACACTGGATTGAGCCGGGTTGCCGGTTTAGGTGCCATTGTTTTTGGCAAAAGCGGCACCACAACGCGAGTGTTCAAGTCACTCAGCAGGTCAGTTTGAACATCCAGAAGAAAGCCGTCACCGGACGGGTTGGGAAACACATCGTATTTCGGCATCAGAACTGCCTGAAGCCTTCGAGCGGCAATCCGTGTTTCTCGACATAGGAATTGGAGCTTTTCAGGGCGGCAGCGTTTTCGATCTTCCACTGTTCCGCTTTGGCCGAAGCCACAGCGGCGCGAACACCCTCTTCAGCCGCGCGGGATAGATTGACCTTCAGCGCCTTGGCCTCGGCAAGCAGAGCACTGTCGAGCGACAAGTTCGTCGGCTTTCGCGATTGGGCATTCATCCGGCCAACCTCCTAATGCACCAATTGTATCAACAACAAATTTGTGCGTCAAACTTGCGCATAATATACGATACATCTATGCGCATGCCTGGAGCTTTATCAGCCTCCGCTCGGCACCTAAATCGGATCTTCAAAGACCCTACCGCTCCAATACTGCACGTAGACCCGCACAATTGGCAAATCAGATGTCCTGCCTGACGAATACAGCCGAAAGAAGAAATTAAATTCACTTGGTGTCGGCAACCGCAACACCCATCCAGTCATCCGGTGGAGGATCAATGAGAAAGTTGCTGGCTCGCATCTTCATAACCGACGACGCCGGATCATCACCGCGCGCCTTCCCGGCCGCCTCAAAAGCCGAAATCGCTTCGTCAAACCGCCTGTTTCTATAGCAGGCGAGCCCGTTTTCATAATCTTCGATCCAGCTATGTGATTTGTCAGAGCTATCGGCCATCGCGATCAACTCATAGATCACCAGCCCGCCAGCACGGCCAAACACAGCGAGCGTATCCAGCTCTCTTGCAATGATGGTGTCACCGGCAGCACGCCGGGTCTCGGGCCCAATCAGGATCGACGTTTCATAGGCCTTGTTGGCACCCTCCAAACGGCTGGCGACGTTCACAACATCGCCAATTGCCGTATAATTCAGGCGTTCTTCGGAGCCAATGTTCCCAACCAACGCTTCACCACTGTTCAACCCAATCCGGACGCGCAAAGGGTCACCGTTATCGTCCCGGATATCTGCTTTTGCGACCGCTGCGACAAGATCCAATGCGGCCCGACAAGCGTTCTCGGCATGATTGCTATCCTGACGAGGTGCGCCCCAGAACGCCATCACCGCATCGCCCATAAACTTGTCAATCGTACCGTCGTGACGGGAAATGGCAGATGATGCAGCATCAAAAAAAGGCTCCATCAGTTCGACGATTTTTGGTCCAAGCCTCTCGGAAAGGCCCGTAAATCCGGCTACGTCGCAAAACAGCACTGAAATCTGTTTCATTTCTCCGCCGGGTTGCGTGTTTATACCTTCGGAAACCAAAGTCCGCACAAGGTCCGTGGGAACGTATTTGCGGAATGAAGACAAACCAGCGGCCATGTTTGCCGTGGCGGCGGAAAGGTTGGCAAGCTCCGACAACCTGGATGGTCGGCTTGATATCTGTTCGATGTCGAAACGTTCGACCTTGTTCAGATCATCGACAATATCGGCCAAAGGATTCGAGACGACCCGTCTGACAAGCCAGATCGCCAGTCCGATTGCCACGACTACGACGCCAATTAACACATAAATCAAACTGACCAACGTCTGGTCGATCCCGGACAGGAAAGCCGATTCCGGAATGACCGTGGCCACGCGCCAGCCATAAAATCCCAGCGGCGTCAGCGCCACTGCATAAGGAACCCCATCGTTAACGACTCTGGTCGTCGAATTCATGGCTGCCCGCGTGGCGGCGTCACCCAACAACTGTTCACCCGAAATTTTGGCAACCTCGTAGAGGTCACCTTCGCCCATCCGCGCCGGCGTGACCTCATCTGCATTCGGATCCGGCGCAGCAATCACTTTGCCGTCCGCATCGAGAATGAACGCAGCACCGAATTCACCCGGCCGCAACGTGCCCAGAAAACGGGAAAGCCGATCGGTTTCGATAACAACTGCCAGAACACCCTGCCGTCTGCGGTTCACGTCAACGGGTCCGGCAAACGCATAAACGGTTTTTTGGCTGCCCGGCAAATCGCGGGCTTCGATCCAATCGGGCGAGCTCCGCCCTATGAAATTCCGGAACCAGACATGATCGCGCGGATCGTAAGTTGTTGGCGAAAAGTTCCGTTCTTCGAATTGAATGTCGCCGGGAATAAAAATGTACCGATCTCTGCGCAGCATCCGATCTCGGATTTCGCTATCGATCTCAATCATTTCAAGGCCACCGTCTCCAAGACGGTGCGCCGCGAAAAAATTCCCGTCTGGCCAGCCAAACATGATCCAGGAAATATTGGGTTGGGCCTGCAACTGGGACAGGAAAACAAACTCTCGTTTGTCGGCTTGCCGCGTCGCAATAACGTTCTGGACAAATATGGTTCGGACAGCGGCCCAGGCGGCTTCTGCCGACCTCAGAGTCAACCCGACCTCGATCCGAACGGTGTTGGCGATCTGACTGTTGATCTCAGCCGCAAGCATCCGGCTGTTTTCGCGCGCGGTTGTCCACCACAGCGAGTGTACAACGAAAGTCGACACGCCGATCGACAGGGCGACAAGCATTGTCACTGCGATCCCTACGCTGACACGCATGGTAACTCCAATATGATAAACGCCGCTGTCAGAAGCACACGCAGCCCGATTGTTGCGTAAATCGTCGATGCGACAATCCCACGGCTGTCGGGCAATCCCATCTGACAAGGCAAGTGTGAAGCCCGTTTGGAAGGTTGCAACATGTCTGGATGATTTGGTCTCCTATTCTGCCACGGCTGACGAATAATGGTTCCTGCAAGATAACCACATATGTCACCCGAGCCCAGCATCACATTGCCTTGAATTCTCAATATGTTGAAGAACTTTGAACGGGGCTGCGCGACCAATAGTCATGACAACCAACACCGTCGAAGCAGTGTGTGTTTGATGTTCAGAAAATCGCCAACAAGCCAGGTTTAAGTTGATAAATAATTCGGCGCCGGATCAGTCGGCAGAGTATTGGTTTGCAATTTGACGCCAGTGGCTTGCTTCATATTCTTTTCGCTTTTTACAACAGCCGGAGCGCCTCAGATGGTCTCGGTTGCACTGCCACGAAAGGGATAAGGACCTCCGCTCCGACACATTGCGGAAGCTTATACGTCCGTCAAAACCTCGAACCCTGCAAAAATCATGGTTTTTCCATTGATCGGGACGTCTTTCATGTCACCCATTTCCGGGTCTTGCATGGCTTCTGCGAACTTCGCTTCCTGCGTCGTTTGATCGGGCCATTCCTGCCAACCCATCACGACAGTTTCATCGGGGCCGGCCTGCACGGCAAGTGGGAAAGATGTCACTTCGCCCGGAGGGACTGCTCCGCCCCATGTTTCGACGACTCGCGTTGCACCGTGCTTGCGGAAGATGTGCGCCATCCGCGCGGCATGTGCTTCGTATTGCGCTTTCTTCGCCGTGGGGACTGCCCCGGCATATGCCATAATCCACGCCAATTTTTTGTCCTCCAGAAGATGTCGGTCCGATCAGTCTAGCATTAATTAGCGGCCGCAGAGCCAAATATGCTGCGCCAGCATTTGGCCACAGTTTTTTGTTCGGTACCCTTTCCTGCCGAGGCTGCTACAGAAATTGGCAATCAAACTTCGGCTTTGGCAAGCTGACACCAGAAATCGATTCCGGCCTGTGTTGCCTCGTCGTTGAAATCATAAGTCGGGTTGTGAAGGGGTACTGCGTTGTGCCCCTCGGTCCCGTTGCCCATAAGGACAAATGCGCCGGGTCGGTGTTTTAGAAACTCGGCAAAGTCCTCGGAAAACCCTACGCGACCATAATTCGGTTCAATGGACCCGACTGCCTGCGCTGCGTTCACCATCGCTTCGGTCGCATCCGGGTTATTCACGAGCGGCTCGAAGGATCTTGAATAGCTGATGTTCCCGGTTGCGCCCTGGGCCAGGCAGACACCTTCAACGATGTCACGCATGCGTTTTTCGATAGCATCCGAAACCTGGGCCGAAAACCCCCGGCAATCACCTCGGATGCTTACCTTGCTCGGCAGAATGTTCCGAGCACCATCGGTGATGAACTCGGTTACCGATACCACTGCATGTTCGCTTGGCGGAAGACTTCGGGACACAATCGTCTGCAGTTGCAGTACTATCGCACTGCCGGTCACGATTGGGTCAATGCCTTTTTCAGGCATTGAGGCGTGACCTCCTCGCCCTTCGATGACGATCTCGAAATTGTCCTCGAACGCGCAGAACGGTCCGGGTTGTGTTGCGAAATGACCGACCTCCAATCCGGGAAGATTGTGCAGGCCAAAGATTGCGCTCATCGGGAACCGTTCAAAGAGACCGTCATCGATCATGGCAGCCGCCCCCAGACCGTTTTCTTCGTTTGGTTGAAAAACGAAATGGACCGTGCGATCCAGATCGGGATCATTGGCCAAAGCCAAGGCAGATCCCAGCAGCATGGTGCTGTGCCCGTCGTGCCCGCAGCCATGAAATTTGCCCGGAACAGTTGATCGATGCTTAAACCTGTTTGCCTCTTCTATGGGCAGCGCGTCCATGTCTGCGCGCAGCCCAATCCCGATTTCCGAAGTCCCACGACGCAGTGTGGCAACCAAACCGGTCTTGCCGACCCCCCGGGCGACTTCCAGGCCTGCAGCTTCGAGATGGTCGGCGATCAGCGCTGCGGTCCGGCTCAGATCAAAACCTGTTTCGGGGTGCATATGCAAATCACGGCGAAAGGCCTTCGGATCAATCATCGACCAAACCCCCTTCAGACAGGATAACCAGGGGCGCGGAGGCGTCGCCCCTCAGGAAAGCTGCAAGCCCTGCCGCACCGGACGGAGTCGTAGAGTAACCCAACTCTCTGGCAGCACCCACGGCCTCTGTGGCAGTTGCATCGGTTATCATCAGCCAATCGTCGGCAGCATTGCGCAGAATCTCATAGGCAAGCATCGAAGGTGTTTTGCAATCCAGACGACCCATATTTGACTGCGGTCCCGTAACAGTCACCAGGTGTCCGGCCTTGGCACTCTCGCGCAGGCAAGGAGCTGCGTCGGGTTCGACCACAAGGATGCGCGGCTGCACAGACCAGTTGGCCCGGATCATGTAGGCCACAGCAGCCGCCAGCCCACCGACGCCGGCCTGTAGATACACATGGCTCGGCCATTCCCCCGACGCCTCGAAGGTTTCGCGCATTTCTTCGGCCATTACGGTGTACCCTTCCATCACCAGACGCGGAGGTTCGGTGTAACCGGGCCATGACCCATCAGCCAAATGCAAGGCGCCGCTTTCTTCCGAGTCCTTGATGGCGGCAGCCACGCTGGCTTCGTAATCCACTCCGGATCGAATTACTTCGGCCCCTTTGTCACGTAACCTTGTGGCAAAAGCCTCTGGAACAGTTTCTGCCAAATGGATGCGCGCGCTGGCACCATATAGCTGCGCGCCAGCGGCAACCGCCATTCCGTGATTGCCGGCACTTGCGCAAACGAATGTCATCTCTTGAGCTGTTCGCCGAAAGGCATCACTGTCCATGGCTAGCGGCTCAGGACCCACGCCCGCCCTGTCCGCAATCATCTGGGCTACTGCATAAATGCCGCCAAGCGCCTTGAATGCTCCCAAACCCATGCGCGCGGTTTCATCTTTGATCAACAGCCGTCGGCCACGATACGTGACTTTGTTCAGCGGGCTGGGGCTATAGAGTGAATTTGTGCGCCAAAGCGAACGCGGTTTTTCCGGGTTTAGTACGATTCTTTGTTCCATAACCGTAAAGTTACCTGATTTTCGTGCGCCAAATTGATCACCGATTGGCTAAACTGAGAGAATTATTCTCACATCCACGCAAACAATCACGGAGATTTCTTATGGATGCCCAGGACGCACAGCTTTTGAGCATGATGCAAACGGACTCGCGCCGTGGGCTGGAGGCCATGGCCTCCGAAACCGGGTTGTCGGTGGCGTCCGTTCAAAGGCGGCTCAGGGCATTGCGTGACAACGGACAGATTGCGCGCGAAGTGGCTGTGATCGACGCGAACAAAGTTGGCGTGGCCATGACGTTTGTCGTGATGGTCGAACTTGAACGCGAGCGACAAGATCAGATCGATGCCTTCACCCGGCGCATTCAGTCCGAACCGATGGTGCAGCAATGCTACTATGTGACGGGTGAAGCGGATTTCTGTCTGATCTGCACCGCCATCGACATGGATGATTTCGAGGCGCTCACAAAGCGCCTGTTTTTCAACAACTCCAACGTCAGGCGGTTTCGAACGTCCGTCGTTATGGGGCGCAAAAAGGTCAGCCTCGAGGTGCCCATCCCGGCGCAGGATGGCAAGTGATCCAAACCTGATCGGTCCAATGAGGCCGGGCTTTGTCGCGAAACGGTATCCGCCGGTGTTGTCATCCTTTCCAGAGCGAAAAATGGTCCCTTGGATAAAGGCATCCAGACTTGCTGAGTAACAAGGGACAAACATCCAACACATCACCTGTGAATGACGCCTGAAAGTGCTTCATTCATTCTTCTTGTTTGATTTGGGAAGAAGATCGATCGGCAATGGAAATACAACCGTTGTCGTACCGTCCGCAGCAATGTCATTGAGAGCATTGAAATATCGCAGCTGCATGGAATTTGGTTGGGTCGCCAGCAGCTTGCCGGCTTCCACCAGTTTCGACGCCGCCTGAAACTCACCTTGCGCATTGATGACCCGGGCCCGACGCAGGCGTTCGGCTTCGGCCTGTTTGGCAATTGCGCGCACCATGCTTTCATCGATATCGACATGCTTGATCTCGACATTTGCCACCTTGATACCCCAGGCATCGGTCTGACGGTCCAGAATCTCCTGAATGTCGGCGTTGAGCTTGTCACGCTCGGCCAACATTTCGTCAAGTTCATGTTTACCAAGAACAGACCGCAAAGTGGTTTGCGCCAGTTGGCTGACAGCGGCCCGGAAATCAGCCACATTTATGATGGCACGTTGCGGATCGACGATGCGAAAATAGATCACCGCGTTGACCTTGACCGAAACGTTGTCGCGGCTGATCACGTCCTGGCTGGGCACATCTTCAACGAACATGCGCAAGTCAGTGCGTACAAGCTGCTGCACGACCGGGATGATCAAAACAAAACCCGGCCCCGAAACCCGTGTGAAGCGGCCGAGGGTGAATAGAACTCCGCGCTCATATTCCCGGAAGATATAGATGGCCGCTTGCAGAAACAGAATCACCAGCACGAGAGCGATTAAATAGGCGATCCATTCGAATTGGATTACTTCCATCATCACACTCCTCCGCTTGGCTTTGGATTGCCCTCGGTCGCCCGCCCGACACGCAGTGTCAGACCGTCAACGTCCAACACATGAACGTCTTGTCCTGGCTGAAGGCCGACCTCTCCCTGAGCTTGCCATCGTTCACCCTCGACCCAGACGAAACCGGTGCCTCCCGACCATTCAAGCACGCGGGCCTGCGCCCCCAACATCCGCGCAGAACCCGATACCGGAGCGCGCCGGTACGTGTGAACCGTGTATCCCAGAAGCATGGCCAGAACCGAGGCACTGACCAGCGCCATGACCCCGATCAGCCACCAAGAGATACGGTAGGCTTCAACATCCGTGTCCACGAGCATCGCGGCACCCAGTGAAAAGGCGACAATCCCACCCAGGCCCAGCACCCCGAAGCTGGGCGAAAAGGCTTCGGCCACCATGAAGGCAATCCCGAGCCCGATCAGCGCCAGCCCGGCGTAATCGAGCGGCAATTGGTTGAGCGCATACAGTCCGAGCGTCAGGCAGATGGCACCGACAACGCCGGGAACAATCGCGCCGGGGTTCCAGAACTCAAAGATCAAACCATAGATGCCAAGCATCATCAGCACCAACGCCACATTCGGGTTTGACAGAATGCTGAGAATGCGGGTGACCGTCGCCATCTCGATCCGTTCCACGGGCAATCCAGAGACATTCAGTGTTTGTCGGGTTTCACCCATCACCACGCTGCGTCCGTCGACATCCCGTAAAAGCGCGTTGAGGTCCGCGGCCATCAGGTCGATGACATTCAGCTCCAGTGCTTGGGCCGCCGACAAGCTTTCGGCCTGCCGTACCGCACTTTCAGCCCAGTCTGCGTTACGGCCGTGCATCTCGGCCAGGCTGCGGATCAGGGCCGCTGCGTCATTGGTGGCTTTGGCCGACATGGCATCCTTTGGCGCCAGAGGGTCTTCGGCCTCTCCTTTGGCTTCGTCATCCTTTTCGTCCGCGGCGTCGGTCGGTTGCCCGGGCAACCCACCCGGCAGCCCACCGATCGCCACCGGTGTCGCCGCACCCAGATTGGTTCCCGGAGCCATCGCGGCAACATGACTGGCATAAAGAAAATAGGTGCCCGCGCTGGCAGCATGGGCGCCGGGCGGAGCGACATAGGTGATCACCGGAACCGGTGACAACAGGATTTCTGAAATGATTTCGCGCGTTGCATCAGCCAACCCACCAGGGGTGTTGAGTTGCAGCACAACTGCCGAAGTTTTCCGGTCTTCTGAACGCTCAAGCACGCGCGCTATGTGATGCACGGTTGCCGGGCCGATTGGCCCTTCAATCACCGTGTGCAACACCCGGTTCCCGGCGTCTTCCGTCGTGTCAACCTGACCATTCGACCGGTCTGCCAACAGGAAGGTCAGGATGATGAGACAGAGGAGTTGTAATGGCCTCTTTGCAATCTCCATGTTTACTTTCCCACACCAAAAGGTAGCGCGATCTGTTTCTTCCTCAAATCTCAGGTAAAATTCTGTGCAAAATTCAGCGAAGGCGATGATCGAAAGCGCCGCGCGGAATACGTCCGCGTTTGCAAAAGGTTGTGAAGTCGCTGCGTCAATCAGGTTTCAAATGACATGGCCCAAGCCAGGGCGAACCCGGCTACCATCGTCAGAGGATACAAAAATCACGCGGAATTTGGTACAATGCGGCATTACCCAGCAACATTTTTCTATCACTTATTTTGGAGGCTCAGCTATGCGCCACGAATTTACAAACACCAGCCCTGTATTCATCGATTCCGGCCCACCGGATACATTCCGATCAGAACTTGACGTGACAGGTCTTGGGGCGGCGACTGTCGAAGAAGTCGAAGTGACCGTGAACATCATCCACACATGGGTCGGTGACCTTGAGCTTCGGCTGATTGCTCCGGATGGCACAACGGTTGTCCTCGCGCGTCGCAGAGGCGGGTCGAGGGACGATTTCGATGGCTCGATCTTCCGGCAAACCGCAACCACAGCAATAAGCGACGGGGTCGCGCCCTTCCGAGGTACATATCGGCCCGAGGGCGACCTAACAGACTTTCAGGGAACAACAGCCGAAGGTACATGGGTGCTAGAGGTTGAAGACCATGCCGCATTCGACGGCGGTGCGCTCAGCAGTTGGACGCTCGGCCTTACAACCGACACGGTTGCGACAGCACCATTTCACATCGACGTTCGTTTTATCGGCGGGCTTAGCCCGGCCCAGCAGCTTGCATTCGCAAGCGCGGCAGCGCGGTGGTCTCAGGTGATAGTCGGAGACGTACCGCCCGCGACTGTCGAAGGCGAGATAATCGACGACGTCCTGATCGAAGCACAAGGCGTTCCGATCGATGGTGTCGGGGGTGTTCTCGGTCAGGCCGGGCCGCGTTTCATCCGACCCGGCTCTGGCATCCCGATCAAGGGCATCATGTCCTTTGACACCGCCGATCTTGGCAATATGGAGGCTGACGGTAGCCTGGAAGACGTGATCCTCCACGAGATGGCGCATGTCCTCGGCTTTGGAACGCTCTGGCAGCATATGAACCTGATCCAGGGCGCAGGCACGGTGAATCCGGTCTTTACCGGCGCCAATGCACGTCGGGAATACGGGTTGCTGCGAGGCGCAGCAGATCCGGTCCTTGGCAACGCTCCGACAGATGTGCCGGTCGCCAACACGGGTGGGCCGGGCACACGGGACGGGCACTGGCGCGAAGCTGTCTTCGGCGATGAACTTTTGACGGGGTTCCTCAGTGGCGCGACCCGTCCGATCAGCGCAATGTCAGTCGCCTGCTTTGAAGACATGGGTTATCAGGTGGACTACAACGCGGCCGATCCCTACGCCCTGCCGAGTATGCTGCGTATTGCTGAAATGGGATTGATGGGTGTACGCCACGCCGTGGACACATGCGCGATTGACCGAACAACGCCGATTGTCGTTTCACCGACGGCGTTGCACAATACTTGAACGAACCAACTGGAGGTCAGGTCGCTTGCCGCTTCATCGTTCAAGGTGAGCTGCCAGCCAGACCCTCGGCAAGTTCAAGAAGCCGGAGTTGAATGCGTCGCAGACGCCCAAGTTCGTCAACTTCCTGATAACGCTGCATATCCCCGAGAAGATCCGCCCGGCTTACCTCATGAACAGCGCCGCCCAGATTGGATCTGATCGTCGTCATTGCCGCATCGGCCTGCGGCTGACCAAAGAACGTCACCTGCTCCGTATCACTGTTGTGGCGGACATCTTCTGCATGCCTGATTTCCGCATCCAGTTTTTCCTGCTCAATCGACGGAAAGACCGCCTCCTCTTCAACGAACCTTTTGAGGTCTTCAAGCGCTTCCCCGGATAGCTGATGCGTACCCCCACCCAATCGCTGACTAAGGCTGACACGACCGTCGCTGTCCACGCTGACCTCGACGGTCTCAGTCTGCCCAGGTGCACCGGAGCTCCATTCAATCAGGGTATCCGCAGGCATCTTGAATCCACTTTCCAATCGAAACTACCGAAGATTCGTAATGCGCCGAGTATAACGCCGGTCACCACATTCTCGTGTGAATTCCTTTGGCAAAAACAGCCCAATTCGCAGAACTGCCCCTCCGGAAACAGAGGAGCAGTTGCAGTCAGGATCAGTCTCCGTCGGCGACACCTTCGGCACGTGCCTTGGCGCGACGGGCCCGGTAGCTGGGCAAGAGCACCAGAATAACGGCCAGAACCAGCAGACCTAATGTCATCGGGCGATCAAAGATAAAGCCGATGCCATCCGCAAGCTGCATGGAGCGAGCAAAGTTGTCTTCGAGCATCGATCCGAGGATAAAGCCGATCAGCGCCGGCGCCAGCGGATAGTCCGCAAATCTCAGGATCGTCGCGACCACACCCATGCCCGTCAGCAGCAGCAACTCGGTCGCGTTGTTCTGCCCGATATAGGCCCCCATCAGCGTGAAGAACAGGATAAAGGGGATCAGGTAGTTGCGCGGAACCGCGAGAACCTTTGCGATATACGGGATCAACGGCAGGTTCAGGATCAGCAGGATCAGGTTGCCGAGATACATCGAGATGATCACCGCCCAGAAGATCGACGGATTGTCGATCATCAGGCGCGGGCCCGGCGAGACGTTAAGCGCAATCAGCGCGCCAAGCAGGATTGCAGTGGTCCCTGATCCCGGAATACCCAGTGTCAGAAGTGGCACGAACGACCCGGTACACGCGGCGTTGTTCGCCGATTCCGGCGCGGCCAGACCTTTGATCGAACCTTTGCCGAACTGCTCTTGCTCATACTTTGGTGCAATGTTGCGCTCGACCGCATAGCCCAGGAAGGACGCGATGGTCGCCCCCGCCCCCGGAAGTACGCCGATCAGGAATCCCTGAATTGACTGTCGGCCAATGACCGGCGCAATGGATTTGGCTTCCTCCTTGGTGATACGCAGATCCTTGATCTCCTGCGATTTGCCATCGTCACCACCTGAACGTGAGGGATCCAACACAAGGAAGATTGCTTCCGGCATCGCAAACATCGCCATTGCCAGCGTGATGAAGCCAAACCCGGACTGCAGATCCTGAATGCCACCGGTAAAGCGCGGCATGTTGAACAGGGCACCCTCGCCCACCGTAGCCATGATCAGGCCAAGCAGCGTCATCATCAGAGCCTTGCCAACCTGGCCGGACCCAGCAAATGCCGCGATTGCGGAAAGACCCACAACCATAAGTGCGAAGTACTCAGCTGAGTGGAAAAGAAGAGCGACCGATGCCAGTGCTGGTGCGAAAATCATCAACAGAATGGCACCGACGGACCCACCTGCGAATGATGAGATTGCGGCAACAGTCAACGCCTTGCCGGCTTTGCCTGCCCGGGCCAGCGGGTAGCCATCAAAGCTGGATGCGACTGTCGAAGCAACACCCGGCGCATTGATCAGGATCGACGAAGTAGACCCGCCGAAAATAGCGCCATAGTACACCCCGGCCAGCAAAATCAACGCTGCCGACGGGTCGCCAAGGCTGATTGCAACGGGGATCATGATCGAGATGATCGACATCGGACCCAGACCGGGCAACATGCCGATGAATGTGCCTATAAGGCACCCCCCGATCACCATCAGGATGTTGGTAATCGAAAAGGCAGTGCCCAGACCAATGAGAATTCCTTCAAGCATGTGCGCCCTCCCTCACGACAGGAACCACGGCAAGGGCCGCATGAATATCCCCAGGACCTCATCCACGAGGTACCAGACGAAACCGGCGGCGATGACGCTGACAAGGATCATGATGCCCCAGCGACGCTCACCCAGGATCGCCGAGCCGCCCACGAGGAAAACGGTGGTCGACACAAGAAATCCAATCGGACGCAGCGCAAATGCGTAAAACACCATCAGCAGCAGAAGTGCGACGGCCTGACCCAATTTGTACTCGGTGAGTTTGCGGTAGTTGATTTCTGCCACTTCAGCAGTGTGATTGGATTTTTCGATCCCCAGCACAATCAGCAGCGACGTCAGAATACCCAGAACACTCAGAACTTTGGGGAAAGTGCTTGGCCAGATTGGGTTGTTCCGCATGAAGGGCGGCAAAAGCGCGTCCATCACGAAATACGCGTTGTATCCGTAAACCAGACAGATCAGCAAAAAGATGAGCGCGATGACACGGTCCAGAGCCATTCCGATCCTCCCATTCTAGTGTCGGCGTGCCCGGATGCGCCGGGCACGCCGTTATTGTCTTTAGAGGAAGCCCAGCTTTTTCATCAGTTCACCGATGGCCTGCTCTTGCTGCTCCAGGAAAGCCTTGAAATCATCACCGGAGTTGTGGATGTCGACCCAACCGTTCCGGTCGCGCACTTCACCCCATTCCGGTGTTTCATACATGGCCGCCAGGACAGCGCGGTATTGATCTGCTTGATCATCCGGCAGACCTGGGGCGCCGAAGAACCCGCGCCAGTTCACAAAAGAGGCATCGATGCCCTGTTCTTTCAGCGTTTGAGCATCCGGGAAGCTGGCCACGCGGTCATCTGACGTGACACCGATAATCTTCACTTCCCCGGCATTGGCCAGATCGATGGCTTCCGAGAAGCCGGTCGAAAGCGCGGCAATCTCGCCTGACAGCAAGGCCGCCATTGCTTTGCCGCCCGCGTCGTAGGGAATGTATTTTACGGCCGTCGGGTCTTCGCCGGCGGCTTCAAATGCCATCGCGGCGACCAGGTGGTCCATACCGCCCGGAACGGACCCGCCACCAATCGCGGTACCGCGTGGGTCTGCTTTGAACGTCTCGACCAGGTCACTCATAGAATTGATCGGGCTGTCCTTGCTGACAACAAATGCAGCATAGTCACCGATAGTACCTGCCACCAAAGTCAGATCGCGGAAGCTGTGCGGGAAAACACCGGTCAGCGAACGGATGACGATCGGGGTCGAGTTGACCATCAGCGTACCGTGATTGCTTTCCGCGTTTTCAATCAGGAAACCGATGGCCTTGCCGCCGCCACCGCCGGACATGTTTTCGTAGCTGGCGTTGCCTACAAGACCGGACTTGGTCAGCGCCTCGCCGGTGCCGCGCGCGGTCCCGTCCCAACCGCCGCCTGCACCGCCGGGGATCAGGAAATGAATGCTTTCCACCATCTGATCCGCCGCAGAAGCAGCGTTGCTTCCCAAGCTAAGGATGGCCGCCGTCGCCGTGATCATTGCGCGACGTGTTAAGGTCATTTTTGTCATGATGTCCTCCCGAGATCCATTGACAATATCCTCGCAAGCAATGCTGGATTGCTTTATCGTGACCCCTAACCTACCCGGTAACCCTGACAACCACCTGACACATGGTCAATTTTTGCGAGGTAACGTGCGGTTCCTGCTCATCGAGGACAACATAGGATTGTCGAAAGCGATCACCGAGCGCCTTGAACTGGATGGCCACATCGTCGACGGGGTGTCAGACGTTTCTTCTGCAAATACCATGAGAAACCTGACCAATTACGACATGATTCTGCTGGATCTGGCATTGCCGGACGGAAACGGTCGTGACGTTCTCAGGCATCTTAGAAACATCAATGACCTGACACCTATTATTGTGATCACAGCCAGCCGTGAAATCTCGGAGAGAGTGGCTGTTCTGGATCTGGGCGCAGATGATTTTCTGGTGAAACCCTTCGACTTTGCAGAACTGGAAGCACGCGTTCGCGCCGTTTTGCGCCGCAAGCGCGGTGACGCACGTAACCAGATCGAAATCGGGAATGTTTCGTTTGACCAGCTCGATGGAACCCTGACGGTTGATGGACAGCCGGTGCCGCTGAGAACTCAGGAACTGCGCCTGTTCGAAGCTCTTGTGGATGCCCCGGACCGGGTCCACTCGAAAGAGCATCTCATGGATCGTTTGTTTTCATTCGGCGACGAAGGTTCATCAAATGCAATCGAGGTCTATATCGGCCGTCTTCGGCGCAAACTTGAGCATTCCAACCTGAGAATCGAAACTGTCAGAGGCAGGGGGTATCGTATTTTGTGCCCCTAGCCGCTTCGACTCCGATCAAAGGTTCAGTTCAGCGGCGGCTGGTGTTGCAACTCACATTGGTCGCGCTGATCCTGACGGTGTTGTTTGTTCTTGCCGTCCGCCTGATCGGCGAGCGAATAGCGCAATCGGCACAGGACAGCGCCCTGTTTGCCGCGGCAGCAACCATTGCAAGTGTCATGCACTCAGAGGACGGCCGACCGCAGCTGGATCTGCCCTATTCCGCCTTTGCGATGCTGGAAGCAATCAGTGAGGATGCCATCTTTTATCGCGTTGCCGTCGGAGAGCGTACAGTCACGGGATATCACGCGTTGCAACCTGCCAATCCGGCAAATGCATTTGCGGGGCAAGCATACTCAACCGAAGAATTTCAAGGCGAACCGGTGCGAACTGTAACACTGTATCGCGCGCTTGATGTGGAAGGAGTTTCGACTGCCGTTTCGATCACTTTAGCTCAGACGCGAGAAGGGTACCACAGAACGGTCTCGCAGGTTCAGACGATTGCAACTGGGGTTGGAATAGGGTTTTTCGTCGTTTCCGCCGTGCTTTGTCTTCTGGCGTCGCAATCCGCATTGAAACCACTAAGATCGCTGGTTAATGCTATTGAACGCCGTGGACCAGAAGACTTGCGCCCGGTTGACAGGGAAGTGCCGGTTGAGGTCGCACCACTGATCACGGCACTCAACAGCTTCATAACCAGACTGTCGGGCTCTCTCGACAAAGCCGAAGAGTTCATTGCAGAAGCCGCGCATCGCATTCGAACGCCGATGGCGCTTGCGCAGACCAACGCCGAGATAGCGCTGAGGTTCGCGACCACCCAAAAATCACGGGACAAGATCCGCGAAATAATCGTCGCCGCCCGAGAGTCTTCTCGTTCCGCGTCTCAATTGCTTGATCATGCGACCGTTGCATTTCGCGCCCAAAACCCGCAACTGGCGCCAGTAAACTTATACGACCTCATAGAGAAATCCATTTCCAGGTTCTTCCCAATTGCTGAAATGAAAGGCATCGAATTGCGCGTGTCTCAGCAGGACCCGGAAGTGATGGTTGCCGCGGATCCGTTGCTGATGCAAAGCGCCATAGGCAACGTTCTGGACAACGCCATCAAGTACTCTGGGTCAGATTCCACGGTCGAGATTTCGTGCCTAAAGCAGGGCGACTTCGGCATTGTCAGAATTGAAGACCAAGGCCCCGGTTTTTCCGATGAGGATGCAACCCGGGCCACCGAATTGTTCTTTCGGGGTATCGAAACGACAAATACAGAGGGTATTGGGTTGGGACTCAAAATTGTGTCTGATGCACTTAAAGTGCACAATGGCAGGATCGAAATTTCCAGAAACAAAGTGAGGGGTTCATGCGTATCTTTGTTGCTGCCCTTGTATTCATAACGGGTTTCGGTTGGGCCCATGCCTTCGAATTCGAAGAACGCCGGTTTTATGGGCGGGAAGATACGAGCGATATCCTGAGGATCATTTCGACGTCCGACATCGAGATATTCGAGCCTCTCCTATTGGCGTTTTTGGAAGAGCATCCAAATACCGGAATTGACTACACCGTAGCGAGCAGCCAGCAGATTTTTGCGGCCATCTATGAAGAAAAAGCAGAATTCGACCTGGCGATTTCTTCGGCAATGGATTTGCAGGTGAAGATCGCAAACGACAATCTTGCCCGGGAGTATTTTTCCGAGGCAACGCAAAGGCTTCCGGCTGGTGGAAAGTGGCGGAACCGTGTCTTTGCGTTCACCTTCGAACCGGCCGTCTTTCTGATCTCACGGTCTGCGTTTCATGATGTTGAAATCCCCCGCAGCCGACAGGCCCTGGTCGAACTGGTTCGTCAGGATACGGACAAATTCAGAGGCCGAATTGGGACTTATGACATACGGCTGTCGGGCCTGGGATATCTTTTGGCCACTCAGGATTCACTCAGTTCCCAAACATATTGGCGGCTGACCGAGGTTTTCGGGCTCGCGGGAACGAAGCTCTATTGTTGTTCTGCCGACATGATACGGGACGTCGATCGCGGGCGTCTGGCATTTGCCTATAACGTGCTTGGCAGCTACGCCCTGCGCAGGGTTGCCGAGGGCAAACCGAACGTTCAGGTGGTTGAATTCGGTGATTTTCAGACCGCAATTTTGAGGACCGTTCTGATACCCGGAAATGCCAAAAACGAAAAGACAGCAGAAGCCATGGTGGACTTCCTCATCACGTTGGCGGACAGGCCGCGACTTGTGGAATCCTCCGGGTTTTATCCAATAGTCGAAGGTGAACTCGAACCCAAAAACCTTGAAGGGGCCGTCAAGCTTGGCCCAAGCCTACTGGTGTTTTTGGATTCAATGAAGCGGCTCGACTTCGTGAGCGGTTGGGTTAATTCAATGAGAATAAACTGAGGAATGCGGTGATGCCTGCAGGCTCTGTTCAATCAGGCAACAAGCTCATTTCCGCCAATTGAGACCATCGTTATTACTAAGTGTCAGGGTCATTCAATTCAAAGGCCAAACCGTTTTCCGGCTTCCCGGCGCTCCGGCCTTCGCTTTTTTCCAATTTCCGTTTACGCCCGTCACTACGCAAAAGCCCCCTGCTCTCTTACAGTTCTGATGATGATCTCGATCATTTCGAACTGAGATTCGGCAGCAACGTCTTCAAAATAGATATGGCTTGGCCACGGTTGATGCCGGAAGCGATCCAACGGCATGGTGACCTTTGACGCCACTTCCTTTTGTGCGGCGACGAACGTCTCGGCGACTTTCCGGATTTCAGTCTTGGCCTCTTCAAGATCGCCAATACTGTTGGCATCGATCTGCCGCGAACCAATCCCTGTCGTCAGAGGTACGCCACGTTGAATCGCCTGATCGACATAGAAGGGTACTTCGACCTTGTCCGCTTCCAGCCGCATAACAAACTTCGGACAAACGGCGTGTTTATGATCCATCAGCTCCAACAATCCCACGCCAGAGCCGTTGCTTACTCCGGCTGCACCACGGCGGCGCGATCCCCGATTCCGCTTTGTTGCCGTCGCAACATGGTCGCCACGATAGTTGCAATCGAACAGGCGATCGGCCCAAGGCTTCCCTTTGGTCATCCGCCGCATTGAGCGGATCGCCATGCTCTTGCAGTTCTCCGGTCCAATGAAGAAAGGCGATCCCGACGCATCCGAAAGCTCGATCCAGCCATTCGGAAACTCGTTGATGAAATGCTCGATCCATGGTGTCAGCACAGTGTCAGCGAGAAAGTCCAACAGTTCGTTCACGAAATCCGGATCGTGCACCACATCCGCCAGCAGCGGTTCCTGCCCGTAGATGTCCGCCGCGAAACTGTAAGGTGCCGAGATCTGCAGGAGCGGTTCCATCCCCGTCAAACGCTCGGTCTCACGCAGCATGTCGGTGATGACCTTGGCCACTCCGCTGTTGAAATCCGGAGTCTTCAAGTCCTTCCAATTATCCTTGTTGATCAGTGGCTCATCCGGATCCGAGCCCGGCGGGAACCGATCGGGATACATCATCTTCTGACCCACCTGCTCGCAGGTAAAGCCGTACAGGGCCCAGACGGTATAAACTTTGTCCACACCCAGAAGACGACTGGTTATCAGGTTCGTACGTGCGTAACGAACCGGGTCGCCCTTGTAGTACGCCGCCGAGTCGATGCCATAAAGATCATGCAGAATGGCCAGTGCCAGCATATGGACGGACGCCGAAACATGAACACGGTCTGTCGTAGAAGGGCGTGCAAAATCCGCATCCATTTTACCAGCTATTGTATCGTCAAAGATCTGGCGCAATTCCTCTCGGGCGGCAGGATCGCCGGCCTTCCACCGGGAAATCAGGTTTAAGCCTTCCGGGAATTTCGGATAATCCGACATTTCTCGATCCTTGTATCTTTCGGCCCGATTATTGCGAGGTTTTGTGTGCAACCACGTTCGCCACAAGCTCTGCGGTCGAACGTGGCTACTTTGCGCGGATAAATGGGTATGCTAAAATACCCATTCAGGAAAAACTACTATATCCACTTTTGAAACAGGTCGCCAAAAAATGAAGAAATCCGGTGGTGCCCTTCTTTCGATGATCAGTTTGGACCGCCAGAGTAAAACGTCGCTCATGCGCCAGCTTGAGAATAAGATTCGCAAAGCCGTGCTTGATGGAACCCTGGTGCAGGCGGCCCGAATGCCTTCCACCCGACAGCTTGCGTCAGATCTGGGGGTTTCGCGCCTGACAGTAAAAAACGCGTACGAGCAACTTACCAGCGAAGGCTTTCTGGAAACCCGCTGCGGATCAGGTACCTATGTGGCGCAACTGTCATCAGGCGACCTTCCGATCACACCGGTTCGCAGGCGGCGGCGCATACACAAGACCGGAACCGGGCCTGTTTCGCCTCGTGTAAGCCAAATAGAAAGCTCATTGGCAACAACGCGGCTTTCACACGTGCGGGCCTTCCGCCCCGGCATTCCGGCGCTTGACCTTTTTCCGCGAAAAGCCTGGGCCGAGGCCCAGTCTCGTGCGATCCGGATCAGCGACAACTCACTTTTTGGGTACGGTCCATCCAGTGGTCTGGACGAGCTTAAGTTGGCAATTGCCGCTCACGTCCGTGACAGCCGCGGCATAGAATGCGCGCCCGACCAGATCATTGTGACATCAGGGGCCCAACAGGCGTTTTCGATTGTGCTACTGACGCTATCCAGTCCGGGCGCAACG
Source organism: Ruegeria sp. HKCCD6647-2 (assembly GCF_057221075.1). NCBI lineage: Bacteria > Pseudomonadati > Pseudomonadota > Alphaproteobacteria > Rhodobacterales > Roseobacteraceae > Ruegeria > Ruegeria sp. HKCCD6647-2. Next base: position 137,823 of record NZ_JBWVBD010000003.1, on the reverse strand, counting down.
ATCTGGATGGAAGATCCCGGGCATATCGCCTTTCGCGATGCAGCAAAGCTTCACGGGATGGATATTAGGTCCGTTCTTCTGGATACTGAAGGTTTTTCAATGTCTTATGCGCTGAAAAACTATGATCGCTGCGATCTTGTTTTTGTCACGCCCTCTCATCAACACCCACTTGGGATTACAATGAGCCTGACCCGCCGGCTTGAACTTTTGGACGTTGCCAACGCTCAAGATGCCTGGATCATTGAAGACGACTACGACAGCGAGTTTCATTACGAGGAACGTCCACAACCCGCCCTGAAGGCTTTGGACAAACATGGGCGGGTCCTTTACGTGGGCAGTTTTTCCAAGACCATGTTCCCGGCCATTCGGCTTGGCTATTTGATTTGTCCGCCGGGCCTGAATTCGGCTTTCTCCGCCGCAGAAACATTGTTGAGTCAGAATGTCTCGCTGCTGCAGCAAAAGGCGATGGCCTGTTTCATGGAAGACGGAAGCTTCAACGCCCATGTTCGCAAGATGAAACAAGCCTATCAGTCCCGGCGCGACGTTCTTGTTACAGCCTTGCAAAACCACGCTTCTTCAAAGCTTGTTGCCGAGCCCTGTCGCGCTGGAATGCATCTGGTGACCCGTTTCGTTGATTGTGAAGTTTCGGATCAGGTGGCGGCTCGGCGGCTATGGGACGCCGGCATCGACTGCCTGCCGCTCTCGATCTTTCGGGATCAGGCCAGTGTCAGGTCCGGCCTGCTTCTTGGATTTGCGTGTGCCCCAGAAGCACAGATCAATGGAAAAGTGCTTCAGGTTGTTCAGTGTCTCGATGACGACGCGTCTTGACAGGCATTTGCCAAAAAATGTCGGATGGTGGGTGTCGCTTGCACAATGCCAATCCTGCGGGAAGCGAAAGAAAACGGCAAAGGCGCGCATACCGGGATCGATCTGACCATTGCGCGAATGCCAAGCTAGATGTTTACGCAGCAGTATTTCAGCTCAAGGTAATCCTCGATCCCGTATTTTGAGCCTTCCCGCCCCACACCACTTTCCTTGATGCCACCGAATGGGGCGACTTCAGTGGAAATCAGGCCCGTGTTCACGCCGACCATTCCATACTCAAGTTCTTCCATGAAACGCCAGACCTGCGAGATGTTCTGCGTGTAAACATAAGACGCCAGTCCAAATTCGGTGTCGTTCGCGGAAGCGATTGCCTCTCCGACTTCCGAGAATCGGAAAACCGGGGCCAGCGGACCGAATGTTTCTTCACGCGCAACCTTCATCTTTTTAGTTGCTCCCTTGATTACGGTTGGTTCAAAGAATGTCCCGCCCAATTCGTGCGCCGCACCACCTGTGGCGATTTCTCCGCCGTTCTCAACTGCATCTGCGATGTGTTCCCGAATTTTGGAAACCGCCGCAGGTGTGATAAGGGGGCCGATTGCCGTTCCTGCGGCAAAGCCATCTCCGACCGGTAAGGCGGCAACGGCAGCGGACAGCTTTTCAACGAATGCGTCATGGATACCGTCCTGCACATAAAACCGGTTCGTGCAAACGCAGGTTTGACCGGCATTCCGGAATTTCGAGATCATCGCGCCTTCCACGGCCTTATCCAGATCAGCATCGTCGCACACGATGAAGGGCGCGTTGCCGCCCAGTTCCAGCGAGAGCTTCTTGATCTGGTCCGCCCCCTGTTGCGCCAGGATTTTGCCGACACGGGTCGAACCGGTGAAGCTGATCTTGCGCATCACCGGGTTGTCGCTGAATGCCTTGCCGATCCCGACACTATCGGTAGAAGTAATCACAGACAGAAGCCCCGGTGGAATACCGGCCTCCTCTCCCAACCTGGCCATCGCCAGTGCCGACAATGGCGTCTCGGCGGCAGGTTTCACGACCATGGCGCACCCGGCCGCAAGCGCCGGTGCGACTTTGCGAGCGATCATCGCATTCGGGAAATTCCAGGGCGTAATGGCACCAACCACTCCAATCGGTTGCTTCATAACTATGATACGCTTGTCGCGCTGATGGCCCGGAATTGTATCGCCATAGACACGCTTGGCTTCTTCACCGAACCATTCGACAAAGCTGGCGCCGTACATGACTTCTCCTTTGGCCTCGGCCAGTGGCTTGCCCATCTCGGCCGTCAGGATCGCGCCCAAATCATCCACGTTGGCGACCATCAGATCGAACCATTTGCGCAGAATTGCGGCACGCTCCTTGCCGGTCATTGCCGCCCAGTCCTTTTGAGCAATCCGCGCAGTTTCGATGGCGCTATGAGCATCGACTGCGGAGCAATCTGCAACGTGCGCCAAAACCTCTCCGGTTGAGGGGTTCGAGACATGGAACCTTTTGTCGCGCGCCACCCATTCTCCGTTCAGGTAGGCCGCTTCAATCAAAAGATCGGCACGCTTCAAAGTCTGCATTGGTGTCTCCTGTTTGATTGCAAACGGGCGAGGATATGCCCGCCCGTTCAAGTTTGTCGGTGATGCCGGTTCAGGCGTGCAGATCGCCGTCAAGTGCGGTTCCATCCGGGGCCAATCCCGATGATACCGCTGTGGCGGAACTGTCTTCGATCAGCGACTTGATGACACCCCAGGCCATCAGAACGACGAGGATCGAAATCGGAAGCGCAGCGGCGATGGCGGCAGTTTGCAGAGCCGACAGGCCACCGGCAATCAGCAATACGGCCGCCACCAGACCCTGTGCCGCGCCCCAAACCACACGATGCAGTTTCGGTGGGTGCGCGTTGCCCATGGACAATATGGTAGTCACGACCAGAGTGCCCGAGTCCGAGCTGGTGATGAACCAGGTTGCCAACAGGAACGTAGCCAAGGCCGACACGATCCAGGACAACGTGCCATTGACCGCCAGCAATTCGATTGTGCCATAAAGAGTCCCGCCAAGGTTCCAGCTGTTGACCATGTCGACCAGACCTGCCGTTCCCACACCACCGGCTGCATTCAGTTCCAGGAACAGCGCGTTGCCGCCGAAGATCGAGATCCAGATGAAGGCCATTGTTGTGGGAACAAACATCGCGCCCAGCATGAATTCCCGGATCGTGCGCCCTTTGGAAATGCGCGCCACGAACATACCGACAAACGGTGCCCAGCTCAGCCACCAGCCCCAGTAGAAGATGGTCCAACCGCCTTGCCACGACACGTCACCGGGTTCGGATGCCGTCCAGAAACCCATCGACCACAGGCCAGTGGCGTAGTCGCCGATGGCATTCATGAAGAACCCGATAAGCCATTGGGTCGGGCCGGCGAACAGAAAGAACAGCACCAGCAGGATCGACAGGATGATGTTCCATTCGGACAGGATGCGAATACCTTTGCCGATGCCCGAAACGGCCGACATCGTCGCGACGATCGAGATACCGACAACCAGTGCAACCTTCAGCGTCGTTCCGGTGCCGGTGTTGAACAATACATTCAGACCTTCGGCCATTTGCGTGACGCCCAGACCCATGGAAGTGGCTATGCCAAATACCGTGCCGAAAACAGCCAGCAAATCAACTGCATGGCCGGCCGGGCCATAAATGCGATCTCCCAGGATCGGGTACAGCGCCGAGCGAAAGGTCAGCGGCAGTTTCTTGCGAAACGCAAAGTACCCAAGGGCCAGGCCGGTCATTGTATAGATTGCCCAGCCATGCAGGCCCCAATGAAAGTTGGTGACAACAACGGCGTCCACAGCGCGTTGGACATTCATTTCTGTATGCCCTGCCGCATCGGCGAACGGGTTGTTCGGATATCCCCATCCCGCTGCGTTGTCGAAATAGAACAGCGGCTCGGCGATGCCGAAGAACAGGATGCCGATCGAAACCCCGGCCGAGAACAGCATCGCAAACCAGGAGAAGTTGCTGAACTCGGGCCGGCTGTCATCATCGCCCAGACGGATCGAGCCGAAGCGGCTGAACATCAGGAACAGGCAGACAAAAAACAGCACGAGGACCGAGCTGATATAGTACCAGCTCAGCGCACCTTCGACCCAGGACCGGACGCCTTTGTAGACGCTGCCGGCGAAGTCTACGTTGAGAATTGTGAACAGCACAAAGGCCGCGACCATCGCCTTGGAGGCGATGCTCATCCCATTGTGCAACCCTTTGAAAATCCCCTTGTCAGAGACCAGATGGTCACCACTATTTGGGGGCTGGAATTCAGCCATGTTCGTAGTCCTCCCATTGATTGACGAACACACCGCTATCCCTTGTTTGCGGTGAAGGATGTTGAGATCAGCGCATGATGAACGGATCCGGGATCGGGTCGTCGCTGGTGCGCAGCCAGATCGATTTGATCTTGGTGTAATCCAGCGCCGCCTGCAGACCGCCTTCGCGCCCGTGACCCGAAAGGCCATGGCCTCCGAAAGGTGCGATGGGACTGACGGCACGATAGGTGTTGACCCAGACAATGCCCGCCCGAATAGCACGGATCATGCGATGTGCGCGGGTCAGGTTCTGGGTGAATAGGCCTGAGGCCAGCCCGAATTTCGTGTCATTTGCGATTGCGATGGCCTCTGCTTCGGTCTCAAACGAGGTCACTGACAGAACAGGTCCAAAGAACTCGTTGGTCAGGCTGTCCGCGTCCGGCACATCCGAGCAATCCAGAATAGTCGGCGGGAAATAGAACCCATCCCGGTCAATGGGATTGCCGCCGGTCACCAGCTTGGCGCCCTGCGCAACCGACTGTTCGATCAGATCAACTGCCACGTCCCGCTGACGCTTTGTGCAAAGCGGACCAACCTCGGTCGCCATGTCATCGGGCGCACCGATGATAACGGCGTCGGCCTTTTCCTTCAGACGCGCCAGAAACGCCTCCTTGATCGAAGTCTGCACCACGAGGCGTGAGCCAGCCACGCAGCTTTGCCCGGTTGCGGCAAAGATGCCGGACACCTGCGCATTCACAGCGCTTTCGATGTCGGCATCCTCAAAGACGATGAACGGGGACTTGCCACCCAGTTCCAGAGAGGTTGAGGCCAGATTTTCGGCCGAGTTACGCACGATATGACGTGCCGTTTCCGGTCCGCCTGTAAAGGCCACATGGGCCACTTTCGGATGACTGGTCAGCGTGGCCCCTGCAACGGGACCACCAGTGATTATATTCAACACACCCTTGGGGAACCCGGCCTGATCAAAAATGCGCGCGAATTCCAGCATCGGCGCGGGCCCTTCTTCCGAAGCCTTCAGGACAACCGTACAACCCGCCGCCAGAGCTGGGCCAATTTTGACTGCTGACAGGAACAACTGAGAGTTCCATGGGACTACCGCGGCAACAACACCAATTGGCTCGCGGCGCAGCCAGACCTCCATATCCGGCTTGTCGATCGGCAGATGCGCGCCTTCGATCTTGTCGGCCAGTCCAGCATAATAGCGGTAGTAATCGGCGACATAGGCTATCTGGGCCGATGTCTCGCGGATGATCTTTCCTGTATCCCGGGTCTCCAGCTCGGCCAGACGCGGCGCGTTTTCCGCGACCAGATCAGCAAGCCGGTGCAGCAGTTTACCGCGCGCCGTTGCCGTCATCCCTGCCCATTCGGGCGAGTAGAAAGCTTGGTCAGCAGCTTCAACAGCCTGATTGACGTCCTCGGGCCCCGCGTCGGGCATCCGGGCCCAGACCGCGCCCGTGGCCGGGTCCAGACTGTCGAACTGCCCTGCACCATCCGAGAATGCGCCGCCGATATACTGTTGAAACTGCTGCATTTTACGCCAACCCCTTACTGAAACGCCGGCATGACGTCTTTGATGAACCGGTCGAGCGAGGCTTTCTTGCGCTCGAACGGCATGCTTGAATCGATCCAGAACGAGTATTCGTCGTATCCAAGCGCTTCGTACCCACGTAGGCGATCAATGACGGTGTCGGCGGTTCCAACAACCAGATCACGCTCCATGTTTTCCGGCGTGTAGAACGGATGCCCTGCGATTTCTTCATCGCTGAGCGGTTCTATCAAACCCTGCGTGATGTCCCGCTTGTTCATGAACCAGGCGCCGAAGTAGTTGTAGAACCGGTTCAGTTCGACAGCAGCGTGTTTCACATCTGTATCATCCGAAGCCACGTAAGTGTGCATCAGCAGCATGATCTTGGGCCGCGACACGTCCGGGAAATTCTCGCAGGCTGCGTTAAACTTGGACATGAGGTTCTCGACCTCGCCATCGCCGTTCCAAAGCGGAGTCACCTGTACGTTGCAGCCGTTCAGCACTGCAAACTCGTGGCTGTTCGGGTCACGCGCCGCCACCCAGATGGGTGGACCATCCGTTTGCAGGGGCTGAGGAGCTGAGGTGGTTTTGGGAAACTGGTGGAATTCACCTTCATGCGCATAATCACCCTGCCAAAGCTTCTGCACGGCGGGCACAAGCTCGCGCATGCGCAGGCCGGCTTCCCACGCGTCCATGCCGGGCATGATGCGCTCGTACTCAAAACTGTAGGCGCCGCGCGCGATGCCAAGATCCAGGCGCCCGTCGGTGATGATATCGGCCATCGCGGCTTCACCTGCCAGACGGATCGGGTGCCAGAACGGCGCAATGACCGTGCCGGTTCCCAGTCGCACATTCTTGGTGTGGCGCGCGACATCAACCAGATTCAGAAACGGGTTTGGCGCGATGGTAAAGTTCATCCCGTGATGTTCACCGGTCCAGACCGCGTGCATCCCGCCCTCATCGGCGATTTTGCACAGCTGGATGAACTCGTCATACAGCTGCTTCTGGTCCTGATCCGGAGAGATCCGCTCCATATGCGCAAAGAGTGAGAATTTCATGCCAAGTTAGCTCCCAGCGGAGAGTGGTTTGACTTCGCCACTCACCTCATTTCCGTAATACACCCCGAAGTTCCCCATACGGCTTTCTTTGGCGAACCGCTCGAGCATGGTGCAGATGGCCGGATCGGCGATATCCATAAGAGTGGACTCGCTGATCTCGGTAAAAACACCATTCTCCGGTTCGCCATCGGCGGCCTGGCACAGGAACGAGATATGTTGAAGTTTGCGCGCTTCATCCTGATAAACTGAGTAGATAAACCCCGGCTCCGCCTGCACGCCGCTCTCGCCGATCAGGCGGGTCAGGGCCGCGTTGGCACCATCGGCCACGTCGTCAGTTGCCGGAATGGTCAGGCGGCCATAGCCGTCACCCTGCAACAGGATTTTCCCATCCCGTTCGATCAGGGCGGATACGACCAATCCGGTGCGTTTGCTCAGGGCCTTGGCTTCGGCAGCGGGGGTTACATAGGCACCCCGGGCATAGCCCAGCCCGGGTGCAATATTGTGATCAAAGGCTTTGACTTCACCGATCAGGATCAGGTGGTCGCCTGCATCAACGGTTCGGGACATGTCGCAGTCGAACCAGGCCGAGACGTCATCAAGGATCGGTGATCCGTTGGGGCCAGGCTGCCAGTCAACTGTCGCAAACCGATCCTCGACCGGGCGGGCAAAGGTGTTCGACACTTCGATCTGGCCTTCGGACAGTATGTTGATCGCGAATTTCGATGTGTTCGCGAACGCTTCATAGTTGCTTGAGGTGTTGGCAAGGCACACCAGTACCAGAGGCGGCTCGAGAGAAACGGAGGCAAAAGAATTTGCGGTAAAGCCCAGCGGGTTTCCGCCCTCATCATGTGCGGTCACGACAGTGACGCCGGTCATGTAGGTGCCAAATGCATTTCGCAGGGCGCGGGGGTTGCTCAGCATGCGCGGGTCGAATTCGATCATTTTGGGTCAACCTCTTCCGATGGGGTTTGCAACCAGGCTTCCAAAGCTGCATTCACGGTTTCCGGCGCGGTCAGATTCACCATGTGCCGGTGATTTTCGATCACGATGGCCGTCCCATTCGGCGCGGCTTCTGCCATCGCGTAAGACATTGCCGGGGTCGAATTCGGGTCGCCATCTCCGGTCAGGGCCAGCAGCGGACAGGTGATCGTACCGAACCCTTTCGCATAAAGGGCGTCTCCGCGTGCAAAAGCGTTGTAGGCGGTGGCGTAGCCTTCGATATTAACCGCTGAAAGCCACGCCGCAACATCGTCACGCGCGGCCTGTTCGACGGGCGTGTCACCAAACCACCGCCGCAGCGGAGTTTCTACATCGAAAGTTCCGGTGCCGATCAGCTTGGCCCGCTCGATCACGGATTTGCTTGAGGCCGCGTCCCTGCAAAATACTCCGTTCAGCAGCGCGACCCGCTCAACCCGACCGGGGTTGCGTACTGCAAATCCACCCGCAATCAACGCGCCCATCGAATGGCCTGCTAGGTTGACGCGCTGCAGCTTCAGCTCATCCAGAACCGCCAACAACCAATCAAGAAATACCGGCAGGTCAGAACCTGCTGGGATCTGATCGCTGCCGCCGTGTCCGGGCATATCCAGCGCGATCACGTGGTGCGATCCCGCGAGGAACTCAATCTGGGGGCCCCAAGCCGCCGATTGCATGCCCACGCCGTGGATCAGCACGACGGGGGCCGCTTTCCCAGCATGGGAAAGCCCGGCCTCGCGATAGGCGACTGTGCCGAAGGGCTCAGACAGCTGCAGGGTTGTCGACGTCATGGCCCAATTCCTTGAGATCTTGATAGCGGTCACCGATGCGGTGATGCGGACGGCCACCGATCGAGGCGCCAAGCGCGATCATGATCTCATCCGGCGCGGGCGCGTCTGCCACCTGCAACTGGATGGTCAGGTAATGGCTGCGCCGACCACCGTCATTCTTGTCCATCAGCGGGATTTGCATCGCAGCATTTGCCGGGCCGCGCGTGTTGGTGAACGCGAGATACGACTTTGCGCCAACCGCCTCGCGATAAAAGTTACCAAAGCGCAGGGTGTGGATCAGGGCCGAACCATGCTCGACCTCACCGTTGACACCGACGATCGCAGCCTTGCCGTACCCTTCGACCTTGTCCCCGCCACCGGCAGCGTCGAGCACCATGTCGGTCAGCAGGCTGCCAAGGCCCGGCGCGCAATCATGAATCTCGGGCTTCAGGTCGTCAACAAAACCGCGGCCAGCCCACGGGTTCCGGATCACCGCAATCGCTGCAATCATCTTCAATGGCTGCTCGGCGACCTTCCCTCCTTCGATCAGGGTGTTTTCAACGTGCAGCAGTGTTTTGCGGATTTCGGCGGGCATGTCGGTATTCCTTGCGATTCGTTGCGCTGTAAGATGGTATACCATCATACCAACTGTCAATCATACCTTGTACAAAAAATGCCAAGCCGATAGCGTCGACGCCATGAGTACACCCAAACTGACGAAAATCGATCACCCTCCCGCCACCCTGCGCGACATGGTACAGGAACGCATGCGCGAGGCGATCATCGAAGGATTGTTCGAGCCCGGTCAAAGGCTTGTCGAACGCCCGCTTTGCGACCAGCTGGGCGTCAGCAGAACGGTGATCCGCGAAACCATCCGCTATCTCGAAGCCGAGGGGCTGGTGGAAATTCTACCCGGTCGCGGGCCCATCGTGGCCACCATGAGCCGCGAAGACGCGCGCCAAATCTATGATATCCGCCGCATGCTCGAGACAGCGGCGGCCGAAAACTGCGCCCGCAAGATCACACCCGAACGCGCGCGATCCCTCAAGGAAGCACTGAAACGTCTGAAGCAGGGCTTTGCTGACCGGACCCCGGGCGCCTTGTTTCGCGCCACAGCCGATTTCTACTCCGAGATCTTTGACGGGGCGGGTCACTACATCGCTTGGGATATCGTTCAGCGTCTGAACGGCCGGATCAGTCGGCTGCGCATGATGACCCTGTCGACAGCGGACCGGGACCGCCCCGGCATCGCGCATATGGAGCTGATTTGCGAGGCCATAATCTCCGGCAACCCGGATGCCGCGCGGGTCGCAGTTGAAAGACATCTGGATGACACGACGGCCATCGCCGACCGTCTGCTCGCCGCAGAAGAAAAGAACGAAAATGACTGACACACCCAAAGGCTATTGGATTGCCAACGTTACCATTACCGACCCTGAGGCTTACCTGGATTATCAAGCTCTCGCCCCCGAAGCCTTTCGCAAGTTTGGCGCCCGGTTTCTAGCCCGCGGCGATGCTGAAACTCTTGAAGGACAGAAATGGCAGCGACGGGTTATCATTGAGTTTGACAGTATAGAGCTGGCGCGCGCCTGTTACGCATCTGACGAATACCGCATCGCGAGAGAAAAAAGAGCCAATGCGTGCCATGCAGACATCGCCCTGATTGAAGGTGTGGAGTAGCTTTCCTGTCGCTTCGGCAACTTCACGAACAATCAGCGTTCGGAGAACTCAGTATATCAAGTTGAGCATCAACAACGACACGGCCAGGAACAGCACGGTCATAACTCCGCCTGAACGCACAAAATCCATAACTTTATAACCCGCAGGACCCATTATGAGAGCGTTGACCTGATGAGTGGGAATAATGAAGCTGTTCGAGGTCGATATCGCCACTGTCAGCGCAAATACGGCCGGGTTGCCGCCAGCCGCCACCGCGATCGATACGGCCAGGGGTACAAGTAAAACAGTCGCACCGACGTTTGACATTACAAGCGAAAAGACTGTGGCCAGAATTGCGACGCCGGCCTGAAGTGCCCAAATTGGCCAGCCGTTCAGGATGACCAGAATCTGCTGCGCGATCCAGGCTGCAGTGCCCGTGTTCTGCACGGCCTGCCCCAGCGGTATCAGGCACGCAAGCAGAAAAACGGTATTCCATCCGACGGCACGGTACGCCTCGTCCACGCTGAGCACACGGGTTAGCATCATTCCGGCCGCTCCGGTCAACAGGCACAACGACAACCGCACATCGGTGAACAATATCAGCGACAGCGAAATCGCAAAGAACAGCAGAGCCCAACCAACTTTCTGAGGGCGCAGTTCGTCTTGTGGGAAATCTGTGGTCACGACAACAAAATCGGGATCCCGCTTGATCCGCATCAGGTTGTCCCATCTGGTATGCGCAACAAGCATGTCGCCTGCGTGAAACTTCTCCAGCCCGATCTGGGTGGATTCGTGCGTTTCAGTTTCTACGTGGCTAAGCGTTTCTTCGCCCCGGTGAATAGCCAGCAACGACATGCCATATGTCTTGCGAAACAAAAGCTCGCGTGGGCATTTCCCAATCAACTTACTGTCGGGCGTGACGACAACTTCGGCTATGCCCGCGTTTGTCGCCGCAAATTCTTCGACGAAAATGTCCAGTTCCGGAAGGACAGTCAGTCCGAATTTCTCGGCAAACTCCTCGACGACCCAGCGGCGACCGATGATCGCAAGCCTACAAGGCGCGGCGATTTCGGCTGTCAGGACCTGAACCATCGAGGTTTTCCCGCGATAGAAAGTAGAGATTATATAGAGGTGGTTTTCGTGGTTGATATCCGCCAGCACCTGCCCAACCAGTGGACTGTCAGCAGGCACGATCACCTCAAAAACATCGGCTTTCAGACCGTAGACTCGTTGCAGATATTCCTGTGTGCCCTGTCCCGTTCCAGTGTTTTCAGAACCTGCGTCGCCCGGCAGCACCCAGCGGCCCAGCAGCAAGAAATACACGATCCCGGTCAGGATCAGGACGGCACCAATAGGTGTGACGGAAAAGAGCCCGAACGGCGGCATTTTCTGCCCTTCGGGCAGGCCTTCGTTGGCCGTCAGGATCAGATCGTTCAGCAGGATCAGTGGCGAGGACCCAACCATCGTCATCGTACCGCCCAAGATGGCGCAGAATCCCATTGGCATCAGCAGGCGTGACAGCGGAATTCCTGACCTTGAAGAAATGCGGCTGACGACCGGCAGGAACAGCGCGGCTGCCCCCACATTCTGCATGAACGATGATATCACGCCAACGGTACCGGACACGATGGGCAATACACGGTTCTCGGATGTGCCACCGTATTTCAGAATAACGGCGGCGACCTTGTTCATGATGCCCGTTTTGTCCAAACCGGCACCGACGATCATGACCGCGATAATCGAGATTACGGCGTTTGATGCAAATCCGTCGAACAGGTGCGGAACATTCGCAAGGTTATCCAACCCGGGCGCATAGCTGAGGAGACCGATAATAACCAGCACAAGTATTGCCGAGAGATCAATTCTGACAATTTCGGAAACAAACAGAAAGACGGTAAAGGCCAAAAGGGCGCAAACCACACCCATCTCGAAACTGAAGGCCACTTGTTCCACAAATATCACCTGGAGTTTGAACTGTTTTTCTAGAACACCTAGACCATCGTCACCCAATTGTCATGAAATTACAATTTGCACCTGTGATGCGATGCCAAATGACGCGCGCAAACGCTATCTGCGCACTAATATTTTGCGCGCCGTTCTTTCGGGAGGGGAATTGGAATCATACGTCCATGAAAGGGCCACGGGTGGTCCCATGTAGTTTCTGGGGTCGTATTCGACTAAGACTTAGCAGCCTCATGATACTTTTTGCGTATGTCTTCAATGTCGACTGTCGGTGGCGGAAACCGCATATCGAGAGACTCCATGTATTCGGCGACGATCCGGGAGACTGCCAGATTCCGAAACCACTTGTGGTTTGCCGGAATAACGAACCATGGCGCATGTTCTGTGCTGCATTTACTCAACGCGGCCTCGAAGGCTTTGGTGTAGTCATCCCAAAATGGCCGTTCCGCGTAATCGCCTTCGCTGATTTTCCAGTGACGCGCCGGATCGTCGATCCTTTCTTTGAAGCGGCTCAGTTCTTCTTCGGGACTGATATGCAAATAGAACTTCAAAACGTGTGTTTCGCTGTCGCGCAGCAACGCCTCGAACGCATTAATATGATCGTATCGTTTTTCCCAAACGTCCTTCGGGACCAGGTCGTGCACCCGAACGACAAGAACGTCCTCGTAATGGGATCGATTGAAGATCGAGACCTGCCCCTTTCCGGGGGTTTCCTTGTGATAGCGCCAGAGAAAATCGTGACCAGCCTCTTCGGGCGTGGGCACTTTGAACCCACTTACCTTGCAACCCTGCGGGTTCATGGCCGCCAACACATGGTTGATCGTTCCATCCTTGCCTGCGGCATCCCTGCCTTGAAGGCAAATCAGCAGGGACCGTTTCTTTTCCGCGTACATCAAATACTGGAGTTCGCTCAGCTTTTGCGAATAAGCCTGTATCTCAGGAAGCGCGTGTTCATGGCTTTCGTGTTTGTCCTTGAAATTCGGATCGATGCTGTCGAGCTCCACCGAGCTTCCGGGTTTGACGCGGAACTTATTGAAATAGTGCATTCCAACTCCTTTCCGTTGCAAATTGCGCTGTGTCTCAGGCTGTCCTTGAATGAAGGTGACGGTTCTGCCGCTGCAACCTGCGATACATGGCAAGTTTCACCTGATCCAATATGACCATCCAGACGAGCATATAGATCCAGACCATCAGTATGATCGTCCACGGGATTTGTTCGACGAATACCCCGGAGCCACACAGCAAGACTGCAAGAATCTGAGTGCCTACAACCGCGATGAACAACGGGCGCGCTGGCCAGGGGTGCGCAAAGAACGCTCCACGTGACCGAATGACCAGCAGCAGAAGATGTCCACCTGCCGCCAACTGCAGAAACAGCACGGTCTGAAGCTGCTCTTGCGTCAGCGAAATCCATGCCTGCAGGCTTTGGTTGTTGATCCATTCCATGCCGATCAAGAGCAGCCCGAAGGTCTGTACCACCGACAGGACTCCCATCAGGCTTGCGCCGAATAATATGCGCCGCATATCCCAACGAACCGGTGCTTTGGGCAGGTTTGTGTTGTCATACGCGATCGTCATGATCGGCACATCGTCGAGCAACGCAAGCATGATGATCATGATCGGGGTCAAGGGCGAAAACCCAAACAGGACCGTCGCCAGCACCACCACAAACATGATGTCGAGTGTCATTGCGACGCGGTACACAATGTAGTTTACGATCCGTTCGAATATTTGCCGGGCTTCCTCAATGGCGTCGATGATCGTGGACAAGCCAGGGGCCGTCAGGATCAGTGCAGCGGCAGCTCTGGCTGCATCGGTGGCACCGCTGACGGCAACGCCGCAATCTGCCTGCTTCAAAGCCGGGGCATCGTTTACGCCGTCGCCTGTCATCGCAACAACATGACCGCGATCCTGAAGCGCTTTGACAATGGCGTATTTGTGCTCCGGGAAAACGCGGGCGAACCCATCGGCCTTCTCTACGCAGGCAGTCACCGGCTCGGGCAGATGGCTCAGATCCATGCCATCCTTGAACAGATCCGACGCCGCCTGAAGATGCGACCCCATTCCCAACTGCCCGGCAATCTCGTTTCCAATGGCCACGTCGTCTCCGGTTACCATTTTGACCTGCAGACCATGCGCCATGGCCCTTTGAATGGTTTCCTTGGAGTCATCGCGCGGCGGATCGTATAGCGACAATATTCCCAGGAACCGCCACGTTTTCCCTTGATCGTCCGACCGCGCAATCCCAAGCGCACGCATCCCCTTCGAGGCAAGATCATCAACGGATTTCTGCGCCTTGGCCTTTGAAGCCGCGTCAATATCGCTCAGATCCAATATGACCTGCGGCGCTCCTTTCGTGTACGAGGCCGCCTTTCCCTGCGCGTCCGTGACCTGTGCCTCGGTCCGTTTGGACACCGGATCAAACGGTACGAAGTTTGATTGCTTGTAACCCGACAATTCATCGCGGTTTGCCAGTCCGGCAATCACGGCGGCGTCGATCGGATCATCTCCGTCAAAGTGGGACGCGAGGGAACCCGCCAGTATCAGTTCGTCTGCGTCCTTGGCAGCAAACAGGACGGGATCGCCCAGGCTCAGCTGGTTTTTGGTCAACGTTCCAGTCTTGTCCGAACACAGTACATCAACACCTGCCAGTTCCTCGATCGCCTCCAACCGCGACACGATTGCCTTTTTCTTGGACAGGTTCATCGCGCCCAACGCGTTGGTGACGGTCATCACCGTGGGCATGGCCACGGGGATCGAGGCGATGAGGAGGGCCAGCACTGTTCTCAGGATGTCAGCGGCAGCAGTCCAGTGCCAAGAGTGTTCGACTACAATGTCGCGGTAGAGTTCCGCGCCAACCAGAATGAACGCAAGAATAAGCGAAAGAATGATGAGAAAATCACCAATATGGGTGACGGCCTTTTGAGAATGCGACGCCCCAGATCCGGCCCCGGCGACCAGGCTGGCCGTGCGCCCAAAGAAGGTGTTGTTGCCCGTTTCTATGACAACCGCGGTCATTTCGCCTTTTTTGGCGATACTGCCGGAGTAGCCGACGTCCCCGACTTTCTTGGCGACCGGCAGAGATTCCCCGGTCAGCGCGGCCTGATCGATACTGATATATTCCCCATCTGTGAAACGTACGTCCGCCGGGACAACATCGCCCAGCTTAACCCGCACGATGTCGCCCGGAACGATATCTGCTGCGTCAATCTGAGAGAACGTGCCATCGCGCTTTGCGTCGGCTTTGGGCGCCATCCCGGCCTTGAGCGCGGCCAGCGCGTCTGCTGCTTTGCGTTCTTGCCAGAAGCCTGACACGGCATTGTAGACCAGCAGGACAAGGATAATGCAGAAATCGGACCAGTGCCCGATCAAAGCAGACAGAACAGCCGCTATTTCGATCATCCAGGGGATCGGACCCCAGAGATATTTGAACAGCCGCTGAAGATTGCTCACTTTCTCTTCGGCCAATTCGTTGCGACCAAACTTCTGAAGGCGTGCGTTTACTTCGGTGGAAGTCAGGCCATCGCTCGACGTATGCAGTTCACTCAGGACTGACGAAAGATCGGCTTTTTCGAGGTTCAGCTTGTTGCCTTGGGATTTCGCTTTGACTTCTTTGACCATCGCTCTGTCACCTATCGCTGAATTCCGCAGGGCTTAGTTCAAACAAAAAAATGAATACTAAACACAAGCGCGGTGCATTTGTCACGCCTGTTGCAACTTCAACAGGCAGCGATCCTGTTGAAGATGAAAATTTTTTGTCGCCAGACTCTGGTAGTGTTTCAGATGAAAGACGGAACGCAACCGGTGGTTCAAACGGTGAAAGTCACCGCCGTCGTGTTTGAAAAACGCAGGATCAATATGGCTGCGAAACGGCCTGACACCCTTGTGGCTTCACCTTGAATTCACCCCCAGGGCATTATCCCTGAATATGGTGCACGCGCCGCAACGTTATGAGCCATTTGGGCCAGAGTCGTGAGGTCAAATACCGGCAGTTTCAGCTCTTCCTGAATTCGGGCGGCGTAGGGCGGCAGATCGGTGCATTCCAGTACCAATGAACGAATGCCGGGTGTTTCGTCTTTCAAGCTGTGGGCGGCTTGCAGAACTTCAGCCTCGATGAGGTCCGTATTCATACTTGTCCGTGTGTTCCGCAAGATCACCTCAGCAAACTCACTGGTTTCTTCCAGTCCTTTCACGGCCACCGGAATACCCGCCGCACCAACGCCTTCGAAATGCCGAGCGGTCAGGGCCGATGCGTCAGCGGTCAAAACCCCTACAGGCGCGCTGGCACCAGTCATGTGATAAGCCAAGGGCACCTGAATCAGGCTCGAGGCGAATACAGGCACGGAAACGGCGGCGGCCAGTTCCTTCTGAAACAAAGCCAGAAAACCGCAACTGCCCGTGATGGCTCGCACGCCTTCTGCCTCAAGCCGTTGTGCACCTTTGATGAAGGGCGCCAGCAAATCAGGTGTCGGGTTGTTCAGCAAAGTCGGTACGGTTACGCCATCGATCATCTCGTAGAGAACCGGAAACGACAGGCTCGATGGGTTTTTGATGTGCCCGGGAGGTTTCGGGAAATAGCTTTCCAGGCACAGAACACCAATCGAAGCCCCACATATGTTTTGTCCACCTCTGTAAACCGGCATTTTGGGTACGTCCTTCTGATGAGATTGCGCTGTGTTGGTTTGTGTCGCTCAGAACCGGGTCAGGGAAAACCGAGCAAGATCAATGTTATGGCGGCGCCCGGATACCAAATCCGCAACAAGCTCTCCCGTTTTCGGCGCCATCATGAGCCCGTAATGAGAATGCCCGAAGGCCGTGTAGAGCCCCGAATTTCCATTAAGCTGTCCGATAGCGGGAAGGCTGTCCGGAAAAGACGGGCGTCGTCCCATCCAGAATTGCGTTTGGCTGGTATCGAGGTCTGGCACCATTGCCTTGGCCTGATCTGTCAGAACCGCCCGTTTGCGTGGGTCGACAGGGGCGTCGATGCTCGCAAATTCGGCTGTCCCGGCAACCCGCAGACCGTCCCGCATCGAACTTGCCACCACCTTTGCATCCACATCCATCACCGAGTTGTTCAAAAACATGGACGGGTTGGGAAATTCAACATGGTATCCACGCTCGGCCACCAACGGAACGGCCAACCCAAGCGGTTTCAGAAGGTCAGCGGACCAGACACCAGCGGCGAGCACAACATGCTTGGTGTGTAAAGTTCCATCTGGCGTTGCCAGGTTCCAGCCCCCGTCCTCTGCCCGCGCCAGACCCGTTATCTCGGTCCGCGCAATCTCGGCTCCCTGACCGCGGGCTTTGTCCGCCAGAACCGCTCCGACGCGGCCCGGCGAAATAACCCGCGCTTGCCCTTTGATAAGAACTGCCGCTTTGAAGTCGCGCGACAATGCCGGTTCGAGGCGGTGCAACTCATCACCGTCAATACGCTCCAGCTGTCCGCCTTTTTCCGTGCGGATCCGATAATCCAGACCATTCAGGTTGGCCTGTTCCGGGTGGCGAAATGCGTGAACGTAATAACTGTCCGTGATCAGGTCCTCATGGCCTGTTCCCAGAAGGTGCCGACGGTACAGCTCGATCGACGGGCGGCACAGTAATTCCATGGCGTCCGCGACCTCGCGAACGGTTTTTTCGCCGGAGTTTCCGAGAAACCGCAGGCCCCACGGCACCATCTTTGGCCAGAATGAGAACCGAACAGACAAAGCGCTTTTCGGGTCCAGCAGCATTTGGGGAAGCTTCTTCCAGATGCCCGGCACGGATTGCGGGATAATCGACCAGGGCGACACTACACCCGCGTTCCCGAACGAGGTTTCCTGACCCGGCTCGCCCCTGTCGACAAGCCGAACCGGGATACCGCGTTCCTGCAGCGACAAGGCGCAGCAGATGCCGACGATCCCAGCGCCGATGATGGTAACTTGTTCTGTCATCTTTCAGGCCGGAGAGTGGCTGCGCGTGCGGGCGATCAGTTGTGCAACAATAACGGGCGACGCCACCGCGAGTGCGATCAGATCAGCGGTCAGCGTTGGCGCGACGAAGATGACGCCAGCAATCGCCATCAGTATCCGCGACACCATGTTCAACGGTTGCAGCCAATAGCCGACCACCGCGGCCGACAAGGCGATGACACCGGCGATGCAACTGGTTGCGGTATATGTGAACTCCCAAAGATCGAACCCGGTCGAGGATACGAACAGCAAAACGGGGGCATAGACAAAAGCCATGGGCGCGATAACTTTCCCCAACCCCAGAGTAAATGCGGATAAACCGGTTCGGAACGGGTTTGAGTTGGCAATGGCCGCCGCCGCATAGGCTGACGTGCATACCGGAGGTGTGATCTCGGACACCACGCCGTAGTAGAGCACGAACAGGTGGCTCGCGATCGGCGGAACGCCCAACTGCGCCAGCGCGGGCTGCGCGACGGATACCAGCATGATGTAAAGCGCCGTGGTCGGGATGCCTGCGCCCATCAGGATGCAGACGATGGCGATGAAGACCAGCGAGATGAACAGTTGGAGGTCTTCCATCGCAAACAGTTGGAAGCTGCCGAATGAGATCATGTTGTACAGGTCCGACGCCAGATTGCCTGCGCCCTGAGTCACCATGAACCCGATACGGAAACCGATACCGGTCGTGTTGATCACGCCAACCACGATGCCCACAGCTGCAGCCGCCGCTCCAACCGCCAGCGAGTATTTCACGCCCAGTTCAACGGCCTGCAGCATCTCGGGTACTTCGATCCGTTTCTGCGGGTTCAGTGTGGCGATCACCAACAGCCCACAAAGGATCAAAGTCATGTTCAGATCGAACCCGCCATCAGAGAATTTCCACAGCACAAAGGCCAGAAATGCGGCCGCGTAGATCAATGTCGGAGGTTGCCTCAGTCGCGACATACCGGCGATAACCGCAAGGGAGATGCCACAAAAAGCCGACATGAAGGGCGTGTAGCCGGTGAACAGAACCACCAGAAGGCCGATCAGGGGGACGATATTGGCCCAGCCTTCTGCCCAGACAGCCTTAAGCTGCGGCAGTTGTTCTTTCGCCAATCCCTGCAAGTTCAGTTTGCGCGCCATCAGGTGCACCACGGCGAAGACGCCAACATAGTGCAGGATCGCCGGGAAGATCGCGGCGATGACGATTGTGGTGTAAGGCACCTCAAGAAACTCGGCCATGATAAAGGCTGCGGCTCCCATGATCGGTGGCGTGATCTGGCCACCAGCCGAGGACGCGGCCTCGACGCCGCCTGCAAAATGCCCGGGGTATCCCAGGCGCTTCATGTTGGGAATTGTCAGCGCGCCGGTCGAAACGGTGTTGGCCACCGAAGAGCCCGAGATCGTGCCGAAGAAGGCCGAGGATACCACCGACACTTTTGCCGGACCACCAGTATAACGGCCCGCCAAAATCGTAGCGTTGTCGATGAAAAGCTGTCCCAACCCGGTGCGCTGAGCGATCACACCGAACAGGACAAAGTGAAAGACGATGGTCGAAACGACCCAAAGGGTAACACCGTAGATGCCCTCTTGCGGGAAATACATCGACGACACGAAAGTTTTGAAGTTCACGCCGGGGTGTTGCAGCAGGCCAGGGAAGTACGGCCCGAGCAGGGCGTATGAGATAAAGACGCAGATGATCAGCGGCAGCACCCAACCCAAAGTGCGGCGCGCGATGTCCAGCACCAGCAGGATGATGATCACGCCCAAAATCACGTCGTACGTGTTGGGGTTGCCCATGCGGAACGTCTGTTCCTCGATCCCCAGAAACGGAATGCCGCGCCAAGCGACACCCACATACAGCGCCGCAATGATCCCAAGGGCCATGAAGACGAGATCATAAAGAGGGATGTTGCCGATGCGAAACCGGCTGACCTTGAGCGCATAGAGGCTTTTGGCCCCGATAATCGGGATAGTCGCGTAGACCAGAATGAACAGCAGGGCCAGATAGATGCCCATGTGCCAGTGATCGGCTGGCAGGCCAAACCCGGCGGTGAAGAATTCGTAAAACGCAAAGATCAGGGCGACAACGCGCAGAACCTTGCCCGTCGTCGGCGTAACCTGCCGGACGGCAGCGCCTTCGTCGAACTGTTCTTCGATGGCAGCCAGTTCCTCGGCTGTTAGCTCGTGGTCATCAAGTTTCTGTATCCCGGACATGATGGCCCCCCTGAATGCGCGTGCTTTGAAGGTGCGGTGCCCCGCTCAGGGGCACCGGACGATTGATTGCGCCGAATTTCGGCTATTAAAGAAGCCCGGCTTCCTTGTAGAACTTCTCGGCACCCGGATGCAGCGGAACACCCAAGGCTTCGACACCATCCAACGCGGTATCAGGCGTGATCTGCTTGCCTTTGGCATGGCCGTTATCCAGCAGCTTGCGGGTGTTGTCGTTCCACAGGGCCTTGGTCAGCTGATAAACCAGATCCTCCGACAGATCCGACGACACAACCAGCATTGCGCTGACCGCCGGTGTCTTGGTCTCGGCGTCGATCCCGTCATAGACGCCACCCGGAATGGCCGAGGGGATGTAGGCCGGGATGATCTCGTTGATCTTCGCCAAATCCTCGTCCGAGAAGGAATGCAGATTCATACCCTTCGTCGAAGATAGCTGCACCATCGCGGCAACCGGCCAGCCTGCTGCATAGAAATAGGCGTCCAACTGACCGTCGGCCAGACGCTCGGCGCTCTGACTGTTGTTCAGTTCGGCTTCGTCCATGTTGTCGCGGTTGACGCCCCACGCCTCAAGCATCTGCAACACGGCAACCTGCGTTCCTGAACCGGCCTGTGCAATGCCGACGCGCTTCCCCTCCAGATCGCTCAGGTCGTTGATGGTCTCACCAGCGGGCAAAACCAGATGGAGGTCTTCGGGAAAAAGGTTGGCCACGATGCGCAGTTTCGGATGAGGCTTGCCTTCGAATTTGCCCTCACCCAGATACATCGAGCGTGTGACGTCGGCGGCGGCCAGACCGGCCTCAAGCTCTCCGTTCTGAACTGCGGCATTGTTGAAGACCGATGCGGTCGTTGATTGCGCAATGGCGATCAGACCGGGCACACCACACTGGCCGCCCTCCTCACAGGGACGCGAACCCGGAGGGGCCGAGATACCGTTTGCAATAGTGCCGCCGATCGGGAAGTAGGTCCCGCCTGCGCCCCCGGTGCCGATGCGGAAGAATGTCGGGTCCTGCGCCAATGCGGGCGCAGCAAGCGCTCCTGCCAATGCGAGACCTGTCAGGCATTTCATGAGTTTCATTGTCATCTCCCAGTTTTGGATCCTTGGATTCGGTTCACCCGAACTTCGATCCTGAAAGCCTAAAAGTAATTCTCATAAATACAAATTTGTTATATTTCACAAAACTAAAGTTTAGCTTATGTGTCTAAGGATGAACCTCACGCAGCTCACAGTGTTTCGCGAAGTGATGGAAACAGGCTCCATCTCTCAGACAGCGAAGAAACTGAACCGCACACAACCGGCGATCAGCCTGGCGTTGAAGAACCTGGAAAAAAGTCTTGGACTGGCCTTGTTCGAACGCAAGGGGCGGCGCCTCGTTCCAGTTCCGGAGGCTCATTATTTGCTGGCCGAAACGACTGACATTCTGGACCGGCTTTCAACGATTTCCAATACGATGGACGGATTGATCAAAGGTCATTCGGGCAGCTTGAATATTGCCACCATGCCCGGCCCCTCGGCCTTTTTGTTTCCTCGCTTCATCAGCCAGTCGGTTGGCGAAAACCCCGAGATCCGCATCACGCTGTCAACACGCAGTTCGCCGCAAATCATGGAGCTTGCGGGTACTCAGAATATCGATTTCGGATTTGCGGACTTTGAGTTTTCCGTCGGCAAGCAACGTCAATTTTCGGCCGAAATCATCAGCGGCGATTGTTTTTGCGCTATGGATCGGGGCAACCCTCTGGCAACCAAAAACAGCATCAACATCTCCGATTTAGACGGCGTTCCGATGGGTGGATTGCACACAACCCATCCTTTTCAGGGAAAGATAAAACAGGAGTTTCAGGCGATATCCGCCCGGTACAATCCGACCGTGACGTGTCAGTATTTTCTGCCGCTTATTCCTTTTGTCAGTTCAGGCCAGTGTTGCACGATTGTTGACCCATTGACGGTTGCAACCGAGCGGGAGCTCAACCTCTCAAATGACCGCGTCGTTTTCCTCCCTTTTGATGACCCGCTCAGGTATGAGTACGCGATCCTGAAACCTGAACATCGACCAACTTCGCGTCTGGCCTTGAAGATAAGAGAAGGTTGGAAGATCGAGGTGCAGAAAATGCTTGCTGAAGTTGGTGCAAATCCCCAAACGCGGAAGATTTCAGACGAGACTGGAAGGCACAGTTAGGACTTTGCGGAAAATTTCGCTGCGTTTTCCGGCAATCCGAGCCGCCCGGGAACGTGCAATATCATGACCCTACCCGCCTCGTGGTGCCGCCAAGCATGGTAGGCTCGCAATGAAATCCCCGAAGACCTGAGGGCGTGTAGGTCACTGGTTGCCACCAAAGCGATCACTGGCGTCTCGCGCCACGCATCGTGGGTTTTGAGCAATAACAAAAACTGGGCTTGAGTCAGAAAATTCTCTATCGTTCAAAACCAACCATCGGTCGTGTGATCATTTGGCTCTTTGCCGCCGTCAACGGGTATAAGTTCTTGATGGATTATGACGAAACGAATTTTGGACCGCAGACCAATCCTGCAAATGAAGCCAAGGCTCTGAGGCAGAGACTGGCAAATGAAAAGGCGCGTTTTGCCGCCACATCCGAAATTCTCAAAGTCATTGGCCGCTCACTAAACGACGCTCAACCCGTTTTCGACACCATCGTCACCAGCGCAACCGAGCTTTGCGATGCTCGGTTTTGTATCCTGTGGCGTCACGCGAATGAGATGATCCACTATTGCGCGAGCCATGGTTTCACCCAGTCGTTCATGGAGGCCTATCTCGCCAATTTCCCCGCTGTTCCCGCAGAGAATTCGATCACCTTTCCGGCAATTCGCGACCGCCGCACCGTCCATCTGCTGAATGCTCAATCTCCGGAATATTCGGATTACAAGACGGCACAGCAGTTCGACTATAAAGAAATGGTGGCGGTTCCCGTTCACCGTGAAGAGGAAATATGGGGTGTTCTGGTTCTGGGCTGGCCGACGGGGAGCGGCCCCCAGCAGGCCGATTTCGAACTTCTGGAGACATTTGCGGACCAAGCCGGCATCGCGATTGAAAACGCACGACTGTTTGCTGACACGCAGGAAGCATTGCAACACCAGACAGCGACATCCGAAGTGCTTGGAGTTATCTCCCGCTCGCCCAACGAGTTAAAGCCGGTACTGGAAACAATCCTGGGGGTCGCTTCGCGCATTTGCCAGCCGCAGACCGCTTACGCCACGCTTTTGAATGCTGAAGACAACACGTTCCGTGTCGCGGCAACACACGGGATGACGACCGAGTTCCGCAAATTCCTTTCGGAAGTAGCTTTTGAAATCGATGCTGGAAGTTGCACCGGGCGAACGGCACTTCTGAAGAAAACGGTCTACATCAAAGACACCGAGCTGGACGCGGAATTTGAATGGAAAGACGCTGCAAAACAAGGGAATTTCCGCTCGGCGCTTGGGGTGCCTTTGCTGGACAAAAATGCTGTTGTGGGTGTCATAACACTCGGCCACGAGCGGCCTTCGGCCTTTTCTGACACTCAAATCGCGCTGCTGGAAACTTTTGCATCCCAAGCCGTGATTGCGATCAACAATACTCGCCTATTCGAGGAAGTGCAGGCGCGCACGGCAGAACTGACAGAAGCTCTGGAGTACCAGACCGCGACGTCGGATGTGCTGAGTGTGATTTCCCGTTCACCGAACGAAGTACAACCGGTTCTGGAGGAAATTCTGAAGGTTTCGGTCCGGATTTGCAGGCCCGAGGTCGCCTATGTTGCACTGCTCAACGAGCAGACCGGGATTTATGACGTTGTAGCCACACACAACGTTAACGACATGTTCGAAGAGATCCTGGCGCAACAGGTTTTCTCTCCGGGTCGCGAAACGGTAACCGGGCGCGTCGGGTTGACCGGCAAGACGACCTATATTCCCGACATTGAAGCGGACACCGATTACGGCTGGCATGAACAGGCCCGAAAGGGCGGGTTCCTTTCGGGTCTGGGTGTGCCTTTGAACAAGGCCGGAAAAACCATTGGGGTGATCACGCTTGCCCACGTCAAGAAAAACGCGTTCACCGCGAAGCAGATTGCCCTGTTCGAAACCTTTGCTGCGCAGGCGGTGATCGCGCTCAGCAACGCGCGCCTGTTTACCGAGTTGCAGGACCGTACGGCTGAGGTGACACAAGCGTTGGAGTATCAGACGGCCACGTCCGAAGTGCTGAGCGTCATCTCGCAATCGCCGAACGAGGTGCAACCGGTATTGCGAGCGATACTGGAAGTCGCAGAGCGATTGTGTGCCCCGCAATATGGCTACATTGCGCTGTTGGATCGCGATATCGGCGCCTACCGCGTTGTTGAATTTGTCGGCGTGGACAGCGAGTTTCGCACGTTCATGACCGACAATCCGGTGCGACCGGTCAGCGGCAGCAGCACAGGGCGCGCCGCACTTCTAAAGCAAACCGTTTACATAGAAGATACGGAAACTGACGAATCCTATACCTGGAAAGAGGCTTCGCGCCGCGGCGGTTTCCGCTCTTCTCTTGCTGTTCCGCTCATCAAGGATGACGAAGCTATTGGCGTCATAGCGTTGGCGGACGAAAAGGTGTCTGCGTTTTCGCCAAGGCAAATCTCGCTGCTGGAGACTTTTGCGTCCCAGGCCGTGATAGCGCTGAACAATGCACGCCTGTTCTCGGAATTGCAGACTTCGCTTGTGCGTCAGACAGCAAGCGCCGACATTTTGCGTGTGATCAGCGGCGCGCAGGAGGATGCAAAACCGGTGTTCGAGGCGATTGCCAGTGCCGGGCTGCAACTGCTCGATTGCGACGGTGCGGCAGTTCTGATCCGGGACGGCGAGTATTTTTCGCCCGCCGCGGGCATGACCATTGATGGTCCAATGGACAGTCTGAATGCCGAGCCGGTACGGATCGAGCCCGAGCTGAACTATCCGAGCCAGGTCTTTCGGACCGGCAAGCTGGTCCACATTTCGGATTTTTCCAAGGAGGAGCTGCCGTTACACGAAGCTGAAACCGTCAGGAAATTCGGTTTGACGGAATGCCTCTACCTGCCGCTGGTGCGGGACAAAGCCTGTGTGGGTGTTCTGATCTTTGCCCGGTCCACAGCCCGGCGCGCCTTTACCGCAGAGCAGATCGAATTAGCCGAAAGTTTTGCGGATCAGGCGGTGATTGCGATCCTGAACACGCGCTTGTTCAACGAGACAAAGGCGGCACTGGCAAGACAGACGGCAAGCGCCGATGTTTTACGGGTAATCAGTGAGTCCCCCACAGATACCAAACCGGTTTTCGACGAAATTGTCCGTCTGGCCACCTCACTTATTTCTTGCGACCTGGCTGTTGTCATGGAAAGCGATGGCAAACACTTCTGGCAGGAAGCTGTGGCAACGCCAGAAGGTGTGCAGGCTGACACAACCAAAACACATTATCCGGTTGATCCAACCAACAACCTGCCGTCTCGCTGCCTTGTCAGCAGGTCCCTGCTCCATGTTCCGGACTGGACAAAAGCCGAATTGCCTCAGCAGGATCGCGACATCCGCGACGCGCAAGACTTCAAATCCTCGTTGATGCTACCGTTGCTTCGCGGCGAAGAATGCATTGGCGGGTTGGCATTTGTTCGCAAGGTTCAGCGCGCCTTCACAGAGGACGAAATTGCCGTGGCAGAATCCTTTGCAGATCAAGCGGTTATTGCCATCGAAAATGTCCGTCTGTTTCAGGAAGCACAGGACGCGCGCGCCGCTGCGGAAAAGGCCAATGAAGCCAAAAGCGCGTTCCTGGCTACGATGAGCCACGAAATCCGCACCCCGATGAATGCCGTGATCGGAATGAGTGGCCTGTTGATGGATACCGATTTGAACTCTGAACAGGCAGACTATGCCCGCACAATTCGAGACAGCGGCGACGCACTCTTGGCGATCATCAACGAGATCCTCGACTTTTCCAAGATCGAAGCGGGTCAGATGGCTATCGAGGAGCATCCCTTCGATCTGCGTGAATGCATTGAATCCGCGCTGGAATTGATTGGCGGGCGCGCGGCGGAAAAACAGCTGGATGTGGCCTATATCTTGGACGACGACGTTCCACCCGCAATCAGCGCCGATCTGACCCGGTTGCGGCAGATCCTTCTGAATCTCTTGTCAAACGCGGTCAAGTTCACCGACAGAGGAGAGGTCGTGTTGACGGTTTCGGTTGGGTCAGCGTCCGACGGTGCAACCAACCTGCGATTTGAAGTGCGCGACACTGGTATTGGTCTGACGGATGAAGGCATGAGCCGCCTGTTTCAGTCATTCAGTCAGGCCGACTCCTCAACTACACGGAAATACGGTGGCACCGGGTTGGGGCTGGCGATTTCGAAACGGCTGGCCGAATTGATGGGTGGCACGATGTGGGCGACGAGCGATGGCGAAGGAAAAGGTTCGACATTCCACTTTTCGATCCGGACAAGGGCCGCCGATTTGCCCAAAAAAGTGGCTCGCAACCTTGTGGGTGAGCAATCCGAGTTGGCTGGCAAACGCCTTCTGATGGTGGATGACAATGAAACCAACCGGAAGATCCTGTCATTGCAGACCGAAAAATGGGGTACGCGGACAAGGGCGATTGCCTCTGCGCATGAGGTTCTGGACGTTTTGAAGTCAGATGCAGCGTTCGACCTTGCCATTATTGACATGCACATGCCCGAAATGGATGGGGTAATGCTGGCTCGGACTATCAGGGAAACCCATCCAAACATCCCGCTGGTCCTGTTCAGTAGCCTCGGTTTGCGCGATGTCGAAGCCGAAAGGGGATTGTTTGACGCCTACCTCGCCAAGCCGTTGCGTCAATCGAACCTGTTTGACACTTTGGTTTCGCTTCTCGCGCCAAATCCCAAACCCGACGTGAACGCAAAAGATACGGGCAAGTCGCAAACCGATCCCGAACTGGCCAAACGGCATCCATTGCGGATTTTGCTGGCTGAGGACAATCTGGTGAACCAGAAGCTGGCAATACGTTTGTTGGGACAAATGGGATATCGTGCCGATCTGGCCAGCAACGGAATCGAAGCGCTAGAAAGTGTGGCCCGACAGACCTACGATGTCGTGCTGATGGACGTTCAGATGCCTGAAATGGACGGTCTGGAAGCATCTCGGCAGATCAACAACAATCATCCCGATGGCGACCGGCCACAAATCGTGGCGATGACTGCCAACGCCATGCAGGGAGACCGCGAAATGTGCCTTGGTGCCGGCATGGACGATTACATCGCGAAACCTATCCGAGTTGAGGAATTGGTCGCAGCTTTGACAAGGGTCAAGCAGCGCGGCGGGGAGGCATCATGAGCGACAGTGCAATCGATCACCAGGTATTCGCCGAGTTGCAGGAAACGACAGGCCCCGAATTTACGGCCGATCTGGTAAACACGTTCCTTGATGAAGCACCCGGCATGATTGCGGATCTCAAAAAAGCGGCGGTGGCAATGGACGCTGATGCGTTCCGGCGCGCGGCGCATTCAATCAAGTCCAACGCCAACATCTTTGGCGCGGCCGGGCTGGCCAAACTGTCCCGCGAAATGGAATTATTGGACATTAGCAATTCGCATCCGCGTTTCACCGAGTTGGATGCGGAATATGCACGTACATCCACAGCCTTGCGGGACATTGTGGATGGCTGATCAACAGGGACATTTGCTGATCGTTGACGACAACAAGGTCAACCGGCTTCTGCTGGCCCGTAATGTCGAGTTGTTGGGTCATCGCGCCGACGTCGCGGAAAACGGACGCATTGCGATGCAAAAGCTGGCTGAGGACGACTTTGATCTGGTGTTGCTGGATATCGAAATGCCCGAAATGGATGGGTTCGAAGTGCTGGAGGCGATCAAGGGCACCTCAGATCTTCGCGATGTGCCGGTTATTGTCACCTCGTCTGTTGAGGGTCTGGACAACGTAGTGCGATGTATCGAACTGGGTGCCGAAGATTATCTGGCCAAACCGGTAAACAAGGTACTCCTGGGCGCGCGCTTGTCGTCAAGCCTTGAAAAAAAGCGCCTCCGGGACGAGCAAAAGCGTCTGTTGGAGAGATTTGCGACCAATGAGGTTGCACAGGATTTGCAGGAATCCGGTTTTGCGATCGGTGGTCGGCGGGTGTCAGCGTCGGTGCTGTTCTGCGACATCTGCGATTTCACCGCATTGTCCGAAGACCTGCCACCTGAGGCGACGATCGAACTCCTGAACACCTACTATGCCCTGATGTTCGAAGCCGTTTCCAGCAACGGCGGAATTGTCAGCCTGATGATCGGTGACGGTTTGATGGCACTATTCGGTGCGCCACAGTCGCTGGAAAATTCAGCGCAAAGCGCGGTTTCCGCTGCTCAAGAGATGTTGAGCATGATCAATGTGCTAAATGCGGATCGGGCAGTTGAGGGCACGCCCGAGCTTCGGCTGGGCATTGGCATCGCCACCGGCGATGTTGTTGCAGGCTATGCCGGCACGGACGAACGGGCGACCTACACATGCATCGGCAACACTGTGAACCTGGCTGCTCGGCTGGAGGCCCATACCCGCGAAGCGGATCAAAGCATTCTTTTTGATGAACGGACGATGGCTTGTCTGAACAATTCTGCGAACGTCCAAAGGATCCGGAAAGTTGAATTCAAAGGGTTTTCCGGTCCACAAGACATTTTCACGCTATGACCTGTTTTGGTGACCGGTTGCCAATTCATCGCGCTAATTCGAAGGAAGAACACCTAACATTCAGCGCAAGATATTTGCCCGCAGTTGCCCCAGAACGAAGTTCGGATAATAGTTACCGGACGCGCAGAGCCAAACAGGTGATCTGGTTGCGAATGAAAGAGGGATATCATTGAAAGTAGCGGTTGTTACCGGCGCTGCGGGCGGAATGGGACGCGTCATCTGCACCAAACTCGTTGCCAATGGCATGCATGTGTTTGGTTTCGATATCAGCGCTGACGGCCTGAAAAAGGTGTCCGAAGAATTGGATGCGGGTTTCTCACCAGTATGCGTTGACCTGACGCAATCCGATCGCGTGGCGGCGGCGTTTCAAGGTATCAAAGCCGGGCACGGCCGCCTGAACGCACTGGTGAACAATGCGGGCACGTGCTTCATGTCGGAATTTCCGGACATCCCGAGCGACGAGTTCGACAAACAGATGTCAATCAATTTTTCTTCGGCCTTTCATTGCTGTCAGCAGGCCATACCGTTGATGCTGGGGCAAGAAGGGGTAAAGAAGATCGTCAATATCTCTTCAAACGGCGCTTACAATTTCGACGTGTTTGATCCACCGCACTACCGGGCATCGAAGGCGGCGATGGATACGTTGACTAAGGACCTCGCGCGCCGCTATGCCCGAGAAAAAATCTGCGTGAACTCAATTGCGCCCGCCATGACCGAGACACCATTGTTCGGAGTTCTGACGGAGGACGTATTGCAAAACGCGATCAGCGCGATGCCGCACGGACAGGCAATGCAGCCCGAACAGGTTGCAGATTGGGTCGGCTTTCTGATTTCGCCGGCGGGTGACATCTGCAGCGGGAACGTCATCATTCTCAATCAGGGGCGTGACGTGCGTTAGCGCCTTGATGAAGCGCCTGCCACTCAAAAAGGTCATTTGTACACGTCTGGGGCTTTCCGAAGGTTCGGCCATTGTTCCGGGCAATGGCCGTAAATTATGAATGCGTCCTTCTCAGCGGCCAGATTCATCAATCGGTTTGCGCTGGCGATCGCCATAGTTTCGTCCCAGGATCCTGCAAACTTTTCCTCGATCTCTGCCGGTCGGGAAATGGCGTCGCTGGTCAGCAGGACCGGGCCCGACGGCAGCTCGACCAACAACGCTATCTGACCCGGTGCGTGCCCCGGTGCCTCCAGGACTGTCAGCCCTGGCCCAACCGCTACATCGCCTTCAACTTCAAGATAATTGCGATCCGGCCAGTCCAGCGGTTGCATTCCGCCCCAATACAATGGTCGGGGCAACGCGCGTTCTTTGGCCGAAATCAGTATTGGCGTTTTGGGAAAGGCATGCAGGCCGCCAACATGGTCAATATGTGTATGAGTGCAGATGTACAGAGTTACCGCTTCGGGAGCCAACCCAAGCTTTGCAAGCTGTGCCTTTGGAAGATTATCCGGCGTACATACAAGAACTTCTCCAAACTCAAACAACCGGTCCTCCTGAGATGCAGTATCCGTATCGGTTGCGTATTTTTCAGGGAAACCGGAGTCGACAAGGATCGTCTCGTCGGCGTCTGTCCGGATCGCAAACCCGCTGATCCCGATAACACGACCATTTGAGTGAACTTTGAACAGCCCGTAATCCAACACAGCCAGATTCACGGGCCGCCCTTTGACAAATCCTTCGGCTTGCACACACTTTCCTCCTGTATCCGACAAGAATTTTGGGGCTGAGCATGAAAGTCAAGGTACACACGTTGTTTCAGTATCTGCTCGACACGACCGAAGCCGAGCCGGAAGCTTTCATTGGGTTTTCGCTCTCCGAGCCACCTCGATTGGGCGATTTTCTGGATGCTCTTGATCCCGATTTACCCCTGGACTGGAACCAGAAAAGCTTTCGGGGTCTGCCTGCCTTGCGCGAACATGTGTTGGACCACGCTGGTTTGACTGATCAGTGCCACCCGGGCGACGTTTTGATCACGGCGGGGACGGCCGAGGCGAATTACCTTGCCTTCATGCAACTGGTGCAACCCGGCGACGAAGTCGTGACGGATCGACCGGGATGGCCACAGGCCGGGGTTCTGGCCGAGTCAGTCGGAGCCAGATTGAAACTGGTAGACCGGGACGAAACGTCCGGCTGGATTTTACCGCTGGACGCGGTGGAAGCGGCGGTAACCGATCACACACGGATGATTTTTCTGACCAACCCGAACAATCCCACCGGCCGACTAATGACACGGCAGGAATTGGACCGTCTGGTACAGATTGCAGACCGCGTCGGTGCTTGGCTTTTGGTCGATGAGGTCTATGCCGGCCTGGAATGGCAAGGTCAGCGGGCACCGTCGATTGCCGGTATGTATGATCGCGGCATAACCACCGGAAGTGTGTCCAAGGCACTTGGAATGCAGGGGTTGCGCACCGGGTGGATGGTTTGCCGTGACCCGAGTTTGATTTGGGACGCAATTATCCTGCGTGAAAACTCGAGTGAGATCATGAACATTCTTGGCGAGGTGCTAGCGGAAATCGCCCTGCGGCCGGAACGTTACGAAGCAACACTTCAATCCGCTCGTGCTGCCGGGCGCAAGACGCTGAAAAAGCTGGACAAGTTTGTTTCCGGTCAACCACGTTTGAGCTGGGTAAAACCTCAGGCCGGTTTGATCGGGCTGGCCAGATTGGAGGGGATTGACGGGGATACATTTGCAAAACGCCTGTTGGCCGATCCGTACCGCACCTTTCTTCTACCAGGGTCATCATACGATATGCCCAACCATATTCGGCTGGGTGTTGGAGGTGGCACTGCCGCCAATCTGGAATTGGGATTGAAGCGGATGTCCCTACTCTTGTCGGAACTGGATTAACAAGCGTTACAGCCACTTTCAGTTACGTTCGGCCAAAGTGCAACTTTCGCATACCAAAGCGATGCACGGTTCGAGCGAAGGATCCAATTTTTTGTAATCGGCCGCTGAATCAGGTTGCAGACCTACTGCACTAACCCGCTTTCCCGGTCAGGAAATATACGTTTGTAGTTCCAATTCCCTTGATCTCGACCTGCCCCCTCAGTTCAAATGTAAACTTATCTGCAAGTGCGCGACGTGTTGCGTCACTGACCTGTATCCGCCCGGGCAATCCGTGCGCCTCTAACCGGGAAGCAAGATTCACAGTGTCCCCCCAAACGTCGTAGAAGAACTTGCGTGTCCCAATAACGCCGGCGACCGCAGGACCTGTGTGAATACCGATCCGGACGGTTACATCATCGCCAATTTCCTTGCCGAACTCGTCCAATGTCTCAAGCATCCTCAGCGCCATTTCCGCAACGTCTGAATCGTGACTATTGCTGGGTTCGGGCAACCCGCCGGCAACCATGTAAGCGTCGCCCACTGTCTTGATCTTTTCCAACCCGAACTCATCCGCCAGCTTGTCGAACCTGGAGAAGACCGCATTGAGAAAGGTGACTGTCTGCGTTGCGGACATCTTTGAAGCGCGCGGCGTGAAGCCAACGATATCCGCAAATAGGACAGTGACTTGAAGCAGGTCATCCGCAATAATTTGGTCCGGTTCCTGCTTTAGCCGCTCTGCAATGGAACGTGGCAGGATGTTTTCCAGCAGCCGCTCGGCGCGCGCGTGCTCATGTTCAATCTGTTCTTTCTGTACGAGGATCAGCGCATTGGCATTCTGGAGCTGTTTGTAGCCGGAATAAGTGAGAAAATAGATGAAGAAAACGCCGATGGCCATTGCAAGACCTTCACCCACTTCGACCGGTCGACGGTAAGCAGAATCGAAAAGCGAACCCGATGGGTTTGTTGCGGTCTGATGCGCGGCCGATGAAACCTCGGGAAGTGCAAGCTCGATGAATGGCAGAAAAAGCATGACACCAAGTGAAACTGCAAACCAGATCTTCGAGCGTTCCGGTCCAAGGACAACGACAGCAGCCGCAGGAATTACGATAAACGGAAGAATGTCGCCTTCGCGGTTTCCATTCAACAAGGTGAAACCGAATTGGATGACCATGAGCAAAGGGCAGAAAAAGTAGAAAAGCGTCTTAACGTCACGACTGACATGCAAAATCACAAGTGCGGTAACCTCGGTGATCAGCGCCGCAACGTCAAAGGCCCGCAGGAGTACCGACCGGTTCGGTTCGAACAGGAAGAACGACAAAGACATTGCCATTGTAATGAAAATGATAATGGCCAGAACAGACTTCAGTCGCCGCGTGGCGAGATCGTCTTCAGGCCTGTGGCCGATGCGGATGAAGTCCATGGTCATCGTATCTATTCGTTTTCTCAAAACGACGTGTGAAATCGTATGGGGACGTTGACCTTGGGTCAAACTCGTCAGGTGCTGGGACATCACTGACACTGATGTTGCACATGATCCTGAAGCAAACGCTGAGAAGCAGCATTAATTGGTACTCTGGGTCCGATCAGGACCTCGTGGTCCATTTGCCACATTGGCTTCGACACTCCGGCGTTTCTTGCTTGTGGTTTCGGATGGACCTGACATAGGAACCTGCGACTCAAAAACAGCAAATGTGGAATCTTCAATGCCCTCCAAGAAACGCCTGACCTTTTCTTTCTTCGCCTCGCTCTTTTGTGCCTGCATCATGCTGTTCGAAGACATAGGCGAAGCCATGGGCGTGGCCTGGATTGACGAATGGGATGATATTCATGTCTGGGAAGTTCTGATCATGCTCTCCCTGTTCGGTGCAATCATGGTGCTTGGCATCGAAGTTCTCAAAATGCAGCGCTATCAGGAGACACTTGAGGATAAGGTGGCCAGAGCCTCCAGCGCCTTTGAAGATCTGTTGAGCGCATATTTCGAGAAATGGTCGTTCTCGGAGGCCGAGCGTGAAATCACCCGCCTGCTAATCAAAGGATGCTCGATCGCTGAAATGGCGGAAATTCGTGACGCCAAGGAAGGCACCATCAAGGCGCAAACAAATTCAATCTACAGAAAATCCGGATACGCAGGCAAAACCCAACTTCTCAGCGCCCTTTTGGAGGACCTGACTGACGGTGGATCGGTGGCTTGATATCAACCGTTTTGGAAGGGGCGCGTCATCTGGAAAGAGTGCCCCTGCCATCAATTGCCGCGTGAAGTCTCATAGTAGGATAAACCTCGGTTCATATTGCATAAACTAAAGTTTTAAACCGCCGAATTGGCCACATTTCCGCCCCCATCGCACATTTAACGCCGATCTTGAGTGTGCAAACACATTGCGCATTGAGCGGGTGACGCCGGGGAAACAACCTTCGAACCCGGGGACCGGAAATTTAGCCAGATGGGGCAGAGTTACATGCAGATCGAGCAAAGAGTTCGTGCTTTCGGGCGCGGGGGGCGTTTGACCAAGTGGAAGGGTAGAGTAGCAAGTATCGCCCCTTCTGTGTTTCTGTGTTCCGCCTCGGTTCTGGCAGTATCAGCGGGATCTGGATTTGGTGAGGTTGTGAATGGGCCGCGAACCACACCTCTGGTCAGTAACGTCGACGAAGACCACACCGTCACGGCCACCGGATCGATTGACATAGTCCGGTTGCCCGGGCCAGCTCTGGTGCAGATCAACGTTGCTGATTATTCCAGTACGCTGACAAACGCCGGACGACTGACTGCCCCCGAAGCGAACGTCCGAACGCGAGCGGCGATTGACATCAACGGCGGTTTGTCCGGCACCGTCCTGAATTCCGGCACAATCTCAATGGGCGCAGCACTTGGTGACAGCGCAGTAATTCACGGCATTGATATTTCGGGCAGCACGACGGGATCGATACAGAACACCGGCGTCATCGACATCGCGAACTCAGCCCTGACCTTCGCAACGTCGGTGGGAATCCTGGCCAATCAGGTCGGTGGTACGCTGTCAAACACCGGCACGATCCGGTTGCGGGGCAGTAACTCCAGCCGGGCTGAAGCAAATGGGCTGCAAGTAGGGACGGTAAACGGGGCCGTTCGCAACAGTGGCGCCATAAGCATTGATATCTCCAGCACGGGTTCCGGCAGTCAGGCAACTGCGGATGGCATTTTCATTAGCACAATCAACGGGACCGTCGAAAATTCCGGCCCTATTGACGTTTCAGTGGCAGGGCAACTCAACGGCGGTGCGGATGGGATCGGCATCGGCGATCTGCTGGGCGATCTGAACAACACCGGCACCATCAATGTAGTGGCAAATGCAAGAAACAACGCGAACGGTGACGCAATCGAGATCGCGAATGTTTCGGGCCGGCTGCAAAACAGCGGTGCCCTGTCTGTTGCGATGACGGCGAGCAATGCGGGCTCGGCAAGCTTGGATGTCATCGAAGTTTCCAACCTGAGTGGAACGCTGATCAATACGGGTGCGGTAAACGGCCGGGCGTTGGGCGGCAGCGCCTCTGCCGACGGTTTTGATATCCCGACAGTGGCGGCCAGTGCCCGTTTCGACAATTCCGGCGCAGTGAATGTTCAGGCACTGGCGACCGTTATGGCAGCCAATGCCGATGGGTTGGACTTCGGCGATATCGTCGGCAGCGCATCGAACACTGGGGTGGTAAATGTTATTGCTGCGGGTATCACCTCTGCAACGGCCCGCGGCGCTAGAGGAAGCAACATTTCCGGTGCCTTGTACAACAGCGGGAGGATTTTCGCGGATGCGCGGGCGGGAAATGGCTCGGCCACGGCATTTGGCTTGGAAGTTGGAGAAATTCGCAGCCAGTTGACCAATGACGGGCATGTGGTGGTTGCCGCGACCGGAACAAACGGTGGGACCGCAACCGGGATTTCGGCCAGCATGGTGCAGGGTACCCTGAGGAGCAACGGCGACATCCTTTCAACTGGCCAGGGCAACAGTGCCAATGCGATGGGGATAAAGACCGGGAATGTGGACGGGACCGTGATCAACACCGGCGAGATTACGTTGAATGCAGCCGCGTCAACCTTTTCTGCCCTGGCCGCGGGTATCGACCTCGGACGGCTGAACGGGACGGTCTCGAATTCGGGCAACATTTCGGTTCAGGCAGACGCCGCCAATCACGCGTCGGCCTATGGTATCGACCTGAGCGAGATCGGCGGCACGCTGAACAACTCGGGCACGATTTCGGTTAATGTTGTCGACGGGTCCAGTGTAGAGGCCATCGGCATCCGGTCCTCGACCGTGAGGGGCGCATTGGCGAACAGCGGCAGCATCACGGTTGTGTCTCAGGGCTCGAATGTTTCAGCCGAGGGGATCCGCACAAGCGGCATCACCGCCGGTGGGTCCGTGACCAACACCGGCACCGTATCTGTTCTGGCCAACGCGCAGGGGTCGCAGGCAGACGCCAGCGGGTTACAGATCGGCGGCTTGATGTCCGGCACTTTGACCAACAGCGGCAACCTGACGGTTCAGGCCATTTCCGACGTATCCACCGCCAGCGCGTATGGCATCTTTACCTCGAATATTGATGGTCAGTTTAACAACAGCGGTTCAATTGACGCGATGGCGCAGGGTAACACCGCCGAAGCCGTGGGTATTCGCAGCAGAAACATCGACGGCACGTTCAGCAATAGCGGAGCCATTACCGCCCGTGCACAGGGCAGATCCTCGGCCTATGCGCGAGGTATCGAAACGGGTGAAATCCAAGGTTCCTTCGTCAACACCGGCACCATAACCGTTGCAGCGTCCGGAGCAACAAGCGCCGGAGCGGTTGGCATCACATCCAACAGTTTCAGAGGTATCAGCGGGACATTTGAAAACTCGGGAAACATCATTGCCACGGCTGCGGCAGCGAATGGTTCAAGCATCAGTGCTACGGGTATCATTGCGCGGACCGTAGAACAAACCGGAACCTACGCGAATTCGGGCAGCATCTCGATTGCCGCGACAGGCGACAATGTTTCTTATGCGTATGCGCAGGGCATCCAAGCCTCAAGGATCGGCGGGCGCATGTCCAACACCGGCGATATCTCGGTATTGGTCGAAAACACCCAAGGGTCTTCCGCCTACGCTGCCGGGATGTTTGCTGGCGGAGTTTTGGACACGGCTCACATTTCCAATTCCGGGTCCGTGCAGGTGACGGTCAACAGCGGGAATGTGGCGACTGCAGCCGCAATTGGATTGGGGTTCGGCATTATCGGCGGCACCGTTGAAAACTCCGGGTCGATTTCCGTCGCGGCCCATGGTGACACAATGGTTCGTGCCCATGGTCTGACCAGCGGCGCCCTGGGCACCAACGGCGTTCTGAACCACAGTGGCTCGATCTCGGTATCTGCCACCGGGAGCTCGGATGCAGAGGCATATGGTCTGTATCTGCAGACGGCGCAGGGTGTGGTTAACGTGACCGGCGACATTGACGTCCGGTCATCCGGCAAGAGTTTCGCAGTTTTCCTCGGTGACGGTGGCGGCACACTCAATATCGAAACCAGTGCCGACATCGATGGAACCCTTCGGGTCAGCGATCACAACGTAAATCTCAAGAATGTCGGTGGCAAAGTTGTTTATCGCTTTCAGGACGATGACACCTCTGCCGGTGTGTTCTCCACATCGGTATCCTCAGCCACTCAGGGCTGGTTCGTTACTGACGAAGGGGGCTCGGCACCCATCTATGCCTCGGTCGATGCTGCCGAAATGGAACCGAACACAAACCAGGCTTTCGAGATTGCAGGCCTGACATATGATTTGGCGCGCCAGCTGGATAGCGCCGACAGCGGTACTGTCAGCCGGGATCGCCTTGTGCTCAGCACCCGTGGGAGTGGGGCCATCGAAGGGTTTCGACCGTATTTCCTTGTCAGCGGCAGCCAAAGCGATGGCACTGCAAGCGGCAGTTCTTCGGCGCTTTCGTCGAATATGTGGAGCGCCAGCGCAGGCCTGACCCGCGACCTGGGAACCGGGCTGCGATACGGATTTGGTGCCAGCTATCTTGAGAGTGACGGAACCTTCGGTTCCGCTTCCTTCGATACGTCAGGGGTGTTTGTCAGCGGCATTGTTGCTCAGGATTTCGGGTTTGCCGATCTGAGTTTCGGCCTGGGCTACGGCAATCTGGATCACAACGAAACCCGCGCCAGCGGAAACACCAGTTCGGTGGCTGACTACTCAAGCGACATGATCACTGCCCTTTTGGCGGCAGAGCGGGAATTCGCCATGGAGAACGGCGCAATCCTGACGCCCCGCGCCAGTTTTCTGTACGGCAGACAGAACCTGGACGGCTACACCGAGACTGGTAGCAGCGCCAATGCGACAGTGGGCGAAAGGGACGTCACGTTCAACGAGACCCGGATTGGCGGCGTCTACTCGACGCCCGTGGGGGGAGGAAGCCTCTCTGCCTCACTGGCAGCGGTTCACCGCGACGCAGACACGCCGTCGGTCATTGATGTTGCCATCTTTGGCAACACGCTGACATTGGCTTCGGGCGGCAGCGGAACCGACACATTCGGCGAAGTGGGGTTGAGTTATGAGAAAGCGTTTGATCACGGCGGCACCCTTCGCGTTGAGGCAAAATCAACCGTCGCGGCCGACGTGTCGACGCAAGCATTGTGGGCCTCCTACGAGTGGAGGTTCTGATCGCTGATCTCTGAAAGCTTCGACTGTAAAAAATCAATCAAAATGGTCGATCCATGGATCGGCCATTTTTGTTATCACAATGCCACCATCCTTCTGAACCAAG
The DNA here is from genome assembly GCF_057221075.1 of Ruegeria sp. HKCCD6647-2. NCBI lineage: Bacteria > Pseudomonadati > Pseudomonadota > Alphaproteobacteria > Rhodobacterales > Roseobacteraceae > Ruegeria > Ruegeria sp. HKCCD6647-2. The sequence goes on along the minus strand of NZ_JBWVBD010000003.1, from coordinate 99,326 downwards.
GGGATAGTCGCAAAACTGGTTTCGCGTTGCGTTGGGGGATCCGGTGTAGCGCGTCTGCATTCCGTCACGGACCAGTCGCACCAAGCCTGCGGCAAACATCAAGCACCACCGCCTCAGATACTCATTGGCCAATTGGAAGGACAGACGATCCATAGCATCGCGTCATGACACATGCGGAGAACTGTCCCTGCCAGTCATTTGCGTTGCCCCTGCGGCCGTTCCCTGGCCGCCTGAGAGTGTCCTCACCCTCATTCAGATAGCCAACCGGCCCGTAGCCCTGACAACCGGCCCTTGAAAGAAATAGCGCCGCCCCAAAGGGCGGCGCTTGCTGAGTTTTTCAGTGAGTGGTTTACTCAGCGGCTTGTGTCTCGGTCACCCGATGCTTGTCGCGCAGGCTGTCCCGGTACAGGGCCTTGGTCAGAGACACCACCATAAGTCCCATGACCATGGTAAAGGGCAAGGCGCCGATGATCATTGCATTGCGCAGTGCATCCAGTGGATTGCTCTCGCCCGCTGCAAGGATCAACGCACCGATCACGGCGGTCAGGATGACACCCCAGATGATGCGGTGCTTGACACCAGTTTCCTGGCTGCCACCGGACATGATGGTGTTCATCACGAGGATACCCGAGTCCGCCGAGGTGACGAGGAAGGTCATGATCAACACTACGCACATCACGTTCAGCATCGCCAGCAGACCACCATCGATCATGTAGGACAGCGTCACGAACAGCTTGTTGGTGTTCGATGCACCGATGATCGCACCACCGGCCTCGCCGGCCAGTTCCAGATCAATCGCGGTGCCGCCCAGAACCGTCATCCACGCGAAGCAGACCAGCGCCGGTGCGAACACGCAGCCCAGGATGAACTCGCGCACCGTGCGGCCTTTGGAAATGCGGGCCAGGAACAGGCCAACAAACGGCGAGAACGCGATCCACCAAGCCCAGTAGAACGTGGTCCAGCCCGACTGCCAGCCGAACTGACGACCCTGTTCACCTGCGGCATACGCGGCGGCCAGCGTTTCTTCGCCCAGTTCGGCGGCTGCGCCCTCGAGACCGCTCTTGAACCCGTCGAAGCTACCCCATGCGTTGGTTGCACCGCCCACAAGGTCACCTGCCAGCGGCTTGGCCGCTTCCGGCAGTGCTGCTGCAAATTCTTCGACCGACAGCGGGCCATAAGCGTTAAAGCTGAGCGAGATGAAGTGCAGGATGTAGTCGACCATCGCCGTGCCGTAGGTCGTCATGGCGAAGACGAATGAGCCGAACACAATGAAAGTTCCCAACAGAATGATCGACAGCACAAGGTTCAGGTTCGACAGGTATTTGACGCCGCGCCCAACACCCGAAACCGCCGAAATGATCGACAGTGCCATGATTACGACCAGACCGGTTATCAGGCCCACTTTGCTAGGGGTCGGCACCTCGCCGCCCAGGTCCATGACCCAACCCATGCCGGTGATCGCGTAAACACCGTCGATAAACTGGCTGACGCCGTAACCGATCGTGACCGAAACACCAAGGATCGTTGCAACCACGCCCAGCACGTCGACGACGTGCCCCAGGAACCCGTTCATCAGCTTACCGAACAAGGGCGTCAGTGCCGACCGGATCGTCAGAGGCATGCCCCGTGTGTAGGCGTAATAGGCCAGGCTCAGCCCTGTCACAACGTAGATAGCCCAGGCGTGGAAGCCGTAGTGCAGATAGGTATAGCGATAGGCCGACTGCAGCGCCTCGGGCTCGTTACCTGCGACGGAACCGGACACCACTTCTGGGTTCGATCCCCAAAGGCCCAGCGGTTCAGCCGTGGCAAAGACCATAAGCCCGACACCCAGACCGGCGCCGAACATCATCGAAAACCACGAAAAGTTCGAAAACTCGGGTTTTTCACCGGGCGTACCCATGATCCGCTTCCCGGTTGCCGGGATTAAGGCAACAACCGCCAGGAAGAAGAAGAACAGCCCGACAATGATGATGTAGAAGCTGTTGAAGCTTTCCAGAAGCCTGCCATTCCAGCTGCCCAAAGTGCTGTTGGCATTGGCCGGGAAGACCAATGCCCACAACACCAGCGCAACCATGATGCCCTTACTGATAAGCGCAATCGGGACACTGTAGTTCTCATAGAATCCGGCATCAGCCGTTTCTATCTCTAGCTCTGTGAACGGATCTTTTATCGACATTAGGTTCCTCCCTGTAAGTCGTTCTTGGTAAATTCCAAACGCAGTCCTTTGCCGCGTTCGGTGGTTTTGTCTTCCTTTTTGCTTTCTGGCCTACAACGCCAGAACCAATCGATCAGAGGTTGCGCGAGATACGCAGGTACACATGAAACTGTTGGACGCTTGTTCTTCAGGCGTAAGAATCCCGTCGCGGTGGTCCACTTCTCCTTCGACAACGTCGACGATGCAGGACCCGCACAGCCCTTCCGAACAGCCGATGTCAACATGAACGCCATTGGCCCTGAGCACGTCCAGAACGGATAACTCGGCCGGAACAGAAAATATGGCCCCGGTGGATTGCACCTCGACTTCGAAACTGTCGTTTGGCGCGTGCTCGATGTCCGATACGGCTGCGAACCGCTCGAAGTGAATCGAGCCACCGCGCAGGGTGCGGCCCGCTTCAAGGACAGCATTCAACAGAGGTTCGGGACCGCAGGTGTAAACGTCGCTGCCCATCGGCATCGACTGCATGACGGTATTCAGGTCGAATTGGCCATCCGTGTCGTCACAGTGCAGGTGATACCATTCATTCAGGCCGAGGTTGCGAAATTGAGCATCCATCGCGGCATAGTCTTTGGAGCGGACCAGATAATACACCCGAAAGTCCTGGCCGGTGTTCAGCAGCTGCCGCGCCATCGCGACCAGGGGCGTCGCGCCAATCCCGCCGGCGATCAGGGTGACATGGCGGTCGTGGGTTTCCAGTCTGAAGTGGTTGCGCGGCCCGCCAATGTCGACGACCGCTCCTTCCCTAAGCGCATGCATCGCGATCGAGCCACCGCGGCCTTCATCTTCACGTTTCACCGCGACGTTCAGAATGCGTCCGTCCTGGCTCCAGTCCCAGATCGAGTACTGACGGACCAACTCGTCACTTAGATGAACATCCACATGCGCGCCTGGTTCCAGACCCGTAAAGCGATCCTCTTCGATCTCGAAACAGAAATCGCTTGTATCGGGGCTGAGCGCAGTTTTTCGGATCAGACGGGCGGGCTTTATATCCATCAAATTTCCTCTTTGCTTTCCCACGCGGCCAGCTTCAGACGCGCCCGTACCCCAAGCCCCAGAAGCGGATCAGGTGGATTGAGTGATGGTGTATTGGAGACCGCATACATCTGTGTCAGCAGATCGCTTTTGCGACCCGAGGCCGCTTCGGCCAACAGCCGGCCCGAAATGCTGCCGCGCGCGACGCCGACGCCATTGTGGCAGGATGAATTCCAGACGTTTTCGGCAACTTCACCAAAAAAGCTGACATGGTTGCGCGACAGGCCGCACACGCCGCCCCAGCTGCTGGCGAACGGGACCTTGTCCAGCATGGGGTAGCGTTTCACAAAGGCCTCGCGATGTTTTTGGCGCATTCGATCCAGGCTGGTATCGGCGACCCCATAGTGGCCGGCATAGTCGTATTGATTTCTTACCAGCAACCGCCTGTCGCGGGTCATGCGCAAAGTGGTGCCACCTGGGTCCGCCGGTGTCAGACCCCAATCCAGCTGACCGCCATAGGCCTTTAACTCTGCGTCACCGAGGGGGCGGGTCATGGACGCAAAAGTAATAACCGGGACGACCCGGTTTCTCAGAACACCGAACTCGGACGTGAATGCATTGGTGCAAAGAAGTGTGGATGCCGTCGCAATTTCAACCTGTGTTCCCTGGCAACGCAATGTCAGGCCGAACCCGCGCCCTTCGCGTTCGAACCGAATGACGGGACAGCCGTCCATGAGCGTCACGTTTTCAGGCAGAGATTTCGCCAGGCCACGCGTCAGACGCACGGGATTCATCAAAACACAACCGGGCGTGTGAATCGCCCCCGCATAATAGTCAGTGCCCGTTATTTCCGCGACATCGTTCCGGTCCAGCAGAGAATACGGTTCACCGATATTGTCGAGCGCCTCGGCGAAGGCGCGCATCTTGCCTGTGCCGCGTTTCTGAACCGCACCCTGCAACTTGCCAACCTGCGACCAGTCACACTGAATTTCGAACTGATCGACAAGGTGCCGCAGATCCTCAATTGCCTGCGTGTTCAACCTGAGTATTGACGCCAGCCGGCTCGAATCCGCACTGTCCAGATCGAATTTGTGAGGTAAATCAATGATAAAGCCCGAGTTTCGCCCGGATGCCCCCCAACCAACAGGCTTTGCATCAATGAGGGCGACCCGGTCACTCGGGTTCAGTTCGGCCAGCCGACGCGCAGCAGCCAGGCCGGTAAAGCCGGCGCCAACAACGGTCCAGTCAAACCAGTTCAGCCGATCATGTTGCCGCACATTGCCAATGACATTCAATTCGCCGGGTTCGACCCACCCAGACGGCGTGTCATTCGGCGGAAGCCGATCGATGGCGCCGAAAGTATGAGGCATTTTCACCCTCCTGGTCTTGGCGCCGCACCTGATAGGAAAGGCTACTGGTCTTCAATGTCAAAAAAACTCATACTTGCGTGAAACGACCTAAACCGTAGCCATAATCGAAGCCTCCCCACCATGTCCCGACGCCATTACAATCTGCCGCCGCTGACGACTTTGTCTGCATTTGAAGCCGCGGCACGCCATCTGAGTTTCAAGAACGCAGCCATTGAACTGTCTGTAACACCCGGTGCCGTCAGCCATCAGATCAAAGCCTTGGAAGGCGACCTGGAGACGCCGTTGTTTCAACGAAAGCATCGCGGCGTTAATCTGACCGAGGAGGGGCAGGCTCTATACGAATCGCTGGCAACTTCGTTCGCGCGCATCTCGAAAACGCTTGAAACGATCCGCGATCGTACATCCGGCGAAAAAGTAACCGTTGGGTCCACCACAGCCGTCGCCGCGCTTTGGCTGTCCCCTGCCATAATCCGCTTCTGGCGAGAAATGCCCGACGTGAACGTCAATCAGTTGTCGCAGGACCGTCCATTCAAAGACAGGCCCGATATCGACTTTTTCATTCGCTATGGTCGCGACGGAGATTCCACGCTGACTCATACACCGATCTATCGCGACTACCTGGTCCCGGTTGCAAGTCCGGAATTGGCGGAAAAGCTGGACGGAGCAGGGTTGGAGGATCTTGCGAAACAGCGGCTCATCCATCTGGAAACAGACGACAGAACCTGGACCACTTGGGCCGATTGGTTTCAGCAGTTTGGCTATCGCGGCACAATCCCGGTTGAAAACCGCGTCAACAGTTATTCGGTGGCGTTGCAGCTTGCGCAAAAAGGCGCGGGGCTTGCGCTTGGCTGGCAAAGATTGATCCGACCGATGCTGGAAACGGGAAAACTCGTTCCCGTCGGGCAGCACCAGCTGAGCGCTCCCAATCAGTTTTATCTGGTTGGTCGCCCCGACGAAGAGCTGTCAGAAAGTGCCCGTGCCCTGAAAAAATGGATCCTTGATGAGGCCCACGCTGCGTCGGTTTAGATCAGGTCACCCGGCGATTAGCTTTTCTGATATTGAGGCCTGCCCGTTCCTTCCGCCAATAGGGGCAAAACGCGCATGATTCAATTTCAGGAGATATTGATGAACAAGCATAGCCCGCTTTCGTCCGTCCTGACCGATGTCAACACCGCGAACGGTCTGCCGAACGAACACTATGTTGATCCGGCAGTCTTCGCCGAAGAAAAGCAGTCGGTCCTGTATGCAAACTGGTCCGGGATCGGCTTTGGCAAGGATGTCCCCGAGACCGGCGATGCCAAACCCGTAGATTTCCTGGGCATGCCCCTGCTGATCGTCCGCGACCGCGACGGTTCGATCGGTGTGTTCCAGAACACCTGCCGTCACCGCGGGATGATCCTGGTCGACAAGCCGCAGAAAATCCGCGGTGCTATCCGGTGCCCCTACCACAGCTGGTGCTACGGGCTGAACGGCGAACTGCGCACCACGCCCCATGTCGGCGGCCCCGGTCAGAACACCCATGAAGACGTCAAGCTGGACGAACTGGGCCTGATCCGTATCCGCTCATATGTCTGGCGCGATGTGATCTTTGTGAATGTGGATGCCAACGCCCCGGCGTTCGAGGAGGTTCATGGCGCGCTGATGGCGCGGTGGAAAGAATTCGAACAGCCGATCTTTCACGGTGGAGAGTCGTCGAGCTTTAAGCTGGAGGTCAAAACCAACTGGAAACTGGCGGTCGAAAACTACTGCGAAAGCTATCACCTGCCCTGGGTTCACCCCGGCCTGAACAGCTATTCTCGTCTGGAAGATCACTACAACATCGAAAAGCGCGATCACTATTCCGGTCAGGGTACATTGGTCTATCGCCAACTGACCGATCAGGACGGCGCAACGTTGCCAGATTTCGAAGGCCTGAGCGACAAATGGGATGAAGGCGCGGAATATGTCGCGTTGTATCCAAACGTACTGTTGGGTGTTCAGCGCGATCACAGCTTTGCCATCGTGCTGGAACCTGTCGATCAGGAGAACACGATCGAACATATCGAGCTGTACTACGCGAAAAGCGAACGCGAAACGCCCGAGCATGACGGGCTGCGCGCCTCGAACGCCCAGCTTTGGAAAACCGTGTTCGAGGAAGACGTGTTCGTGGTCGAAGGCATGCAGAAAGGCCGCCATGGCGCGCTGTTCGACGGCGGCCGGTTCTCGCCAGCGATGGACGGCCCTACCCACAACTTCCACCACTGGGTCGCAAGCCAGATCGAAAAGGGCAGAACTGCCTAATCGATTTCGTCAGGGACGGGCTGGCCAGAAGCATTCTGGCCAGTGGCGTTTCTGTGACAACCCGCATTTCGATTTCTGCGAAAGGCTAGTCATGGACCATGAGGCTCTGGACCGCAATCTGCTGGCCGCCCATGAAAAATACGATCATGCGGCGCTGGTTCACCTGTATACGGTTGCTGCCGATGAACGGGAACTTGCGCAGGACGTTGACGCGGCCTGCTTTTACCTGACGCATGCTTTTGTCTATGCGCTGGAATCCGGCGCACCGGAAGCGGACGACCTGAACCGGCGGCTTGCCGAGCGCGGCCGGGCGCATCGATTGGAGTTTTGAGCATTGACCGCAAAACTGATCCGAGGCTCTGACATTGAATTGACGTATCGTGGCGGACCGCCCGGTATCGGACGGGTTGGTCGCGCGATTTCTTCGGACCTGAGCCCAACAATGGCGGCAGGATTTGCTGAATTTGACGAATGCGCGATCGCATGGACCGTCCACTATGACGAAATCGTCTACGTTATCGAAGGAGAGTTTCGTCTGACGACGGACGATGGAACGATTGATGCGTGCGCCGGTGACGTTGTCTGGATTCCAAAGGGCACGAAGCTGACCTATGGCGGTAAACGCGCCCGGATTTTCTATGCGGTGCAACCGGGCAACTGGCGTGAAACCGTGGAGACACAGCATCGCCAGAACGGTTGATGGCAGTGGGTACGATGGAAATCAGCCAAGAAAGCAGAGGCTGATCTGTGTCACATACCGTTCCGAAAAACCGATATGCCTGGCGCTGCGGCTCCATTTTGACCGGTCGTTTAATTCATGTGGCGCCGCGCCAGGTGAATCTTGTAGCGGGCCCGAATCCGATCATCTGCCGCACTGCTGACATGGGATGGATAATGCGAGCCCAGCAGCGATTTGGCCCGCTCTCGTGCCCTTTCCTGCATGTCCGCCTTACCGGCCTCTGACCAGGCGTCGGGGCTGTCACGGTCGCTGAGGGGTGGGTAGAAATAGTCGCGCTGCATCGCTGCCAGTGTCTGATCGCCGCCCAGGAAATGTCCTGCGCCGCGGATAGTTTGTTCAATTGCATCCAGATCCAGGGTATTGCTGTTGACCTCGACCCCGCGAATGATGCGGTGGACAGACCCCAAAATGTCGTTGTCGATCACGAAACCTTCGAAAGACACGCCAAGAAGGCTGCCAAACATGCCGGCGGATTCGTAGATCAGATTTCCTCCGGCCAGCCCAGCCGCCAATACAGTGAGTCCCTTTTCGTACCCGGCCTGCGCGTCCGGAAGTTTGGAATCCGTCATCGAAGCCGCCACGCCGGAAACAAGGCCGAGGGCATTCGTCAATTGGGCCGACGCGGCATTCAGAACAGCCATCTCGGCACTGCCGCCGGAAAACGCACCGGTACGCAAATCCACCACGAAGGGCCAGTTCGAGAAGATCACCGGATGCCCCGGCTTCAACAGATCGATCAAAACCAGTGCGGCCAGTGTTTCCGCAAGCGACTGGGCCAGCATACCGGCAAGCGGGGCCGGAGCTGTTGCTCCGGATTGCGCTGCGATGATGGTGTTCACCGGCATATTATGGCGCAGTGCTGCGATGGCCACGTCCACGGCATCTTCGCCATAGCGCATGGGCGAGATGATCGGTGAAATATGTGCCTTGCAAAACGGCCGGCGGGCAAATGCACCCGGTTCGCCGAGGATCATGTCGAACATCTCGACACATGCATCCACATGGCTTCCAAAGCTGAAGCTGTTCCCGATCGGCTTTGTGGTGCCGCTGGCGATGGCGTAGGCCGTATTGATGTCCAGGTCAAAGATATCGGGCACATCCGTGGCGACGCAGCAACGCGTAAACCAGCAGATATTGTCCAACTGGTCGGCCAAGCGCGCGAAATCATACAGGTCTCGCAGGGTCGATGGCCGATAATTGCCGCTGTTCAGATCCAGCGTCTGCACCGCCGCGCCTCCGGTGCCAAAGCGAACATCCTGTTGTTTTACCTCGAAGTCATGGCGCGGGTCCTGACCGTACAGAGTGACCGATTTTGGTGTCGCCGCAATGATGTCCTCGACGAAATCCCGCGAGTAGAGCACACGCCCCTCGTCATCGATTCGGCATCCACGCGCTTTGGCGAGCCGTTTGACCGGATCGGGAACGTCGCCAATGCCGACCGTGGCCAACAAAGCGAACGCTGCATCGGTGATTTGTCGGCATTGGCTATCCGTCAGCGGGCGGTACTGGCCGCCGGGCAAGCCGGACGGTGCCGCATTCGGCACCTCGTCGCCCGGATTCAGACGCGAGGCGATCCGTGCCGCGCGCCCGCCCGAGCGACTTCTTCGCGCCTCCTTACTCGTCATGCCAGCCCCCTCGGAATCCTGTTTTCTGGGTCAAAAAGACACGGAACGCACACAACAGCCTGAGCAGGATTGCCGATTAGCAAAACTTCCAGTTCCGTGTCTTTGCCCGCATGTTCGGGCTCGACATAGGCCATGGCAAGGTTCTTTCCTACGCGATGCCCCCATCCTGCAGAGGTTATCGAGCCCACGGGGCGGCCTTGAACAAAGACCCCTTCGCCGGGCTGTGCCGGCGCGTCCGCGCTGCTGAGTTCAAGTAGAACCCGCTCTTTCCTGTTTCCGGCATCCATTTGCGCCCCCAGCCCGGTCTTTCCCGGAAAGTCCTTTTTCATATCCACAAAACGACCCAAACCAGCTTCGACCGGGTTGAACTCGGTGATGAAGTCGCCCTTCCAGTGACCATATCCCTTTTCCAACCGCATCGAGTCTATCGCGTACATGCCAAAGTGGGAAAGGTTCAATTCCGCACCCGCACGTGTCAGAATCTCGTAGGCCGCGTAAAGCTGATTGTTGGGTATATGCAGCTCGAAAGCCTGCTCGCCGGAATAGCTGATGGCGATTGCCAGCGCTTCAACGTGGCCGATGAATATGTTCTGCGCCGTCAGCCACGGGAAATCCTGCTGGCCGAAGCGGCTGCGCGGAGACACCGACGCCAATAGCTGGCGGGTCTTCGGCCCGGCTATGACCAGCATGGTATGCGTGTTGGTTCGGCTTTCAATGCGAATGTCTGAACCTTCGGGCAGATGCTCGGTGAGCCAATCCAGGTCGTGATATTCTGCCGTGGCGGCAGAACCATAAAAGATATCGCCGTTTTGGAACGGGACGATGGTGGCCTCACCCGCGATGTTTCCTTTCGGCGTCAGAAAATAACAAAGACTGGCTTTTCCGGTCCTGCCTGATACGGGCGAACATGTCAGGCTGCTCAGCCATTCCACAGCGCCATTGCCACTGATCCGGCAATGATTGAAGCCGGAAAGCTCGGCCAACCCAACACCATTTCGCAGCATCTCAATTTCCGATGCCACAACATCGTGCCAGTTCTGAAAGGCATAGCCGTGGCTTTCCTTGAATTCAGCTTCCGGCTTGTAGAAATTCGTGCGTTCCCAACCGTTGACTACGCCAAATTCCGCCCCTTGCGCCTTCAATACCGGATAGAGCGGAGAAGTCTTTGCGGGGCGTCCGGCCGGGCGATGTTCATGCGGCAGATGCCATCGGAACTCGTTCTGGTAATCCTCAATGGATTTCAGCGCGGTGTACTCTGTATTGGCAAAGCTTGTGATCCGGCGCGGGTCCAGTTGCCAACTGTCCCATTCGGTTTCGCCATGAACCATCATCTGCGCGATCATTTTGCCATAGCCGCCCCCTTCGCCGATGCCGACCCGCAATCCATTCATCGACCAGCAGTTTCGCAACCCCGGTTGTTTGCCAACCAGGGGTCCTGCGTCCGAGGCATAGGATATCGGTCCGTTCACCACCGATTTGATGCCGACTTCCTTTAGACATGGCAGGCGGTCAAAGATCGGTTCCATTTTGGGCAAGAGCCGATCCAGATCATCCGGGCAAAGCGCGTTGACGAAGTCCGGGTCGATCCCATCCATGCCGAACGTCTTGCAATCGTGCTCGTAGATGCCGACCAACAGCCCTTTTTTCTCCTGACGCATGTAGAAGGTATCGCGCGGGCACCGCACCATCGGAACCCGGTCCGGGCGGTCTACAAGATCCGGAATATCCTCGGTCACGAAGTACATGTGCTCCATGGCGATGACCGGGTATTCAATGCCCATCAGCGCGCCGACCTCATTCACCCGATACCCAGCCGCAATCACGATGTGTTCGGCGGTGATAGATCCCTTGTCCGTTGTCACGCACCATTCACCGGTCGGAAGCTGCCGCAACCCCGTCACCGGAGTGTTGCGGTAAATGCTGGCCCCGGCCTTGCGTGATCGGGCCGCCAACGCCTGACACAGTTGTGCTGGGTCGATGTCGCCGTCCTTTTCGTCCCACATCGCCGCAAGCACGCCGTCTACGTTCAAAAGCGGATTGCGGCGCTGTGCTTCGGCTGCGTCGAGCAAATCGAACTCTAGTCCCAGCCCCTTGGCCACGGAAATGATGTGGTGCACCTCGTCCAGATGCGTTTGGTTCGTCAAAAGGCGCATGCCACCTGTGGCATAGTGGTAGTTGATCGGATAGGCGGGATCATCGGCCAGTTCCTTGTAGAGCTTGATCGTGTAGTCACGCAGCAAGAGCAGCAACTGGTTGAACGCCACACTTGGACACTGCGCCGCCGAATGCCAGGTGGTGCCAGAGGTCAGTTCGTTGCGTTCCAGCAGGACGGCATCCGTCCAACCTTCCTGCGTCAAATGGTACAGCGCCGACAATCCCCCGACACCGCCACCGACGATGACAACCCGTGCGTGGCTTTGCATCCCAACCTCCCTGGGCTTTGTAAACGGCACGACTATTGGCTCAATTCTATTTTTTGAGAATCTGAAAAATTGAAATTCTAAAATCGAAAAAACTGAATTGAGAGACGTGGTGGATACCAGCCTCAATGCCCTTCGCTACTTCATGGCTGCTGTGACATGCGGCAGCATCACCGATACGACACCGAGTCGACCCATTCGCCGTTGATATTGAACTTGTCGGTTTTCGCATAGGACATCAGTCTTCTCCACTGAAAGGAACCAACGGGGCGCGATCCACCCAATGCGTTGGAATTACTTGCTTTTGTAAGTGATCTAGGCTTTGCAGGCGTGGTCCTTGATCTCCCAAACACCAAGGCTCATGGCCAAAAAATAGACCATGTCGCCGGCGTCGATCTCGGTTACATTGCCCTGTTCGTCCGTATACGTGCACGAGCCTGGAGTGAAATAGCACATCTCGGCATCCTTGATTTTCGGCGCCATTTGCCGGGAGTGCAGGACCAGACGCCAACCTCGGATCCGTCGTCGTTTTCCGCCAGGGTCAGTCCACCCAGCAACGACGGTTCGCTGTCGATGGGTTCCGGCACGGGGCCCCAGTCTTCCAGTTGATTGTCGGGGATATCAGGCAGGTTTTGCAGGTTCAGAACGCCCATAGCGCTCCTTTGGCAAGGTCAGAGGTTGTCTTTCAGGTTGTACCAGGTGAAGGCCAGCGGCAGAGAAGCGCGCCGCCATGGTCCCAGCTCGAACCGGCGCATCGACCGCTTCATCAGATCAGGATGTGGCAGGCGTGTTCGGCCAAGCGCCATGTCGGCAATCAAGGCGCCCGCATACGGCGCCATGGTCACTCCGCCACCGTGATATCCCAGCGCCGCCCACGCGTTGCCCAGCCCCGGAACCGCACCGGCGAAGGGCACCAGATTGCGGGTCATACAGATCAGGCCCGACCAGAAATGCGCCGTTTCCACATGCCGCCATTCCGGGAACATCCGTTCGAAATCCGCACGTGCTTTGGCCTCGGTTGCCTTGATGTTGGTCTCGGTCACACGCACCGAGCCGCGCAGGCCCAGCAGCATCCGTTTGTCCGGCAGCAGCCGGAAGTAGTGCAGCAACGTGCGCGAGTCGCAGACCATCTGCTTGCTCCACCACCCCTGCGCCTGGATTTCATCATCGCTCATCGGACGAGTGACCAGAATGTTGGACTGCACCGGCAGGTAACGGCCTGCAAACGCGCGGGGCAGATCGTCCGAGGAATAGCCGTTTGTTGCAATCAGCAGCTTTTTCGCGCGCACGATCCCTTTGGGCGTATGCAATACGTGGCCGTTGTCCTGGGCAATTCGGGTGACGGCGGAATGCGCGAACATACGCACCCCGGCGGCTTCAGCCTGCCGGGTCAAACCCAGCACAAATTTCATCGGGTTCAGCGCGAAACCTATGGGCAGATGTACCGCACCGTAGAAATCGGGGCTGTTCAGGCCATGATCGACCATCTCTTCCTGGCGCACGAATTCGTAGGGCAGCCCGTATCGGCTCGTGTATTCCTGCCCGTATTCCTTCAACCCTTCGATCGCATCCGCGCGATGGGCCACATAGGTATAGCCTTTGGAGTGGCGGTCCACATCCAGTTCGAAACGATCCAGATATTCCTCGACAAGATCAACCGAAGCGCGTTCCGCATCGAAAAACACCCGCGCGTCCGCTGCGCCGTATTTCCTGACGATGTCGTCATCTTCCAGCTTGGCACTACCGACGGATACCAGCCCGCCATTGCGCCCGGACGCGCCCCAACCTGGCCCCTGTGCATCCAGCAGCACTACATCAGCCCCGGCCTCGGCCAGTGTCAGGGCGGCAGACAATCCGGTATAACCGCCACCGATGATGGCAAATTCACATTCGGTCTCGCCGGTCTGGGCCGGATAGTCCGGCGGGGGCGTATCAACAGTGCTGTCCCAATACCGGTCGCGGATCGGGCGGTCGCCATAGGCCAGCGGTTCGTAGAGTCTTTTCATCGGACATCACCCGCGTCTGAATCGGGCGCGGGCACCGCCCCATCCGAAGCGTAAGGTTTCAGAAGCTGACAGATCGCCGACAACACACGATCAGGTGGCGGGGTTGTCGTACCTACGTGCACCATCGACAGATATCCCCACAGAATCGACGACACGCCACAGTAGATTGTCTCGATCTGTTCGGCCGGCCTGCCCGCGCAGACCTCGCCGACCAATCGTCGCAATGTTTGCGTGTGGGTCAGGTCGTCCGGCCCCATGATTTCCCCATAAATCTCAGTGCCCTCGCGCAATCCCCAGAAGGCAAACCAGACTGCGATGGCACGGGGGTTTTCAGAAGCGTGCTGCAACTCCATTTCGGCCATCCGCAACAGCCGTTCCAGCGGGTCGCCCCGCTCATCCTTGCACAGCGCCTGCCATTCCTCCTCGTAAGGTTCGCAAAGCTGTCTGAGGACGGCGGCAAACAGGTTCTTCTTGGACTTGAAATGCACGATGACAAGTGACTGGGACACGCCGCAACGCTCGGCCACACGCCCGACTGTTGTGCCGCCGAGACCGAATTCCGCGATGCAATCAACGGCGGCGTCCAGAATACGCGAGCGTGTTTCCTCGCCTCGTTTGATCCGCCCATCCGGTTTCGTAACTGCCGCACACATTTTATAACTAACCGTCCATTTAGTTTTCTACCAAAACCCGGCGCGGAAGGCACCGGGCACCCTTGTCAGAGTTTGTCGCGCAGGCTGAACCACAACATAGCCAGAATCAGCAAAGGAGTTCGAAGCATCGGTCCGCCCGGGAAGGTCTTGGTCGGAACTTTTGCCATGATGTCAAAGCGTTCCGCCTGACCGGCGATCGTTTCCGCAGCAATCTGACCCGACAGAGTGGCCAGCGCCACCCCCGCGCCTGAAAAGCCGGAAAGCGTCAGGATGTTGCCTGACATCCGCTCGTAATGCGGCATTCGGTTCATAGTGATGCCCAGAGTTCCCCCCCAGGCATGCTCGATCTCGATGTCCTTGAGCTGTGGGAAAATCTCCGCCATCGGCTTGCGCACGGCCGACGCAATATCTGCCGGAAACTTGTAGCCATAGCTTTCCGTACCGCCAAACAGAAGGCGATGATCGTCCGAGAACCGGAAATAGTTGATCACGAATTTGCTGTCCGCAACCGCATAGTTGTTGCGAATGATCTCTTCCTGTGCCGCCGCGCTCATCGGTGCGGTCGAGACAATGAAGTTGTTGATGGGCATCACCCGCTGCGCCACATGCTTGTGCATCGTACCCAAATAGCCGTTACAGCCCAGCACAACATAACGTGCCTTGACGCTGGCGTTACCGGTCTTGACGATAGCGGGATCGCCTTCGATGATCCCGGTGACTTTCGACTGTTCAAAAATCCGGACACCGGAATTTACCGCCAGACGCGCCAGACCGAGCACCAGTTCGAACGGGTTTACATGCCCGGCCCCCATATCCAGCGTACCGCCAAAATAGGCCGGCGAGTTGACCAGATGCCTGCACTCGTCCTTGTCCAGAAGACGAACCTTGTCATATCCGTACTTCTTGGACATGTGTTCGACATAGTGAACATTGTGCTTGTGATACCGTTCCTTGTGAACCGTGTGAATCACGCCGTCGTGAAACTCGGTCCGGACTTCCGGCTTCTGCGTGAGCGTGCGCACCAGATCGACGGCCTGCGCGCCGATGTCCCACAACTGGCGCGCATGCTCGTCTCCGACCATGTCCTCAAGGTCTTCCTGATCGACCCGCTGGCCCATGCTGACCTGACCGCCATTCCGACCCGATGCGCCAAAGCCGACGCGCTGCGCGTCCAGCACGATCACGTCATAACCGCGCTGCGCCAGGTGATAAGCGGCTGAAAGCCCGGTGAAGCCAGCCCCAACAACGCACACGTCGCATTCCAGCGAACCTTGCGCTTTTGGAAACGGGTCCAGGGTTTCGGCAATATTTGCATAGTACGAGTCCGGGTATTCGCCCGGGCGGTCGTTGGCAGTCAGCAGGTCCATATTTTACTCTTTTGTCAGGCTGCTTCGAACATGCCTTCAGAGCGGATCTGCTCCAGGCATTCATCAAGCGATTTTCGGGCGCGTTCGATCAGGATATCGATTTCGGCCGGCGTTATGGTCAGCGGCGGCGAAATGATCATCCGGTCTCCGACATGGCGCATGATTACATTGTTGGCAAAGCAATGCTCGCGGCAAATGTAGCCCACGGTACCCGCATCCGAAGCAAACGTCGCGCGCGCCGCCTTGTCCGGTGTCAGCGCGATCGAGGCCATCATGCCGACGATCTTCGCTTCGCCCACAAGCGGATGATCCGCCAGCGCTTCCCATTTTTCCTTGAGATACGGCGCGGCCACGTTTTGAACGTGATCGATGATACCGTCCTCTTCGAGAATACGCAGGTTTTCCAGCGCCACGGCACAAGCAACCGGATGGCCCGAGTAGGTGTAACCGTGATTGAACTCGGTCCCGTCCAGAACTTTCGCCACTTCATCTGAAACGATCGACGCACCGATCGGCGCGTAACCCGAACTGAGGCCCTTGGCCACGGTCATGATGTCTGGCTGAATGCCCAGGGTCTGCGATCCAAACCAGTTGCCGGTCCGGCCAAAGCCGCAGATCACCTCATCCGCGATCAGCAGAATGTCGTATTTCTTGCAGATCCGCTGAATTTCCGGCCAGTAGGTCGCGGGCGGAACGATCACGCCTCCGGCACCCTGAATCGGCTCGCCGAAGAAGGCCGCGACCCTGTCGGGGCCCACTTCCTTGATCTTCTCCTCAAGCTGACGCGCACGTTCCAACCCGAATTCTTCAGGACTCGTGTCGCCGCCTTCGGCCCACCAGTGCGGCTGATCAATGAACTCGATACCCGGAATCGGCAGCGAACCCTGCCCGTGCATGCCCTTCATTCCACCCAGCGAAGTGCCGCCGATGGTCGAACCGTGATAGGCGTTCCAGCGCGAGATGATAACGTCGCGTTCGGGTTGCCCTTTTTCGGCCCAGTAAGTGCGCACAAGACGGATGTTCGTGTCGTTGGCGTCCGAGCCGCCATTGGCAAAAAACACGTGGTTCAGATCACCGGGCGCCAGTTCGGCAAGCTTTTTGGCCAGCATCAACGCCGGCACATGCGTAGTCTGGAAGAAGGTGTTGTAATACGGCAGCTCTTTCATCTGCCGGGCAGCGACCTCGGCCAGTTCATCCCGGCCGTACCCGATATTTACACACCAAAGACCCGCCATTCCGTCAAGAATTTCAGTGCCTTCACTATCCCTCAGCCAAACGCCTTTCGCGCTGGTGATGACCCGAGCACCTTTTTCATTCAGCTCGTTACCCTTGGTGAAGGGATGAAGGTGGTGGGCGGCGTCCATTGCCTGCAATTCGGCTGTGGGCAGGTGGTTTGCAAGTGTTGTCATAATCGCCTCTCTTTCAGACGTTCAAAAGAAGGTGCTGGCGTTCCCAGGGTGAGATTTCGCGCTGGTATTCCTCGTTTTCCGCGCGCTTGATGTCGGCGAAAAGGCGGCAGAACTCCTCGCCCAGAACCGAACGAATCTCGGTTGCCTCGTCGAACTGGTCGAGCGCCTCGCGCAAGCTTGCGGGCAACGGTTCTTCTGCTTCCCAGACCTCTTCCCTGGCTTCCGCACGCGGTTCGACCTTGTTCATCATCCCCAGATATCCGCAGGCCAGCGACGCCGCGATGGCGATGTAGGGGTTGCAGTCCATGCCGATAACCCTGTTTTCCAGCCGGCGCGCGGCCGGGCCGGAATGGGGCACGCGCAACCCGGTGGTGCGATTGTCGCCGGCCCATTCCAGGTTCGCGGGCGCGCTTTGGCCCTCGACCGTGATCCGGCGGTAGGAATTGACGTAGGGCGCCAGCAACGGAACGATCTGCATCATGTATTTCTGCGAACCACCGATGAACCAGCGGAACAGATCCGCTGCCGAGCCATCCTCGTTCGAAAAGATATTCTTGCCGGTCTCAATCTCGACGATGCTTTGATGAACATGCATGGCACTGCCGGGCTCATCACGGATGGGCTTGGCCATGAACGTAGCAAATACCCCGTTCTTCAGCGCCGCCTCACGGATCGTGCGCTTGAAATAGAACACCTGGTCCGCCAGATGCACAGGGTCGCCATGCATCAGGTTGATCTCGATCTGACCGGCGCCGCCTTCCTGAATGACGGTATCGATCTCCAGCCCCTGCACCTCGGCATAGTCGTAGATGGTGTCGATGACCGGTCCATATTCATCGACCGCAGCCATCGAATAGACCTGACGGCTGGCGCCTTTTCGTCCGGTGCGTCCCAGCGGCGGTTCGATCGGCTCGTTAGGGTCCAGGTTCGGTTTGGTCAGGTAAAACTCCAGCTCGGGGGCAACGACCGGCTTCCAGCCCTTGTCACGATAGGCGCGCACCACGCGTTGCAGAACTGTGCGTGGCGCAATCGCCAACGGGCTTCCATCGCGGTTGAACATGTCGCAGATCACCTGGACAGACAGATCATCAGCCCAGGGGACGGCACAGGCCGTGTTCATGTCCGGCCTCAGAACTATGTCCTTCTCAAGCCATTGGCCTTCGATTTCCATATCGACGTACTCGCCGGAAATCGTCTGATAAAACAGCGATATAGGCAGCGCCAACTCTGCATCGGGGTCGAACTTCGTTGAAGGCATTGCCTTGCCGCGCGATGTTCCAGCCAAATCGGGAACGATGCATTCGACCTCGTCCACGCGGCGCCCCTGCGCGTATGCCACGAACTCTTCCGACAAGTTCTCCAGCCAGTTCATGCCGATCGCCTTTTCCATAAATTCCTCCGGGCCGCCACATTGGGCGTGTCATTTGCTCAGCGGATTTTGATCAAATTTTGTCACATAGTCAATCGCCGCTCCGAAGATAATACTTTTGATGCAGTATTTCACTTTGTCACAAGAGTCTGATGGACAAATTCCATACCCTGGCGAATGTCCTCCTCAAATGCCGAACGAACTTTTTCCACGTCGCCCTCACGCAATGCATTGGTCGCTTCACGGTGCTGGTCTTTCAGATTGGCGGTCCCGAATCGGCCACAAACCACACGCAGGGACGGCCCCATCTGCAACCAAAGGGACTCGGCGATCCGTTGCAAGATTTCAGCGTTTGCAAAGGAGTATAACGTGAAGTGGAACTGATAGTTTGCCTCGAGGTAGCTACGTATATCGCCCACTTCGATAGCCGTATTCACTTTGGCATCGATTCGCTCAAGCTCTTCAACATCTTCAAGATTGACCTGCCTGGCCCCCATCGCGGCAAGATCTGGCTCAATCGCTTTTCGAACCATATCAATTTGGCTTAAACGATGCCCGGTCATCGCAGGCACTTCCACGCGGCGGTTTTCGAGCGTCACCAACGCACCCTCAGCAGTCAGGCGTCGAATCGCCTCTCTCACCGGAGTGACGCCGGACCCGATTGATTCTGCCAGTCCGTGTATGGTGAGAGGTTGACCAGGTACGAATTCCCCGAACAGAATCTTTTCTTTTACTCGAACATAGATAGTTTCGTGCTCTGGCCGCTTGCCAACTAACCGGTTCATTTTTCTCCTTTCCTCAGGTCGCATTTGACGCAGCCGGAACCTAACGGATTGTCAAAAGTTTATCAAATTTCCGCGTGGGGATTGCAAAGAATCATTTTTTGATCAAAAGTGCCGGTGAGGCAAATCAGACCTGAGGGAGGAATGAATGCTCAACAAGAAATCAACCACTGTCATTGCGGCCCTGTTGATGACGGCTCAAGCCGCATGGTCCGAGGAAGTTCGCGTCTATAACTGGTCGGACTACATTGACGAAGAATTGCTGGCAAAATTCGAAGAAGAAACCGGCATTGATCTCATCTACGACGTTTTTGACAGCAACGAGGTTCTGGAGACCAAGCTGCTCGCCGGCCAGTCGGGCTACGATGTCGTCGTACCTTCGGCGACATTCCTGCAGCGTCAAATCGCTGCCGGAGTGTTCCAGCCCTTGGACAAGTCGAAGCTGCCGAATTCCGAGCATTTGTGGGACGTCATTCAGGACCGCACCGCAGGATATGACCCAGAGAACGCTTATTCCGTGAACTATATGTGGGGCACGACAGGTATTGGAGCCAATTTGCCCAAGGTCAAGGAAGTGCTTGGCGAAGACGCACCGGTGGATTCGCTAGAGTTGGTTTTCAACCCCGAATACATGGAAAAGCTGACCGAGTGCGGGGTTTACATTCTGGACGCTCCCGGCGAGGTAATCCCCGCCGCGCTGAAATTCATTGGTGAGAACCCAGATGCCCAGGATGTCGAGACCATTCAGAAAGCCGAACCTGTACTAAGCGCGGTGCGCCCGTTCGTGAAAAAATTCCATAGCTCAGAATACATTTCTGCACTGGCCAACGGCGACATCTGCGTCGCCTTCGGCTGGTCCGGTGACATTCTTCAGGCCCGCGACCGTGCCGCCGAAGCCGACAACGGGGTTGAAATCGTCTATAACCCAGTCAAGGAAGGCTCGTTGATGTGGTTCGATCAGATGGCAATTCCTGCCGATGCTCCGAACCCGGAAGCGGCCCATGCTTTTATTAACTTCATCATCAACCCCGAGAACATCGCCGCTGCATCTAACTATGTCTACTTCGCCAACGGGGTTAAGACGGAAAACCAAGAGCTGAACGAAGATGTGATCGGCGACACCGCAATTTACCCTGACGAAGCCACATTGAACAACCTGTACACAACCAACCCGTGGCCTCCCAAAACGCAGCGTGCTGCAACCCGGCTGTGGACTAAGGTTAAATCTGGTACTTAATCTCAGCTTACGCTCAAATTGGACCGCCCGGCCCGAATACGGGCCGGGCGGCTTCCGTAAGGAGGGACTAAACATGAACCAACCGGCAAGTGTATCTGACTTCGCACCCTGGACGAATCCGGAAGAAACGCCGCTGATTTCGTTTAAATCGGTGACCAAGAAGTTCGGCTCATTCACCGCGATCAACAACATTGACCTGGACATTTACAGCAAGGAGTTTTTTGCGCTGCTGGGCCCCTCGGGCTGCGGCAAGACGACTCTGATGCGGATGCTCGGCGGCTTTGAAACTCCAACCGAAGGCGTAATTACGATCGACGGCCAGGACATGGTCAACGTCCCTCCGAACAAGCGCGCCGTGAACATGATGTTTCAAAGCTACGCGCTGTTTCCACACCTGTCTGTCTGGGACAACATCGCGTTCGGGTTAAAACGCGACAAGATGGCCAAGGACAAGGTCGCCGCCCGCGTCGAGGAGATGCTGAGCCTCGTTCAGCTCGACAAGTTCGCGCAGCGCAAACCGCACCAGATTTCCGGCGGACAAAGGCAACGGGTCGCGCTGGCCCGGTCGCTGGCCAAGGCACCCAAACTGCTGCTGCTGGACGAACCGCTTGGCGCGCTGGACAAAAAGCTGCGTCAGGACACGCAGTTCGAACTGATGGACATTCAGGAAAAGACCGGCACCACCTTTGTGATCGTGACTCACGACCAGGAAGAGGCGATGACCGTCGCCAGCCGTATTGCGGTTATGGATCATGGCGAGCTGATCCAGGTCGAAACCCCGGACCGTATTTACGAGAATCCGAACTCGGTTTACGTGGCAGACTTCATCGGCGATGTGAACCTGATCGAGGGCAACACAAAACCCCGCGGCGACGGCAAGACAGAGCTGTACTGGTCCGAAGGCCAGGCGCCCCTGGTCGCGGAATGCCCACATGCACCAAACGTCGAAGCGCGCTGCACATTTGCAATACGCCCCGAGAAGGTATCAATCAGCAAAGAGCGCCCGTCCGACCGGACCAATGTCGTACAGGGCACGATTCACGACATCGCCTATCTGGGTAATATCTCGACCTACAAGGTCGAATTGCCCAACGGTGTCATGGTCAAGGCACAAACTGCCAACAATCGCCGTGTCGCCCGACGGGATCTGACCTGGGACGACAAGGTGTGGCTGTCCTGGACCGAGACCGCCGGCATCGTGCTGGACCGGTAACGGGAGACAGTCATGAACTATAGGCGTTTCTTTCTCATAGCCGTGCCATACATGTGGCTGCTGATCCTGTTCCTGATCCCGTTCGGGATCGTTCTCAAGATCTCGCTGTCCGACACGGCCCTTGCAATCCCACCCTACACTCCAACATTGGATCTGGCGGGCGGCTGGAGCTCGATAAAAGAGTTCTTCTCGCAGCTCGATCTGGAAAACTACGTCTTTCTGACGACCGACGACCTGTACTGGAAAAGCTACCTGTCCAGTCTTCGGATCGCGATTTTGTCGACGTTCCTGTGCCTGTTGGTCGGATTTCCCATTGCTTACGGAATGGCAAATGCCCCAGACGAATGGCGCCCGACCCTGATGATGCTGGTAATCCTGCCGTTCTGGACCAGCTTTCTGATCCGTGTCTATTCATGGATGGGAATTCTCAGCCAGGAAGGTCTGCTGAATCAGTTTCTCATGTGGCTGGGGATCATCGGTGAACCGCTGACAATCCTCAACACCAACTGGGCCGTCTATATCGGTATCGTCTACACCTATTGCCCATTCATGATCCTGCCGATTTATTCGACGCTGGAGAAACTGGACGGATCGCTGCTAGAGGCCGGTGAAGACCTTGGATGCTCGCGCATATCGGCATTTTGGCTGATCACCGTTCCGCTGTCTAAATCCGGTATCATCGCGGGATGCTTCCTCGTATTCATTCCCGCGTTGGGTGAATTCGTCATACCGTCGCTGCTGGGCGGGTCCGGAACGCTCATGATCGGCAAGGTCCTGTTCGAAGAGTTCTTCTCGAACCGCGACTGGCCTGTTGCAAGTGCGGTGGCGATCGTTCTGCTGATGATCCTGATCATCCCCATCGTTCTTTATCAACGCAATGAACAGAAGATGATGGAGGCCGAGAGATGAGGCGTTTAACCTGGTTCAACGCAACCTCGCTCACGCTTGGGTTCGCGTTTCTCTATCTGCCGATGATCATACTGATCATCTACAGCTTCAACGAATCCCGGCTTGTGACGGTTTGGGGCGGTTTCTCGACCAAATGGTATGGCGAACTGGTCAAGAACGAGGCGTTTCTTGATGCTGCGGTCGTGACTCTGAAGGTTGCGTTCGCCTCGTCCATCGCAGCAACGGTTCTGGGAACGATGGCTGCTTACGTTCTGGTGCGCGGAGGCCGGTTTTTCGGCCGCACACTGTTTTCCGGAATGATCTACGCACCACTCGTGATGCCCGAAGTAATCACGGGCCTGTCCTTGTTGTTGCTGTTCATCTCGATCGGTTTGGACCGCGGCATCCTGACCATCGTTCTGGCGCACACGACGTTTTCGATGTGTTACGTTTCGGTGGTGGTCAGCTCACGTCTGGTCAGCTTTGACCGCTCGGTCGAAGAGGCCGCTCTGGACCTGGGCTGCACGCCGTTCGATGCGTTCAAGTCGGTAACGCTTCCGATCATCGCGCCAGCCGTGATTTCGGGTTGGCTGTTGGCATTGACCTTGTCGCTTGACGATCTGGTCATCGCATCCTTCGTGGCAGGCCCGTCGTCCACCACCCTGCCGATCAAGATCTTCAGCTCGGTCCGATTGGGCGTCAGCCCCGAGATCAATGCGCTGTCAACAATTCTGATCGGACTGGTCACTATCGGTACAATCAGCGCTTCGCTGTTAAGCAAAAGCGCCGTCAAAAAACGTCAGAGAGAAGAACAGATGGCGGAGCAAATGGCATGAGTTTTGCCAGAGAATACGACGACTATTGCCGGCTCCACGGCATTCCGGACAGGATCGAGCTGCTGCTTTGCGATATCAATGCGGTCCTGCGTGGCAAGTGGCTGCCCGGCGATGGTGTCGAAAAACTGGAAAAGGGGGCAGTTCGTCTGCCCCTGTCCACCTACGCGCCCGCCATCATGGGAAACGAGGTCGAAAACACCGGTCTTGGCATCGAAGTGGGCGACCCCGACGGTATTCTGATGCCGATCGAAGGTACTCTGCACCCTGTCCCATGGCTGCCGGGCAACGTGGCGCAGGTTCTGGTCGAAATGACCGACATGCAAGGTGTAATCAGTCCGCAATCCCCGCGCGAGATGCTGCGCGCAGTGTGGAACAGGTTCAGCGAAAAGGGCTGGCGCCCGGTCGTTGCGACCGAGCTGGAATTCTACATCGTCCGGGCACGGGGCGAGCGCAGCGAGGCCCCCCAGCCTCCCGCCTTCAGCCCGGACGCCCAGAATTACGACATGGAGCTTCTCGCGCGGCGCGAAGTCATCCTGAACGACATCCTGTCCGCGAGTGCCGCGCAAGGTTTGGCGACCGATACTCTGATCGCCGAATATGGCCCCGGGCAATTCGAGATCAACTTTCACCACACCGACGACGTGCTGGCAGCGGCCGAAACCGCGCTCATGTTCCGTCGTCTGGTCCGCGGGGTTGTCGCCAGCCACGGGTACGAGGCCACGTTCATGGCCAAACCCTATCTGGATCGCCCCGGCAGCGGCATGCATGTGCACGCCTCGGTGATCGACAAGGACGGTAACAACGTTTTCGCCCCCGCGGACGGGGAGGAAATTGCACAGACCCTTCAAAACGCGGTGTCGGGCGTTCTGGACACCATGCGCGATCTGCAGGCGATCTTCGCACCTCATGGCAACTCTTATCGGCGCTTCAGGCCGAACAGTTTTGCCCCCGCGACACCGGATTGGGGGCTGGACAACCGCGCGGCCTCGGTACGTTTGCCCGAGACCAAGGGCCCGGCGGCACGGCTGGAACACCGGATCAGCGGTGCCGACACCAACCCGTATCTGGCTCTGGCCGCCATACTTGGCGGAATGATGCACGGGCTGGAAAACGCACCGGCGTTACAACTGCCACTGGACGACCCCGCCTGTCAGCCGGCCAAACCGTTGGATCACGATTGGCACTCGGCCGTGGATCGTTTCGCTTCTGCGCCGATCGCCGAGGAGATCTTCGGTGACTACCGGAGCCTTTATGCAATCGTGAAACGGGACGAGATCTCCGCGATCCTAGATCCGATTACTCCGGCAGAGTACAAATATTATCTCAGTAGGATCTGACCATGCGATTGTTCGAAGACATGGCCTATGGCCCGGCCCCGATCGCAGACAGTTTCTGGTCGACAACACTCGAATGCCCGGACTATCCGGCACTGGCCGGCGCGGCAAGCTGCGACACCGCCGTCATCGGCGCAGGCTTCACCGGGCTAAATGCGGCGCTGGAACTGGTGCGCGGCGGTCAGGACGTCGTAGTTTTGGAAGCCCAACAACCGGGCTGGGGTGCCTCAGGCCGCAATGGCGGATTCTGCTGCATCGGCGGCTCCAAAACGGGGCTAAGTGATTTGTCTCGGCATGTGGGACGAGAAAACGCACTTGAATACCTGCGAGCGGAACGCGACGCCGTGGGGTTCGTGCGGGACAGGCTGGACGCACATGGAATCGACGCGGATACCCATTCCCACGGCGAAACCCAACTGGCGCATTCACAACGCTCCGCCGATGAAATGCGAGAAGAGATCGCCGAGTATCGCGAGATCTATGGTGCCGAGCCCGAGTTTCTGCCGCAGGAGGCATTAGCCGAAAACGGCCTGAACAGTGCGGAATTTTTTGGCGCGCTGACCACGCCCATTGGCTTTGCCCTGAACCCGTTGAAATATGCCGCCGGATTGGCGCGCGTGACTGCAAACGAAGGCGTTCGCATCTTCGGCAACAGCGCCGTGACCGAGATGACGCGTGCAGACGATGGTCGCCATCTGCTGAAGACACCGCAGGGCGAACTTCGCGCAAAGAACATCGTGGTGGCAACAAACGGTTATAGTTCAGAAAACCTGCCGTCATGGCTGCGCGGGCGGTATCTGCCTGTACAATCGGGAATCATCACCACCCGACCGATGACCGAGGATGAGCTCAATGCACAGGGATGGACCAGCCGTCAGATGTGTTTCGACAGCCGCCACCTTGTACATTACTTTCGACTGCTTCCGGACAACAGAATGCTTTTCGGCCTGCGCGCGGCGTCTCGAACCACAGCGCAAAGCGAGGCCGAAACCAAAGCGCGCGCGCGCGCCGATTTCGACCGGATATTCCCGGCATGGCAACACGTCGAAACCGCCCACTACTGGTCTGGCCTTTTGAGTCTGGCCAGAAACCGGACACCCTATGCCGGACCGATCCCCGGCCTTGACCGGGCATGGGCGGCGCTTTGCTATCACGGCAACGGCGTCGCGTTGGGCAGTTATGCCGGCGCGATGATTGCGGCCCAGATTTTGAATAAGGGGGTAAATACCCCGCATGTTATGACCCTACCCATGCGCAAGTTTGAGCTTGGGCGCTGGCGGCGCGCACTACTACCGCTTGTCTATGCGTGGTACGGGTTTCAGGACTGGAGAGCATGATGAGCAACCAGAAAATCCGTGTGGGCATCCTTGAGACAGGTCGCCCGCCCGAGGAACTCGCCGCTGACCACGGAGATTACCCGGGCATGGTGCGCCAATGGCTGAAAGGGCTCGACGCCGAGTTTTCGACCTTTCCAGTCCTGGACGAAGTATTCCCGAGCGGACCCGAAGACGCCGATCTGTGGGTGATTACAGGATCGAAATTCGGCGCCTACGAAGATCATGCCTGGATTCCGCCGCTCGAACAGTTCATTCGCGACGCACGCGATGACGGCAGGTTGATGTTCGGAATCTGCTTTGGGCATCAAATCATCGCACAAGCCTTGGGCGGCGTCGTGCGAAAATCCGAAAAGGGTTGGGGACTTGGCGTGCACGAGTACCCCACAACCGACGACTGGCCTTCGAACCTGGGTGAAGCGCCCGAAAAAATCGCAATTCAGGCCTATCATCAGGATCAGGTCGAAGAAAAACCCGAAGGCGCAGTGACGATTGCTTCGACCGATTTCTGCGAACAGGGCGCGTTGTGGTATCCGGGCTTTGCCATCACGGTTCAAGGGCACCCTGAGTTCGGCAAGCCCTATGCAAGCGCCCTGTTGGAGAACCGCCGCGGCAGCGTACTGCGGGACGAAGACGTGGATCAGGGCCAACGCAACATGGCGATCGAGGACAATCGCTCGGTTCTGGCCGATCTGGTACGGGATTATCTGTTGAAACAGAAGGCGCCTGCGTAATGGTTCAGGCACCGAACAAGGGGCGACTTGCGCTCTATGGAACCGAAGACTCGGTCTATGTCTGGATCGCCCGGCTGGCACTTCACGAGCGCGCTCTGCCCTATGATTTTATTGAAATGGATCCGTTCGACCCGCCATTGCCCGAAAGCTATCTGGCAATGCACCCGTTCGGCCGGATTCCGACGCTGGTTCACGATGATTTTGTCCTGTACGAGGCGCAGGCGATCACGCGCTACCTTGACCAGACATTTGATGGTAATTCCTTGATACCCAAAGACAATCGGGCGGCGGCGCGAATGACGCAAGTCATGTCTTTGATGGACGACTACGCGGTCGGGCCGATCATCGCCAAGGTCGTGACAGAACGACTGTTCTCGCCGCTGGAAGGAGAGCAACCGGACGAAGCCGCGATTGCCGACGGTTTGCGGGGGGCAGAGCGCGCGCTTGGGGCGTTGCAGGCGATTGTGAACGAGGGCCTGATCCTGAACCAAAAATCAGTGACGCTGGCCGATTTGTATCTGGGCCCGTTCCTAGGGTATTTCGTGATGACGCTGGAAGGCGCTGAAATGCTGAAGCGGTTCCCGCCCTTGGCACAGTGGTTCGACTGGTTTTCGGCCCGCCCGACGATGGAGGCAACGAATCCGGGACCACCCTCGGCGGCGGACGAATGATACGCGCTCTGACAAAGGCGGTGGCCGCGCTGCTGCTGTCGTCTTTTTTCAGCGGTGCGCAGGCGCAAGTGCCTGTCGACATCGAGCTGGTCATTGCCATCGACACGTCGGTCAGCGTTTCCGATCAGGAATTTGCCCTGCAACTTCTGGGCGTGGCCGACGCACTGCGCGGCCCGCATGTGCAGGCGGCCATCGCTGCCATGCCAGACGGCCTTGCGATAACCGTCATGGAATGGAGCTATGGCCATCTCAATCGCCCCGTTCTGCCCTGGTTTCACCTGCGCACTGCCGCCGATGCGCTCTATGTCGCGGACCAGGTCGAACGGATCGAGCGGAAAGGTGGCGGCCGCGCCACGGCTATTGGCGAAGCCATCCAGCGCGCAACCGAATTGCTGAACGAAAACGCATATACTGGGCTATTTCGCAAAATCGACATATCGGGAGACGCCCGCAACAATTCCGGTGTGCACCCCTTGCTGCCGCGGCAATACGCGATTGATCAGGGCATCACCATCAATGGTCTCGCGATCCTGAGCAGCGACAGGGAACTTGGCGCCTATTACGCGACATTCGTCGCGGGCGGCGCAGGTTCGTTCGTCATGGCCATCACTGAAACGGACAGCGTGCGGCATGCAATGCGCCGAAAGCTGGAGCGCGAATTGCAGCTGCAACTGTCATGGCAGGAACCGACACAGAGGATTGTCGAAGTCCGGTTCGATCCGACCGCCACTCAGTGAAGCTTGAGCTGCGGCCGTACCCTTTTCATGGCCTGGCTCAACAGGCTCCGAAGCGCGGCGCGCCAGCTTCCCTGAACAGCCGATTCATGAGCGTAATGCAGATAGCGGTAGGCGCGGCGGGCCATCCAACCTTCTATTGTCATCGTTCCAAGCGCCTTGCCCATCAGTGAGCCCACAGCCGAATAGTTGCTGATCGCAACCAGCGAGCCACGATCGACATACTGGAAATCCTCCAATGGCTTTCCCTGAATCAGGCGGCGCAATTGCTCCTCCATGAACTCGGCCTGCTGCGCGGCCACCTGAGCACGCGGCGGCAAGGAGGTTCCCTTCTCAGGCCACAGGCATTCAGCACAATCACCTATGGCGAAAACGGAATCGTGGTTCACGGTTTGTAAGGTCGGTCGGGTGCGAATCCGCCCCAACGACCCGATCTCGAAAGCACGCAGGTCGTCGAGAATTGCAGGCGCCTTGATCCCAGCCGCCCAGATCATCAGCTCAGCCGGGACAAAACCGCCACCCTTCAACCTGACCCCATCCGCCACTGCTTCTTCGACCATGGAGGACAGTCGCAGGTCTATGTCGATGCCGCCGAGTTTCCTGGCGACCTTTTCCGACACTGTTTCGGGCAGGGCCGCAACCAGACGATCCGCCGCCTCGATCAGCGTGATGTTGACTGACGATGGATCGCGCAGTTTGTCAATTCCATTTCGGGCAAACTGCTCCGTGGCTTCTCGGAGTTCGGCCGCAAGTTCGACCCCGGTCGCACCGCCGCCGATGATACAGATGTTCAGTTTGGATACGGCATCACCCAACGCCCCGGTCTCCAGTCGCAGGCACAGGTTCAGCAGCTCGGCCTGCATCTTTTTGGCCTGTTTCGGCGTGTCGAGAAACATGCAGTTCTCAGCCACACCCTTGCAGCCGAAATCATTGGACCGGCTGCCGATAGCCATGACCAGATAGTCGAAATGCAGCGTTCGTTGCGGTGCCAGCAGTTTCTGCGCACTGTCTCGAACCGGATCCAAAAGAACGGTTTTTGCCTCCAGATTCAGGGCGCTCAGTCGCCCCAGCCGGAAATTGTACCCATTGCGGTTGGAGTGTTCGAGGAAACTGATTTCATCCTCGTTACCTTTGGTGCCGGCGGCAAACTCGTGCAGCGATGGTTTCCACATGTGCGTCAGGTTTTCGTCCACCAGAGTCACTTCAGCCTGGCCACGACGCCCCAATGACCGGCTGAGGCGGGTTGCAAGGTTCAACCCGCCTGCGCCGCCCCCGATGATCACGATATGCGGTTTGGTTTCCGTTCGCATCGTACCTCCAGCCGGCGGCGCGACGGCCACCGAAAATTTCCGACTTTACATGCTGCGTTTGGGATCAGGCGGCTTCAAATGCCGCGTAGACCTTGCGAACCGGCGTTACGGATTCCCAGGTCCCGACGAAACCCGCCGGAATAACAAAGGCATCGCCTTGATAGAAGGTCCAGATTTCGCCGTCCTTGTTTTCGATCGTCGCGGTTCCCTCGACCAGAATACACAGCTCGTTTTCGCTGTAATTCACATTCAGTTTGCAAGGCTCACTGGACCACTGCCCCACATTGAATTGTTCGGTGGTGTCGGAAAAGGCGTTCCATAGGCATGTCGCAGCCTTGCCGGAAATCAGTTTTTCCGCCGCGATGTCGCTTTCGATCAACGGTGCTGAACGGTCCACTCGGGTGATGGTTTTTGTGCTCATTTGATGGGAGACTCCAAAAAAGAACGGCCCGGCCATGCGCCGGGCCAAGTTGGGGATTTATTGGATCTTGCGAAGTGCAGCCCTGACAATTTCGATCAACTCGTCTATCTGGGCGTCCGAGATGATCAGCGGCGGCGAAAGGGCGATAATGTCACCGGTCACACGGATCAACGCCCCCTTTTCGAAACACTCGGTGAACACGTCGTAAGCGCGTGCGCCGGGTGCCCCATCGCGCGAGGACAGCTCGATTCCCCCGATAAGTCCAAGGTTGCGGATGTCGATCACGTTTGGTTCGTCTTTCAGCGAATGAACGGCGTCCTGCCACTTGGCGTCCAGTTCAGCGGCCCGGGTCAACAACCCGTCCTTTTCGTAGATGTCGAGAACCGCCAGACCGGCCGCACACGCAATCGGGTGCCCGGAATAGGTGTAGCCGTGGAACAGTTCGATCATGTTTTCCGGGCCTTGCATGAACGCATCATGCACATGCTTCTGGGCAAAGACCGCGCCCATGGGCACCACGCCGTTGGTCAGACCCTTGGCGGTGGTGAACAGGTCTGGCGTCACCCCGAAATACTGCGATGCGAACGGAGCGCCCAAGCGGCCAAATCCGGTAATAACTTCGTCGAAAATCAACAGAATCCCGTGTTTAGTGCAAATCTCGCGCAGGCGTTCCAGATACCCCTTGGGTGGCACAAGCACACCGGTCGAACCGGCTACCGGTTCCACGATGCAGGCCGCGATGGTTTCCGCGCCGTGCAGAGCGACAATCCGCTCCAGATCCTCGGCCAGGTCGGCACCGTGTTCGGGTTGCCCCTTGGCAAAGGCATTTTCCGGCAGGTGCGTATGCCGCAGGTGGTCGACACCGGTCAGCATACCGCCGAAATGGCGGCGGTTGTTGACGATCCCGCCCACCGAAATGCCGCCAAAGCCAACACCGTGATATCCGCGCTCGCGCCCGATCAGACGCGTGCGCGATCCTTCACCCCGCGCGCGGTGATAGGCAAGCGCGATCTTGAGCGCCGTGTCCACCGATTCCGAGCCCGAGCCTGTGTAGAAAACATGATCGAACCCATCGGGCGCCAACGCCTTGAGGCGATCAGCGAACTGGAACGCAAGATCGTGGCTGATATTGAAACTCGGCGCATAATCCATCTCGCTCAACTGGCGGTGAACGGCGTCCGCAACTTCGGTATAACCGTGACCAGCGTTACAGCACCACAAACCGGCTGTGCCGTCGATGATCTCGCGCCCATCGTCTGTCGTGTAATGCATGCCCTTGGCGCCGGACAGGATTTTCGGAGCTGCTTTGAATTGACGGTTTGCCGTGAACGGCATCCAATAGGCGTCCAGATTTCGGTTCTGAAGGTTCATTTTATCCTCGTGTTGCTGTCGTCACAGCGCTTTTTTCAAGTGGTAGGATTTCGGGCGGGTCAGGGAGTTGTAGCCCAACACCGACAAGGTAGTGCCCCGCCCCGTATTCTTACAGCCGGTCCAGCACACGGCCGGATCCAGGTAGTCGCACCGGTTCATGAAAACGGTGCCCGTTTCGATTTGGGCGCCGATCTCGGCGGCGCGCCCGGCATCCTGCGTCCAAAGGCTGGCAGTCAAGCCAAACTCGCTGTCGTTCATCAACGCAATGGCTTCTTCATCCGACGACACTTTCATGATGCCGACAACCGGACCGAAGCTCTCGTCGCGCATCACCCGCATGTCGTGGGTCACATTCACCAAAATCTGCGGTGCCAGATAGGCGCCGCCATCATCCGCCGGGAAGTTTGCCGAATCGATCAGAGCGGTTGCGCCATCGGCGACAGCTTCACTGATTTGGTCACGCACTTCCTGTGCAAAGCGGACATTGGCCATCGGACCAACGGTCGTGCCGTCTTCAAGCGGATTGCCCAGATTCAGTTTGTTCACCTCGGCCACGGCCTTTTCGACGAACTCATCGAACTTGCTTTCGTGGACATAGACCCGTTCGATCCCGCAGCAGCACTGCCCGGCATTGAAGAACGCGCCATCCATCAGCGTGGCAACAGCGGCGTCCACGTTGGCGTCTTCCATCACATAGGCCGGGTCCTTGCCGCCCAGTTCGGTGCCGACACCGGTAAACGTTCCTGCGGCCGCGCGCTCCATCGCCTGGCCGCCACCGACCGAGCCGGTGAAGTTGACGAAGCCGAAATGCCCCTCGCCAATCAGTTCCGACGTGGTGCCATGATCGAAAAAGACATTTTGCAACACGTCTGCCGGGAACCCGACTTCATCAAACGCCTTCACGATCCGCTCGCCCGCAATAAGGGTTTGGGCCGCATGTTTCATGATCACCGTATTGCCGGCGATAAGCGCAGGCACCAGCGAGTTGATCGTGGTCAGAAACGGGTAGTTCCACGGCGCGACGATAAAAACAACGCCCACCGGTTCCTTTTCGATCCGGCGTTCAAATTTGTCGCTGTCTTCGGTCACAATGGGTTTGAGCGCCTCTTCGGCAATCTCCGCCATATACGTCGCGCGCTCGATACAACCATTGAATTCGAAGAACTGAGCCTTTGGTCGACCCATCATCATGGCGACCTCTTCGGCGGCTTCCTCGCGGTGCGTGGCAAGCTGATGGATTGCCTTCATGACCAGATCGCGGCGTTCGGCCAAAGGCCGCGCAGCCCAGGCCTTTCCAGCCGCCTTGCTACGTTCGATACGCGCTAGAGCTTCGTCCTTGGACATGGCCTGGCGGGTTACGTACACCTCGCCGTTAATCGGAGATACGCATTTGATATCAGACACTGTTCAGGTCTCCCCTGCGGGTCAGCGCAGTTTTTCCTTGAGTTTGTAGTACATCATTCCCACCGCGATCGCCTGACTGCCAAGCGACCGGGTAAATGGCAGCCTCATATGGCGGACGTTTTCGTACACCAGATAATCCGCCATATCGCCGGTAATTGCCTCGGCCATGATCTCGCCCAGAATATGTGTCAGCGCGATGCCGTGGCCCGAATATCCCTGCACGTAGAACACGTTTTCGCTGATCTTCCCGACCTGCGGAATACGGTTGATGACGATCCCGTCGATCCCCGCCCAGCTGAATTCGATATCGACGCCCTTAAGGCGCGGAAAGGTCCGCTCCATCGCCGGGCGCAGTTCGGCTCCGATATCCTTGCTGTCACGGCCCGAATAATTGGTGCCGCCGCCAAACATCAGGCGGTGATCGGCTGTACAACGATAGTAGTCCAGCACAAAGCGGCAATCGTAAACGGCAAGATTGTATGGATTGATCTTGCGCGCGACTTCCTCTCCCAATTGAGCGGTGGCCATGTTGGCCAGCGACGCCGGGAACAGCTTGCCCGCAAGTTTCTTCTGCTCGAGAAAGTGATAGGCGTTGCCTGCAATCAGAACCCTGTCAGCCGTGACCCGGCCTTGTTTGGTGAACAGCGTGGGACGATGCCCGTGTTCAATCCTCGTCACCTGCGAGTCCTCGAACACTTTTGCACCCAGTGATTCAGCCGCACGCGCCTCGCCGACGCACAGGTCCATGGAATGGACGTGCATATTGCGCCGGTTTAGCAACGCGCCGCAGTAGATCTCGGTCTCAAGATAATTCGGGATGTCCTTGCCGTCGACCAGTTCGAGTTCGCCACCCATCCCGCGGTTTTGCGCCTCTTCATGGATCGTCTTCAACTCTTCCATGTGGGCGGGCTTCATCGCGGTCTGCAAGTGGCCGAAATTCAGGTCACATTCGATACCGTATTTCTCGATCCGACTCCTGATGATGTCATGGCCCCGCCAGCGTGTTTGCCAGACGACGTCGTCCGCTTCATCGCCGACGGTACGCCGGAACTCGCGCGCCATGGCGATGTCGCCTGACAGGCTACCCGTAATCTGCCCGCCATTCCGCCCGGTCGCGCCCCAACCGATTTTCCTTGCCTCAAGCAACGCAACTTTCTTGCCACGTTCAGCAAGCTCAACGGCAGTCGCAACGCCGCTGAAACCACCACCAACGATGGCGACATCCACATCCAGGTTTTCTGCCAACCTGGCAAAGCCCTTCGTGTCGCGGGCCGTTGCTGCATAGTAGGAGTTTGCGTGCATCCGGATTCCTTTTTGATCAAATTTATTCGGAAGGCAGACGTAACGCAAGCATTCGTTTAAACTTCGCCTACTTGCTTGTTATTACGTATTTTCTTTTGAGTTTAGCGTTCCACTGCCAAATCTGATCATCTGAATTCCGATTTTTTGACAAAATAAAACAGGTCAGAGCCAGACACTTCATTGCCCCGCTCTGACCTGATTTTCTGATATCGATTGCTCGGCTCATAGCGAATCGTGGATGTCCTCGGCCACAACAAGACCTGACTTATGCGCACCGGCAACTGTGGCCCAATCGTCATCGCTCAGCGCCTCGCCGGCGAACCAGAGACGATCCGCTTCCTGCTTGCGCAGCTCGTTTCGGGACCAGGCACAGCCCGGCTCGGCACCGGTGGGACATGCCCTGGCGGTGACAGCGGCACAAGGTATGAAGAAGGTCCTGCTCGAAATGGGCGGCAAAAACCCCATGGTGGTCATGGACGACGCGGATCTGGATATCGCAGTTCCCGCGGTGTTGAATGGCGCGTTCTTTTCGACCGGACAGCGCTGCACGGCCTCTAGCCGGATCGTGGTGCAGGATGGCATCCACGATGCCTTCGTCGAGCAACTGACCGCCAAGATGAGCGCGCTGAAAGTTGGCAACCCTTTGGATACCGCCACCCAAATCGGCCCGGTCGCTTCCGAGCGCCAGCTTTCCAGCAACTTGAACTATATAGATATTGCGGCGGCTGAAGGTGCCGACGTTATCGGCGGTGAGCGTGTGACTCTTGAGACCGAAGGCTGGTTTCAGGCGCCGGCGTTGTTCCTGAACGCGACCAACGATATGCGATCGAGCCGCGAGGAGATATTTGGTCCTTGCGCCAGCCTCATCAAAGTTGCCGACTTTGATGAGGCGCTGTCGGTCGCGAACGATACCGAATTCGGTCTGTCCTCAGGCATTTGCACATCCAGCCTGAAATACGCCCGTGCTTTCAAACAGCAAAGTCAGGCAGATATGGTAATGGTCAACCTTCCAACCGCAGGGGTCGATTATCACGTCCCGTTCGGCGGGCGCAAAGGCTCATCACTTGGGTCGCGCGAACAGGGGCGTTATGCCGCCGAGTTCTTTACTACGGTCAAGACCGCCTACAGTTTCGCGGGGTAGCACGGCAGAGACTGCGGCCTGTTGGCTGGGCAGAATTGCTATGTGCGGGTATCGCGTCGAACTCATCACTCGGCTGGATTTCCATCTGACCTCGCTACCAACCCGAGTAACGCAAATGGAACCACCAAAACGACCAGCAGCGGCAGGTGCTGCCGATGCGATGACCACGTTGGTCACCGGATGGGATTCGTCTCATAATTCCGGGACTTGGACATTTTTCCGATCCCGGGATTGAATGAATTGGTTGGATCGCAGCATTTGTAGTGCATGGCCAGATCGGGCTTGGCCTTGTACAGATGGCCAACATTGTGTTCGGCAGGGTATTCGGCACCGCGCTCGTCAAACAATTTGAGCATTGCCGCTTTCAGCGCCTTTGGGTCTGCGCCCTTTTTGACCACGTAATCCTGATGCATCACGTGGCACATGAAATGGCCATAATAGAGCTTATGCACTAGCTGATCGTCGATTTCGGGCGGCAACTTTTCCAGCCAGTCACGATCATTGCGGCGCAGCGCAACATCCAGTGCAATGATGTCCTCGACCTCATCCGCATGAATTGCCATGTAACGCACCGCAGCCCCGGCGGCGGCAAAGCGGTGGAGGCCGGCGATCTTGGCTTCGCGAGGGGTGCATTCAAAGAAACCGGCATCGTGCCCATCAAGAAAGCCGGGCAACCAGTTCCGAACCTCCTCGATCCCGTCTTCTTTCATCTTGAGGATCAGGTGATGTTCAAACTTGTCTCGGAAATCAAGCATTCGCTTGGGCAAAATCTCGGGCAACACGCTGACTGCCATCTGCATGAACCGGTCGGTGAAGTTGCGCAGGAAAGAGATGCGACGCAGACGAGCGTCCACCGCGCCCTTCATCGCAAAGAACATTGGCAGGCGGTCAGTGCCCAGCTTGTCGATCATCCAGACCGTGTCTTTGCCGTAGGTCCGGGTAATGTCGAATACGTCGCGTTGCATGTATTCGGCCGATACCGGCAGAGATTTGAATTCGGACAGAATAACCCGTCTCAGATCAGCCAGGTCGTCTGGATTGTTGGCACCAATATAGAAGACCTGCTCTGATCTGTTTTTGGGGAAGGTGTCCAGCCGAACCGCAAAAACGGCAAGCTTTCCGGCCGACCCGGCCGATTCAAACAATTTCGCCCTGTCAGCATTGAACCGCGCGGGGGTCGCTGCGTCCACATCACGCACGATCTGTGCATAATCGCTGGCCGAGGCGCGTTTGTTGGTCGGATCGGGGGTCCGGTCGAAGGTGCCCGCGTCCAGATTTGCCAGAATTTCATCGGGTGTCTCACCCAGATCGATACCAAGGTGATTGACCAGCTCAAGCGCCCCGACTTCGTTCACTCGGGCGTAAACGGACAGTTCGGTATAGACTGGCCCCCGCTCGACCAGTGAACCACCGGAATTGTTGCAGACGCCGCCAACGATGGACGCACCGATGCAGGAAGAACCAATCACCGAATGCGGCTCGCGACCGATGGGATCCAGCAGTTTTTCCAGGGCAAACAGTGTGGCCCCCGGGAAACTGACGACCTGCTCGCCGCCATTCAGCGGCACCAGTGTGTCCATCCGGCGCGTGTTGATCAGAACAACTTCACGATCATAGCTGCCTGATGGCGTGGATCCTTCGGTCAGGCCCGTATTGGCGGCCTGCATGATGACGATCTTGTCGGCGGCAACACAGGCCTGAAGCACTTTCCACTGCTCCAGCAGAGAGCCTGGCTGGACAACGCACAGGGCTTCACCCTCGCCCGAACGGAAGCCACGGCGAAAGCGTTCGGTGGCGCGCGCGCCTGTCAGCACGTGGCGCGATCCGACGATGCTGCGGAATTCCTTAATGAGTGCGCCGTTGGTCATGCCGCGCTCCTCTGTGACATCGGTGCAAGGGTCCCATCACGAAAACGGACGCAGTCACGCGACAACTGGTCGATCCGGCTTACTCCCATCAGTTTCATGTCCCGCTCAATCTCGGCGCGCATCAGGCCCAAGGCGCGTTCAACACCCGCCTGCCCTGCGGCAGCCAAAGGATATAGGTACTGTCGTCCGACACCAACCGCCTTGGCACCTAACGAGAGCGCCTTCAAAACATGGGTTCCGCGCTGAATACCGCTGTCCATCATTACATCCAGCCGATCTCCGACCGCGTCAACGATCTCGGCCAGTTGGTCGAAGGGCGTGCGCGAACCATCAAGCTGACGCCCGCCATGGTTCGACAATACGATGCCCGTGCAACCTATCTCGGCAGCGCGACGGGCGTCTTCGACGGTCATGATGCCCTTGAGGCAGAACTGACCGTCCCAGTCGCGAACCATCTGGGCCACATCATCCCAGTTCATCGACGGGTCCAGCATGTCCGTGAAATAGCCCCCGATCGAGCTGGCACCGCTGCCCATATCCACGTGGCCCTCAAGCTGAGGCAGGCGGAATTTCTCGTGGGTGACATAGTTGATCCCCCACATCGGCTTGATCGCGAACTGAATCATGCCGCTTAGCGTCAGGCGAAACGGGATGGAAAAGCCGGTGCGCAGATCGCGCTCGCGATTGCCGCCGGTGATGCTGTCCACCGTCAGCATCATGACCTCGACGCCGGCCTCTTTCGCGCGTTGCAACATGGCCGCGTTCAGGCCCCGGTCCTTGTGGAAATAGAACTGGTAAACCTGCGGGTTCTTATGCTTTTGCCGCAGTTCTTCCAGCGACACAGTTCCCAGCGAAGACACGCCGAACATGGTTCCATATTTCTCAGCCGCCGCGGCTACGGCGCGCTCACCCTGATGGTGGAACAGACGCTGCAAGGCTGTAGGCGAGCAATAGACCGGCATGTCGAGTTTTTGCCCAATGACGGTGACCGACATGTCCACGTCGGACACTCCACGCAGAACAGAGGGCAGCAGGTCGCAACGGTCAAACGCGTTAGTGTTTTCCCGATAAGTGACTTCATCATCGGCGCCACCGTCGATGTAGTTGAAGATGGGCCCCGGCAGCCGGCGCTTGGCCAGCCGCCGGAAATCGTGGAAGTTGTGGCACTGGCTCAAACGCATCTTCAGGGCTCCTTAATAGGCGACCGAGGGCAACCAGGTGGCAAGGGTCGGCCACAGGAAAACCAGCGCCAGACCTGTCAACTGCAGCAGAACGAAGGGGATGATGCCTTTGTAGATGTGCGTCAGCTTGATCTCGGGCGGGCAGACACCTTTCAGGTAGAAAAGCGCGAAGCCAACGGGCGGTGTCAGGAAGCTGGTTTGCAGTGTCACCGCGACCAGGATCACGAACCATACAAGCGCCGGTTCATCCAAAACGCCAAAGCCAGGGATGTCGATTCCCAGCCCGTTCACGATGGGGCGCATCAGCGGCAGTACGATCAGCGTGATCTCGATCCAATCCAGAACAAAGCCCAGCAGGAAGACAATGAACAGGATGAAGATTACCGTGCCGTTCGCGCCGAAACCGGTGGACTGCACCACATGCTCGATCAACTCGTCTCCGCCCAACTCACGCAGCACGTAAGAGAACACCGTCGCGCCGAGGAAAATTGCAAAGATGTAGGCGGTGGTGTTGAAGGTTGACACCAATACGTTCCACAGTTTTCCAAAGCTCAGCTTGCGATACCCAAGCGCCAGCAGCGTAGCGCCCAGAGCACCGATGCCCGAAGCCTCGGTTGGCGTGGTCAGACCCGCAAAGATGGAACCCAGAACGGCAAGGATCAGGATCAGAGTCGGGATGACCGCGATCAGAACGTCCTTGACGGCGGCCCAGTCAGGGGCTTTTGCGCCCTCAGGCACCGGGGCCGCGTCGCGTTTCACCAGCGCAAGGATGAAGATGTAGGACAGGTACAGGCCGCCGATGATCACGCCCGGGAAGACAGCCGCCATGAACAGGTCTCCGACCGACAGGGCCATCTGGTCAGCCATGATCACCAACATGATCGACGGCGGGATCAGAATGCCCAGCGTGCCCGAAGCCGAAACAACGCCCGCTGCCAAAGTGGGCTGGTACTTTTGCTGCATCATCGAGGGCAGCGACAGTACACCCAGCAACACCACGGATGCACCGATGATGCCGGTCGAGGCCGCCAGAATGATCCCGATCAGGGTCACGGTGATCGCCAGACCGCCGCGAACGGTACCGAACAGGCGCTGCATCGAGGACATCAGACGCTCGGCCACACCGGATTCGTCCAGCATCAGACCCATGAAAATGAACATCGGCAGCGCGACCAGAACTGCGTTGGACATGGTCGCATAGACCCGGTTCACCACGGCGCCAAGGGTCAGGTAGTCGAGCCCGGTAAAGGTGCTCTCCAACCCGGTCCACAGCATCACGTCGTTGTCGAACAGATAGGCCAGACCGCAATAAGCCACACCTACACCGGCCAGAACCCAAGCCACCGGATAACCGGTGAACAGCAGCGCGATGAAGGTCAGGAACATCGCGATGACCAGCTTTTCCTCGGTCGTTTCAACCAGGAAAGTCAGGCCGACGCAGACGGCGGCAAATACGGCCAGCACCAGCAGGATGCGGCGTAGCGGTGCGCCTTCGCGTTCGGACTCCGGTCCGTACAGCAACGCGTGCCCGTCGTGGATCAACCGCGCCAGCGCAGCCAGTGCCAGCAGGATGAAGCTAATCGGAATGACCGCCTTGAAGGCCCAGCGTGCAGGCAGACCGGTGGGGCTGTCCGAGCGTTCATTGACACGGAAGCTTTCGTAGAAATAGTCATATCCCTGATCGATCATCAGATAGATGAACGGGGTCAGCAGGGTCAGGATCCCGATCAATTCGATCACACGCTGCGCCCGGCGTGACAGTTGCATATGCAGAACGTCAACGCGTACATGGCTGTCGGTGATCAGGGCGTAGGAAATACCGATCATCGTGACGATGCCGTAGAAATGCCACTGGATTTCGTCCAGTTTGGGATAATTCTGACTGAGCAGATACCGTAGCGACACTTGAGAGAAGATCGCGGCAATCAGCAGGACGTTTGCCCACATAACCACATGGCCGACAGCTTTTACCCCGGTGTCGATCGCAACGGCGATCTTCTGACGGTCGGTCTCGGGGTGTTCCAGGAGGCCTTCATAGGCTTCGACCGGATCGTTGAAGTTCTTCTGCGTGGCCATGGTCATTCCTCGCTCAGCAGCCCGGCGCGCGGGCAGTGAAAGGTTAGAAATTCCGAAAGTCTGGGAAATGCGCCGGAGCGACGGCGGACGCCGCTCCGGTTTTGTTAGTCAGAAAGGTTACTGACGCGGGAGGAAAGCGTTCGATTTCCAAAGCTCATAACCGTCCCGGAACTCGTTCATGTCGTTCAGAACCTGAGCGAAGAAGGCGTCGTTTGCAGCCTCTTCAGCAGCAACCTCTTCCCAGGTCGAGCGGAACGTATCCAGCATCTCGGGCGACCACTGCTTGATGGTGACACCGTTGTTTTCGACATTGTCGATCAGGGCCGCATGCTGGATGGCTTCGCCCTCGGCAAAGCTGTCCGCCATCGAGGCCTTGCAGGCGCTTTCGATGATCGCTTTGTGCTGGTCGCTGGTCTCGTTCCAGACGTCCTTGTTGATCAGCAGCTCGAACACAGTCGCCTGCTGGTGCCAGCCGGGGAAGTAGTTGAACTTGACAAGTTTGTGGAAGCCCAAA
This sequence comes from Ruegeria sp. HKCCD6647-2, assembly GCF_057221075.1. Lineage (NCBI taxonomy): Bacteria > Pseudomonadati > Pseudomonadota > Alphaproteobacteria > Rhodobacterales > Roseobacteraceae > Ruegeria > Ruegeria sp. HKCCD6647-2. Next base: position 58,547 of record NZ_JBWVBD010000003.1, on the reverse strand, counting down.
CGCGCGTCAATGGCAGGCATCGAGAACTCGGTCGCGTCGATGGCGCCTTTTTCCAGCGCGGGGAAGATCTCACCCCCTGGCAGCAGTGAAGTCGCGACGCCCAGTTTCTGCATCACCTTGCCGCCCAGACCGAAGAAACGCATCTTCAGGCCGTTCAGGTCTTCGGGCGAGTTGATCTCGTTTGCGAACCAGCCCGAGGTTTCGGGCGCGATAATGGCGCAGGGCAGAACATGGACGTTGTAGCCGGCCTGATCGTACATTTCCTGATACAGGGTCAGGCCGTTACCGTAATACAGCCACGCCATGTATTCACCCGCCTCGGGGCCGAACGGTACGGCCGAGAACAGCGGTGCGGCCGGGATTTTTCCTGCCCAGTAGCCAGCGGTAGTGTACCCGGAATTGATCTTGCCGGTGGACACGGCATCCAGAATCTCGAACGGCGGAACCAGCTTGCCCGGCTCGTAAACTTTCATCTTCAGTGTGCCGCCCGACATCAGATCAAGCTGTTCGGCAACGCGCGGGATCGGCGAGCCAAGACCCGGCAGTTCGGTCGAGAACGCAATCGGTGTTTTTAGCAACAGTTTGTCAGCTGCAAGTGCAGGCGCAGCGATCAGGCTGGCGGCCACGGCGAGGCTCGTCAGGGTCTTTTTCATGAATACTCCTCCAGTGTTTGCCGGACGCCAGGTCCGACCAATCGGGGCGCAGGATCACCCTGCGCGCTAAGAGGTTAATAAAGTTTACCATTGCAGTCAGTCAACAACTTTGTTTACCACTGCGAGTTTGCCAACCTATCTTGCGGGGTGTGGTTACCAACAGTTTCAAAACCGGGACGATGCAGGTATTTCTTTCCCGTTTTCTGGCATCCCTGTTTGTTTTTAACGATTTATCACGTGGATTGATGCCTGAGCTAAAACTCGTAGCGGGTTGAAAAAACTTTCCCTGCCGGTTACTTTTATTTACCAGAGTGTAAGGACCGGATCGTAACCAACAGGGCAATATCCCATGACCCCCACTGCGATTTTTGAACCAATAGGACACGAATCACTGGCAGATGCGGTGGTGGCTCAAATCGAAGAATTGATTGCTTCGGGCGTATTGAAACAGGGGCGTAAACTGCCGTCCGAACGCGATCTTGCCGAAATCTTGCGCGTTTCGCGCCCGAAACTGCGCGAAGCGCTTCATATTCTGGAAGAACGTGGCCTGGTCAGGACGCAGCATGGCGAAGGTACATTTGTTGCCGCACTGACCGGGAAAGCCATGCTGCCTGCATTGTTGGCGCTTTATGAGCGACACGAACCTGCGTTCTTTGACTACCTTGAGTACCGGCGCGAACAGGAAGGGTTTGCGGCGCGGCTTGCTGCACGCCGTGCAACTAAAGCCGACAAAGAGCGGATCGGCGAAATTCTTGAAGAATGCGACCGAGCCTGGCGCGAAGAGGATCAGGAAGCCTCACGCGAGGCCGATTTCGCGCTGCATTCCGCAATCGTGGACGCCAGCCAAAACGCTACTCTCATTCACATGATGGCGTCCATATACGAACTGACGCGTCAAGGTGTCTTTTATAACCGCGAGTTTCTGAAATCGATTGACGGTACGGGAAAGCGGCTCTTGGAACAGCACATGGAACTTGGCCAAGCTGTGATCGAAGGTGACGAAACGCGCGCGGAAAAGGCGGCTCACGATCACATAGACTTTGTCGAGGAATCATTCAAATTCGGCATCGAAAGCCGCCGTCGTGAAGCAATGGCTCAGAAACGTCGTATGCTGTCGAATCCATAGCCATGTCAGAGTGGCAAATTGGATGGTTGAAGTAGTAACCTGAAATTTTTTGGCATTCAAAGCTTCTGAAGGCGTTCGTATCCGCAGTCCTCGACGTGCCGCTCCAGTCCGCCGTCCTCTGGTTACTTTGGTGAACCACTTCGGCAAATCAGGGTCACCCCCAGATACCGGGTCTCAGAAGGATCCCTGCCAGACCTTAACCCTCAAATCGAGACGAACAGCTTGGACCAGTGCTTACCAAGAGCTTTCGCGAATTCGTCCTGGTTGAGAAGCAGAATACCCGACAGAAGGTATGGGAAGACCAGTTTTGGCTCACACGCAAAAAGCCATATGGAATCATATTTGTCCGACGAATTTGCGCCCTTTACGGATCAATCCATCCAGCATCCTGTTCGGAATCAGTCAGGCCAACGATTGAACTCCGGACGCTTGACAACGCGAGGTTTGCCTTTCTAAATTTACCAAAAGTTGACGCGCGAAACCTTTTAATTTGGTATGGGAAAATGTCGCCACGAAAAATTCGAAACATGGAGGAATTTGCCGCGGTCAGCGGGATTTCCCGCCCAACTGTGTCAAAATACTTCAACGATCCCGAAAGCGTGCGTGCGTCGACACGGAAGAAAATCGAAACGGCCTTAGAAGAACACGATTACCACCCAAATGTGTTCGCGATGAACCAGAACCGGCGCAGAACGAAGAATATCGGGGTTGTCGTGCCAAATCTGGCAGACCCGTTCTTTTCGGAGATCGCACGTCGCGTTGAACTTGCCTGCATCGAGGCTGGATACAGCCCCATCCTGCTCAGCTCACACGGCAACCCCGAAATGGAGCGCGACAATCTCAACTCGCTCCGGTCCCTAAAAGCTGCCGGTGTCTTGCTTGCGCCTTTTGGACGCCTGTCGGAAAAGGACGTGGTCAAGGCCTTTGAGGCCGACTTTCCGCTTGTGCTTTTTGACGCGAATATCAGCGGAGTCGGTCAGGCATTTGTTGGCACCAACAATGCCCAAAGTGTCGGCTTGATGGTCGAATACCTGTGTCGAAGCGGCGAGCCGCCATGTTTTTTCGAAATGAAATACCCAATCAACCCAAACGCCAACAAACGGCGTGCGGCGTATATCGACAGTATGGAACGGCTCGGGCACAAACCGAACATTTTCCAGGCCCTTGGCAAAGGTTGGGATTTTGAGGAAATTGGCAAAAACGAAGGTGGACGGTATCTGGCTGAAGACGTGTTTCCCACCAACACGGTGCTGTGCAGCAACGATCGCCTGGCCATAGGAATGTTGTCTGCCGCTTATGGGCTTGGAATGCGTGTCGGTCAGGGCGTGGGATGCCACATCAGGATAGCCGGTCACGACGATCATCCGTTTTCCCGGTTCACATGCCCGCCCCTGACAACAATCGCACAGGATTACGAAGCCATCGCGAACCGCGCGGTGCGCACATTGTTTGGAATGCTTGAGAAGGACGAAAGCCTGCCCGAGCGGGAGGAAACGCTTTTTGAAGGCCGGTTGATCATGCGGGATTCCGCTTAGGCCACCATCAACACGCCCGCTCGATCCATTCTTTACGCGCGTAAATTTTTAATTGACTTCGCGTTGCGATACCGGCTACAGTCCCATCCATCATCCAGCGAGGAGGAAATTTGGGATGTCATTCAAACAAGCACTTTGCGCAGCGACGGCTATGACGCTTGTCACCGCAAGCGGCGCGTTGGCGGAAAACCTTGTCATCGCAACCGTGAACAACGGAGACATGATTCGAATGCAGGGTTTGACCCAGGATTTTACCGACAAGACCGGCCATACGGTTGAGTGGGTAACACTGGAAGAAAACGTCCTGCGTCAGCGTGTCACCACGGATATCGCCGCCAAGGGCGGTTCCTTCGACATCATGACCATCGGTATGTACGAAACTCCGATCTGGGGTGCCAACGGCTGGCTGGTCCCACTCGACGACTTGTCGGCCGAGTATGACGTCGACGACATCCTCCCTGCGATGGCTGGAGGCCTGAGCCACGACGGCACGCTGTTTGCTGCACCGTTTTACGGTGAAAGCTCGATGATCATGTACCGCACCGACCTTATGGAGAAGGCCGGGCTGGAAATGCCTAAATCGCCGACCTGGGAATTCATCCGCGAAGCAGCCGCCGCGATGACCGATCGTGAAAACGACATCAACGGCATCTGTCTGCGCGGCAAGGCCGGCTGGGGCGAAGGCGGCGCATTCATCACGGCTATGTCCAACTCCTTTGGGGCACGCTGGTTCGATGAAGACTGGAACGCCCAGTTCGACACCCAGCCCTGGAAAGACACGCTGGAGTTCTATGTCGGGATGATGTCGGAATCCGGCCCCGCCGGCTACGCGACCAATGGCTTCAACGAAAACCTGTCCTTGTTCCAGCAGGGCAAATGCGGAATGTGGATTGACGCGACAGTTGCTGCATCATTCGTAACCAATCCCAATGATTCAGAAGTTGCCGACAAGGTTGGATTTGCTCTGGCCCCGAACACCGGGCTCGGCAAGAATGCGAACTGGCTCTGGGCTTGGGCGCTTGCCATCCCTGGCGGTACACAGAAAGAAGACGCCGCCAAGCAATTCATCGAATGGGCAACGTCGAAAGACTACATCGAACTGGTCGCCGAAAATGAAGGTTGGGCCAACGTACCTCCGGGCGCACGTACCTCGCTGTACGAGAACCCGAACTATCAGGCTGTTCCCTTTGCCCAGATGACCCTGGATTCGATCCTGTCCGCTGATCCGAATAATCCGACCGTGGACCCTGTCCCGTATGTCGGCATTCAGTTCGCGGCAATCCCGGAATTCGCGGGAATCGCAACCGAAGTCAGCCAGGAATTCTCGGCCGTTTATGCCGGCCAGCAGACTGTGGACGAGGCGCTTGCCAAGGCCCAGGCTCTGACAAACGACGCTATGGAAGCCGCCGGCTACCGCTAAGCGCCCCTGTATCCGGGGGGTGAATTTCCCCCCGGGTTTGAAGTTCTCTCTCTAAACCGCAGCTCCGTTTAAGATGGCCCAACGGCGATCAACAGAGGAGGTATGCCCCATGGCAACCCAACATTCCCGATCAGCGGCTCGCTTCATGATGGCGCCGGCGGTCATCTTGCTCCTCGGCTGGATGCTCGTGCCGCTGATCATGACCCTGATGTTTTCATTCAAGAAATACCTCCCACTTCGCGGCGGAGACCTTGGATGGGTTGGCTTCGAAAACTACGTCCGCTTCGTAACGTCCAGTGCATTTTGGCCGTCGATCGGGGCCACCTTGACCATCGTCGGTGGCGTTCTTTTGATTACAGTCGTGATCGGCGTTCTGCTGGCTATCCTGCTGAATCAACCGATGTGGGGCCAAGGCGTGGTGCGCATTCTGGTCATCGCACCCTTCTTTGTCATGCCAACCGTTTCTGCGCTGGTGTGGAAGAACATGTTCATGGATCCGGTGAACGGCTTGTTTGCCCATCTGTGGCGCTTTTTCGGGGCCGAGCCGATTTCGTGGCTCTCCCAAGCTTCATTGCCTTCAATTGTCATAATTGTCTCTTGGCAATGGCTACCCTTCGCCACGCTGATCCTGTTGACGGCAATCCAGTCGTTGGACGGAGAGCAACTGGAGGCCGCCGAAATGGATGGTGCGCCTCCGATTAAGCGATTTGGCTACATCACACTGCCGCATCTCAGCCGGGCAATCACGATCGTGATCCTGATTCAGACGATCTTCCTTCTGGCGATCTTCGCGGAAATCTTCGTCACGACCGGCGGTGCCTTTGGCACCCGCACGCTGACCTACCTGATTTTCCAGCGTGTGCTTGAAAGCCAGAATGTCGGACTCGGTTCCGCCGGTGGGGTCTATGCAATCATTCTCGCCAATATCGTTGCGATCTTCCTGATGCGCATCGTCGGCAAGAACCTGGACGCGTGAGGAGGAAAAAATGGCCCGCGCAGTTACTCAACAACGCAAGATCATCAACACCGCCGCCGCTTGGGGCATCGGACTGTTGATATTTTTCCCAATCCTCTGGACCGTCCTGACCAGCTTCAAGACCGAAGCTACGGCCATCGCCGACCCTCCGGTTTTCCTGGCATTTGATTGGACGCTGGAAAACTACTCTGCGGTGATGGAACGGTCGAACTATGCCCGGTTCCTGTGGAACTCGATCATCATCGCCGGTGGCTCGACCATTCTGGGTATCATCGTCGCAGTACCGGCGGCCTGGTCGATGGCGTTCGTGCCTTCCAGACGCACCAAGGACATTCTGCTCTGGATGCTCTCGACCAAAATGCTTCCGGCCGTGGGCGTGCTTTACCCCATCTACCTAATCTGCATCAAGCTTGGCATCCTCGACAGCCGGGGCGCATTGGTCATTATCCTGATGCTGATGAACCTGCCGATCATCGTCTGGATGCTGTACACCTATTTCAAGGAAATCCCCGGTGAGATCCTGGAAGCCGCACGGATGGACGGGGCAACGCTGAAAGAGGAAATCCTCTACGTCCTCACACCTATGGCAATTCCCGGTATCGCATCGACCTTGTTGCTGAATTTCATTCTGGCTTGGAACGAGGCGTTCTGGACACTGAACCTGACGGCAGCCAACGCGGCTCCGCTAACGGCCTTCATTGCCAGCTATTCCAGCCCCGAAGGCCTGTTCTTCGCAAAGCTCAGCGCTGCATCGACCATGGCCATTGCGCCAATCCTCATCCTTGGCTGGTTCAGCCAGAAACAACTTGTCAGCGGCCTGACCTTCGGCGCCGTCAAATAAGGAACTTGACCAATGGGACAAATCAAACTCAACCAAGTGACCAAAAGCTTCGGAGACGTTCAGGTCATTCCGCCTCTGGACCTTACGATCGAAGATGGCGAGTTCACGGTGTTTGTCGGTCCTTCGGGTTGCGGCAAATCCACCCTGCTGCGCCTGATCGCGGGGCTCGAGGACATCACCACAGGCCACATCGAGATCGACGGATCGGATGCAACTGATGTGCCGCCCGCCAAGCGCGGTCTGGCGATGGTGTTCCAATCCTACGCCCTCTATCCGCATATGTCGGTACGCAAGAATATCGCCTTCCCGATGAAGATGGCCGGGATCGATGAAGCCGAGCAAAAACGCCGCATCGAATCCGCCGCCAAGGCGCTGAACCTCACCGACTATCTGGATCGGCGTCCGGGTCAGCTGTCGGGCGGGCAGCGTCAGCGCGTGGCCATCGGCCGGGCAATCGTGCGGGAACCGGCGGCCTTCCTGTTCGACGAGCCGTTGTCCAACCTTGACGCGGCCCTGCGCGTCGGAATGCGGCTTGAAATCAGCGAATTGCACGAACGGCTCAAGACCACGATGATCTATGTGACCCACGATCAGGTCGAAGCCATGACCATGGCGGACAAGATCGTCGTCCTGCGCGCAGGTGTGATTGAACAGGTGGGCTCACCGCTGGAACTCTACCACAATCCGCGTAACGAGTTTGTTGCAGGCTTCATCGGATCTCCGAAAATGAACCTGATTCAAGGAGCCGAAGCCAAGAAGAATGGCGCCGCTACAATCGGCATTCGCCCAGAACACACGGACGTCAACATGACGGACGGGATGTGGAAAGGCGTCGTCGGCGTGGCCGAACACCTTGGATCGGACACCTTCATTCACGTCCACGACACCGGTCTTGCTGACATGGTCACCGTTCGGATCACCGGTGACATCCAGGCCAAGCATGGCGACACGATCTATCTGACGCCGCAAATGGACAAGTTGCACAAATTCGACGCTCAGGGCCTGAGGATCGAATAATGCAACTGGCTGGGAAAACAGCCCTGATTACTGGTGCCGCCCGCGGGATCGGGCGCGCCTTTGCCGAGGCCTATGTCAAGGAAGGCGCCCGGGTCGCCGTTGCCGATATCAATTTCGATGGCGCCCGCGAATGCGCAGCGGAACTGGGCGATCATGCTGTCGCGGTGGCTTTGGACGTGACCGACCAGGCCAGCATCGATGGTGCCGTGGCGCATACCGTGACTGAGTTCGATCACATTGACATTCTCATCAACAACGCCGCGCTTTTCACCGCTGCTCCGATTGTCGAAATCGACCGCAATGATTACCAGCGCGTCTTTGACATCAATGTTGCGGGCACGCTTTTTACGATGCAGGCCGTGGCCCGCCACATGATCGAGCGCGGGCAAGGCGGCAAGATCATCAATATGGCAAGCCAGGCCGGGCGGCGCGGCGAACCGCTGGTCGCGGTCTATTGCGCGACCAAGGCAGCGGTCATCAGCCTGACTCAATCCGCCGGGCTGAACCTGATCAGGCACGGCATAAACGTGAACGCTATTTCTCCGGGAGTCGTCGATGGCGAGCATTGGGATGGCGTGGACGCTTTCTTTGCCAAGTACGAAGACAAGGCGCCGGGACAGAAGAAACAGGAAGTCAGTGCCGCAGTGCCCTTCGGGCGCATGGGCACACCGGACGATTTGACAGGCATGGCTGTTTTTCTGGCAAGCGATGCGGCGAACTACATCGTCGCCCAAACTTACAATGTGGATGGCGGGCAATGGATGAGCTGATCTCCCTTTCGAATGCGACGCTGAATCGACTGTCCGTTGAACGCCCCCAATATGACCGAACAACTTTGCGACCGGGCATCGTTCATATCGGCGTTGGCAATTTCCACCGCGCACATCAGGCGTGGTACCTGCACCGTCTGATGCAGCGGGGCAAAGCCCTCGACTGGGCCATCATCGGCGCAGGTGTGCGCCCATACGACGCCAACATGCGGGAAAAGCTGCTCGCCCAGGATTGCCTCACGACCCTGATCGAACTCGACCCGACAAACGTCTCGGCCGAGGTCATCGGTTCCATGATCGACTACTTGCCGATCGAAAAGGACAACAGGGCACTGATCAGTGCAATGGCGGATCCGGATACCCGCATCGTCGCAATGACCGTGACAGAAAGCGGATACTACATTGATCCTGTCACCAAAGGGTTCGACGCCAACCACCCGGACATTCAGCACGATGCGGCACATCCCGAAACGCCTCGCACGGCATTTGGCGCCATCGTGGCTGCACTTCGCTTGCGACGCGACGCGGGGCACGCACCCTTTTCCGGGTTGAGCTGCGACAATCTGCAAAGCAACGGTGATGTACTGCGTCAAACCGTCATTTCGCTGGCGCGCCTGTCCGACCCTGAACTCGCTGACTGGATCGACGCCAACGCAACCTTCCCAAACTCGATGGTGGACTGTATCGCCCCTGCCACCGGGCCGAACGAACTGGTATTGGCCAACAGTTTCGGCATCGAGGACGCGGCCGTCGTCACCCACGAAGCGTTTCGCCAATGGGTAATCGAAGACAAGTTCTGCGCGGGACGCCCAGACTGGGACGAAGTCGGTGCAACCTTCTCCGATGACGTCCACGCGTTTGAGACCATGAAGATCCGCATCCTGAACGCGGGGCATCAGGTCCTCGCCAATGTTGGTGAGATCCTTGGGCTCGGCACGATTTCCGAGTGCATGAGGCACCCAGTGGTTTCACGGTTTTTCGACAGGGTTCTGAGAACGGAAATCGCACCAACGGTTGCACCAGTGCCGGGAAAGCGCCCGGAAGACTATGTCAGCCTCATCGAAAGCAGATTCTCCAACCCACGGATCGTCGACACGACCCGCCGTGTCGCATTCGACGGATCGGCGCGCCATACGGGCTTTGTGTTGCCGATCTTGCGGGATCAGTTGAAAGCAGGACGTTCCGTCGAGGGGCTGGCCCTTGTCGAAGCACTGTGGGCGCGCATGTGCGCAGGAACCCGCGAAGACGGCAGCGAGATCGAACCCAACGACCCATTCTGGCAAGAACTAACGCAAGCCGCCCGCCTTGCAAAATCCGACCCCGCTGCATGGCTCGGGCAAAGCCGGGTATATGGCGATTTGAGCGAAGCCAAACGGTTTTCTGACGCGTTTTCGAAATGGCTTGAACTGATTTGGAAGGATGGTTGTGAAGCCACCCTTGTCGCATACCTGAAAGAGGCGGACCTTGTCGCAAATGTCACTGAACCAAAAGCACCGCTTGGAAAGTGATCACACTGAAACCTGCTAATGATTTGATTGCCTAAAAAATGTCAGGACTCGTGCGTCTACATACTCAGGCGCAACGTCTGCGACACGCATTTACAGAACAGCCGGAGCCGCTCAGTTTTCTGGTCAATTACTCTTCAATCGGGTCGTTATCTCCGACAACCGTGACCAGGATTGCAGTGTGACCGGCAAGGTAAGTGCCGCTTCAGCAAACTCCCACGAGTAGCTGACAATCGAAAAAATCGCGCCGGGTGTCGCATTCAGGTTCTGCGTCGCGAACCAAAGATTGAACAGAACCATACCAATCAGCAGGATGAAAATCGCACCATAGAGGATCGCTTCGGTATCCGAGAGTTTGACTTCAAACTGGCGCAGCCTTCTGAGGTGAACCAGCACCAGGCGGTCCCGGCGTTGTTCCAGTATCCTGACCTGATGCTCCATTTGCTCATTGAGGGCACGGTTCCAACGCCAAAAGGTCGCGTGAAACAAAGCATAAATTGAAACCATTCCAAGCAGGGCGCAACAGGCCGACAAGGCCAGCGTCGGCGAAAAGTAAAACAGCAGAATTGCCGAAACCACGAACTGCACAACACCGGCGATTGCCGAAGGCAACGTGTCTTCCAGAAAATCGGCCAGCTCACGGCCCATTCCGATCCGGGCATTCAGGGACGATATCGGCAAGGTCGAGAATCGCGACGCGAGCGTCTTGCCCAATTCAACGCGCATCGTGCCATATACCCGCGTGTCATAGATCCGTCGGGCTACGCTGATCAGTGTCAGGGCGACCAGCAACGCCCCCAGATGCAAAAAGGGCTTTGACTCACCACCCAGCAACCCATCGATGGCAAAACCAATAAAAAGCGGGATCATAACGGTCAGCGCCGTTTCGGACAGGATCAGAAACCAGGTCAATCCGACGCGCCAGCGGAACACACGCAGAAGCGTTCCGATCGTAAGGTTTTGGTTGGCCAGCATTGCGGGTCATTGATCGTAGTGGATGCGGACGCGAACGTCGCCGGGCCACACCGAGGCGGCCTTGAAGTCAGGCTCATCCTGCGGATTTGGCGCACCCGTTGAACCAACGCCTTCCAACATTTGCGTGGCCGTCATGTTCAGGTCTTCGTCCTTGTTTTCATCGTGAAACAGCAGAATTGCATAGGGTCCGGCATTGAGATTCGAGAACTCGTGGCGGACTTTGCCTTTCCGGGACGGAATCTGGGCGAAGTCCACGGCACTCCAAAAGTCCAGTTTGTCAAAGGCACGGGCGTCATCGAAAACAAGAATCACGATGTTGCCTTTGGCGTTTCGAATACCGTCGACCGTTACGTGCAAACCATCAGCAACGGCAGGTGCCGCCAATGCCAGCGTGGCAAATGCGGGTCCCAAGAGTTTTCGGATCATGCTTTCGTCCTTTCCGTACCTGTTTGCGGGAGGGTTGGTTTGAAAATCGCGATGACGTCTTCGGCGATGGCGATCAGCACGGGTACAAGCACCAGCATCAGAGCGGTGCCGAACAGTTCCCCATAGGCCAGCGAGATGGCTGCCGGGATCAGGTATTGTGCCTGCTCGGACGTTTCGGTCAGCAAAGGCAGCAGACCGATCACCGTCGTCGCCGTGGTCAGAAAGATCGCTTTGAAGCGCCCGACGCCCGCGCTGTTCAGGGCCAGGTTCACAGGCTGTCCCTCATCGCGGGCCTGATTGTAGCGTGTGATCATGACAAGGCTGTCATTCACGATCACACCGGTCAGTGCCAGCATGCCAAAGAACGAGAATAGCGAAATCGAAACACCCATGATCAGGTGGCCGACGGCGGCTGCGACGAACCCAAAGGGGACGATGGCCAGAATGACGAAAGGCTGCCAATAGCTTTTCAGCGGCACGGCCATCAACACATAGATCAGAACCGCCGCCAATAGCAGCGCGCGCCTCAATCCATCGCTGATGTCCGACATCTCCTCCAGTTCACCGGCCGGCAGAACGGTCACGCTGGGGTATTTCTCCCAAAGCTTGGGAACCAGTTGCTCGAACACTGCTTGCCCAACCTCTTCCGGGGCGACGAGATTGCGGTCAATCGAGGCGGCCACAATATTCATGCGCTTGCCGTCGCGCCGGTTGACGACACCGGAGGCATAGGACCCTTCGATTTCGGCAACCGTTTCCAGTGGCACCCATGCACCGGATGCGCTGCGCAAACGGGTCTGCATCAGATCGGCCAATGTGTCGCGGTTTTCACGTGCGTTCTGGACGACCACGCGAATTTCCGACCCATCGCGCCTGACCTTGGTCACCTCGTCCCCGCCAAAGCCATAGCCAATCTGGTTGGCAAGGGTCTCGGCGTTGAAGCCAAGGTGCCGCGCATCCGGGCGCAGGCGCAGTTTCAGCTCGGGTTGACCACCGGCTAACCCGTCCCGAACATTTGCCACACCCTCAATGTTGGCCAGAAAGGTCTTCATCTCGTCGCTGGCCTGCCGCAGCAGGTCCTCGTCCTTTGACGCCAACCGGATGCGGAACCCTCCGGCGAGCGCTTCTGACCCGGTGAACTCAAGCTCGGTCGCGCCCTCTATGTCACCGACCCGTTCGCGCCAGTCACGTACCACTTTCAGGATTGGAACTTCCGGACGTTCCGCCACCGGGATCATCTCGGCATAGATCTGCGCACTGCCCGCGCTGTTGATAATGGTGAACACGGTTTGGACTGGCGGCGTGACCATGCCTGTGCCTTCGGCAAGGTCCGAGTTCAAGGCGTTCAACTCATCCTCGATCCGCTTCACATTTGCGCGGGTCAGCGCGAAGGGCGCGCGGGCGTCCATTTCAAGGTTCATCGTGATGATCTGGCCGGGCACTTCGGGAAAGAACACGGTCTTCACCTTGCCTTTGTACATCAAACCCAGCCCCAGCGTTGCCGCAGCGATAAACAGGATCACCACGGCATAGCGTTGGCGCACCGCGGCAATGAGCATTGGTTGGTAGATGTTGTCCCGAACCCAATACAACGCGCCTTGCGCCGCGTCCTGCACGCGGCCCCAAATGCGGGTCAACAGATAGCGGCGTCCCTGCCCCATCCGGACATAAGCCAGATGCGCCGGCAGGATGAATTTGCTTTCGATGAGCGAGAAGATCAGAGTCAGGATGACGATACCAGAAAACCCGGCCAGCACTTTGCCCAACGGGTTGTCGATCAGCAGCATCGGAAAGAATGCGGCTATCGTGGTCAACACACCAAACACAGTGGCGACGGCCACGCGGTGCACACCGCGCTCGGTGTCTTTGATCGGGTCCTTGCCGTTGCGGCGTTCCTCGAAAACGCTTTCGCCAACCACAACTGCGTCATCGACCAGAATACCCAGCGCAATGATCAAACCAAAGGTGGTGACATCGTTCAGCGAGTAATCCACCCATTTCGAGCCCGAGACCGCAAGTGCCCCCATGACCGAAACCGGAATGCCCATCGCAACCCAGAAGGCAAGCCGAACGTTCAGGAAAATCGACAGCATCAGGGTCACAAGGATCAGCCCCTGCACCCCGTTCGATCGCAGCAGCGCCAGCCTGTCCGAGATGTAGCCAGCGCTATCCCCCCACACTTCAGCCTGAATTTGCGCCGGTAACTGTCGGCTGAATTCCTGCACAGTGCTGCGAACCACTTCGCTGATCTCAAGCAGGTTTTCTTTTTGCCCGACCAGAACCTCCATGCCCACTGTCGGATTGCCGTTCAGTCGAAACAGGTATTCGCCGTCCTGAAAACCGTCTTCGATGGTTGCAATATCGCCCAATGGCACAAAGGATCCATCGCCGCGTTCAATAATGGGCAGGGCCGCATATTCCGGACCATATTTTGCCCTGTTATCAGCCCGCAGGAAAATTGTCCCACCTTCGGTGCGCAACCGACCGGCCTGAAATGTCAGCGAGTTCTGTTCTATCGTTCGGGTAACATCTGAAACGGTCAGGCCATAGTGTCGCAATTGCGCGGGGTCGATTTCGATGCGCAACTCGCGTGGGATCAACCCCCAGATTTGCAAACGGGATAATTCCGGCTGGGCCAGCAGTTCTTCCTTGAGGCGCTGTGCCAGTGTCTGCAGAGTGGCCGGATCGGTTTCGCCGTACAGATTCAGATAGAGCGCAGGGAAATCAAAACCCGACGCTTCGATCACAGGGCGGCGGGCGGTATTGGGCAGGTCAGTCAGCCCGTCGATGCGAATACGTACCCGATCCAGAACGGCTTGCAGCTTTTCGCCGCCTGCGCGGCGGACCGTGACCAGGCTGAAGCCATTTTCGGACTGCGACGTAACGCTGCGCACGCCTTCCAGCCCCTCAAGGGCTTGCTCAACCTTCTGCGTGACCAGTTCATCCACCTGCTCGGCCGTCGCGTCGGGAAATTCAATCTCAATTGTGACGCTTTCCGGCGGGATACGCGGGAAGCCCTCGATGCGGATATTCAGCAGCGTCTGAACCCCAAGAAATAGGATCAGTGCCATCATCAGGTTGGCGGCGACCGGGTTGCGGATGAACCAGGATGTCAACGCATGCATGGCTCAACCCTCGCCCGCTTGCGGCGTCACACGCTGGCCCGGCAGGAACGAAGCGAGAGGGGTATTTGCCACGCGCCAAGGGCCGGACCCTTCCGGCGCCGAAATTGTGATCGTGCCTTCGCTTCGGAACAAAATGTCCGGGCTGATCCGTTGCAGTTGGTCATCCTCCCCGACCAGCCAGATATGCCCGGCACGGGTCACTGTGCTTTCCGGCAGGGTCAGCGTGTCCGAAATCGTACGTCCCAGAAGCCGAACTTTCAGAAAGTCGCCGGCCAGTATCCGTTCATCGGGTGAAGCGACATCAAGAAAGACCCGCACCTGTCGCGTGTCCTGATCCAGAAACCCACCTCCGCGGCGCACCTGAGCCTCTCCCAGCAACGCCCCGGTGCGATGGAGCAGCTCCGCGTTGGCCCCGGATATCGGATGATCCAGAAGCGCCCAGTCCGCCTGGCTGAACTCGGCGACCAGTTCAAACTGCCTGTCGTCCGACAGGTGCAGGAGAGCATCGCCCGGAGCAACCGTTTGACCAAGGCTGGCAAAGCGACGTGTCACAAAGCCCGAAAACGGGGCAACCACGTCAGCTTCCGCCAACTCGGTGCGCGCCGCGCCCAGTCGCGCTTCGGCCGCCGCAACGGTTTTTTCCGCAATACGCAGTTGCGGTAAATTCAGCGCCAGGTCATTGGGTGGCTCCACCCCATCCCGATCAAATTGGCGTCGCGCAACCGTGACATTGTTCTGCGCGCGCAACAGTGCCAGTTTCGCCTGTTCAAGCTCCATCTCTGCAGCGGCAACCGCGCTGTTGTAGGGCGCCTTCTCAATCGAGAACAAAGGATCCCCCCGCTCCACCTTTGCCCCGGCCAAAGCAGCATCGTGAACTGCGATGATACGCCCGGATACAGCCGACCGCAGCTCGGCATCCCAACGTGGCCGAACCTCGGCGAAGGTTGAAATCTGTGCCTGTACCGTCTTGGGGGCCACGGTAACCACCGAAACAATAGGCGGTGGCGGCGCGGTCGTCGTTGCCTGCACGTCGATTGTGTCTTCGGTGTCGAACAGCAGGAACACGATTGCGACCAGCAGCACCAAGGCAAGTCCGATCCATAGCCATCGGCGTCTCGGGTTTTGCGGCGTTTCCGCGTGTATATCGGTCATGAAACGGCCTTTCTCAGCGCAATCGAATCCATCGCCTTGCGGTGGTGGATACGACGTCATATACTATGAACGATCGTTCGTTCAATATAGAGAATAAAAAAATGTCAGATGATGAAAAGGCAGGTTCGGTTCGAAAGAAGGCAACCGCCAGGCGGCGCAATCAGATTTTGGAAGCCGCGGTCATGTGTTTTCTCGAGCAAGGATATCACCAGACCGGCGTGCGCGACATCGCGGCGCGGGCCGGCGTCAGCCTTGGAAATCTCTACAACCACTTCCGCGGGAAGCACGATGTACTTGTCGAAATCGCGATGTTCGAGCGCCGCGAAATGGAACCTTTTCTGAAAATTCTGAATGCGAAGTCGCCGGCACCAAAAATACTCAAAAAGTTCATTGGCGCTTACGCCAAGTATCTGGCGGCACCGGAAAACGTCATTCTCACGCTGGAGATTTCAAGCGAGGCCGTTCGCCAGCCGGATATCGCACGGTTGTTTGTGGAAAACCGCGCGATGCTGACCGATGCGCTGGATGTCGTGATAAGGCGGGGAATAGCGGATGGTAACCTGCGTACTGTTCCGGATCCTCTCCAGGCTGCGCAATTGGCAATAGAAGTACTGGAAGGCAGTGCGTATCGCAGCGTCCTGTCCGAAATACCGATGCCCAAGATAGTGGGCAGCGTCGAGGATTTCGTAATGAGCGCACTTTTAGCGCGGTGAGGCGATTTCGGCCTTTGACATTCGAGTTTCAGTTCAGGTGTTAACAACGCCAAGCACGCTGGAGGAACTGTCGGATTCAATATGTGCTATGGTAGTGGGAAACGAGGCAGTCATGCGTCCGGAAACCGTAGAACCAGGAGAACGGTTGAATGATCATGCGAATTTTCCAGGTCGTGACTCGACCCGGCAAGGAAGAAGAGTTTGCACGTTTCTTTCACGAAACGGCGATCCCCCTGATGAAAGGGACTGAGGGTATCGTGCAGGTTCTTCCCGGGGCACCGCGCGCGGACTCACCTCGAGAATTCAGCTTTGTGATGGTGTGGGAGAGCCTGGACGCATTGAAAGCATTTGTTGGCGAAGACTATCAAAGCCCGCACATCGATCCGGCAGAGGCGGAATTGGTCGAATCCCGTACGATCAAACATTACGATTTGGTAGAAAACTGACACCCGTTACACTGATCTTCTGACGAGATCCAAATGACCCGCAACGATATCAGAAATCCCGATGCTCTTGTCACAACCGGGTGGCTGGCAAATCGATTGGGTGATCCCAAACTCAGGATATTTGACTGCTCAACGGTTCTGCAGTTTGAAGAGGGTGGGAAGCGACCTTATCGCGTACTCAACTGTGCGGACGAACATGAAGCTGGTCACATCCCGGGAGCGAGCTATTTCGACCTCCAGCGCGATTTTTCAAATGATGACAGCCCCTTCGGAATGACGCTGGAAGACCCGGCAACCGTTGCGGCAGCATTTGAAAACGCTGGTATCGATGCCCGGTCTCGTGTCGTTCTCTATAGCCGAAGAAGCCCATCCTGGGCCACGCGGTTTTGGTGGATGCTGCGATGGATCGGCTTCGACAACGCGTCTGTACTGGATGGCGGATACGAAAAGTGGCTAACCGAGGGTCGGCCAATTTCCACCGAACAAGAAACCTTTCCGCCCGGTCAGATTTCAGTCAGGCTTCGGCCGGAGCTATTCGTTTCCAAAGAAGACGTACTGGCTGCGATGGACGACCCGGCGACGTGTCTGGTGAACGCGCTGGGACGTGACATCTTTTCCGGTGAGAACGCGCGTTATGGACGGCCGGGGCGCATTCCCGGCAGCATCAACGTCCCACAAGTCGAGCTTGTGGACCCTGAAAGCCACGCATTCCTGCCCCCTGACATGATCGCGAAGGTGTTCGAGCGCGCAGGCACTGCAGACGCGGCAGGCCATATCACCTATTGCGGCGGCGGCATCTTTGCCACGGTCGACGCGTTCTGGCTCTATCAGCTGGGCCACGACAACGTTGCGGTCTATGACAACTCCATGAGCGAATGGGGTCCGGATCCAAGCCTGCCATTGGAAACTGACTAAGCTGCGCTAAAGCCAGCGTGTGTTACAACAGAATCCGGATTTCAATGGGTCATGACCCTAATGCATAGCAAATCAAATATGCAGCGCGTGGCCAAAAGCCCGCAAACATGCTTCTTGCAGGCTTTCCGATCGGGTCGGATGTGCGTGGATTGTGGCGCTGATGTCTTCCAGACGGGCGCCCATTTCAATTGCCAGCGAAAAGGCTGCCGACAACTCCGAAACGTTCTCTCCAACGGCCTGAATACCAACCACCGCATGATCGCTGTCGCGCCAAACGACGCGGACGAAACCGTCTTCGCGTTCGGTGGTCATGGCACGGCCGCTGGCCTGAAAGGGGAACAGGGTCGAGCTGGTACCTTCGACCTCGTCCGGTAGTGCGCCGCAGGTGACAACTTCGGGATCGGTGAAGCAGACTGCGGGAATAACGCGCTTGTCCCATTCGACCGAATGACCTGCAACAAGTTCGGCCACCATCTCACCCTGCGACATAGCACGGTGGGCCAGCATCGGTTCCCCAGTGACATCACCGATCGCATAAATACCGCGCATAGAAGTCTGGCAAAATCGATCGATTTTGACGAAAGGCCCGTCCTGAGTCAGCGCAAGTTCTTCAATACCGATGCCAACAGTGCGTGGACGACGACCCACCGACACCAGAACCTTCTCGGCCACTACATCGTCTTGATCAGTCTTCAACCTGCCCTCTTCGTAGCCCAGTGCCCTTGTACCTGTCATGATCCTCACGCCCAAGTCATCCAGCCGTTTGGCCACCGGGCGCGTCAGGGCGATGTCATAAAGCGGCAGGATGTGATCTTCGGCTTCGACCACAGTAACTTTGGTGCCCAGCTTGGCGAAAACTGTGCCCAGCTCCAGCCCGATGTAACCCCCGCCGACAACGGCAAGGCTTTGTGGTGCTTCAGTCAAAGACAGAGCGTCGGTCGAGGACAAAATCTGTCCACCGAAAGGCAAAATCGGCAGCTCGACAGGGGCCGAGCCGGACGCGATCACAATGTACTCGGCATTGATCGTGTGCTCTTCATCGCCGCGGCGGACCGAGACAGTTTTGCCGTCAAGGAAGCGCGCGCTGCCGCTGACGAACCGGACGCCTACCTTTTTCATCAGCCCCGACACGCCCGTGTTCAGCCGTTTTACGATTCCGTCCTTCCAGGCGACCGTTTTGGCCAAATCGATCTTCGGTATCGCCACTGAAATGCCCAAGGGGCCTTCGGATGCGTGGGCGATTTTGTGGAACTCGTCGGCCGCATGGATAAGCGCCTTGGACGGGATGCAGCCCACGTTCAGGCAGGTGCCCCCGGGTTCGCTCTCGTCTACAACCACGGTATCGATGCCCAGCTGCCCGGCCCGAATGGCGCAGACATAGCCCCCGGGACCGGCTCCGATAATCAGAAGTTTGCATTCGATATCTGACATTTAGCCCTCGACAAACAGCATGGCCGGGTTTTCCAGCAAGGATTTCAGCTTTTGCACAAAAACAGCGGCGTCCCAGCCGTCGATCACCCGGTGATCGAACGAGCAGGAGATGTTCATCATCGTCCGCGGTTGGAATTGTTGCCCGTCCCAGACCGGCCGGACTTGCATTTTGTTGATGCCGACAATGGCCAATTCAGGATGGTTGATGATCGGTGTGGTGGCGACAGCTCCCAGCGGACCAAGCGAGGTGATCGTGATTGTGCCACCGCTCAGATCTTCGCGTTTTATCGAACCGTCACGCGCGGCGTCCGCCAATCGCGCAATTTCGGCGGCATTGTCCCAAAGGCTGCCTGCCTCGGCATGATGCACAACCGGCACATTCAGGCCATTTGGCGTTTGTGTGGCGATCCCGATATGCACACCGCCATAGCGGTGGATCACTCCGGTCTCGTCATCAAAACGCCCGTTCAACTCAGGTTGTTCGCGGACTGCCTCAACGATGGCCCGCATCAGGAAGGGCAGCAGCGTCAACTTGGGGCGTTCATCCTTGTACTTGGTGTTCAAAGCGGCGCGCAGGTCTTCAAGCGCCGACATCTCGACCTCTTCGACGATGGTTATGTGTGGGATCTGCCGGTTCGACGTCGCCATTTTCTCGGCGATCTTGCGGCGCATGCCAACCACTCGCACCTCTTCCACGCCTGTGTTCCGGCCTCGCGTCACGGCCCCTTGCCGGATATCGCCCGAGGCAATCCAGCTGTCGAGATCGGCGTGGCTGATCCGCCCTGCCGGGCCGGAACCCGGGACCTGCCGCAGATCGACACCCTCTTCCCGAGCCCTTGCGCGCACAGAGGGCGAGGCCAGCGGCTTGGTACCATTGCTGCGTTGCACCGGTGTGGGGGCTGGCTTCGTCACCTGCTCATCCACTGTTTCAGGCGTGTCTTCAACGACTTCGACCGGCTCTGCGGCTTTAGGCGTTTCGGGACGTTCTTTTTCGTTGCCTTCCCCCTCGACCTCGATCCGGATAAGCACTGCGCCGATTGGAACCATCTCACCGACCTCACCACCCAATTCCAGCACCTTACCCGAGACTGAAGACGGCACCTCGACCGTGGCCTTGTCGGTCATGACATCGGCAAGCACGTCGTCTTCGCGGACAATGTCGCCCGGTTTGACATGCCATTCCGTCAATTCCGCCTGGGCGATACCTTCACCCACATCGGGTAGTCGGATTGCAAACACGCCCATGGATCAATCCTCCATGACTTTTTTCAGCGCCTCGGCGACGCGTGTGGGGCCCGGGAAGTACTCCCATTCCTGAGCGTGCGGGTACGGAGTATCCCAGCCGGTCACGCGGATCATGGGCGCTTCGAGGTGGTAAAAACAGCTCTCCTGCACCAGCGACATCAACTCGGCCCCAAATCCCGAGGTGCGCGTCGCCTCGTGCACGATCACGCAGCGGCCGGTTTTCTTGACCGACCCGGTGATGGCATCCAGATCCAGCGGGATCAACGTGCGCAGATCTATGACTTCGGCGTCTATACCGGATTCCGTAGCCGCAGCTTGAGCAACATAGACCATCGTGCCATAGGCCAGCACCGTGACATCCGAGCCTTCCCGGCGGATAGCGGCCTTGCCCAGAGGCACAATGTCATCTCCGTCAGGCACATCCCCCAGCGGGTGGTCCTTCCAACTGACAAGCGGTTTTTCATGGTGCCCGTCGAACGGCCCGTTATAGAGCCGCTTGGGTTCCAGGAAGATCACCGGGTCTGGATCGGCGATGGCAGCCAATAGCAGGCCTTTTGCATCACGGGGGTTGGACGGCATCGCCACCTTTAGTCCGGATACATGGGTAAACAGACCCTCGGGGCTTTGACTATGGGTCTGGCCGCCAAAAATACCGCCACCTGTGGGCATACGGATCACGATGGGGCAGGTGAAATCGCTGTTCGACCGATGGCGCAAACGCGCGGCCTCGGAGACGATCTGGTCAAAGGCGGGATAGACGTAGTCGGCGAACTGAATTTCGATCACCGGTTTCAGCCCGTATGCCGCCATGCCAATGGCAGAGCCAACGATCCCGGCCTCGTTGATCGGTGCGTCAAAACAGCGGGAGGTTCCATATTTTGCCTGCAATCCGGCAGTGCATCGGAACACGCCACCGAAATAGCCGACATCCTCACCAAATACGACCACACGCTCGTCGGCGGCCATGGCCACGTCATGGGCTTCACGCACCGCTTCGATCATGGTCATCCGCGCCATAATCAGAACCCCGCTTCCTGACGCTGCCGGATCAGATGGGGCGGCATGGTTTCATAGACACCTTCGAACATGTCCCGCGGCGAAGGTTGTTTACCGGAGGCGAGTGTCCCAACGGCCTCGGCCGTTTTCTGCGCGGCGATCACCTCGTCCATCACTTCGGCCTCGGCCTGCGCGTGGCGTTCTTCGCTCCATTCGCCGATTGTTATCAGGTGCTGCTTCAGCCGCTCAATCGGATCCCCCAGGGGCCAGGCTGCGGCCTCGCGCCGGGAACGATAGGCCGACGGATCATCAGAGGTCGAGTGCCCGCCCGCGCGATAGGTCACATGTTCGATCAGGGTCGGACCAAGGCCAAGGCGCGCCCGTTCGCAGGCCCATTTGGCCACGGCGTGCACGGCCAGATAGTCGTTCCCGTCGACCCGAACCGACGCGATGCCGAACCCGTGGCCGCGCGCGGCAAACGTTCCAACCCCACCGCGCGCGATGCCCTGAAAGGTTGAGATCGCCCACTGATTGTTGACGATGTTCAGGACGACCGGCGCCTTGTAGGTCGACGCAAAAACCATGGCTGCGTGGAAATCACTCTCAGCGGTCGAACCGTCCCCGATCCAACCCGCCGCAATCCTGGTGTCCCCGGAAATCGCCGATGCCATGGCCCAGCCGACGGATTGAACGAATTGCGTGCCTAAGTTCCCCGAGATCGAAAAGAACCCGTGCTCTTTCGAGGAATACATGATCGGCAGTTGGCGCCCGTGCAGCGGGTCCTCGGCATTGGAGAATATCTGGTTCATCATCGTGACCATGGGATAGTCGCGCGCGATCAGAAGTCCCGCCTGCCGATAGGTCGGAAAGTTCATGTCGCCGGGCTGCATCGCGCGGCTGAACGCGCAGGATACGGCTTCTTCGCCCAGATGCTGCATGTAAAAGCTGGTCTTGCCCTGTCGTTGCGCCGTCAGCATACGTGCATCGAACGCTCGCAGGGTGAGCATGTGGCGCAGACCTTCGCGAAGCTCGTCAACACTCAGCGCTCCGGCCCATTCGCCGACTGCTTCGCCCTCTTTGTTCAGGACCCGCACAATGGAGAAGGCCATATCCCGTATCTCGTCCGGATCGACATCAACAGGCGGGCGCCCGACCGCTCCGGCACGGGGAATTTCGAAATCCGAGAAATCCGGCGTATCGCCCGGACGGCAACCCGGCTCGGGTACATTCAGGGAAAGCGGGCGAACATCGTTGCTCATATTGCACCTTTCTGACTGGCCGCGGCATTGGCGGGGCTCTGGGTCGCAATTGCGTCGGCCGTGTCGGACGACGCCCTGCCGCTCGTCGATTTGATGTCCAGTTACTTATGGTTACGCCCAGCCATGGGGATCGCGCAATAGGTTATGGAATTAATTGAACAACACGGACTGAGCGAAGTTCAGCGCCAATGGGATTTTCTGTGCCTTACGGAACCCGGGCTGGATGTGTCGCAAACATTTGGAGTGGCCAGGGTCAGAGATATACGGGACACACTTATCCTACGATCTCGGCGAATAGCCGAAAACCAGACGTCGTAGTGTCAGGGAAATTGCCGCTTTCCGATCATGTTGGCGACCTCAATGCCGTCCAGAGTAGCTGAGGCAGACCTGAACGACCTAAACCCGCACATGTGCCTGATGCGACGCCTGATAAACCTATGATCTTGTTCAATCATGTTATTCAAATACTTGGACCTGACTGTTTGGATTTTGGTTGGGCAACCAAACCGATTAAGGATTTGTTCACCTCTCAAATGCCTGCCGCGCTGGCTCCACTTTTGTTGATGACAATCTTGCTTGGAATTCCATTGGAAGACAGTGCTTTGGCGACGAACCTGGATGCTGCTGGTCGGTTCCTCCGCTCAGACAGCATGAAATCAGGGGTATCTCCTGATTTGTCGACAGCCCGATAGAGATACATCCATTTGCCGCGAACACGAACATATGTTCTTTAATTGAGCAGCAGCTCTCGGTGAGTTTAGTCCAGTATCGACCACCTGCAAGGTTCTTTCCGAAGTCATCCTGTCGGCGCTTCATCTCGGCGTTCAAGGCATCAACCCCCAAAGGTCTCATGCGCGGTTTGATCTAGGTAGCCGCATTTAGGTTGCACGGGTTCGGTCGACAGCCTGCCGTGTTGGTCGGTACGGCAACTCGTGATCGGGAATTCCGTTTGTATTGTCGGTTTTGCCTCCTTCGTTTGAAAGATTGATCCATTTGTCCAGATGGCGTGCATCAGCACAGCAAGCTTTCGCGCCAGGGCAACGACCGCCTTCATGTGGCTGGTGCGAGCTTTGAGAGCCCGAGCCCATCTCTGTAATTCCAACCCTGTGCCTGGCCTTACCCGGTTCAACAAACTGCTGGCAGCTTCATAGAGCGTCGAGCGCAGCATAGGGTCGCCGCGTTTCGATATTCTGCCGCCGTAATCGATGTCCCCCGATTGGTACCGCCGGGCTGTCAACCCGAGATAGGCGCCGACTGATCTGGATTTCGCAAATCGGCGCGGGTTATCAATCGTTGCGACAAAGGTCACGGCACTCACAGGACCAACGCCTGGGATCGTCATCAATCGTTGGCTGGCCTCATCGGTTTTCGCGTGGCGCACCATTTCCTTGCTTAGGGCTGCCGCCTGCCGTAGGGCCGCGGTCCGCAAGTCGAACAATGGCAGAATGACACTGGGCAAGGCTGGCTTATCCTTCAAGATTGCGTCGATCCGTTCTTCGTAGGTTTGAAGATGCATTGGTTGCCGAAGCCCGAAGCTGGCCAGCAAACCACGGATGGTATTTTCGACATTCACACGGGATTTCAAGGCCACTTCCCGGGCTTTCAACAAGGCTCGCCGCTCCTGGGCGATCCGGCTCTTGACCTCGACCTTCCTGTAGAACCCCGTCCCCGCCAGTTCGGCCAACATGGCGGCATCATTGGCATCTGTCTTGTTGTGCATCTGACCGAGAACGGCATGAGCCTGGCGAGCATCGATGCAAACCATCGGCAACCCCCGTTCTGCCAGCTCAGTGAATAGCCAGTTCGCCATTCAGCCAGTTTCAAGGTCCACACATTGGATGGCGCCAACGTGGTCGCGCAGCGCCTGACAGTTCACGTCAGGGTCCGTCACTGTCTTAACCACAAACATGGTGGCTTCATTTTCATTGCAGACGCAAATTGACGTTTCAGCTTTCGAAACATCCAATCCAACAAAACACAATTCCATTTTACTCTCATGTCTTTGTTCCGGTGCCATCATGCACCGGCCAAGAGAGCTGCCGCTCAATTACTCAGAGTGTCGTCCATGCGCCAGGAACTCAGCGTTGGGCGTTTTTTCGACTGCGCTCTCGCTGCGATCATTGGTGGGTACTTCACAACCCACCTGTTGAGATTGGCGTGTTCCACCTGCATGCCGCGTTCGGCCATGATCTCTTCCAAATCCCGATACGACACTGCGTACCGCAAATAGAAGTTCACAGCGTACAAAACCGCATCCTTGGGGAAATATCAGCCTTTCAATGAGATCATGTTGGAACTCGTTCGAAAAAATTCGACGGGGACAAACGTCAGATCACGAATGTTCGTCAACTGGCCCTCAAAGTTTGCGACACATCCGTCAGGGAATGCGGACCTTTGTTGGCGACGACATCAGTGGGCAATGGAGATCTTCTGCGGCTTCTGTTTCGGCGCATGGCTTACGTCCTCAAAGTTTGAGTGGCCACTCAAACTTGGCATTCTGCAATCGTCCCGTCCAGCCATCAAAAAACATCTGTCGCTAATTTTTTTATTTGAGCGCTCAAATAAAAAATGTTAATGATTCCCGACAGAGGAAAGGAGATCCTTATGAAGGATGACGTGCTGATTCAGTCTGACCCCAGAGCCGGGCGCACCGGGTTGCCTGCCTGGAGCTACACCAATCCCGAACTTCTGGAAGAAGAAAAGGAGCTTCTGTTCCGCCGACACTGGCAGCTTGTTTGCCATGAAAACGATGTGCCCGAACCTGGCGATTTCATGGCCGCTGATTTTACAGGTGAGCGGGCCTTGGTGGTCCGCGGGGCGGACGGTGAAGTCCGTGCTTTCCACAATCTTTGCCGCCACCGCGGCAGCCGGGTCGTGGCTGAAGATAAGGGCCGTTGCAAGAACGCCATCATCTGCCCGTTTCATGGATGGGCTTTTAACCTCGATGGAACCCTGCGCGGTGCGGCACGACCCGAGACACTGCCGGATCTGGACCCGGTGGAATGGGGTCTGAAACCGGTCGAGATGGACATTTGGCAAGGCTTCGTCTTTGTCCGCTTCAAGCCGGGGCCCCAGCCCAAGGTTTCCGAGGTGATGGCTCAGTTTGAAGAAGAGTTGGCCCCGTACGGCCTGCCTGCGGTTTTGCCGGACGGGAGTGGAATCAGCGTCACTGAAATCGCTGCAAACTGGAAATGCGTTCGTGACGTGGACAACGAAGGCTACCATGTGCCGCTGGCACACCCTGGTCTGCATGATCTTTTTGGTAACAACTACGAGGATCAACCGTTCAGCAATGGTGCCGCAAGGTCCTTTGGCGGCTTTCGTCCCGGTTCCGGGCGGATGTGGAGCGTGCGCAACTATAAGAAGTTGCTGCCGAGAGACGAGGCATTGGATGACGATCATCAGGCAGCCTGGCTCTATCTGGGTCTTTTCCCCAATCTGGTGTTCGGCATCTACCCGGATTCGGTGATCTTCTACCACGAGTTCCCGGTGGAAAATGGCCGCACCATCCAGCGTGCCGCCTGTTACAAACGACCGGCAGAGGATCGGCAGTTGCGCGCTGCACGCTACCTCAGCGGACGGATCGACCGGATCACGTCGAAAGAAGATGAGCAGCTGATCGAATGGTGCTGGGAGGCAGCCTTCTCCAGCGGCTACGATGGTGTGATCCTATCTGATCTGGAACATGGCGTGCGCAGCTACCACGATGAGTTGCGTAAGCTGTTCCCGGTCCTGGAACATGACGAACCCGAACCGGGGCACTTGAAGACCCGAAATGCAGAGCTGCTGGCGCAGCTGGACAAGTTATGAAGGCGCACGCCCTTTAACAGGGCGGCGTTCTAAATACCGGCCGGGAGGAGCCAGGAATGTTAACCGGAGAGAGGCGTCAGGGCCTCACACTGATCAGCCCGACATTGCTCTATTCGCTGCTGATGCTGGCCGCACCGCTGGTGATGGTCGTGACGTTCAGCTTCTGGACCCAGAATTACCTGGAGCTCGATACGACCTTTACGTTGGACAATTACCGCGAAGCCTGGAGCAAACCGATCTACCGCACTTTGTTGCTCCGCTCGTTGAAGATTTCGCTAATCGTCACGTTGGTAACTGTGGCTCTGGCGTTTCCGATCGCCTATTACCTGTCCTTCCACGTAAAACAGCGCAAGGCGCTGTGGCTGTTCCTGATCACCGTGCCGTTCTGGACCAGCTACCTGCTAAGAGTGTTTCTGTGGAAGGTGATCCTCGGCTACAACGGCGTTTTAAATACCGCGCTCACGGGGATGGGCATCATCGACGAGCCGCTGACTTTCCTGCTGTATAACGCAAATGCGGTGGTGCTGACTCTGGCCCACGCCTGGGCACCCTTCGCGATTCTGCCGATTTTCGTGGCGCTGGAGAAGATCGACCGCTCGCTGCTGGAAGCCGCCGAGGATCTGGGCGACGGGCCGGTGAGGCGGTTCTTTCGGATCACGCTGCCATTGGCCATGCCCGGAGTAGTCGCCGCCACCTTGATCGTACTTATTCCGACCATTGGCGATTTCATTACACCGAAACTGGTGGGTGGCACCGACGGGTTGATGATCGCGAACATGATCCAGATTCAATTCGGCAAGGCAAACAACGCGCCGCTGGGGGCAGCTTTGGCTATCTCCTCGATGCTGATCGTGGCCAGCATCAGCGCGGTAATTTTCCTTGCTGGCAAACGTTTTGGAGGCAAGGTGACATGAAATCCGAACAGAAGGGGCTTTCCGCCAAATGGCTGGCGTTTTACGCTGTTGCCTACATGGTGTTTCTCTACGCTCCGGTCATTCTGTTGCCGATGTTCGCTTTTAATGACGCCACAATCATTTCATTTCCACTAACCGGCTTTACCACCCAGTGGTTCGACGTACTGTGGAAGACTGAGGCCCTGCACGGTGCTGTTCGAAACTCGCTGGTTGTCGGTGTCACGTCAGCTGTGCTGAGTACCATCCTCGGCGCCTGCGCAGCGCGGGCGGCAGCTCGCTATCGGTTCCCAGCCAAACGCGGCATCATGAGCTTCATCATGTTGCCGCTTGTGCTACCAGAGATCATCGTAGCAGTGGCACTGTTGGTTCTTCTGATTCAGCTGGGCATGCCGTTGTCGCTGGCAACCGTGGTACTGGGCCATGTGCTGATCTGCACACCCTTCGCCATCGCCATTCTGAACTCTGCCTTTCAAGGGCTGGATCAAAGCCTGGAGGAAGCCTCGTACGACTTGGGCGAAAGCCGCTGGGGCACGTTCCGCCGCGTGGTTTTGCCATTGGTCATGCCGGGCGTCGTATCCAGCCTGCTGATCACTTTCACCATTTCGCTGGATGAGTTCATCATCGCCTTCTTCCTGACCGGCACCGAAGTCACCCTGCCCGTCTATATCTGGAGCCAGCTACGTTTTCCTGCCAAGCTGCCATCTGTGATGGCGCTCGGGACTATTCTGCTGACTCTGTCCGTCCTGCTCCTGATCCTTGCCGAGTGGTTCCGTCGCCGCTCAGCCCGGAAACAGGGTATCGAAGCTTCAGCCACCGGAGGATTTGCCTGATATGGCTACCCCATCCCCTAAGCCAATCATCGACCTTACGGGCGTCGCCAAGAATTTTGGAACCTTTCAGGCCTTAAAAGGCATTGATGCTACCATCAACGAGGGCGAGTTCTTTTCGCTCTTGGGCCCTTCGGGCTGTGGCAAGACCACCCTGTTGCGCATGATCGCCGGGTTCGAGACGCCAACAGACGGCACCATCGTGATTGCAGGCCAAGACATGGCGGGGGTCTCCGCCAACCGCCGCCCCACCAATATGGTGTTTCAATCCTATGCGATTTTCCCGCATCTCAGCGTGGCAGAAAACGTCGGTTATGGTTTGAAGACCCGCAAGATGCCCAAAGTCGAAATCGCCCTTGAAGTGGAGCAGGCGCTGAAAATGGTGGACCTTGGTGGACTGGGCGATCGTGCTGCCCACGAATTGTCCGGCGGTCAGCGCCAGCGGGTTGCTCTGGCCCGGGCACTGGTAATGAAGCCGAAAGTTGTTTTGCTGGACGAGCCCTTGTCAGCGCTCGACAAAAAACTGCGCGATCAGATGCAAGTGGAACTGCGCCAACTCCAGCAAAAGCTAGGCATCACCTTCATTCTGGTGACACATGACCAGGAAGAGGCACTGACCATGTCCGACCGGATCGCGGTGATGTTCGAAGGTAGAATTGCACAGCTCGCCAGCCCCGAGGAGTTGTATCGCCGTCCGGTGAACAGGCGTGTTGCCTCGTTTATCGGAGTAATGAATTTTCTCGACGCCAAGGCTTCGGGACGTATGAATGGCCATCTGGCGCTCGATATTCCGGCACTTGGCAGCATCGAGGTACCGTCGGCTCAGATTCCTGAAGGGCTGGATTTTCGGAACCTGGATTCGATTGGCATCCGTCCAGAGATGCTGACCATCCTCTTCGACGGCAGCGAACCGACCGAGCAGGTGGCCATGGGACAGGTGACCGGTACGGCCTATTACGGTGACATGACCTACTACAGCGTGCGCCTGCCCGGTCACGGCGAAGATGTCACTATCTCAATGCGCAACACCGCAGGCCGTTCCATCGTTCCCCCTGGCAGCGAGGTACCTGTGGGTTGGGGTGCGGATTCGATCGTACTGTTCCAGTAATCCGGGCCGCCGCGGAAGGCTCCAAATTTAAGCAAACTAAAAAACGCCCCACCAAATTGGCGGGGCGTTTGGTCGCTCGTAGGGTGAAGCTGGTTTCAGAAACCAGCTTTGATCAGTTCGAATTCGGCAATCATCTTCTCGCGCAGATCCGAAGGCACCGGCGCTTGCCACAGGGTCTTGGCCCGCAGGCTTTCGCTGCTTTCCAACCCCATTGCGGCCAAATCTTCGGCATTCATCTCTGCCATGGCCTTGGCATTGCCGTGGCCATAACCCCAGCTGGAAACAAGATAGTTAGCGGTTTTCGGTTCAAGCCATGCATTGATGAAGTCATAGAACTTGTCTTCCGAACCAGGTGCATTTGCCAGCTTGGCATATCCGCAGACCCAGCTAGAGGCACCTTCGGCTGTATCGCGCTTGATTGCGATTGGATGGCCCTCGTAGGTCATTGTCGAGTAGGTCTCGTTCCAGGCCCAGGCCAGATAGACCTCGCCACTTTGCATGAGCTGCGCCAGCGACGCGCCGTCGGACCAGTAGGTACGCACATTCTGGTGCACCGCGCGCAGGAAATCGGATGCAGCCTGGAATTGTTCGTCCGTAGCATTGGTCCAATCAGTGACGCCAGTGGCGAGGAAGCCCAAAGCATAGGCGTCGTCCACATTGTCGCCAATCGAGATCCGCCCCTGATGCTTGGGGTCTGCAAAGACCTGCAAGGTCGCCACGTCCGCGTCGCGAAGATGTTCCGTATGATAGGTGACCGCAGTGTTGCCCCAATCTGCGGGGATGAAATAACTCTTGCCGTCCTTGGTATAGGCTTCAATGTCACGAAAGCTGGGCTCCAACTCATCCCAGCGCTCGATCCGTGCGGTGTCGAGCGGTGCAAGCAGCCCCGCTTCGATCCACTTTGGTACCGATTGTGAGCAAGGGTGCGCAACGTCGGCGTGGAAACCGGAACGCAGCTTCTGGAAGGCTTCCTCTTCGTCACCGAAGAAAGCGAAGGTCGGCCCGTCCCCATGTTTCTCAATATAGGCAGAGAAGAACTCGGGGTCTTCGTAACCGGCCCAGTCAAAAACTGTCAGCTCCTCATCAGCGGCCAAACCCATACCTGCCTGAAGGGACAGGGCCATGCCAAGCGCAGTGGCTGTTTTCAAAAATTCCATGAAAGTCTCCCTGTTGTCGCGGCCCTGTTTCCTGCCTTTTGCCACCTCCGGCGCAGGTTCGACCGTGATATGGAAAAGGTTAAGAGGGAATCTGACTTGACACAAGAATTATTTGAGCGCTCAATTAAATTTCAAGAGAAATCCTACCTATCGAAGGGTAAATACTGATGCGCGATCCTCGCCATGACATCCTGTTCCAGCCATTGAAAATCGGTCCTGTCGAGACAAAGAACCGGTTTTACCAGGTGCCGCACTGCGCAGGCATGGGGTGGCGGCGTCCGCGCACCGTGGCGGCAATGCGGGGGATGAAGGCGGAAGGCGGCTGGGGGGTTGTGAACACCGAGTTCTGCTCGATTCACCCAACATCAGACAACGACTACTACCCCTATGCCGCGCTATGGGATGAGGATGATATTCGAGCCAACCGCCTGATGACCGACGCCGTGCATGAACATGGCGCGCTAGCTGGGGTGGAACTGTGGATCGGCGGCGGCATGGTGACGAATTTCGGCACCCGGCTTGCGCCCTTGGGTATGCGCAACCGTCCTCAGACGGATTCCACCGTGCTGCATCCGGGACAGGCGCGCAAAATTGATCGAGAGGACATCCGCAACATCCGCAAATGGCATCGCGATGCCGCCCAGCGTGCGGTCGAAACCGGATTTGACATCGTCTATGTCTACGCCACCCACGGCTATCTACTGTCAGAGTTCCTCGACCCGGTGAACAATTCTCGCAGCGATGAGTACGGCGGCTCCTTGGAGAACCGCGTGCGGCTGGTACGCGAGTTGATTGAGGAGACCAAAGAGGCCGTTGGCCACAAATGCGCCGTGGCCACCCGTTTCAGTGTCGGGCTTGAGGATGCCGAAAGTTATGACGCCTTTGCCATGCTGGCGGATCTGCCGGACCTATGGGACCTTGTGGTACCTGACTACGGGGTGGAGATGGGGGCGAGCCGTTTCGTCAAGGAAGCATCCTTTACGGATAGTATCGCACAGGCAAAATCACTAACCTCCAAACCCGTTGTGGCCGTGGGGCGTTACACCTCGCCTGACACCATGGCGCAGGTGATCCGCCAGGGCGGGCAGGATCTGATCGGTGCGGCACGCCCGTCAATCGCTGACCCGTTCCTGCCAAAGAAGATTGAGGAAGGCCGCAGCGAAGACATCCGCGAATGCATCGGTTGCAACATCTGCTATGCGCATGACTCGCTTGGTGTGCCACTGCGCTGCACCCAGAACCCGACCATGGGCGAGGAATGGCGCCAAGGCTGGCATCCCGAGAAAGCCGGGCGCAGCGAAAAGCCTGAAAAAGTGCTGGTTGTCGGCGCAGGCCCTGCCGGACTGGAAGCGGCCCGAGTTCTGGGCGAGCGCGGTCATACGGTGATGCTTGCCGAAGCGCGCCGTGACCTCGGCGGGCGCGTCACCCGTGAGTCCCGCTTGCCAGGAATGATAGAATGGGCCCGCGTGCGCGACTGGCGCGTCGGGCAGATTGAGAAACTGCCCAATGTGGAAATCTACCCGGAAAGCCCGCTGACGGCGGCCGATGTGCTGGACCTTGGTGCGGCATATGTCATCGCCGCCACTGGGGCAGTCTGGGCAACAGACACCATCGGGCGGCATTCCGATACCGGATTGGAGGAAGAAGCACCCGGCATGCTCGTCTCGGCGGAAACTGTGCTGAACGGGGAGCCACTCAATGCGGATCATGTGATGATCTATGATGACGATCACTACTACCTCGGTTCGGTTCTTGCGCTGAAACTGCGCAAGGAAGGTCACCGGGTCACGCTGGTGACGCCCGCTGGCCGCCCCTGCGACTGGGGCCAATGGACCACGGAGGTCTACCAATCCAACGCCGCCTTGATTGAGGCGGGCGTTACGGTGGTGCCCAACCGCATGCTGGTAGCAGCTCGTAAAGGAGAGGCAGTCTTGTCCTGCATGTTCTCGGAAGATCGCAGCACCCATTCCTGCGATGCTGTCATCCCCCTCGCCCGCCGCCTGCCTGTGCTGGATCTCTATGATGGTCTAAAAGGGATGAAAGATAGTCTGCGTGAATCCGGTATCAAATCCGTGATCCGCATCGGCGACGCCGAGGCCCCCCACATCATTGCCGCCGCCGTGCAAAGCGGATATCGCGCGGCGATGGACCTGGGACAGGAAGTTGATATTGCCACGAAATACGGGCGTCGCGAACACACGGTGTGAAGCGATACACTCCAATGGATTACCGCGGCGATTGCCGCGGACCCAACAATTCAGAACAAAAAGGCGGGCACCGGAACCACCGTAGCACCCGCCAGTTCGGGGAGAGTGACTGGAACCTGTTCCATCCTCTCCAGTCTTACGACTTCAACTGAGCCTCCACCTGCTGAATGGCACGTTCCAGGATGTCGAACATTTCGTCGATCTGCTCCAAAGTGATGATCAGCGGCGGCGAGAAGACAGCCATGTTGATCAGCGGGCGCACGATCAGGCCCATTTCCTCGCAGGCGGCATCAATCATCGCGCCAAGCCTGCGCTCGGCTTCCAGATCCTCCGCCCGGCATTCAATACAACCCAGCAGACCCTTGCCCCGGGCATCGCCGACGATATCAAACTTCATCAACTCGCGCAGGCGTGTCTGGAAATGCGGAGTGACGGCGCGGACATGCTCCAGGATACCTTCGCGCTCGATAATCTCGATGTTCTTAAGCGCTGCAACGCACGAGACAGGATGACCCGAATAAGTGTACCCGTTTGTGTAGGAAGACGGGCTACCTAGGTGACTCATCTGTTCCATAACCCGGTCGGAAATGATGCATGCGCCCAGTGGCAGATAGCCCGAGGTCAGACCCTTGGCGCAGGTGATCATGTCGGGCTGGATACCGAAGACCTCCTCGGAAGCAAACCAATGACCCAGCCGGCCAAATCCGGTCACAACCTCGTCGGAGATATAGAGGATGTCATTGGCACGGCAGAGGTCCCAGGTCCGTTTGTGGTAGCCCGGCGCAGGTACGATGACGCCTCCAGAGGAGAGGATCGGCTCTGCAATGAAGGCGCCAATATTGTCCGCGCCGATCTCTGCAATGGCGACCTCCATATCCGCGACCTTGGCATCGCACCAGTCCTCGACGCTCATGCCCGCAGGGCGGCGGTAAGGATTCACGTCGGGCAGAAAATGCACCAGCCGGGTTTCAAAATCGAAATGGCTTTGGTCGCGTTCCTTACCGGTCACCGAATGGGCCAGATAAGTCGACCCGTGATAGCCCTTCTCACGCGCGATGATCTTTTTCTTTTTCGGCTTACCGCGTCGGTTGTTCATATACTGCATGGTCCGCAGCGCCGTATCCACCGCCGTCGAGCCGCCGGTGGTGAAAAAGACATTGTTCAGATCGCCCGGCGCCATATCGGCAATCTTCTTGGCCAGAACCGCCGATGGTTCAGTGGTGTTGGTGAACGGAGATGTATAGGGCAGCTTCATCACCTGTGCGGCAATGACATCGGCCATCTCCTGACGGCCATAGCCGATCTGGGTGCACCACATGCCGCCGGGGCCGTCGATATAGCGCTTTCCCGTCGCATCCCACAGATGAATACCGTTGGCGGTCTCCATCAGCATGTTGTCGTAGCCGCGCCAGTCGTCCATTGCCATCCAGGGGTGCAGCTGATGCGTGCGATCCCACTCGTTCAAGGTGTCCGGGCTCGGTTCGTTTGCAAATGCATTCGGTTTCATCTTGGTCATTGGGAATACCTGATCCGATTTAGAACGGGCGTGGCGGAGTTGCCCGCGCACGGCTGTTGATGAAGAAGGGATTGTCCTCGATGGCAACCGGCACAAGGCGCCTGTCCCATTGACCTTCTTCGTTGACGTAAACTTCAGCCCAAAGATCTTCGGTGATGCCCTCGCCGAAGGGGGCTTTGAATTCGGCCAGCGCAATGTTGCGCTTGGTGGTCGGGGACCAGACGCCAGAGGTCACATGCCCCACTTCTTTCTTCTTTTTGTGGTAGATCAGCGCACCGTCAGCAGGTTTGAATCCGCCGATATCGATCTTGCGCAGGTGATACCGCAAACCGGTTTCCCGTTGTTTCAGCAGCGCCCGACGTCCATTGAAATGACCCTTGGTGAAATCCACCATTTTACCGAATCCCAGCTCCAAGGGGCTGCGACCTCGGCCCAGACGCATGGCTGCATGGACGGGCTGGAAGTCAAAGCCTGCGGCGATGAACCCGGCTTCAATTCGGCAGATATTGAGCGCCTCAAAGCCAATTGCCTTCAACCCCCAATGGCTACCTGCCGCCCACAACCGGTCCCACAGATCCAGCGCTTTGCTGTTCGGCATCCAAAGCTCATAGCCAAGATCGCCAGTGAACCCGGTGCGAGAGACCCACAAATCCGGTTCGATCTCGCGCCAATCGAAGGGCTTCATCTCCCCAACATCGTGCAGCCCTGCATCCTGCAACAGTGAATACGAGGTCGGCCCCTGCAGAGACAGCGCCGCGATGTCATGACTCTCGTCGGTGATCTTTGCGTCGAAGCCCCAAGCGGTGTCGAGTAGCCACGTGTACATGGTCTCCTGACAGCACAGGCGGAAATCGGTTTCCGAATAGCGAAACAGAGTACCATCGTCGATCACCATACCCTCTTCATCGCACCACAGAACATAGCCAACCCGTCCGTCACGTAGCTTGGCTGCGTCGCGGGTCACCAGCCGGTTCACGACCTCCAACGCATCCGGCCCGGTAATGCGGTATTTGTGCATCGGTGAGATGTCGAACAGGGTTGTCTGGTTGCGGATGGCAAAATATTCGAACTCTACCGTGTCCAGCGTAGCGGGCGAGACATAGCCCGCCCAATTGGTCCAGTTCTTGGCCGTGCTGAGCGCCTCCAGTCGCGGGTGAAACGGAGTTTCAATCAGTCCGATGGGTACATGTTTTGTCATCAGAAGACTCCGTCCTTCAAAAGCTGCATTGCGCTGTTGCGACCTGCCAAACCGGTCACGTCTCCGCCCGGGTGGGCGCCCGCACCACAGAGGTAGTAGCCTTCGGGTCCAAATCGGTAATGCGCCATGCCGTTGGCGGGTCGCACCGTTAGGATCTGGTCGATGCCCAACTCTGCATGATGCCAATGTCCGCCCGGCGCACCTGTTCGCGCCTCGATACATGCGGGGCTGAGCACCTGTTTCTCAGTGACCATTGCCCCAATGCCGGGTGCATATTTTTCCAGCGTAGCGATTGTGACAGCCGCGAGCCTTTCAAGCGCGGTGTCATTCCAGCCGCCCTCCAGCCCGTAGGGAACAGAACTGACCACAACAGACATCACATGCCGTCCGTCTTTGGCCAGCGTCGGGTCTGTCAGGCTAGGAATGATCGCCTCAATAACAGGGCTTTCTGGCATCTCGCCGTATTTTGCCGGGTTGAACGCACGCTCCACATAAGTTGCACTCGGGGCAATTATCATTCGGCTCGCGGCAAGGTCGGGATTGACGCCCGTAAACTCCGGCGTGCCGCTCAGCACCAGATTGACCTTGGCCGCCGAGCCTTTGCAGCGCTGGTTGCGCATTCGTCGTACAGCTTCGACGTCGTAGTATTTTGCGCCGGTCAGCATCATCGCGGGCATAGGGCCAGTGTTACTCAAAACCGCCCGAGCAGAGATTTGGGTGCCGTCTTCAAGAACCACGCCCGCGGCACAGTCGTTTTCTACCAACACGCGAGATACACCTGTGCCGGTGCGAATTTCAGCCCCGGCGGCGCGGGCCGCAGTCTCAAACGCAGTTGAAACAGCTCCCATCCCGCCCACAGGCAGCTGTGCGCCGCCGCCCTGTCCCAAGCGGTACATCAAAGTAAAAACAGTCCCGGGCGAACGCGGACCTGCATGCGCGCCGCGCACAGCATCCGCTGCCAGCGCGCCGGCCAGCGGGCTGTCCTCAAGATCATCCAAAATCAAGTCATAAGCGTTGGATAGGAGCACGCGGAGAAACTCGCGCATGTCCTTCTTGCCTATCCGCTTCAGATCCAGCCCAAGCTTGGCCAACTTCCCAAGTTCGGTAAGCGTGTTCAGGCTGGTCAATCCACCTTCAAGCGAGGGCGGGGATTTAGTGGAAAGTTGGCCCAGCAATCCCGCAAAAAGGGTCAAACAGCGCATCAATTCAGCAAAAGGCGCGGCTTCGGGATGAGGTCGGCCGTCTACCATTTCGGCCTTACCATCACGGATGATTGCATGGTTACCGTGTTCTGACAGCGACACTGAAGCCAGCTTGCGCAATTCCAAGGGAGCACGTGCTGTCCCAAGGCCCAACTCTTTAGTCACTTTTGGGTGTAGGTTGTAAAGCAGATGCGCGATCTCCGGCACCTGCATCCCGCCTGCAAGCGTGGTGTTGCGCGCCATACCGCCTGCGGTCTCGTTCCTTTCGATCACGCAAACCGATTTGCCCTTACGGGCCAGCGTCGCAGCCGCAGCCAGCCCGTTATGACCCGCGCCAATGACAATCGCATCATAAGTAGGTGTCGTCATCATAAACTCCTCAGGCTGCGTAGCCAGTCATTGCGTTGCTTTTGCCAATGTTGCGCAGGATTTCTTTGGCAGCGTTGGCGCCCGGAGCCGCCATCACACCGCCGCCTGGGTGGGCTGAGGATCCGACGATATACATGCCATCAATCGGCGTATCGTATTGCGCGTAGCCGGGGACCGGACGGTTAAAGAGCAGCTGATCAAAGGTGAGCTCGCCCTGAAAAATGTTGCCTTCGGTAAGGCCGACTTCTTGCTCGATATCCCAAGGGGTGCGAATTTCAGCATGTACAGTCTTGCTGCGAATGTCGGGACAGGCCTGTTCCAGTTTGTCGAAGACACAATCGGCAAAGGCGCCGCGGGTCTGGCCATTCCAGTTGGTTCCGGCACGCACGCCGCCCACTTCCAGATCATAGGGCGCGTATTGCACAAAGACGGTCATCATGTGTTTGCCCGGCGGGGCCATGGTCGGGTCGATCTGACTTGGGATCAGCATGTCGAAATAGGGGTTTTGCGACCAGCGCCCCTCTTTCCAATCGTCATAGGCGCGTTCCAGTTCGTTCAGGCTTTCGGCGCAATGCAGATCGCCGCGCAAGAAAGGCGCACCTTTGGGCGCGGCAGGAAAATCGGGCAAGGCATCCAGTGCAATGTTCAACTTGCCCGACGAGCCGCGAATCTTGAACCTTTTGACCGCCTTCAAAAAATCGGAGGGTAAATGCTGCTGCTCGGTATGCTCCAGGAAAGTTCGCTTCACATCCATATTGGAGGCCACTAAGGGCGCGCGGTATTCATCGCCATTTTCCAACGCCACGCCTGTAACTCGGCCATTGGAAACCAGAAACCGGTCGATGCCTGAGCCAGTTACGATAGTGCCGCCTGCTTCCTCGAAACAGGCTCCAAGTGCGTTGGAGATCGCACCCATTCCGCCACGGGCAAAGCCCCAGGCTCCAATCGCGCCGTCTACGTCGCCCATGTAGTGGTGTAACAGAACGTACGCTGTACCCGGTGAATAGACGCCCAAGCCAGTACCGATGATTCCTGCCCCGGCTATGTGGGCTTTGATCAGGTCATTCTCGAAATGCTCGTCGAGAAAATCACCGATCGACATCGACCAGAAGCGCAGGGTCTCGCCCAATTCTTTTTTGCCCAACCCGTGCGCCTGTTTGATCAGAAAAAGCAGCTCGCCGATGTCGCGCGGCTTCAACGAGGTTGGGTCCGGTGCGTTGCGCAGCAGGAAAGGCCGAATGAACCGGCATTGGCGGATCACCGTTTGACTGAAGCGGTCATAGGCATCCGCATCATGTGCACTATGACGTGAGATTTCCCGACGCAATGCGTCATGGTCGGACATATAGGCAAAATAATCGCCGTCCCGGCTAAAGCTCGCTCCTCCTTCGTAGGGGATAACTTGCAGCCCATATTTCGGCAGCTCCAGATCGCGCACGATTTCGCGGCGCAGCAACGAACAGACATAGGAGCAGTTGGAATAGGTCCACCCCTCGTGCAGGGACCGGCTCACCGCTGCGCCGCCAATCCAGTCGTTCTTTTCCACGACCAGAACCTTCAGCCCGGCCTTGGCCAGATAGCAGGCAGCAGTCAGACCATTGTGGCCGGCTCCTGCCACGATGGCGTCGTATCTGTCGTGTTGCCCCATGAATCTCTCCTGGCTCGGCCTTTGTCGGGTGGATCGTAGTAGAGATGATTTTCCTCGTAAAGTTTTTTTGAGCGCTCAAATAAAAATAAGTGGGCTGACAGGAGCAGCGAATTGTGGAACAAGGGAAAAAAGTCGAATTTTGGAATTCTCATGGTGGCATCGCAGGGCAGTGGCAGGAAGCCGCGCAAGGAACGCAAGGAAAACGCCGACATGCGACGGCGCCAGATTCTCGACGCGACTCTGAAATCGATTGTGACCAACGGGCTTGCCAAGACGACGCTGGCGACCGTTGCCAATGAGGCCGGGCTGTCGCAGGGCGTGGCAGTCTTCTATTTCAAGTCAAAGACCGGAATCCTTACTGAAGCACTGCGGGATCAATACCAAACCTACGAAGCCCACTGGGAGGCGGCACTGGACAAAGCACCCGAAGACCCCGCAGCCCGACTGCGCACGATCATCGAGGCGGATTTTAGTCCCAAGATCTGCAACCCCAGCGCACTCGCCATCTGGTTTGCATTCTTCGGTGAGCAGAATTTTGTTCCACAATATGCTGAGATCACCCGCGAGTTTGAGGACAAACGGTCTAAAATGCTCGGCGATATCTGCCATCAATTGGTGCCTGAAGACGCCGGCAAAGCTCGTTTGGCTGGCGGCTGGATCGATACACTAACCGACGGCTACTGGCAGAAACTGCATCTGTTCCCGCACATCTACTCCCGCGAAAGTGCGCTGGGGCAGACAATGGAATTCCTTCAATCGCTATTTCCCAACCATGCGGAGGCATTCCAGGCAAAGGTTGGGAAGTAATCCAGTCAGCAACGGTTCCGGTGAAAAGCTAAAGATGGCAGAAAAAATTACACCTTGACCTTGGGTTAAGTGGCGAGTGGCGAGAATTGACGAAATAGTCGCATACCAGCCTGCTTCAATCCCAGTGCCTTGTGTGAACCCTTGTTTCAACAAGGCCACTCAGTTTTAGCGACGATGCCATCACTGATTGTGAATGTGGCATCGAATTTAGAAGTTGAAATTTCTGGTATCGAATCCGGGTACCTGGTGATCAAAATCGACAATGGTAATGCTGTAGCAACTATAGCAGGGCATAGGTCTGCAACGTTGGAAGATGTGACAACCAATGATCTGATCGCGCCCGATGTCGCATCCAAATTAGTCGTGTTCGTACTCTTGGTTTCTGACCCTGCCCTGTCTGCTGTCCAAAATAATGAGACTGACTAGGTTTGTTTGATATGCGAAGGTTTCCGACTTCTCGAAACATCCAGAAAGGGGGAATGAGAGAGAAACCCTGCACACGAAAAAGCAACAGTGAGACGCTTGTCAATTTGATCAACCCCACCTTTGAGTCCATCCCCATTCCATCGCCAGACAGAAAATCACTGCCCTACCCGCCGTCGAACAGGATCGAGCCCGTGCCGCGATTCAACTCTTCATCGCCTCCACCGCCGTTCAGTGTGTCGTTGCCCTCGACCGAGGAGGCAAGGGCGGACATCCGCAAGGGTTGTTCCAACGACAAAAGATTTAGCTCCCGCGGCGTTTCCGGTTGTATTCTGTTATCCGGGGCCGGGACGGCACCGGCCCCATTAAGAAGGGTCGAAATGCTGACCAATTGAGTACTGCCTGTGGCCAGCGCCGCAGTTGCCAGAACCAGACGAACGCTGTTTTGTATGAGGCTCAGGTTGGCAGTGGTCAGTCCGGCGGTGTTGGATAAATTTGCAAGATTGTCGCCAGACCGGATGGCTGATTCAAATCGCAAGTGAATTTCTAGCTAG
Source organism: Ruegeria sp. HKCCD6647-2 (assembly GCF_057221075.1). Taxonomy (NCBI): domain Bacteria; kingdom Pseudomonadati; phylum Pseudomonadota; class Alphaproteobacteria; order Rhodobacterales; family Roseobacteraceae; genus Ruegeria; species Ruegeria sp. HKCCD6647-2. Next base: position 18,281 of record NZ_JBWVBD010000003.1, on the reverse strand, counting down.
ATCTCGACAGGATGCCGTCATCCCAGCTCAGATTGTCAACGGGCTGATTGCGGCGAAGGTGGCGCTGCTTTGCGTCGCGAGCGAAGCCGCCAAGTCTGTATCATCGGTTTTCTCCGCGCGCGAGGACAGGAGAAAGAGAATGAAACCGGTGGTCGAGACTGGGGTCGTCAATGCCAAAACGGCCGTTTGCGTGTTGTCGTTGATTTCCAGTGCGCTGTTCAGAAAGTCGACGGTTGACCAATGACCGTGAAATTCGCCGCATTGAAGGCATCGGCTACGGTCAGGTTTAGATCGCCGTCAACGTCTCTAAACGAATGGTCCGAAATTCTCTGGTTCTGCTCCACAAATTCCGCGGATTCGTTGAGAGTCCGGAAGTATGCGATGGAATTTGTAAGGGAGTCGAAGTCGGAAAGGTGTATGACGTCAGCGCCGTCGGGGCGGTTTGTTTCATCAACTCCCAAAGTTCTCATTCGTGGTCAACATAGCCGCATGTACATTCACCGGGATTGGTCGACAGCCCGCCGTGTTGGTCAATACGGCAACTCATGCACTTCAGTTTTAAACTTATTTGACTATGCTCCACTTTGCTCGAAAAGCTAATCTGTTCGTCCAGATGGCGTGCATCGGGAATAATTGTTTTCGCCCCAGGGCGACGACCGCCTTCTTGCGACTGGCGCGACTTTAAGACCGGGTCCGACCTCTGCTATTCCGATCTCTTGCCAGTTTCACTCGCTGACTGCCTCATAGAGAGTAGTGCGCAGCGTAGGATCACCGCGTATCGATATTCTGCCGCCATGGTTGATGTCCGCCGATTGGCAACACTGGGATGTTAAGCCAAGATATGCACCGACCGATCTGTAATTTGTGAATCGGTCTGGATTGTCGCTCGTCACAACAAAGGCCACGGCACTCACAGGACCAACACATGTGATTGTCATCAATCGATTGGCAAGTTTCATCTTTTTTCGAACGGCACGCCATTTCTTTACCAAACTCAACCGCTTGTCGAAGGGCCGTTGTTCTCAGGTCAAATGAAGGCAGACTGAAGCTGTACAGGTTTGGCCGATCTTTAAGGATCGCGTGGATCCGCTCATCGTAAGTCCGAAGATACTTTGGTAGCCGCAGTCCGAACCTGGCCATTACGCACGAGGTTGTGTATCGGGCATTCACGCGGGATTTCAAGGTGCCTTCCCGGCTTTCAGCAACACCCGTGGTTCCTGTGCGACCCGGCTCATGACCTCGAACCTCGTGTAAAACCCCGTGCAGGCAAGTTCGACCTGCATCGCTGAATAGTTCGCAAACCTGATTTCTACAACGAGTCCGCATTTCTACAATAGTGCTAAATTAACGATCCAAGGGTTCAATGTTGCATGATTATCAAGATCGCCGTGCGCCACTAGGATTTCGTCCAGTTCGCGGCACAGCGCTGAATGACACAGGTAGCCAAAAAAGCGTGAAATTAAGCTTCCATCGGAAATTTCACACCGTCGAAAGAAGTTGTCACAGTTTGCGCCTTCAAAACCCGTGACGAAAATTAAATGATAGCCCATCCTCAAAAAATGTAGTCAAACTTGCGGCAGAGAAGCACGGATCAACTGCCGCATTTCCAAAAAAATTCAATTAATTGATAATGACATTATAACTACATATTTCTATTAACTTCTTTTGTGTTTGATGCGAAGAAAACGAAGAAGATCTATCCTACAAAATGAACTCCGCTCTGCTACAAGCTAAGCGGCACCCTCGTCACAGTTCGGACACCTTGTCGGCCGACAGCGAGATGATCGACTCGAGCGTCGAAATCACGACATATCGTGTTGAAGTCTCATGCTGAACGGCATTATGAATGACGTTGCAATCCTTATTGCTATGAAGCATCTGGCCCCAGTGCAAAACGCGCTCGGTTCCAATTTATAAGGCAAATGAGAAAAATACTCTTATGAAAAATCCATTCGTAGTTGAGCGTAGCAATGCAACCGGAGTTCCTCAGCCCGATTTCGAGGTCCCCCTACGCGAACAATACTGCCAGGTGGCAGAGGACGTCATCGTCGAAGGGCTGCTGATCGCCTGGGCACAGCGCACCGGAGCAAATCTGTCGTCCTGCCGCTACTTAGAGATCGGTGCCAATCACCCGTTTGCCACAAGTGCCAGTTACCTGCTGCAACGCCTACATGGCATGACCGGAGTGCTGGTCGAAGACAATGCCGATCTGTTGGACGGGTTGAAGGCGGCACGCCCTCGGGACGAGGTGGCTTATTGCGCAATAACATCTCAGGACGTTAGCGAGGTGGATGTTTATATCTCCAACCATTCAGAACAAAGCTCGCCAAACCGGGGTTTGATCGAGGATTGGCAGAATGGCGGGGATGGTCAGGCCAATACCCGCAAGGTTCCCGCGAAGCGGGTCAACACTTTGCTGGAGACGCATTTCGATAACACCGGGCCGATCTTCATTTCGGTCAATATCGAGGGGTCGGACCTCGATGTTCTGCAGGACGTGGACTGGGTGCGCTGGCGGCCTGCGGTCGTCCAGGCCAAGCCGTCGGACCACTTTGCTCCTGATCAAAGCACGGATATTGTCACCTTCATGCACGAAAAAGGCTACGTCTTAGTAGCCCGGACCGGGGCTAACATGATTTTTGCTGATCGCGCTTCGTTGTTCGACGGCGTGCCCACCGTATCGCAAGAAAAGGGCGCCCACCCTATCCCGGTGCCAACCGCCCCATTCGTTGCTCCCCAACCCTACTATAGCGAGTCCGTCTCCGTGGGTATAGTCACGCGCACCAAGAACCGCACAGTTTTGTTGCGACGAGCCTTGGAGAGCGTGAAGCACCAAACCTACCCGCACTGGCAGCTCGTTGTCGTGAACGATGGGGGGGAGCCCGGCCTGGTTGATGAGCTGGTGCATGCCATTTTCGAAGGTGACGATCGCGTCCAGGTGGTCCATCATCCACAGTCAGTGGGTATGGAGGCTGCGAGTAACTCAGGACTGACCCGGCTCACTACCGAGCTGGCCGTTATCCACGACGACGACGACAGTTGGGCACCTGACATGCTGGCTGTGGCAACGGCCGTACTGCGGCAGAGAAATGCCATCATGCCTAGCATTCGGGGTGTGGTGACGCGTGTCAATTGGGTCCAAGAAACCGTGACTGCCAACCACATTAAGATCAATCAAATCGAACCCTGGAACGACCATTCCCCGGACCGTTTGAACGAAGGCTTGATAAGCCTAGCGCGGTTGGCCTTGCAAAACCTCTACCCTCCGATTGCTTTCGTTTTCGATCTCTCTCTAGCACGACAACTGGGCTGTTATGATCAGAACCTACCTGTCTTAGGCGATTGGGATTTTCACCTAAGGTTCTGCATGGAGGCGGATATATGGGTGCATCCCGAGTTGCTCGCCTTTTATCATCACAGAGAACACGCAACCGGAGACATGGGCAACACCGTAGTGGCCGGTAAAGCAAAGCACGATTTGTACAACGCCTATATCCGCAACAAGCTGCTGCGAACGGCGGACAGCCCCAAGGCGGCGGCGATGGTGCTCTTGCGGGAACAGGGGCACCAGCTACAGGCGCTCGCAGAAAAGCTGGACCATACGCATTTCAATAAGCGCAGCGGCCGACCTAAAAAGAAGAGCGGAAAGAAGAAATCGAAACTGGGCGCATTCTTGTCGGAGCTCAACAGGAAGCGCAAGCGTATTGGATTCTAGTGAGGCTGGGAGACCGCTATGAGTGACAGGGATTTTTCGGGAGTCGAGCTGGTAAGCTTCGACATCTTCGACACCCTATTGCACCGCCTTGTGCTGGCACCCGTTGATGTATTTGAACTGGTTAGACTGCGCGCCTTCGAGGACTCGCGAAGCCTTCTGAACCACCAGCACCTCGACGGCTTCGTGGAGTCCCGCATGCTGGCCGAAGCCAAGGCACGTTCTCGCCGCGTGGCTGAGCAAGGTGGCGAAGGCGAGATTACTTTTGACGAGATCTATGACCAATGGCTGCAGGAGACCGGGGCCACGCCTGACTTGGCGGACTGGCTGAAGACGCTGGAGCTAGAGTGTGAGGCCCGCGTGCTTCACGCCTCGGCGGAGGGCAAGGCGTTTTATGACGCCGCGCGCGCCTCTGGCTGTGACATCCTCTTTGTCAGCGACATGTACCTGCCGGCGGTGTTCTTACGCGACACGCTGGTGACCGAAGGCTTTGACGGCGCGGAAGGCTATCCGCTGTACGTCTCCGGCGAGGCGCGACTATCCAAGCACACTGGCACTCTTTACGGCCTTATTGCCGAAGTAGAGGGCCAGAAAACAGGCGCGCACTGGCTTCATGTGGGGGACAATCTGCATTCCGACGTGACAAAGGCGCGCGAGGCCGGGCTGGCGACCCATCATGCCACCTGGGCCAAGATCAAAAACGTACCCACCGTGCGGCCTAACGCGCACGGTTGCGGCAACTTTGTGCGGTCCTTGATGGAAGCTCTGAAAGAGCCTCACGCTTGCAGCCGGATGCCACAGGATCCGCTTGAGCGCATCGGTTACCGAGTTTGGGGACCGATGCTGTTCGGCTTTAGTTGCTGGCTGATCTCGCAGTTTCGCAGCACCGACATTCAGCGCACGGTGTTTGTTGCACGCGATGGGTGGCTGATGCTGAAACTCGTGCAGGCTTGTCTCGAGAAACTTCCTGCAACGGACATGACATCGAGCTATTTTTACATGTCGCGCAAAACAGGCTTCAAAACAGGTGTGCGAGATTGGCATTCGTCGCGCACTTGGTATTATGCTGCGGGAAAGAACCGTACTACCGCAAAACGTATTTTCTCTGCTGCAGGTATCGACGCTGAAGATCATCGCGGCGTTCTGAAGAATTTCGGTATCTCGAATATCGACGCCGTCTTGCCAGAACACTTGAAAGCTTGCGCAGTACAAGCACTTAATAGCACGTACATGGAGATTCTGCGACGCAACGCCGAAAACCGCAAGACTTTCTCGCGGTTTTATGACGAAGCCCTGACAGATAATACTCGCGTTGCTCTCGTTGACATCGGATGGGTAGGCAACATTCAGCGCTGTTTTTTACACTCTCTAAGCAATCCGACCGCCTCGACCAACGTATTTGGTTTTTACTTAGGATTGCATCGTGACCACATGCATCTAAACGCCGAACTGGGTATGAATATGCAAGGCTGGTTAAATGGCTCAGACAAATATGATAGTTTGACCCAAGCGCTGTTGTCCGGAGGGGTCGAACTTTTGGAGTTCATCCTCACTGCCCCGCATGGTTCGACTATCGACCTCACGGTAGACGGGAGCGAAATTACTCCGGTTCTAGAGGATCAAGAACCGCAAGAAAAAGAACACCAGGCACTGGCGCAGCGTGCGCAGGCCGGTGTTATTCGTTTTGTCGAGGATCACGTCTTTTTGCTGGATTGGTTATCACCTGAAACTCTGGGCAATCCAGCATGGGCAGACGCCTTCTTACAGCTTGTCAATGAGCCAGACCAAGAAGCGCTCCAACACCTGGCCAATGTTACCCATTCAGATGGCCCCGGCGCAAACAACGCCCGTTTGGTTTTGGCTCCCAAGTTACCACCCAAAGCTGCGTCCAGTCTCAAGCTTTGGGAAAAAGCCCGAAGAGATGCGTATTGGAAGGCCGCCTTCGACATACTCAACAAAAAGCCGAGCGCATAAAAACAGAATGGGCGATTGAAACACCTAAACCCGGAAATCATAATACACTGCATTCAGGGCCTCGAAGCTAATAAAAATGACTGGTGCATTTTCTAAATCAACGCGCAGTGAAAAGCGACCGCCTGTGCCTCTTGGTTCTTGAAAGGTACATGGCGCTTCTTCAAGCGAGCCGCGACTTGATAAATAAATTCTGCATCCGTGCCATCTTTATTCTGCTGCTTCACGAACGGTTTCACATAACATTGCGCAATAAGCCTGACGTCACAACTTATGTGCCCGACCTCACGATCCCAATACTACGCAATGTAACTGGGTTCTATTGCCTCCTCGCATATTGGCTATTTGCCAAAGCACTTGAGGACCTGACCCCTGCGGGGGTTCTGCCGCAATTTCCTCCAAATCGGTTGTTTTCGAACATAAAAACATATTTCTTGGGCTAGGAGAGCGTCTACATCTTCAGAACCCGCTTATTTGACAACCTGAACTACCGCCGCTAAGTGCTGCCGTAGAGTGCTTCAATAGTTACTCTGGAGCGGGTCACGCAGGCTATTTTCCGGGACTGAAACCAAGTTTTGTGACTAAGACCTCAAGGGATGGATGAATGCTATCCAGTGCGCATGTCTCACGCAGAAATGCAGCAGATCTCTGCCCGCAGGAAACCGCCCAAAAAGAAACGCCCGCCTGGGCTGCGCAGCGCCCGTCAACTTCACTGTCTCCGCAATGGGCCACTGCTCCAAATTCTTGCAGGCACATGGCCTTAGCGTTCGCGGCAGTTGCGCCCGGCGTAACAACCTTCACAGCTGAGAACATCTGAGCCAGATCGCAGCGATCCAAAGTGTCGTGCACACCCCGAAGACTCTGCCGCGCGGTTATCAGGACCAGATCGGCGTGACTGCTAAAGATCTGTAACGCGTGCTTTGCACCGGGCAAGACGTGGTCCAAGGTCAGAACCGCTGGGTCTTCGATCCTGGTCAGCCACTGATCTCCAAAGTCCTCCGGAGGCGCTATGTGCTGAGCGCGTAATGCGGCCAAAGTAGACAACCCGCTGCGCTTCGCGGCCCAAATCGCCTCCTCGTGGGGCCAAATCTCGGGGCAAATATCCAGCAAAACTCTCATCTGGCGTGGGCGGCAATCGAGAATTGTACCGTCCAGATCTATGCCGATTACGGGTTTTTCGGCCATGTTACGTGCTCTTGGAAGGATCGGGTAACAAAAACATCCTCACGAGGCAATGGCTTGAAGAACTGCGTTGGGTCAATGCCGCAATGCATCGCCACGTGTGCCGAAGCGAAATCACAGCCCACAGCCAGAGACATCGGCGTTGCCCCACCAACGCGGGGATTGACGTCAATGACCCGCCAATCAGCGACTTCGCTTTTTCCTCGCACCTGAAAACAGAAAGATCCCGTTAAACCAACGGCGAGCGAGACTTTAGAGGCCAGAGCCTTCAACACGGGATCCTCAAAAACCCGAGCTTTGGTGCAGACGCCAGCTTTGACCTCCAGACGTTCCCGGCAACAATGCGCGACCAACTCTCCCGGCCTGTTGCAGAAGACATCAACGGTGATCTCCGTGCCGAGAACAAAAGGCTGCACGATCATTTCACCTGAACCCACGCTTGCTTGCGCACGTTTGAGGGCGGCCTCATCCAAAAGCTTAACAGCCCCCTTGCTGCCGACACCCGTACGTGGTTTCGCGTGCAAATGCTTACCGCACCATTTTGCGCTGTTAAGCGATTGCGTTTTCGGCACGGGAACACCGCAATGCTCAAAACGTTCGGCCAATCTGCTCTTGTCGCGGGTAAGGGCAATTGCTGCATTGTCGGGAGCCAGCAAGTTGATCCCCTTTGCAGCGAATTGGTCACGCGCTAATGTCGCTGCAGCAATCTCAGCGTCATGGATCGGGTAATATGCGGACCATGTATCAGTACTCAAAATGCGAGCTACTTCTTCTGCAAACCGATTGTCTTCGGCTGGAGAAACTTGTTGAAAGTCAAACTCCGTCGCGGCCGCTACAAGGTGCGATGGGTTCGTATCACATGCCAAAAGCCGCGGCGGACATTTCCACTTGGCAAGAGCACGCAGGACACCGAGACCGGTTGCCGAGCCTGCCGATCCAACGGCAATCGCCAATTGATTTCTTGACATTGAAAGCACCTTGCGTCGTTTAGGGGCTAGTGTGCAGAAACATAAAGGGCAAGAATGTGGATTTTGCAAACAAAGAAATTGAACGAATTTCAGCTACCGCACAAAACAGTTGGTATGAAAGGCCTGCCGGGTTGGCCACAATCCGCCACAGCTTCTCGATTTTTCGGCGCTTCATGACCGGCGACGAAAAGATCCTCGAAATGGGACCAGCGGAAGGCACCATGACAGCCGAGCTTCTCGGCGCGCGTCTTGATGTTGAACTTCTGGAAGGCTCGCCAGAGTTCGCAGATATTCTGCGCAGAAAATTCCCTGACACCCCTTTGCACGTTGCACTCTTCGAGGCATGGGATAGTGATCCCAAATATGATGTCATTTTGCTAGGGCATGTACTGGAGCACGTGGACAATCCACCACAAATCCTGGCCCGCGCCGCCAAATGGCTCAAACCCGGCGGCCGGATTATCTGCGCTGTACCAAACTGCCGCTCGCTGCACCGTCAAGCTGCGGTGATTATGGGTTTGCTGCAGACCGAGCAAGATATGTCCGCAAAAGACATCCACCATGGGCACCGGCGCGTCTATTCGCCTGAGAGCTTGCGGGCGGAGTTCACCTCGGCCGGACTCAACATCGACTTCTTTGGAGGCTATTGGCTAAAGCCGATTTCAGATGGCCAGATCGAAGCGGATTGGTCGCCTGAAATGCTGGATGCCTTTATGGTTTTGGGTGAGCGCTACCCTGATATCGCCGCAGAGCTGGTGATTGTCGCTTCGCCTCGCTAAACGCTCAATGTGAGACAGTCTGATCTCTAACGAAAACTCTAATGAATCACTTTAAAGCGGCCCACTCTTGACACTTTTTAATGTTGGACTGGACCGTTGAGGCTAAATTATGAGAACCAACATGACACAAGTTCTGGGATCTTGCCGACATATTGATTTGCCGGTTGTGGCCGACCCGCGAGGTGATCTGACCTTTGTCGAAGGCTCAAATCATGTCCCTTTTGATATTGCCCGTGTGTATTACCTCTACAACGTACCCGCCGAAAGCAGCCGGGGCGGTCATGCGCACCGCGAATTGCGACAAGTCATCTTTGCTCTGTCGGGTTCTTTCCGCGTCACCATCGACGACGGCACAAGGAGTGAAGACCATTGGCTGCGTACTCCAAAGCGAGGCCTTCTTGTTGAAAGGCTGATCTGGAGGGAAATGGATGCGTTCAGCCAGGGAGCTGTCTGCATGGTGCTGGCCTCAGCGCCTTATGACGAAGCCGATTACATTCGGGATTATGACAAGTATCGCGCGGAGGTTGGAGCGGTTTGATCCCCTTTCTCGATCTTGCCGCTGCGACTGCGGAGCTTGAATCAGATCTTGCCGCTGCCACCGACCGTGTGCTCAAGTCAGGTTGGTATATTGGTGGCGCAGAGGTCACTGCGTTTGAACAGAAATGGGCACACTATTGCGGGGTTGACCATGCCATCGGCACGGGCAACGGCCTTGACGCCCTGGTATTGGCTCTTCGTGCCTGCGGCATCGGTCCCGGGGATGGCGTGATTGTACCGTCACACACGTTTATCGCCACCTGGCTCGCGGTCAGCCAGGTGGGTGCTGTGCCGCAACCAGTGGAACCGGACCCTGGCACAATGAATATAGATGTTTCGCGGATTGAGGCTGCGCTGACACCCGAAACACGAGCAATTCTGCCCGTGCACCTCTACGGGCAACCCGTTGATCTGGATCCCATCCTCAATCTGGCACAGACTCATAATCTGCGCGTCATTGAAGACGCCGCTCAAGCGCATGGCGCATGCTATAGAGGGCGCAGGATCGGCGGCCATGGTGATGCGGTTTGCTGGAGTTTCTATCCGGGCAAGAACCTAGGGGCGTTTGGTGACGCCGGCGCTGTAACCACTTCCGATCCGGATCTCGCTGAAACCATACGCAGGCTGGGCAACTACGGCTCTGATCAGAAATACGTACACAGTGCCCGGGGGTTGAACTCACGGCTAGATCCAATGCAAGCGGCGCTACTCTCAGTCAAATTGCGCTATCTAGACGATTGGACCGCCAGGCGAAGGGCTTTGGCCGCTGCCTATGAAAAAGCTCTGGGCAAAACCGGGCTTATTTTGCCGGAGGTGCCCGATTGGGCTGACCCGGCTTGGCACCTATACGTCGTACGCTCAAAAAACCGCGAGATAGTGCAAAAGCAGCTTAAAAAAGCGGGCATAGGTACGTTGGTTCACTATCCCATAGCCTGCCATAGACAGGGTGCTTACTTGGACATGGCGCAAATGCTCCTGCCCTTGGCGGAGGATCTGGCACAAACAGTACTGTCCTTCCCAATGGGTCCTCACTGTCCACCAGACGCGCCACTACAGGTAGCTGAGGCGCTTTCAAACATATGAAAAGTTAGGTTGTTAAATCAGCAGACGCTTTAGCGACCGTCTGAACTTAGCGTAGCGATAGCCTCGTTTGGCGCGGAGGCGCAAGGATTCACTAACATGTTCCGCCTTGCCGAAGGCCCGCAAAAGGTCCATGTCGCCTATGTCCCGTGCGTGGTTCAGGGTCATCTCTGCCAAACGGTGTGTCAGCAAGACTCTATGCTTTTCACCAAATATCTCGGCAACCAAGGCTTGGGTTTTCTTGAAATCCTCGAATGTCGGCTCTGGCGCATTCATAACCAAAAAATCAAAACCTTCCCAATACTCTTCAGGAATATACTTGGCCACAACTTCGAATATAAAACGCATTTGACGCCACTTCTTTTTGTGGACGTTGTCTGCATGCATCCGGTAGACCCATAAAGCTCCTTCATGGAACCAAAACCGGTGTTGCCTTCGCCGCGTTTCATTAAAAAACCGCAGCACCAATGCATAGTCGTCTGCTGAAACGGTGGTGTCGAACCCGCCCACACTTGTGATGAGTTCACGACGTATCACCATGCCCTGCAGAAACACCATCCCAGATTGGCGGTACAGATGCCTCTGGAACATCTCTTCGGGGTCACCACTGCGCAGACCCTGGACGAAGTCCTGCCGATAAATGCTGCCGGGTGATTCCAAAAGATCGTCATTGAGCATAAGCTGACGCGGAATAGCGAACTCTAACGTCGAATCGGCAATCAATCGATCGATGATTTTCTGAAGCGGGAAGACTGGACCAAACATATCATCACCCGACATAAACACCACATAGGGCCCATCGGTCATGTCGAGAAGTTTTTGTGCATTTTCAGCAACTTGACCAGTGTTTTTTTGGATGATCACGCTGATTGGGAGGCCACTTTCTTCGGCAAACTTTTGTGCAAGCGCGCCGGTCCCGTCAGGTGAACCATCATCCAAAACAGTTACGTCAAAATTCGGGTAGTTCAGGTTCGCAAGCGAAGCAAGGCAATCCTCAATATATGCCGCATGCTGATAAGTTGTTATTATTACGGAAACTTTCGGCGAGCCACAAGCAACTAGCATGGGTGCTTGCAGGTCTTGAGGTCATGGAATCTTAAGTGGCGATTAGCATAATTCAGACGTTTTTTCAATTGACTGGTCCACCTGGTTATTTGATCGAGTTTTGTAGATTCCGGAATACGGACCCCTAACTCGGAGTAGTTGGCCCATCAAGGGCTATGAGGCACAGAACTTCAAAGTTCCTACCCGCGCCCAGTTGATTGATTTGCGATAAGCCTTACCCCCAGCCTATCAACACAATTGCAGGCAAGTCTCGTTGCGACAAAGCCTGACGCAATGTACTGATAACAAGTTTTCGTCTTTGTCGGCCGATTCAAACCCTGCCCATGTCATGTTGAAGGAGCTTTCCCAAAGCGCCCGCCCGACAGACTGAATTTCTGCGTTCCAGTGGACGTTGCTAAGCCGCAACCGCAGCGCAACTTGATGCTCCGTCGTCACCCCAATACGGAATCTCTTGACAGAACACTTGTCGTGTTGCTCGTCCAATCCCGCCGGCGGGCTTGCATTCGGTCACGTGCATTCAACTTTTTGTGTTCAGGCACCGTATCTGGTGCGGTGCATGCCGGTAGCGATGCAAGCAAGATCAATTGGGGTTGACTATTGTTGCGTCAAACTGGAAAAGTCCGCGTTGACTGAGCAAAAACTTGCCTGACATACTTGTTTGACCGGGTGTGCTCTTCGTTGACAGTTCCCGCGCACACTCGGAGTTGAGATATGCACTTGAACCCTTACTTGTACGAATTGATCCAAGAAAAAGGGATTCCCAAACCAGATATCGAGGTGCCACTAAGAGAACAATACGGGCAGCTTGCAGAAGATGTTATCGTTGATGCACTTTTGTCCGCATGGTCGTTGCGCGCCGGTGTTGAACTTAGGACATGTAAGTATCTAGAACTTGGTGGTAATCATCCATTTGCTACAAGCGCAACATTCCTTCTACATCGCCAACAAGGGATGCGCGGTATCATCGTCGAAGCCAATATTGACTTGATCGGCACGCTTCGTTCCGCACGCCCTCTCGACACAATCGTTCATTGCGCAATAACACCAGACGACCAAGATACTGTCGAATTCTTCGTTTCCAACCAATCCGAACTTAGTTCACTCGATCGGCGGTTTGTTGAAGAATGGCGAGGGGGCTCAGTCGGAATTGCGGATATTCGTACAGTCCCGGCTATGCGCATCAATTCACTGCTCGAGAAGTATTTTGGGCAAGAAGCTCCGGTCTTTCTTGCAATTGACGTTGAAGGTATTGATCTGCAAATCCTGCAGGATCTGAACTGGAAAAACTGGCGCCCCGTGATTGTGCAGGTCGAACCATCAGACCATCACATTGCAGGTAATTCGGACGCAATGATCGAATTCCTAGAAAACCAGAAATACGTTCTCGCCGCTCGCACTCAAGTCAATCTGATATTCGTGGACAAAGACGCATTATTCGCTCAGAGAGTTGAGCCCCGCCCAAAGAAGTCGAAGTGGACAAAGCGTTTCGGGATGAATCCAAGACATCTTCTGCGGCTATGAAGTGACTCCAGTACTTGGTCCTCCATTTCCTAAACATGCCGATGGACCAATTCAGTTGGGGAGGCTCACGACAATCGTAACATTACAGACTCTAACACTAAGCTGTCGAAAAGAGTCAAATCACCGCCGGCAATAAATTCTATGGTGAACGGGCACGTTTTTTTGCGGAGCGTTTGAAACGTGCCCTGGTCCGTTCGCTAAACGGAACCGCCTGATGCGAAAGTGCTGTCAGAAGGTGGTAAGTGATCAGATTTTTTAGTGATTTTGTTTGATTGTTCCTAGAAGGTTGCTGCATCTCATTTTGCTCCGCATTCGCAACCGTGATCGGCTTCCAGTAATGGGAAATATTTTCCCAGTTTCTGTTTCCCACCCCGCGGCTATGAGGCACAGATCCTAGCATTGCATATTGCCCCGAACTCGGCGAGGAACACAGATTCTCGAATAGACGGCGATTAAATTGGCGCAGATCGCTGCTGACTATGCCTCTAGCCAAAGGCGCCATGTCCTTGATGAAACTAAGGCTTCCATTCCAGGTTGCTTCGACAAACACATCGCGCACGCGAGCGGCAGGCGTATGAGGTGTAGTAATAGTATTCCATCCATTCTCACCCTCCGGTAAAGCATAAAGAGATGACGGAGCGACTGCGGAAAAAATCAACTCGACAGTCTCTAAAGCACTCGAAATCGCCTGATCCACCCAATCGGGTCGACCACGTTCGAAAAGATAGCCCATTTGCGATAGCGTCTCTGGCGCTTGATCGTGAGACCCGACGCAAAAGCAGGGCCAGTGGACATCCAGTATTCCATTCATAGCCGCTGCAGATGATAGCGCCCAACCCACATCGAACCAAGCAGTCGACTGATCATCGCGCGAAATCGCCAACTCTGCAGAAAACATCCTTTGCAGCGCGGCGCGCTCACGTTTGGCTTGCGCCCGCAGATAACGCGAATGCCGTTCGAAATGCTGCGCCGGACGCAGTTTTTCAGCACCAAGCATTTCATCCGGGGGCATATCCAATGCAAGCACGTCGAAGAATTCCTGCGCGCATATTTTCTTTGGCGTCGAAGCAAATAGTTTCTCGATGCTTTCGAATCCGCCCAAAAGCAGAAGTGGAAAAACCGACATCCGCCGCGATGACGGTACAAGTCTATATTCAAATGGATAAGATCCGACATTGGGCTTTAGAATGTCCAGCGCCTCTTTCAGGATGTTACCGTCACGTTCCAGCAAGACAATGCGTTGAATTCCGGACGACGCCGCCTGATCGACCATAAATTTTATCATACCAAGGAGAAGTGGCCCACCGTAGCAATACCCAAACCCTTCCAGAGTCCCCATCTCTACGCGGCCTGTCACCGCTCCGTGCGTTGCCTGACCGGCGATTATGTTACTGGTTGATGTTTCGGCAGCAACTACAACCTTAGAAACATGATCATGCTGACCTGCCGCCGTCTCATGGAGATTCGACGCTAGGATCGCACTCAGCCCAGCAGATTGCGCATTCCGGAAATCAGACACGAGATTGTCGCCGATATGGAGTATTTTTTTTGGCGCTATGTTTTCCCGCTGAATGAAATGCGGGTAGATCTTACCATTGTATTTGCCCACATCATTTGCCCGCATATCGGCAGATGTATATACGGCATCAACAGTCACACCGCTTCCTTTCAAAAGGCGCGAAACTTGAGAAGACTGAAAATAAATATCCGAAACCGCAATGGTGCGGATTCCACGCGCACGCGCCTCGGCAATCAACCTAACAAATGTTGGATTCGCAAAAAGAAACGCGTCTTCAGCCTGCAGTTCTCTCTCTATGGCATCGTCAGGCAATTCTTGCAAAGTTCCGAGCACATCGTAAATCTCGCCGATTGAGACCTCATTCCCTCGTTCCCTGTGGCCCTTCCGTGCCATGGCTTCTGCGTTTATGCGATTGGCGCAAAAACCTGGCTCGTCAAACGCTTCTTCAATCCATGCAAAGACATCAGTTGGCCTTAAACAGCGTCGAGCTAGGATCGTATCAAACACATCTAACGACAGCAGTTCGACACCTGCAAACAAATCATCAAGTGATGAGGCAGGCAAGTACAGAGCTGGCAAAAAACCTGCAGAGTGATTTTTTGAGTGAGGCATAATGAACGCTTGTTGAAGGATTTTACCGTTCACTTAACACGAGCATTTGCGGATGGCCATCGGCACATACGCCTATGCAGGGCTCGAGTGCGGTTCAATGCTGATTTGGCGTGTCCGCTTTAGGGATATGTAGATGTGACGTAAGGGCAAACCCATAAACTCCGACTTATCTGACAGAATATCAGGGTATCGAGCAGATTTGACAAATTTTGGACAAAATGATGCTGCAGATAAGCATTGGCCCGCTGCCTATCTCATACCGAAGACAGCCGCCAAAACCGGATCACGATACTGAAGACTAATTTTCATTATTCCATTAGAAGATGGCGTCTGAGTTTGTGAAAGGTTTGCGAAAATGACAATTCGTTGTCTCGTTGACGACTAAAAAACTAGTAAGGAAGTTACAACAGTGGTTGTCTATACAAATGATCAGATTGCCAACTATTTAGTTTATGAAGCAGGTGCTACCGCCAAGAAGTGGGCATCTTCCGACATCTCGGTCAGTTTCAACGGTGTTGCGACAAGCGCACAGCATCTCGTTTCCATGGCGCTTGGTACGTGGTCAAGCGTTACCGGTTTGAACTTTTACAAGGTCAATTCGTCGGCGCAAATCACTTTTGACGATGAGGACAGCGGAGCTTACGCACAGTCTTATTTTTGGCCAACCGGCGGATCGGTTTGGAACTTCGCTTCGTCAAGTGTGAACGTCAGCAAGGCGTGGACCGCGTACTACGGGACAAGTTACAACAGCTATTCCCATCAGACATATTTACACGAGATTGGTCACGCAATTGGGCTTGGGCATGCAGGAAATTACAATGGTAGTGCAACCTATGGTGTACACAACCACTATGACAATGATAGTTGGCAGGCTTCTATCATGTCGTACTTCTCGCAGACCGAAAATACCCTTGTAAATGCATCATTCGCATTTGTCATTACCCCTATGATTGCAGATATCTTAGCGGTTTGGACTCTTTACGGGACGCCAAATAACATCCGCACCAATGATACAAAGTATGGATATGGCTCTAACGCCGGCGGCGTATATGACAAAATCACAGAAGTAGGCGGCCGCGTTGCCTTCACCATTGTTGACGACGGTGGAGTTGATACCATCGACTTTTATTACGACACCTATAGTCAACGCGTTGATCTAAAGGCAGAAAGCTATTCCGATGTTTTTGGCTTGATCGGGAACATGGCCATCATGCGTGGAACCGTTATCGAAAACTACATCGCCGGACAAGGCAATGACTATCTTCTTGGCAACAACCAGAACAACTATATCCGCGGAAGCGGAGGTAACGATCAGATATTTGGAGTGACCGGCAATGATTCCCTCCACGGCGGAGTTGGGAACGATATCCTCGTCGGAGGCGTCGGAAACGATTCATTGTTCGGTGACGAAGGCGCCGATACTTTGGCCGGCGGGGATGGAAATGACTTTTTGAGGGGGTGGCTAGGTTCTGACGTCCTTTGGGGTGACGGCGGAGATGACTCCATGCATGGAGGCCAGGATAAGGACATTCTCCTTGGCGGAGCCGGAAATGACGCTCTTTTCGGTGACGACGGAAATGATTTGTTGGTCGGGGGCACTGGCAAGGACTTTTTGCGGGGCTGGACAGGATCCGACGAGATCTGGGGTGACGATGGAAATGACAGTCTGCATGGGGGCCAAAACGACGATGTTCTTGTAGGAGGCAATGGCAATGACGCCGTTTATGGGGATCAGGGCAACGACACGGTCGTCGGAGGTGACGGCAACGACTGGCTTGCCGGTTGGGAAGGGTCCGACAACCTTTGGGGAGGTGCCGACAACGACACCTTGATCGGAGACTCTGGCGACGATTTCTTGTTCGGTGAAGAAGGCGATGACATGCTTATCGGGGGAGTCGGCAATGATGAACTGACCGGAGGAGTTGGTACGGATAAGTTTCTCTTTGGAAGGAATAGTGGCAATGATCGCATTACCGATTTCACGCAGGGAGAAGATGTTATCCAGTTAGACGGTATCGTCCAGAGTTTTTTAGAGCTTCAAATCAGCTCTAACGATGCGGGCATTTTAATCAATACCGGGTCCGGGACAATTCAGTTGGATGGAATATCCCCGGAAAGCGTAACGGTTGACGACTTCCAGTTCATCTAAGTGCAATATTTTGACATTCTCCAAATGATCGGGTCAGCGAGTTTCGTGATTGAGTTGCCAAACCAAGCTGCCATGGGCATTGAGCCTCGTCTGCCGTCCTGAGGGGCCTAGCGTCGAGACCCTTTGATTACCCTCTGATTACGTAATTCAGGATGAAAATGGAAGTGTGGCAAACTTTAAGCTCGGATTGACGAGCGCGCGCTTTCAGTAACCTTTTGTCTAAGCATCACTTTCGGGCAGGCGCTAACATGATCTTATTCCAAAGGTCCCATTTCCGCAAAAATGAGATCCTGTATGCCGTTTTCTTATTCCTGCGCCATGCAATTTCGCGCGGCGATTTGGAAGGGACCGTAGCCAAACGGAGCGTTGAAGTCGACCATGCCGCATTGAACACCCAAATCCCGATTCATTCGCCGATGTTGAGGCTCGCGCGCAGGTCAAAAAGAGCGTGAAGCAAATATCATGGCACATGGCCGAGAGTTACCTGCGCTTCGCGGTAATTTGATTTGACTTCATCGAACCGACGAAACGACAGGAAGTACCCTTGAAATCATGCAACCTGCCCGCTTTTTTCGCGCCTCAGCTGTGAAGGATAACTTCACTCGCGAGAATTTGGCAGTGTTGGCAGATACACCGCTTTTGGATTTGCAGGTTTTGTGGGAGTAGGATCGTCTGATTGTCGAGTAGGGGCGACGGACAATTGGGTTGCTCACAAAAGTATCGAAGTCTCCAGCATCGCGGCGCTCAGATAGGTGCAGGGTGTCTCGACCGAGCAGGATAGGTTCGCCATCAATCATCCGCTAAGCAATACGATCACACCCATCCGCGCCAAGCCCTCAACATGTGCGCGCCCGCACCGGAAACAATTTTTTGAAAACGCCAACTCAGTGTCCCAGGAACAGGGGACTAAACAGGTGAGCATCGTATGATGGTAAGGCCCAACTGCGAACACTGCGCTATGATAAACCGTTGTTTTTATTAAGTTACCGGATCAAAGACGCTTCAACTGTATTGGCAACGATGGTTGTGAATCGCAGATTGCCGGTTCATACTGCCCCAAAACAGAATTATTTGACTTTGTCTCTTTGCACTGGTGTCCGATGAAGTGAAGGCAGACTTTCACACATTCTTGTCACGACGCAGTTTGGTTGGCCAGTTTCACGCGAGACCAATCAAAGACGATATT
>NZ_JBWVBD010000002.1:0-643907 GCF_057221075.1 Ruegeria sp. HKCCD6647-2 | reverse complement strand
ACCTCGTATGCACCTGCCCCCCAATGTCGGAATACGAAGACGCCGCAGAATAAAACAACACAATCAATATACCCCGCCGGTAAAACGGCGGGGTTTTTCGCCAATCGGAAACTCGTGTTCTGATTTGAAACCCTTTCTGATGTCGTTTTTACCCAACAAAGCGTCTTTTCCGCTTGCTGCAGGTGCGAAGGACCCATACCTCTGTCCGTGGGACACCCCTCCCCAACGAGGGGCGTGTATCTGGAAGGGTAATACAGATGACTATCGAACAACCGGCAACGCGGCCGGACAATCCGCGTTTTTCTTCGGGCCCGTGCGCCAAACCCCCTACATTTGATCTGACCAAACTCGCCGATGCCGCATTGGGCCGTTCGCACCGTGCCGCTGTTGGCAAAGGCAAGCTGAAGGCCGCCATCGAAGGCACGCGTGAGGTGCTCGGCATTCCGGCGGATTACAAAATCGGCATCGTTCCGGCCTCGGACACCGGTGCAGTCGAGATGGCGCTGTGGTCGCTGCTGGGTGAACGCAAGGTCGAAATGCTGGCCTGGGAGAGCTTTGGGGCTGGTTGGGTGACCGATGTGGTCAAACAGCTGAAGATCGACGCCGAAGTAAAAATGGCCGATTACGGTCAGATCGCCGATCTGGCCTCGGTCGATTTCGCGAATGACGTGGTGTTTACGTGGAACGGCACGACCTCGGGCGTACGGGTGCCGAACGGCGACTGGATCGCGGATGACCGACAGGGCCTTACAATCTGTGACGCAACCTCGGCGGCCTTTGCGATGGACCTGCCTTGGGACAAGCTGGATGTGACCACCTTCAGCTGGCAGAAAGTGCTGGGTGGCGAAGCGGCCCACGGGATGCTCATCCTGTCGCCCCGCGCGGTGGAACGGCTGGAAAGCTACACTCCCGCATGGCCGCTGCCCAAGATTTTCCGCCTGACCAAGGGCGGCAAGTTGATCGAGGGCATTTTCACGGGTGCGACGATCAACACGCCGTCGATGCTGGCGGTCGAAGATTACCTGTTTGCGCTGGACTGGGCGCGTTCCGTGGGCGGCCTGAAAGGTCTGATCGCCCGAGCCGATGCGAATGCCAGTGCGGTGCACACGTTCTGTGATCAGAACGACTGGATCGCCAATCTGGCCGAGGATGCGACAACGCAATCCAACACTTCGGTCTGTCTGAAATTCACCGACGCGCGCATTCAGGACGGAGCGACGTTTGCCAAGGCTGTCGCCAAACGGCTGGAGGCCGAAAACATCGCGCTGGATATCGGCGCCTATCGTGACGCACCCGCGGGCCTGCGTATCTGGTGCGGCGGTACGGTCGAGACCTCGGACATCGAGGCGATGCTGCCCTGGCTGGCATGGGCCTTCGAGGCCGAGATTGCAGCGCAATCCGAAGCTGCCTGACCTTTTCCACCGGGCCGCCTGAGGCCCGGACCTTCCATAAAATTCAAGGACCAGAGAATATGGCCCCCAAAGTACTCGTATCTGACAAGCTCAGCGAAACCGCCGTGCAGATCTTCCGCGACCGTGGCATCGACGTGGATTTCATGCCCGATCTGGGCAAGGACAAGGAAAAGCTGGCCGAGGTGATCGGCCAATATGACGGCCTTGCCATCCGTTCTGCCACAAAAGTGACTCCGACCATTCTGGAGAAAGCCGAAAAACTCAAGGTCATCGGTCGCGCCGGAATCGGTACCGACAACATCGACAAGGAGGCGGCCTCGAAAAAAGGTGTGATCGTGATGAACACGCCGTTCGGCAATATGATCACCACTGCCGAACATGCGATTGCGATGATGTTTGCCGTGGCGCGGCAGATCCCCGAAGCGTCAACATCGACCCATTCCGGCAAATGGGAAAAGTCCAAGTTCATGGGGATCGAGCTGACCAACAAAACGTTGGGCGTGATCGGTGCAGGCAATATCGGCGGCATCGTCTGCGAACGGGCGCACGGCCTGAAGATGAAGGTCATCGCTTATGATCCTTATCTGAGCGAAGAGAAAGCCGACAAGATGGGTGTCGAAAAGGTCGAACTGGACGAACTGCTGTCCCGCGCCGATTTCATCACGCTGCACGTGCCTTTGACGGATCAGACCCGCAACATCCTCAGCCGGGAAAACCTTGCCAAAACCAAGAAGGGTGTCCGCATCATCAACTGCGCGCGCGGCGGTCTGGTGGACGAGGTCGCTCTGGCAGAAATGCTGCAATCAGGTCATGTTGCGGGCGCGGCCTTTGACGTGTTCAGCGAAGAACCGGCCAAAGAGAACCCATTGTTCAATCTACCCAACGTTGTTTGCACACCGCATTTGGGCGCGGCCACCACCGAAGCCCAGGAAAACGTGGCATTGCAGGTGGCAGAACAGATTTCAAACTATCTGCTGACCGGTGCAGTCGAAAACGCGTTGAACATGCCCAGCGTCACTGCGGAAGAGGCCAAGATCATGGGGCCATGGATCAAACTGGCCGGGCATCTGGGCAGCTTCATCGGCCAGATGACCGATGAACCGATCAAGGCGATCAACATCCTATATGACGGTGTGGCGGCTGAAATGAACCTGGCGGCACTGAACTGCGCCGTGATGGCGGGGATCATGAAAAAGTTCAACCCCGAGGTAAACATGGTTTCGGCGCCATTTGTTGCCAAAGAGCGCGGCATTCAGATCTCGACGACCAATCAGGACAAGTCGGGTGCCTTTGAGGGCTATATCAAGGTTACTGTCGTGACCGAAAAGCGCGAACGTTCTATCGGTGGCACCGTGTTCAGCGACGGCAAGCCACGGTTCATCCAGATCAAAGGAATAAATATCGATGCCGAGGTGGGGGCGCATATGCTCTATACCACCAACGAGGACGTGCCGGGTATCATCGGCACGCTGGGCCAGACCATGGGCGAAAGCAACGTGAACATCGCGAACTTTACTCTTGGCCGATCCGAAGCCGGCGGGGAAGCAATCGCGCTGCTTTATGTGGATGAACCGGTTCCGGCCGAAGCCCGCGCCAAATTGGCGGAAACGGGTCTGTTCACGCAGATCAAACCGCTGGAATTTGACGTGGCCTGATCACCCGCGTGTGGGGTTTCTGAGACATTTCGATGCCCGCGTCCCAAATGGCGCGGGTGTCGCCTTTCACGCGGCCGCGTTTTGCGCCAAAAGGTGGTCAAATCAACTCCCTGGGATATACCATGACGCACCCGATTTATGCCGTTGGCGACCTGCACGGGCAGGTCTCGGAACTCGAACGGGTTCTGTCGCTGATCGAGCGCGACGGGGGACCGGACGCGCGCGTCGTGTTCCTCGGCGATTATATAGACAGAGGCCCGGACAGTCGCGGTGTTCTGGACCTGCTCATCGCGGGGCGAGATGCCGGGCGGGATTGGATTTTCCTTTTGGGCAATCACGACCGGATGTTTGCGTGGTTTCTGGAGGACATTCCCCGGCACGATCCGCATCTGCTGGTGGGCTATCACTGGTTGCATGAGGCGCTGGGTGGCGTGGAAACCTTGCGCAGCTACGGTGTCGATTTCGAGGGGCAAATTCGACTGGAAGATCTGCATACGCAGGCAATGGCCGCGGTTCCGAGGGCGCACGTGAGCTTCCTGCGCGATCTCGTGCTCATGCATCAGACGGCTGACCTCGCCTTTGTGCACGCTGGAATCCGACCCGGAATACCCCTGAGCGAGCAGGCCGAAAGCGATCTTGTCTGGATACGCAAAAGCTTTCACAGCCATGCTGGTGTGCACCCGAAACTGATCGTTCATGGCCATACACCGGTCGATCGCGCCACCCACTATGGGAATCGTGTCAACCTTGACACCGGTGCGGGTTATGGACGTGCCGCCAGCGTTGCGGTTTTTGAAGGCCATTCGTGCTGGTTGCTGACAGACACCGGACGCGTGACGCTAAATCCTAGCCCTGCGTGAACATGTCCTTGTAGGTTTCACGCAAGGCGTTCTTCTGCACTTTGCCCATCGTGTTTCGGGGCAATTCGTCCAGAACGATCAGTTTGCGGGGGTGTTTGAACCGGGCCAGTTCCGTCTGAACCGACGCCAGTATAGCCTGCAGGTCCGGCGATTGACCCGGTTCTGGCACAAGAATGCCAAGTACGGTTTCGCCGAAATCCGGATGAGGAACGCCGATCACGGCGCTTTCCAGCACGCCGGGCTGTTCGTCCAGCATCAGTTCAATTTCTTTGGGATAGATGTTGTACCCACCCGAAATGATCAGATCCTTGCCGCGCCCGACGATGTGGACATAGCCGTCTTCATCCATGCGCCCCAGATCGCCAGTGATGAAGAACCCGTCCTCGCGCAGTTCGGCGGCCGTTTTCTCGGGCATCTGCCAGTAGCCTTTGAACACGTTCGGCCCGCGTACCTCGATCATGCCGATCTCGCCCTTTGGCAAGTCGTCACCCGTTTCCGGGTCGGTGATCTTCAGTTCAACGTCGGGCAGTGGAAACCCGACCGTGCCCGCCCGGCGCTCGCCGTCATAAGGGTTCGACGTGTTCATGTTGGTTTCCGTCATTCCGTACCGTTCCAGAATGCGATGCCCTGTGCGGGCCTCAAAGCGTTCGTGGGTTTCTGCCAGCAAGGGGGCCGAGCCTGAAATGAAAAGGCGCATATGCCCAGCCAGATTCCCGGTGAACCGATCATCACCGAGCAGCCTTGTGTAGAAAGTGGGCACGCCCATCATCGATGTTGCCTTCGGTATCAGACGCAGCACGTCATTCAGATCGAATTTCGGCAGAAAAACCATCGACCCGCCAGAGGCAAGGATGACATTTGTCGCCACAAACAGACCATGGGTGTGAAAGATCGGCAGCGCGTGCAGCAGCACATCTTGGCTTGAGAACCGCCATTCTTTCACAAGCGTTTCTGCGTTCGACAGCAGGTTCGCCTGTGTCAGCATGGCACCCTTGGACCGGCCTGTCGTGCCGGATGTGTAGAGAAAGGCGGCCAGATCATTCTCGGATCGTTTTACCGGCTCGAAAGCGGGTAGCATGCCGAGTGCACGGCGCATCAGGCTGCCGGACCCATCAGCGTTCAATGTCTCGAGCCGAGCGTTCTGATCCTGCGCAACGGGGGTCAGACCGTCTTCGTTCTCGGTATCGCATACAACCAGCCGGGCACCGCTGTTTTCGATGAAGTAGCTCAGTTCATATGTTGTGTAGGCGGTGTTGAGCGGGAGAAAGATCAACCCCGTCTGCGCACAAGCCGCGTAAAGCGCCAGCGCCTCGGGCGATTTTTCGACCTGCACCGCGACACGGTCGCCTGGCTCCAACTCGTACCCAGCAAGGGTATTCGCGATCCGGGCGGCCATGTCCAGAAAGTCTGCGTGGGTCAATGTCCGGCCATCCGGAAGATGAAGAAAGGGCGTCGATTTACCTGCGTGAATGCCGAACAGCCGATCAAAAAGCGGGTTGCCCATCCGGTTATCCTTTCCTTCATCCTTGGGTCGATCGGCGTGAATCTGTCTTGGAATGGCAGGAGGGTAAAGCCCCGTGAAAGCTCTCTGCGCGACAGAGCTTATATTTGTGTCGTCATACGGTATCCTGCGCCAAAATACAGTTTGGCGAAAGTGACGGGCTGGCCCTGCAACCAGGTAATGCGTTCGGCGGTAAAGACAGGTTCACCTTCGGGAACGTCCAGAAAACCGGCCACCGTCGCGTCTGCGCGGCTGGCCAGAAAAGTCAGTTCGACATTGGTAAAAGGCACCGTCTGCACCAGCCAGTCATTCGGACCGACCAATGAAAAGTCCGCCTGTGCGACCTCCGGCACGCTGTCGATCACGATCCAGCGGTCCTCGTACTGGAACGGCGTGTTGCCGGAATAGTGCATGCAACGGACGTGAAGCACCGACTGCCCTGCGCTCAGCGCCAGTCTGGCGCCGAGCCAGTCCGGCGCAGGCTGCGTCACGGTCGAGACCAGCGCGTAGCGATAAGTTCCGCCCAGCGCCTCGATTTCATCGCGCACCAGAGGGATGGTAAAGCGCGCCTGTCTTTGGGGCGCGCTCAATACCCGCGTTCCGGCCTTGCGGCGGCGTTCAAGATAGCCTTCATCGGCCAGTTCGCGCAGAGCCCGGTTGACCGTGGTTCGGGTGCAGGAAAACGTGACGGCCAGATCCTGTTCGTTGGGCAGCAGCATGTCAGGCGGCCATTCGCCCGAGCGGATGCGATGCAGCACCGTCTGCTTGATGTCCTTGTAACTTGTTGTGTCGCCGGGGTGTGTCATGCCGTTTCCCTCGGATCAGTCGCTGGCCAGCAGCTCGGCGACTGCAGCGCGATAGGCAGGCAGTATGCTGTCTCGTGCCACGTGGCGACCGTCTTGAACCATATGCCGACCGGCAGACCACAAGTTCGTCACCAGCCCGTCGGGGGCCGCAAAACACAGACCGTCCAGCAACTGATCATCGCGAAGGGTGCAGAGGGCCGGATGCGAGCGGTCGAAACTCACAAGATCGGCCAGCTTTCCAGGTGCAATTTCCCCGGCCTTTCGCCCAAGGGCCTGCGCGCCACCCATTGCTGCGCCAGTATACAGCGATTGCCCTACCGAGCCCTCACCCTTGACCAGAATCGTGCGCGCCATATCGCGCAGACGTTGGGAATATTCCAGCATGCGCAGCTCCTCGGGCAGGGAAATCCGCACATTCGAATCCGATCCGACACCAAAAGCACCACCGTTTTCGATGTAAGCGGCGCCGTTGAAGATTCCGTCGCCCAGATTGGCCTCAGTGATCGGACACAGCCCGGCAACAGCGCCGGATTGGGCCAGATCGCGGGTTTCGTCATCGGTCATATGGGTCGCGTGGATCAGGCACCAACGGTCGTCCACCTCCACATTGTTCAGCAACCAGGCAACGGGACGCTGGCCCAGCGCTGCTTTGACATCCGCAACTTCCTTGAGCTGTTCCGAAATGTGAATGTGCACCGGTCCGCGCGGAACAAGCCCAAGTACCTGCTGCAAATCCGCCGGTGTTGTTGCGCGCAGGGAATGCGGCGCAAGGCCCAGAACCGAGTCGTCATGCGGCAGTGTCGTTCGGCATTCTGCAATCAGATCCAGAAATCGTCCGACATCATTGCCAAACCGCATCTGTCCACCCGCAAGGGGCTGCCGGGAAACGCCGCCAAATGTATATAGAACCGGCAAATGTGTCAGGCCGATACCGGTCTGCCCGGCAGCGGCGAAAATGCGCTGACTGAGTTCCGACAACCGCGTGTATGGCACGCCGCCCGGTTGGTGGTGAACATAGTGAAACTCGCCGACCGCGGCGTATCCGGCCTCCTGCATTTCCATGTAGACCAGCGCTGCAATGGCCTGGACCTGGTCGGGAGTCATTCGGTCCAGAAACCGGTACATCAGGTTGCGCCATGTCCAGAAACTCTCACGCCCGGCGGCACGGACTTCGGTCATGCCAGCCATGGCCCGCTGAAACGCATGGCTGTGTAGGTTTCCCAGCGCGGGCAGCAGGATGTCGACCTGCACGTCGCCCGATTTCGCGGCGGCGTCGTGTTCGAGCCTGCTGATATGCCCCTGTCCGATCTCCACCCGGATATTCGTCGCCCAATCAGAACCGATCAGGGCGGATTTTGCGTGAATACTCATGGTGGACCTGTTTTGTGTAGACTTTAATTGATTACACGTATACGAAAAATTCATTGGCAGGGGGAGTCCAAAAGAATCGCCATGACAAAAAAAACTGTTTTTTGCTGCAACCGGCTGGCCACGATGGAGGGAGCAGAGCCTTATGGTCTGGTCGAAGATGCTGCGATTGCTGTCGACGGTGAAACGATTGTCTGGGTTGGTGCGCGATCGCGGCTACCTGCCGCATACGCAGATTGGCCTGTCGAGGATTTTGGCGACCGCCTCGTGACGCCGGCGCTGATCGATGCGCACACACATGTTGTCTTTGGCGGCAACCGGGCAAAAGAGTTCGAGATGCGGCTGAACGGCGCCACCTACGAGGAAGTTGCGCGCGCGGGCGGCGGTATTCTGTCCACGGTTAACGCAACGCGTGCCGCGACCGAGGATGAGCTGTTGGCCGGGTCCTTGCCGCGCGTCGATGCCTTGGTGTCCGAAGGTGCCGCTGTCATCGAAATCAAATCAGGCTACGGGCTGGATATCGAGACCGAGCTGCGAATGCTGCGTGCCGCGCGGCGCGTCGGGCAAGAACGCCCGGTCAGGGTCAGGACCAGTTTCCTGGGTGCGCATGCTGTGCCACCGGAATTCAAAGGGCAGGCGGATACTTACATCGATGAGGTTTGTATCCCGGCCTTGCGTGCAGCCCATGCCGAAGGTCTGGTAGATGCCGTGGACGGATTCTGCGAAGGCATCGCCTTTGACCCGTTCCAGATCGCCCGGGTGTTCGAAGTGGCACAAGAATTGGGTCTGCCGGTCAAGCTGCATGCCGAGCAGTTGTCCAATCTGGGCGGAGCCCGGCTTGCGGCCTCCTACGGGGCGCTGTCGGCGGATCATATCGAATATCTCGATGAGGACGGTGTATTGGCGATGTCCGAAGCCGGAACTGCGGCGGTTCTGTTGCCGGGGGCGTTCTACACGTTGCATGAGACTCAGCTGCCACCAATTGATCTGCTGCGCCGGCATTGTGTCCCGGTGGCGCTGGCAACGGACTGTAATCCGGGGTCATCACCGCTGACGTCATTGCTGCTGACGATGAACATGGGGTGCACCCTGTTCCGCATGACACCGGAAGAAGCGTTGGCGGGTGTTACCCGCAATGCAGCCCGCGCTCTGGGATTGACAGATGTCGGGGTGATCGCGCCCGGCTATCGGGCTGATCTGGCCGTATGGGATGTCGATCAACCTGCCGAGCTGTCCTATCGCATCGGGTTCAATCCGCTCTGTAAACGTATTTTCGGAGGCGTCGAATGAGTTCGGTTGTTCTCAGTCCGGGCAATGTATCGCTGGCGCAGTTGGCGGAAATCTATTGGCGCGAAACGCCAATCGCTCTGGATGAAACCTGCAAGCCCGGGGTTGAGGCCGCGGCGCAGCGAATTGCCAAAGCTGCAGCCGGGTCGCAGGCCGTGTACGGCGTCAACACCGGCTTCGGCAAGCTCGCCAGTCACAAGATCGCGCCCGAAGATACCTCGACCTTGCAGCGCAACCTGATCCTCAGCCATTGCTGCGGTGTGGGTGAGGCCGTGCCGCGCCGGTTGGTTCGGCTGATGATGTCCCTCAAGCTGCTGTCCTTCGGGCGTGGCGCATCCGGTGTGCGGTGGGCGTTGATCGAGCTTTTGCAGCAGATGCTGGCGCGCGGTGTAACGCCGGTGATACCGGCACAGGGCTCGGTCGGTGCGTCCGGGGACCTGGCCCCGCTGGCGCATATGACTGCCGTTGTAATCGGTGCCGGTGAGGCAGAAGTGAATGGGGAGATCCTGCCGGGTGCGGATGCCCTGAAGACCGTTGGCCTGACGCCAATCTCTCTGGGCCCCAAGGAGGGCTTGGCTTTCATCAACGGCACCCAGTTTTCGACGGCCTACGCCTTGGCCGGACTGTTCGAGGCATGGCGCGCGGCCCAGAACGCGTTGGTGGTTTCCGCCATGTCAACAGACGCCATCATGGGCTCGACCGCGCCGCTGCAACCCGAGATTCACGCGCTGCGGGGACATCGTGGCCAGATGGACGCGGCCAGCGCCATGCGGGCCGCCCTGGCCGGATCGGTGATCCGTGAAAGCCATCGCGAAGGGGATACGCGGGTTCAGGACCCTTATTGCATTCGCTGTCAGCCCCAGGTCACGGGCGCGGCGATGGATGTGATGCGGCAGGCGGCCGGCACATTAGCGACCGAAGCGAACGCAGCCACCGACAACCCGCTGGTCCTGTCCGACCCCGAGGCAATTGTGTCCGGCGGCAATTTCCATGCCGAACCCGTGGGCTTCGCCGCGGATATGATCGCGCTGGCGGTGTCGGAAATCGGCGCCATTGCCCAGCGGCGCATTGCGCTGATGGTCGACCCTGCGCTCAGTTTCGACCTGCCGCCATTCCTGACACCCAATCCGGGCCTGAACTCCGGCCTGATGATTGCCGAGGTCACCACCGCTGCTTTGATGAGCGAAAACAAGCATCTGGCAAACCCTTGCGTGACCGACAGCACGCCCACTTCGGCCAATCAGGAGGATCACGTGTCGATGGCCGCCCACGGTGCGCGGCGTCTGACGCGGATGGTGGACAACCTGAATTACATTCTTGGAATCGAATTGCTCTGTGCGGCGCAGGGTGTCGAATTCCGCGCACCGCTACCCACGAGCGATCCGTTGCTGCGCGCCATTGCATGTCTGCGGACCCATGTTCCCGCCCTCGGTGACGACCGGTATCTCGCGCCGGAGCTTGAGACCGCCCGCACGTTGATTGCTGGCGGCGATATTCTGGACGCCGCCGGTGTCGAGATGCCCGGATTGTTCTGATGCAGGTGTTCGATGTCCAACGTGGTGACGGACCCATTGTCTTGGGTCAACCTCATGGAGGTACATATGTTCCCGACCGGATTGCAAAGCGTCTGAACGAAAACGGGCGTGCCTTGGCAGATACGGACTGGCACATCAACCGGCTTTATGACGGCCTGGCCAATGCCACGGTCGTTCAATCGCATGTGCATCGCTATGTGATCGACGCCAACCGGGATCCGGCGGGCGTTTCGCTTTATCCCGGCCAGAACACGACGACGCTGGTACCGCTGACGGATTTCGACGGCAAACCGATCTGGACAGACGGGCAGGAACCTTCGGCGGATGAGATCGAAGCGCGTCGCGAAGAGTTTCACGCTCCCTACCATGCGGCTCTGACGCAGGAGCTGCATCGGGTACGAGACAAACACGGCGTCGCGATCCTGTTTGACTGTCATTCGATCCGTTCGAACATACCGTACCTATTCGATGGCGAATTGCCGGTGTTCAATACCGGCACCAATCTCGGCGCGACGTGCCATCCGCTGATCGAACAGGGTGTAAATGACGTGGCACGCGACGCCTGCGGCATGACATCCGTGCTCAACGGGCGCTTCAAGGGTGGTTGGACGACGCGACACTATGGCCGTCCGGCGAACGGCACCCATGCGATTCAGATGGAAATCGCCCAACGGGCGTATATGGATGAAACGCCGCCCTGGGCATGGCGGGAAGGCCGCGCCAACATCCTGCGCCCGTATCTCAAGACAATGCTGACCCGCCTGACAGAACTCGCCCTGTCTGGTGCGTTAACCGATCACAAGGAGCCCTGACATGAGCGATCCGCGCAAGAACACCCGCGATATCTTTCCGCCCACCGGGCCCGAGCTGAATGCCAAAAGCTGGGTGACCGAGGCACCGTTACGAATGCTGATGAACAACCTGCATCCGGACGTGGCAGAGAACCCGCATGAACTGGTCGTCTATGGCGGCATCGGACGTGCGGCACGCACGTGGAACGACTTTGACCGGATCGTTGCCGGACTGAAAGACCTGGAAGAAGACGAAACCCTGATCGTCCAGTCCGGCAAACCAGTGGCAATCATCCGCACCCATAAGGACGCCCCCCGCGTGCTGATCGCCAATTCGAACCTCGTACCGCATTGGGCGACCTGGGATCACTTCAACGAGCTCGATAAGAAGGGCCTGATGATGTACGGCCAGATGACGGCCGGTTCATGGATCTATATCGGCACGCAGGGCATCGTTCAGGGCACCTACGAAACATTTGCCGAGGCCGGGCGCCAGCATTATGGCGGTGACCTGTCGGGCAAGTGGATTCTGACCGGCGGTCTGGGCGGCATGGGTGGTGCACAGCCGCTGGCGGCGGTGTTTGCCGGGGCCTGCTGTCTGGCGGTCGAGTGTAACCCGGACAGCATCGATTTCCGCCTGCGCACCAAGTACCTCGACGAAAAGGCGGAAACGTTGGACGAAGCGCTTGAGATGATCGACCGCTGGACCAAGGCCGGCGAGGCGAAATCTGTTGGTCTTCTCGGCAATGCGGCGGAAATATTCCCCGAGATCTACGCCCGCATGCAGGCCGGCGGCATGCGCCCTGACATTGTCACCGACCAGACCAGCGCGCACGATCCGATCAACGGATATCTGCCCCTGGGCTGGTCGATGGCCGAGTGGCGCGACAAGCGCGAGAGCGATCCCAAAGCGGTCGAAAAGGCTGCGCGGGCCTCGATGAAGCAGCACGTGGCGGCAATGGTCGATTTCTGGAATGCAGGCGTTCCGACGCTGGATTACGGCAACAATATCCGACAGGTGGCGCAGGACGAGGGGCTTGAGAATGCCTTTGCCTTCCCCGGTTTTGTCCCGGCCTATATCCGCCCGTTGTTCTGCAAGGGCATCGGCCCGTTCCGCTGGTGCGCCTTGTCAGGTGACCCCGAGGATATCTACAAAACCGATGCCAAGATGAAGGAGTTGTTCCCCGAAAACGAGCACCTGCATCGCTGGCTCGACATGGCGCAGGAGCGCATCGCCTTTCAGGGCCTGCCCGCTCGTATCTGTTGGATTGGTCTCGGCGACCGCCACCGCGCAGGTCTGGCGTTCAATGAGATGGTCGCCAATGGCGAGCTGAAGGCGCCCGTCGTCATTGGGCGCGACCACCTGGACAGCGGCTCGGTCGCCAGCCCGAACCGCGAGACCGAGGCGATGCTGGACGGTTCCGACGCGGTGTCGGACTGGCCGCTGCTGAACGCGCTGATCAACACCGCCAGCGGCGCGACCTGGGTATCGCTGCATCATGGTGGCGGCGTCGGCATGGGGTTCAGCCAGCATGCCGGTGTCGTGATCTGCGCAGACGGGACCGGGGATGCGGCCCGGCGGCTGGAACGCGTGCTGTGGAACGACCCGGCGTCGGGTGTCTGGCGCCATGCCGACGCGGGGTACGATATCGCCAAGGAATGCGCCCGCGAACATGGTCTGCGCCTGCCCGGAATTCTGGGATAGACCAAAACTGTCTCTGGCGAAAATGCTGCACCTGCGATATGCGCAGGTGAGCACGCCGGAGGTCGAAAATGCACATTGCCACTCTGCTAACCAATCCGACAGCGCCGTCGCTGGAGCCGGCGCTGATCGAGTCGTTGCGCAATGCCTGGGGTGGCGGCGAAGTCGTCTGGCTGAGCCCGGACGAGGCGGCGGAATTCTCTCTGTCGGAGGTGCCCGGCAATCACTGGGACACCTGGGCAGAATTGCAGCAGATGGGCGTGGACCTGATCGTCCAGCCCGCCGAAGGGCGACGCAAGAAGATGCTGCTGGCGGATATGGACAGCACCATGATCCAGCAGGAGTGCATTGACGAACTGGCCGATGAGGCCGGTGTCGGCGACCGCGTCAAGGACATTACCGCGCGCGCCATGAATGGTGAGCTGGATTTCGAAGGCGCGCTGACCGAACGCGTCGGCCTGCTGAAAGGTCTGGATGAGGGCGTGATCGGCAAGGTGCTGAACGAACGGATCACACTAATGCCTGGCGGCAAGGCTTTGCTGGCCACGATGCGCGCAAACGGGGCCTATGCCGCGCTGGTTTCTGGCGGGTTCACCGCCTTTACGGCCCGCGTGGCCAATGAGCTTGGTTTTGATGAAAACCGGGCGAACACCTTGTTGGCCGATTGCGGCAAGCTGACTGGTGAGGTGCAAAGGCCGATTTTGGGGCGACAGGCCAAAATCGAAGCTTTGGAGCAGATTTCGACCCGCCTGGGGATTAACGAGTCTGATGTGATCGCAGTGGGCGACGGGGCAAACGATCTTGGCATGCTCGGCAGGGCCGGGACCGGTGTGGCGCTGCATGCCAAACCCTCGGTCGCAGCAAAATGTGACGTGCGGGTCAACCACGGTGACCTGACGGCTTTGCTCTATCTCCAAGGGTACAGCCGCTCGGAATTTATTGCGTCCTGAGGGGCTTCCCTTAATTTAACGCACGTGTTAAATAATGGCCATGAACACACTTCTGGCCGCCTTTTCTGCTTTGTCCGATTCCACTCGCTTCTCGATTGTCGAGCAGTTGATGGAAGGGGGTGAATTGCCCGCCGGCGAATTGATCGAAGGCAAGGGTATGTCCGGCGCCGCGATCTCGCGCCATTTGAAGGTGCTGCGCGAGGCGGGTCTGGTACGGCAGCGCGTGCATGGCACGCAGCGGATGTATTCGATCCAGCCTGACGGACTTCGCGCAATCGCGGAATGGACCATCTCGAAACGGCAGTTCTGGGAAGGCAGCCTCGACCGTTTGAGCGAAATGATTGAAAGGGAGAATTCATGGCCGACCTGAAACTGGAACGCGAGTTCCCCACCAGTCCCGAAAACCTGTTTGCCTGGGTCAGTGACGGAGCAAAGCTACTGCAATGGTGGGGGCCGGAAGGATTGCATGTGCCCGAGCACGATCTGGATTTCTCGCGCCTTGGGCCGTGGTATTCGGTGATGGAAAACGGAGAGGGTCAGCAATTCAAGGTCTCGGGCCATGTCACTCATGTCGATCCGCCCAAATCGGTCGGGTTCACCTGGGCCTGGCATGACGATCAGGACAAGCGCGGCCCGGAAAGCCATGTCACCTTTTCGGTGACTGCAACCGAGACCGGCGCGCGCCTGGTGCTGGATCACCGCGAACTGGCTGATGCAGAGGCCGCGGCGAACCATGAGCAGGGCTGGACTTCGTCCCTGCGCAAACTCGAAGCGAAGTGCAAATAGATTTCAACAGGGAGGAGCGATATGCCCCAATATTTGTTTGTCTATCATGGCGGAACAACACCGACCGACCCCGCCGAAATTGAAGCAACCATGGCTGCCTGGGGTGCATGGTTTCAAAATATGGGTGATGCACTTGAAATCCCCGGCAACCCGGTGGGTCAGTCCTACACTGTCAGCAATGAGGGTGTCGCCGACAATGGCGGTACTAATCCGGCCTCGGGCTTTACTGTGATCAAGGCCGACAGCATCGACGCTGCGACGGAAATGGCCAAAGGCTGCCCGATGGTTGTCAACGGGTCAGGCTCGGTCGAGGTGGCCGAAGTTCACGAAATCGAGATGTGATCGCCTTAGCCGGGAAACCCCGGCGCCGGTCTGATCACGCCGCATTCCAGCCCGCGGCGGCTGTATTGTGTGGCGTTCATGAATTTGCGGGTGGCCGGATGTTCGGCCTCCAGCACTCCAAGGCTTACCAGAAGGGATGCAACCGCGCACTCGCTGGCGCGGGTGGTGCCGTCCGCGATCTTCAATGCGATGCCCATCCGTTTTTCCGGGATGATGGCGACGAACACGGCCTCGGCGCCAGTCTTGATCGCAGCACGGCCGTTCATGGCCTGCATCAATTCGGTACAGGCCCGGTTCTCTCCGGCAACCAGCTCGGGGTGTTTGATCATGGCTGAGGTCAATTGTTGCGCCGCGTCGCTGGCGCGATCAGATCGGTCAGCGGCCGAGGCAAACCACGCCATCGACCGCGCCAACCCCACCAAAGACGTCGCGAAATTGGGGGCTGAACAACCGTCGATGCCATAAGCTGGGCTTGTCTCACCGGTGGTTTCTTCCACAGCCGAGAGGCAGGCTTGCTGAACGGGGTGGTCGATCTCAAGATATTCCGGTCCGGCGCCCATATGCTGCGCCACGGTCAGAAATCCGCAGTGTTTGCCAGAGCAGTTGTTGTGAATCTGGCAGGGCGTGTCGTCGGCCAGGATCAACCCGTCGCGTGCTGCCATGTCGGAGGGTTCTTGCGGACCACAGCGCAGATCGGGTTCCGCCAGTCCCAGATGATCAAGCCAGACCGAGACACGTTGCGTGTGGATCGCCGCCCCGGAATGGGACGCACAGGCCAGCGCCAGATGTTCGGAATGCAAACCGTATTTCGCCGCCGCGCCCGAAGTGATCAGCGGCAGCGCCTGGATCATCTTGGCCGACGAGCGGGGATAGATCACCGCATCGGGATTGCCCCAGCTGCGCACGATCTGGCCGGTGTCGTCACAGATCACCGCGTGCCCCAGATGCAGGCTTTCCAACAATGGGCCGCGCCATAGTTCTGTCATTGGTACCGGCTGCGTCATCTGGACCCTCCGCGTTATGCGCAAAATTCTGCCAATCGCCCTTTCGCCTGTGGCGAAACCTGCGTTAGTGTGTGTATGTCGGCAATCATCGGGATGCGCAATATTGATAGACGGACCAGGCAGGGTTCGCAGCCGTCACCGGTGGGTATGAGGTATAGGTCGAGCTAGGAGGCTGGACAATGGGATCAAAACTCGTCCGTGTGATCGCGGGCCTGTGCATGGCAGGGATGGCCACAACTGCAATCGCTCAGCAGGCGACAAGTACCAACAGGGTCGCGGCCAAGACCGATTGGAGCGTTTTTGTAGAAGATGATCCCACGGAATGCTGGAGCGTGTCCGCGCCCAAGGAAACTGTCAATACACGCGGTGGTCGCGTTGTATCGGTGCGCCGCAGCGATATTCTGTTGTTCGTATTTTATCGCCCCAACGCCGAGGTGAAAGGTCAGGTGACATTCACCGGCGGTTACCCGTTTGCCGCTGGCTCGACGGTAAATCTTGTTGTCGACGGCAGCGAGTTCGAGTTGTTTACCGACGGTGAATGGGCCTGGCCGGCGACAGCTGCGGATGACGCCAAAATCGTCACGGCGATGAAACGCGGAACCGAGGCGGTGCTGACCGCGCGGTCAGAACGTGGCACGCAGACCAAGGACACGTTTTCGCTACTGGGCTTTACAGCTGCCATTGAAGACGCCGAAAAACGCTGCACCAACTAACCGGTGCAAACCCTTGTCGCAGCCCCGTCGCTTTGGCGGGGCTTTGTGCTTCCAACCCATCGAAATTATTGCTCCTTTACGTGACGTCTGCTCTCGCAATTGATCCGTATCAAGGCGCGGCTCCACTGTTTCTGAACTAATCGGTTCAGGTATTAGAGGAGCCAGCAAGATGATGAAAAAGACCCTTGCCGCGATGTTGATGATTTCTGCGGTTTTGGTAAGCGCGTGTGAAAAAGACAGCGATACATATCCGGTCACTGGCGAGCAGTGTGGGCCGGTAGATCCGGTCAAGACACTGGATGCAGCGGATTGTTATGTCCCCCCAGCAGTTAACTAAGCCTGTCCCATGGGCCGCGGTGAATCTGCCGCGGCCGAGCTCGTTGTTCACTCCGGTCTTTTCCGTGTGTTAGGGTGGCCTGAAATAAATTCGGCCTTTCGGAGGACCGGTTCATGCGATGGGCTTTTATTGCCTTGTTCTTTCCGTTTGCCGCCATGGCTGACCCGACGCTGGAATGCTATGAGGCCGGTTCGCAAGTGGAAATCGGATCCTGCGTTGGAAATATGGAAGAGCGTGTAAATATTGCGGTGGCTGAGAGTTACTCTTTCGCTGTTGCTGCCGCCAAAGAGCTGGACGAAGTGACCGGTCGGCCCGAGGCTGTTCCGGCGCTGGAAGCTGCACAAAACGCCTGGGAGGATTACCGTGACGCGCAATGCGACGCGGTAGGGGCCTCCTACGGTGGTGGTTCGGGCACAGGTATCGCAATTACATCCTGCAGGGTTGATCTGGGCCGTGCGCGCGTCGACGAATTACTGCGCTTTGCGAATTAGCCTGCACGATTTCTTTTGATCTTTGCGCGCGTTCCTATATAGAGGCGCATCCCAAGCCAGAATCCCTGAGATACGCACATGTCGCCCAAAGCGCCGATCACTCAAGACGTCATGACCATCCCCCGCAAACTGCCCGAGGGAAAGATCAACCTTGTCGGATTGACTCGCGATCGGCTGCGCGAGGTTCTGATCGAACATGGTACGCCCGAGAAGCAGGCAAAAATGCGGACCGGGCAGATCTGGCAGTGGATCTATCAGTGGGGTGTGCGTGACTTTGCCGAGATGACCAATCTGGCGAAAACCTATCGCGCGCAACTG
The DNA here is from genome assembly GCF_057221075.1 of Ruegeria sp. HKCCD6647-2. Classification (NCBI taxonomy): domain Bacteria; kingdom Pseudomonadati; phylum Pseudomonadota; class Alphaproteobacteria; order Rhodobacterales; family Roseobacteraceae; genus Ruegeria; species Ruegeria sp. HKCCD6647-2. The sequence continues at coordinate 626,049 of NZ_JBWVBD010000002.1, read as the reverse complement.
GCTGACAATTTCGTCATCGAAATCCCCGAAGTGGTGACCCGTCAGGTCTCCGAGGACGGCACCCGAAAATATCTGTGCCGCATCGCAGGCGGGCACGAAGTCGAGGTGGTTTACATCCCGGAAGAGGATCGGGGCACGCTTTGTATCTCGTCGCAAGTGGGCTGCACACTGACCTGTTCCTTTTGCCACACCGGCACGCAGAAGCTGGTGCGCAACCTGACGGCGGCTGAGATTGTCGGTCAGGTGATGATGGCCCGGGACGACCTAGACGAATGGCCGGTGCCCGGCGCCCCGAAGGAAGAAACCCGTTTGCTTTCAAACATCGTTTTGATGGGTATGGGTGAGCCGCTCTATAATTTCGAGAACGTCCGCGATGCGATGAAGATTGCAATGGACCCAGAGGGGATTTCCCTGTCGCGTCGTCGAATTACTCTGTCGACGTCCGGCGTAGTCCCTGAAATCGCGCGCACAGCGGAAGAAATCGGCTGCCTGCTGGCGATCTCTTTCCATGCCACCACGGATGAGACCCGCGATGTGTTGGTGCCGATCAACAAGCGCTGGAACATCGAAGAGCTGCTTCAGGCATTGGCCAATTATCCGAATGCCTCAAATTCCGAGCGGATCACATTCGAATACGTGATGCTGGATGGTGTGAATGATAGCGATGAAGATGCACATCGCCTGATCGGCCATATCAAACGCCATAATATCCCGGCCAAGATCAACCTGATCCCGTTCAACGAATGGCCCGGCGCGCCGTACAGGCGCAGCTCGAACAACCGCATCCGGGCCTTTGCGAACATCATCTACCAAGCGGGCTATGCCTCGCCCATCCGCAAGACACGGGGCGAGGACATCATGGCGGCCTGCGGACAGTTGAAATCGGCGACGGAACGCGCCCGGAAATCACGCAAGCAGATCGAATCCGAGGCAGGATTGGGTTGAAGCCACACGGCCTAAACCGGTTGTAAGATATTAATTTCTGAATACCTGTATGTTTGTGTGCTGATTTGGTATGGTTTCGCACGGTTAGAGCGGGCCTCAAATTCGCGCACAAGGCGGTGAGAATGTGATCAGGGTCATAGAAAAGTTTTTCAATACCGCTATCCTCTGTTTGCGATACTAAGGCAGCTTTCAGGCGAACCGTACAAACGGATGGGCCACAAAAATGATTGCAAGACGCATGCAGGTAATTGGGGCTTTGGTTGCATTGGCAACCTGCGCGTCAGGTCTGATCGCGCAGACAACCGACAGAGATGCGCATCTGGCAATCGAAAACCCGGCAGAATTGTCCAAGGAAGAAGCGTTGGACGCTTACAAGTCGTTGCAGCGCCGCATGGAGCGGGGCTATGGCGCAGCGCAGCTGGATTTGCTTCTGAACTACCAGAATTGGCCGCTGTTCAACGACGCGCCCTATATTTCCGCCACCCACGGCCAGCGCTATGTGAACAGCTATGCCAATCGCATGGCGCATAACTACGGGACTCTGCAAGAGGGTGAAAAACTGCCCGTGGGCTCTGTGCTCGCCAAAGACAGTGTGACTGTTACGGACGAAGGCAACATTCATCCGGGTGCCCTGTTCGTGATGGAAAAACTTCCCCAGGGTGTTAGCCCGGACACCGGCGACTGGCGATACATCATGGTGATGCCGGACGGTTCGTTGTTTGGCGATACGACGGGTTTCCGCGCTTCGGCGGTCGCTTATTGCCATGAGTGCCACGAAGCGGTCGCGGAACGGGATTTCACGTTCTTCGTTCCCGAAGAATATGTGGCTGGGAACTGAGCGGGCTCAGACTGTTTCCTCGGGCAATTTCAGCTCAGTGGCCTCGCGACGGCTGAGTTGCTCCCCTTGTTTGCGTTTCGAGAGTACTTCGCGCGCCAATGCGTATTTCTCGTCCTGCCAGAAGATCAGACATCCATTGCAGCCCTTGCCGCAGCAACCCTCGGTGCCGATCCGGTTGGTCTTGAACCGGCGTTCGTTGCCATCCTCACCGATCTTCTCGACCAGCTCGTCGCGACGACGGTCATAGGTCTTGGGGTTGTCGCGGCCCGAGGTTTCCAGCCCCTGCACCAGCTTGTCAAAGCGGATGCGGCTCCAGTGTTCGTCGGTCAGGGCGCGTTCCTTGCGAAGCACGGAATAGACCGGGAAACGGGCGCGCAGATCGTCGATGTCTTCATGGTCGAACAGGGTGAAAGGCAGGCGGATCACGGTTTTCGTGCTGCCATGCACCACGTCCAGCCGTGCACCGTCTGAGGCGCGTTCGAAATCATAGACCCGCAGCAGAACAGTGTCTCGCGAGATGGGCGAGACGAAATCCAGCACGTCGCCCGGTTCCAGCTTGTTCTTCACTTCGACCAGAAACGCATCCTCGGTCACTTCGGTGACGATCCCGGCATATTCCCATTGCGCGATCGAGGCCGTGTGCTCGTAATCATGTGCGTAGTTGGTCAGCCGCCCTTCGTGAAAGGCCAGCGTATAGCCGCGGTTCCCGACGGTCTCCAACTCGCGCATATAGGGTTTCGGATCCCAGTTCTCAGGGTTCGCGAAATAGTCGTCGATGGCCATCCGATACGCCCGCGCAACGATGGCGGCGTAATATTCCGATTTGCCGCGCCCCTCGACCTTGAGGCTGTCGACGCCGATCTTCAGATACTCATCCAGCTTCGGCATGATGCACAGATCGCGGGAATTGAGGATATACGAGCCGCGATCATCCTCTTCGATGGGCATCAGATCACCGGGGCGGCAGCCCTCTTCCAGCAGGAATTCGAACAGGTCGGCGTTTTCCTCGGTGATGCGAAGTTCCTGATGCGTACCGTCCTTGAGGCGCAGCTTCAGGCCATAGTTCCAGCGGCAGGAATTGGCGCAATTGCCCTGATTGGCCCCGCGTTCGGCCATGAAGTTCGACAGCAGGCAGCGACCCGAATAGGTCATGCACATGGCGCCGTGCACAAACGCCTCAAGTTTGATGTCAGGGCATTTCTCGCGGATTTCGACCAGTTCGGGATACGAGACTTCGCGCGCCAAAACCACCAATTCCGCCCCCTGATCCTGCCAGAACTTCACTGACAGCCAGGAACAGATATTGGCCTGCGTCGAGATATGCAGCGGCAGTTCGGGTGCGCGTTCGCGGACGTATTGGAACACACCGGGGTCGGCGATGATCAACCCGTCGGGCTGAACCTTGCGCACCGTGTCGATGTATTCGTTCAGTTTCGGGATGTCTTTGTTGTGCGAAAACAGGTTCAGCGTTAGATAGGCGCGCCGCCCATGGCTGTGGCAGAACTCGACCCCTTCGATCACCTCTTCCAGCGAGAACTCGGATTTCGTGCGCAGCGACATATCCGGTGTGCCGAGATACACCGCATCCGCCCCGTAAAGGATGGCGAGTTTCAGTTTGCGCAGATTGCCCGCAGGCATCAGGAGTTCGGATCTGGACTGGGTCATGGGAATACCGGGCTCTGGATCAATGGGCCCTTCTACGGCAGTTCCCTCGAGTCCAAAAGGGCAAACCTGCCATGCAGTCCAGTGTTACCTGCGACTGAACCGCGCCGCTCCAATCACCTCGATCAGTTGCTGGCGCACCGGCTCGGGTTGCTTATCAACCGCATTCAGAACTTCGCGCAACTCGGCGCGCAGCCCGTGCATCTGATCGATCAGTGAGATCATCATCGACAGGGCGTCAGCCTCCATGTCGTATTGGTCATGCAATTCGCAGGCAAGCTCCAGCCGCGCAACGTCGATGCTCTGATAAACCAGCCCCTGTTCCGATTGCTCGGGGATTACGATTTCAGCGGCCAGATACTCGGTCAGCCGGTCCGACGTCAGGCGGGCGATGGTATCGATCAGTTCCTCTTCGGTCAGGGTCATAACGGCATTCCTTTCCGCGGATCATAGCGGTGCGTGTCGCGCCATGTCTCCATGAATTGCTTCAGCTCATCATCGATCTTGTCTGGCATGGTGACGGTTAGTTCGATCAGCTGATCGCCGCGTTTGGAGGAGCCACGCTTTTTCACCCCCTTGCCGCGCAGCCGCAGGGTCTTGCCACTGCTGGTACCCGCCGGGACAGTCACGTTCACACCGCCATCAATTGTCGGGGCGGGAACCTTTCCACCCAGCACGGCTTCGTCAATCGTGATCGGCAGCGTAATATGGATGTCATCGCCCCGACGGTCGAAAACCGGGTGCTTGGCGACGGAAACAGTCACCAGGGCGTCGCCCGGTGGACCCTCGCCATAACCCGGCGCGCCCTTGCCGCGCAGCCGGATGGTCTGGCCATCGGTGATGCCGGCAGGGATCTTGACTTCAATCCGGTCTCCGTCAGGCAGGGTCAGTTTCTGGCTGGCCCCGAACACCGCATCCAGAAAGCTGATCTGCAGCGAGTAGTTCAGATTGTGACCCGGCGCGTGGAATTCCTGCGTGCGCTGCCCACTGAACCCCCCGCGCCCGCGCATGAACTCAGCGAAGATGTCGGACATGTCCTCCGGGTCGCCATAGGTTGCGCCCGAACGATAGGGATTTCCGGCGGCTTCGGCATAGTCGCGATAATATTGCTGCTGAGGACGTTCCTGACCCGAGGCATCGATTTCGCCATTGTCGTAACGTGCCCGCGTTTCAGGGTCTTTGAGCAGATCATAGGCCGCCGCAGCCGCTTTGAATTTCGCCTCGGCCTCGGCATCTCCGGGCTTCAGGTCGGGGTGGCACTCTTTGGCGATACGCCGATAGGCTTTCTTGATCTCGGCGTCGCTGGCGTCCTTCGAGACGCCAAGGACGGAATAGGGATCGTCGCTCATCTCACACTCGTGGGTCAGGGGCATGTCTGATCTTGATGAATGTGTTCTATCACGCGATTTCAACAGGTCAAAATGAAGAGGCGTTTGAATTATCTCGCAAATTCCCGGTGCCCTGCTAATATCTGCATGTTTTGAGATGATAATTGACGGAGACCGAGGGATGACGCGCAGAATTAAGTCCGCATTGGCGTTGCTGGCGGGGAACGCAATTGGTTTGTTGTTGGCTTCTCTTCTGTTGGCGGGGTTTGCGATCAGGCCGATCTCGTTCATCGTTGTGGTGATCGTCTTTACGGTTGTGCAGGTGGTGGCTGAGCCTTTGATCCTGAAACTGGGTGAAAAGAAAGCTCCGGCACTTAAAGGCGGGATCGCTTTGATTGTGACTTTCGTCGGATTGCTGGTGACCGATCTGATTACGACGGGGCTGACCGTGGGCGGAATTTCCAACCTGCTGGCGGCGACATTGCTGGTATGGCTGGGGTCGTTGATCGCCAGCGTCGTGCTGCCGATCTATGTGTTCAAGGAACTGCGTGGTCCGACGAAATAGTTACAAGCCGTTCAGGCTGGTTTCGATAGACTGCCACAGCTCCTCAACCGGTTCGCAGCCGACCGACAGCCGGACAAAGGCCGGATCGACATCATCCCCCCAACGCGCGCGGCGTTCGGCCGAGCTGTGGACGCCGCCGAAGGATGTGGCGGGGCGCAGAAGCCGGCAGTCATTGATGAAATGCTCGGCCTTTTCCTCGGAGTTCAGAGTAAGGCTGAGCAGAAATCCGAACCGAGCGGTCTGAGCCTTGGCCAATGCGTGCGCCGGGTCATCGGGCAGGCCCGGGTAGCGTACATGTTTTACCGCTGGATGCATCGCAAGTCGTTCTGCAAGAACCTGCGCTGATGAGCACATGCGGTCAAACCGCACATCCAGCGTTTCCAGCCCGCGATGCAGCAACCATGCCTCGTGTGGTCCGGGGATAGACCCGGAGACCTTCCGCCATTCTTCGACCCGTTCCATGATCTGCGCATTGCGGCTGGCGACATGTCCCATCAGCAGGTCGGAGTGACCACCCATGGCCTTGGTGTCTGAGGCCACAACTATGTCGATGCCCATGTCCAGCGGGCGCTGGCCCAAGGGGGTCATCGTTGTATTGTCGGCAATCGTGACACCACCGGCTGCCCGGACATCTTCAGCCACTGATCCAAGGTCGATCATGTCGAGGCCGGGGTTCGAAGGGCTTTCGACAAAAACAACGTCAAACCCTTCAAATCCTCCCGTCGAGAACTCCGTAGTGGCCCGTTCCTCGACCAGGACACCCAACCCGGCCAGAAACCGGTCAGCCAGCAGGCGGGTTACGTAATAACCGTCCGATGGGATCAGAATGCGTGAACCGGCTTTGACTGTGGCAAACAGAGCGGCAGAAATTGCCCCCATCCCTGAGGGGAAAGTTAGGCAAGGTGCGTCTTCAAGGTGGGACAGAACGTGCTCCAAATGCTCCCATGTCGGGTTATCGACACGGCCATATGTCGCAAATCCGTCCGGTGCTCCGGGCAGGTGGAACATGCTGCTTTGCGTCAGCGGCAGCGCTACGGGATCGCCCTTGCCCAAAGCGTTGCCACGCAGGTGAAGCATCTCTCCGGGTTTTGGTGCCATGGTTCAGCGCCCCGGTATTTCGTCGCGTGGCGGCGCAGGTTCCCAGTTCTCGATGATATCAACTGCCTCTTGTGCGGTGTCGACAAAGCGGAACAGGTCCAGATCCTCGTCCGAGATGGTTCCGGCATCCGCCAAAGCCGCCCAGTTGATGACCTTCTCCCAGAATTCGCGACCAAACAGCAGGAACGGCACGCGCTCCATCCGGCCGGTCTGGATCAGAGTAAGGGACTCGAACAGTTCGTCCATCGTGCCAAACCCGCCCGGGAAGATGGTGATGGCGCGGGCACGCATCAGGAAATGCATCTTGCGGATGGCGAAGTAGTGAAAATTGAAACTGAGGTCCGGCGTCACGTAAAGGTTTGGGGCCTGCTCGTGCGGCAGCACGATGTTCAGGCCGATCGAGCAGCCACCCGCATCCTGCGCGCCGCGATTACCGGCTTCCATCACACCGGGTCCGCCACCGGTGACGATCACGTTCTCACGGCAGCCGGTCTGGTTGGATTTCTCGGTCATCAGCCGCGCGAACTCGCGGGCCTCATCATAATATTTCGACAGCCCGGCCAAAGTCTTGGTCCGAGCCGTGTGCTTTTGGGATGGCTCGGGAATGCGCGCGCCGCCGAACATGACGATGGTCGAGGTGATCTCGCGCTCGCTCATGATCATCTCGGGCTTCAGCAGTTCCAGTTGCAGACGCACCGGCCGCAATTCGTCCCGGCACAGGAAATCATCGTCGGCAAAAGCAAGGCGATAGGCCGGGGACCGTGTCTGTGGCGTATCCGGCACCTCGCTTGCGGTCGAACGGTCGGTCTGCGCATCGCGGAACGGGCTGAGGCGGTCTTCTCTCATTGTTGAAGTATCCCTGCTTGCGTGTTTCCCAAACAGCTATAGGGTTCGCGGGCAGAGTGCCAGTCACGGAAAGACAAGAATGGATTGGAAGACTGAAATTTTGGCGGCGGCAAACCGTGTCGACGGATATGCACAGAAGACGCCGGTTATGGAGAGTACCACGCTTGGCCTGGATTTCCCGGTCGAGATGAAGCTGGAGCATTTGCAGCACACGGGCAGCTTCAAGGCACGTGGGGCGTTCAACACACTGCTCAGCATGGAGGTGCCCGCGGCGGGCGTCGTGGCCGCGTCAGGGGGCAATCACGGTGCCGCCGCTGCTTTTGCGGCCCGCGCGTTGGGACATCCGGCCAAGATATTCGTGCCGGAACTGGCCGGGCCGTCCAAGATTGGCCTGATCGAGCGTATTGGCGCGGACCTGAGCGTCGTCTCCGGTGAATACGCCAATGCGCTGACCCTGGCGAAAGTACATGAGGAAGAAAACGGCGCAATGCAGATCCATGCCTATGACGCGCCGGCTACTGTTGCCGGGCAGGGCACGTGTTTTGCCGAATGGGATGCGCAAGGTTTGCAGGCGGACACTGTTCTGGTCGCCGTTGGCGGTGGCGGTTTGATCGCCGGTGCCCTGGCCTGGTTTCAGGGCGCACGCAAAGTCGTGGCGGTTGAGCCTGATACCTCCTGCGCCCTGAACGCGGCGCTGCAAGCAGGCGAGCCGGTGGATGTCACAGTATCCGGCATTGCGGCGAACGCGCTGGGCGCGAGGCGGATCGGGAACATCTGTTTCGGCCTCGCGCAGGGGATGACCTCGGTTCTGGTGTCGGACGCATCTATCGCGGCGGCGCAGAAAGCCCTCTGGCAAGCACATCGCATTCTGGTTGAACCTGCCGGAGCGACGGCATTGGCCGCCTTGACGTCCGGCGCATATCGGCCGGAACCAGGCGAACGCGTGGCCGTTTTGGTGTGCGGAGGAAATATTGCTCCGGACCCGTTGGACGGGTGAATTATCCGCTTGTGGAAACAGGTTGCGCTTTTTATCTATAATCCATGAACGCGACCATTGCCGACACGATCTACGAAAAACTGAGCCAGCAAATCGTTACGGGTGATTTGGCGGCGGGAGAAAAGCTGCGCCAGGACCATATTGCCCGCACATTCGAAACCAGCCACGTGCCAGTGCGCGAGGCATTGTTGCGGCTCGAAGCGCATGGGCTGGCCCAAAGCGCGCCCCGACGCGGGATGCGGGTGACTGCACTCGATCCGGCCGAGGTGCGCGAGGTGATCGAAATGCGGGTCGCGCTGGAAGCCCTGGCGCTTCAGCATTCGGTGCAGAATATGACTCCGGCTGCCTTGAAACTGGCGGATGACGCCCGGATCGCCTGTGACGCCGCCGACAGCATGCCAGTTTGGGAGGCTCGGAACCGTGTCTTTCACAGAACCATACTGACGCCCTGCGCATTGCCGCGTCTTTTGCACACAATCGACGATCTGCATATCGCTGGTGCACGGCATCTGTTCGCGCATTGGCGCCCGAAATGGGTGAAGCGCGTCGATACCGATCATGCCGCCATCATACAGGCGCTAAAGAACAAAGACGCCGCAGCCGCGACGTCAATTCTGGTGCGCCACATTCGTCGCGCCAGCTAGCCCCGTCCTGCAACATCATCCGCGCGTCAAAGGTGCCTTATTAGGCAGCGGCAGAATGTTGACGTAAACAGGGCCCTCTGCGTCGCATTGCACCATAGGTCCTGCTTGCGTATAGGCCAAACCAACGTGAACAGATTCTGCAGGGAGTAACCCCATGTCCAACGCGCAACTGGAAGCCGCAATCGAAGCCGCCTGGGAGGTTCGCGATACGATCAGCCCAGCCACAACAGGTGAACAGCGCGAAGCGATCGAGGATACGTTGAACGCTTTGGACAGCGGCTCGCTGCGTGTGGCCGAAAAACTGGAGAACGGCAGCTGGCATGTAAACCAGTGGGCCAAAAAGGCGGTTCTGCTGGGCTTCCGCATCAAGGACATGGAAATCCAGTCGGGCGGTCCGCAGGTTGGTGGCTGGTGGGACAAGGTCGACAGCAAGTTTGCGGGTTGGGGTGAAAGCCAGTGGCGGTCCGCAGGTTTCCGTGCAGTTCCGAACTGTGTGGTCCGCAAATCAGCCTATATCGCTCCGGGCGTCGTGCTGATGCCGTCCTTCGTTAACCTTGGCGCATATGTGGACGAAGGCACCATGGTCGATACCTGGGCCACGGTCGGCTCCTGTGCGCAGATTGGCAAGAATGTGCACTTGTCCGGCGGTGTCGGCATCGGCGGTGTGTTGGAGCCGATGCAGGCCGGCCCGACCATTATCGAGGACAACTGCTTTATCGGTGCGCGCTCCGAAGTGGTCGAGGGTTGTATCGTCCGCGAAGGCTCGGTTCTGGGCATGGGCGTGTTTATCGGCAAATCCACAAAGATCGTCGATCGCGAGACCGGCGAGGTCATGTATGGCGAAGTGCCGCCCTATTCTGTGGTCGTGGCCGGTTCGATGCCGTCGAAGAACAACGTCAGCCTGTATTGCGCGGTAATCGTGAAACGTGTTGACGAAAAAACCCGCTCGAAAACAGGCATCAACGAATTGCTGCGCGACTGATACTTTGTACCAAAGGGAAAAGGCCGGTGCGCAGTGGCCCCGGCCTTTCTTTTTGACAGCTGGCGGAAGAAAACACCAGAAATCGAACTTTCAAAGCTCTGATCAGGTCGCCGTGCTTGGCATAGTAACCTTTTTGGTTAGCGGTCTTCGCCCGGCCGTTCTACTTCTTCTTCAGTCTCTTCTTCTTCCTCGCCATCATCGTCTTCTTCGATTTCCTCTACTTCTTCGTCATCATCGTCTTCTTCTGTGTTCTCTTCTTCTTCCTCGCCTGAACGGCCTTCAGTGTCCGACTCATCGTCGTTCTCGGACGCGCCATTGCTCTCGGCCTCGCCGTCATCCTCGGATTCACCATCGTCCTCGGCTTCGCCGTCGTCCTCAGACTCGCCGTCGTCCTCGTTCTCGGCCTCGCCTTCGTCCTCGCCGTCCTCATCATCATCGTCCGCGACTGATTGCTCTTGTGCATGTGCGGCATCAGAGGAAAACACCGACAACACCAGCGCTGCGGGTGCCATGGCCAACGCGAAAAGGCTTGCCATTATTGTTAGGAATTTTGACAACATACTCATCTAACTTCCCTTCTCAAAAAATCAAATTGCAGTGTGCGCATCTTAATTTTTGTTCATTTCACCAAGTAACGGCTTGAAAAGGTGATGTCGTGTTCAGCCGAAATTCGCGCAATATGGGCAGAAATACCGGCCAATTAATGCCGTTTTCAACTATCCGGATTCTTGCAAAATTTGATGTCAATCCCTTGGCGAATTTTTTATCGACATGCTGTGTCCATTTTGCACAAGTCTGGGTGCCGCCACACACATGGCACAACCTGATTGGTGACGCCCCTGCGAATCGCTGAAAGTAGGTAGATGGCTGAATGAGTTGACCGTTTCATCTTGCGGACGTAAGGCAGACGGCATGGAAAAGAAGACCAAGAAACCCTCGCGCCAGCAGGTTTATACCTTGTTGGTTCAGATCGGCCGCAAGGAAGGCGATGGGTTGCCTGAAGGGGCGACCGGGGCGGCGTTGATGTGTTTCGCATCCGGCGTGGACGAAGCCGAAGCCGTGCGTGAAACTGTGGCCATCCTGAAACAAGCTGACACCGCGCCACTGGATGTCACTGGCTATGGCACCCTGGCCGAGCGCGAAGCACAGGGTCACGACATCGACCCCGATGAGCGGGCCCTGATGCAGCGAGCTTTGGACGAAAACGCGGTTATCGTCGCGCAGATGACGCCATTTTTCGGGGATGAAGAGCAGGCCTAATTGCGGGCACCGAACCACTTCCGGTAAATCTCGTCATAAGTCCCGTCTTCGCGCAGGGCCAGAAGGGCCTGATTGACGTCCTCAACAAGGGGTGATCCCGTCGGGAAAGCAATGCCGTAGTTTTCGCGCAGGAAGACGCCACCGGTCATCGAAGCGACCCTGCGCCCTTCATGGGAGGCGAAATACGACAGGATCGGCGCGTCAAAGACGACCGCATCCAGCTCTTCATTTGTGAATGCGCTAAGCAATCCTTCAAGATCGTCAAAACCGGCAAACTCGATCTCGCGTCGGTTCAGGAAATTGGCTGCGGTTGAACTTGAGATGGTACCGACCTGCTTGCCGTACAGATCATTGACCGAGTTCACGTTGCCGCTGATTGCATCCACGGTCATGACCGATGTGATCCGTGCGGTGAACACGGAAACGATAAACAGCGATGACACCACCAACACCACGCCCAACAGGCGTCCGAATGGGGTGCGCGGCATGCGTTCTTCGAACCCGCCATTCACAACCAGATTGAGCGCCCACCAGAATGACGGAAACCAGGCCTCATTGAGCTTGCGGTCAAAATAGGGTTGTGCGCGGCGTTCGAAACCCCACATCAACATGCCGCCGCCCAGAAGGATGGCAAAAGCGAGGCCAATGGCAATAAACAGTTCACGTGACAGCAATGCATGCAGCAGCGACGGCCTGCGAGCCGCGTCCGAGGGCACCATGATCTGCAACCCGGCCTCGAAAATCGGCTGGCTGAAATCCATCTGGGTTTCGCGCGCGGCAGTGATCGAGATATTTGCAATCGCAAGATCCGCGCTGCCGTCCTGCACGGCGCTCAGCATTTCCCCAAACGCTTCGACCCGGTTGATGGAGTAATTCCAACCCAGTGCCTCGGACAGCGCTTCGAGCAGATCCATCGAAAACCCGGTCTCGGCCCCGTCTTCCACATATGAAAACGGAGGGCGGGTCACAGTGGTGACCGTAAGGGACTGAGCCTGGCTTTGCTGTGCAAGAACCGCGAACGTCAGGCAGATCAGAGCGAAGAGGGCGCGCATCATTGTCTATTTACCTGTTTCGCGGCCCTGTAACGCAATTGCGGGTTGCGCGGCAAGGCGGTCGCGGGGTCATCTTGCCTGTTTTATTGGCGTATCAATGTGAAACGAAGGCGGATTAGCGGTCACAATCTGGGCTCTTGGGGTTGGCAATCCGGCCAATTCGTTGAATCTGTGCGCGAACAAAGGCCTGAACACTTCCATGAGGTATCCCATGACCGATCCCGTCCAGCTGACCGCAGAGCTGATCCGTTGCCCATCGGTCACACCTGAAGAAGGCGGTGCACTGGTCCTGCTGGAACGCATTCTGTCGGAGGCCGGGTTCGTTTGCACCCGCGTGGATCGGGGCGGCATCGCCAATCTGTTCGCACGATGGGGGCAAAAGGGTCATCCGCGCAGCTTTGGATTCAACGGCCACACGGATGTCGTTCCCGTTGGCGACCAAGCCGCGTGGACCATGTCGCCTTTTGGTGCCGAAATCCGTGACGGCGTGATGTACGGACGCGGCGCAACGGATATGAAGTCGGGCGTGGCGGCCTTTGCCGCTGCCGCGATCGACTTCGTCCGCGATACGCCCCCGGACGGGGCCATAATCCTGACGATCACCGGTGATGAAGAGGCGGACGCGCTGGACGGTACAACGGCCTTGCTCGATTACATGGAGCAATCTGGCGAACGCATGACCGCTTGTCTGGTCGGCGAACCTACCTGTCCGAACCAAATGGGCGAGATGATGAAGATCGGACGCCGCGGCTCGATGACCGCTTGGTTTACTGCGACTGGAGAGCAAGGTCATTCCGCCTACCCGCACAGGGCCAAAAACCCGCTGCCCGCGATGGCCCGGCTGATGGATCGTCTGGCCAGCCACGAGCTGGATCGCGGTACGAAGCATTTTGATGCCTCAACTCTGGCCGTCGTGACCATCGATGCCGGAAACCCCGCAACCAACGTCATCCCTGCACAATGCAGCGGGGCTGTGAACATCCGGTTCAACGATCTGCATTCCGGCGCCAGCCTCAGCGAATGGTTGACGGCTGAAGCGGCTCGGGTTTCGGAAGAATTCGGCGTCGAGGTCGCAACGAAAATCAAGATCTCAGGTGAAAGCTTTCTGACGCCGCCCGGCGAACTTTCCGACCTCGTGGCACGCGCCGTTCAGGCTGAAACCGGCGTGCAGCCCGAATTGTCGACAACCGGCGGTACATCCGATGCGCGGTTCATCAAGAACCATTGCCCAGTGGTAGAGTTCGGACTGGTCGGTCGCACCATGCATCAGGTCGATGAATGCGTCGAAATAGCCCAGATACAACAGCTCAAGACGATCTATGCGCGCATACTGGCTGATTATTTTGCCTGACCCATGCAACGCACTCTGGTTATCATGGTCAAGGAACCTCGGCCGGGCCGCGTCAAAACCCGGTTGGGTCGGGAAATCGGCATGGTCAATGCCGCCTGGTGGTTTCGGCATCAGACCAGGTCGCTGATCAGGCGCTTGCGTGATCCGCGTTGGGATTTATTGCTGGCTGTCTCGCCCGACCGGGAAGGGCTGAGCAGCCGGGTTTGGCCTGCCGACCTGCCGCGTGCCGCCCAGGGCAGGGGCGACCTTGGGGATCGCATGGGGCGCATGTTGCGCTCAGCACCGAAAGGGCCGGTTTGCCTGATCGGCGCCGATATTCCGGGCATCACGCGCAAACATGTTGCGCAAGCCTTCCAGTATTTGGGTTCTGCTCAGATGGTATTCGGCCCCGCGCCGGACGGCGGCTACTGGCTTGTCGGGGCGCAGCGCTACAAGGCGTTACCGTCCGGCCTGTTCGACAGCGTGCGATGGTCGACGGAACACGCGCTCGCGGACACGCTGGCTTCGGTGCCGGGCTGCCGGGTCGCATTGTTGAATCATTTGCGGGACGTTGACACCATGGCCGATCTGAATTCCTGACGCCGAGTGCCGCTTTTTGGTCATGACGCGGTCGCATCCCCGTGATACGCCGAAGATATGACTCGCATCCCCACCAAGCAGGAGATCCTCGATTGGATCTCGGCGAACCCCACCCTGACCTCGAAACGCGATATCGCCAAGGCCTTTGGTATCAAGGGCGCGGACCGGATCGACCTCAAACGTATCCTCAAGGAGCTTGAGGCCGAAGGGCATCTTGAAAAGCGCAAGCGCAGTTACCGCGACCCGGATCGGTTGCCGCCAGTCAGCGTGTTGCAGGTGAAGGCCCCGAACGCGGATGGCGACCTTTTTGCGCGTCCGCTCGAGTGGCATGGCGAAGGGGTCGAGCCTATCGTCCTGATCATCTCCCGCGCCAGTGATCCTGCGCTGGGAGAGGGCGATCGCATCTTGGCCCGCCTGACGGTGGTGCACGAGGAAGACCACAACTATGAGGCCCGCCTGATCCGCCGCATCGGAACCAATCCGCGTAAGATTGTCGGTATCTTTCGCAAAGGGGCCGAGGGTGGGCGGATCGTGCCCATCGACAAGACCGGCCAGACCGAGTGGCTGGTCCATGATGGCGCGGTTTTGGGCGCAAAGGATGGCGAACTGGTCGAGGCCGAACAGGCCGGGCCAAAGAACCGCATGGGTCTGCCCCGAGCGCGCATTGTGGAACGGCTGGGTGATCCGTCGGCACCCAAGGCTGTCTCGCTGATCGCAATCCATCAGCACGGCATCCCCGACGATTTTCCCGACAAGGTGATTGCCGAGGCTGACAAGGCCAAACCTGCTGGACTTAAGGGGCGTGAAGACCTGCGCGATATGCCGCTGCTGACCATCGACCCCTCGGATGCGCGGGATCATGACGACGCCTGTTATGCGCACGCGGATGACGATCCGAAGAACCCCGGCGGCCATGTGATCTGGGTCGCCATCGCTGATGTGGCCGCTTACGTGCAGCCCGGAACCGCGCTGGACCGAGAGGCGCGCAAACGGGGCAATTCCAGCTATTTCCCGGATCGCGTGGTGCCGATGCTGCCCGACCGTCTTTCGGGCGATTTGTGCTCGCTGCATGAAGGTGTTCCGCGGGCCTGTATCGCCGTGCGGATGCAGATCGACGCCGAAGGCAACAAGATCGGCCATCGATTCCTACGGGGGCTGATGCGCTCGGCTGCGTCCCTGAACTACGCCGAAGTGCAAGAGGCCATCGACGGCAATTCAAATGACCGGACCGGACCCTTGCTGGAGCCCGTTCTGAAACCTCTCTACGCCGCCTACGCCGCGTTGAAGAAGGCGCGCGCAGTGCGGCAGCCGCTGGAGCTGGACTTACCCGAGCGAAAGATCGTGTTAAGCGAAACCGGCAAAGTGGAAAGCGTCGCGTTCCGCGAACGTCTGGACGCACACCGGCTGATAGAAGAATTCATGATCCTCGCCAACGTCGCCGCCGCTGAAACACTGATCGCAAAACACCGCCCGCTGCTGTTTCGCGTGCATGAGGAGCCCGCGCCCGAGAAACTGGAAAGCCTGCGGGAAACGGCGCAGGCAGCGGGTCTCAACCTGGCGAAAGGGCAGGTGCTGCAAACCCGCCACCTGAACGCGCTGTTGAACGCCGCCGCCGGGACTGAAGATGCGGAACTGATCAACCTGTCGACGCTGCGGTCGATGGCTCAGGCCTATTACAACCCCGAGAACTTTGGCCATTTTGGGCTGGCGCTTCGGAATTATGCGCACTTCACGTCGCCCATCCGGCGCTATGCCGACCTGATTGTGCATCGCGCGCTGATCTCGGCGCATGGCTGGGGCAAGGACGGACTGACCGAAGAGGAAATCGACAGGCTCGAGGAAACCGCCACCCACATCTCGGACACCGAACGCCGCTCGATGATGGCGGAACGGGACACGACCGACCGCTACCTTGCCGCCTATCTCAGCGAACGCGTGGGCAATGAGTTCACAGGCCGGATCAGTGGCATCGCCCGGTTCGGCGCGTTCGTGAAGATGGATGAAACCGGTGCGGACGGTCTTGTTCCCGTACGCTCGCTGGGGCGTGAGTTTTTTCATTTCGATCGTGAGGCCGGAACCCTGATGGGTTCGGACACCGGGCTGATTATTGCCATCGGCCAGCGCGTGACCGTGCGTCTGACCGAAGCGACCCCAGTGACCGGTGGGCTGGAACTGGAATTGTTGTCCATCGAAGATCACGCGCTGCCGCGCAGTCGCGGCTCGGCGGGGCGATCAACGCGCCGAAAGGCAGTCAGTTCGAAGCGAAAAAAGGACAAGATCAAGCGCAAGATCGAGCGAAAACGCCGTCAAAGGTGATAGGTCAGGGCCCGCGCAATCAGCCAGCCGTGACGGGTTTCGTCGATCTGGTCCGGATCGTCAAACAGCACGGCCCGATTGCCGTCGATCCGGTCCTCATTGGGAAAGGCTGAGGTGAAATCGCCTATTAGCCGGCTCTGACAATGCACGAACAAGGCAAACGACGCAGATTTGTGGGAGCCCAGCCGGATCGTGGAGCCTTTGGGTGCCAGGTACGCAGGCTGACCCCAACGTAGCGCCTCTTGCAAAGGCTGGGCGTCTGGAATTGACCCCGCTGTGTTCAGAACAAGTTCCCGCAGGATCAGAGCGCCCTTGCGGGTGCTCTGGGGAAATGCCTCAAAGGCGGCCTTCACTGCCGGGTCGTCAATCGGTGTCATGCCAGGGGTATTGCCTGTTCCATCCGGTCCACATAGCTGTTCAGAAGCTTATCCTGTTTGATACGGCGGGTCAGCGGTGTATCGGCCGGCGTGGCACGCATCGCAGCCAGCATTGGTCCCACGCTCATGTCTGCCGAAGTCGGGTGATCCCCCATCAGAAAGGTTGATTGCCACAGAAAGGCTGAGATCGCCTCGAGGTCGCGCTCGATCCTTTCTGTTCGCTCTGCATCGGAAAACCGCGAAACACCCTGCGTGCTTAGACCCGTCAGTACGGACTTTCGAATGGAATTGCTTACCGGACGGCGGATCAGCGCGGGTATTTCAGAAAAGAACATGTCCCGCAGGATTGGCCAGACATCGTCATTGCCCCAGCGGTCCAGAACAATCTGGAAATACAGATGTTCCTCGGCCAATCGGACCAACGCGCGCGATTGCGCCTTTTGTATATCGGTCAGGCCCCTGTCGAAATCGGCCCCCTGCGCCTCAAGCCAGTCGCGAATCAGGTCACTGTCTGGGACCAGGCGTTCCGGTGTGCGCAGCACCGGCAGTTTCTGGTGCGGCATCTTGCGGGGGTCCAGCATGTCGGACCGCCGCCAGCGCTGCCCGGATTGCTGAAGCATATATGCGGTCTTGACGCAGAACGGGCTGGCGCTGAACAGGCCAAAAGCAGAGGGAAAGGTCAGAAGGGTCAGCATCGTCGGCTCCGTGGTTGGGATGCCACATGGATAGTTCAGACTAATGACAGAAACTGTCATCAGGTTTAGATTAGTCTGTGCCATGTCCCGTACCGCCCGCCTGTTTCAGTTGATGCAAGCCCTCCGCTCTGGTCCGTCGCCGAAAACGTCGGTGCAGCTGGCACAGGATCTTGGCGTTTCGCCCCGCACGGTGCACCGGGACATCGATGCTCTGCGCAGCCTTGGCGCGGTGATTGATGGAGAGGCCGGTTTTGGCTTTACCTTGGTCGAGGACGCCACTCTGCCGCCCCTGGGGTTCACAGATGACGAGCTTGAGGCGCTTGTCCTTGGCCTGCGCGAGGTGCAATCGATCGGCGATCCCGGACTGTCGGATGCGGCCAGCGCAGCGTTGCGCAAGTTGCAGGGCCGCTTACCACAACGCCAGTCCCATCGTCTGAGCCATGCAGTCCTGACCGCAACCCGCTTTGATCGACCGGCCAAGCCGACGATCGACGTCGCCAATCTGCGCTCAGCCACCTGGGACGAGCGCGTGATCGAATTTGCGTATACGGACGCCAAAGGTGACGATACGCGGCGCAAGGTCAACCCACTGAGCATTGTCTACATGGACCGCGCCAGCGTGTTGATCAGTTGGTGCCATCTTCGGCAGGATTTCCGTGTCTTCAGGCTGGACCGCATACGCAAGATGTCCGTGTCGGATGAAAGCTTTAGGCCAAACCGAGTGCCCTTGTTGCGCGAGGCGCTGGCCCGCATTCGCGCTGAGCGGGAAGCGAAAGACAACGAAAACACGACCTGAGTGCTTTGTGAAATGCCGGTTCTGCGCTATCCTGTTGCCGAGCAGTAATCAGGAAAATCGGAATGCGTAAATGCATAGGTGGCGTTATGACCGCCGCATTATGGGCATCCATTGTGCAGGCGGAAACGACAGACAAATCAACAGGGTCGAAACCCATGGACCTGCCGGGTTCGGCTCAGCTGGCTTCGGCAGACGTCACGGTTTCTATCCGGCCGGCTCTTCGGCCAACGGCTAAGGTGGAACACGTGTCAGCAGAAGGAAATGCAAGGTTTCAGGCGTGGCTCGGAGCGTTCCGGGACAGAGCCCGGGAGCAGGGGGTCAGCCAGAGCACACTGGATACGGCGCTGGCGGGGGTTACTTATGACAAAGAGGTCATAAACAAAGACCGCAATCAGGCCGAGTTTTCAAAGCCAATCTGGGAATATCTTGATTCCGCTGTCTCCGACACGCGCATCGCCGATGGGCGCGCCGGGCTGGGCAGGCATCGCGAAGCCCTGACGCGGATTGAGGCGCAATATGGCGTCGAAAAGGAAGTTGTGACCGCGATCTGGGGGTTGGAGACGTCGTTTGGAACCTACCGGGGCAGCAACCAGACCATCCGATCGCTGTCGACGCTGGCATTCGATGCACGGCGGGCGACGTTTTTTGAAACCCAGTTGATTGCCGCCTTGCGGATCGTCCAAGCCGGCGATGTAAGTGCCGAAAATATGGTCGGCAGTTGGGCTGGTGCGATGGGGCATACACAGTTCATGCCGACATCATATCTGGATCACGCCGTGGATTTCGACGGCGACGGACGGCGAGATATCTGGTCCGATGATCCGACCGATGCTTTGGCTTCCGCCGCGGCCTATTTGGCGCGCTTTGGGTGGACCAAGGGACAGCCATGGGGTGTTGAAGTGCGTCTGCCGGACGGGTTCGATTATGCCACGGCCAGACGCGATTACACGCTGATGCCATCTGAATGGGGTGCACGTGGGGTGGTCGCTGCAAACGGTGCGTCGGTGCCGGATCATGGTCAGGCCGCGATCCTGTTGCCCGCGGGTGGGCAGGGCGTAGCGCTAATGATTTTTGACAACTTCAAAGTGATCGAAAAGTATAACGGTGCCGACGCCTACGTGATCGGGATTGGCCATCTTGCAGACAGGTTGTCCGGAAGCGGCGCGTTTCAAGCCGAATGGCCCCGCGGCGATCGCGGGCTGAGTTTCACCGAACGCAAGGAGCTGCAGACACGCCTGACTCAGGCCGGATACGACACGCAGAGCATTGACGGGCGCATCGGTCCGAACACGACCAACGCCGTGCGCTCATACCAGTTGGCGCAGGGGCTGTTGCCTGATGGGTATGCCAGCCTGAAACTGCTGGAACGTTTGCGTTGACCGAGGATGATGTCCCAATCCCGCGCTGGTTCGTTACGTGAATAATTCGGACCTCAGCGCTGGATGTGTCAGATCAGGGCGGCAGAATGCTGATAGAAAAAGCGATCATCTGACTCGACTGGCTGTGTCACTTTTTTCGACCGAAGGTGCAAATTCCGGGAGCGTAAAGACCTGCGTTGATTGCGTCATACCCGCCAATTTGTGAAGTCCCAAAGGCTCAAGGCGAGTTGAAACATCTGCCGCAAATTCAGAGGACAAAACCAGGGGTGTTCGTAGTGACTTACACAGCCCTTCCAGTCGGTTGACCTGATTTACCGCCGGTCCAATCGTGGTGAAGTCCAGCCGACGTTCCGTGCCGACATTGCCATACATGACCGAGCCGCGGTGCAGGGCAATTCCAAAATCAATCCTGCCCCCGTGCTCTTCCCATGCGATGTTCTTTTCCTGCGCACGCGCCAAGCATTCCAACACCGAAGACAGCGCCGCCCGGCACATGTCGACTGCGGGACGAGATTTTTCGTCGATCGGAAAGATCGCCATAACTGCGTCGCCGATAAATTTGAGGACTTCACCGCCGTGGTCTTCCACGGCTCCGGCCGTGCAGTCAAAGTAGTCGTTTATCAACGCGAGATACCTGTCCATTGGCATGTCTTCCGCCATTCGGCTTGAGTTGCGAAGGTCGCAATAGAACAAGATACAGTCTATTGCTCCGCCGTCCCCGCGCTCGATAACGCCATCCAGGACACGGTTGCCCGAGTAACTTCCAAGGTACGCATCCAGCAGACCTTGCGCCAGAATTCGTGATTTCGCGGTTTTTATGACCAGCGCGAGGGCAGGCATCAGCGCTCGAATATAGTTGATTTCAGAATCGCTGAATCCTCCGATACGCCGGGTTGTGATCGACAACACGACGCCTTCCATCCCCGGCGGAAAGTCCGACCAACGACTGGTGTCATCGCGTTGATAGCTCTCAAACAGCACGAGATAATCCGTCAGCCCATCCGAACGAAGGTCTTCAAGGATCGGAAAGTCGGGTTCGGTGGACCCGTCCTCCAGCTTGTAGCGCCGGAACGTGTCCCCGCTGCATGCCAATTCGAAAAAAGGTGTATTGCGAAACCTGGGTGTGTCCAGTTGATCCCTGGGTGTGAGTTCGGCCTTGGCCTGATCGTCACGGACTGTCCAAAGAACGTTCAAAGCGCCGAATATTGGATGCAGCACCATTCCCCCGACATTGACCCGAACGACAGGAATTCCGGCGGACACAAGCCGGTTGCCAAAGCCATGCACGACGTCCTCAGCCTTGGTATCGCGCAGGCCGCACTGCATCAGCCAAGTGGCGACACTATCCAAAAGTGGTGACCTGTCGAACTCAATCATACCGAAACACGTCCCTGTCGAAGAAAAGCGATTTGAATTAGTCGGCCTATGGGATCCAGGACGCGATTGCATGCATTGCGAATGTGCGACCATGATCCGAGCAATCTGTGCATTTGTAGCACGACCTACTACTTCACTCCTAGAACAGGGTGCCGCACGCCCTCTGGCGAAACTTTTTTGTTGGTGTCCGCTTCGGGTTCGAACCGGGCCACAACCTGCCGGCAACGCAGTGATATCGGGCAAAGTGGAACAAGCCGCCCATTTGCCGGACGTCTCACCAGTCGGTCCATAGTGGCTTCGAATTGCGATATGATCAAATTCAACCCGGTCAATCGAATCGAGTCGGCTGAGATAAGGTCTACGCGTCCACCATCAGTTCCATACCTTGCTCAATGTCCTGCGCGGTTGCCTTTGAAACCATTTCGGCATCTTTGGTGCGCAAGGCCGAGATGATGTCCTTATGTCGATCCGGCAGGCTTTGGGTGCCGAAGCGACCGCTGACAACGCGCAGAGAAGGCCCAAACCTGAGCCAGAGCCGTTCTGCCAGGTCGTTGAGGATCGGCGCATTTGCATGGGCGTAAAGTGTTTCATGAAATTCATGGTTCAGCCGCAGATATCCGCTGACGTCACCATCGGTGATTGTGCGGTCCAGCCGCTGGTCTATGCGTTCCAGATGATCCACATCCGCAGGCTTCATTTTTTGGGCAGCTCGGCGAGAAAGTTCTGTTTCTATTGATAATCTCGCAAAAATCATTTGTTCGATGTCATCATTCGACAAGAGCGGAACACTGACTCTGCGATTGCCCTGGAACACCAGGGCACCATCTGAGATCAGACGCCGTATCGCCTCGCGCACAGGCGTCATACTGACGCCAAGCGAATCCGTCAGGCCATGTATCGTGACGGGCTGACCAGGCACCAGATCGCCGTACATGATCTGTGCCCTGAGTGTCTGATATACTTGCTCGTGCGCGGGTTGTTTCTGCACATCCGCCTGCGAGGCCAAGGCCATATTATTAGTCGAATTCAATTGGTTTGCCCTGTTTTCCGTAGTGTTAACTTGCCAGCTTTCGGACCTCGTGAAACCATAAGCTGTATCGAGGGAAAACGCAAAACTTGATCAAATCAAGCTGCAAGGGAAACACCTCATAACTTCAGGGAGAGAAAAATGAACATCAAAACGCTGACGATGACAGCGGTCGTTGCATTGGGGGCTTCGGCTGCGTTCGCCGAAGAAGTGCGCGTCTATAACTGGTCCGACTACATCGACGAAGAACTGCTGAACAAATTCGAGGAAGAGACAGGGTTGACCCTGATTTACGACGTTTTTGACAGCAATGAGGTTCTGGAAACCAAAATGCTTGCTGGCGGTTCAGGCTATGATGTGGTGGTGCCGTCGGGAACGTTTCTTCAGCGCCAGATTCAGGCCGGAGCGTTTCAGGAATTGGACAGGTCAAAATTGTCCAACGCGGGAAATCTATGGGATGTGATCCAGGAACGCACCGCCGGGTACGACCCGAACAACGCCTTTTCGATCAACTACATGTGGGGAACAACAGGCATTGGCGTCAATGTCGACAAAGTCAAGGAGGTGCTGGGCGATGACGTCGCTCTGAACAGCATGGATCTGGTTCTGAAACCTGAGAACATCGAAAAGCTTGCCTCGTGCGGAGTACATTTCCTGGATGCTCCGGCCGAGATCATCCCGATGACATTGCAATATATCGGTGAAGATCCAGACAGCCACGACACCGACGTGATCGGCAAGACCGAAGAGGTCCTGACCGCCGTCCGTCCCCATATTCAGAAATTTCACAGCTCGGAATACATCAACGCGCTGGCCAATGGTGACATATGCGTCGCTGTCGGTTGGTCAGGTGACGTTCTGCAAGCACGAGATCGCGCGGTCGAGGCCGAGAATGGCGTGAACATCGAATACCATCCGTTCGCCGAAGGCTCGCTGATGTGGTTCGATCAAATGGCGATACCCGCGGATGCTCCAAATCCCGAAGGCGCACATCAATTCTTGAACTTCATTCTGGACGCCAACAACATGGCCGCTGCATCGAACTATGTGTACTACGCCAACGGCAACAAAGCTTCGCAAGAGTTCCTTGAAGAGGACGTGATCGGTGACCCGGCCATCTACCCGGATGAAGCGACCATGCAGAACCTCTATATCACAACACCCTACCCGCCAAAAACGCAACGGGTCGTGACACGTCTGTGGACCAAAATCAAATCGGGCACCTGATCCAAATAGTCCAAGCAAGGCGGCAATACCGCCTTGCTCCGCCGCGTCAGCCTGTCGTGCGAACGGCGATTTGAGCATTGCTGCCCTCGCGCTGTGGGATAGCCAGCCGGTGAATTGCTGATCCAAATCCAGATCGTCCCAATGGGGTTTGATTAACGCGTGGTCGCCAAAAATTTGTTTGTCATGTACCACGGTAATCAGATGTAGGTCGCGGTACCGGACAAGACCAATGAGAGCCCGAATTCTGTCTGAATGGCGGACTTCATTGCGGGCGTTAGCTTTACCGAAGCCCGGGCAACGACCAATCGCGACAACTCCGACAACATTGAATAAGCCGAAGTGCCCGCAATGCTGAGAGCTGATCAGCAGCTGCTTGTGGCTGACGCCGCCGAATAGTGCGTCATTGGCACTGGCTAATTCGGGCAATATCAGAGGGCGTCGATCTCCAGATCCAGCCCAATCAGGTAGTCCGGTGCTCCACGTTCAGCCCGCCAGAGACAGTAGGCCGCCATGCGCCAGGCATACCACGGGCGCAGCGCCTCATACCGGGCCGTGATGTCGGGCCGCCCGTAAGCTGTCAGGAACTGCGTCCGTTCCGCCGACGTCAGAGGTGAAGCCCGATAAAGCTGTTGCATCGCGGGTGACAGGAAAATCGCCAGATCCTCGCATGGATCACCCATAACCGGACATTGCCAGTCGATCAGAGTAAGCCCCGAAGACGCTACCAATATGTTGCCCGGTACAGGATCGCCGTGCACCAGGCATTGTTCCCGTATTGATGGCACGGCATTGCCGGGGCGCCGCGCGATAAGTCTTTCACGTTTTTCAGACTGGCATTCGGCCAGTATGCGTTCGGCATGTTGGGCAAGATCGCCGCTGCCGTTGCACCCTTTTGGCGCGTCAACGGTCACGGGAAGTGAATGCAGCTTGCGCAGAAGCTGACCAACTTTCTCAGCGCCTTGTTGCCACGGCAAGCCCGGCGCGTGATCGTAGAAAACCCAATGATCGCCGTTGAAAGACCCGGTGGCGCGTAGATTCGGTACAAAGCCCGTTTTTTTAAGTTCCCGCAGGCACGTGGCCTCGAGCCCGGCATCATTTCTGAACAACGGGTTTTTCAGCGCGGTTCGGTACAGCTTGAGCACTGTGTCGCTGTACGTGCCCTGCACTTTCCAAACCTGGTTTGTCCGACCGCCATAGAGCGTCTCAAACCGAGCGCCGTGTTTGACGAGTCCCTGCTCACCGAGTTGGGTAACAAGGCCGGGCGGTGGAGGCGTAGGATCAGACAGAGGAGTACCCAGTTCTGCAGGCGAGTCGCGGTTTGCCAAGGTTTGGACCGCCCGGGCTTGCAGATCAAGCGCCCGCACGAACGCCGCTGACATGTTCCGTAGAAATTTCGGCACCGCTGTCGAGGGTCAGAACAATCGCGCCGCCTTCGATCTGGGCCTCGACGACCTTGCTGTAGGCTGCGGCTGGTTTCCGGGACAGCAGTTTTTCTCCCTTATAGCTTTCAAGGGTTGCCGAATAGCTTCCGGGCGGCAGCGGGTTGCCGGTGACATCGACGCCCGCCCAAACAAACTCCGTTCCGTCGACCGGAACGGCAATTTCACCGACAATGCCTCCATCGGCGTTGCGGATGACCATCACCGCACGATCGGCGGTCGGTTCCGCAGTTGCCTTGACGGTCACGGGTCTGTTGTCAAACCGGAAGGCCGTGGTGGCTTGAACGTCCATCCCCACCCAGCTTGCAAGTTGGTCCAGATTCACGCTGCCAAGCGCGCTAGCCAGATTGGACAGCAGATCATTCGTCTGCACCTGTTGCTCCACCATTGAAAACTGCGCGAGCTGGGACGCGTACTCGGATGAATCAAGAGGTTCCAGCGGATCCTGATTTCGCGCCTGAGCCGTCAGCATCTTCAAGAACGTTTCAAAATCAGAGGTCAGAGCAGTCGATTTTGAGTTGCCTTCCACTTTGGCCGTCGTGCCGCTTTGGGCGGCGCTATTGGTTGCAGAGATCATGGGTCAAAGCCTCATATCAAGGCCCCGGATAAGGCCGGTTGGAAAATTTCTGGAAATTGGTGCTGGATCCGGTTCAGAATCGTCCGCTTCGAAGGACAACCGAGAGTCGGGCGCCTTACCATCCCGCGGCGTGTCTGCTGGTGTCCCGAGGTCAAGGGACAAATCGCTATAGCCCAACTTCTGAAACTCGGCGGATAAAATTGCGATGTGCCTGCGCATCAGATCCAGCGTTTCCTGGCGCTCGGCCGCGATGATCAGATGCAGGCCATCCTCGCGCCCGTTCAACACGATTGAAACGCGCCCCAACTCCTCGGGGTTCAGCGTAATTTCCACACTTCCGGGGCCAGGTCTTGGGGTTACAACGACCGCCATTTGCCCCGCTATGGCGCGGGCCGTCTCGGCCCGGGCCGACGCCAGGGTCTGCGGCTGCCCGGCTTCCCTGCCAGAGGTGAGGACCGGATCGGCATTAGCTGCCGCCATCCCTTCCGCTTCGATCACGCGGCTCGATCCTGCCTGATCGTCAGGCTTATCTGCCGTCGCGTGAACCGCCAAAATTGATTGATTGGCTGTTGTCGGTATGACCTTTGCGCCTGTGCCGGCCGCTCCAGATCCGGATGTGTTCACTGACTTCGGTGTGTGCGGTGCCTCGAGCCGAACCGGAGGTTGTTCTTCTCCTCGGACCTCAGACTGCTTGACCGCGCGCATGATCACGGCCTGTTCGGTTATGTGACCTGAATTCAGTTTTTGTTGGTCATGAACCCTTTGAACTGCCGGCTGGTCACGTACCGCCCAGTTCGTGGATTCTGCCCGAAGCTTTTGTTCTGGTGGCGGAAGATCAGCTTGCTGTGAAGGCTCACTTTGCAGCGCACTTTTGGTGTCCGTAGCCCCAGCGACATCCAACGCCGGGCCATTGGACGTGATCGAATCCACGTTGGGTTTTGGTAAGTCGGCAGGTGGACCTTGTGATGTCGAACGCGCGGTATTCGGTACTTCTGGGGGGTGCGGACTCAGTTCGGATTCGGGTTCTTCTAAAATCGAATCGGGCTCTGCATCCGTCACAGTAGGATCGGAACCGCTGTCTTCTATTGGTTCCTCGACGGCCTCGTCATTCAGAACATCCTGAAAGTCCAGGGTTCCACTGGAACCGCCGGACTTGCGTTGCTGCGTCTCGGGTATTCCTGCTGCTTTCGGTGCGGCGGTTGTCAGTATCAGCGGGTTGGGCATTTTGCTCCGGCTCCGTTTGTCTGAGCCGAAATCTGCCCTCAGGAAGTTACGTTTATTTTAACCGCTTTGCCATTTGATCGCGAAAGTTCGAGCAATTTTCGGAGAACCCGATGAAGATTCCCATGGCTGTTCCTGTCGCGCCTCCGCCCTCGGTCGATTCCCAACTGAGGGCCGCTGCGGTCGAATTGGAGGCCAACTTTCTCGCAGAAATGTTGAAATCTGCAGGTCTTGGCGAGACACGCAATTCGTTCGGCGGCGGCGTGGGCGAAGACCAGTTTTCCTCGGTTCTGGTCCAGCATCAGGCGCGGCAACTCGCGCGTTCTGGCGGCATCGGTCTGTCCGAGACTTTGTTCAATGCAATGATGGAGAAGGCCCATGCAGAATGATCTGATCAAGGCGCTGGAAGAGGTTCTGGACTTGGAGCGCGCGGCGCTGCTTCAAGGTGAGCTGGATCGCCTGGGCAGTATTGTACCGGAAAAGGAAAATCTGATTGGCGCCATCAATGGGCTTCATGTGCTGGACAGCCAGGACTTGATTCGCGTGCAGAAAAAGGTCGAACGGAATCAGGCCCTGCTGAACAGCGCCGCAGACGGGATTCGTGCTGTGGCAAGCAGAATGGCCGAATTGCGGAAAGTTCGTCAGGAATTCAGCACCTATGACGCCACAGGCCAACGCAGCGGGTTTTCAGTGCATGGGAAAGCTAAACTGGAAAAAAGAGCCTGAGGCCGGGATTGAATCAAATGCAATCTTTCCAGTTCGGGCGCTTTAGCACTCCGTTAGGAGATAGCGGTCAAGGGTTGCCATGCACCTGAAACAACGGGTGGCGCGCAGGCCGAAGGGCACGACGCACAAGTCAGAACGACAGAATGCCCGCCAATCGGGCGGGGCCAACATGGGCGTCAAATGCGCCCGAACGAAAGAAGGATGACAAACATGTCCAGCATTCTGACGAACAACGGTGCCATGGTGGCGCTGCAAACACTCAAGTCGGTCAATAAGAACCTTGCGCAAACCCAGAACGCGATTTCGACCGGTAAGGATGTCGCGACGGCCAAGGACAACTCGGCTGTCTGGGCGATTTCGAAGGTCATGGAATCGGACGTCAATGGCTTTAATGCGATCAAGGGCAGCCTCGCGCTGGGCGAATCGACCGTTGCCGTTGCCCGCAACGCTGCCGAAACCGTGACGGACCTGCTGACCCAAATGAAAGGCAAGATCGTTGCGGCACAGGAAGACAATGTCGACCGCGGCAAAATCAATGACGACGTCAGTGCACTGAAAGACCAGATTGCCTCGGTTGTGAGTGCGGCACAGTTCAATGGTCTCAATCTTGTCGATGGTTCTACAGGTTCCGCCTCGATCCTGGCTTCGCTGGATCGCGACAACACCGGTGGTGTGACAGCGTCTTCCATTGCCGTCGCTGGTCAGAACCTGTCGACCGGTGGATATGTCGCGGCGCAGGTGTTTGACGGATCGACGGGTGTGTCAACCGGTAATGACCGCGTGGGTGCGACCATCGACAACGGTGCAACCTCGGCGACCGCATTGGTGACCGATGAAACCAGCGGCACTTTTTCAGCCGGCGACAAGGTGGTTGTCGCGATTGATGATCAGGTTGTGTCCTACACTGTGTCTGCGGCGGATGCCGCCGCCACCAGCACCGGTGACCTCGTTGCGGTGGGGCTGAAGGCAAAAATCGAAGAGTTGGGGATTACCGGCCTGACTGTTGACTATGACTCGGGTACAGCAGGCACCCTGTCCGTGACCAACGGTACGGGCTCGGATATTTCGTTCTCGGCCCAATACGTGAATGCAGGATCCGGTGGTCTGGGCGCTCTGGCCAGCATTGACGTATCGACCGGCCCCGGTGCAACGGCGGCCCTGGCAGCAGTTGAATCGCTGATCGATACATCCATTGATGCGTCTGCTGCATTTGGTTCGTCGCAGGGACGGATTGAGACTCAGAAAGAGTTCATCTCGAATCTGGCGGATTCGTTCAAGTCCGGTATCGGGTCGCTGGTAGACGCCGATATGGAAGAGACTTCGGCGCGTTTGCAAGCGCTTCAGGTTCAGCAACAGCTTGCAACGCAATCGCTGTCGATTGCCAACCAGGCACCGCAGTCGATCCTGTCGCTATTCCGCTAATCGCGGATATGAACCGGGGCGCGTCGGTCGCGCCCCGGCAACAGTCGCCCCCTGAGGGACAATCGGAAGGATTTCAAGTGACACCGCAAGCTCTTGCCCACAGCGCATATGCGCAGTCGGCCGCTCCCACGCGGACGCCTCGGGATACGGAATATGAGGCGATCTCCAGGATCACGCATCGGCTGAAGGCCGCAGCTGCTCGCAAGGCCACAGATTATGCCGGTTTTGTGCGGGCATTGCACGAAAACCGGAGGTTGTGGAGTGTATTGGCAACAGGTGTGTCGGATGCCGACAACGCGCTTCCGAACGAATTGCGGGCTCGGATCTTCTATCTGGCCGAGTTCACGGAACAGCACAGCAGTCAGGTTCTGAACAACAAAGCGGCGATCGAGCCCTTGCTGGACATCAACATGGCGGTTTTACGCGGGCTGCGTCAGATGGGGAGTGCCTGATGAGCGGTCTGGTGTTGAAGCTTGCGCCCAAGGAAAGGGTTCTTATCAACGGCGTTGTGATCGAAAACGGTGATCGTCGCAGCCGGTTCTCAATCATGACACCGCAAGCCAATGTCCTGCGCTTGCGGGACGCAATTCACCCGGAAGAAGTCAACACACCCGTGCGTCGCGTCTGCTATGCCGCGCAGCTGGTTCTGTCCGGTGATGCGGAACCTGAACACGCGCGTCAGCAACTGTTGCGCCGGGTCGAAGAGTTGAGCCAGGTTTTCACCGACACGGACAGCCGTCGCGTTCTGGCAGAGGCGACGGAGGCGCTGATTTCGGAGCAATACTATAAGTGCCTCAAGTCCCTCCGGTCACTTTTACCGCGGGAAGAGCGATTGATGGCGTATCGGCAATGACCTTTCAACCGGTCATACCAACGGGCGGGCTGGTTGGGTGGCGGTTTCTGCAACGAACCTACGATGCGCAGTTCCAGAGTTATTCTGCGTCAAACGTCAACCAGCGGGACAAGCAATATTTTCTGGAGAACATTCACAAAGTTCGATCCGCAGAAGATCTGGTTTCCGACCGAAGGTTACTGCAGGTGGCGCTTGGGGCCTTTGGATTGGAAGCGGATCTGGATAATCGTTTCTTTATCCAGAAAATTCTGTCTGATGGAACGCGGGCGGAAGACGCGCTGGCGAACAGACTTGCAGACAACCGGTACCGCGAGTTTTCTGACGCGTTTGGTCTTGGGCCGGGGGATGTGCGCAAAACCGGGTTGATCACCGACATGGAAAAAATCGTTCAGGATAATCTGGTCGCCCGATTTGAAGTTGCGGTGGGTGAGGCAGACGAGTCCATGCGCATTGCCCTTTACGCGCAACACACGCTGAGTGATCTTGCGGCGCAGGAGGGAAGCGAAAACCGAAAATGGTTTGATTTGATGGGTTTGCCGCCACTGCGGAGCATGATGGAAACGGCTCTGGGCTTGCCCTCCACATTTGCGCAACTGGACATCGACAAGCAACTGGAGGTTTTCAAGGATCGACTGTCCCGTGTGACCGGATCCGAAAATCTCTCGCAATTCACAGACCCGGGCGCCGTGGCGGAATTGACGGACAGATATTTGGCCCGAAATCAGATTGCTCAAATCCAGGCTGCAGCCTCGCCTGGGCAGACAGCGCTGATCCTGCTGGGGGCGCAGTTTTAGGCGTGGGACGGTGGATCTACATGTGGCAACCGGGGCGGTCTCCAATACTCATTCAACCAGGGTCGCATCCGCCGTCGTACGCAAGGCGTAACACATGACCGGTTCCGACACGTTATGAAGCTTGACAGGCCCCAGGGGCACAGCGTCTTTACAGACGGGTTCGATGTCCTGCGACACGGCGATCCGGTAATCGGTCGACTTGCTGTATTCTCCAAGGCGGGCGGCGACATTGGCCGCGTGCCCGATGACTGTGAAATCCAGACGTTCGCGTGAACCAACATTGCCATATGTCACACGCCCATAGGCGAGGCCGATCGAGCAATCGCATTGATGATCCGGCTCCGAATTACGCAACTCCGCCAGTCGTTCGACAATTTCAATCGCAGTGCGTTGCGCATTTGACCGGGCGGTCGCGGCGTCATCGCCTGCCGGAAAAACGGCCAGAACAGCATCACCGATGAACTTCAGAACTTCACCGTCGTTTTCATGCACGATCCCGGAAACCGTTTCGAAAAAAGAATTCAGCAGATTGATATATGCGCCACGGCCAAGCGTTTCTTCCAAAGTGGTCGAGTTGCGCAGGTCGCAGAACATAATCGCCGCGTCCATGTCGTCGCCGTCGCCACGACGGATCTCACCGCCCAGAACCCGCGCGCCTGTACGTTTGCCCACATAGGTTTCCAGCAGCACCTGTGCATTTTCGCGCTGCATGAACACCTCGTAATACCGGGCGATGACGGAAGAGCATTCAAACGTCAGCCCCAGGTTTTCGGTTGTAAACCCGTCGGGATGATCGCAGGTCAGCGTCAAAACATTCGTCCGCCCATCCGAGAATCGCAACGGCATGGCGACGTAGTCGGTTGCACCCTTGGCCCGCAAATCCTCCATGATGGGAAAGCTGTTATGCGGATTTTCGGCGTTCAACCGCTGGCGCACCCCGCCAAGACCATTCGAGACATGGCGTAGCGGGCTGTTGATAAAGGCCGGGTGGTCGTGGATTTCATAAGTCGGGATATTGGTCGAAATCTCGGCTGCGTCTTTCTCCCAAATATAGTGTTTGCCGGCGATCAAAGGGTGCAGGGACCAGACCAGGATGCTGAGACGCTGAATGGCGATCCCATGCTCCAGCATCTTTTCCGCCAGGGCCTTGGTGAATTGTTCCGGCGATTGAAGCTCGGAGGCACCCCGCATCAGCCAATCGATCAACGGGCCGCTGATATTGCCGTCATCTGGTTCCCGCAGCTGGTTTTCACCAAGATCGATATGAGTAAAGGCGTTTGGCATAAAGCCAATATGGCCTTGGATTGCTGCACTTTCGGGCAAGGCGTCTTCGTAGGCCCAGATGGAATTGGTCAGTCGTTCACCAGGCAGGCTGATATCGTGATATGTGGCCGTTCCTTTGAACGGGCAGAATGTCTGCAATTCGGTCTCTGGGCTCAATTCGATGCACAGGTCTTCGCGCGGCACGTATATGGCTGGTGGCAGCCGTGTCTCGTACATGACCTTGGCGTTGTGGCTTTCCGCCAACAGAATGTCGTTGCGATAAATTGCAATGCGGCCCTTCAGTCGTTCGACCGAAATCCCGTAGCCGCTTAAACCTGGTGTGGCATGGACGTTCATCATCAGCCTCCCTTGCCCGGGTGACTATAGGATGGGCCTTGAAGGTGTATTTTCCAAGAGGGCAGATGGAAATAAGCCTTGGAGCTTACATCAGACCATTTGTATCACGTCTTTTTCGATCGACAGCATATAGCCCTTTTTGGCGATGTTCTTCACCAGCAACTCACTGACCATCTGGTTGCCCAACGCATCGCGCAGGCGCTTGATCCGGGTGGCACCGGCCGCTTCGTCGCAATCAGCAGCATCCTTGCCGGAAATCATCGCCTCAATCTGCGCGCCCGAGAGAACTTCGTCATCAAGACGGGATTCCGCCAGAATGGAAAGTGTTTCCATAGCCGCAGGCGTCAGCTTGAAATCCATGTTGTTGAGGTAAACGGTGTTTTCCTCACGGCTGATCAGAAGCGAGGTGACTTGAATCCCCGTCCGCTCAATCTGAGCCATGCGTCGGTTCAGCATGACCAGCATTACCAGAAACACCAACGCGGCAATCAGCATGGCGCTTGCGAAGACCAGCAGAACAAAGATCACCATGCGGTAGCTGGACAGGGTATCGGCAAAGGCGGTGCCGGATTGGGCCAGAATCTCCAGCAGTCGGATTTCGGTCTGCGAGGTCAGGTCGGCCTCGACAAACAGCCGTTCGACCCGTGCGTTGAAGGCATTGGCATCGGGCAATGTCCAGAACAGGAACACGGCAGCGGTGACCAGGATCGCGACAATCGCAGCGATACCCGCGCCAACAAGCCGAACACCGGACCGTCGGGCCTCAGAAACGGAGATAGAATTTTCCGGCATTGGCCTTCCTTTGATCCAACCCTTCCGGTCCAAACACGGACATCACGTTCAGCAAGGTCCAGCCCGAACCTTTCAGGCGCTGGGCGACTTCGCTTTTGGCTTGTCCCTTGTCGCAGCTCGACACCTGCATGACGCCGTAATGCAATCGCAGCGGGTTGTCCTGCTTGGCTTTGTAATCCGCATAGCAATCCGCCGCCGACGCCGCAAAGCCGATCGATAACAGGACCGCAACGGCCAGAGAAGAGAGGATCTGTTTCATAGGCCGCATCCTGCGCATGGCAGGGCGGGATATTCAATAACATAAGGGGAAAAACGCTGCTGATATTGGATAACACCTGCGCGTTATTGCTTGTCTGGCGGGGTCGGCCGCAGGTTCGGTGCATCACATTCGCGGTCCGCTACAGGCTCGCCATAACATCCGAAAGGACACGCATCATGCACCGCAAATTCATCGCCCTGATCGTTGCCACAGCTATCGCCATAACGGGTGTTTCCGTTTCACAAGCGCGCGCAGCGGACACCGGGGATATTCTCAAAGGACTGGCGGCCATTGCGATCATTGGCGCGGCGGTCAATCACTACAACAAGGAAAAGCGCAAAGATCGGGTTAGCCGCCAGCAGCATCATGTCTACACAGAACCCAAGGTCGTTCACCCGCATGTACGCCCGATACCGCAGCGCGTTGCGCGGTACGATTTGCCGCAGAGATGTTTACGCACCTTTAAAGGCTATGCGCCAAATCGCCAGCTGCTTGGGCCGAATTGTCTGAAGAAGCACTACAAACATGCCAATAGCCTGCCGCAACAGTGCAAGGTCGGTTTCTGGAACGGCAAAAAGGTGAAACGGGCGTATGAACCCGCATGCCTGCGCCAGCAAGGATACCGCGTGGTTTACCGGTAACGATTTTCGAGCAGGAGCGGCGCCGCAGAAGCGCTGCGCTGGAGGGGGTGGCAATTGCCACTCCCTCTTTTTTCTTGCGATCAGAACCGAAAAGCGGTTTGCCGGTCGGCATGACAAAACCAAATTATGAATTAGAGCGGGCACTGCGGGCTAAGGGCCATGTCAGGATTGCCGGTGTGGATGAGGTGGGGCGTGGCCCGTTGGCCGGGCCGGTCGTAGCGGCGGCCGTGATCCTGAACCCAGACGATATTCCCGATGGCCTAAACGATTCCAAGAAACTATCGCTCAAGCGGCGTACCGCATTGGATTCTGCCTTGCGTGGGCGGGCCGAGATAGCTGTGGCCGAAGCCTCGGTTGCCGAGATTGATGATCTCAATATCCTGCGCGCGTCACACCTGGCGATGATACGCGCGGTCGAAGCGCTGGATCCTGCACCGGACTATCTGCTGATCGACGGAAACATGATACCGCGCGGGCTGCAGGTCCCGTCCGAGGCTGTCGTGAAAGGGGACGGGCGTTCGGTGTCAATTGCGGCCGCTTCAATCATAGCCAAGAACTGGCGCGATCGGCTGATGGTGGATTTGGCGCAACAGCATCCCGGCTATGGATGGGAGGCAAACGCGGGATATCCGACAAAACAGCACCGCGAAGCCCTGCAAAATCTTGGTGTTACCCCACACCATAGACGTTCGTTCAAGACGGTCCACAATATCTTGTATCAAGGGTAAATCGTAAGTTGCTGATTCAAAAAAGAAATTGACGGCGAATCGTCTTTGACTCATCCTTGTCTCAACCAAATGAGCGCAAAAGCGCCGTGGAACTTGAGGCAGTGATATGACAACGACCAAGACAAAGGGCGCAGTCGCGCTCCCTTTAAACGCGATTCTATCCGGCGACTGCATCGACGTGATGAACAGTCTGCCCGAGGCGTCTGTGGATCTGATTTTTGCGGATCCGCCCTATAATCTGCAACTCAAAGGCCAGTTACACCGCCCGGACAACAGCCAAGTGGATGCGGTCGACGATCACTGGGATCAGTTCTCGAGCTTTGGTGCCTATGACCAGTTCACCCGCGAGTGGCTGAAGGCGGCGCATCGCCTGTTGAAACCCAATGGCGCGATCTGGGTGATTGGCTCGTACCACAACATTTTCCGCGTTGGTTCGGCACTGCAAGATGCCGGCTACTGGATTCTGAACGATGTGGTGTGGCGCAAATCCAACCCGATGCCGAATTTCCGCGGAAAGCGATTCACCAACGCACATGAGACGATGATCTGGGCGTCCAAGTCCGAAGGCGCGAAATACACCTTCAACTATGAGGCGCTGAAAGCCCTGAACGAAGGTGTTCAGATGCGCAGCGATTGGGTTCTGCCGATCTGCACCGGGCACGAGCGCCTGAAGGACGAAAATGGCGACAAGGCGCATCCGACACAGAAGCCTGAATCGCTGCTGCACCGTGTTCTGATCGGCTCGACCAATCCGGGCGACGTTGTGCTGGACCCGTTCTTTGGCACAGGCACGACGGGTGCGGTCGCCAAGATGCTGGGCCGCGAATTCATCGGCATCGAGCGCGAGGAAAGCTACCGCAAGGTCGCCGAAAAGCGCATCGCCAAGGTTCGCAAGTTCGATCGCGAGGCATTGGAAGTCAGCGCCAGCAAGCGCGCCGAGCCGCGCGTGCCATTCGGCCAACTGGTCGAACGC
This sequence comes from Ruegeria sp. HKCCD6647-2, assembly GCF_057221075.1. NCBI lineage: Bacteria > Pseudomonadati > Pseudomonadota > Alphaproteobacteria > Rhodobacterales > Roseobacteraceae > Ruegeria > Ruegeria sp. HKCCD6647-2. Next base: position 590,663 of record NZ_JBWVBD010000002.1, on the reverse strand, counting down.
GGCATGCTGCGTCCGGGCGAGGAACTGTATTCCATGAACCAGCGCCACAAGGCCAAGGTTCGCGCAGACGGCACGCTGGTCGGTGACAACGTCAAGGGGTCGATCCACCAGGTCGGCGCACATCTGGAAAATGCGCCCTCCTGCAACGGTTGGACCTACTGGTGCTTCAAGCGCGAGGGCAAGACAGTGCCGATCGACGTTCTGCGCCAGCAGATCCGGGCCGAGATGCATAACTGATTTTACCAATACCGCCGGTGCCTGTGGCCTGACACAAGGCACTAAGCCTTGCCCCGCCGTTGACGGCGGGGTCTTTTGTTTTCGCCCCAGGGATGATTGCATGGGGCAGCCCACACGGCCCGAAAGGGAGATCCGGCAATGACCGAGACCACAGCCCGCCAACCCCGCAGAAGTTTCTTCTTCACGCAGCCCGACAATTTCGATCTGGACAACAAATATACCGAGGCCGCGCTGGAACGGCATAAGCGAGAGGGGCTTGAACTGGCTGTCCGCGCGCGGTGGATCGCGATGGCCTTGACGGCTGTTTTGCTGATCTTCCTGAACCCGCAATGGGAGGTGATGTGGTATCACTTCATCCTGTTGCTGATCTGCGCCAATGGCTGGCTGATCCGACGAGCAGGTCGGGTGGGGCAATCGCGAACGGAATTGCTTCTGATCTTCGTCGACCTGCTGATCATGACGCTGGGTATGATCGTTCCCAACCCGTTCAGCGACGATGTTCGGCCCTTGGCGATGCAGTACCGGTTCGACAATTTCCAGTATTTCTTCATCATACTGGCGGCTGGTACTCTGGCCTATTCGTGGCGAACCGTGATTGCCATCGGGTCTTGGACTGCAATGATGTGGACCGTGGGATGGATTATCGCCTGGTGGGTCGCGACCCCGATACCCGGTATCAGCGAAAAGGTCGCTGACGCGCTGCAAGGTTATCCGGACGTTGCCGAGTGGTTGGATCCGAACAGTTTCATGGTGCCACTGCGCATTCAGCAGGTGATCGTTTTTGTGATGGTGGCAGTGACATTGGGCGTTTCGATGCAACGTCTGAATCGGCTGTTGATGACAAATGCGGGGCTCGAGCGGGAAAGGGCGAACCTGTCTCGCTATTTCTCGCCCAACGTCGTCGATGAACTGAGCCAGAACGATGAGCCATTGAAACAGATACGCAAAGAGAATGTGGCTGTATTGTTCATCGATATCGTGGGTTTCACGAAATACGCGGCCGGGCGCGATCCCTACGAAGTAATCGAAGTGTTGCGCGGCTTCCATGCGCGGATGGAGACCGAAGTTTTTCGCCATCATGGCACGTTGGACAAATATCTTGGTGACGGGTTGATGGCCACGTTTGGCACCCCGGTCACGACGCCCCTGGACGCGAGCAATGCGCTGGCTTGCGCGCGCGCGATGGTCGATGTCATCGATCGCTGGAACCTGGACCGGCGCCGGGCGGGGGAGCCTGAGATACATGTGGGTATCGGGGTGCATTACGGGTCCGTTGTTCTGGGCGATATAGGTGCCAACCGGCTGGAATTTGCCGTCATCGGCGATGCGGTGAACGTCGCCGCCAAGCTTGAGGCGCTGACCCGAGATTTTGGTGCGCGTATCGTCGTCAGCGACGCGGTGCGGGCACAGGTCGCGCGAGAGGATCCAGCCGAGCAGGATGCGATGTCGGGATTTGTAGCGAAGACAAATCACGCAGTCCGCGGGGTTGATACACCCATGAACATCTGGGTGCTTTGAATTAGAGCGCTCCCGCCCGTCAGCAAAGCATCAAGGATGCTGTGCCTTCGGTTGGGCCGGGCAGCACGCTTGCGCGTGCTGCGGTTACCCTTGTGGAATGGGGTTTTGCGCCTTGTTGTAGGGGCGCCAATTGGTGATTTCGGGATAGTACTGGCGGCGCCAGGCCCGCACCCGGGGATTCATAACGCGCCTCCACAGCGGCGGAACCATCGCTGCGATTGTCATGACGGGGTAGCCATAGGGCAATTGCGGCGCGGCATCCTGAGAATGATGCTGCAACAACGGAAAACGTCGGTTCGGCTTGTAATGATGATCTGAGTGGCGTTGCAGGTTGATCAGCAGCCAGTTGGACGCCTTTTGCGAGGCGTTCCATGAGTGACGCGGGCGGACATGTTCGTATTTTCCGTCGCCTAGATATTTGCGGGTCAGCCCGTAATGCTCGACGTAATTGACCAACTCGAGCTGCCAGATTGCGGTGCCGGCCTGAACCAGAAACAGCCCCAAGCCAGACCAACCACCGATCACCAGTGCCAACAACAGCATACCACCTTGCAGCGCCCAGTAGCGCCAGAAGGGGTTGGACAGGTCCGTCCAAGGCAGATCTTTGCGCGCAAGCTTCTCACGCTCGGCCCGGAAGGCAGAAATCAGGCTTTGGCGCAGGACGCGGGGGTAAAAGCGGTGGAAGCCCTCGTTGTAAAGCGCCGTAACCGGGTCACGCGGGGTGCCGACATAACGGTGGTGGACCAGCAGATGCTCGGACCGGAAATGCGAGTAGAGCACCATCGCCAGCAGGATGTCGCCAAGCCAACGCTCAAGGCGGCTTTTCTGGTGCATAAGCTCGTGACTGTAGTTGATACCGATCGTGCCCGAGATCACGCCCATTCCGAAAAAGACGCCGATCTTTTCCAGCGTCGTTAGCGTGTCAGAGCGGGTCACGTACCAGATCAGCCCGTAAAGCGTCAGGAACTGCACCGGGGCCCAGATTCTGGTCAGCAGAATGTACCAGTGCAGCCATTCATCCGGAGTATCCGGATCGGCGTTTTCAAGGTTCAACCCCGTCAATCGGTCCAAAACCGCAAAAGCCCACCAGGTTGAAAGAGGTACCAGCAGAATATACCAGCCGCCAGAAACAGCAGTGAACCAGATCAGGGGAACCAAAAGGTAAGAAACCCAAAAGGGCAGCGCAGATTGCCAGCGGGACAGCGTGTCTGACGAGATCATTGCGTAGCTCCGAACAATTGCGGTCAGCTAGCCACGTTCAACAGCAACGCGCAACCGGGCTATTGGCCGCGCCATAGGTCATAGGCCTTGCGCATCACGGTCGGCAAATCGCCCGGACGGAAGGCATGTTTCTCTTTTACGATCAGGTCTCCGGTCTGTGTGCCCTCGGGAAGGCGTGCCGCCCAGATGCGCAGGATCAGGTGGAAATGGGTGAAGGTGTGGCGCACTTCGCCCGCCAGGGGTTGCCAGTCTGCCGGGATTGGCGGGGCCTCGGACGGTGCCGCAGACCACTCGGAACCGGGCCAGCCGAGCATCCCGCCAAGCAAGCCTTTGTCAGGGCGACGTTCCAGCATCATCGCCCCGTCAGCGCGCTGGCCGATGTAGACATGCCCGTAGCGCGTCGGTTTCGGTTGTTTCGGCGATTTTTGCGGCAGGTCTGATTGAGTTCCGGCGATCCGCGCCTGACAAGGGTCACGCAAGGGGCATATCCCGCAGGCGGGCGATTTAGGTGTGCAGATCGTGGCCCCCAGATCCATCACGGCCTGGGCGTAATCCCCCGGGCGCATGGTTGGCGTCAACGCCGCCGCCCTTTCCTTGAGTTTCGGTTTGGAGCCCGGCAATGGATCGTGGATGTCATAGAGCCGCGCCATGACCCGTTCGACGTTGCCGTCCAGAACGGTTTCGGGTTGATCGAAGGCGATGGCTGAAATGGCGGCAGCGGTGTAGGGGCCGATGCCGGGCAGTTTCAGCAGCGCGTCAAACGTGTTGGGGAACTGGCCACCGTGGTCCTGCGCAACGACCCGCGCACATTTCAGTAGGTTGCGCGCGCGGGCGTAATACCCCAACCCGGCCCACTCTCCCATCACCTGATCATCCGGCGCGGCAGCCAGAGCCATAACGTTCGGCCAGCGTGTGGTGAACCGTGTGAAATAATCGCGCACCGCAGCAACGGTGGTCTGCTGCAGCATCACTTCGGACAGCCAGACACGGTAAGGATCGGGTACAACGCCCGCCGCGCGGTCTGCGGGGCCAACACGCCACGGCATGTCACGCGCGTGGCGGTCGTACCAGTCCAACAGTGCGCTGCTCACATCAAATTCACTGCTGTCACGCAAGTTTTATCTATCTCCCTGTCGGGTTTCGCTGGCGCCCGTGGACACGCCCTTTACAATAGCGGCGCAGGAGTTGGAAACCAGATGCAGCGCAGACGTTCTTCGACACGCGGGTTCAAACGCACCGCGACATTGCTGAACGACCAGATCAGGCGTGCCGGGGAAAGCCGGGGGTTTGCCGTATCACGCTTGCTGACACATTGGGCCGAGATCGTGGGGCAGGATATCGCCGCCATCGCCCGGCCGGTGAAAGTGGGGTATGGCAAAGGCGGGTTTGGCGCAACGCTGACCGTGCTGACCACCGGACCGCAGGCTCCGATGCTGGAAATGCAAAAGGGGCGGCTGCGCGACAAGGTCAATGCGGTTTATGGCTTCAACGCCATCAGCCGTGTTCGCATTACCCAGACCGCTCCGACCGGATTCGCCGAGGGGCAGGCCAGTTTCGACCACAAGCCGAGACCAGCGAAACCCGAGATACCACCTGAAATTGCAGCCGAGGCAGACAAAGTGTCGCGTGACGTTCATGATGAAGATTTGCGCGCCGCCCTTGAACGTCTGGGCCGCAACGTTTTATCCAAGCACAAACGCTGAGAAAGGGCTGAGTAATGAGCCGTATTGCAACCGTAATCTGCGCGGCTGTCGCCGTGGCCGCTGGCGGCTACTGGCTAACGCTGTCAAACTCCACCCCCACCTATCCGATGATCGGCAGCGCCGAGGCGCAAGAGGCCGATCTGGACACCTCGACCGTCGTCGAAATGGTTCAGGGGGCCGAGGATGCACCGGTCGAAATCATCGAATACGCGTCCTACACTTGTCCGCATTGTGCGAACTTCCATACGGGGCCGTACAAGCAGTTAAAGAAAGACTTTATCGACACCGGCAAGGTCAAGTTCACCTATCGCGAGGTCTATTTCGACCGGTATGGCCTGTGGGCTTCGATGGTGGCGCGTTGTGCAGGCCCCGAGAAATTCTTTGGGATCACCGACCTGATCTACGAAGGCCAGTCCGAATGGACCAAAGCCGGGGGCCCCGCCGAGATCGTGGATGAGCTGCGCAAAATTGGGCGGCTGGCAGGGATCGACAATGATCAGCTCGAAGCCTGCCTTCAGGACGGTACCCGCGCTCAGACGCTGGTGGCTTGGTATCAGGAAAACGCTGAGCGTGATGGCATTCAGGCGACCCCATCGTTCATCGTGAACGGTAAGAAGGTCGACAACCAGTCTTATGAAGACTTCAAAAAACTGATCGAAGACGAACTCGGCAGCTGATTGCTTCTTCGGCCGGTCCTTGGGACCGGCCGCTCGCATGATCAGGGGGATGGTGCGACCCGCGCCAGCATCTCCTTCACTCTGTCGCTTTCCGGCACGGTCAGTCTGACCGGCAGGGTGATCACCTTGTGCCGAAACGAGGCGGGCAGGCGCACTGCGTCTTTTTCGGTAGTTACCAATTGCGCCTTCAGCGCCTTGGCCTCGTTTTCCAGCCGGGCCATCAAGGCAGGCGTCAAAGGTTGATGGTCGTCCAGCGCTTCGGCCCTTAGCAACGTTGCACCCTGCGCGCGCAGCGTTTGAAAGAACTTTTCGGGGTAGCCAATTCCAGCAAAGGCCAATACCTCGGTATCGCTCCAGTCCATTCCGGTTTGCAGCGGTCGGACCTCTCCAGTGACATGCGGGACGATCAGGCTGTCACGCCACGTCTCTGCAAACTCCGCCTGAGCGGCGGCATCGCCCAGCGACAGAATCAGATCGGCCCGTTTCAGGCCGACCGGGACCGGTTCGCGCAGAGGGCCGGCAGGCAGGCACAGGCCATTTCCAAAGCCGCGCGCCGCGTCCACGACGACAATCGAGAAATCTTTGGCGACCGAAGGGTTTTGGAACCCGTCGTCCAGCACAATCACCGTGGCCCCGTCTTTCGCGGCGGCTTGTGCCCCGGCTGCGCGGTCCTTGGCGACCCAGACATCGGCGAAGGCCGCCAGTAACAGCGGCTCGTCTCCGACCTGAGCCGCGGTGTGATTTTGCGGATCAACCCGCACCGGCCCTTCCAGCGAGCCGCCATGGCCGCGCGTGACCACATGCGGCCGATGCCAGTTGTCCCGCAATAGTTCCAGAAGCCAGATCACCGTCGGGGTTTTGCCGGTGCCCCCGGCATTCAGATTACCGACACAAATGACCGGCACTCCGGGGACAGTGCCCTGCTCGGACGCGACCCGGCGCGCGGTTGCGGCCGCGTAGACCCGACCCAGAGGCGCCAGCAACCGCGCGCGCAGGTCCAGTTGATCGGGTTTTGTGTTCCAGAAGTCAGGCGCGCGCATCTTGGGCTCTCCGGCGATCCAATATGTCCTGAATCATCTCGACCATCCGATCGGATTGCGGTGCGCCTTCAGTTACCACCTGCCATCCGGCCAGCGCCATGTCGGCGCAGCGATCTGGCGCCAGCATCTCAACGACGGCGTCTCCCAGTTCTGTGGCGGATCTGATGGTCTTTGCCGCGCCCACCCGGTTCAGCTTGTCATAGCTATCCTTGTGTTTGTGCACGAACGGGCCGTGGACGACCGCCGACCCCAAGGCCGTTGCCGTCAGGGGGTCGCGACCTCCCGCTCCGCGCTCGAGCGAACTGCCCATGAATGTCACCGAAGAGACGCGATGCCAAAGCCCCAGATCTTCAGCCTCGGACGACAGGATCACCTGCGTGGTGTCTTCAATCGGCTGACCCTCGTCCCAGTTGGAGCAGCGCAGGTCCATGGTCTCGAGCCGCCGTTGCAGCGGCGCCGCCTCGGCAATATCGGCGACGTGCAGGACAAGGGCGAGACGCGGCAGTATCCTCAATGCTTGCCGATGCGCGCTGAGGATAGAAATGAATTCCTTGTCCTTTACCCATGCTGCCAGCCAAACCGGGCGCCCGGCCAGTGCGTGGTTTGTTTCAATCAGCTCATCCTCGGGCCAGGAACGGGGGGCCGGGCTGATCAATAGCGGAGGCGATACTGTCACCTTGGATGACAGGATACCCAAACGCCTGATCTGACGCGCAATTTCTTCGCTTGGGGCCAGGATCTGATTAAAGCAGTCCATCGTGTATCGCGTAATGTCGGGCAGCCAGCGACCGCCACGCGCGATCCTAGTGTCCAGGCCGGCCTCGATCAGCAGCAACGGAATACGCATATCTTCGGCACGCGTGATGATGTTCGGCATCAAACCACCACCCACCCAAATCCCTATGTCCGGGCGCCAGTGTTCCAGAAAACCACGCGCAGCGCCTGTCTTTTCGACCGGCAAGCGGATCACGGGCGCAACGCATTCTTCCCAGTTTGCCACATCCGCGTCGGGTGGTGCCGTCAATAGCAGGGAAAGCCCTGGCTGAACGGCCAGTATCCGGCGACAGAGATCATCGACCACACGCAACCTGTCCTGAGAGTTCACGTGAACCCAAAGGACCTCACCATCGGGACGCGGGCTGGTGCCCGTCTCGGTGTTGTTCGGCACGCCCCACGACAGAACCCGATAGGCCGCAAGGCTGAGGGAACGCGGTTTGCTCATGCCGGAATACCGGTGCCATCCGGGTCAAGCAAAGCCTGAACCTGAGCATGCAGGGCAGGCCCCGCCGCGACCACACCGTTTAGGCGCGGGTGCGCGTTGTTGAACTTTAGTGCCCGTCCCATACGGTCAGTGCACAGCCCGCCAGCTTCGCGCAGGATCAGATCACCTGCGGCAATGTCCCATTCCCAACTGGGGCGCAGCGTCAGCATGCCGTCGAACCTGCCCTGCGCCACCAAGGCCATGCGATACGCAAGTGAGGGACGATAAGCTCGTCTGAAATCCGGGACCTTGCCCAGGTTCCAGTGTCTTGGGTCCAGGTTGGGTTTTGCGGCAAGGAACTCTGCCTCTTTCAGCGATCCTGGCGCTGATGTGCGTATGCGGGTTCCGTTCAGAGTAGCGCCTTGCCCTTTGCCTGCCGCATAAAGCAAATCGCGCATCGGCAGGTAAATGACGCCCGCAGTCACTTCGCCGTTCTCCGCCACGGCCAGCGAGTGGGCCCAGGTGCGTGCGCCGTCGGCAAAACTGCGGGTGCCGTCGATCGGATCGATGATGAACACCCTGTCGCGGGAAAGCCGGTCCGGGGAATCCTCTGACTCCTCGCTCAGCCAGCCATAATCTGGACGCGCGGCCTGCAAGTCACTTTCCAGCATCGCGTTGACGGCCAGATCGGCCTCGGTCACGGGGCCGGCGCCCTGGGGTTTGTCCCAGCGCTGCGCCCGAGGGCCCGAATACCGGGTTGCGATCCGGCCCGCCTCAAGCGCGGCGTCGATCAACAGGGACAGGTCAGTTGCCGGCAAGTGTCATCCCTTCGATCAGGATCGACGGCACTACGCGCGACAGGTAAGTACGCGCGTCGTTGGCGGGAATGAGCCGCCTCAGCATGTCGCGCAGATTCCCCGCGATGGTGCATTCGTTGACCGGATGGCTGATCTCGCCGTTTTCGACCCAGAACCCCGACGCTCCGCGAGAGTAATCTCCGGTATTGGGGTTGATTGTAGATCCGATCATCGATGTCACAAGTAACCCGGTGCCCATATCGCGCATCAGGTCGGCCCGGCTGCGTTCTCCTTGCGTCAGGCTCAGGTTCCAGTTGCTGGGCGATGGCGGTCCCGATACGCCGCGTGCCGCGTTCCCGGTCGAAGCCAGGCCCAGTTTACGTGCGCTCGACAAATCCAGCGTCCAGCCTGTCAGGATACCGTTTTCAACAATCGCCCGACGGCGTGTTGGCAGGCCCTCGGCGTCAAACGGGCGCGAGCCGGAAATGCGTGGCCGGTGCGGGTCTTCGATCAGCGACAAATGTTCAGGCAACACCTGCTGCCCCAACGAGTCCTTGAGCCACGAGGCCCCACGCGCAACGGCGGCACCATTGCTGGCTGCCAGCAAGTGCCCGATCAGCGAGGATGAGATGCGTTCGTCGAACAGGACCGGAAAGCTGCCTGTTTCAGGTTTGCGCGCGCCGACAAGCGCAACAGCACGTTCTCCGGCGGTCCGACCGATCTCGGCAGGGCTGCGCAGGTCAGCCTGAAAGCTGCGGCTATCGCCATCATAGTCGCGCTCCATCCCCGTGCCTTGGCCCGAGATCGCCACGCAGGATGTCGACCGGCTGGTTCGCGCATAGCCGCCCGAAAAACCGTTCGTCGCCGCAAGGTGCACATTGTGGGTGCCATAGGCCGCCGCCGCATCCGAAACCTGTGTAACACCCTTTACAGCCAGCGCGGCGGCTTCGGCCTTCAGCGCGTCCCGCATCAGGTCTTCGGCACTGGGTTCAAGCGATGGGTCAAACAACTCAAGCGCATTCATGTCCCAATCCGTGATCAGCTGATCCGGATCTGCAAGGCCGGTGAACGGATCTTCCGGCGCTTCCTGCGCCATGGCTACAGCCCGTTCCGCCATTGCCTTCAAAGTTTCGGGGCGGCTGTCAGAGCTGGACACGATCGCCTGCTTCTTTCCCAGAAACACGCGCAGCCCCAGATCAGCCCCTTCGGCGCGTTCGGCATGCTCAAGCGATCCGCCACGTACTTCGACAGAAACTGATGACCCGTCAATCACGATGGCATCCGCTGCCTCGGCCCCTGCTGCGCGGGCCGCGTCCAGCAGGTGATGGCTGATCTCTTCGGGTGTTCGGGTCATAGGGCCTCCGGTCTGGTTATTCTGGACCTAGCCCCGGACTGTCCGCGTCGCAAGACCCGCGGCTTAGAAAGCGTAAGGCCGCGAAGTTCGCAATGACAGGAATTGATTGGGGAAAGGCCGTCGGGCAGCCTTTCCCGGTCTTCGTTCACTTGATGCGCTGACCGTTGGCTACGATCTGTCCGTTCTCGGTGAATTCGATCTTCGAATTCAGCGTGTCCGGTTCTTCGCCCGGAACGGCCATCAGACCCATCATCATCCGCGCGCCGAGGGCGTCCTCTTCGGACAACAGACCCATGCCGATCAGCTTGTCGATCAGCGCATTCGCGCCGACCAGCTGCAGGATTGCTTCGCCTGTAGGTGCGGGCATACCATCAAACGCCTCGGTGTTGGAATTGTCGAATGTAAAGTCGCCGCTACCGGTCAACTTGGCGCCCACCAGGGAAACGATCAGCTCGTTGATTTGCAGCGAATGCAGTTCGCCGGGCTCGGAATCGCCGGTTTCAAAGGCTTCGACGGCTTCTGGGTCCATGAAATCGACCAGAACCTTGGCCGTGCCGGACGTGTCCAGCGAGATGGTCGCAGGATCGCGTGGCAGGGCGCCGGCGGGATCAAACAGACTCCACAGTACATCGGACATTGTGAATTCGGTCAGGTTCATCGCGAAACCGAATGGCTGGATCTCTTCGGAGGCCTGAATCGGGAACTCGAATTTCAAGCCGGCATTTTCCATTGCGATTTCGATCGGGAAAGGCAGGTCAGCCGTTGTGACGGCCAGTTTCGAGCTGTTCTGTTCCAGATCATACACGATACGCTCGGCATCGATGCTGCCGGCGAAGCGACCGCCCTGCGAGTCGCTGCCCATCGAAAACGCCTCACCTTCGGCAGTGCCGGCCATTTCGGTGCTGCCGGAGCCGTAAGTGAAGATCCCCGACGCGGCAAAGCCTGCTTCATAGAGGTTCTGGATGTTTTCGAGGTCGAATTCCGCCGGAATCACGCTGTCACCTTCAAAGGTCAGTTGGTCCAGCTTGCCCTTGATCCGGGCCGTGTCGTCGCTTTCGGGATCATCGAATGCGGCGTTGTAGGTCAGGCTGTCGGCCGTGAATTTCTGAGCGATGTCCCGATTTTCACCGACCGTCATCTGTGACGAGCCGGTCACGCCGTCGATCTCGAGGTTCAGGTCAAAGAAGTCCTTGGGAACGGATTCGCCATCAACTTCGATAGAAGCCAGACCCAGCCCCATCTTGGCGGCGGAATAGTCATAGGTCATGTCTTCCGGTGTGCCGGAAACGACCATGTCAAGCGCGTCGTTGGTAAACAGCAGCTCGGCTTTGAAGGGCTCTTCTTCGAAGTCTCCGGAGATTGTGATCGGGTAACTTTCGGGAACACCGATCGCAACCGTGCCGTCTCCGTTTTCGGTCAGCGTCATCTCGGGCACAACGACATTCACCTGCTCTTCCGTATCCGGAATCGACATTGTCATGGTCATGTTCGAGATTGTCGTGACATTGCCGGATACGCTTTCGTCCGCGGTGACGGTATAACCCACGCCCGCCATATAAGCTTTCCAGTCGGCCCAGACGTCCTCGGCGGTGATATCGGCAAAAGCGCCCTGGGCGACGACGGCATAAGCCAGGGCCGCGCCGCAGCTGCGGCGGAAGAATACAGACATATGAGAACCCTTCTCGATCAATTTTTTCGGCATGGTCGTGCTTGCGGCCACTATCGTCAAGGGGCAAGGGGTGGACCAGTTCCCCCTTTGCGCTGTACGAATTCACTGAATTTCAAGCCAAAAGGAATAGATGGTGCAAATGAAAGGGAAAACCGTACTCATAACCGGCGCAAGCCGGGGCATTGGCGCTGAAGCGGGGCGCGTATTTGCCGCAGCCGGGGCCAATGTGGCGTTGGTTGCGCGCAGCAGCGACCAGATTGGCGCGCTGGCCGCGGCATTGGGGGAAAACACTGTGGCATTGGCCTGTGATGTCAGCGATTTTACACAAGTGGAACAGGTGGTCGCCGATTGTGTCGACCGGTTTGGCGGCCTTGACGTGCTGATTGGCAATGCGGGCGTGATCGATCCGATTTTCCACATGTCGAACGCCGACGTTTCAGCGTGGAGCAAGGCGATCGACATCAACCTGAAGGGCGTTTTTTATGGAATGCGGGCTGTTCTTCCCATTATGCGCGCAACTGGCGGAGGAACCGTGCTGACCGTGTCTTCCGGCGCGGCATCGAATCCGGTCGAGGCGTGGAGCCATTATTGTTCCTCGAAAGCCGGGGCCAGGATGCTGACCGAGTGCCTGCATCTGGAAGAGGCGCATCACGGTATCCGAGCGATGGGGTTGTCGCCGGGCACTGTTGCAACCGATATGCAGCGGGTGATCAAAGCCAGCGGAATCAATCCGGTCAGCCAGCTGGATTGGGATGATCATATCCCTGCCGACTGGCCCGCACGCGCGTTATTGTGGATGTGTACGCCGGATGCGGACGAGTTTCTCGGGACCGAGATTTCCCTGCGACGCGAAGATATTCGCCAAAGGGTTGGCCTGACGTGATTAATTTGACCAGGGAGGGTGGGCTTTGGACGGTCACCCTCAACAATCCCGACAAGGCCAATGCGCTGACAGGCGCGATGCTGGCAGAACTGCTTGAGATTGCCGAGGCCGCCACGGACGCCCGGGCGCTGATCCTGACTGGCGCAGGGCGGGTGTTCAGCGCCGGTGCCGATCTGGAAGAGGCGCGGGCAGGGCTTGCGACCTCGGACTTGTGGGAAAAACTGTCAGGGGCCATTGCTGCGCTGCCATGCCTGACAGTGGCTGCCCTGAACGGAACACTGGCCGGCGGGGCCAACGGAATGGTTCTGGCCTGCGACTTGCGGATTGCGGTGCCTTCCGCAAAGTTCTTCTATCCGGTGATGAAATTGGGGTTTCTTCCGCAACCTTCTGATCCCAAGCGCATGGCGGCCTTGATCGGTCCGTCGCGCACGAGGTTAATTCTCATGGCCGGGCAAAAGATCACGGCGGCTGAGGCATATGAATTCGGCCTCGTCGACAGGGTTGTCGAACCCGACGCTCTGATGCGGACGGCCCAAGACCTTGTGGCCGACAGCCTTGGCGCGGATCCTGAGATCGCCGCAGGAATTGCCGGACTGTGCCGATGAGACTGGCGGCCTTGCGATTGCGCGTTGCCAACCCACAGAGTCTCGCTGCGTTTTATCGCGACGCGTTGGGTATGTCGGTTCGGGTTGAAGGTGAAAACGCCCGCGTTGGCTATCCGGGGCAGGACGCCGATCTGCTTTTGATCGCTGGTGGCGGCGGATACACACAGGACCGGGGACAGCGCTATTGGAAGATCGGGATTACCCTGCCGGATGTTGATCTGGCCGCCGCATATCTGCGCGGCCTGGGTGTTCCCGTCAGCGTGCCGAAGCAGTTTCTTGACATCGGCTACATGTGTCATTTCAGCGATCCCGAAGGCTTTGCCATCGAGCTTCTGCAACATGATTTCGAGGGCAACAGGCCGCTGAAGTCGGCAAATCCTGAGATGCCGTTTGCCGATGCGTGTATTGGCCAGATTACATTGCGTACCGGCGATATCACGGCCGAGGACGCGGTGTGCCGTTCGTTGGGAATGCGGTTGCTTTCGATTCAGGACGTGGCGCCGTACGGATTTGACCTGCATTTCCATGCGTTTACCGATGACATTCTGCCAAATCCGGATCTGTGGGCCGTTGAAAACCGTGAATGGTTGTGGAAGCGCCCCTACACATTGCTGGAATTTCAGCACATTGCTGACGCTCGGTTCACACCGGTGCCCGATTACCTGGGGATCGAGGTCGAAGGGTTAGCAAACCCGATCTTCGCTGACTGATCAACGTCCTCGTCTTTTGCCCGGAACCTTCGAACGGAAACCGGGCGGGCGTTTTCGGACCCAGTTCAGAAACACTTCAAGCCGGGGGTGCGCGCGCAGGGCCTCGACTGTATTGAAACGGCGTGCCAGTTCAGCCTCGGTCAGGGTCGCGTGAACCTCCTTGTGGCAGATCTGATGCAACAGAACGGTAGGCCCGCCCTTGCCTCCTTTGAGTTTTGGGATCAGATGGTGCAGGCTACCGCTCCCGTCCGGGATTGGGCGGTCACATAAGGGGCAAATCGGATCGCTGTCGGTCATCGCGGCAGGGTCGCGCCGATGGGTGCATAAGGCAAGAGGGCAGCAATGGCGCAGGCAGTGGTGATCGGGGCAGGGCCCGCCGGATTGATGGCGGCAGAGCAACTGGCCATCTCCGGCCATGACGTTCTGCTGGCCGAGGCAAAACCATCGGTCGCGCGCAAGTTCCTGATGGCAGGCAAGTCAGGGTTGAACCTGACCAAGGAAGAACCCCTGGACCTTTTGATGGGCGCGTACGGAGAGGCTTCTGACTGGTTGCGCCCGATGATTGCCGGCCTGGATGCACAGGCCATTCAAAGCTGGGCGCGGGATCTGGGGCAGGAGTTGTTTACCGGATCAACCGGGCGGGTCTTTCCCAAGGTGATGAAGTCCTCACCGTTGCTCAGGGCCTGGTTGGCCCGTCTTGATCGGCAGGGTGTGCAGATCAGAACGCGCTGGAGGTGGACCGGTTGGGAGGGACCCAAGTTGGCCTTCGACACACCCGACGGCGTTCGGCGCTTGGTGGCCGACGCAACGGTTTTGGCTTTGGGAGGCGCCAGTTGGGCGCGTTTGGGCTCGGACGGAGCCTGGGCCGGGATTTTGGAAGACAAGGGCGTTTCCCTTACGCCTTTCGCGCCGGCGAACTCAGCCTTGGCGGTAGATTGGAGCCACCACATGCAACCGCATTTCGGCGCGGCACTCAAATCCGTGCGCTGGACTGCCGGAGAGTTGGAGAGCCGCGGAGAAGCGGTGATCTCGGCTGCGGGTCTGGAAGGCGGAGGGCTGTACCCGCTGACCCCTGCATTACGGGAAGGTGCGTTGCTGTTTGCCGATCTGGTGCCCGACCTTACACCAGAGATCTTGCAGGCCCGCTTTGAGGCCAAAAAGCCGAAAGCATCGCTGACGAACTGGTTGAAAACCGGAATGCGGCTGTCGCCCCAGAAAATCGCGTTTTTTCATGAGATGGCCAAAGGCGCGCCGTCTCCTGGCCCGCCATATGAGTTGCTCAAGAGCCTACCCATCAAGCATGCGGGTCTAAGGCCCATGGACGAAGCGATTTCGACAGCAGGTGGCGTGGCCCGCAGCGCATTGAACAAGGGGTTGATGCTGAAAGCGCAACCGGGCGTGTTCTGCGCCGGAGAAATGCTGGATTGGGAAGCGCCGACCGGGGGGTATCTGCTGACCGGCTGTCTGGCGACCGGTCGCTGGGCAGGGCGCGCTGCGGTGGATTGGTTGGGCCAAAAAAGAACGGCTTAACCGCTGCGGGCCAGCATCGCCAAGCGAATCATGGCTCGTTCGACCAGCGCCATGGCCGGAGCTGTTTGCCCGGCCGACCGCAACGACAAATCGGTATCTGTCAGAACCGTCAGGGCGGTCTGTAGCTTTGGAGCACCCCAGACCTGGGCTTGCCGCAGGATCCTGTCACGGCGCTTGCCATAGACCGGTGGGCGCAGCTTGCCGATACCCTGCGCTGCGCCGCCGGGATCAGACGCACAGGCATAGAGTGTCCGAAAATGGCGCGTTGCGCCGATGCACAGCGTCACGCCATTTGTACCTTGCGCCTGTAAACGCCGGATCAACGGTCCGATTTCGCCCGCGCGGCCCTCGGCAACTACGTTCAGAACATCATCCAGTGCGGCCTCGGTCGAACGCGGCGCGCAGGATTCAACGTCTTCTATGGTCAGCTCGGACGAGTCGCCACGCTTGTAAAGTGACAGCTTTTCAACGGTCTGCGCGAAATCTCCGGGGCTGAGCGCGACGGCCAGCTCGCTCAGGGCCGACATGGAATCGCGTGGGATATTCTGCAACCCGGCCTGTGTGACAACCCGCTCAATCTCGGCACGCGAAGGCGGATCGTCGTAGATGCCGACAGCATAGGCGTTTGGGTGGCTTTCGAAAGCTTTGCGAATCTTTGAGCTGGGTTTGAGTTGGCCTGCCGTGACGATGATCTGCGCATCCCCGGGAACCCAGTCCTCAAGCGCGGCAAGAATCGCCGGGGCGGCGACATCAGTGGTCTCCTCAACAAAAACCGAACGGGGGCCGGGAAAAAAGCCGACCGCCTTGACCGCGTCCAAAAGCAGAGCGGGATCACCTCGCAAGTCGCCACCGGACAATCGTGTCAGGCGCATTTCTTCTTCGGCGCCCGGGCCGAGAAGGGCCGTCAGAACCTGCTGCCGTTTTAGCGCGACCCGCATGGCATCGGCGCCATAAATCAGCAGCCCGGTTTTGTCCGCGTCCGGTCTGGTGAAATACCCCTCGGCCTCGCGCGGGCTTAGCTTCATGAGGACAGGCCCGGGGCGGCATAAAGGCGGGTCACGATCTGATCCGACAGGATCACCATCAGACGTTCTTTTGCGTCGCGCTCGTCAGCAAGTGTCGAAACCGTCGAACCTGCCGCCGAGTATGCGACAAAATCATTTACCGTGCCCGAGGCAACCACCTGCCCGGTGTCGTGCGACAAAAGGCTATAGGTGGCGCGTCCGTCAATTGTGTAGCGATTGGTCTCGTTTGTCGTGGTGATTGCGGCTGCGCGTGTGACTGTCGAGACGTTCACGTTCAGGCCATAATCACTGCTGGATTCGGCGTTCCGGCCCAGCCGTTGCTCCAGATTCTGCACCAGCAGGAAGCTTTCGGTGGTGTTTGGCTCGGACACGGCAACCTTGCCGAAGAGTTCTGAACCCGAACCACCGGGCGCGTAGACCGGCTCAAAGCCGCAGGCGGTCAGCGCCAGCGGCATAAGCAAAAAGGTTCTGCGATCAAACGACGACATTCACGATCCGGCCCGGGACGACGATTACTTTCTTCGGTACTGCTCCATCCAGAGCCCTTTGCACAGCTTCGGTGCTGAGCGCGATTCTTTCAACCTCGACCTTATCCAGATCCTTGGCCACGCTGATTTCCGCGCGGCGCTTGCCGTTGATCTGGATCGGCAGGATGACGGTGTCGTCGATCAACATCGTCTCATCTGCGATCGGCCATGGCGCAACGGCCACCAGACCTTCGCCGCCCTGATGCGCCCAGATATCCTCGGCCAGATGCGGCGTCATGGGCGACATCAGTTGCGCCAGCGTCTTGATTGCCTGCTTCTGGGCTGCGGCACCTGCTTTGGATTTCGCCAGTGTGTTGGTGAATGCATAGAGTTTCGCAATGGCTGCGTTGAAGCCAAAGCTTTCAACCCCGAGTGTCACGTCGCGGATGGTTTTGTGCATCTCGCGCAGCAGTTCTTCATCCCCTTCGCCTTTCGCGTCCGGGTCCATGGACCCGATCTTGTCGCAGAGGTTCCACACCCGGTTCAGGTGTTTGTATGCCGCTTCTGCACCTGCGGCTGTCCATTCCACGTCGCGTTCTGGTGGAGAATCGGACAGCACGAACCAGCGTGCGGTGTCCGCGCCGAAGGCCGAGATGATGTTGACCGGGTCGACGACGTTCTTCTTGGATTTGGACATCTTGGCCGAAGGGATAATCTCGACCTCTTCACCGGTAGCTTTGAGTTTACCGTCTTCGACATCTTCCGGCAGGTGATAGACTGGACGACCTTTTTCGTCGCGGGTCTGGTAAATTTCATGCGTCACCATGCCTTGCGTGAACAACGCGTCGAAGGGCTCGATCGCTTTCTCCGGCAGGTGGCCTGTGATCTGCATCGCGCGTGCAAAGAAACGCGAATAAAGCAGGTGCAGAATCGCGTGTTCGATACCGCCAATATACTGGTCGACATTCATCCAGTATTCGGCCTCGGCCAGATCAGTGGGCGTTTCGGCGTGCGGGGCAGTGAAACGGGCGAAATACCAGGACGAATCGACGAACGTGTCCATCGTGTCGGTTTCGCGCTTGGCGGGCGCTCCGCAGGACGGGCAGGCACAATCGCGCCAGGTCGGATGACGATCCAGCGGGTTGCCCGGTTTGTCAAAGGTGACATCGTCGGGCAGGCGGATCGGCAGGTTCTCTTTCTTTTCAGGTACTACGCCACAAGATCCGCAATGTACCACAGGGATCGGGCAACCCCAGTAACGCTGACGGGACAGACCCCAATCGCGCAGGCGGTATTTGGTGACACCTTCGCCCCAGCCCGCTTTTTCCGCAAATTCGATGGTGGCGTCGATGGCCTGTTCGCCAGTAGCCTCCGTAAGGCCAGCGAAGTGGTTGACCCAGCGGACTTTGTCTGACTTCGGAGGGACAAAGGCGATTTTATCGACCGGAGTGTCGTCATCCAGCGCAAAGAACGTGTCGACCACGGGCAGGCCGTACTTGCGGCAGAAATCGAGGTCACGCTGGTCATGGGCCGGGCAGGCAAAGATCGCGCCGGTGCCGTAATCCATCAGGATGAAGTTGGCGATCCAGACAGGCAGTTCCCAATTCGGATCCAGCGGGTGCTTGACGCGGATACCAGTATCGTAGCCCAACTTTTCGGCCGTCTCGATGGCCTCTTCCGTGGTGCCGCCTTTCCGGCATTCCGCGACAAACTCGGCAACTTCCGGGGATTCGGCCTCAAGCTGTCTGGCAATCGGATGGTCGGGCGAGATACCAACGAACGACGCGCCCAAAAGCGTGTCAGGACGAGTCGTGTAGACGGTGATCGGATCTCCGCCATCGGTGCGCTCAAACGCGAATTGCAGGCCGCGCGACTTGCCGATCCAGTTTTCCTGCATCAGGCGCACCTTGGCGGGCCAGTTGTCCAGCGTGTCCAGCGCCTCAAGCAGTTCTTCGGAATAGTCCGAGATTTTGAAGAACCACTGCGTCAGCTCGCGGCGTTGCACCAGCGCACCCGAGCGCCAGCCGCGGCCGTTTTCCACCTGTTCGTTGGCCAGAACGGTCATGTCGACCGGGTCCCAGTTCACCACGGCATTCTTGCGGTAGACCAACCCGGCGTCGAGCATATCCAGAAACAGCGCCTGCTGCTGGCCGTAATATTCCGGGTCACAGGTGGCGAATTCGCGGGACCAGTCGATCGACAGGCCCAGCGGCTTCATCTGCCCGCGCATGTCGGCGATATTGCCGTAAGTCCAGTCCTTGGGGTGACCGCCAATGGCCATCGCTGCGTTTTCGGCAGGCATCCCGAATGCGTCCCAGCCCATCGGGTGCAGTACGTTGTGCCCAGTGGCCAGTTTGTGCCGCGCGATCACGTCGCCCATCGTATAGTTGCGCACATGCCCCATATGAATGCGGCCCGACGGGTAAGGGAACATCTCAAGCACATAGTATTTCGGCTTGTCCGCCTTGTGGTCGGCGGTGAAAATTCCGGCCTTGTCCCAGGCTTGTTGCCATTTTGCTTCGATTTCGGTGGCCGAATAGCGTGACATTGTGCAGTCCTTGGTAATGAAAACGCCGGGCATGAACCCGGCGTGGTAATATTGTGATTTGATGCGGGTTGCTAGAGCTTGTTGTCCGCAATGCGTAGCTGCCGCGCCCGCGAAAGGATCGCGTCTTCAACCGCACGGGTGGTCGCCGCACTGACCGGCGCGCCGCCGCTGGTCTGCAAGGCAACCGACAGAGATCGCGCTGCAAGGGCAGGATCGCTGATGTGAACCGTCGCCCGGTAGGAGCGTCCGCCGCCCGGCGGTTTGCCGTAACCGGTTACGATTACACCGGTAAACGGGTCGACCTCCTGCACGGGCAGGAAATTCAGCACATCCAGCGAAGCCGCCCACAGATAGCGGTTTACCTGAGTCACTTGCTCGGAATTGTCCGGCCCGAACACATCCCAGATTGTGGCGCGATTCGGATCATTAAGCTCTCGTTCCTCCGACGAACTGCCATCAACCGTCAAAACACTGGCATCGCCCGGAGGCCGATTCTGTCCGCAGGCCGAGACGGCGGCCGTCACAATGGTTAAACCCAGAATCCTCAGCAGGCGCATCTTTTGCAGGTCCTGTATCACTTGTTGTGTGTCGTTCGAGTGATACTCCTAGACAAGGACCCGTGCTGCAACAAGCCCATTCTTCACATAAGCGCGTGAGCGGACGGCAGGAAACGGGCGAAATCCGACTGTGGCATCCTTGCACCAATCCGGCCCGAATGACGGCGAAGGGTTTATGCCAAGCTTGCGCAAAGGGGGCAAAAAGAGCGACACGGTGACCGTGCTGAGACACGTGCCCGGCATGTGTCGAGTAGAAAATCTTTGAAACCGAGGGAAACAAGATGAAAAAAGTTCTCTTCGCATCGACCGCTCTGATTGCAACCGCAAGCGTTGCAGCGGCCGAAGTTAAGTTCAGCGGCTACGGCCGTTTTGGTCTGGGATACCTGGAAGACCGCATGGGTTCCGTTAACAACTTCACCTCCAACGGTGCAGCTGCCGGTACCGCCAATGTCGCAACCGACGAAACCATCCTGGTTTCTCGTTTCCGTCTGAACATCGACGGCATCGCAGAAACTGACGGTGGCGTTCGCTTTGAAGGCCGCGTTCGTCTGCAAGCTGACGAAAACGCCAACACTGGCGAAGCAAACGCAGCTGGTCTGAACGGCGCGCGTTTCTCGGTCATCTTCGGTGGTCTGCGTGTTGACGCGGGCAACGTTGCGGGTTCGTTCGACAACCTGGCAAACTACTACGGTAACGAGCCGGGCCTGGAAAACTTCATCGGTCAGTACTCGGGCGTTGACTACAACTTCCTGGCCTATTCGTCGACCGGTTCGGGTTCGAACGCTGTGTTCTTCCAGTACGCTGTTGGCGACTTCGCCTTCGGTGCGTCGTATGACCAGGCAACCATTGCAATCAATGGTGCGCCTTCGGACACTGACCGCTGGGACATCAGCGCGACCTACACCTTCAACAACATCACCGCTGCCCTGGCCTATGGTCAAACAGGCGGAATCGGCAACGTGTCCAAGCAGAGCCTGACCGTTCTGACCCTGGGTGCAGACTTCGGTGACTTCAGCGGTACTCTGTTCGTTGCTGACGATGACGTGACCGCTGCAAACCTGAACGGCACCGCATACGGTCTGTCGCTGGCCTACAATCTTGGTTCGGCAACCACGCTGAC
The DNA here is from genome assembly GCF_057221075.1 of Ruegeria sp. HKCCD6647-2. Lineage (NCBI taxonomy): Bacteria > Pseudomonadati > Pseudomonadota > Alphaproteobacteria > Rhodobacterales > Roseobacteraceae > Ruegeria > Ruegeria sp. HKCCD6647-2. Next base: position 569,801 of record NZ_JBWVBD010000002.1, on the reverse strand, counting down.
CTTCGCCTACGGTGACGGTAACGCTTCCAACGATAACCAGCAGTACGGTATCGGCGCTATCTATGACCTGGGTGGCGGTGTATCGCTGCGTGGTGGTATCGGTCAATCCGAGCGTGGCCAGTCCACCACCGGCAGCACGCTGCGCGCGGACTTCGGTGCTCAGTTCAACTTCTAAGTTGATCTGAACCACAAGGTTCAAGGGCAGGTCTTCGGACCTGCCCTTTTCTTTTGCGCCGACTTGGCGTTTTTCTGCGGCAACTGCAAAGTGAGAGGCCCAATGTCGCTGCAAGATATCACCAACCGAATAGCCAAAGCCGAAGCCAAAGCTGGTCGCGCGGCCAACTCGGTCAAATTGATCGCTGTGTCCAAAGTGCAGCCGAACGATCGTGTTGAGGCCGTATTGGAGCAGGGACATCGTTGCTTTGGGGAAAACCGCGTGCAGGAGGCTGCGGGCAAATGGCCGGCTTTTAAAGAGAAATTCGCAGATATTGACCTGCACTTGATCGGCCCGCTGCAAACCAACAAAACCCGGCAGGCGATGGAGTTGTGCAACGCGATCCATTCGCTGGACCGCCCGAAACTTGCCAAGACCGTTGCCCGACTGGCGCAGGAAATCGGCGCCTGCCCGGATTTGTTCATTCAGGTCAATACAGGCGAGGAGGAACAGAAGGCCGGGGTTCTGCCGTCGGACGCAGACGCATTTATCGCCGAGTGCAATAGCATGGATTTGCCGGTTCGTGGTCTGATGTGTATCCCGCCGATCGATGAGGAGCCGACACTGCATTTCGCGCTATTGGCCAGGATCGCCGAACGCAACGGGCTTCAAGGGCTTTCGATGGGTATGAGCAGCGATTTCGAATCTGCCATTGCCCTCGGCGCGACCCACGTGCGCGTCGGTTCTGCGATATTCGGAGAGCGTGTCAAACTTCAGGGATGATCACGCGCGTGCCCGGGACAACCTGTCTCGCAATCCAATGTAGGTGATCACGGCTAAAAGCCAGGCATCCTTCAGTGGGATAACGTGGGCGTCGCCACTGGTGTAGGAATATCGCTGACCCTCGACCAGGAACCGCGTTGGGCCAGTTCCAGTCGGTGATCAGAACCAGGTCATACAATGGGTCCGGGCGCCGCAGTTTTTCATGGCTGCCAACATACGGCGCGGAGACGAGTTGATTATACTCCGGTTCGGCCTGGTCGTCAGACCACAAGTCATTTGGCCCAATCGGGCGCGCCCAAGCGGCCGGAGCTGACATCCGGTCCGGTCGATAGAGCATCCCGACGATCCGATGCGCTCCGGTCGGTGTGGCCCCGTCGCCTTCACGCTTGCTGTTGCTCAAACCGCCCTTGCCGATTGCGCACGGAAAAACCTGCCCGAGAAAGCGCACCCCTATTGGCGTCAGAACCAGGTCGCCCGGCGTCAAAGCAAATGGCCCGATTTTGCCGCCTTGGTCGCCAGATATCCCTGGTTGTGCGAAGTCTCTCCGACCTTGAGCGGAACACGCTCGGTGACGGCGATCCCTGTGCGTTCCATCATCGCGATTTTTGCAGGGTTGTTTGTCAACAGGCGAACCGAGCCAAACCCGAGGGATTTCAAAATGTCCGAGCCCAGTCGAAAGTCGCGTTCGTCATCTTCGAACCCCAACCGGTGGTTGGCTTCAACTGTGTCAAACCCTTGATCCTGCAAAAAATAGGCTCGCATCTTGTTGGCCAGACCGATCCCACGCCCCTCTTGATTCAGGTAGAGCAGAACGCCAGCCCCTTCGGCGCCCATCTGGGCCAACGCGCCGCGCAGCTGCGGGCCGCAATCGCATTTCAGGCTGCCCATCAGGTCGCCGGTAAAGCAGGCCGAATGCAGACGCGCCAAAACCGGTTTGTCCCGGTCCGGACGACCGATTTCGATAGCGTAGTGTTCTTCACCGCCATCTTCAGGACGGAAGACATGCAGGCGCCCGGCCTCGGACACCTCCATTGGCAGACGTGCGGCGACAACTTCGTGCAGGGCGCTTCGATCCGCCAAATGGGGCGTGGCTCGGGTGTGATCAATGCAGGTCAGGCCATGTGTTGCCGCGAAGCTGCGGCCATCGGTGATGGGCACAACAACGGCGGCGGGCAAAAGGCGTGCGGATTTGGTCAGAGCGATCGCGATGCGATGCAGGTTGGCATTGCCCTGACGTTCGGACATCAACGGACCTTTCATCGGTGCATTCAGGTCGTCAGACGGGTCTGCAACCGCCTGGACCCAACTGTGATCCGCGTCGGCCGGAATCAGAACCCGCGCCAGATCCCCGTCATAAGCCCGCGCCTTGAGCGTTTCCGCTCGGCGCATGGTGATGGCGACGACCGGCTCGCCGCCTAAACCGCGCAGGTCCGCCAGACGCTGCGGGCTCAACGTCTCGGATGCCAGGGCCAATACGCTGGTATCCGTGTCATCCGTCAATACGACCGGCAGACCCATGCGCAGATCGGCGCGCGCGCGCGCCAGCAACTCCTTGATATCGGGAATGAGACTCATGCGTGTTACCCTATAACGTTCGGCCCCCTCCTATCCCGATCAACGGGCAATGTGAAACATTTCCTGCGTGTCGGACACGAGGGCGTGAGACGGTTGCAGCAAATCTTGCCGATTGCATCTTTCGCACGCAAGTGATGGAAAAGGGTTAGGAGGACCGTATATGGCTCAGCTCAAGAAAATCCTGCTGGTGGATGACGACGAAGACCTGCGCGAGGCGCTCAGCGAGCAACTTGTAATGACCGAAGATTTCGATGTGTTCGAAGCCTCGGATGGTCAATCCGCGATGGAGCGGGCGCGCGAGGCGATCTATGATCTGGTGATCCTGGATGTTGGCCTGCCGGATACAGACGGTCGTGAGCTGTGCCGTCTGATGCGAAAACAGGGGGTCAAAAGCCCGGTACTGATGCTGACCGGTCATGACAGTGACGCAGACACGATTCTGGGCCTCGACGCCGGTGCAAATGACTATGTCACCAAGCCATTCAAATTCCCGGTTCTTCTCGCCCGCATCCGCGCCCAGCTGCGCCAGCACGAACAATCGGAAGATGCGGTCTTTGTTCTTGGCCCCTACACGTTCAAGCCGGCCATGAAGATGCTGATGACCGAGGATGACCGTAAGATTCGCCTGACCGAGAAAGAGACGAACATCCTCAAGTTCCTGTACCGTTCAACCGACGGCGTTGTGGCCCGCGATGTCCTGCTGCACGAGGTTTGGGGATATAACGCAGGGGTTACAACCCACACACTGGAAACACATATCTACCGCCTGCGTCAGAAAATCGAGCCGGATCCGTCGAATGCTCGCCTTTTGGTCACAGAATCCGGCGGATATCGCCTTGTGTCTTGACGGGCGGTGGATTGACTTGGATCAAAGTGATACCCTGTAGGCATATTTAGATTACTCCCAACCCGTGCATGTCCGGGTCATGACATGTACCTCCCTGTTGGACTGCCGGGCCGAATGGCCCGGCTTTTTTTGGGTTGGTGGGACCTGGGTGGTGGCTAAGGGTCCGAAGCAGATACTATGAAGCTAGACTTCCAAGCCGTTTTTACGCCCGAAATCGGTATAGAAAGTCTCGCTGCGACATCGCGACAGAGTCTCTTCGCTTGCATCCCTTGGATCGTTTCCCGTTGCCGCAACACCTGTGCCTTCGATGAAGCGGTTCACGAGATTGAAAACGCCACAGACCTGAATTGCATCGAAAAGCGCCTGCTCAGACCATCCCGCACTATAAACTACTTCGGCGTCCCTTTCGGTCATCCGAGACGGGCTGAGGGTCAACGTCTCAACATAGGCAAGGATGGGTTTGAGTTTTGGGTCGACAGGTGCCGAGTCGCGGTCGTCCATCAGCGCCTCAATTGTCTCGACGTCGATCCCGTATGCTTTAGCGAAAACGGTATGTGCGTCGTGACAATAGGAGCAAGAATTCAAACCGGAAACGTAAGCCGCAATCAGTTCGCGCTCTGCAATCGAGAGTTCGCTCTCGCCGCGCATTACTAGGCTTTCATACTCGCACCAGGGAGCGAGCTTTTCAGGAAAGGCCTGAATGACATCTCCAAGCGAAGAGTTTTCCGGAAGGGAAGGAAACAAGCGTTTCACTAGAAGTTCTCCATAGGCAAGGCAATTAGTCAGGCCTGCAAGCAGCCTTCTTTGCTTTACCACATTCCGCACTTGATGAACCAAAAGGTGATAATCCGCATCGTCCGGGCATTCGACATTCAGCAAATCAAGCCCTTAGGCAGTCTTTTCTCATGGCACCCAGTGCGGTGTCACGCTAACCTCTGGCCAATCGCGACAGAGGAATCCCATATGCCCTTCACCCTTGCTACCTGGAACATCAATTCGGTCCGCCTGCGCGAGCCTATCGTGCTGAAATTGCTGCAGGAAGAGGCTCCGGATGTGTTGTGCCTGCAAGAGTGCAAGTCACCGGTCGAAAAGATACCGACCGAAGGGTTCGCCGCACTTGGTTACACGCACATGATCGCACGCGGGCAGAAAGGGTATAACGGCGTTGCCATCCTGTCGCGACTTCCGCTGGAGGAAGTGGGAGACAAGGATTTTGCCGGGCTCGGCCATGCGCGCCACATCGCCGGGCGGTTGGAGAACGGCGTGGTGATCCACAATTTCTATGTCCCGGCCGGCGGCGATGTGCCTGATCGTGAAGTGAATGAGAAGTTTGGTCAGAAACTCGACTACCTCACCGACATGCGTGACTGGTTTCACGCGGAAAGGCCGGACAACTCCATTCTCGTCGGCGATCTGAACATCGCGCCGCGTGAAGATGACGTGTGGTCTCACAAGCAGTTGCTCAAGGTTGTGTCTCACACGCCTATTGAGGTCGAGCATCTGGCCGAAACGCAGGATGCGGGCGGTTGGGTAGATATCACGCGAAAGGATATTCCCGAAGGGAAACTCTATAGCTGGTGGTCCTATCGCGCCCGCGATTGGGATGCTGCGGACAAGGGGCGGCGGCTGGATCATATCTGGGCCACGCCGGATATTTCGAATGCAGGGCATTCCAGCCGCATCTTGCGCGCGGCGCGCGGGTGGGAGAAACCCAGCGATCACGCGCCGGTTTTTGCGACTTTTGACCTGTGATCGGGCAATAAACCCGCGATTCTGCCCTTGGTTTCTGCGCCGGGCAGTTGCATATAAGGCGCGAAAACGAACCTGAGAGTGAATGCCATGGATCTTCTGAACGGCGCGGACAACGCCCCAGCCACCGATCTGATCAAGGACGGAACCGAGGCCACCTTTATGGCCGACGTGGTTGAGGCCTCGCAGGACACCCCGGTGATTGTCGACTTCTGGGCGCCGTGGTGCGGCCCCTGCAAGACACTGGGCCCGCTGCTGGAAGAGGCCGTGACCGCCGCTAAGGGTGCGGTCAAAATGGTCAAGATCAATGTGGACGAGGCTCAGATGATCGCCGCGCAAATGCGCGTTCAGTCAATCCCAACGGTCTATGCCTTCCATAAGGGTCAGCCCGTTGACGGGTTCCAGGGCGCAGTTCCTGGGTCCGAGATCAAGGCGTTCGTCGATCGCGTTATCGAGGCGGCGGGCGGTGAAAGCCCGGGCGGGCAACTGGATGACGCTGTGCAGGCCGCCGAAGAGATGCTGAGCGAAGGCGCGGCGGTGGACGCCGCCCAGACTTTTGCAGCCATTCTGGGCGAAGAACCCAATCACGCGGGGGCCTACGGCGGGCTGGTGCGCGCCCATATCGCTTCGGGTGATCTGGATCAGGCCGAGGCGATCCTGAACGGAGCCCCTGCGGAGATTTCGACTTCGGCCGAACTCGAAGCGGCGCATGCTCAGCTGGAACTGGCGAAACAGGCCGCAGATGCGGGTCCGGTCGGTGATCTGACCGCAGCGGTTGAGGCCGATCCGGACAACCATCAGGCCCGCTTTGATCTGGCGCAGGCGCTGCACGCGAACGGTAATGTAGAGGAGGCTGTGGCCCAGCTACTGGAACTGTTCCGCCGGGATCGCGAGTGGAACGACGGCGCGGCCAAAACGCAGTTGTTCACGATCTTTGACGCGCTCAAACCCAATGACCCGATTGTATTGAATGGCCGGCGCAAACTCAGCTCGATGATATTTGCCTAAATTCCGATCAGGGCTACACTCGGGTATATGATGCATCCTGCTGACCTGCCGGAAACGATCTCTGTTTTCCCGTTGCCGGGGGCATTGCTGCTGCCGCGTGCACGTCTGCCCCTGCACATTTTCGAACCGCGTTACCTGCAAATGCTGGATGACGCGTTGAAAACGCAGGAACGGTTGATTGGCATGGTCCAGCCCAACCCGTGCCAGAGCAACGGTGACAAACTGCATCAAATTGGGTGCGCCGGTCGTGTGACGCAGTTTTCGGAAACCGAAGATGGCCGCTATCTGATCACTTTGACGGGCATCTCGCGGTTTCGGGTGAAAGCGGAAGTTGACAGCTTCACGCCATACCGGCGGTGCACAGTGTCGTGGGGCGGGTTCGACCGGGATTTGGGCAAGGCCGAGGTCGACGAAGGGTTCAACCGCAACAACTTTCTGACCTTGCTGGAAAAATTCTTCTCGTCTCGACAGTTGTCGACCGACTGGGACACAATGAAAGATGCGGATGACGAATTGCTGGTTAATTCCTTGTCGATGCTTTTGGACTTTGACCCTGAAGACAAACAGGCCCTGCTTGAGGCGCCGTGCCTGAGCACAAGGCGTGAAACACTTGTGACACTGATCGAGTTTGCCATGCGCGGCGGCTCAAACGAGGAAAAACTGCAATGAGCGAACAGGACCACGCCTTCGACCGCCACATGCTTGAGGCTCTGATCTGTCCCCAGACCCATACGACCTTGCACTACGATGCCGAGCGGCAGGAGCTGGTGTCCAGGGCGGCTGGCCTGGCCTTCCCGATCCGCAATGGCATTCCGGTTATGCTGGTGGATGAAGCCCGCGAACTGGATTAAATTGCGCGGCCCTGCAGCAGTTTTGGCAAATCCCCGGTCAGGCCTGCGGCTTCGCGTACGAAGCCACGACGCAGGCCGGGAAGTGACCCGACGATCCCCATACCGATGTCGCGCCCAAGGCGCAGCAAGGGATTGTCGTTTGAAAACAGCTTGTTGAATACATCCGTCGCCAATGCAAGCGAGGCGGTGTCGAACCTGCGCCATTCCTGATAGCGCTCCAGCACGAGCGTCGAGCCGATATCCTCGCCCCGGCGTCCCGCCAGTGTCAGAACCTCGGCAAGTGCCCCCACATCGCGCAGTCCTGCATTCAGACCTTGACCGGCAATCGGGTGCATCCCGTGCGCAGCGTCGCCGACCAGGGCCAGGCGATCGGAAATGAAAGAATTGGCAATGGTCAGGTTCAGCGGATAAGTGAACCTGTCGCCCTGAAGCCTGATATCACCCAGAAAATCGCCGAACCGGGGCCGTAGAACCTGCAGGTACTCGGACTCGGGCAAAGCGTTGATGCGATTGGCGGTTTCGGTCCGTTCGCTCCAGACGATCGAGCTGCGGTTGCCCGTCAATGGCAAAATCGCCAGCGGGCCGGGTGGCATGAAAAACTGGTGCGCAACTCCGTCATGCGGCAATTCATGCTCGATGGCACAGACCAGCGCCGTCTGACCGTAATCCCATCCGGTCCGCTTGATCCCCGCGCGTTGGGCTGTGCCGCTGTGGCGCCCGTCGCAGCCTACCAGCACACCGCCAGTTACCGTCGCGCCGTCATTCAGGGTCAAAGTAGCACCGGACGCGTCGATATCCTGCGATACCACTGTTTGTCCGCTGAGTTGGGTAATGTTCGGTTCCTCGGCCATGGCCTCAAGAAACGCGCGACGCAGGTGGCGATCTTCGACCATATAGCCCATCGGGCCCTCTTCGATCTCGGCATGGTCGAAATGCATAAAAAACGGCGATGGCCCGGCGCCGGCGTGGCCGTCCGTCACCTTGATCTCGAGCATCGGCTGGGCGTGTTCCGAAACCCGATCCCAGATGCCAATCGCGTCCAAAAGCCGTTTCGAGGCCAGCGCCAGCGCATAGGCTCGCCCGTCAAATGCGGCGTTCTTGCGCACTTTCTCTGCCAGCGCATCAATGACAGTGACCGTGTGGCCGGTCTGCGCCAAAGCCAGAGCCAGAGCAGGGCCGTTCAGCCCGCCCCCAACGATCAGGATATCGGAAGCCTTTGTCATGACCCGCAATATGCGCCCCCTTTCGGGATTGTCCATGTGCGGTCCTGTCGCTACCGTCCGGTAAAGCAGGTTTCCAGAGGGGGGCAGGATGCAGGACTGGCTGACCATGACCGCATGTGATTTGGGTCGGGGCATCGGGATGGGACAGATTGATCCGGTTGATCTGACGGAAACCTATCTTTCCGCCATTGATGCGCATCCGCACAAAGACCGGATCTATGCGCGCGTCACCCACGACCGGGCCCGGGCCGAGGCGCATGCGGCGCAGGAAAGGGCCAGGCTGGGCCTGCGCCGGTCCTTGCTGGATGGTGTGCCAATCAGTTGGAAGGATCTGTTTGATTCCGCTGGAGTCGGGACCGAAGCGGGCTCGGCCCTGTTGAAAGGGCGGGTGCCGGACGCGGATGCACGGGTGCTGCGCAACGCCACGGCGATGGGGACAGTGTGCCTGGGCAAAACGCATATGAGCGAGCTGGCTTTTTCCGGTCTTGGGCTGAATCCGATCACCGAAACCCCGCCTTGTATTCATGACGAGGCCGCAGTTCCCGGTGGTTCGTCTTCGGGGGCCGGCGCGTCGGTGGCCTGGGGACTGGCAGCGTGTGGGATCGGTTCAGACACCGGCGGTTCGGTGCGTATTCCCGCGGCCTGGAATGATCTGGTCGGTTTGAAGACGACGTTCGGGCGTCTGAGCCTCGAAGGTGTTGTGCCTCTGTGCCTGAGATTTGACACCATCGGCCCATTGGCGCGGTCGGTCGAGGACGCCGCGCATATGTTGGCGCTGCTCGAAGGGGGGTCCCCGGTCGACCTGAGAGGCGCGACGCTCAAAGGTCGCCGTTTCGCCGACTTGCAGAACATCGCCAAGGACGATCTGCGTGACGTGCCGCGTAAGGCACACGAAGACGCCCTGCGAAAATTGACGGAAGCAGGTGCCGAAATTGTGCCTTTGGAGGTGCCGGAACTGAATGATGCGATGGGGTTGTCGGGACTTCTCTACACAACCGAGGCCTACGGGTTGTGGCGAGATGTGATCGAGGCCAATCCCGATGCGATGTACCCGGAAATTCTTGAGCGGTTCCGCATGGGAAAAGACAACTCCGGGCCTGACTACGTGGCGGCCTGGGCCAAGCTCAAGGCCTATCGTCACGCATGGGATGCTGCCACCGTCGGATTCGATGCAGTGTTGGCCCCGACGGCCCCAATACTGCCGCCGAATCTGGATCGTCTGATGAACGATCATGAATATTATGTCACCGAGAACCTGTTGGCCCTGCGCAATACTCGGATCGGCAATCTGATGGGGCTGGCGGCACTGACCTTGCCAACCGGATCGCCAAGTTGCGGGCTGATGATGTTGGGTTTTCCGAAGTCCGAAGAGGTGCTGTTGCGGTTGGGTTCAGCCGTCGAATCCGCGTTGGCCTGAATGCCACAATCCCCTGATTCGGCACCTCTTTGTCTGGACGAAGGGGGGGCACGCCTGTAATCTGCCTGAAAACCGGGGCGTCAATGATCCCGGCATTGAGGCAGTAGTTATGAATTTTCCCGAGCGGTTTTCGAACCTACCGGCATATGCATTCCCGCGTCTGCGCGCCCTGTTGGACCATCACCAGCCGGGTGGTGAGGTCGTTCACATGACCATCGGGACGCCCATGCACGATTTCCCGGGCTGGGTGACGGATGTCATCATGGAAAATGCTGCTGATTTTCAGGGGTATCCGCCGAACGAGGGTTCGCCTGCGCTGCGTAGTGCGATCACGGACTGGATAGACCGCCGCTATGGCGTTGCGCTTGATCCGGAAACCAACGTGATGGCCCTGAACGGAACGCGTGAAGGGTTGTACAACGCCGCAATGGCGCTGTGTCCCGAGCGGAAAAATGGCGAGCAGCCAATCGTGCTGTGCCCTAACCCGTTTTATCAAGTGTACATGGTTGCCTCGATCTCGGTTAGGGCGCAGCCATTTTTCGTGCCCGCGACGGCTTCCACAGGCCATCTGCCGGACTATGCGAGCTTGCCCGAAGATGTTCTGAACCGGACGGCCGTGGCTTATATCTGCTCACCGGCCAATCCACAGGGTGCCGTCGCCTCGCGAGAGTATTGGGTTGACCTGATCCGTCTGGCCGAAAAGTACGATTTCCGCATATTCGCAGACGAATGCTATTCCGAGATCTATCGGGATGTTGCGCCTGTTGGCGTTCTGACCGTTGCGCAGGAGCTTGGGGCTGATCCCGAACGGATAACGCTGTTCAATTCACTGTCAAAGCGTTCCAACCTCGCCGGATTGCGTTCGGGCCTTATCGCGGGTGGCACGGAGTCGATCAGACGGGTCAAGCAGCTAAGGGCCTATTCCGGGGCACCGTTACCCGCACCGTTGCAGGCCGCCGCTGCCAGGGTCTGGGCGGATGAGGCGCATGTGGCCGAGAATCGTACGCTCTACCAGGAAAAATACTCTATCGCGGACAATGTTTTTGCTGGCGTTCAGGGCTACATGCCGCCCGAAGCCGGATTTTTCCTGTGGCTGCCGGTCGACAACGGCGAGGAAGCCGCATTGAAGCTGTGGCAGGAAACCGGTGTTCGGGTTCTGCCGGGTGCATATCTTTCTCAAGGCGATCCGGGACAGAACCCGGGCGAAGCATTTATCAGGGTCGCGATGGTGGCCCCAAAAACAGAGTTGCAGCGCGGGCTTATGACACTCCGCGACTGCATCTATTCGTGAGGTACGAGGGCAAAATGGCATCATTGAACGCGCGCAAACGCGATCCTTTGTTGGACAGCACCACGCAGGCGGCCATCGAACGGCGCAGCAAGGAACTGATCGGGATCGCTCTGATCCTGCTGGGATTTGCAGCAGCGGCGATGATCTGGTCGTACACGCCGGATGATCCGAACTGGATGGTGTCCACGGACGCGCCGGTGCAGAACTGGATGGGGCGGATCGGGGCTTCGATCGCCGCGCCACTGTTCATGATCGTCGGTTGGGGCAGCTGGAGCATTGCCCTGGTACTGGTTGGCTGGGGCGTGCGATTTGCCGGCCACTTCGGCGAGGATCGGGCCGTCGCCCGCCTGATCTTTGCCCCGATCTGGATCGCGATCGTATCGGTTTATGCCGCAACGCTTGTACCCGGTGATGCATGGCGCGCCACACACAGTTTTGGATTGGGTGGCCTGTTTGGTGACACGGTCATGGGGGCGTTGCTGACGCTGCTGCCGATTTCGTCCCATTTCATGGTCAAGCTGATGTCACTGGCGATGGCGGCGGGGATGCTGGCACTGGGTATTTTTGTGCTGGGCTTCACCAAGGCCGATGTGCGCAAAGGGTTCCGCGCCTTTCTTCTGGGTCTTGTCATGGCCTATGACATGTTGATGAACATGTTGGGCCGCGGTGCCGCTGCCACTGCACAGGCGGCCCGTGACCGGCGCGTGCAATGGGATGAGCGCAAGGCAGCCCGGGCTGAATCAGCGGACGCAGTATTTGACGACGAACTGGCCTACGCCGATCCGATTTTGGAAGAACCAGAGCCCGAGCCGCAGAAAACCGGTTTGCTGGCGCGGATGCCGGCGTTGATCCGGCGTCCCGAGCCCATGCCCGAACCCGAGTTGGTCGAACCTGACCCGGTAGAAGGGTTTTATGATATGCCGGGCGAGGACCGCATCCGCTCGAAGATTTCCGCGGCCGTGCGCAATCGCAAGGTGGCAACTGGGGAAATGACACCCGAGCCGGACCCAAATCTGCCGCTGACCAAGGGGCGCGGCAGGGGACCGGACCCACTTATCCTGAACGCAGGACAGGCCGGAGATCTACCGCCCGAACCACCGCTGACTGCTGGTAGTGTTCCGGAATGGCAGGAACCGGCAGGCCATGAATATGTACCTGAGCCTCATTCCCTTCAGGACTATCAAACCGAGTCCGATTTTGAGGATGAGGCTGTTTTCGAGGATGCTCAGGCACCTGAGGCGACGCCGCGACAGGCTATGAAAATCCCTGTGGCCGAACCCCGCAAGCCTGTTGTGGCGCAACCCGTGCGCCGTGCGCCGCCACCGTCGCGCCGCGCTCAGGCCGAGGCCCAACCGACGCTATCCTTCGAAGAGCGGCATTCTGATTTTGAACTGCCGCCATTGGGCTTGTTGGCAAACCCTACCAGCATCCAGCGCCATCATCTGAGCGACGAAGCGCTCGAGGAAAACGCGCGGATGCTGGAGAATGTGCTGGATGATTACGGCGTGAAGGGCGAGATTGTCAGCGTGCGACCCGGCCCCGTCGTCACCATGTACGAACTGGAGCCCGCTCCGGGCTTAAAAGCCAGCCGCGTGATCGGTTTGGCCGACGATATCGCCCGGTCGATGTCGGCGCTTTCTGCGCGGGTCTCTACCCTGCCGGGACGGTCGGTGATCGGGATTGAATTGCCGAACGAGAACCGCGAGATGGTGGTGCTGCGTGAAATCCTTGCCAGCCGCGACTTTGGCGACGGCAACCACGCACTGCCACTGGCGCTGGGCAAGGATATCGGCGGTGAGTCTGTCGTGGCGAACCTGGCCAAGATGCCTCACCTGTTGATCGCGGGCACGACCGGGTCCGGTAAATCGGTGGCGATCAACACGATGATCCTGTCGTTGCTATACAAGCTAACGCCGGATGAGTGCCGTCTGATCATGATCGATCCCAAGATGCTGGAACTGTCGGTCTATGACGGCATCCCGCATCTGCTGTCGCCCGTTGTGACCGACCCGAAAAAGGCGGTTGTGGCCCTGAAATGGGTCGTGGGCGAGATGGAAGACCGCTATCGCAAAATGTCCAAGATGGGCGTGCGCAATATCGCCGGTTACAATGGTCGTGTGAAGGATGCGCTGGCCAAGGGCGAGCTGTTCAGCCGCACGGTGCAGACCGGGTTCGACGATGAAACCGGCGAGCCGATGTTCGAGACCGAGGAATTCGCCCCCGAAGCGATGCCCTATATTGTCGTCATCGTCGACGAAATGGCTGACCTTATGATGGTCGCAGGCAAGGAAATCGAGGCGTGCATCCAACGCCTCGCACAGATGGCGCGGGCCTCGGGTATCCACCTGATCATGGCGACGCAACGCCCGTCGGTCGACGTGATCACCGGTACGATCAAGGCGAACTTCCCAACCCGGATTTCGTTCCAGGTGACCTCGAAAGTCGACAGCCGCACCATTCTGGGTGAAATGGGTGCCGAGCAACTGCTGGGGCAGGGTGACATGCTCTATATGGCCGGTGGGGCCAAGATCACCCGTTGCCACGGTCCGTTTGTCTCGGATGAGGAGGTCGAGGAAGTCGTCAACCACCTGAAACAGTTCGGTCCGCCGGATTATGTGGGTAGCGTGCTGGACGGCCCGGCCGAAGAGAAGGCCGACAATATCGACGCCGTTCTGGGTCTGAACACCGGTGGCAACACCAATGGAGAGGACGCGCTTTATGATCAGGCAGTGGCAATTGTGATCAAGGATCGCAAATGCTCGACCTCGTACATTCAGCGGAAACTCGCCATTGGCTACAACAAAGCGGCGCGGCTTGTTGAGCAAATGGAGGACGAAGGTGTTGTTTCGGCGGCAAATCATGTCGGAAAACGCGAAATCCTCGTACCCGAGCAATAGGATATTTAATAACAAGGGCAGAGCGCATATCTGTGACGCATGAAACAGATTGCCCTTGCCCTTGTTCTGACACTTGCCGCGCCCGCGGCCTGGGCGGCTGACAAGCTGCCGCTGTCGGAAATCTCAAAATATCTGAACCAGCTGAAAACGGTTCAGACCACGTTCACCCAGGTGAATGATGATGGCTCGCTGAGCACTGGAAAGCTGTGGTTGCAGCGGCCGGGCAAAATGCGGTTTGAATATGACCCGCCTAACAGTGCCGTTGTCCTGGCGCGTGCGGGCACGGTTCAGATATTTGACCCAAAATCCAACCAGCCGCCCGAGCAATATCCATTGCGGCGGACACCGCTGTCACTGGTTCTGGCCCGTAACGTTGATCTGGGCCAGGCCAACATGGTTGTGGGTCACGATTTCGACGGGACCGCGACTGTCGTCACGGCACAGGACCCGAAAAACCCTGAAAGCGGCAGGATCGAGCTGATGTTCACCAGCGATCCCGTCGAATTGCGAAAATGGGTGATCCATGACAACGCAGGCAGTCAGACGACAGTTCTGTTGGGCCCGCTGACGGAAAGCGGCAGTCTGGATCAGAACCTGTTCTCTAACAGAGCGCGAAGCGGATCAGCGAACCGCTGATCCGCCCCACCATCAATAGCGGCAGGTGGACAACTGCGCCTGATAGAGCTGCGCGCGCGCATCCACTTCATCGGCGACATTCAGCAACCATGACTTGCCGTTGTGGCTGCCGCGGGCATAGCCCGTGTGGCCTTCGTGATAGGCCAGATACTGATTGCGTGTATCGCTGGGATGAATACCGTTGCGCTCATAGCTTTTGTTCATGTACCAGCCGATAAAGTCCGACGCGTCGCGGATGCGATCACGTTTGGCGCGGCGCTTGCCGGTTTCGCGCTGGTACTGTTCCCAAGTCCCATCCAGCGCCTGACCATATCCGTAGGCGCTGCTTTGGCGACCCATCGGTATGACGCCAAGAACGTATTTATGCGGCGTCCGCGCGTCATGCCGATAGCGGCTTTCTTGATAGATCGTTGCCATCTGGACGTGCACGGGAACGCCCCATTTGCGTTCGGTGCTCTTGAAGGCCTTGATATAGTCCGGCTTTTCGCGCGCAATGCTGCACGCGTCGTTCAATCTGCTGGGTGGTTGCTTTGACCCACCCCCACAGGATGCCAAAAGCAGCACCCCTAAGAGTACGAAAAGAATTCTGCTCATGTGCCTCGTGCCTTTTTTCTTTATTCTAGCGCAGATTGAGTTCTGATGAAATCACAATCGCTACAGAACGATAGCTAGAATTAATGGTAACGCGGCGACACTCAGCAAAGTTGACACCATGACCATGCCGGCGACGGCGTCTGAATCGGCTTCAAACCGCTCGGCCAGCAAATATGATGTCACGGCGACCGGAGTGCACATCTGCAGCACCAGAACGCCAAAGCCGATGGCTTCGAGATCGAACAGGGCCGCCACCGCCCAGCCAAGGGCGAAACACACAGCCAGTTTCAGGATCGACAGCCAAGCAGCGGCGCGCAAGCTGTGGGTCGAGAGGCGGGCGATCGCAACGCCCAATGTGATCAGCATCAGTGGGACAGCCATTTGCCCCAACAGTCCCAACGTATTGGTCAGGAAGACCGGTGTTTCCCACCCGCGCCACAAAAACAATGCGCCCAGAAGGGTGGCCCAGACCATGGGTTCACGCAGGACTTTGCCAAAAGCGCCTTTGCCGGCCACGAGGTATATGCCGTAGGTGAACGAAAACAGGGCTGTGACTGACAGGAAGATGACCGCATAGCCCAGCCCGGCCTGACCAAACGCAAAGATGCACAGGGGCAGGCCCAGATTGCCGGTATTGCCGAAAATCAGCGGCGACAGATACGTGCGCTGTTCCAGTTTCAGGACGCGTACCAACAGCCAAAACACGACTGCCAGCGCCAGATTGGCCGCTATGGTCGCCAGCGTGAAACGGGACAAATCTCCGCCCGGAATCTCGGTCTGCATCAGCGCCACGAAGATCAGGCTGGGCACGGCCAGCGTCATGGCAAAACGTGTGACGAATTGCAGACGGTACTCAAAACCAAGTCGGACCCAGGTAAAGCCAATTGCTGCCAGTAAAAAAACCGGAGCGACGATTTCGAACACTGTCAGCAAGAGGTTCACAGACTGTTTCCCCGATTCGTGGATCAATGGTTGGCTTTTTGGCCCGGAAAGAGGTAGTTAAAGCTTTGGGGGCTGAAACAATGCTGAAAACACACGCCAAGTACCGCCTGGGCCAGGTGGTTCGACATCGCAGACACCCTTTTCGGGGGGTGATTTTTGACGTGGATCCAGAGTTCGCCAATTCGGAAGAGTGGTATGAAGCCATTCCCGAAGACAGCCGCCCTGTTAAGGATCAGCCGTTCTATCACCTGTTGGCGGAGAACGACCAATCCTTCTATGTTGCTTATGTTTCTGAACAAAATCTGATTGAGGACCAATCGGGTGAGCCCGTGGACCACCCGGATATTCCCAACATGTTCGGCCCATTTCAGGACGGATCCTACTCTCTGCACTTTCAGTTGAACTGATTTGTCATTCCTGGGCTTCTGCCTGGCCCGTCGTTCAATACCCAAGGGCACAACCGTCCTTTCTGGGATCGCTTGCGCCTGCCAAAATGCCACTGTCAAGGATGTGGATAGCTTGGGCTCCGCCCAGGGGTGTTTCCGGTGTTTCTATAATATGGCCCAAGTCGGATAATTGTTGCCGAACAGTATCGGGATATCCGCGCTCAAGTTTGAGCACCCCGCCATCTGCAAACGCGCGCGGGCCATTAACGTTCTCCTGAAGTTCAAGATCGAAATCCACGATGTTGGACAGAAAGCGGGCATGACCGGTGGGCTGATAGGCGCCACCCATCACCCCAAAGGGCATCATGACACGACCGTTCTGGCGCAGAATACCGGGAATGATCGTGTGCATGGGGCGCTTTCCACCGCCGAGTTCATTTGGGTGTCCCTGCTGCAGAGTGAACCCGGCGCCGCGGTTCTGCAGTAGGATACCAAACTTCTCGGACGCTATTCCCGAGCCAAAGCTGTGAAAAATCGAGTAAATCAGCGAAACGGCCATTCTGTCGCGATCGACCACCGAGATATAGACCGTGTCTTTGTGGATTGCTTCGGTCAGTTGGGCGGCTGCCTGCATGGCGCGCCGAGGATCTATGAGCGCCGCCAGCGTACTTGCGGTTTCAGCGGACAGAAAACGATCCGTCAGCGCGCTGAAATCCGGGTCGGCGATAAATCGATTGCGCGCGTCATAGGCCAGCTTGGTCGCCTCAGCCTCAATATGAATGCGTTCGGCGCCCCAGGGATCCATCCTGGTCAGGTCGAAATGCTTCAGAATGTTAAGCAACAATATCGCCGTGGCGCCTTGACCATTTGGGGGATGCTCCAGCAGCTCAATGCCGCCGTAGTCACCGCTTATCGGTTGGGCTTCAGAAAATTTGACGTCCGCAAAGTCCTGCGCCGTATGAACTCCACCCATGCCAGTAAGCGCGGCCAACATGTCTTCGGCGATTTCACCGGTGTAGAAGGCATCACGCCCATCCTGCGCGATCCGGCGCAACACCTCGGCCTGGCCCGGCGCGCGAAATACCTGGCCGGTTCGAAGTGGTTTTCCATCAAGCAGAAAATGGCCCCGGGCGGCACCTTGCAACGTGTTTGCTCCGTTTGCCCAGTCAAAGGCCACCCTCGGGGCAACGGGAACCCCTGCTTCAGCGTAGTGGATCGCCGGTTGCAAAATCGCGTCCAGCCCCAACTTTCCTTCCGTTTGCGACAGGTGACAAAACGCATCAACTGCCCCAGGGATTGTCACCGCGTCCGGGCCATTCAAAGGCATAGAGGTCAGTCCTTTTTCCCGCAACAGCGATGCGTTGGCGTTGGCCGGCGCACGACCCGATCCGTTCAGAGCCCGGACAGTCTCATCGCCAGCCCGGTTGAACAGCACAAAGCAATCCCCGCCGATACCCGTCATCTGAGGTTCGCAAATACCCAACAGAACAGCACCCGCGATGGCAGCGTCCATCGCGTTTCCGCCCTGTCCTAGTATGTCCAATGCAACCTTTGCGGCCAATGGATGCGACGTTGCGCACATCCCATTTGTCGCCAAAACCTCGGACCGGCCCGGCACGTGCAAATCCCGCATAAGCGACTCCTCCCATCAAGCATTCAGAGAGTAAGACGCGGTCAGGAATTGTCCAATTGAATCAGGGGTAAATTCCTCGGCGCCGTTCACTGGGTGGGGGCTGTGACATTCGACGCCGAGGGAAGCTATCTGAGCTACACCCCATTTCTGCTCTTTGTTTGCGGCGCTACAATGGTTCGATCTGGGCGTTATTGTGACCATTTATGGCTCACTATGACAAATCCGTGAGATCAAACCTCAGAAACAACCGATTGCGCCCATCGCGTCGCTCATACCGGACTTCATTGGACAGTTTTCGTATCAGAAACCAACCGAAACCTCCCTCAGGCAGGTCCTGGCGTGCTGTGTCCACTGAAGAGGGAACGCCGCTTGGCAATTGCATCTCGGGCATCGGGTTTCCGGTGTCCAAAATGAGAACATCCAGCTTTTTCTGGCGCAAGTGGCATTCAATGCAAATTTCTGCGGGCTGGACATCCGCGTAGGCATGTTCCACGACGTTATTGATCGCCTCTGCCAAAGCTATTTTGACGTCATCCGCTTTTTCAGGCGGAACACCCAACTCCACCAGTCGCGCGCTGAGGGTCGCAACCCCAGCGCTTGCCTGAGATTCGATTGCCCCAAAGCACAGAGTCACGCAGTCGTTTTCGCAGTTTCGGGTCACGCCAATCTACTCCCGACCGGCGTCAGCCTGCACCTGCGACCAGCGCGTCATCCAGCGAGGCGAACAGTTTGAACACGGTGTCCATCCGCGTCAGGCGAAACACTTTCTCGACCACCGGATGCAGCCCTGCCAGATCCAGCCTGCACCCCTCCCCCAACTGCTTCATAGACGCGACAATTGCGCCTAGCCCGCTCGAGTCGATGAATTCGACGGCGGACAAATCCAGGATGACGCGAGTTGCACCCGCCTCGGTTTGGGTCCGCATGTCTTCCTTGAATTGTATGGCCATAGCCGCATCGATACGGTCGCAATGGACCTTGATAACCTGTGTATTGCCGGCTGTGGTGCTGCTTAGCCCCATGGTCAACGGCCTCCGGTTTGAGAAATGATCGTAGAAATACGCTAGACGGCAATTCTTACCATTCGGTATCCAAGGGTCGGAATTCCAAGGGAGGCGTCAGATGAAAGAAGTTGTGATCGCAGGGGCCGCGCGTACCCCCATGGGCGGGTTTCAGGGGATGTTCGATGGCGTCGCTGCCGCCGAATTGGGTGGCACCGCAATCCGGGCCGCGCTGCAGGGCGCTGGTACAGATACCGCGGACGAAGTGCTTATGGGCTGCGTTCTTCCGGCAGGTCAGGGTCAGGCCCCGGCACGGCAGGCCGGCTTTGCGGCGGGGTTGGGCGAAGAAGTTCCTGCCACAACGCTCAACAAGATGTGCGGCTCCGGGATGAAGGCCGCGATGATGGCCTTTGACCAGATCGCACTGGGCCATGCCAATACCATGGTTGCCGGCGGGATGGAGAGCATGACGAATGCGCCTTACCTGCTGCCCAAGATGCGGGGCGGCGCCCGTATCGGCCATGGTCAGGTGGTGGACCACATGTTCCTGGACGGGTTGGAAGACGCCTATGACAAAGGTCGCCTGATGGGCACCTTCGCCGAAGACTGTGCCGAAGCCTATCAGTTCACGCGTGAGGCGCAGGACGAATACGCCCTGCAATCTCTGTCAAACGCCCTGAATGCACAGGACAATGGCGCGTTTGATACGGAAATAACCTCCGTGACAATCCGAACCAGAAAGGGCGAGGTCACTCAGGATACAGATGAACAACCAAAGTCGGCGCGTCCCGAGAAGATCCCGACGCTGAAGCCCGCCTTTCGCAAAGACGGCACGGTTACAGCGGCCAATTCCTCGTCGATTTCGGACGGGGCGGCCGCACTGGTTCTGGCTTCCGCCGAGGCCGCCGAGGCGCAAGGCCTCACTGTTCGGGCGCGCATTTTGGGCCACGCCAGTCACGCCCAGGCGCCGGGTCTGTTCACGACAGCGCCCGTCCCGGCAGCGCAGAAGCTGCTGTCACGTATTGGGTGGAGCAAAGAAGACGTCGATTTGTGGGAAGTCAACGAAGCCTTCGCCGTTGTCCCCATGGCGTTCATGCATGAAATGGGCCTGCCGCGCGATATCGTAAACGTCAACGGCGGTGCTTGCGCGCTGGGTCACCCCATTGGCGCATCGGGCGCGCGGATCATGGTCACACTTCTCAACGCTCTGGAAAAACGGAACCTCAAACGCGGGGTCGCAGCCATCTGCATCGGCGGCGGCGAAGGCACTGCGATTGCCATCGAACGGGTTTGACCCTTCATCTTTTTCGAAATACTCCGGGGGTGAATTGAGCCAACGGCTCAAGAGGGGGCAGCGCCCCCTTCACTCAGCCCGGATGTGCATCGAAATGACCGCAGACTACGAGACGCTCGCCAAGACGATTACCGCCCTGACCGAAGGGGAAACCGATCAGATCGCTCTCATGGCGACCGTCGCCTGCGAGTTTCATCATTCGGACGACCGGTTCGACTGGACGGGATTCTATCGCGTGACCGAACCCGGATTGCTGAAAATTGGTCCCTATCAAGGGGGGCATGGCTGCCTCGTCATCCCGTTTGAGCGCGGAGTATGCGGCGCGGCCGCCCGTACAGGTGATGTGCAACTGGTACCTGACGTGGATGCGTTCCCCGGACATATCGCCTGTGCATCTTCGACCCGGTCCGAGCTTGTCCTGCCTGTTCGGAACACCGCGGGAGAGATTATTGCTGTGTTCGACATCGACAGCGATCAACCGGATGCGTTTTCTGAAGATGATGCCAGAAATATCGGGCAGATCCTGACGCAAGTATTTTCACGATAGCTGGTAGATCAAGAAGCCTACGGTCCTGAGTATGCCCGAGATTCCCATAAAAGCTTTTATTGTCTCGTTGGTTGCAATCCGTGAAAACCGTGGCGAATTCGAAGTTCTGCTTTTGAGACGCACTCAGTCGCTTGAAGGCGAATGGTGCCAGATTGCAGGTTCGGTAGAAGACGGCGAAACCGCCTCGCAAGCAGCTTTGCGCGAGCTTTGGGAAGAAACGGGACTGCGTCCCGGGTCGCTGTATTCCGCAGATATCTGCGAGCAATTCTACGAACCGATGCGCGATTCAATTACAATGGCACCCGTTTTTGTGGCCTTTATCGATAGCGGGGCAGAAGTGACGCTGAACTTCGAACACAGTGAATACTGTTGGATTGATTTTGACACAGCCATTGAGCGTGTCCCCTTCGGTGGCCAACGGCGAGTCCTTCGTTGGATTCATGAAGAGTTTGTCATCAGAAGACCCAGTCGGCACCTGCAAATCGGGTTGAAATAGGTAAGGTTTCCGGCTTCTGGTGGCAATTCATTTCGGCCCAAACGTGGGACCTGAAACCAGCAGAAAAATCGCTGCTGCCTGAAAAACCAGTATTGCAAACAACCATATTGAGAACGCGCGCTTGCGCGTCTTGTGTCGAAACATCCAATGCCCCAGCATTGCACCGGGGCTGCCACCCAGAATTGCCAGCCATAACAACCGCCTTTCGGGCACTCGTCTTTTTCGGCGACTGGATTGTCTTTTGTCCCATCCAAATGCCAGTAGAGTCAGGCCGTTGATCGCCCAAAGGTAGGTCACTGCTATCCACATGACCATGCCATAACCAATCGAAAAACCAGACCCAAGTGAAAAAACGCTTGGAATTTTCACCGATTCGGGACAACGTGAAAAAAGCGATGAAATTTTCACGACAGCCCGGACCGGCCAATGAACGATCAGCCCCCCCATAGCGCGACACTTGGCGCCGACATACGCGCCCTGCGCAAGGCGCGGGGTCTGACGCTTGCCGAAATCGCGGCCAAGCTTGATCGCTCGGTCGGCTGGTTCAGCCAGGTCGAACGGGACATGTCGGAACCGTCGATTTCGGACCTTCGACAGATTGCACAAAGCCTGGGTGTTCCGATGTCGATGCTGTTTGCGCATTCCGCAGCGCCCGCGGACGAGCAGGGATATGTTGTTCGCGCCGGATCACGCCGCCCGATGGGGTCAGGGGAAGAAGGGTTGATCGAGGAACTGCTCTCACCCGATCTGACCGACGTTTTCGAGATGGTGCATTCCACTTTCCAACCTCACTCGCGCATGCAGACCCCTGCGAACCGGCCCACGCAGGAAGTCGGTTACATGGTGTCCGGGCGGCTTGATCTCAAAATAGGCGATCGCGAATACACAGTGGGTGCCGGCGACAGTTTCAGGATCAAGCACCAACCCTATCAATGGTCGAACCCTTATGACGAGCCCGCAGTTGCGGTCTGGGTCATCGCGCCCCCGGTGTACTGATGAGCTTTGAGGCCTGGACCATATTCGCATTGTTCTGGGTGGTCTTCGTCACCACCCCGGGCCCGAATGCTGTCAACTGCATCTCGAATGGGATGAGCCTGTCGTTCCCCAAGGCAATGCTGGGCGTTCTGGCGATCCTGACGCAAGCCAGCGCGTTTCTGATCCTGTCGGCTCTGGGTGTGACCGCACTGATCGCAGCATCCCCGACCGGGTTTTTCATTGCAAAGCTGATCGGCGCAGGCTTCCTGATCTGGCTTGGAATTCGCGGCTGGATGAATGCAACCAGACCGGTGCCGGCTTCGGAAAGGCCAGCGCGGCATGTCTATCTGCATGCACTGGCCGTTGCCACGATCAACCCGAAAAGCGTCGCGGGGTATCTGGCCGCCTTCTCGCAATTCGTTCAACCGGACATGCCGATATGGCAGCAGATGGCGGTGATCATGCCGACGGCGCTGATCATCACGACACTCAGCTATACTGGGTTCACTTTGCTCGGGGCGGTGATGGGCAAAGCGGCATTGGGCGCCGTGTTCAATATCTGGGTACGCCGTGTGATGGCGGCTTGTTTCATCATCTATGGCGTGTTGCTGGGGACCAGCACTACACCGACAGCTAGGGGGTAATCAGATGCACAATGGTTCCTGCCTGTGCGGCTCCGTGGCATTCGCCATTGACGGAGAGCTGTCGCCACCTTCGGTCTGCCATTGCGGCCAGTGCCGCAAGCAATCCGGTCATATCTGGGCCTCGACCTCAACTCATCAGGACAACCTGAGCTTTTCCGCCCGCGATACGCTTGGCTGGTTTCGCGCATCGGATATCGCAAGGCGCGGCTTTTGCAGGAACTGCGGCTCGTTCCTGTTCTGGCAGCACAATGACGAGGACACGATTTCGATTTCCATGGGCGCGCTGGATGCGCCGACCGGACTGAACCTCGCCCGCCACATCTTCGTGGCTGACAAGGGCGATTATTACGACATCACGGACGACCTGCCTCAAGAGGCGCAATAACAGGAACTGAAAACATGAGTGATTTTCCGACAAAAGCCCGCGTGGTCATCATCGGTGGCGGTGTGGTGGGGACCTCCTCGCTGTATCATCTGGCCAAGAAGGGTTGGACTGACTGCGTGCTGCTGGAAAAGAACGAGCTGACCGCAGGCTCGACCTGGCACGCTGCGGGGAACGTGCCGACCTTTTCGACCTCTTGGGCGATCATGAACATGCAGCGGTATTCGACCGAGCTGTATTCGCGTCTGGGTGAAGAGGTCGACTATCCGATGAACTATCACCAGACCGGGTCGATCCGTCTGGCGCACTCCAAGGAACGTGTGCAGGAGTTCGAGCGTGCCTGCGCGATGGGCCGTTATCAGGGCATCGAGATGGAGATGTGGACGCCGGAACAGGCCAAGGAAAAATATCCGTTCCTCGAGATCCACGACCTTGAGGGCGTGCTGTTCGACCCAAGCGATGGCGACATCGACCCGGCGCAGCTGACACAGGCACTGGCCAAGGGTGCGCGCGATATGGGCGCCCGTATCCTGCGCTTTACTCCCGCAACCGGCGTGACACAGCACGACGATGGCACCTGGACCGTCAGCACCGAGAAGGGCGACATCGATTGTGATTACGTGGTGAACGCCGCCGGTTACTACGCCCAACGTGTTGGCGAATGGTTCAAGCCCTATGGCGGCCGCACTGTTCCGATGATGGTAATGAGCCACCAGTACCTGCTGTCCGAAGAGATCCCCGAGATCGAGGCGTGGACCAAGGAAACCGGTAAAAAGCTGCCGCTGCTGCGCGACGTGGACGTGTCCTATTACCTGCGGCAGGAAAAGCACGGCTTCAACCTTGGCCCCTACGAGCCCAACTGCAAGGGCCACTGGATGACCGAGGATGACAAGATGCCCGACGATTTCAGCTTCCAGCTTTGGAACGATGATTTGGACCGGATCGAAGACATCGTTACCGACGCAATGGAACGTGTGCCGCTGATGGGCACATCGGGTGTCTCCCGCGTTATCAACGGGCCCATCCCCTATGCTCCGGACGGTCTGCCGCTGATCGGCCCGATGCCGGGTGTGAAGAACGCCTTCGAGGCGTGCGTCTTCACGTTCGGCATCGCGCAGGGTGGTGGCGCAGGCAAGGTGCTGGCCGAATGGATCGTCGACGGTGCGACGGAGTGGGATATGTGGGCCGTCGATCCGCGCCGCTACACCGACTACACCGATCAGGATTACTGTAACCAGAAAGGTCTGGAAGTTTACGGCAACGAATACGCCATGCACTTCCCACACCACGAATGGCCAGCCGCGCGCGACAAAAAGCTGTCGCCGGTGCACGCCAAGGTCAAAGCGCTGGGCGGCGTCATGGGTGCCTATAACGGCTGGGAGCGTGCCAACTGGTTCGCGCAGCCGGGCGATGACACATCGCTTGAGGCAACCCATACCTGGGGTCGGTCCGGCCCGTGGGAACAGCGGATCAAAGAAGAATGCGAGGCTGTGCGAGACCATTGCGGGGTGCTGGATCTGCCAGGCTTCTCGCGCTTCATGGTCAAGGGGGAAGGCGCCGCTGAGGCGCTGCGCGGTCTGGCAACCGGTGGGCTGCCAAAGGTCGGCCGGATGAACCTGATCTATGTCGCCGATGACCGTGGTCGCATTCTGACCGAAATGTCCTGCATCCGTCTGGGTGAGGATGAGTTCATAATGATTACCGCTGCGACAGCGCAATGGCATGACCGCGATATCCTTATGAACGCCATGCCCGCAGGTGTGTCGGTCGAGGATGTCACCACCACGCGCGACACTCTGATCGTCACCGGTCCGAAGTCACGGGAAGTCCTTTCGGGTATGACAGATGCAGATCTGGTCTCGGGGTGGCTTACACATCAGTCCGCCACCGTAGCAGGCCAACCTGCCTACCTGATCCGCGTTTCCTTCGCCGGTGAGCTGGGATGGGAAGTGCACGCACTGAACGAGCATATGCCTGCGATCTATGACGCGATCATTGACGCCGGTGCCAAGCCGTTCGGGATGTACGCTCTCAACAGCCTGCGTATCGAAAAAGGCTATCGCGCGTGGAAGGGCGACCTGTCGACCGATTACTCGTTGCTCGAAGGCGGTTTGGAGCGGTTCGTCAAGCTGGACAAGCCGCAGGACTTT
This sequence comes from Ruegeria sp. HKCCD6647-2, assembly GCF_057221075.1. Taxonomy (NCBI): domain Bacteria; kingdom Pseudomonadati; phylum Pseudomonadota; class Alphaproteobacteria; order Rhodobacterales; family Roseobacteraceae; genus Ruegeria; species Ruegeria sp. HKCCD6647-2. The sequence goes on along the minus strand of NZ_JBWVBD010000002.1, from coordinate 544,326 downwards.
CCCGGCAAGGCTGCAATCCTGAACGAAAAACAGCAGGGCGTGAAAAAGGCCTTTGTCACCATGACGGTGGATGCCGGAGATTGCGATGCACCGTACATGTCCTGCATCTGGCAGGGCGATCAGATCGTGGGTGAAACGACGTCGGGCGCATGGGGCTACCGCGTCGGCAAGTCCATCGCGCTTGGTATGATCAAGGCCGAGCTTGCCAACCCCGGCACTGAGCTTGAGGTCGAAATCTACGGTCAAAGGTGCCGCGCTGTGGTAGAGCAGGACCAGCCGCTTTGGGATCCCGAGAACGAGCGGTTGCGCGCTTAACCCCTGACGGAGACCGTCATGAGCAAACGATACGCCAAACTGGGACCCGGTGAGGGTCCCAACTATGACTGGGAAAACGACCATACTTTCGTGAAGGTATCAGGTCAGGACACGGGCGGTGCGTATACGCTCATGGAAGACAACCTGAAGGCCAGCTTCGCGCTTGGCCTTCATCGCCATGACAGCCATGCCGAGACATTCTATTTTCTCGAAGGCGTGGTGGATTTCTACGTCGATGGCGACTGGCATAGGTGCTCGCCCGGAACGACAATGCATGTCCCGCCGGGCATTCCGCATGCCTGTCGCATCGCAAACGGCGCGCCCGCAAAGATGCTGATGGTTTTCCAGCCTTCGGGATTTGACGATTTCCTCGCAGAACTGGCCACAATGAGCGAGGCTGATTTCACCGATGATTCCAGAATGGCCGCGCTGAACGCTCGCTATGACATCGTGCCAATGGGCCCTGTCCCTCCGCATCCGGATGATTGAGGCCGAGCGATGGCGATCCCCAAGCAAATGTCTGGTGTCTATCTCACCCGTCACGGCGGGCCAGAGGCGCTGGAATGGCGCGAGGATATTCCGGTTCCAAACCCCGGACCGGGGCAAGTACTTGTACGGGTCGCTGCTGCCGGAGTGAACAACACCGACATCAACACGCGCGTCGGCTGGTACGCGCCCGAGGTGACCGGCGCGACAGACGCGGTCGATCAGGACATCGCCGCCGGAGGGTGGGGCGGAGCGCTTCGGTTCCCCCGTATTCAAGGAGGTGATCTGTGCGGGTATGTGGAAAGAGCCGGACCTGAAACCGGGTTCACTGTGGGTCAGCGCGTGACCTGCCCGATCAACCTGCCGCGTCCGCGCCCCAACCATCCCTCGGGCTTCATCGCGCTGGGTTCGGAAATCGATGGCGCGTTTGCGCAATATTGCTTGGTTGAGGCAAGCGATCTTTACGATGTTTCCGCCTCGCCACTGTCCGACAGTGAAATAGCCGCCATCCCTTGTGCGTATGGAACAGCCGAAAACCTGCTGACCCGTGCAGGGGTGATGAACGGGCACAAGATATTGATTACCGGCGCGTCCGGCGGCGTCGGCCTGGCCGCCGTCCAACTGGCCACTTTGAGAGGTGCCACGGTGTGGGGTGTCACCAGCGCCCCCAAGGCAGAGGTTGTCAAAGGTCAAGGTGCCGCAGAAACATTCGATCGTGGCGCGCCACTGCCGAAGGACATGTTCGACGTTGTGATCGATGTCGTTGGCGGCCCGGCCTGGCCGGATTTGATCAGGGCCTTGAAACCGGGCGGTCACTACGCAGTCTCCGGAGCCATCGCTGGTCCGATCGTCGAGGCGGATCTGCGCGACATCTATTTGCGAGACATCACGATTCACGGCTGTACCCATCAGGCGTTCGAAGTTTTCGGGCGACTGGTCGAGATGATCAAAAAAGGGCGGATCAAACCTCTGATCTCAAAGACTTATCCCTTGAAGGACATCGTCCTGGCACAACAGGATTTCCAGTCCAAGGCATTACCGGGAAAACTGGTGCTCATCCCCTGAGGAACGCGGAACATGGCAGATATCACGCTACTGGATGGTTCGATCGGACAAGAATTGATGAAGCGCAGCGGTGAAACGCCGACGCCATTGTGGTCGACGCGCGTGATGATCGACCAACCCGAATTGCTGGGTGCGGTGCATGCCGAGTATTTCCGCCGGGGCGCCACGATTGCAACAACGAATACGTACGCGGTGCACCGCTCGCGCCTTGAACGCGAGGGGATGGAAGATCAAATGCCTGCGCTGATCAACGCGGCGTTGTCTCAGGCGGAGCAAGCGCGGCAGGGAACGGGCGACCGGATTGCGGGCTCTCTGGGCCCGCTGCTTGCAAGCTATCGCCCCGATCTGAACCCCGACCCGAATGATGCCGCAACAAAATTCGGCGAGCTTGTTCAATTGATGCAGGACCGGGTTGACCTGTTCCTGATCGAAACCGTGTCGTCCGTGCAAGAGGCCGAGGGTGCGCTGCGTGGTACGCAGAACTGCGGTAAGCCGGTTTGGCTGGCGCTGACGGTCATGGATCACGATGGCACGTGCCTGCGGTCAGGCGAACCGGTTGCGGACATTGCCCCGCTGATTGAACGGTTTGAACCCGCAGCGGTGCTGATCAACTGCTCGCGGCCCGAGGCGATCCCGGCGGCGCTGGATGTTATCGCAACGTTCGGGCCGCCATTCGGCGCCTATGCAAATGGATTCACGGGAATCTCGGATGGGTTTCTGAAAGAAGCGCCAACAGTGGATGCACTGGAACAGCGCCATGACCTTGGCCCTGAAGCCTATGCTGCCCACGCCTTGAGCTGGGTTGAACAAGGGGCAACGATTGTTGGCGGGTGCTGCGAAGTCGGTCCGGACCATATCGAAACGCTGGCGCAGTGTTTGCGCACAGCCGGGCACAGGATCGTTTGAAGGTCGCGTTATGTCCAATCATTCAACGCCAGACGCATCCGAACAGGCCCGGCAACAGTGGCATTTCGACATAATTGTCGCGCCCGGTTACGTCTTGTTGGAATTGGCGTCACTTGTGGAAGTGTTGCGCATTGCCAACCGCGTCTGTCCCTACCCGCCTTTCACCTTTTCCTACCGGTCTCTGAAGGGCGGGTCGATTACAAGCAGCAGTGGAGCGACTGTGGAAACCGAGTCGGTGGCAACCCGACGGCAGGCGGATTACCTGTTTGTCATCGGAAACTCGAACCCCGATCAGCCGGAATTATCCCTTGGGCGCATCGTGTCGGATTACACTTACCACGGCGCGCAGGTCTTTCTGCTGGCCGAAGCGGCCAGCCGCTATATCAAGGAGCAAGGGACAGCCGATCTGGCGACCCACTGGGAGAACGCGTCATTCCTGAGAGAGCGTGGCGCGCGCTTCGAGGCCAAATTGTCCATTGCGACCGAACAGGGGGGTGTGGTGACCTGCGCCGGGATGGGGGCCACGACCGACATTGCGCTGTCCGTGATCGGACGGCACATCTCGGGGCCTGCCAAATTGACGGTCGCGGACATCATGCTGCATGAGAAAATCCGCGATTTTTCCTCGATGCAACCGTTCTCGGGTGGCAAGAATACGGCAACCGGAGACGCCAAGCTGGACCAGTGCATCAAACTGATGCAGGCCAATATCGAAGAGCCTTTGCCGATCAATCAGATCGTTGATTCGCTGAATCTGTCCAATCGCTCTTTGGAGCGAAAGTTCAAGGCAGTGTTTGGCACGACGCCTAACGGATTCTATCGCGAAATGCGGCTTGCCAAGGCCAATAACCTGCTGCTGAACACCACAATGAGCGTGCGCGAAATCGGGTTGGCCTGCGGGTTTCCAAACGGTTTTTCGTCCGTTTACAAAAGCTTCTTCGGTGTGACACCGTTTGTTCTGCGGCGGGAAAAGCGGTTGGCGTCGCATCGTTGATTTTTGACGATTCACTGACGTTTTTCGTGCATTTTGTGTCGATCTTTCGTGCCATTGAGGTGAAAACCTGACAAAGCGGAGACATCAGGATGGTTGATCTTCCCACCAAGGCCCGTGTGGTCATCATCGGCGGCGGCGTGATCGGATGCTCGGTCGCCTATCACCTGACCAAGAAGGGCTGGAAGGATGTTGTGCTGCTTGAGCGCAAGCAGCTGACCAGCGGCACGACCTGGCACGCCGCAGGCCTGATCGCGCAGCTTCGGGCGACGGCGAACATGACCAAACTCGCCAAGTACAGTCAGGAACTCTATGGCTCGCTGGAGGAGGAAACCGGGGTCGCCACCGGGTTCAAGCGCGTCGGATCGATCACCGTGGCCCTGACCGACGAGCGGAAGGAAGAGATCTATCGCCAGGCCGCGATGGCGCGAGCCTTTGGCGTTGAGGTCGAAGAAATATCGAATGAGCGCGTACAGGAACTCTATCCGCATCTGAACCTCGACGGCGTCAGGGGCGCTGTATATCTGCCGCTGGACGGGCAGGGTGACCCGGCCAACATCGCGCTGGCACTGGCAAAAGGTGCACGGCAGCGCGGCGGGATCGTCAAGGAACGCGTGAAGGTCACCGACATTGTCAAGCAGGGTCGCAACGTGACCGGAGTGGACTGGGTTGCCGATGATGGCAGCGCAAGCGGCCACATCGAATGCGACATGGTGGTGAACTGCGCGGGCATGTGGGGTCACGAAGTTGGCCGTATGGCCGGTGTGAACGTGCCGCTTCATGCCTGCGAGCACTTCTACATCGTGACCGAAGGCATCGACGGCCTGACTCAGTTGCCGGTTCTGCGCGTGCCGGACGAATGCGCGTATTACAAGGAAGACGCGGGCAAGATTCTGTTGGGTGCGTTCGAACCCAACGCCAAGCCCTGGGCGATGGAAGGCATCCCGGACACGTTTGAATTTGATCAACTACCCGAGGATTTCGACCATTTTGAACCGATCCTTGAGGCCGCGTGCAACCGCATGCCAATGTTGGCTGAAGCAGGGATTCACACGTTCTTCAACGGTCCGGAATCCTTCACCCCGGACGACGCCTATCACTTGGGTCTGGCGCCCGAAATGGATAATGTCTGGGTGGCCGTAGGGTTCAACTCGATCGGTATCCAGTCGGCCGGCGGTGCGGGCATGGCGCTGGCTGAATGGATGGATACGGGCGAGAAGCCGTTCGATCTGGGTGATGTCGACATCAGCCGGATGCAGCCATTTCAGGGCAACAAGAAATATCTGTTCGAACGGTCGAAAGAAACGCTGGGCCTGCTCTACGCTGACCACTATCCCTATCGCCAGAAGGCGACGGCGCGAGGGGTGCGCCGCACGCCGTTCCATCAGCACCTGAAGGTACAGGGTGCCGTCTTTGGTGAACTCGCGGGCTGGGAACGCGCCAACTGGTTCGCCGGCGAAGGACAGGAGCGGGAGTATCAGTATAGCTGGAAACGTCAGAACTGGTTTGAAAACTCAGCCGCCGAGCACAAGGCAGTTCGCGAGAATGTAGGCATGTACGACATGTCTTCCTTCGGCAAGATCCGGGTCGAGGGCGTGGACGCCGAGAAGTTCATGAACTACATCGGTGGAGGTGATTATTCGGTGCCGACCGGCAAGATCGTCTACACCCAGTTCCTCAACCGAAATGGCGGGATCGAGGCCGATGTCACCGTCACCCGTTTGACCGAGACAGCTTATCTGGTCGTAACCCCTGCGGCGACCCGACTGGCGGATCAGACCTGGATGCAACGCCATGCGGGCAATTTCAACGTGGTCATCACCGATGTCACCGCAGGCGAAGGCGTGCTGGCCGTCATGGGGCCGAACGCGCGTGCATTGCTGGAAAAGGTCTCGCCCAATGACTTCTCGAACGCCACGAACCCCTTCGGCACGGCGCAGGAGATCGAGATCGGTATGGGCCTGGCCCGCGCGCATCGCGTGACTTATGTAGGTGAGCTTGGGTGGGAGATCTACGTTTCCTCCGACATGGCGGGCCACGTGTTCGAAACACTGCATGAGGCCGGTCAGGACATGGGGTTGAAGCTGTGCGGCATGCATATGATGGACAGTTGCCGGATCGAAAAGGGCTTCCGTCACTTCGGCCATGACATCACCTGCGAGGATCATGTGGTCGATGCCGGGCTGGGGTTTGCGGTCAAGGTCGACAAAGGCTGCGATTTCATCGGGCGCGAGGCCGTGATCGTACGAAAGGAAAGCGGGCCGGAAAATCGTCTGGTGCAGTTCCGCCTGACTGATCCGGAACCTCTGCTGTTTCATAACGAGCCGATCATCCGTGACGGCAAATATGTGGGCTATCTCAGTTCGGGCAATTACGGACACACATTGGGCGGCGCGATAGGAATGGGATACGTTCCGTGCAAGGGCGAAAAGGCGGCGGATGTTCTTGGGTCGAGCTACGAGATCGATGTCTGCGGTACCAAGGTCAAAGCCGAGGCCTCGCTGAAGCCGATGTATGACCCAGGATCTGAGCGCGTTAAGGTGTAAGCGCTGAAGACAACTAAGACCGGGGCGCAACGACGTCCCGGTCTTAGTTTGGGGTCGGCGCTTGGGGACATATCAGAATTTCTGATGACCCTCTTCACGCTTTTCGCAGTTTTCAAAACCCCGCGACCTGCCATAAAGACAAACGGTATCAGCCGGAGACCTGTCATGGCAGACGCAACCACTCAAATGCAGAATGTCGATACGCCCAAAGGCTTGGCTTTGGCGGTTACGGCCTATGTCCTATGGGGGTTTCTGCCGCTTTATATGAAGGCCATGGCACATATCGGACCGGTGGAGATCGTTGCCCATCGGATCATCTGGTCGGTCCCTGTGGCAGGCTTGCTGCTGATTGCGCTGGGTCGAACAAAGGACCTGAAAGCCGCTTTGCGGAACCCGGGAATGCTGGGAATGGCGTGCCTGACGGCCGCGCTGATTTCCGTCAACTGGGCAATTTATGTCTGGGCTATCGCCAGTGGCAACGCTTTGGACGCAGCGCTTGGGTATTACATCAACCCATTGTTCAGCATTGCGCTGGGCGCGATCCTTCTGCGAGAGCCGTTGAACCGCACGCAACTCGTGGCGGTCGGGTTGGCGGCGCTTGGCGTACTGGTTCTGGTGCTGGAGGCCGGTCGCCTGCCTTGGGCTGCGCTGGGGTTGATGGTCAGCTGGGGGTTTTATGCGTTCTTCAAGAGGTCGCTCCCGATTGGTCCCAATCAGGGATTTCTGCTCGAAGTTTTGATCCTGCTGTTCCCGGCGCTGGCCTATGTGACGTGGATGGGTGCGCAGGGAACCGGACATTTCGGCGCCGCCATATCCGACACCATGCTGTTGGCCGGAGCGGGGGTTGTTACCGCCGTTCCCTTGCTTGTCTACGCAAACGGGGCCAAGCTGGTGCGCCTGTCCACGATGGGCATCCTGCAATACATTGCCCCGACCATGATCTTCATCACGGCAATCACGGCGTTCGGTGAACATATCGACCGTGGTCGCATGATCGCCTTTCCGCTAATCTGGGCGGCGCTGGTGGTGTATTCCATTCCGATGATCCGGCAGATCCGCGCTCAGGCCTGAATCAGCCGAGCTGCTTCCCGGGCCCAGATCGCATAGGTCTTTGGGCTGGGATGGTACCCGTCAGGCGCGGCCAGTGCAGGGTCGTCGGGCAAGTCCAATGTAAGATGCGTGGCTTGCGGAAAGGTGTCCGCGACCTGTTGCAGTCCCTGATTCAATCGATCTGCCTGCCTGCCGAGGACCCAGGCCAGGGGCTGCGGCAATGCTGGAAAACGATTCATCTGTGGGACCGCCGTCAGCACAACCCGCCGCGCGCCCATTTGACTGGTGAGAAGATGCAACAGTCGGGCCTGCCGGTCGACAAACTGTCTGCAAGTCACCGCGCGGGTGACATCGTTGACGCCCAACGCCGTCACCACGGCATCAAATTTGCCGTTCAGTCCTTCAAGCCGGTCAATAGTGTCCAAGGTAGTATGGCCGGTGGTGGCCTCCAACCGCCATTCAACGCAATAGTGCCGCGCCAGTTGCGCCACGAGGTGACCCGAAAGTGCCTGTTTCTGGGTGCCCGCCCCGACGCCGGCCGCGGAGCTGTCGCCGGCAACGAGCAGCCGCAGACGAGGTCCGCGTCCCTCGCGCCCTTGACGCGGGCCGATGGGCTCGGGCAGAAGTTGGGCACGACGCCGGACAGACAGTCCCTGTGCGGCCAATACCGGCAGCAATGGCACCCGCAGAATCTGATCAGCTGCAATAGGACCCGGCATGTTCAGCTCAGCGCGTTTTTGAATTCCAGGAATCGCGGGTCAGTCATGACCCGGGCCATCATCGCCTCTCGCAAAGCTCCGATGGTCTTGTAAGGGCGCATGACCACCTCAAACTCCTGTATAAGGCCGTCATCGTTGAGGGTGATCAGATCGACGCCGACCGCATCCAGGTCACCAACTTTGCACTGAAACTCCAGCGCCCAGTCATTGCCGCTGCCCATGACCCGTCGATACCGAAAATCCGTGAACACCTGCCCCACATGCCCCAATACCGCTGCGACCGGCGCCCGGCCCGTCCAGGTGCTGTAGTAGGTTGGCGGCGAAAATCGGACATCTTCGGCCAGCAACTCATGGATCAGGCTCTCATCGCCCTTGGCAACAACTTCTTGCATTCGTTGGATTGTAGGGTGCATGTCGTCTTCCTTTGATTGCAGCCAGAGTTGCGGAACCCGATTGCTCAGGCAAGGACGACGTTGCGGGAGGTAACGCGCTGCGATAGGCAGGCCCGCATGAGCGAGACCTACGATCCACCCAAGACACCGCTGGACGTTTTGCATGAAGATGCGCAACTGATTGTAGTGAATAAACCCCCGGGGCTGCTGTCGGTTCCCGGGCGTGGCGAGCATCTGGCCGACTGCCTGCTGACACGCGTTCAGGCGGCATTCCCACAAGCGCTGCTGGTGCATCGGCTGGATCGCGATACCTCGGGCGTGATGGTCTTTGCTCAGACCCCTCATGCACAGCGGCATCTGGGCCTGCAGTTCGAAAACCGCCAGACACGCAAAACCTATGTCGCCCGTGTGTGGGGTCGGGTTGAACAGAAAACGGGGACAGTTGAGCTGCCGCTTATCGTCGACTGGCCGAACCGACCGCGGCAAATGGTGTGTCACGACACGGGTAAACCTGCGGTCACCGATTGGCGTGTGGTCAAGTACGAAGGGGAAACGACACGGGTTCGCCTTTTTCCCAAGACCGGCAGGTCGCATCAGCTGCGTGTTCATATGCAGGCGCTGGGCCACCCAATCCTGGGTGACCCGTTTTATGCCGTAGGTACCGCGCGCGACTTTCCGCGACTGATGCTGCATTCCGAAGAACTGCGCCTGAAGAACCCCGAGGGCGGGGTGGCGATGAAATTCCGTGCCCCGGCAGATTTCTGACCCTAGGCGCTGCTGACCCAGAACATCTTGAGATTGCCCAGTGAGAACCGTTTTTGGCGTTTTCTTGGACGAGAAGTTTTGCGGTGGCGGGCGGCGGAAAGTTCACGTTCGATCTCGAACCCGCGCAAAACGTGATCCTGCGACCAGCGGTCCAGTTTCAGGGTCATCATGACGTGGTTGTCTCGGCTTGGCATGGGTGTTCTCCTGTCTCGTGATGGTCCAAGCTTCACCCATTGCTCCTGACACTACCTTGTCAGGGGGGTGTGCTAAGGTGTCAGCAGATTGCAAGGAGACTGACATGCGTCGTTCGACCCGTCTGTTCGAGATAATTCAGATTCTACGTACCTCTAGCGGGCCAGTGACGGCAGATGAATTGGCGGCCAAGCTTGAGGTGTCAGCACGCACCGTCTACCGCGATATCGCGGCGTTGCAGGCGCAACGGACGCCGATCGAGGGCGAGGCCGGTGTGGGCTATTTGATGCGGCGCGGATATGACCTGCCGCCTTTGAACTTTGACGCCGAAGAAGTTGAGGCACTGTGGGTGGGTCTGTCGATGCTGGCGCGCACCGGCGACAGCACGCTGCAACAGGCCGCCGACCGGGTATGCCGCAAGATCGAGGCGTTGCGCGCGCCTGCCGATTGGCTGCAGGTTGCCCCTTGGGGGGCGCCCGCGGATGACCCGGACAAAGGGTGCGTGTCGATTGCTACCTACCGTGAAGCCATCCGGGCCGAGCAGAAAATCCGGATCACCTACGTAAATTCCACCGAAGAGCGAACTGATCGGATTTTGCGCCCTGTCGCGCTGATCTATCATATCGAATGCACCATGCTGGCCGCCTGGTGCGAGTTGAGAAACGGGTTTCGTCATTTTCGCACGGATCGGATCTGGTCCTGCGAGCTGGAGGATGATCACTTTTGTGGCCAGGGCCAACCCCTGCGCGCGATCTGGCAGGAACAGAACCGGTGGGACGCGTCGGCTGGCGCGGCTTAGGTGGCGGGTATTCGCCGACTTAACGGATTTGTTGCTTGAGCCCGCGCTCGGGTCCCATGCTATACTTTGGGAAATCAATGAAGCCCGGCAAACGGGTATTTGGAGCAGAAGGTGATTCCATGGCGATTTCCAAGAGTATCCTGACGGTCGGAATGTGTTCGGCCCTATTTCTAGGCGCGTGTACAGACCCGGGTACACTGTCTGTTCAGAACGATCCGAACCAGAATGCAAAACAAGGTGCCTTGTTGGGTGGACTGATTGGGGCCGGAGTGGGCGCAATCGCCAATGATTCCGACCCACTTCTGGGTGCACTGGCCGGAGGCGCGATCGGTGCGGCCGGAGGCGGCGTGATCGGTAACCAGCTGGACAGGCAGGCCGCTGAATTGCGCCAGCAACTGGCCAATGACGGGATCACTATCGTGAATGCCGGCGACCGTCTGATCGTGACAGTCCCCAACGACATCACCTTCGACACCGACAGCTCGACCGTTCGCCCAGCCTTGCGGGCAGATCTGGTGAAGGTGGGTCAGAATCTGGTAAATTACCCGAACTCGAACGTTCAGATCATCGGGCATACCGATAGCGACGGAGAAGCGTCCTACAACCAGGGTCTGTCAGAACGCCGCGCCAATTCGGTGGCGGATATCCTGCAGGCCAACGGTGTCAGCTATGCGCGGATCACCACAGTCGGGCAGGGTGAAAACAACCCCGTCGCCTCGAACCTGACGCCGGAAGGCAAGGCGCAGAACCGTCGGGTCGAGATCGTGGTCGTGCCCAGCGGAAACGCCTGATCGGATTTCCGGAATTCAGTGGGGCCGCCCATCGACGGCCCCTTTTTTGCACATTGACTGCGCGTCAGGCGGGCTATGGTTTCGTTCCGAATTCGGTAAATTGACCCTGATCTGAATGACGGAGTTTTCCCTGATGTCCGAACCGATCCTTCTGGCCCTGTCGGGTTCGCTGCGCCAAAACGCGACCAACCGCAAACTGCTGCGCGAGGCTGCGCGGCTGTTCGACCCCGGCACCTTCATCGAGGCCGATCTGAACCTGCCTCTGTATGATGGGGATCTGGAAGATGGTGAGGGTATTCCGGAAAAAGTGCAGGCGCTGGCAGATCAGATTGCGCGGGCGCATGCGGTGATCATCTCGACGCCGGAATACAACAAAGGGCCATCGGGCGTTTTGAAGAACGCGCTGGATTGGGTCAGCCGCACCGAGGGGCGCCCCTGGGCCGACAAGCCGGTCGCTGTGATGTCGGCTGCGGCAGGCCGGGCCGGTGGCGAACGTGCTCAGATGGTGTTGCGGGCTTACATGGTGCCGTTCCAGCCGCGCATTCTGCAAGGCCCCGAGATCCATCTGGCCAACAGTTCCAACGAGTTCGACGATCAGGGCCGTTTGGCGAGTGCCCGCTACGAAGCAGCCCTGCAAACCCTGATGCAGAAACTGCGGACCGAGGCGGGGTATTGAAAGCCAGCTTGTTCCTGCGCTTCGGCGGCCATAGGCTGCCGGGATGAAGCAGGAAACTCAGGTCGATATTCAAACTGACATGATGGACCCGGCGCGCGCTGCTGCATGGCAAACGGCGCTGGGGCACGAACAGACGATTACAGGTGGGTCGGACCTGCCGCCGTTTTTCCATCAGCTCTATTTCTGGTCGCCGCAGCCACCGGATGGATTGGGGCGCGACGGACATCCCTTGGTTGGCAAAGGTCTTATCCCGGATATGGGGCTGCCGCGCCGGATGTGGGCCGGTGGGCGGTTGGAGTTTCACGCGCCATTGATCGCCGGTCAGGACGCAGAGCGCCGATCGTTCCGCGAGACGGCAACCGCCAAGGCCGGGCGCACCGGACCGCTGGCCTTTGTCACCCTGCGCCATGAAATCTGGCAAAACGGCGCGTTGTGTCTGACCGAATGGCAGGATCTGGTCTATCGCGAAGACCCCTCGCCGGATGCCATCGCGCCAACACCTCCAACAGCCCGAACCGATGAGACCGACCTGCGTGAGGCCCGGTTCGATACAACGTTGCTGTTCCGTTATTCCGCGCTGACCTTCAATGGCCACCGTATCCATTATGATCTGGACTATGCACGCGACGTCGAAGGCTACGAGGGGCTTGTCGTGCACGGCCCCTTGCTGGCGCAACACTTGATGTTGATGGCTGAAGACTTGATCGGGCCGCTGACGCAGTTTTCCTTTCGGGCCTCATCGCCGCTTATGCATTTCGAGACGGCAATCCTGTGCCGGAACGGTCAGGATCTGTGGGTGCGCGGACCGGACGGGCGGCAGTGCATGCAGGCCGTTGCCGTGTCAAAGTGAAGCTTCGGGTCGGAAATCGTCGGGGATCAAGTCGCGCCCATCCAGAACCAGATCGGCCATAACCTCGGCCACTTTCGGGGCCATGCCGAAGCCGATCTTGAACCCGCCATTGGCGATGAACTGTCCCTTGTGCAAGGGATGCTTACCCAGCATCGGCGCGCGGCTCTTGCTGCGGGGGCGGACACCGGCCCAACGCTCGATCACCTCGGCCCCATGCAAAACCGGAACGGCGCGCATGGCCCGGTCGATCACGTCGTCCAGCGCGGCGTCCGTGCTCGTGGGGTCATCGTATTCGCGTTCCGAGGTCGAACCGACGGCCAATGTACCGTCCGCATGTGGGACGATATGGATGGCGTCGACAAACAGTTGTGGCACATCGCCTGCGTCGAACCTCAGCAAAGCGGCCTGACCTTTGACACCATTGCCCACCGTTTTTCCAAAAGCCTGACTGAGCTCCTGCAGCCCGGACAGCCCCGTCGCGTGAACGACCAGCCCAGCGTCAGGCGCATCAGCCACAACTTCAACTCCCATAACTGCAAGGGCCGAGACCAACGCCGCGCACGCGCGCCGCGGATGCATCCGGGCCGTCAGCGTGTCATGGATCACAAATCCGGTGGGGCTGGGCGGACACCACGCGCCAATCTCCGCGACCGGTACCACGCGCCAATCCGCGCGCCCGTGCCAAAGCTCTGCGGCTGTGCTTTCCCGCGATCGTGCCAGTTCAAGGCTGCGGTCATCTGTTATGGGCTGCAAACGACCCAGTCGCGCATATCCCGGTGAGACACCGCCTGTGGCCTCGACCTGGCTCCAGAATGGCTCGGCCATGATCAGGCTGTCGAACTGAAACGCTTTCTTGGCATTCCAGTTCTCGGGCACATGCGGGGCAAGCGCGCCCACAAGGCCGCCGCTGGACCCGGCGCCTGCACCAAAGGGATCGACAACCTGCACCTTCGCGCCGCGCCGGGCGCAGGTCCAGGCGATGGACAGGCCGAAGATACCTGCGCCCCGCACTGTCACATCGACCATTGCCAATCCCCTTTTCCTTGTTCAGTGTCGCGCCGCTTAGCTACAGGATAACCCGATGGCAGACCAGCGCGCCAAATTGACCTGGAAGGACGATCAGGTTCCGGTCTCGGACCGCTTCGACGATCCCTATTTTTCGTTGCAGAACGGGCTGGAGGAGACGCGCCATGTGTTTCTGGCGGGCAATGATCTGCCCGCACGCTTTGCACCCGGCTTTCATATTGCCGAGCTGGGTTTCGGAACCGGACTGAACATGCTGACCGTCTGGTCGGAATGGGAGAGATCAGGCCAGACATCTCCGCTGATTTTCACCAGCTTCGAAGCCTTCCCGATGGCTTCGGCCGACATGGCACGCGCCCTGGCCGCTTTCGCCGAGCTGGCACCATGGGCGGATCGGTTCCTTGCAGCGTGGCAGGGCGGATCCTGCAACCTAGGGACTCTGCATCTTGAGGTGATTGCAGGAGATGCTCGCGACAGTTTGCCAAAATGGTCGGGGCAGGCCGATGCATGGTTTCTGGATGGATTTTCGCCAGCAAAAAACCCGGAATTGTGGGAGCCCGACCTGCTGCGGCAGGTTGCGGATCATACCGCGCCCAATGGAACCGCAGCGACCTACACCGCCGCCGGTTTCGTGCGTCGAGGGCTCGAGGAGGCCGGGTTCACGGTGACCCGCACCCCGGGCTTTGGCCGAAAGCGGCACATGACGCGGGCGGTCAAGGCATGACGCAACAGAATAACAGTCGTGCCGGTATCGCCCTGATGATCGCCGCAACCGTTGTCTTCGCGCTGCAGGATGGAATCTCGCGCCATTTGGCCGGTACCTACAACACCTACATGGTTGTGATGATCCGATACTGGTTCTTTGCAGCCTTCGTCGTGGTCCTTGCAGCACGCGCCCCGGGCGGGCTGAAGGCTGCAACGCAATCAAGCCAGTTGGGCTTACAGATTCTGCGCGGCGTGCTGCTGGCAGCCGAAATCTGCGTTGCCGTGTTCAGTTTTACCATCCTCGGTCTGATTGATACGATGGCGGTCTTTATCTGCTATCCGCTGATTGTCGCGGCGCTCAGCGGTCCGGTGCTGGGGGAAAAGGTCGGTTGGCGGCGCTGGTCCGCGATTTGCGTGGGATGCGTCGGCGTTCTGATCATCCTCGAGCCGGGTGCGGGCGTATTCAACCCCTGGGCCATCATTCCGCTGATCTCGGCGCTGATGTTTGCCGTCTACGGGTTGCTGACCCGATACGTTGCACGGCTTGACAGTTCAGCCACCAGTTTTTTCTGGACCGGCATTGCCGGTGCGGTGGCGATGACGCTGGTAGGTATGTGGTACTGGGAGCCGATGGCACGCCCGGATTGGCTGTGGATGGCCCTGCTCTGTGTCAGCGGGGTATTGGGACACTGGTTGCTGATCAAATGTTACGAGATGGCCGAGGCCAGCGCGGTGCAGCCCTTTGCCTATTTCCATCTGGTGTGGAGCGCTGTTCTGGGATTGCTGGTATTCGGCGAGGTGCTGCGCCCGGCGGTGGTTGTGGGCGCAGCGCTGGTTGTTGCCGCTGGTCTGTTCACCCTATGGCGCGAACGACGCCAGGGTTGAGCCGGTCAGCTCCTGCGAAAACGGTATTGGCAGGGCTGGCTGTCCCAGTCTGGCGCGGTAGACTGGCAGGCTTTCGGCGACACGCATGACGTAATTTCGGGTCTCACTAAAGGGGATCATCTCGATCCAGTCGACCACATCGACTTCGCCTGCGCGCGGGTCACCGAAACGGTCCATCCACGAAATCGGGCGTCGCGGCCCGGCATTATAGCCCGCCGCCATCATGACCACGTTACCGTTGAAATCAGCGGCCAATCCGGCCAGGTAATTCGATCCCAGCTTGGCATTGTATTTCCAGTCCGAGGTCAGCCGTGCCGTCTTGTGCCCGCTGAGAAGACCCAGCTCACCAGCAACCAGTTTGGCAGTGGCCGGCATCACCTGCATCAGCCCGCGCGCACCCGCACCACTGACGACAATCGGGTCAAACTCGCTTTCCCGCCGCGCAATGGCCAGGGTCATTTCCTTGGCCATCGGCAATCCCAGATCGGCGACAGGATGTACCGGGTAATAAGCCGCCGGAAGCACGACACCGGTGCGTGCCGCCCGCTTGGCAATCATCACTGCCAGATGCGGTTCCTTCAATTCCAGTACCAGGTCACCCAATTGCCCAGCCTCGACCGGATCGAGGCCTTCGACCAGATGGGTCAGAAACCTTTCTGACAGGTTGTCCTCGCCTGCGCGCAGCAACAGCAACCCGGCCTCAAGCACGCTTGAATCGGCGAAACTGGCCTGTTTCCAGTGCGGTGCACGCCTAGGATTCGCCAGTTCGCTGTCAAAGGGGCGTCCGATGCGCTCGGCAGCCAGCAGACCATAGAATGAAGTCTGGTAGTCCGCACCCATCGCGTAAGCTTCATACGCCTTGTCTGCGTTACCCACTGCGGCATAAGCACGGCCCAGCCAATACCCCCCGCGGCCCTTGGAAATGGGCGATTGCACCGCCCCCGAGAAGTTCTGGAAATGCCGCACGGCTGTTGCCGGGTCATCCAGACGCCGCAGGGCGAGAAATCCGGCCAGCCATTCGAGATCGGCATAGGCATATCCCATTTCCGGTGTCATGTGGTGACTGGCCGCGATCTGGTAAGCGCGGGTGGCGCTGCCACCCCGCATCTCGAGCCGCGCCAGACGACGGCGACCTTCGGCCCATTTGTCCGGTTCGCCCAGCGCCTCCGGTCCCGTCGACCGCGTCAACATCAGATCGATGGCGCTGTCATCGAGCTCTTTCCTGTCACGCCAGACAAACCGGTCAAAGGCCAGGCCCGGCGACGAGGCCAGCGACTTCGGAACGGCAGCAACCTTGCCATCCACACCCGGCTGGCGCTTTTGCAAGGCAATCCGAGCTTCGGCCAGCTTGCGGTAATCCGGGCCCACCAGCGGCAGCATTTGCCCGGCGCTGACCAGATGTCCATCCCACAGCATCCTGTCCAGACGCGCTTCGTGGTGTGGTTTCAGCAACTTGCTGAAGTTCTCAAGGTAGTTTTTCTGCAGCCCAGACCCCATCGGCATCGTGCGCCATGCGGTCACGATATCGGCTTCGGCCTCGCCATTGCGGCCTTTGGCCATCAGAGCGATGGCATAGTTCAATGCGCCCTCGGCTGTCTGTGGCGGAGAATTGTCGTAGAATTTCAGGATCCGGTCCGTCTCTGCACCGGTAAACGCGGGTTCGCTTTTGCGACGCAGCCATGCCAGGCCGGGCCAGTTCGGGCGTCGGTCGAGAAATACCAGTACATCGCCGGAACTGCCGAAACCCTCGCGCAGCCAATGCCACACGATAACGTCGCGCGTAACGGACCCGCGCGCTCCGGATACCCGCAGTGCTTCGTTCCAGTCCCCTTTGCGCATTTCCGCCATTCCAGCCCGCAAATCTGCAGCGGCATCGGCGCGAGCGGTCTCTACCTGGAAGGCAGAACACAGAATCACAGTTGTCAAAATGGCCAGAAGGCGTGTCATCCCTTGCATTTCCTAACCAACCGAGGATACAGCCATTCAGGATAAACCGTGCGTCGTCGGGATCAACTCACAAACCAAACATCGTGACGGACCGATGCGCAAAAACCAGCATATTGCACCCTAAGGAGTGTTCCATGTTCAAAGGCTCGATGCCAGCCCTCGTCACCCCGTTCCGCAACGGCGAGTTGGACTTGGATACGCTCAAACACTTGGTGGAATGGCAGATTCAGGAAGGGTCGACGGGTTTGGTTCCGGTGGGAACGACCGGTGAGAGTCCGACGCTGAGCCACGAAGAGCACGAGACCGTGGTCGAAGAGGTCGTCAAGGCTGCGGCAGGACGCGTGCCGGTGATTGCCGGTGCGGGGTCAAACAACACAGTCGAGGCGATCCGGTTCGTGCGATTCGCCCAAAAGGTCGGCGCTGCGGCTGCGCTTGTGGTGACACCGTATTACAACAAGCCAACCCAGAAAGGCCTGATCACGCATTTCCGCGCTCTGCATGACTGCGCCGATATTCCGATCATCATCTACAACATCCCTGGCCGTTCGGTGATCGACATGACACCGGCAACCATGGGTGAACTGGCAAAACTGCCCCGTATCATCGGCGTCAAGGATGCCACTGGTGATCTGGCGCGCGTCAGCCAGCAACGCGCCAGCTGCGGTGCAGATTTCTGTCAGCTTTCGGGCGAGGATGCGACCGCGCTGGGTTTCAACGCGCATGGCGGTGTCGGCTGTATCTCGGTTACGGCAAATGTTGCTCCAAAACTCTGCGCGGAATTCCAGCAGGCGACGCTGGATGGCGACTATGCGACGGCGCTGGAATACCAGGATCGCCTGATGCCCCTGCATGAGGCGATTTTTATCGAGCCGGGTCTCGTCGGCGCAAAGTATGCGCTCAGCAAGCTGGGCCGTTGCAGCGAGGAAGTCCGCTCGCCGCTGACCATGCTGGAGGACACCACAAAGTCCGCCATTGATGCAGCCATGGCTCACGCCGAATTGATATGATGCCAAATTGCAGGGCCTGCGACCGGCAGGCCCGACTAGCTTAGCAGCTTTTCCAGATGCCGGGTTTTCTCGGGGTTGCGCACCATGTAGATGGCCGCAACCCTGCCGTCCTCGATCTTCAGCGACGTTGCCTGCAATGAGCCTCCTGGTTCGCGGTTTAGGATTGCCGGTAAACCGTTCAGCCAGCAAAAAACCCACTGGTACGAACGGGGCGCTGTCGGCTTTCGAGCAAGCCCGACGAAAAAGCGTGTGACTTTGTCCCGGCCGTAAATTGGGTTCAGTGTCGCGATAATCCTACCGCCGCCATCCGAATGCAGCTGGACGTCTCGGGCAAGCAGGTCGGACAAGTGTTTCGTGTCCCCGCTTTTGGCGGCATTGAAAAACGCTTTCGCCAGTTCCTCGCCATGTTCGCGTTCTATCCGGGTACGTGGGTTGACGTCCTCGACATGCTTGCGGGCGCGGCTGACGAGCTGGCGGCAACTGCTTTGGCTGCGCTTCAGTGTCTCGGACAGTTCGTCATACGAATGCTCGAACACATCATGTAGAAGGAAAGCCGCGCGTTCCAGCGGTGACAATCTTTCCAACGCCATCAAAAGCGCGACCGAGACATCACGGTCCAGCCGTTCGGTTGCATCATCGGTTATCAGGGGTTCCGGCAACCACTCTCCGGGATAGACTTCACGCATGGCCTGCGCGGCTCTCAAGTGGTCGAGGCACAGCCTGGTGACAATGCGGATCAGGTAACCTGTCTCATCGTGCACCTGATCAGAATCGACGCGCCGCCAGCGGAGATAGGCGTCCTGTACGATATCCTCAGCGTCACTGACTGAGCCGAGCATGCGGTAGGCAACCGCGAACAGGCGCGGTTGCAGGTCGACAAAGGATCGATCATCGGGCTGTGAATCGGACCGGGTCACGCGGCAGAGGCCTTGCTGGATACCGGGTGTGGAATAGCAAATCCGATGGCCAGTCGGTTCCAGGCATTGATCGTTGTAATCACAAGGGTCAAGGCCACCTGATCCTTTTCCGAAAACTGCGCAGCCATCGTCTGGTAGACATTGTCAGACACACGGTGTGTTTCGATACGCGTCAGCGTCTCGGCCCATGCAAGCGCGGCGCGCTCGCGTTCGGAATAAAGCGACGATTCATGCCAGGCATTCAGAAGATGCAGGCGATCTTCGGTTTCGCCGCCCGTGCGGGCGTCGTGCGTGTGCATGTGGATGCAATAGGCACAACCGTTGATCTGCGAAACCCTGAGTTTGACGAGTTCGATCAGACTGTGTTCCAGTTCGGATGCGTGCAGACACTGCTCCATGTCCAGCATGGGCTGTAACAATTCAGGTGCGATGGCAAAGTGATTGATCCGGGGGGACATTGGTTTCTCCTGTTTTGAGATAGAACAAAAACAGGACGGATGAGTCACCGGGTTTGTGACATGCCTCGGAAAAAAGAGCCGCGGATCGGAGGCTCCTTGAGGAGTGTTCAGCGTTTGCCGTAGTACAGCCCAACCACATGTTCGGCTTGCGCGAAAAACAACCAACGCGATGTGGCCACACCGGCCAGGTGTGACAGGACGGCCAACAGCGCAAAGAAGTGATTGAAAGGCAGAAGCAGCAGTATGACAGGCAGTACAAATGCCAGCACGAAGGAGATCATGCGCAGCTTTTCGGCGTGCTTTCGACCCACGACATGGACAAATTCCCGCAGCAGATAGTTCGTGCCTGTATGCGGCGGTTCGAACGCGCGGACCGCGCCTCGGTGGTCCAGACCCGTTGCGGTGCCAAGGGTCGTGCCGGCCTCCTCAAAGGCCTTGTCGCCCTGACGCCAGTACAGAATTTGCACCAGAGCTGCGATCAGAAGCAAAGGCAGCGCTATCGCAGTCTGACCCGCCAACAGGGCACCACCCGCAAGACTAAAGCTGAGGAACATGACCGGTGTCAGATTCATGTTCCATCGCGGGATGGTTCTGAGCTGCGTGTAGATCATTGATGTGGTGAACACAGTGGCCAACGCAAACGCTGCGCCAACAACTCCGAGAATGCCCCAGCGCTGGTCCAGAAAAACCACGCCGATGGCATAAAAGCCCATAATCATCAAGGCGATAACCGCGCACCAGCCTTCACGGCTGAGCCAACTGGTCTTCCATTGGGTAAACGCCTTCCACGCACGTTCCGGGTGTCCCAGATGAAAGGTCGATGCCAGCAATCCGCCCACGGCGAAAGCGTAGGCGATCACAAAGAACGCGAACGCGATCCAGCCGGACACGTCGGGGAACCCGAGGCCCAGAAAAAACAGCAGGCCAAACCCGAGGCCCGAGAGGGTGGTAAAGATGATGACTGAGGGTGCCGGATGCATCAGAGTTTCTCCAACGTCTTGTCGAGCCAGCCAATGAACCCTTTGGGTTCTTCGGCAACCGGGGCGAGCAGAGGAGCCAGGATGTCGATCTGATCTTCAACGGTGTCCTTCGGGCGTGGTGGGAGGTATTTGTTGACGGGTTTGGTGCCCATTTCGGGCATCAGGTCCATTCCTTCTCGCTCGGCCACCAGTTTGCTGACATCGCTGTCCGGATCACTCAGATCGCCAAAATGCCGGGCGCCGGCGGGGCACGTTCGCACGCAGGAGGGAACGCGGTCCACCTCCGGCAGGTTTTCGTTGTAGATGCGGTCAACGCATAGGGTGCATTTCTTCATCACGCCCTCGGCCATGTCCAGCTCACGCGCGCCATAGGGGCAGGACCAGGCGCACAGTCCGCAGCCGATACAGTCGCTTTCGTTGACCAGAACGATGCCATCCTCGACCCGTTTGTAACTGGCCCCGGTCGGGCAGACGGTGACGCAGGGCGCGTCTTCGCAGTGCAGGCAGGATTTTGGGAAATGGATCAGCTGGGCATGGCCCTGCTCGGGCTGTACCTCGTAAGAATGCACGCGGTTGAGGAACGTTCCTGAGGGGTCAGCACCGTACGCATCCTGATCGGACAGGGGGGCGCCGTAATTCTCGGTGTTCCAGCCTTTGCAGGAAATCACGCAGGCGTGGCAACCGACGCAGGTGTCGAGATCAATCACCAGGCCCAGCTTGCGCTCTGTAGATTCGGGAAGTTGGGTCATGTCAGCGCACCTCTGCTGCTGGGGAGGGGGCCAGCCCCCTCTTGAGCCTTCGGCTCAATTCACCCCCGGGATATTTTTGGCCAGATGAAGTGCGGATCCGGGTCATTTACCCACCTTCCATGCGATATCTTTCGGGCCGGTCCCAACCGGTGATTTGATGGGCCCGAATTCGGGCTGGCTTTCCGCGTCGCTTGGGGCCTCGGTCTTTTCGATTTTCACCTTGAGGTCGAACCATGCGGCCTGACCCGTAATCGGGTCGGAGTTGGCCCACCGCATACCGTCGCCTTTGGGGGGCAGAAGCTCGTGAATAAGGTGGTTAAGCAGGAAGCCTTTAGTGGCTTCTGGCGCATCCTCTTGCAGCGCCCAGGCTCCTTTGCGCTTGCCGATGGCGTTCCAGGTCCAGACAGTGTTGTCGTTCAGCGCCGCCATTTCCATGACCGGTACCGTGATTTCTCCGTGCGGAGAACTGACCTTGGCCCAGTCGCCGTCCCGCAGATCATGCTCGCGCATCAGTTTGGTCGGGACATAAAGCGGGTTGCGCCCGTGCAATTGCCGCAGCCAGGCGTTCTGGGTGCCCCAGCTGTGATACATGGCCATCGGGCGTTGGGTCAGAGCGTTGATAGTGAAGCCTTCGTTGCCCTGCTGATCCGTTTCGTACCAGATCGGCAGCGGGTCCATCGTGTTTTTGATTCGTTGACGCAAATGCTCGGGCGGTTGGCGGTCGCCATGACCTTCGGCGGCCAGCTGGAATTTGCGCATCGGTTCCGAGTAGAGCTGGAACAGGTAAGGCTGCGGGCTGTCATAGATACCCATGCCTACGGCCCAATCCTGATAGGCCCTGTTCCACGGTTTGTAGTAGTCGGCGCCTTCGGGGATATGCGCGATATAGAAACCGCCATTCTCGATATATCGGTTCAACTGGTCGGGATTGACTTCTCCACGCCCTTGCTTGTTGCCGTTTTCGCCCCGGAACCCGGCCAACGGGCCGATGCCCGGCTTACGCTGGTGGTTGACGATGTAGTCGGCGTAATCCTTCCACTTTGGGCTCCCGTCTTCGTTTGTGAAGCCGGGCAGGCTCATGCGGTTGGCGAGTTCGATCAGAACCGATTGGAACCCGCGCACGTCGCGGTCGGGTTCGATCACCGGCCAGCGGATCGCGTCAGCGGCTGCGTCGGCTTCGCAAATGGGACGGTCCAGCAGCGAGATACAGTCATGCCGTTCCAGGTAGGTCGTATCGGGCAGGATCAGGTCGGCATAGGCAACCATTTCCGATGAATAGGCATCGGAATAAATGACCTTGGGGATGACGTATTTGCCGTCTTCATTGCGAGCGGTCAGCATCTCCATCACGCCTTTGGTGTTCATGGATGAATTCCACGACATATTTGCCATGTACATGAACAGCGTGTCGATCTTATAGGGATCGCCGGCTGCCGCGTTCGAGATCACCATATGCATGAGCCCGTGGGCGGACATCGGGTTTTCCCAGGTGAAGGCCTTGTCAATGCGTTGTGGGGTGCCGCAATCGTCTATCAGCAGGTCTTCGGGGCCGCGCGGGAAGCCCAGATGCGGGCCTTCCAGAGGGCGTCCGGGGCGCCGGTCGCCATGCGGGTTGGGGTGAGCCTCGACCGGTTTGGGGTAGGGTGGTTTGAAACGGAATCCCCCGGGAACCTCGACCGTGCCCAGCAGGATTTGCAGCACGTGCAGGGCTCGGCAGGTCTGGAAGCCATTGGCATGGGCCGAGATACCGCGCATGGCATGGAAGCTGACCGGACGGCCGATCATTTTGTGGTGTTTTTCACCCCGGAAATCGGTCCATTCGCGGTCCAACTCGATGGCCTCGTCAAAGGCCACGCGGGCGATCTCGGCGGCGATGGCGCGGATGCGCTCGGCTGGGATGCCGCAGCGTTCGGCGACGGCCTCGGGCGCGTGATCGTCGGATAGGTATTTCTCAGCCATCAAATGAAAGACCGGGCGATGGGTGACGCCGTTGTTTTCATAGGTAGCTGACAGGTCGGGGCGGACGCCGGGTTTGTCAAAGGCAGCCGGTTCACCCGTCACTCGGTCGATGACAAGCGGCTTGCCATCCGCATTGCGCAGGAACAGACCTTTTTCAGGTCCCTCAACCGCATTCACCAGAACCGGCGCGTTGGTGTAACGGCTAAGGTAATCCAGATCGATCTTGCCCGCTTTCATCAGCACATGGATCAGAGACAGAATGAACAGCCCATCCGTGCCCGGTGTGATACCGACCCAGTCATCGGCGACGGCGTTATACCCTGACCGGATCGGGTTGACCCCGATCACCCGTGCGCCGCGCGCCTTGATCTTGCCGATGCCCATCTTGATCGGATTGCTGTCATGGTCCTCGGCCACGCCAAACAGCATGAACAGCTTTGTGTGATCCCAATCGGGCTGGCCGAATTCCCAGAACGCGCCGCCCATCGTGTAGATGCCGCCCGCCGCCATGTTGACCGAGCAGAACCCGCCATGAGCCGCGTAGTTCGGGGTGCCGAAATTCTGTGCCCAGAAAGAGGTGAAGCTCTGGCTCTGATCACGACCGGTGAAGAAGGCCAGTTTCTGCGGGGCGGTCTCGTGCAGTTCGTTCAGCCAGCCGACGGCGGTGCTGATCGCCTCGTCCCATTCGATCTCGCGGAATTCACCCGACCCGCGCGGACCGACCCGGCGCAGGGGCTTGCGCAAGCGCGACGGCGCGTTGACCTGCATGATCCCGGCGCTGCCCTTGGCGCAGAGCACGCCCTTGTTGACCGGGTGGTCACGGTTGCCTTCGATATAGGCAACCTTGCCGTCTTTCATGTGAACGTTGATCCCGCATCGGCAGGCGCACATGTAGCAGGTGGTGCGCCGGACCTCGTCCGAAACCTTGGGCGAAAGGTCGATCTTCGGCTGATGCGTCACGTTAACTCTCTCTCCGTGGCCGATTGCTTTGGCACCTGAACGTTCCGGTTATTCTTAGAATTTTTATTCCCGGCTCAAGCATTAGTATTGATTTTCGGCTGTCGCCCCGACGTTCTGGTGCGGCATCCCGGCAGAGGCCGGACCCGATGGGACCGGCCGTCTTCGGTTTATTGAGGACGCATATCTTCTGCGTCGACGCCGGCGACTTCGACGGGTTTCTTCATCGCGTCACGGCGGAAAGGCTCGCCCAGTTCCTGGTTGATCATGGCCTCGATCAGGGTGGTGATGCCGTTTTTCTGGTCCTCGATGGCCTGGTTCAGCGCCGCCGTAAGTTCGTCCTGGGTACGAGCCACCACACCCTTCAAGCCGCAGGCCTGCGCGATACCGGCGTAAGAGACCTGGGTGTCCAGTTCCGTGCCCACGAAGTTGTCATCGAACCATAGGGTCGAGTTGCGCTTTTCCGCGCCCCACTGGTAGTTGCGGAACACGATCTGGGTCACCGCGGGCCATTCCTCACGCCCGATGGCGGTCAGTTCGTTCACCGCAATGCCAAAGGCGCCGTCACCGGCAAAGCCCACCACCGGTGTGTCCGGGCAGCCGATCTTGGCGCCGACGATGGCCGGCAGGCCGTAACCGCAGGGACCGAACAGGCCGGGGGCCAGGTATTTGCGGCCCGCCTCGAAGGACGGATAAGCGTTGCCGATGGCGCAATTGTTGCCGATGTCGGAGGAGATGATCGCCTCTTTCGGCAGCGCGGACTGAATTGCGCGCCACGCCATGCGCGGGCTCATCCAGTCGGGCTTGGCATCGCGGGCACGCTGGTTCCAGGTGGTGCCGGGGTCGTCATCCTCGTGGTCCATGCTAGACAGCTGCTGCGCCCAGCGGGACTTCTTCTCGGCGATCTTCGCCTTGCGCGCCTCGCGGCCGTCGTCACCGGCGGTGTCGCTCAGCTGCGCCAGGACACCTTTTGCTACCTTGGCAGCGTCACCAATGATGCCGACGCTGACTTTCTTGGTCAGGCCGATGCGGTCGGGGTTGATGTCGACCTGGATGATCTTGGCGTTGGCGGGCCAGTATTCCATGCCGTAACCGGGCAGGGTCGAGAACGGGTTCAGACGGGTGCCGAGGCACAGAACCACATCCGCCTCCGAGATCAGCTCCATCCCCGCTTTCGAGCCGTTATAGCCCAGAGGGCCGGCAAACAGAGGGTGCGAACCGGGGAAGGCGTCGTTGTGCTGGTAGCCGACGCAGACCGGCGCATCCAGACGCTCGGCCAGCGCTTTCGAGGCGTCGATGCCGCCTTCGGACAGAACCACGCCGGCGCCGTTCAGGATCACCGGGTTCTTGGCGTTGGACAGCAGCTCGGCCGCCTGCGCCACGGCACTCTCACCGCCCGAGGGGCGCTCGAATTCGACAACAGCGGGCAGATCGACATCGATGACCTGGGTCCACATGTCGCGCGGGATGTTCAGCTGGGCCGGGGCGCTGGCGCGCTTGGCCTGCATGATCACGCGGTTCAGAACTTCGCAGACACGGGTCGGGTCGCGGACTTCTTCCTGATAGGCGACCATGTCCTCGAACAGCTTCATCTGCTCGACTTCCTGGAAGCCACCCTGACCGATGGTCTTGTTCGCCGCCTGCGGGGTCACCAGCAGCAACGGAGTGTGGTTCCAGTAGGCGGTCTTCACTGCGGTCACGAAGTTGGTGATACCGGGGCCGTTCTGCGCGATCATCATCGACATCTTGCCGGTGGCGCGGGTGTAGCCATCGGCCATCATGCCAGCGCTGCCCTCATGCGCGCAGTCCCAGAACATGATCCCCGCTTTCGGGAACAGATCCGAGATCGGCATCATCGCCGATCCGATGATCCCGAACGCATGTTCAATCCCGTGCATCTGCAGCACTTTGATAAAGGCTTCTTCGGTCGTCATTTTCATCTGGGTTTCTCCGGGCTGGGTGGTCGTGGCCGGGCAATTGGCCGCAGCAGTTCTTTGCGGTTTTGGCGCATGGGTGCGTGCGACGTTAGGGCCAGAACTGATGGCGGAATAGGTCCAGTCGGTTAATGGTTTTGGATTGCATCGGCGATCTGCTCGATTCCCGGGGCGATACGTTCAGGTGCGATCGAAGAATAGCCCAGACGGTAATAGTTCCTTGGCCGCTTGGGACCGGAAAAGAACTGCTCGCCGGGCTCGATGTGAACGCTGCGCTGCTGCAGTTGTTGCGCCAGCTGCTTGGTATCAATGTCACGAGGCGCTTGCATCCACATGGATGAACCACCCAAAACGCCGCGCCCGGCAACGGTCAGGCCGTGGTTTTCGATTGCTGCCTCAATCGCCTCTCGCCGTAGTTGCAACGCCTTGGACATGCGTCTGATCTGTGCGTCGTAGTGGCCCAGAGACAGAAAATAGGCAGCTGTGCGCTGTATGTGCCCCGGCGGGTGGCGCAGGACCAGCGAGCGTAACGCGCGTGCCTCGCGAATAAATGCCTCGGACCCGACCATGTATCCGAGACGAAGGCCGGGAAACAGCGACTTGGAAAAACTGCCGACGTATACAACCCGGCCATCCCGGTCGAGGGATTTCAGCGCCGGTGAAGGGGCACCCAGAAAGGCCATCTCGAATTCGTAATCGTCTTCGACGATGATCGCGTCCAGCTCTCGTGCCCGAGCCAACAGGGCATTGCGGCGACTCAGAGGCATCGTCGCCGTGGTCGGGCTCTGATGGCTGGGCGTCGTGAAGATCACGTCGGTCTCGTCAGGGATGCTGTCCGGTGGCAAACCGTCCTGATCGACGCGCAGCGGGGTCACATTGCATTCGGAATGGATAAGAAGATTCCGCAGGGCGTAGTAACAGGGATCTTCTATCGCTGCAGTCCGGGAGCGGTTCAGAAGCACCCGGGAGGCCAGCCAAAGCGCGTTTTGCGCGCCCAGAGTTATCAAAATTTCTTCGGGGCGGGCCGCGATGCCGCGACGGGGCAGGGTGTGGCGCGCGATGAACTCGATCAAAAGCTGATCGTCCTGATCGACGTAGTCCCCCGTCAGCGAGTCAAAGTCCTTGTGCCCAAGCGCCCGCACGGCACAGAGCCGCCAGTTGGCGTGGTCAAACAGGGATCTGTCGGCTTGCCCGTAGATGAATGGATAGCGGTAATCGCGCCAGTCGCTGGGTTTTTGCAGGAAATCTCCGCCGGAGTAGTGCCGGGCCAGCGCGGCGCTCCAGTCAACAGATTCATCTCCGCGCTGCAACGGCGTGTATTTAGGCGGCACCGGGGCGTTCTGGGATACGAAATACCCTGACCGCCCCTTGGCTGTCAGGTAATCGTTGGCCAAAAGTTCGGTATAGGCCAGTGTGACGGTAATCCGACTGACCCCCAGATGCGTCGCCAATTTGCGGGATGAGGGCAGCTTTTCCCCCACATGAAAACGCCCCGACAGAATGCCTTCGGCGATCATCTGCTGGATGCGCGCCTGCAAGGTGCCCTGACCGTTGGGATCGAGAAAAAAGGTGTCCACCGAAATGCTCATATCCGCTTATAGGCTGGACCTAAGGTGGCGGCAATCTGGACTTAAGTGAAATCCCGACAAAACCGCTTCCGTGGTTGACGCGCGCTCGCAAATAAACTATATAACCAGAAAATTAGTTTAATGGAGAAATGAGATGTGGGAAACCGCCGCTGCAGGATTCTCGGCCATGGGTTCGGAAGCCCGGCTGAAGGTCCTGAAAACTCTGGTTCGTGCGGGCGAGGCTGGATTGACTGTCGGTGAAATCCAGAACCGAACCGGCATTGCGCCTTCGACTCTTGCGCATCACCTGCGGTTTCTGGCCGCTGGTGGAGTGGTCGAGCAGGAAAAGGTCGGTCGAAGCACGATCAACCGGGCGTGTTTCGATGAGCTGAGAAACCTGGCGCAGTTCATCCTCAGCGAATGCTGCGCAGACGAAATTGGAAAGGCCGCGAACGATGGCTGAACTCTCACAAAACCCGAAGGTCCCGGCCAGAGGTGTCGTGGATCTGATCAAAACGCCATGGGCCTTGATCATCGTGATCCTTGCAGCCGTGGCTGTTTTGGACCCGGGCAACTGGACCGAAGTTGTGGCCTTTGCCGGCAAGGCGCTGGCCCATACAGGGCAGTATATCCTGTTTGCCGTTTTGTTGCTGTCCTACCTGAAGGCGACCGGAGCCGAGGTCATGGTCGCCCGCGCTTTTGAAGGGCGCGAGACGCGTATGATCTTTCTTGCAGCCCTATTTGGCGGGCTCGCACCGTTCTGTAGTTGTGAAGTCATCCCTTTCATCGCCGGTTTGCTGGCTCTTGGCGCACCCCTGTCGGCCGTCATGGCGTTCTGGCTCAGTTCACCGCTGATTGACCCGCCGACTCTGTTGATCACCGCCGGAGCGTTGGGCTGGCCCTTTGCCATCGGCAAGGCCGTTGCTGCCGTGGCGTTGGGGTTGTTTGGTGGATTCACAGTTCGCGTCATGATGCAGGGCGGGGCATTCGCCAACCCTTTGCGCGAATACAAGCCTGCCGGATGCTGCGGCTGTGGACCCAAACAGGACGACAAGCCTGTGTGGAAGTTCTGGCAGAAGCCCGAACGCCGCGCACGGTTCCGCAGTGAGTTCGTGCACAATGGTGTGTTTCTGCTGAAATGGCTGGCCCTGGCCTACGTGCTTGAGGCGCTTCTGGTCAACTACGTGCCCGCCGACCTGATCGCCCGAGCGGTAGGTGGAGAAGGGGTCGTGCCCATCGTGGTGGCCGCCCTGGTCGGAATGCCCGCCTATCTGAACTCCTATGTTGCTCCGCCGCTGCTGGCTGGCCTGATGGAGCAGGGGATGAGCGCAGGTGCCGCGATGGCCTTTATGGTGGCGGGCGCCGTCAGCTCAATCCCGGCGATGGCGGCAGTCTGGTCGCTGGTTAAACCGCGCGTGTTTGCCACCTATTTGGGGCTGGGCGTCGGCGGGGCAATTGTCACCGGCATCCTGTTCCAGATGATCTGAAATGATTAAAGCCGCCCGGCAGCAATGCGGGGCGGCTTATTATCTAACGGTTTCAGCTTAGCTGGCTTCACAAAACTTCGGTAGCTTGAACCTGTAACGAGGTTCCCCGCTTTCGACATAGACCCTTTTTTCGATACAGGCGCTGGTGCCGACTGTCTGAGAAACCGGAGCTTCGGTGGATGTGATCGATGCTGCAGTTCCATCCGGCAACCGAACCGAAGCGATGACGCCATTTTTCAGGTCACCGTTTATTGGGGTCGCTGACAAAACCGGCACCGTCATGAAGGAATGGTGTTCATGCTTACCGTCACCGCCCCAAAAAGACAGGGCAGCGACAATTGCGATCATGACCACACCACCCGCCAACGCCAAGCCCCACGTTTTCAGAAAGGCATAAACAGTCACAGCGCGATGCGGGCCAACGAGGGCAGACAATACGTTCAGCATAGGTATCCTGTAGAAATCGCCCCGGACCGTTCAGACCGGGGCCATCAGTACATCAGGTGCGCGGATCGTCTTCTTCTTCGTCCGCGGCATCGCCTTTGGGCAGGTTGAAGAAGCTGTCTGCATCAACAAGCGGCTCTTCATCCGATTTCTCGTCGCTATCATCGGACAGCGAGAAGGTTTCCAGACCTTCGATGGCGGTCGGGATCTTCGGTGCGGCGTCCATTTCCAGCGACTGCTCGGTCGACACCAGTTTGCGGCGCTCGTCATCGCTCATGACGCCACCTTCCGCCGCTTTCTTAGCGGCTGCCTTCTGCACGATCGCGTCCAGCTCGGATTGTTTGCAAAGACCCAGAGCAACAGGGTCAATCGGCTGCATATTCGAAATGTTCCAGTGGGTGCGCTCGCGGATCGACTGGATGGTCGGCTTGGTGGTGCCTACCAGCTTGGCAATCTGACCATCGCTGAGTTCCGGGTGGAACTTGACAAGCCACAGTATCGAGTTTGGACGGTCCTGACGCTTGGACAGCGGGGTGTAGCGCGGCCCACGGCGCTTTTCCTCGCCCGATGCCGCTGGGTTGAACTTGAGCTTCAGCTTGTGCAGCGGGTTGTTCTGCGCCGACTCGATCTCTTCCTGCGTCAGCTGGTTGTTGGCAATCGGGTCAAACCCTTTGACCCCAACGGCCACATCGCCATCTGCGATGCCCTGCACCTCAAGCTCGTGCATGCCCACGAAATCCGCGATCTGCTTGAAGCTGATCGTGGTGTTGTCCACCAGCCATACGGCTGTTGCCTTGGCCATAAGCGGTTTTGCCATCAGCCCGTCTCCTTTGAATACATCTGTCCCGTCGCCGGAATTCGGCGGCCCCGTGGTCTTGGGGCAGGTTTCCGTTGTCGGGGAACTTGGGCTGTATATAGTCGCGGCAAGGCAAGAAGGGAAGAGGCGAATGCGCCGAGGGATTTTGGGGTTGGTATTGTCGGCGTTCAGCGCGACGACGGCGCTGGCCGATGGGGAAAAGGCGGACGAGTTCGATTACTATGTCCTGTCGCTGAGTTGGTCACCCAACTGGTGCGCCCGAGAAGGCGACGCGCGCGGTTCGGACCAATGCGATGCACGGCATGACCACGGCTGGATACTGCACGGCCTTTGGCCGCAATACCATCAAGGCTGGCCTGCGTTCTGTCGCACAGCCGAAGCTCCGCCCACCCGACGCATGACCAGGCAAATGGTCGATATTCAGGGCAGTTCCGGTCTCGCCTGGCATCAATGGAAAAAGCACGGCACCTGCACGGGCCTCAGCGCGCCCGACTACTTTGCCCTGTCACGAAAAGCCTATGAGCGGGTCGAACGCCCACAGGTGTTCCGAAAACTGGATGCGTCGGTCAAGCTGCCTGCCTCGGTCGTGGAAGAGGCCTTCCTCGAAGCCAACCCCGAGCTTGAGCGGGACATGGTCACCGTCACCTGCAAACAGGGATACATCGAAGAGGTTCGTCTATGCCTGTCTCGTGACCTTGAACCGGTGCCGTGTGGCCGGGACGTTATCCGGGACTGCATGGCCCAGGACGCGTTGTTCGATCCGATTCGTTAGAGTTCCCGGTTCTGGCATTCGCGGGCGTATTCCAGCGCCTTGGCGGTGCCCTTGAGGTCAATTGCCATCACCACCTCGCCTGCCGGGTTATAGACGGTCAGGGTCTTGTTCTGCGCAATCGCATTGACGAAGCTGCGGTCGGTGAAGAAAACCGTCGCGCCGGGCACGTCGCGCTGATTGAAGCCTATGGCTGTTGCGTCAAAGCTCTTGCCGTCCAGCTCGAACCGGATCGGATAGCTCTCACCCTGTTTAATGTCGCCCCAGGCCTTGTTGTAGACGGCGAAATACCCGCGATTGCCCAGCGCGTCATAGCCCAACCGCACGACCGAGAGGTCCTGATACACCGTCTGAATCAGACACCCGTTCCCAAGCGCGGGGTCCATCATGATGTTCCATCCTTCGACAAAGCCTTTGTCGACGAGGTCTTGCGCGAGGGCAGAGGTGGCGGTGAAGGCAGCGAGGGTGAGGGCGAGAAGGCGGGTCATATAGTGTTTCCGGAAAAAAGACTGTGGAATGGCATCCACGTTACTGAATTAACAGGCGCAGCCAAGAGTATTCTCCTGTCGTGATCCAGCTATTTTCTACGGCTTCCGGCATTCGCTTATTGAAAAAGGAGTTTAGAAACCTGATGGCTCTGGGTTAAGAGAGCCTGGCGCTTCTACTGTCTCTATAAACATGACCCCCCGTACCTCGGCGACAATTCCGTTACAATTCCATCCTGAGCTTTCCAAAAAACGCGCCAGAAAAGTAAGCAGGGAAATGATTGTTTCTCAAAAAAGGCATAGTCGTTACCGCTGGAGATAGAAAACCCGCTGCGTTTCAAACTTTGGATTAGTTCCTGCTCGTCCAATGGCAGGAGGAATTCAGAGGCGATCCTTTGAGCGAACTCTTTGTCGGCGTCAGCAAAGTTACTCGGCAATCCTCGGCCAATCTCTGGCGGAACAGGAAACGGTGGATAAAGCAGCAAGTAGAAAACGACCACAACGCCGATGAAGGACGCAGCCCCTATCGTTAAGAACTTCCGCAAAAACGCCCTTATTGCTAAATGCCAAAGTAGAATAATGGTGGCTTGCGGGAAGGCTTGCAACGCCTACTCGGGCGCAAACCTACAACTCTTTCCGCGCCCTCAACGCTGCCGTAATCGTCCCATCATCCAGATAATCCAGCTCCCCCCCAATCGGCACACCCTGCGCCAGCGAGGTCAGGCGGACCTGCCCCTCCAACTGATCGGCGATGTAATGGGCAGTGGTCTGGCCATCGATGGTGGCGTTCAGGGCTAGGATGACCTCAGAAATCCCCTCGGCCATCACCCGGTCCTTGAGCCGGGGAATGCGCAGCTCATCCGGCCCGACTCCGTCCAGTGCCGACAAAGTGCCGCCCAGAACGTGATAGCGGCCCTTGAACACTCCGGCCCGTTCCATCGCCCAGAGGTCGGCGACGTCTTCGACTACGCAGAGTTCTCCGGTCGCGCGGGCCTCGTTGTCGCAGATGTCACAGATATCGGTGGTGCCGACATTGCCGCAGTTCAGGCATTCGCGGGCGGTGACGGCCACTTGCTGCATGGCGTCTGACAGAGGCGTCAACAGCAGGGCGCGTTTGCGGATCAGATGCAGCACGGCGCGGCGGGCCGAGCGAGGGCCGAGGCCCGGCAGCTTGGCCATCAGGTCGATCAGATTGTCGATATCGCTGTTCGAACTCAAGGCGCGTGCTCCTGCAAATGGGCCGGGCAATTTCTACCCGGCCAAAGATCCGTCAGGAGCTTGTATCAGAACGGAAGCTTGATGTCTTTCGGCAAGCCCATGCTTTCCGTCAGCTTGGTCATTTCTTCCTGCGCGCGTTCGGTCGCTTTGGATTGCGCGTCTTTGATGGCGGCCAGGATCAGGTCCTCGACCACTTCCTTGTCGTCACCGTTGAAGATCGAAGGGTCAATATCCAGACCTTTCAACTCGCCCTTTGCGGTTGCGGTGGCCTTGACGAGCCCGGCCCCGGATTCGCCGACAACCATCATGTTGTTCAGCTCTTCCTGCATGTCGGTCATCTTTGTCTGCAAATCCTGCGCGGATTTCATCATCTTGGCCATATCGCCCAAGCCGCCAAGTCCTTTGAGCATCGATCGTCTCCTGTAAATCGGTTTGCCGCCTAAATACGGATGCCATCGGCGCGGCACAAGGGGCGAGGGTGCTCCCGCCCGTCGTCAAGGTCTTTTGCAAGACCTTTCCTCCCCTTGGGCCCGGCAGCGCGGGCTCTGCCCGCGCTGCCGGGCCCAAGGCCGTTCAGGGGAATCGGCGTCAGCCGATGGCCCGTGGCGGACGCGGGAGGGTTTGGTTTTCGGAAGGGGTTCATACCACACGAACAGAATTCAATCCGTCGGCCGCTGTCACCGAACAGCAGATGGATTTGAGCGTGCGTGGGTGGCCATAGTCCCACGGGCGGCCCCGGTGCAGGGTCGCGCGCTCATCCCAGATCAGAACGTCGCCCACGGCCCATTGGTGCGAATACACATATTCCGGTCGCGTGCAGAAGGCCAACGCGTCCTCGAGTATCGTCTGGCTTTCCTCATGCCCCAGCCCCTCGATCGCGAAGGCATGAGAGGCGATGAACAGCGCGTCTTCGCCCGTGACGGGGTTGGGCCAGATCGCGCGCCAGGGGCGGTCGGGCCATCGGGTCATGAAGGGCAAAGCCGCCAAATCGGTCGAGATTTTCGACCGGGAATGTGACAGGCGATGCCAGACGATCGCGTCCTTCAGGGCGGATCGCAGACGCTCCGGCATGTCGGCCCAGGCGGCTCGGGTCGAGGCTAGCTCGGTCTCACCGCCGCTGGGCGGTACGATCTTGGCGGTCAGGATATTGATCAATGCGGGGGTTGGCAGAAATGTGCTGTCGGTATGCCACAACATGTTGGCCTGCAGGTCCAGCAGGCGCAGGTCATCCTTTGCGCGCAGCCCGTCCTTGGTCTGGTTGGTGAGTTCGGGAACCTCAAACTCAAGAGGACGGCCTGCTGCCATGGCCTCGCGATTTTCCAGTGGGCCGAAAAGCTCGGCCAGTCGAATGTGATCCTCGTCCGAGATCGATTGGGCAGGGAACAGAAGCGCCGAATGGGTCTCGAATGCCTGCCTGATCTCCGGGTACAAATTTTCTTTGGTGACTGCGCGCAGATCGACATCGTGAACGGTCAACCCGAAACGGGGGTGCAGCGGTGTTGTGTGCATCAAGTTCCTCCATCATCTGCGTAATGGCAGGGTCCGATCGTCCGCTGGAACAATCTGCCTCATTTGCGACACATGGCGCGCGCGCTGGGTCAATCCTCTTCGAACGGGTCCCACTCGTCTTCGACCTCGGGCAGCGCTTCGGTCTCGACTTTGGCGGCGCGTTGCTCGGGCGTTTCGATTTTGGTGATCTTGGCGTTCGGGAACTGAGCGAATACGGCCTGCACAAGTGGATGCTCTTTGGCTTCGCTCTTCAGCGCTTCTTCGGCGGCGTTCTCTTTCTCATAGATCGTCTCGCCGCCGCCTTCGTTCACAACGGTCACGGCCCATCTATTCCCGGTCCACCTTTGCAGCGCGGTTCCGAGCCGTTGAGCCAGATTGGCCGAGGCGCGTTCGGTGGGTTGGAACTCGATCCGGCCCGGTTGATAAGCCACCAGCCGGAGATAGCTTTTGACTTCTTCAAGCAAGACCCCATCCCGGTTCGCGCGGATCAGTTCGACCACATGATCGAATGTGGGATAGCGTGCCAGCGCGGCCTGAACGTCCTGTGCCAGAGCTGCCGTGGGTCCTCCGCTGTTTCCGGTCGTAGATGCAGCATAGGCAGGTTGCCCCGTGTGTTGGGTCACAGGCGCGGTATTCCCCGGTGCGGAAACACCGCCGCCGGGCCCACCAATGGGCGGCGGAGGCACGTCTTGCAGGCGTTTCAGCAGTTCCTGCGGACTTGGCAAATCCGCGACATGGGTCAGGCGGATAACTGCCATTTCCGCGGCCATCATGGCGTTTGGCGCGGCGGAGACTTCTTCCAGTGCCTTCAGCAGCATCTGCCACATCCGCGTGAGGACACGCATCGGCAGGGCCTCTGCCATCTGCTGGCCACGCGCGCGTTCATCGGGAGAAACCGTCGGGTCTTCGGCAGCGTCGGGTGTGATCTTGACGACCGACACCCAGTGGGTGATCTCGGCCAGATCGCGCAGAACGGCCAACGGATCCGCACCTTCGGCATATTGAGCGCCCAACTCGGTCAGGGCGCCCGCCGCATCCCCACGCAGGATCATGTCCATCAAGTCCAATACCCGGCCCCGATCGGCAAGCCCCAGCATGGCGCGGACCTGATCGGCGCTGGTTTCTCCTGCTCCATGGGAAATGGCCTGATCCAGCAGTGAGGTTGCGTCGCGTGCGGACCCTTCCGCAGCGCGGGTGATCAGGGCCAGCGCGTCCTCGGCAATCTGCGCACCTTCTGAATCCGCGATCTTACGCAAAAGGCCGATCATGTCTTCGGGTTCGATCCGGCGCAGATCAAATCGCTGGCACCGGGACAGAACCGTCACCGGAACCTTGCGAATCTCGGTTGTGGCGAAGATGAACTTCACATGCTCGGGCGGTTCTTCCAGCGTCTTGAGCAGCGCGTTGAACGCGCTGGTCGACAGCATGTGAACCTCGTCGATGATATAGATTTTGTAGCGGGCTGAAGCCGCGCGGTAGCGGACGCTGTCGATGATCTCGCGGATGTCGTTGACACCGGTGCGACTGGCAGCGTCCATCTCCATCACGTCGACATGGCGGCCTGCCATGATCGCTACGCAGTGTTCGCATTTTCCGCAGGGTTCGGTCGTGGGGCCGCCATTTCCGTCAGGACCGATGCAGTTCATGCCTTTCGCAATGATGCGGGCGGTCGTTGTCTTACCGGTCCCGCGAATGCCGGTCATGACGAAGGCCTGCGCGATCCGGTCCGCCTCGAACGCGTTTTTGAGCGTGCGCACCATGGCATCCTGGCCAACCAGGTCTGCAAAGGTTTCCGGGCGATACTTGCGGGCGAGAACCTGATAGGCGGGGCTGGGCGTGTCGGTCATGTCTGCTCTGGCGGATTCGAGTTACGCCGCAGCGTAGAGCGCCCCGACCTCCGCGTCCACCGCAGGGCGGAACGAAATTTGTTTTGAAAGTCGCCGGGTCGGGATAGAACCTGCCGGCAAGGTGAAATTGGAAACCCGATGGCTCAGTTTGAAATCTACGACTTGCCGCTTGGCGGCGGCACGTTGGCATTGTCACCCCTTCCGGGGCGCGGTGGAGACTACGCCGCCGATCTGGACACGCTCAGAAACTGGGCGCCGGACATCGTAATCTCTATGACCTCTGCGGCCGAGTTGACGCAAGGAGGAGCTGGAAGTTTTGGCCAGGACGTCAAAAGCAATGGGGTCCGGTGGGTTCATCTGCCCATCGAGGATTTCGGATCACCACCAGCCGAAATAGTCGAGCGATGGCCGGTAGTTAGCAAGACCGTGCTGAGGACTTTGTCGCACGGAGGTCGGGTCCTGGTGCATTGTCGTGGCGGGTGTGGTCGATCCGGAATGGTGGTTCTGCGATTGATGGTGGAAAACGGTGAAGCGCCCCAGGCGGCGCTGTCCCGACTACGCGCAATTCGCCCCTGTGCCGTCGAAACTGACGGGCAGATGCGCTGGGCCGTGGGAGCCGCCCGCGCACCTTATTCGCAATAGGTCAGGCCGTTGCGAAGGCTTCCGCCTGCACC
Organism: Ruegeria sp. HKCCD6647-2; assembly: GCF_057221075.1. Taxonomy (NCBI): domain Bacteria; kingdom Pseudomonadati; phylum Pseudomonadota; class Alphaproteobacteria; order Rhodobacterales; family Roseobacteraceae; genus Ruegeria; species Ruegeria sp. HKCCD6647-2. The sequence continues at coordinate 507,444 of NZ_JBWVBD010000002.1, read as the reverse complement.
GGATGGCTGGGCGCCAGTGCTACCGCTTCCAGTAATGCGCAGGGCGGGTTGCTGATCGCCTGAGAGGGCAGGGACGTCAGCTCTGTTCCAAACATCAGCTCGGCGTAATCATCCAACCTGTCAGAACTGGTTTCGGGATCCGCGCCGCAATAAATTCTCACCTGGTCAGGTCGCGCGCGAAAGCGGGCGGAACATCCTTGCGGGCAGTGTGTCAGGTCCGAACTGCCTTCGATTTCGAACTCATTCGTGGTCGAATGCCCTGCTGCTGCAACGGCTTGAACCATGGCGCGCGCCATGCGGGCGAGCGCGGGGCAGGTTTTGCCGGTGCGCTGGCAAATGGTAGCTGTGAATTGATGTGTCTCGGTCTTCCAGATCATGCTGCGCCCTCCGCGCGTGGGACGAAGGGTGAGAGATCGGGAAAGGCTGCAAACTGCGACCAAATCCCGCCCGGACACCCCGCCCGAGTTTCGGTTTCAAGTTCTGATGGCAGGTCTCCTGACTTGCGGGTCGCTGCTTTGCCGACCTTCCCAACCTTTCGGTCAGTGGTGTTTCGGCATCGCTCTCCGCTTACAGTTGCGGGGGCAGTCGCGGACTTGGTCCCAACCGGATCAACCGGGGTGGACCGCACCGCGTTCCCTTTTCATCCCGGCCATCGTGAGAGGGCGCGGGAACCATCACCGCATCGCTAGCGGTTGCAGTGTGGCCGAGTCAAGCAGATTGGCCATTCAATGGTTCGCGAGACTTTTTCAGCGCGGTAAGTGGACGTTTGGTCACCTTAATCCGGCCTTGACTCGGAGGGGTGGATAGGGCCGATTGAGCGAGTGAACTGATCGGTTCAGTTAGGGCTGGAGAACAGATGTTGGACGCTCGGTATACGGTGATTGCCGAAGATATTCGGTTCCCTTCGGGGCCGGCCATGCTGTCGGGGCGTTTGTATTTACCGCATTCCGACCCGCAAACCGTTGTTGTGCTGAACAGCGCGACCGGGGTGCCAAGGGATTATTATCGGCATTTCGCGCAGTGGCTTGCAGCCGAACGGGGTATGGCCTGTCTGACATATGATTATCGGGATTTCGGCCATTCCCTTTCGGGCCGATTGAAGGAATCGACAGTCACAATGGCAGATTGGGCACTGGTCGATATGCCCGCGGCCCGGGCCGAGATGCGACGACGGTTTCCGAACGCGCAACACTGGACAATCGGCCACTCGGTCGGTGGAATGCTCGGTCCTTTGCAGCCGGATATCGAGATGATCGACCGAATGATCTGCGTTTGCTCGGGCTTGGTCACGTTGTCAGATCACCCGTGGCCCTATCGCGGGCTGGCCGGGTTGTTCTGGTATGGCCACGCGCCGTTGGCCGTGCATATGCTGGGCTATCTGCCCGGCAAGGCGCTTGGCTTCGGCTCGGATCTTCCGCCGCAAGTGTATTGGCAGTGGCGCAAGTGGTGCACATCACCATCCAGCTATGTGCCCGAGACCGGTTCCAGCCTGCCCGCGGTGGATTGGTCCCGGGCCGGAGGACCGGTTGATCTGTTCGCATTCACCGACGATCAAATGGTTCCGCCCAACGCGGTCTGGAGGCTGGCTGATCTTTATGGACCAGACGCCAATCGCATCCTCATCGACCCGCAGGACACTGGGCTGACCGGCATTGGTCATATCGGGGTCTTTGCGCGCCGAAGTGCGGCTGTCTGGCCCCGATTGATCGAGAAGTAAGGGACGCCGGGTCTCGGCGCCCCATCTTGTCAAAGCCCGGTGCGCGAGGGTTTGCCGCGCGTCGCATTGCGCACCATTTTCCCGAATGCCTTATCACGGGCACGGGCTTGCGCCACGGTATCGGAATTGCGCATGTCCTCTCGCCGCAATTTGCGCCATCGAACCAGCCGGTCAGGGTTCAGGGTGCCTTCGTCCACTGCGCCGAGGACGGCGCAGCCGGGTTCGGTCTGGTGTTCGCAATCGGAAAAGCGGCAGTTCTGTGCCAGCTCAACAATGTCGGAAAAGACCTCATCCACGCCATCTTTTGCGTCCAGCAACCGAAGGGCACGCATACCCGGCGTGTCGATCAGCCAGCCACCATTTCGCATCCGGTACAGGGCTCGTGCTGTTGTGGTGTGCCGACCGCGCGCGTCGTCCTCACGAATATCGGCGGTCGAGTCCTGCGATCCGGTCATGACATTCGCGAGCGTCGTTTTCCCAACACCGGAGGACCCAACCAATGCAGCCGTTTGACCGGACGGGCACCAATCCAGCACGCGGTGTACGTCTTGCGCGTTCCACGCGTTCACTGACAACACGGTCTGAAGTGGGGACAGCGCTTGCGCCTGATCCACGTATTGCTCAGCGCTTTCACAGATATCCGCCTTGGTCAAAACGATGACCGGGAAACACCCCGCCTGATGGGCCAGTGCGAGGTAACGTTCCAGCCGCGCAAGGTTGAAATCTGCGTTGCATGAGCTGACGATGAACAGAACATCCACATTTGCAGCAATCAATTGCGTGTCAGCCCCGGTTCCGGCGGCACGGCGCTTCAGAAGGCTGCGACGATCCAGCAGACGCTGAACGCGGTTTTGCGCATCGCACAGCACCCAATCGCCGACCGCGAAATCGCCCGTCTGGCGGCCTCCGGTCAACAAAGCTGCTTCTCTGTTCGGGTGGTGCCCAAACAACCGATCACGATGAACCGCCGTTACGCGGAATGGATTCAACTTAGGGTGTGCCGCTTGCTGCGCGGCGAAATGAGAGGACCATCCCAGGTCCGAAAGGGTAAATGACATTGGTCTGCCTGTGTTCAGGTACAGAAAGCCCAGCAAATGGCGAACGCGCATCTGCGGGCGATGTGTTCAGGCAGTCGAGTTGATGGGTGAAATCAGAACCGCGTTGCCTGAAGGGTCATTGCTACAATCATAAACGCCCTCCTGCGGCTGATGGTTCGGATAAGTGAGAGGTTGGACATCGACCCAAGCGGGGCTCGTTGTGGCTGCTTCCTTCCGGACCTGACCAGGTTGGCGAGGCGCTCGCCCGCGCCAACCTCTCATCGATGGATATAGGCGCACAAACCGGAAATGACAACCCGTCAGAGCGTCAGTTCGATTTGAAGAAACCCCGTGGCGTTCAGGCCCAGAACTCGGGGCGCAAAGCCTGACAACTCGTCCAAATGAGCTTCCGCGGCCGTGCCGGTTTCCAAAATGGCATTTGCACCACCAAGGGGGGTCAGACTGAATGGCTGTGGCGCGCCGGCCAAAAGCTCGTCGGGCAGTTGTTTCGCCAGATAGTCCCGAAGGATGTCCTGAACGCGCAGGGGGGGCAGTTCGATTGAAATCGTTTGTGCAATCATCGGAAAATGCCCACCACCATTTGCGCGGTAGTTATTCGTTGCGACGACAAACTTTTGGTTTCCAGGGACAGGGCGACCTTTCATCGTCAAGTTGCGTATGCGCCCGCCCGACGAACCCGTCAGCTTTCCACCCAAATCATACTTCGCAGGTTGAGACAGATCGATCTGATAGCGCAACCCGTGCAGTACGTCGAAATTGTGACCTGCCCGCAGCGGATTCGTCAGAACGGTGCTGCGATCCGCCCCGACCTGATTAAAGATCCCTGCGGACATTTCGAGCCAATCACGGATTTGAGCCCCGGTCGCCACGACAGCGCGCAGTTCATTTGGGAAAACGTGCATATCGGCGACATGACGCATCGAAATCTCGCCTGCAGGGATGTTTGTGTAATATCCCGGCCCGGCCCGACCGCCGAACTTGGCGGGCGCCGTAGCCGACAGGAGTGGAAGTGTTTCCAATTCGGTCCCGGCCAGAAACGGACGAAGCGCCGCCGCCTGAGCTGCCGCCAGTAACGCAAGACCGCGATCAGGGGCGCAAAAACTGAAAAAGCTGTGAACCGGTGCAAACAGGCGGCCAACCGGTTCAGCGGCGCGCGCGCGCGTGGCTTTGTGACCTTTGGCAAACAGGCGAACCATCTCGGGGTCTTCCGACACAGGGGCCCGGTGGCTTTCAGAGTAGATAGGCCGAAGTTCGACATGGGGTTTGACGACACGCCAACCTTTGGTGCCGTTCCGGGAAAGCGTCAGATCGATGACGCCCAGATGAGAGCCGGCAAAGCCGGGCATCACCACCGGTTTACCGTGTACCAGCCCTGCGGAATTGTCGACATGGGCGACGCCTTCATGCGCGTCGCCCGGTAAGGTCAGATGTGTGTGACCGGCGATGACAACGTCGATGTGCTTGAGTGCCGCCAACGGAACGACGGCGTTTTCCAGCCCTGGAGCAGCATCCGTTTCGGCAATCCCCGAATGGGCCAGCGCAATGATGACGTCGCAACCCTGCCGGCGCAATGCGCTCGCCGTGTCCCGTGCAGTGGTAAGGATGTCGTCGACCTGAGCCATCCCTTCCAGCTTGTGCGCCTCCCATTGCGCGGTTTGGGGCGGCAAAACGGACAACACGCCGATGCGGATCGGCAATTCGGCGCCGTCACAAGCAACGCTTCGTTGCAGTACGGCACTTTGTTGCGGAATTCGGGCATTGTCGTTGCGCAGCAGATTGCTGCAGATCACAGGGCAAGAGACTTGTTCGGCCAGACGGTCGATCAGTTCAAGGCCATAGTTGAAGTCGTGGTTACCCAATCCCACCGCGTCGTAGTTGAGTGCATTGAACGCCATTGCAATGGGATGGGTTTCGGCAACGTTCTCGGCGGCCCAGTCTCCCAACGGGGTTCCCTGCAAAAAGTCGCCATTATCAAACAACAGACTTAGTGTCCCCATTTGCCGGGCCTGTTTCCGCGCTGCACGGATCAGGTTTGCCGTGCGAGTAAACCCAATTCGGGGGTCTGCGCGATCTGCGTAATAGTCAAAACCCATCAGGTGCATGTGAAGATCGCTTGTCGCCAAGATCTGAATATGCGCGACCGGCTCTGGCTTCTGGCCCGGCGATGTATTGGGTGTCAAAACTTCAGCTTCTGGATGTTGTTGTATGCATGATTTCACTGATTGGTGGAATTAGTGCAAATTCCGGGGCAATCCTGCGGCCATTCAACGACAGCGCTGTTTTGCCGCGCGGTGGAATTCCGTTGCGCCCAAGACGAAGACGTGGCAGCCCTTTTGCCGGCAGTCTGGGAAGGCAGGAATGAAACGCGCGGAACAAGTGACATTTGGCGGATCCGGCTTGGATCGGGCGGCCCTGCTGCGGGGCGACAAAGACAGGCTATTGGCGGCGCAGTCCGACCCCTCTGCGCGTTGCGTGTTGTTGTGGCGCGGCAAGGTGTTGGTTCAGGGTGAACAACTGGACCGCCTGGCATTGATCCCGATGAGTTATGATCTGTTGCACAACGGACCGGGTGGAGTGATTGCCTCGCCGGTTTTTCTCGGGAAGACCGATGGCGACGTGCCGGTTTTTGCCATGGATATTTCGGGATGGGCGGCAGAGGGGCTGGATTTGTCCGGTGTTGGCGCATTCGTCGATCGCACCGAACAGCAACACCCGGACCTACCGGATGGTCACGTTTTTGCGGAATTGCGCCGCATCATGACGCGCCTGTCGCCACGCGACGCGGAAATGGCTGCAACTGCAAAAGCCATCATCGGATGGCACGAGACGCACAAGTTCTGCGCCCGGTGTGGGGAACGCAGCGAGATGTCTCAGGGCGGGTGGCAGCGTAGCTGTCCGGAATGCGGCGGGCAACACTTCCCGCGCACCGATCCGGTGGTTATCATGCTGATCACGCACGGCAATTCCGTACTTATGGGGCGATCCCCCGGTTGGCCCGAAGGGATGTTCTCCTTGCTGGCCGGGTTTGTCGAGCCCGGCGAAACGCTGGAAGCCGCCGTACGGCGGGAAGTCATGGAAGAGGCGGGTGTACCCGTCGGTGCCGTGAAATACTTGTCCAGCCAACCCTGGCCATTTCCGGCGTCGCTCATGTTTGGTTGCGCGGGTGAGGCGTTGTCGCGCGATATCCGGATTGACCCGGTCGAAATCGAAGAAGCGATGTGGGTCAGCAAGACCGAGATGATGCAGGCCTTTGCCGGAGATCACCCGAAACTGTTGCCAGCCCGCAAAGGGGCGATTGCCCGTTTTTTGTTGCAGCACTGGCTTGCGGATACGTTGGACTGACGAATCACTGGAACGCAAGACGAGGACGATCGGAACACCGAAATGCAGTTTTCAGCGCAGGAAGATATCCAGGCTCCGATCAACACCGTCTTCGACATGGTTGCCGATTTCGAGCGGTTTGAGCGAATGGCCATGCGGCGCGGTGCCGAGGTGCGGCGTGCGCCTGGTCCCCTTCAGCCGGGCGCAGGAACCACATGGGAAACCACGCTCAAGATCCGAGGCAAGCCGCGTCATATCACTGTGGAAATGACAGATTGCGACCGTCCTTCGCTGATGCGGTTTCACGCCAGCAGCAAGGGTATGAATGGGGCCACGACGATCGAACTTCTGGCCTTGTCCCAACGCCGTACGCGTCTGATCATCGACATGTCGCTGGCAGCAAAAACTCTGCCAGCCCGGCTGTTGCTGCAGTCACTGAAGCTGGGGCAATCGCGTTTCCGCCGCCAGTTCCAGATACGTCTCAGCGATTTTGCACGAGAGCTGGAAGAGCGTCATTTGCACGGGGCGTGAAGGTGTAGCTTGATGGAAGCAATTTGCACGAGAGAAAACACATGGCACAAATCATTTTCCTGCATGGTGCTTCGAGTAGCGGCAAGACGACCTTGGCAAAAGCCCTGCAACAACGCACTGATCTCCCGTTTTGGCATATCAGCATTGATCAACTGAGAGATTCCGGTGCCCTGCCAATGGAGCGTTTTCGAAACGGTGAATTTGACTGGGCCACATCCCGCGATAGTGCTTTTGAAGGGTTTCACAAATCCATTCAGGCCTACGCTGATGCAGGTAACAATCTCATTCTCGAGCATATTCTGGATACAAAGGGTTGGCTGGAAACACTACAAGACCTACTGCGTGACCACGATGTTCTGTTTGTCGGATTACAATGTCAAATCCCTGAACTTAATCGTCGAGAGGGATACCGCGGAGACCGCAAAGTGGGAAGTGCCGAACGGGATCAGCGTGAGATACATGCTGGGTTGAAGTACGATTTGAATATCCAGTCTGAAGATGGAGTCGAGGCAAACACAATTGCCATCCTGGATGCATTGAGAAACGGTCGTCGGATCTCCGAATTCCGAAAGGCCCAATTTGGGTGACGCTATCCACGTGGTCGCGCCGCCGGGTAGACGCCCAGAATCTCGACATTCGTCGTGAAATGTTCCAGCTCATCCATTGCCAACTGGACATTCCGGTCCTCGGGGTGGCCGACGACATCCGCGTAGAACTGCGTGGCGGTGAACGAGCCATCGAGCATATAGCTTTCCAGCTTTGTCATGTTGACGCCATTGGTCGCAAAGCCGCCCATCGCCTTGTACAGAGCCGCCGGTATGTTGCGCACTTCAAACACAAAGCTGGTGATCATTTCATGCTCGCCCCGCCGCGATTCTTCGGCCTCGCGCGACATGACCAGAAATCGGGTGGTGTTGTCGCCATGGTCTTCGATATGGCGCGCCAGCACGTTCAGGCCATAGATTTCGGCTGCCAGTTCGCTGGCAAGCGCGGCCGAATGCCTGTCCCCAACTTCGGCCACTTCGCGGGCCGCACGCGCGTTGTCGGGGCTGACCCGACCACGAATTCCGTGCTCTTTCAGGAAGCCCGCGCACTGCGGCAGAAGAACCAGGTGGGAATGTGCCTCGGTGATGTCGGACAGAGTAGCGCCAGGCACGCCCAGAAGGTTGATATGCACGCGCACAAAAGCTTCTTCGATGATGTGCAATCCGCTATGCGGCAGCAGACGGTGGATGTCGGCGACACGACCGTAAGTGGAATTCTCCACCGGAAGCATCGCCAGGTCGGCCGCGCCGGAACGTACTGATTCGATTACATCCTCGAACGTGCGGCAGGGCAGCGCGTCCATATCGGGCCGAGCATTACGGCAGGCCTCGTGGCTGTAGGCGCCGGGTTCTCCCTGAAATGCGATGCGTTTGGTCATTTGGTCGATTCCGTGCAACAAGTTCGTGAATTGGGCGTTTAGTCGCGGTGTCTATACCTTGCCTCTTGCAAGGGGAAGCCTTAGACACCCCGCAGACAGCTGAAATGGACTCGCGATCAATGTTCGACACGATGACAGTTACCAAGGCCGCAGCCGGCCTGTTTGGCACCTTCCTGGTGCTTCTTCTCGCCAAGTGGGGGGCTGATACCCTCTATTACGTGGGTGGGCATGGTGCCGAAGCCGCCTACGTCATTGAAACCGAAAGCTCTGGCGAAAGCGCCGATGGCGAAGAAGTGGTCTTCGAGGATATGCTGGCCGCAGCCGACCCGGAAAAAGGCGCGCGCGTGTTCCGCAAGTGCACCGCCTGCCACAAGCTGGAAGACGGCGCGAACGGTACCGGGCCCTATCTGTACGCAATTGTGGATCGCCCTGTTGCTTCGGCCAAAGGGTTCACCGGCTATTCCGCGGCGATGCAGGCCCATGGCGGCAACTGGACGCCCGAAGCCCTGGATGCCTTCCTGACGCGCCCCAACGCCTACATTCAGGGAACGTCCATGAGCTTTGCCGGTCTGAAAAAACCACAAGAGCGTGCCGACCTGATTGCGTATCTGCAGACCATCGGCAACTGATCCTTCGGTCAGAAGTGAAAATTCCAAGGCCGCTGCCCAGAGCAGCGGCTTTTTTTGTCTAAGAAAAACTTCACAAAGCGTTCACGCATTCTAAACTTGCAACTGACAGTGCTGGCCATTTAGCTGGCCTGCACGCCATAAAGAGCCAAACGAACCAGAGGATGAGCGATATGAAACCCCTCCTGCCCGCAACGCGCGTTTCGACTGTTCGGTCCTGGGCGGGGGTTTTGGGGATAACGGCGGCAATGGTTCTGGCCAGCGGTGGTCTGGTTGCCGCGACCGAGGATAACATCACCCGCAGTCATGGATATTCCTATTTCGGCAACCTGGACTACCCGGCGGACTACCCTCACCTCGATTACGTCAACCCTGACGCGCCAAAGGGCGGCGAACTGTCATTGGCCGGATCGGGGACGTTTGATTCTCTAAACCCCTACTCTCGAAAAGGGCGGGCCGGTGCGCTGACAACTTTGCAATATGACCCGCTGATCGACAGTACGGCGGACAGTGTGGGCCAGTATTACGGCGTTCTGGCCGAAAGTATGGAATATGACGAAGGGCGGAATTACGTGATCTTTCACCTGCGCCCCGAGGCGACATTCTGGGATGGCACCCCGGTCACTGCCGAAGACGTGGTGTACAGCCACCGATTGTTCATCGAACAGGGCTTGCCGTCATATGCGCAAGCCGTGGGGCGGATGGTTACGGGCGCCGAGGCGCTGGACGACAACACCGTAAAGTTCACATTCAGCCCAGATGTGACCCGGCGCGGTCTGATCGAAACCGTTGGGTCGACTCCGGTCTTTTCGAAAGCATGGTTCGAAGCCGATGACTCCCGTCGGCTGGATGAACCAAGGCTTGAAGTTGCCGTTGGATCAGGGCCTTACAAGCTGGACAGCTACGATATCAACCGCCGTATCGTGTACAAACGCCGCGACGATTATTGGGGGCAGGATTTGCCGATCAATATTGGGCGCAACAACTATGACACGATCCGCGTTGAATATTTCGCCGACCAGACCGCTGCTTTCGAAGGGTTCAAGGCCGGCGAATACACCATGCGGATCGAAAGTGATCCAAAGCTCTGGGCCTCGAACTACGATTTTCCGAAACTCAGTGATGGCCTTGTCGTTCGGGATGAAATACCGGACGGCAGTCCGCCGACACCTTCGGGTTTTGTCTTTAACCTGGGCAAGCCGCAATTTGCCGATAAGAACGTGCGAAAGGCGATAGCGCTGGCGTTCAATTTTGAATGGGCCAATGAGTCGCTGATGTTCGGATTGAATTCGCCCCGCGACTCGTTCGTTCAGGGTACTCATCTGGAAGCCAAAGGCGCACCCGAAGGTGCTGAACTGGCCTTTCTGGAAAGCCTCGGCGACGTGGTCCCCGCCGAAGTGCTCAGTGAACCGGCGCTTGTGACCCATGAATCGAACCCCGCCCGTCTGAACGACCGCCGCAATCTGCGTAAGGCGTCGAAATTGCTGGACGAAGCCGGTTGGCCCGTGGGTGAGGGTAATCTGCGCCGGAACGCGCAAGGCCAGACTCTCAAGGTTAACATCCCTTACGCGTCCAGCATTCCGACGTCGATCGCGACGATGATCGAAACTTTCGTGCAAAACCTGCAGTCCATCGGTGTCGATGCGTCTGCCGAAAAAGTCGACCCTTCGCAGTTCACCCTGCGCCGCCGTGAGCGGGATTACGACATGGTCTACACCACCCGGTACGGGGCCTTCCTGTCAACAGGCGGAGGGCTGAGTCAGATGTATGGATCCGAGGAAGCCGCGTTCAGTCTGTTCAACCCCGCCGGTTTGGCCAGCCCGCTGGTGGACGCTGTGATCGAGGCGTCGTTCGATACGACAAATCAGGCTGAACAGGATGCCGCACTTATGGCGCTGGATCGTGTTCTGCGTTATGAGTTCTTCGTCATCCCGGATGGCTATGTGGCGGATTACTGGACAGCCTATTACGACATGTACGAATACCCCGAAAACCTGCCCCCATTCTCGTTGGGTTATCTGGACCTGTGGTGGGTGAACCCCGAGAAAGAGGCGGATCTGAAAGCGAAAGGCGCGCTGCGGTAACATGGGCGCCTATATTCTAAGACGTCTGCTGCTGGTCATTCCGACCCTTCTGGGCATCATGATCGTCAACTTCACCTTGGTGCAGTTCGTGCCGGGTGGACCGATCGAACAGATCATCGCGCAAATCGAGGGCCAGGGCGACGTCTTCGCCGGGTTTGCAGGCAGCGGTGATGCCGGTGCGGGGGCCGAACCGGCCGGGGGCGCATTCGACGACAAATATGTCGGCGCGCGCGGTTTACCGCCTGAGTTCATTGCCGAGCTTGAAAAAGAATTCGGGTTCGACAAACCGCCGCTCGAACGCTTTTTAGGGATGATGGGCAACTACCTGACGCTGAACTTCGGCGAGAGCTATTTTCGCTCGATCAGTGTGATCGATCTGGTGCTGGAGAAGATGCCCGTCTCGATTTCGCTGGGCCTGTGGTCGACCCTGATCGCTTATCTGGTGTCCATCCCGTTGGGCATTCGCAAGGCAGTCAAGGACGGGTCCAAGTTCGACACATGGACCAGCGGCACGATCATTGTGGCTTACGCCATTCCCGGATTCCTGTTCGCGATTCTGTTGCTTGTGCTGTTTGCGGGCGGCTCTTACTGGCAGATTTTTCCGCTGCGTGGCCTGACCTCGGACAATTGGGACAGCCTCAGCCTGTTTGGTAAGATCACGGACTATTTCTGGCATATCACCTTGCCGATCATTGCCCTGACCATCTCGGCCTTTGCCACGCTGACATTGCTGACCAAGAACTCGTTTCTGGATGAAATCAAAAAGCAGTATGTCATGACCGCCCGCGCAAAAGGGTTGAGCGAGGGGAAGGTGCTGTATGGCCACGTTTTCCGCAATGCCATGCTGATCGTCATCGCGGGCTTTCCGGCGGTGTTCATCGGCGTGTTCTTCGGCGGCTCGATTATTATCGAAACCATTTTCTCGCTGGATGGCTTGGGTCGTCTGGGTTTTGAGGCCGCGGTGGCACGCGACTATCCTGTGATCTTCGGCACGCTGTTCATCTTCGGATTGATGGGGCTGGTCGTCGGCATCATCAGCGACCTGATGTATGTTCTTGTCGACCCGCGCATCGATTTCGAAAAGCGGGAGGGGTAAATGGCGCTGTCCCCACTTAACCAGCGCCGTTGGCGCAACTTTCGACGTAATGGCCGGGCGTTCTGGTCGCTGATCATTTTCTCGGTGCTGTTCGGACTGTCACTGTTCGCCGAGTTCATCGCCAATGACAAACCGATCCTCGTGAAGTATCGGGGTGAGTTCTATACGCCGGTCTTCAACTTCTACGCAGAAACCGAGTTCGGCGGCGATTTCCAGACCGAAGCTATCTATCGCGACCCCGAAGTACAGTGCCTGATTGACAGCGGCGGGCTTGACGAATGCTTTGACGATCCCGAAGGAATTATCGATGAGATCAAGGCAGGTACTTTCAAGGCCGAAGGGTTCGAGCGCGGCTGGGCCATTTGGCCCTTGATCCCATATTCCTTCAACACCAGCGTGGATCGGCCGGGGGCCGCGCCATTGCCGCCCAACGGCCAGAACCTGCTGGGCACGGATGACACCAAACGCGATGTGCTGGCCCGTGTGATCTATGGCTTCCGCCTGTCGATTGTGTTCACTCTGATCGTGACGGGTGTGGCCAGTCTGATCGGCATCTTTGCCGGTGCAATTCAGGGTTTTTTCGGCGGGTGGCTGGACCTGATCTTTCAAAGGATCATTGAAATCTGGTCTGCCACCCCCTCGCTGTACGTGATCATCATCATGTTCGCCATTCTGGGGCGAAGTTTCTGGTTGTTGGTCGCACTTATGATCCTGTTCGGCTGGACCGGACTGGTGGGTGTGGTGCGCGCCGAATTTCTGCGGGCCCGCAATCTCGAATACGTGCGCGCGGCCCGGGCACTGGGCGTCGGGAACATGACCATCATGTTCCGTCATATGTTGCCCAACGCGATGGTCGCAACGCTGACCTTCATGCCGTTTATCGTGACGGGAACCATCGGCGGTCTGGCCTCGCTGGATTTCCTGGGTTTCGGCCTGCCGTCGTCGGCGCCATCGCTGGGGGAACTGACCTTGCAGGCCAAGCAAAACCTGCAAGCCCCGTGGCTGGCTTTCACCGCCTTCTTCACCTTTGCCATCATGCTGTCCCTGCTGGTCTTCATCTTCGAAGGCGTGCGCGATGCGTTTGACCCGAGAAAGACCTTTTCATGAGCTTGCTGGATGTGAACAACCTCAAGGTTTCGTTCCGGCAGGACGGGCAGGTCAGCGCGGCGGTCAACGGAGTTTCCTTCACCGTGGACCGCGGCGAGACGGTTGCCTTGGTGGGCGAGTCTGGGTCAGGCAAATCCGTCACGGCCCTGTCGACCGTATCCCTGCTGGGCGACAGCGCGATTGTCGAAGGCTCGGTGCAATATGATGGGCACGAGATGATCGGCGCCTCGGAAGACAAGCTGATGGATGTGCGCGGCAACGATATCAGTTTCATATTTCAGGAACCGATGACTTCGCTGAACCCGCTGCACACGATCCAGAAGCAGATGGCGGAGTCGCTTGTACTGCATCAGGGCTTATCCGGCGACGCGGCGCGGGATCGGATCGTGGAACTGTTGACCAAGGTTGGCATTCGCGACCCGCAGGAGCGGCTGGACGCCTATCCCCATCAGCTTTCTGGCGGGCAACGCCAGCGTGTCATGATTGCCATGGCGCTGGCCAACAAGCCGGACATTCTGATCGCCGACGAGCCGACAACGGCCTTGGACGTGACCATCCAGGCGCAAATTCTTGAGCTTCTGGCAGAATTGCAGAAGTCGGAAAACATGGGGATGCTGTTCATCACCCACGACCTGGGCATCGTGCGTCGAATTGCGGACCGGGTTTGTGTCATGAAGGATGGCGAGATTGTCGAGACCGGTGTAACGTCCGAGATCTTCGACAACCCGCAACACCCCTACACACAAAAGCTGTTGGCAGCAGAGCCGTCCGGGCATCCTGATCCAGTTGCTTCGGACGCTGAAGAGGTGGCGCGGACGGAAAGCCTGAAAGTCTGGTTTCCGATCCAGCGTGGGTTCCTGAAAAGGACGGTCGGCTATGTAAAAGCGGTCAATGACGCCACACTGAGCGTGCGCGCAGGCGAGACGCTGGGCATCGTGGGCGAAAGCGGGTCGGGCAAGACCACGCTGGCGCTTGCGATCATGCGCCTGATCTCCTCGGAAGGCGAGATAACATTCCGCGACCAGGACGTGCGCCGCTGGTCCACGCGTGAATTGCGGCGGCTGCGCAAGGATATGCAGATCGTGTTTCAGGACCCGTTCGGCAGCCTCAGCCCGCGGATGACCTGCCAGCAGATCATTGCCGAAGGGCTGGCAATCCACAAAGTCGACCCCCATCGCGCCCCGCGCGAGCTTGTTGCCGAGGTCATGACCGAGGTTGGGTTGGATCCGGCCGCAATGGATCGTTACCCGCATGAGTTCTCGGGCGGTCAACGGCAGCGAATAGCCATCGCGCGGGCCATGGTGTTGCGACCCAAGCTGCTGGTGCTGGACGAGCCGACCAGCGCGCTCGACATGACAGTGCAAGTACAGATCGTCGACCTACTGCGCGACCTGCAGCGAAAATATGGTCTGGCCTATCTGTTCATCAGCCACGACCTCAAGGTCGTGCGGGCAATGTCTCACAATGTCATCGTCATGCGGAATGGCGATGTAATCGAAATGGGCAAGGCCGAGGATCTGTTTGAAAATGCTCAGACCGATTATACCCGCGAACTGATCGCGGCGGCGGGCTGAAACCAGCCCGCGTGCCTTAGTCGCCTAGGCGATTTCCTTGCGTTGTGTGGGCGTGGGTACCGGTCCTCGCAACTCTTCATAGTGATCGAATTGCAGCTTTACCCAACCGGTACCGCGCGTAGCGCTGGCGAGGGTGCGGTGCAGTTCGTCCTGAGCTACGGCAGGCAGTTGCGCGTTGAAAATCTCCCAGCCCGAGGCGTTGGGATTTCCTTCGAACCCCAGCACCTGCCCTTGCAGCGAACTGATGGTTGGCACCAGATCCCCCACAAAGACAGAAGGCAGGTGGATTTCTGCATTCAGGATCGGTTGCAGGACAACCGGTTTGGCCTCTGGCAACGCCTCGCGCACGGCATTTTTACCTGCGGTGCGGAAGGCATAGTCCGAACTATCGACGTTGTGGTGCTTGCCGTCGCTGAGTGTGACCTTGACGTCCACCACGCGGAACCCCTCGGGCCCCTGTACCAGGGCATCCTTGGCACCATGTTCAACAGATGGGATGTAGTTCTTGGGCACCGCGCCGCCCTTGACCACCTCTTCGAACTGAAAGCCTGAACCGCGCGGCAATGGTTGAACCGTGATAACCACATCCGCGAACTGGCCTGCGCCGCCAGACTGCTTGCGGTGACGGTGACGGTGTTCGATTTTCGAACGGATGGTTTCACGATACGCCGTTTCGGCAGCTTCAGCTTCGATCTCGATCCCGAAATCTTCGGCCAGTTTTGC
The DNA here is from genome assembly GCF_057221075.1 of Ruegeria sp. HKCCD6647-2. NCBI lineage: Bacteria > Pseudomonadati > Pseudomonadota > Alphaproteobacteria > Rhodobacterales > Roseobacteraceae > Ruegeria > Ruegeria sp. HKCCD6647-2. The sequence continues at coordinate 492,184 of NZ_JBWVBD010000002.1, read as the reverse complement.
AGAGACGCGGCGCATATGCTGTGGCCCTTGCGATCCCAGAACCGCGTGGCCGCTCAGTTCGTCCTGCTCCAGATGCAAGCCAGGATCGATCTCGACCAGGCGAGAAAGGGCATTGGACAGCCGCACGTCGTCCCGCTCATGGGCAGGCGATACGACCTGACGGTGCGCCGCCGGGTGCGAAGCCGCCCATTCCGGAAGCGGTGTCGCCGAGTTGCTGTCATACAGGTAGCCGGGGTTCAGGTGGTCGGACTTCACGGCCAACCCGATCTGACCGGCCTCAAGCGCGCCGATTTGGGTTTTGGCATCCAGCGTCGTCAGGTTTCCGACCGTTTCGCCGCCCAGGGGCTCATGTGCTTTCACGCCGTCGCCCAGACCGCGCAGGACGATGATCTTGCCGATATGTTTCTTGACGTCTGCGAATCCGGCAATGGCCCGCGCGTTTTCCGCGGCTTCGTCCCGTCCCGCGGCGATGTCGAACTCGGGCGCTTCATGGCGCAGGGCCTTCATCAGACGGGTCAGACCGTTCCCGTGGCTCGCCGCGCCCAGACAGGCCGGTATCAACTGATGGTTTTGCAGCACCTGTGCGGCCAGGTCATAGATTTCTGCGCTGGGTGGCTGTTTGTCTTCGATCAGCTGTTCCAGCAGGTTGTCGTCGAAATCGGACAGTGTTTCCAGCAACTCGGTGCGGGCTTCCTGCTCGCGGTCTTCCACCGACTGCGGCAGTTCGATCAGGGCCGAGGGCTGCCCTTCCTGATACTTCCACGCGCGTTCCGAGATCAGGTCGACGGCACCGATGATCGTGTCCCCCTCGCGGATCGGCACCTGACGCAGGGCGATATGATGGGTGCAATAGGTTTGCAGGGCCGAGATTATATCGCGAATCCGCCCGTTGGGGTTGTCCATGCGGTTGATGAACAGGAAACAGGGGATGCCGGCCTCTTCGACCAGCCGCAGATAGGGTGCGCACAGGACGGCTGCGTCCGGGTCGGGTGGCACGACCACGACAGCGGCGTCCGAGATGGCCATTGCGGGCCCGACATAGGCCAGCGCATCGCCGCCGCCATCCACGTCAATTGCGCACCAGGGCTCGTCCAAGTAAGAAAAACCGTGCAAATGCACGGTCCCGGATACGTCGAATGTTGTTGGGCGGCTGTCGAGGCGGCTGATGGCCTCGACCAGGGTGGATTTGCCCGATTGGCTGGGGCCGAGGACGGTGAAAACGCGCATGAGTGCTGTCCCTCTTTCAGGTTGCAGAATGGCTGCACGAAAAGGGCTGTCGAACGCGTTTGCGCCGGCAAGAACTGTCTGCGATTTCGCCTGCCTCAGAGTGCGAAGAGGCGGGCCTCTCCACCCCTAGAGTGTGGAGAAAACCGAAGGCGTGCGTCAAGCCCCCGTGCCGTTTTAGAAGGGGACGGGCCGAATACCGGCCCGTCAAACAGATCTCAGATCGCCGAACTGTGCCCGGCCTTGCTCAGGTCATAGGCGTCAAAGTTGCGGGCAATCATGCGGGTCAGAGCGCGCGCTTCCGGCGGTATGAACAGACCCCTATCGTCAATCTGCAGCAATCCGTCGAACGCGGCGTTTGCGCTCTTGTACATCTGTTGCAACTCCGACCGGGAGACATCGTGATCCCGCAGAATCTCGGCCGTGTCGATCCGGAAATCGCACATCAGCGCCTCGATCAGGCGCGCGCGCAGTATGTCTTGACCTTTGAACAGGTGTCCGCGCGAAGTTGAGAAGCGACCGTCGCGGATGGCCTTGGTGTGCGCCGAGGTCGCCGGCGCATTTTGCGCATACCCCTGAGGAAACCGTGAAATCGAGCTGGCGCCCACTCCGATCAGAACCTCGGCCTGATCATCCGTGTAACCCTGGAAGTTCCGCTTCAGCCGCCCGGCCTTCAGCGCATGGGTCAATCCGTCATCCTGCGTTGCAAAGTGGTCGATACCAATCTCGGCGTAATTGTCCCACAGGAACAATCGACGTGCGGTTTCGAACAGCTCCAGCCGCTGTTCCGGCGTCGGCAGTGCATCCGAAGGGATCAATTGCTGGCGTTTTGCCATCCACGGCACGTGCGCATACCCGTAAAGCGCAACGCGATCCGGCGACAGAGACAGCAGCTTCTGCACGCTTTCGGTCATGCGCGCCTTTGTCTGGTGGGGCAGTCCGTAAAGGATATCGGCGTTCAGGCTGGATATCCCGCGGGCACGGATCATTTCGACGGCGTCACGCGTGACGTCATAACCCTGAATGCGTCCGATGGTCTTTTGGATTTCGTCATCGAAATCCTGAACACCGATCGAAGCGCGGTTCATGCCGGCCTCGGCCAGCGCGTCCAGTCGTTCCTCGTCGATTTCATTCGGGTCGATCTCGACCGAAAATTCGGCATCGGGGCCAAGGGGGACGGTGTCAAGGATACGGGCAGCCAGTTCCCGCATCAGATCGGGGTTCAGCAAAGTTGGCGTTCCGCCGCCCCAGTGCAGGCGCGACAGCTTCACGCCTTCGGGAAGGCGGGCCGCCAGCAGGTCCAGTTCTGCCTTCAGAACATCGACATAAGCGATGACTGGGTTGTCTGTCTGTGTGCCTTGCGTTCTGCAGGCGCAAAACCAGCAAAGTCTGCGGCAGAAAGGCACATGGATATAGAGCGAAATGGCGCTGCCCGGAGCGATGCCGGATACCCAGTCGCCAAACAGATCTGACCCTACGTCATTATTGAAATGCGGGGCTGTGGGATAGCTTGTGTAACGCGGTACTTTCGCGTCAAAAAGTCCAAGCCGTGCCAGTTGCGGTTTTATTGTCATAACGATACGGCTATACCGGGAGAGGCTCAGATACTTTGACCGAGATCAAGTGGAAACGCGAATGACACTCAAGGCTTTGTATGAGCACACCAACTGTGAAGAATGTCCGATCCGGCATCGGGCAGTGTGTGCGCATTGCGAAAAAGACGAGCTGGAAGAGCTTGAGAGTATTAAATATTATCGTAGTTTTGAGGCCGGACAGACCTTAATCTGGTCCGGCGATCCGATGAATTTCGTTGGCTCTGTCGTGTCCGGAATTGCGTCACTGACGCAAACGATGGAAGACGGGCGGACGCAGATGGTCGGCCTTTTGCTGCCCAGCGATTTCGTCGGGCGACCGGGGCGCGAATCTGCGGCTTACGACGTGATCGCCACGACCGATCTGGTAATGTGCTGCTTCCGCAAGAAACCATTTGAAGAGCTGATGGGAAGGACACCGCATATCGCCCATCGTTTGCTTCAGATGACGCTGGACGAGCTGGATGCCGCGCGGGAATGGATGCTGGTGCTGGGGCGCAAGACCGCGCGCGAGAAGATAGCCAGCCTGCTGTCGATCATTGCGCGCAGGGACGCGTCAATTCATCGTAAGGGCATGTCGGGGCCGATCGTGTTCGATCTGCCGCTGACCCGCGAGGCGATGGCCGATTATCTTGGTCTGACGCTGGAAACGGTCAGCCGGCAGATTTCGGCCCTGAAAAAGGATCAGATCATCACTCTGGAAGGCAAGCGCCACGTAACGATCCCCGATATGGGGCGCCTCATGGAAGAGGCGGGCGATGACACGGACGGTGGTTTCCTAGTGTAACGGTTGGCCGGACGGGCCCTTGCCAGTCAAGATCAGGAGCGGGATATGGAATTCAGCAGCGTATTGGCGATGATCTTCATCGGCGCGATTGCCGGTTGGCTTTCGGGCAAAATCATGGAAGGGCGCGGGTTCGGCCTGATCGGAAACGTGATTGTCGGTATCGTAGGCGCCTTTTTGGCCGGCACGATCTTCCCGGCCCTGGGTTTCGCTGTCGGCGGAGGGCTGTTTTCCTCGATCTTCTTTGCGACGGTCGGCGCGGTGATCCTGCTGTTTCTTATCGGATTGGTGCGCAAGACTTAGACGTCATCTAACACCCAGACCCGTGGCCAGGGCGCCCGATAATCCAACGTTCAGTGGGCCAGAAAAACCGGTACTTCCGATTGTTCCAGCATATTCCGTGTCGCGCCGCCCAGAATGGCTTCGCGGAAACGCGAATGACCATATGCACCCATGACGATCAAATCGGCTTCGGTATCTGCGGCGTGGCGATTCAGGATGTCTGATACGCGTGTCATTGTCTTGCTGAGGACGTCGATCTCGCACTTCACACCGTGCCGGGCCAGCATTTGCGATAGCATCCCGCCGGGATCCGAACGGTCAGGTCCGTGTCGGGGTGGGTCGATGACAACGATCCGCGCCAGATCGGCTTGTTTCAGAAGCGGCAGGGCCCGGCGAATGGCCCGCATAGCCTCAGGGCTTTCATTCCAGCCAATCATCACGGTCTTAGGCGTTGTTATTGGCTTTGCCTCGTCGGGGACCAGCAGCACCGGGGCGTGGCCTTCGAACATGGCAGCCTCGACAATCGGTTCAGCCTCGGCATCGCGGTCTTTGCCGTAGGGGCGCGGCAGGATGATCAGATCGGAGAACATTGCCCGACGCGCCACGTGACGTCCGAGATCGGCAATCTGGGCAACCCCGCTTTCGGTCGACCAGCGGACGTTCGACTTGCCCAGAATATCCTTGGCGAGGGTCTGTATTGCATCGGCCTCGGCATTCGCGCGGCTCAGGGTTTCCTGCAGAATCAATGCGTTTGCACCAGCGTAATAGTAACCTGTCTGGCTGCGGTCGACGCCAAGGCACAGGGCTTCGGCGTGGGCATCCTGTACTTCGGCCAGGGCAATCATCTGGTTTAATGCGATTTTTGCCAGACTGGTTTCTGTCATGACCGTCAAGAGTGATTTATAAGCCATGTCGTCCTCTTGTTTCGAGGTGCGGGCCGGATCAGGGCCTGCACCTGCCTCTGCGAAAATACCTGTCACAGAAAACAGCCACTTGTCTTGACACAGATCAAAGCAAGATTACCAACCTCACTGCATTAAAACACGCAGTCAAACGGGTTTCGTGCGGCACCAAGAATCGCGCGAGGCATGGCAAAGGGACGCAATATGTCAAATTACATCAAGCTGATCGTGCTTGGTCTGGTCGTGGTGTTTGCCGCGATCGGGTCCAATTACGCACGAGATTTGGCGTATCAGGTGCACGCGATACTGGTAATGCTGATTGCCGGTGGTCTTTTCATCTGGACGCTTAGAAACACAGACGAGCCAGATATTCTTGTAGACCGTTCAGGTGAATACATGGATGGGGTGATCCGCTATGGCGTGATCGCGACCGCGTTTTGGGGGGTTGTCGGGTTCCTGGCAGGGACCTTCATCGCGTTCCAGCTGGCCTTTCCGGCGTTGAACTTCGAATGGGCGCAGGGATATCTGAACTTTGGCCGTTTGCGTCCGCTGCACACCTCGGCGGTGATTTTTGCCTTTGGCGGTAACGCGCTGATCGCGACTTCGTTCTACGTCGTTCAGCGCACCAGCGCCGCGCGCCTGTGGGGCGGAAACCTCGCATGGTTCGTGTTCTGGGGCTATCAGTTATTCATCGTACTGGCCGCGACCGGTTATCTGCTGGGCGGCACGCAATCCAAGGAATACGCCGAGCCCGAGTGGTACGTCGACCTTTGGCTGACGGTTGTCTGGGTCGCCTATCTGGCCGTTTATCTGGGCACGATCGTCAAGCGGAAAGAGCCCCACATCTATGTCGCCAACTGGTTCTATCTGGCCTTTATCGTCACCGTCGCCATGTTGCACCTGGTCAACAACATGACCATTCCGGTCAGCGTCTGGGGTTCGAAATCGGTCATCGTCTGGTCGGGCGTCCAAGACGCCATGATCCAGTGGTGGTACGGCCACAACGCCGTGGGCTTCTTCCTGACTGCAGGCTTCCTGGGCATGATGTACTACTTCATCCCGAAACAGGCCGAGCGTCCGGTGTTCTCGTACAAGCTGTCGATCATCCACTTCTGGGCGCTGATCTTCCTGTATATCTGGGCTGGTCCACACCACTTGCATTATACCGCGCTGCCTGACTGGGCTTCGACGCTGGGCATGGTGTTCTCGGTTATCCTGTGGATGCCGTCCTGGGGTGGCATGATCAACGGCCTGATGACCCTGTCGGGTGCATGGGACAAGCTGCGCACCGACCCGGTGATCCGCATGATGGTGATCTCGGTCGGCTTCTACGGCATGTCCACCTTCGAAGGTCCGATGATGTCGATCCGCGCCGTGAACTCACTGAGCCACTACACCGACTGGACCATCGGTCACGTGCACTCGGGCGCGCTGGGCTGGAACGGCATGATCACCTTTGGTGCGCTGTACTTCCTGGTGCCTGTCCTGTGGAAGCGCGAGCGTCTGTACTCGCTGCAGATGGTCAGCTGGCACTTCTGGCTCGCTACGATCGGCATCGTGCTCTACGCCGCGTCGATGTGGGTGACCGGTATCATGGAAGGCCTGATGTGGCGTGAAGTGGATGCCAATGGCTTCCTGGTGAACTCGTTCGCCGACACCGTGGCGGCCAAGTTCCCGATGTATGTGGTGCGTGCTCTGGGTGGCGTCCTGTTCGTCGCTGGCGCTGTGATCATGTGCTACAACCTGTGGATGACCGTGCGGAAAGCGCCGGCCAAAGAGGCCAGCCTGACCGTCGCGGTCCCGGCTGAATAAGGAGGGCCGGAGCAATGGCAATTCTCGACAAACATAAGATCCTCGAGACCAACGCGACCCTCCTGCTGGTGTTCAGCTTTCTGGTCGTGACCATCGGTGGCATCGTGCAGATCACCCCGCTGTTCTATCTTGAGAACACCATCGAGAAGGTGGAGGGCATGCGCCCTTACACCCCTCTCGAAATGGCCGGGCGCGAGATCTACATCCGCGAAGGCTGCTATGTCTGCCACAGCCAGATGATCCGCCCGATGCGGGATGAGGTCGAACGCTATGGCCACTATTCGCTGGCGGCCGAGTCGATGTATGATCACCCGTTCCAGTGGGGATCGAAGCGGACCGGGCCTGATCTGGCTCGGGTCGGTGGCCGGTATTCGGACCAGTGGCAGATGGACCACCTGCGTGATCCGCAGTCGGTTGTGCCTGAATCGGTGATGCCGAAATACGGCTTCCTTGAGCATCGCAAGCTGGACGGCAAATATATCGGCGACATCATGGCTGCGAACGCTCTGGTCGGTACACCTTATACCGACGAGATGCTGGAAAACGCGGTTGCGGACTTCCGCGCTCAGGCTGATCCGGACAGCGACTTTGACGGTTTGCTGGAACGCTATGGCGACAAGGTCAACGTGCGCAACTTCGACGGTCAGCCCGAACTGACCGAAGCGGACGCCTTGATTGCCTATCTGCAGATGCTGGGTACGTTGGTCGACTTCTCGACCTTTACCCCAGATCCGAGCCGCTAAGGAGGGTGTGATGGAAGAATACACATTCCTCAGGCAGTTCGCCGACAGCTGGATGCTGCTGCTGCTGTTTGCCTTTTTCATTGGCATCGTCATTTGGGTTTTCCGCCCTGGTGCCAGCAAGGAATACAAGGACACAGCCAACATTCCGTTCCGGCATGAAGACAAACCCGCCACATCCGAGGAGGCGCGGAAATGAGTAAGACACCTGAAAAACTACCGGGTGATCCGCAGACAACCGGACACTCCTGGGATGGGCTTGAAGAATTCGACAACCCGATGCCGCGCTGGTGGCTGTGGACCTTCTACGCCACGATCATCTGGGGCGTGATCTACACGATCATGTATCCGGCCTGGCCCTTGGTCCAATCGGCAACTGCCGGTGTGCTGGGCTGGTCCTCGCGCGAAATCGTACAGCAGGAAATGGTCGCGTTCGAGGAAGCGAACGCGCCATGGAACGCCAAGCTGGTAGAGACGCCGCTGGAGGACATCTCCAAGGACGCCGAATTGCAGCAATACGCTGTCAACGCGGGTGGCGCTGTGTTCCGCACCTGGTGCGCTCAGTGTCACGGGTCGGGTGCGCAGGGCGCGCCGGGCTTCCCGAACCTGCTGGATGATGCATGGTTGTGGGGCGGTGCGCTGGAGGACATCGAATACTCTGTCGCCTACGGTATCCGTAACGAGGAAAGCGACGATGCGCGCTATTCCGAGATGCCGGCATTCGGCGAAATCCTCGAGCCCGAAGAGATCACTCAGGTGGTTCAATATGTGATGTCGCTGACCAATGCTCAGACTGACGATGCCGCGGCGCAGGCGGGCAAGGTTGTCTTTGAAGACAACTGTGCGGCCTGCCACGGTGAGGACGGCACAGGCGACGTCTTCCAGGGCGCACCGAATCTGACCGACGCGATCTGGCTATATGGCGGCAGCGAAGAGGCTTTGACCGAGACTGTCACCAACAGCCGCTTTGGCGTCATGCCTGCGTGGGAAAACCGTCTGACCCAGGCGCAGATTCGCGCTGTGTCGGCCTATGTCCACCAGTTGGGCGGCGGTCAGTAATGTCCAGGGAACACCTCCGGGCGGTCTCCCGCCCGAAGGTTGAGGCACCGGCTGTTCCATCTGTTCGCGCGTTTCCTGAACAGCCGGTGCCGCTTTTGCAACGTACAAACTTGCCGTGTTCCGGTCCAGATGGGTCGCCAGGCAGATCACGATGTGCGGACACTGCCTTCCTTTTCTTTTTCCTTCCACCAATGGCCGTCCGGCAGCCATACCCCTTTGGGCGCGTCTTTGGTTTTGCCGGCACGAACTCCCGGGTCGTGAACCCCGGAGGCAATCATGAATGTTCTGGCAAAGATCGAGAGCATGGGATCTCTCCTGTATCTGGTTTCGATTAGGTAAAGGATTGATCTTTGGGGTCGGAAATGCGACTCAATTGCCATTCCAATATGTAAGCAGGAGTTACATATGGATTGGCTGAGTCTTCCGCCTCTGGCGTCTCTCAGGGCCTTTTCGGCCTTTGTCGAAAAGGGAAATGTAGTTCAGGCCGGCGCGGCGCTGAATGTCAGTCATGCTGCAATAAGCCAGCAGTTGCGGGCGCTTGAAAGGCACCTGGGTGTTGCTTTGCTGGATCGATCGGGTAAGTCCCTGTCGCTGACAGCTGAAGGCGAACAGTTTGCACGCGCCTTGCAGCTTGGCTTTGGCGCGATCGGAACGGCTGTAGACACCTTGAGGCAGTCCGGCGAGGAGCGTCCGGTGCATGTTTCGCTGACGTCATCCTTTGCCGCGTCTTGGCTGATGCCACGGTTGCCGGCATTCCAGGCGGCGCACCCCGAAGTCGACCTGACACTTGATCCGTCGCCGAGCCTGGTCAGTCTTGATCCTGGCGGAGTGGATGTTGCCATCAGGTACGGTGCAGGAGACTGGCCCGGCGTCGATGTGCAAATGCTTCTGAAAACACCCGTGGTCATCGTCGCTGCGCCCAAGTTGTTGGACGGCAAGACCAACTGGACCCCGGAAGAACTGGGGCGATTGCCCTGGCTTGAAGAGCTGGGCACAACCGAAGCTACTACATGGCTGGCCGAACACGGCGTTGATCACGGGCCAAGCGCCGGACGTATCGAGCTGCCCGGCAATCTGGTGCTGGAAGGATTGCGCGCGGGGCAGGGCGTGACCGTGACCGTGCGACATTTCGTCGAGCATGACATCCGATCAGGGCGGCTCGTCGAGCTCTATACCGAGCCAAATGAACGCGGATACCATATTTTAACGGCAAAAACCGCACTCCGGCCGTCCGTAAAGACGTTTGTTCAGTGGTTGATACGGCAATCCCCGGAAGTGTGATAAAAGGTATTTGCTCGATGCGCATTTTGACCCATGTCAAAGTTTGAATGCCTGTGATCTGGAATTAGTCCTCAGCAATAGCCACACCCGGAGCCAACCCGTGAGCGCACCCGATCCTGCCCCCAGTCTTTATGCCGCCCGAGAACCAATCTTTCCGAGACGGGTATCTGGACCATTCCGCAATCTGAAGTGGATCATCATGGCGATCACGCTGGGGATCTATTACGTGACGCCATGGATCAGATGGGACAGGGGGCCGAGCCTGCCGGATCAGGCGGTGCTGCTGGATCTGGCAAACCGGCGCTTCTATTTCTTCTGGATAGAAATCTGGCCGCACGAATTCTATTTTGTCGCCGGTCTGTTGATCATGGCAGGGCTGGGCCTGTTCCTGTTCACGTCCGCCTTGGGGCGGGTCTGGTGCGGCTATGCCTGTCCACAGACTGTGTGGACCGATCTTTACATCTTGGTCGAGCGCTGGATTGAGGGCGACCGGAATGCCCGATTGCGTTTGCATCGACAGAAGAAGCTGGACTTTCGTAAGGCCCGGTTGCGACTGACCAAGTGGTCGGTCTGGTTGCTGATCGGATTGGCGACAGGCGGAGCCTGGGTTTTCTATTTTGCCGATGCGCCGACGCTTGCGCGTGATCTGGTGACTGGCAACGCTCACCCGGTGGCGTATACCACCATACTGATCCTGACCGGCACAACCTTCCTGTTCGGCGGGTTCGCACGCGAGCAGATCTGCATTTATGCCTGCCCCTGGCCGCGGATCCAGGCTGCAATGATGGACGAAGACACTCTGGTCGTTGGTTACCGCGAATGGCGCGGAGAGCCGCGCGGAAAGGGCAAGCGAACTGAAGAGTCCGAGCTGGGCGACTGCATTGACTGCATGGCATGTGTGAATGTCTGCCCGGTGGGTATCGACATTCGTGACGGTCAACAGTTGGAGTGCATCACCTGTGCCCTGTGTATCGACGCCTGCGACGACATGATGGCCAAGATCGGGAAGCCGCGCGGTCTGATCGACTACATGGCGCTGAGCGACGAGACGCGCGAACGCGAAGGGAAACCGCCCAAGAGTGTGTGGAAACACATCCTGCGTCCACGGACCATCATGTACACGGCGCTGTGGTCGCTTGTCGGATTTGCATTGCTGTTCGCACTCTTCATCCGGTCCGATATCGATCTGACCGTGGCACCGGTTCGCAACCCGACATTTGTGACCCTGTCCGATGGGACGATCCGAAACACTTATGATGTCCGTCTGCGCAACAAGCATGGCGAGGATCGGCCGTTCAGGCTGTCGCTGGCCGGAGATCCGGCAATGCGGATCGAGATTGAGGGTATCGAAGGCGAGACTGTCAATGTGTCTGCGGATACGGCACAATTGACGCGCGTTTACATCGTTGCGTCAAAGGAAACGGGACCGGCAGCCGCAGGCGCGACTCCGGTGCGCATCTGGGTCGAAGACTTGACCAATGGTGAACGGGCGTACAAGGACACCACCTTCAATGGACGAGGGAACTGATCATGTCGGAACGTCAATTCACGGGGAAACATGCGCTGGCGGTGTTTGTCGCTGCCTTCGGGGTGATCATCGCCGTGAATCTCGTACTGGCTTACAGTGCCGTCAAGACTTTCCCGGGGCTCGAGGTCAAGAACTCCTACGTTGCCAGCCAGGAGTTCAATGAACGTCTGCAAGAGCAACAGGCCTTGGGTTGGGAGATCCGCGCCGAAGTCTCGGGTGGGTTGCTGATCCTGCACATCACGGATCAGACCGGCACCCCGGTTGAAGTGGAAGAATTGCAAGCCGTCGTCGGTCGTGCAACGCACGTCAAAGACGACTTTTCCCCGGACTTCACATTTGACGGTACCGCCTATTCAACTCCGGCTGCATTGGGCATAGGCAATTGGAACATCCGTCTGGTTGCCAAGGATCGTGATGGGGCAGAATTTGCGCAGCGTGTTCCGCTGTATGTAAGGGGCTGATGCAATGACGGTGCAGATATCTCCGGGCACGGCGGCTTGCCCCGGATGCATCGCTGCACCGGCAGAACCCGCTCGCCCCACGCCCGAGGACGTGCAGATCGCATTGTCATTGCCGGGCATCCATTGCTCGGCCTGTATCGCTACGGTCGAGCGTGAGCTGAATGCCCAGCCGGGTGTCGAGGATGCGCGGGTCAACCTGACGCTCAAGCGGGCGATGATCAAAGCCGCGCCCGATATCCGCGCCGCCGACCTGATCCCCGTGCTGGAACGCGCAGGCTATGAGGCGCACGAGCTGGATCCGGGTGCCTTGTCGGCAACGCAATCCGACAAGGCCGGGCGCGACCTGTTGATGCGGCTGGCAGTGGCCGGGTTTGCCTCGATGAATGTGATGCTGCTGTCGGTTTCGGTCTGGTCAGGCGCCACTGACGCCACGCGGGATATGTTCCACTGGATTTCGGCGGCCATCGCGTTGCCCGCAGTCGCGTTTTCCGCGCAGCCGTTCTTTTCCAACGCCTGGAGCGCACTGCGTGTGCGCCGCCTGAACATGGATGTGCCGATCGTTTTGGCCATCCTGTTGGCACTGGTCACGTCGCTTTGGGAAACGGCGTTGAGTGGGGAACACGCGTATTTCGACGCCGCATTGACGCTGACCTTCTTTTTGCTGGCCGGACGGTACCTTGATTACCGAACCCGGGCCGTCGCCCGGTCCGCAGCCGAAGAACTGACGGCGCTAGAGGTGCCCCGCGCGATCCGGATTGTGGATGGCGTCGAAGAAGAGGTAGCCGTTTCCGCATTGAATGTCGGTGACCTGATCCTTGTTCGTCCCGGTGGCCGGATGCCCGTCGATGGTCAGATTGTTTCGGGGCAATCCGAGCTGGACAGATCCCTTTTGACCGGCGAAACGCTGCCCGTTTTCGCGCAGGAAGGGCTGTCTGTCAGTGCCGGTGAGGTAAATCTGACCGGTCCACTTACCATTCGCGCCACTGCGGTGGGTGAAGATACGTCGCTGCACCGAATGGCCGACCTCGTGGCAATCGCGGAATCCGGTCGTTCGCGCTATACCTCGCTGGCCGACAAGGCAGCCAAGCTCTATGCGCCCGGAGTGCACATTCTGGCAGCGCTCAGTTTTCTGGGGTGGTATATCTATTCCGGCGACATCCGAACCGCGCTGAACATCGCTGCGGCAGTTTTGATCATCACATGCCCCTGCGCATTGGGACTGGCTGTACCTGCAGTGACAACAGCGGCGTCAGGTCGGTTGTTCCGAAGCGGGATGCTGATCAAGCACGCAACCGCGCTGGAACGTCTGGCCGAGGTGGACACCGTTGTTTTCGACAAGACCGGAACCCTGACATCAGGCACGCCCGAACTGACTAATCTGGGCGACCATTCCCGGGCTGAACTTGAAGTCGCACTGGCACTGGCCGAAGCCTCTGCCCATCCGCTGTCAGTTGCGCTTGCGCGTGCGGCGCGCGCGGCGGGGATCAGACCGGCTGCGCTCCGAAACATCATCGAGGTGCCGGGTTACGGTACCGAAGCTGTGTATCACGATAAGCGCGTCCGGTTGGGTCGGGCGGCCTGGGTTGGCGCAGAAGACAGCGACCAAACTTCGGCCTGGCTGGCAATCGGGACGCAACAGCCTGTGGCGTTTACCTTCTCGGACTCCTTGAGAGCCGGAGCCGTCGAGGCTGTGGAAACGTTCCGGAAATCTGGCAAAGAGGTCATTCTGATTTCTGGTGACACACAGGGCGCGGTCGAATCTTTGGCCGACAAGCTGGGTATTCAGACCTGGATCGCGCAGGCGCTGCCGCAGGACAAAGCGGCCCGCGTTCAGGAACTGAGCGAGCAGGGACGTCATGTTCTGATGGTCGGGGACGGCCTGAATGACACGGCCGCTCTGGCGGCGGCGCATGTATCGATCTCTCCGGCTTCGGCGCTGGATGCGGCGCGGGTGGCGTCGGATATCGTTCTGCTGGGCAACGACCTGGCCCCAATCGCGGATGCCTGCGACACAGCCGTCAAGGCGACCAGACGGATTCGCGAGAACTTCCGCATCGCGACCGTTTATAATATAGTTGCCGTGCCGCTGGCCGTGGCCGGGCTGGCCACACCGCTGATTGCGGCGCTGGCGATGTCGACGTCGTCGATAACCGTGTCCCTGAATGCATTGCGCCTGAGGTAGCTGATATGGAAGTACTGGCCTATCTGATACCGATTTCCCTGCTTTTGGGCGGCGTTGGCCTGGTCGCGTTTATCTACACGGTCCGATCGAACCAGTATGACGACCCAGAAGGTGACGCGCGACGCATCCTGAGTGATGAGTGGGACGATAAGCCCAAGCCCTGAGTTAAGCCTCACGAGCCCTTGAAATTGCCGCAATGCCCGGCTATGTCCGGCCCATCCGCTAGCAGAGAGATTGAAGCCTCATGGCCACCACAAACCCGATCCAGTTCATTCAGCAGGTCCGTGCCGAAGTCGCAAAGGTCGTCTGGCCGACCCGGCGTGAGGTGCTGTTGACCACGGTCATGGTGTTCATCATGGCGGCTTTGACAGCGGTGTTCTTTGCACTGGTTGATCTGGGTATTCGTGGCGGTTTGCAACTGATCCTTGGCGCGTTCAGCTAACCCGGATTGGGCAGGTGTAAACGCCACTGCCCCCTTGCACAGCGTGCGATGTCGGAGTAGGTGACATGACTATTCGGAATGGGCGTGCGGCGAATCAGGTTGCGCGCCGCTTTTTATTCCGGGTCACGCGATAGAATTTCAATGAAGGGCGCTCAGCCGCCCTGACGGTAAACAAGGACGACAGGTTCATGGCGAAACGGTGGTACTCGGTCAGCGTTCTTTCGAATTTCGAAAAGAAGATCGCAGAGCAGATCCGCACGTCGGTGGCTGAACAGGGCCTTGAGGACGACATCGACGAGGTTCTGGTGCCCACCGAAGAGGTGATCGAAGTGCGCCGGGGCAAGAAGGTTACCACCGAACGCCGCTTCATGCCGGGTTACGTGCTGGTGCATATGGAAATGTCCGACCAGGGCTACCACCTCATCAACTCGATCAACCGCGTCACTGGTTTCCTGGGCCCGCAGGGCCGCCCGATGCCAATGCGCGACGCCGAGGTGAACCAGATCCTCAACCGCGTTCAGGAAGGTGAAGAAGCGCCCAAGCTGATGATCACCTTCGAGGTGGGCGAGAAGGTCAAGGTCAACGACGGCCCGTTCGAGGATTTCGACGGCATGGTCGAAGGCGTGGACGACGAAAACCAGAAGCTGAAGGTCTCGGTCTCGATCTTCGGTCGGGAAACCCCGGTCGAGCTGGACTTTACGCAGGTCACCAAACAAAGCTGAACGGTAGCCGAAGAAACGTAATTCGGGGTGTCCTTTGGGCACCCCTTTTTCTATGACTTTCGGGTTTGCCAGACCGTCTGATCCTCGCCAAACCCTTTCAGTGACACGGTTCCAATCCGTTCGCACAGTTCCGGTAGAATTGATGCCGCCGCTTCGGAGATGACGTTGTCGCAATCCAGTTCGGTTGCCGCTGTGACTAGTCGTGCCGTCAAGTTGACGTCCGGACCGATTGCAGTGAAATCTAAACGGTCTCCGCCACCGATATTGCCGTAGTGAAAGCGACCGTGGTGGATCGCCGTTCGAACGCCAAGCTTATTGTCGAATTCGGCGGTACTCAGCGACGTCCGGCCCTCGCGCACCGCAGAAATGGCCGCTTTGATCTGTGCTTCCGGCGGCAGGGCTTCACTGGTCGGGAAGATCGCAAAAAAGCCATCCCCCATGAATTTGAGGATCTCGCCCCCGTGCTCCATCACTGCGGGAACCAGGCAATCGAAGGTTTCATTCAACAGCCGGACCAGCGCGTCCCCGGATACCGAGTTCGAAAGCTGGGTGAACCCCTTCAGGTCCGCAAACAGGATAACAGCTTCAATCTGGCCGCCATCGCCGCGATGAATCTTACCGTCCAGAATTTGGGAACCGCTGTTGCGGCCTACGTAGGTCGACAAAAGGTATGTTGCGTCAAGCCGAAGCATGTAGGTTTCCGTCAGCCGCGCGAGCGGTCCGCGAACCCTCTCCAGAATGGCCAGATCCCGGTCTGAAAAACCGCCGGGGGTCGCGCTTGACCACGTGCATACATGGGTGTCGTCATTGAGATAGATCAGGGGTTGTGCAAGGTAATCCGTGAACCCTTGCTCGCGCAGTTCACCTACTATGATGTAGTCCTCGGGGCAGTTGGGGTCTTCCAGATGGCGCCGGATGGGCTTTTGCCGCTCGATCACGTGTGGCAGGGGGTTATCGGTATAAATCGCTGTCGTGAACAGCTGCGACGGCGCGTCGACCTTGTCTACACCTTTACCGGCTTTCCAGATGAAACGGCGTCCTGTCAGGTTGGGGTGCATCGTCCAGATGAACAGCCCGAACCGGTCGACGGCGACACCGGCATTCAGCAGGCGAGAGCAGATGCCTTCGATGATGTCCACGGCATTGCCCGCCGAACGGGCTCCGTCGACCATCCATTCGATAAGTGCATCAATCTTTGCTTTTTGCTGGTTCGGTTCCGGTGACAGGGGCAAGTTGATAGCCTCGAATTGCGATGCGGCGTAAACGTCTGATCCGCGCCATGGAAATTGTGACCGTCTTGTGTTTCGACATCAAGTTCCGGGTATGGGTGTGGATCGGCTTTGTGCAAAAACGTCTTGCGATTCTCTGTTCAGGCTAGTAAGGCGCAGCTCTGTCGCCGAAAGCGGCAATCCCTGTGGGAGACGAGGCGCGCGCGCGTGCCGGATCGAACCACATCACGCATATCTCTCGGGTCGCGATCTGAGAGAGTTGAGAAAGGAAAACTAAATGGCCAAGAAGCTTGCTGGTACAATGAAACTGCAGGTTCCTGCAGGTCAGGCGAACCCGTCGCCGCCAGTTGGTCCGGCGCTGGGTCAGCGCGGCATCAACATCATGGAATTCTGCAAGGCGTTCAACGCCAAGACCGCAGACATGGAGCCCGGCGCTCCTTGCCCGACCGTGATCACCTATTATCAGGACAAGTCCTTCACCATGGACATCAAGACGCCGCCCGCGTCTTACTACCTGAAAAAAGCGGCTGGTCTGAAGCCGGTCGGCAAGCGTAACCGTCCCCGCGGTGCGGAGAACCCCGGTCGTGAGACCGTGGCCACCGTGACCTCGAAGCAGGTTCGTGAAATCGCCGAAGCCAAAATGAAAGATCTGAACGCCAACGACGTCGAAGGCGCAATGCAGATCATCCTGGGCTCGGCCCGCTCTATGGGCATCGAGGTGAAGTAAGATGGCAAAACTCGGTAAACGTACCCGCGCTGCGCGCGAAGCTGTCGCCGGCAAGGAAAACCTGTCGGTCGAAGAAGCAGTTGCCCTGGTCAAAGCCAACGCAACCTCGAAATTCGACGAGACCATCGAAATCGCACTGAACCTGGGCGTTGACACCCGTCACGCGGACCAGATGGTTCGCGGCGTTGTTGGCCTGCCGAACGGCACCGGCAAAGCGATGCGCGTTGCTGTGTTCGCACGTGGCCCCAAGGCGGACGAAGCGAAAGAAGCAGGCGCGGACATCATCGGCGCAGAGGACCTGATGGAAACCATCCAGGGCGGCACCATCGAATTCGACCGCTGCATTGCTACGCCGGACATGATGCCGGTTGTTGGTCGTCTGGGTAAGGTTCTGGGTCCCCGCAACCTGATGCCGAACCCCAAGGTTGGCACCGTGACCATGGACGTGAAAGCGGCCGTGGAAGCTGCCAAAGGTGGTGAAGTTCAGTTCAAGGCTGAAAAAGGTGGCGTTGTGCACGCCGGCGTCGGCAAAGCGTCGTTCGACGAAGCCAAGCTGGTCGAAAACGTCCGTGCGTTCGTTTCGGCCGTGGCCAAGGCCAAACCGTCGGGCGCCAAAGGCACCTACATGAAGAAAATCGCGCTAAGCTCGACCATGGGCCCCGGCGTGACACTGGACGTGGCTGCTGCCGCAGGCGAATAAGCCTTAGCACACAACGCGTAATAATTGATCCCGGGTGGTTTTCGTCACCCGGGATTTTTTGTTTTCCGCCACAAAAGGCGCAGGATGTTGTGGCGGGAGTTTTTTTGCTATGATCCTCGAACCCTTCGCAAAAGCAGGTGTTGGTTTCTGTGAGTAATCAGTGGAGTCGGTGGCAAGGTGCAGTTCGAAAGTCTTTTGGACTCCTTTATTGTTTTGCTGGCGTTGGTTGGGGCGGCAGTCTGGTTCAAGCGCAGGGCCATTATCCAGGAGCATGAACAAAGCGTTTTTGCCCGGCTGGTTACGGATTTCGCGCTTCCCGCTCTGATATTTGCCAATTTAAGCCGCGAGCCTTTCGACTTTGGAAATTTCAAACTTGCCGCAGTGCTGTTTACGGCAATTGCGATAGTCATGTGTGTGGCTTGGTTGATCGGCAGCCGGATGAAGCTGGAAAGCCCCGTCCTTGGTTCGGTGATACTGGTGTCGGGTGTTGGAAGTACGTCGACACTCGGATACTCGCTTATTCAGAACATCTACGGTGACAACAGCGCTGTCATGAGCCAATTGGTGATCATGGGCGAGGTCGGGGTGGTTTTGCCCCTGTTTACCATCGGTGTCGCCATCGCCAGTTACTTCGGTGAAAGCGCCAAAGACGGCCCACGTGTCGGCGCGGCCCTGCGAACATTCATCAAATCGCCGATCTTTATCGCCTTTTTATTGGGGATCTTTGCCTCTCTGTTAGGCGTCCCGCAGGATGTCAAGTTGACGCAACTGCTGAACGCGTTTCTTGCAATTGCTGCGGATTCCCTGACTTTCCTGGTGGCATTTACCATCGGGCTCATGCTTCGGCCGGTTGGGATGGGGCGTATGGCAGGCCTGTTTTTGCTCGTTTGCTTCCTCAAGTTGGTGTTGGAGCCGGTGGTTGCGGGCGGGTTTGCGATTGTTCTCGGCTTGCCTGACTTCCAGAGGAGTATTTTGATTGTTGAGGCGGCAATGCCTTCGGGGGCCTTGGCCGTCGTGATTGCGGCCAGATATGGGTGTGACGCAGCCGTGGCATCGGCGCTTTTGATCGCAACCTTCGCGATGAGTTTGATTGCCATTCCTCTGATCGGTGTTTTGACGCTGTAGGTGTTCCCGCTTGATGTCCGGAAAGAGCGGCGTTTCTATATGAGATACGATGCCGTCTGGACACTGCTGCGGTGATTGAGTTCCTCACTTTTGCAAAGCCCGAATTCTGACCAGTTGACCAAATTTACCCCTTGGAAACCCCAGCTATCTGCCCTAATAAGACCTGCGGAATAAAGCGTGCGATTCGTCGTGCGCTTTATTTCGTTTCGTCCAAGACGGTGGGTGGGTCCATACGGCCCCTTAATTCCCTGCCTGAGACGGGTAAGACCAAAGAATTCTGAGGGTCACGATCCTCGGGCGAGTTTTGGCCAATCCCGTAACAACGGACCTGAACGCTGGAGCGTAAGCTGCGGCAAATATGAGCCGGGGTGAGATATCACCCCAAACTTGGAGAGAACTGTGGATAGAGCCCAGAAAGAGAAAGTGGTCGAGGAACTCGGCCAGATCTTCGAAAGCTCTGGCGTCGTGGTGGTTTCTCACTACGCCGGTCTGACAGTTGCCGAGATGCAGGACCTTCGCGCACGTGCTCGTGACGCGGGTGGTGCCGTGCGTGTTGCCAAGAACAGGCTCGCCAAAATCGCCCTTGAGGGTAAGCCGTGTGAAAGCATGGCCGACCTGCTGACAGGGATGACCGTTCTGACCTATTCCGAGGACCCCGTGGCAGCAGCCAAGGTGGCCGAGGACTTCGCCAAGGAGAACCAGAAGTTCGAAATCCTTGGCGGTGCAATGGGCGAGAACGCTCTGGACCGCAAAGGCGTTGAAGCCGTTTCGAAAATGCCGTCTCGTGAGGAGCTTATTGCTTCGATCGTGGGCTGCATTGGCGCACCTGCTTCGAACATCGCCGGCGCGATTGGCGCACCTGCAAGCAACATCGCAAGCATCCTTTCCACCATCGAAGAGAAGGCGGAAGCTGCGTAAGCGGTTGGCACTGAATGATCTGCGTGGGGTGATGATGCCCCGACGTTGGAACACACACTGTAAACGGAAAGAGCTGATACAATGGCTGATCTGAAGAAACTGGCAGAAGAGATCGTTGGTCTGACCCTGCTGGAAGCACAAGAACTGAAAACCATCCTCAAAGACGAATACGGCATCGAGCCCGCAGCTGGCGGCGCCGTGATGGTCGCAGGCGCAGCTGGCGATGCTGGCGGTGCAGCTGAGGAAGAAAAAACCGAATTCGACGTCGTTCTGAAGAACGCCGGCGCTTCGAAAATCAACGTCATCAAAGAAGTTCGCGGCATCACCGGCCTGGGCCTGAAAGAAGCCAAGGAACTGGTCGAAGCCGGCGGCAAGATCAAAGAAGGCGTCGACAAGGCAGAAGCCGAAGAGATCAAGGGCAAGCTGGAAGCAGCTGGCGCCGAGGTCGAACTGGCCTAAGTCAGTCTTCTGGTGCATCTCTGATGCATCAAAAATTTTGGCTGGGTCCGGAGAAATCCGGGTCCAGCCGAACCTGTCTTAGAAAGGGCCTCATGCAAAGGGGGCGTTTTCTAAGACGCGGTTCGCGGATCGGGAGGTCGCCACTCGGGACGGTGGCCATGAATTGATCCGGACGTGTCGTCTCGAATGTGCAAGGCGCCGGGGCCCGACGGTGTCTTTGCCCGCTGAGAACATCGAAAGGTGACATCTGACATGGCTCAAACGTTCCTTGGCCAGAAACGTCTTCGTAAATATTACGGCAAAATCCGCGAAGTGCTGGAGATGCCGAACCTTATTGAGGTCCAGAAATCTTCTTATGATCTTTTCCTGCGCTCCGGCGATGCAGAGCAGCCCACCGACGGCGAAGGCATCAAGGGCGTGTTCCAGTCGGTTTTCCCGATCAAGGATTTCAACGAAACCTCCGTTCTGGAGTTCGTGAAATACGATCTGGAAAAACCCAAATACGACGTCGAAGAGTGCATGCAGCGCGACATGACCTACAGCGCACCGCTGAAGGTCACCCTGCGTCTGATCGTGTTCGATGTCGATGAGGACACCGGCGCCAAGTCGGTCAAGGACATCAAGGAACAGGACGTGTTCATGGGCGACATGCCCCTGATGACGCCGAACGGAACGTTCATCGTGAACGGCACTGAGCGCGTGATCGTCAGCCAGATGCACCGTTCGCCCGGTGTGTTCTTTGACCACGACAAGGGCAAGACCCATTCCTCGGGCAAGCTGCTGTTTGCCTGCCGCATCATCCCGTACCGCGGCAGCTGGCTGGACTTTGAGTTCGACGCCAAGGACATCGTGTTCGCCCGGATCGACCGTCGCCGCAAATTGCCTGTGACGACCCTGCTCTATGCATTGGGTCTGGATCAGGAAGCGATCATGGACGCGTATTACAACACCGTGTCCTACAAGCTGGACAAGAAGAAGGGCTGGGTCACGCCGTTCTTCCCCGAGCGTGTGCGCGGTACTCGCCCGACCTATGATCTGGTGGACGCGAAATCCGGTGAGGTGATTGCCGAAGCGGGCAAGAAAGTCACTCCGCGCGCGGTCAAGAAGCTGATCGACGAGGGCACCGTTACCGATCTGCTGGTTCCGTTCGATCACATCGTTGGCAAATACGTCGCCAAGGACATCATCAACGAAGAAACCGGCGCGATCTATGTTGAGGCCGGTGATGAGTTGACGCTGGAATACGACAAGGACGGCGATCTGATCGGCGGCACCGCGAAAGAGCTGATCGACGCGGGCATCACCGACATTCCGGTTCTGGACATCGACAACGTCAATGTCGGCCCCTACATGCGCAACACCATGGCGCAGGACAAGAACATGAACCGCGAAAGCGCGCTCATGGACATCTACCGCGTCATGCGCCCGGGCGAGCCGCCCACCGTCGAGGCCGCGTCGGCCCTGTTCGACACGCTGTTCTTCGACAGCGAGCGTTATGACTTGTCCGCCGTTGGCCGGGTGAAGATGAACATGCGCCTGGCTCTGGACGCGCCGGACACCATGCGCACCCTGCGCCGCGAAGACATCGTGGCCTGCATCAAGGCGCTGGTGGAACTGCGCGACGGCAAAGGCGACGTGGACGATATCGACCACCTCGGCAACCGTCGTGTGCGTTCGGTCGGCGAACTGATGGAAAACCAGTACCGCGTTGGCCTGCTGCGTATGGAGCGCGCGATCAAAGAGCGTATGTCGTCGGTCGAGATCGACACCGTCATGCCGCAAGACCTGATCAACGCGAAACCGGCTGCGGCTGCGGTTCGTGAATTCTTCGGCTCGTCGCAGCTGTCGCAGTTCATGGACCAGACCAACCCGCTGTCGGAAGTCACCCACAAACGCCGCCTCTCGGCGCTTGGCCCGGGTGGTCTGACGCGTGAGCGTGCGGGCTTTGAGGTTCGCGACGTGCACCCGACCCACTATGGCCGGATGTGCCCGATTGAAACGCCGGAAGGTCCGAACATCGGTCTGATCAACTCGCTGGCCACCTTTGCCCGCGTGAACAAGTATGGCTTCATCGAAACACCGTACCGCGTTGTCAAAGACGCCGAGGTGACCGATGAGGTTCACTACATGTCCGCGACCGAGGAAATGCGCCATACTGTGGCGCAGGCGAACGCGACCCTGGACGCTGATGGCAAGTTCATCAACGATCTGGTTTCGACCCGTCAGGCCGGTGACTACACCCTCGCCCCGCGCGAGAATGTGGACCTGATCGACGTGTCGCCGAAACAGCTGGTTTCGGTTGCTGCATCGCTGATCCCGTTCCTTGAAAATGACGACGCCAACCGCGCTCTGATGGGCTCGAACATGCAACGTCAGGCGGTTCCGTTGCTGCGCGCCGAAGCGCCGCTGGTCGGTACCGGGATCGAGGAAAAGGTTGCGATCGACTCGGGTGCTGCGATTCAGGCGAAACGTGCCGGAATCATCGACCAGGTCGATGCCCAGCGTATCGTTATCCGCGCCACCGAAGATCTGGAACTGGGCGACGCTGGCGTTGACATCTATCGTCTGCGCAAATTCCAGCGGTCTAACCAGAACACCTGCATCAACCAGCGTCCGCTGATCAAGGTGGGTGACACCGTGCAGAAGGGCGAGGTCATTGCCGACGGTCCGTCGACCGATATGGGTGAACTGGCCCTTGGTAAGAACGTGGTCGTCGCGTTCATGCCGTGGAACGGTTACAACTACGAAGACTCGATCCTGATCTCGGAACGTATCGCGCGGGATGACGTCTTTACCTCGGTCCATATCGAGGAATTCGAAGTCGCCGCCCGTGACACCAAGCTGGGTCCGGAAGAGATCACCCGCGACATTCCGAACGTCGGTGAAGAAGCGCTGCGCAACCTCGACGAGGCGGGCATCGTTTACATCGGTGCGGATGTTGAGCCGGGCGATATTCTGGTCGGCAAGATCACTCCGAAGGGCGAAAGCCCGATGACCCCGGAAGAAAAGCTGCTGCGCGCCATCTTTGGTGAAAAAGCATCAGACGTGCGCGACACCTCGCTGCGCGTGAAGCCGGGCGATTACGGTACGGTTGTCGAGGTCCGCGTCTTCAACCGTCACGGCGTCGAGAAAGACGAGCGTGCGCTGCAGATCGAGCGTGAGGAAGTCGAACGTCTGGCCCGTGACCGGGACGACGAGCTGGCGATCCTGGACCGCAACATCTATGCGCGTCTGCAAGGCCTGATCCTGGGTAAAACCGCTGTCAAAGGCCCTAAAGGCGTCAAGGCAGGGTCGGTGATCACCGAGGAGCTGCTGGAAACCCTGACCCGCGGTCAGTGGTGGCAGTTGGCGCTGGAAGGCGAGCAGGATGCACAGATCGTTGAGGCTCTGAACGAGCAGTACGAAGTGCAAAAGCGTGCTCTGGACGCCCGTTTCGAAGACAAGGTCGAGAAGGTCCGCCGTGGCGACGACCTGCCGCCGGGTGTGATGAAGATGGTCAAAGTCTTCATCGCCGTGAAGCGCAAGCTGCAGCCGGGCGACAAGATGGCCGGTCGTCACGGGAACAAGGGTGTGATTTCCAAGGTTGTTCCGATGGAAGACATGCCGTTCCTGGCCGATGGTACGCCGGTCGACTTCTGTCTGAACCCGCTGGGTGTGCCTTCGCGTATGAACGTAGGACAGATCCTTGAAACCCACATGGGTTGGGCCGCGCGCGGTCTGGGTCTGAACATCGACGACGCGCTGGGTGAATACCGCCGGTCCGGCGATCTGACCCCGGTGCGCGAAGCGATGAAGCTGGCCTATGGCGAGAATGTCTACGAAGAAGGCATCACCGGTCTGGACGAGGATGGCCTGATCGAGGCTGCGGGCAACGTGACCCGCGGTGTTCCGATCGCCACCCCGGTCTTCGACGGTGCCAAGGAAGCCGACGTCAACGACGCGCTGGTGCGTGCGGGCTTCTCGGAAAGCGGTCAGTCGATCCTGTTCGACGGCCGTACCGGTGAGCAGTTCGCACGTCCGGTGACCGTGGGCATCAAGTACCTGCTGAAACTGCACCACCTTGTGGACGACAAGATCCACGCGCGTTCGACCGGGCCGTACAGCCTGGTTACCCAGCAGCCGCTGGGCGGTAAGGCGCAGTTCGGTGGTCAGCGTTTTGGTGAGATGGAGGTCTGGGCTCTGGAAGCTTACGGCGCCGCCTACACCCTGCAGGAAATGCTCACCGTGAAATCGGATGACGTTGCCGGCCGGACCAAGGTCTATGAGTCGATCGTCAAGGGCGAGGATAACTTTGAAGCGGGCGTACCGGAATCGTTCAACGTTCTGGTTAAAGAAGTCCGTGGCCTCGGCCTGAATATGGAACTCCTGGATGCGGAGGTTGAGGAGTAAGGGCGCTGCCCTTTCTCCCGTCCCCCCTTCCGCAAGATTTGAGGTAACAAATGAACCAGGAAATCACCAACAACCCGTTCAACCCGCTGACGCCGCCGAAGGTTTTCGACGAGATCAAGGTCTCGTTGGCGTCGCCCGAGCGGATCCTGTCTTGGTCCTATGGCGAGATCAAGAAACCCGAAACCATCAACTACCGGACGTTCAAGCCCGAGCGTGACGGTCTGTTCTGCGCGCGTATCTTTGGCCCGATCAAAGATTACGAATGTCTGTGCGGCAAATATAAGCGGATGAAGTATCGCGGCGTTGTCTGCGAGAAATGCGGCGTGGAAGTCACCCTGCAGAAAGTCCGCCGCGAGCGTATGGGCCACATCGAACTGGCCGCGCCCGTCGCACATATCTGGTTCCTGAAATCGCTGCCGTCCCGCATCGGTCTGATGCTGGACATGACGCTGCGTGATCTGGAACGCGTTCTGTACTTTGAAAACTACGTTGTCATCGAGCCCGGTCTGACTGACCTGACCTACGGCCAGATGCTGACCGAAGAAGAGTACATGGATGCGCAGGATGCCTATGGCATGGACGCGTTCACCGCGAATATCGGTGCCGAAGCCATCCGTGAGATGCTGGCCCAGATCGATCTGGAAGCCGAAGCCGAGCAGCTGCGTGCTGATCTGGCCGAAGCAACCGGCGAGCTGAAGCCCAAGAAAATCATCAAGCGTCTGAAGGTTGTCGAATCCTTCCTCGAGTCGGGCAACCGCCCCGAGTGGATGGTGATGACCGTGATCCCGGTCATTCCGCCGGAACTGCGTCCGCTGGTTCCGCTGGATGGTGGCCGTTTCGCGACTTCGGATCTGAACGATCTGTATCGCCGCGTCATCAACCGGAACAACCGTCTGAAGCGTCTGATCGAGTTGCGCGCGCCTGACATCATCGTCCGCAACGAAAAGCGGATGCTGCAGGAATCTGTGGATGCTCTGTTCGACAACGGCCGTCGTGGCCGCGTGATCACCGGCGCCAACAAGCGTCCGCTGAAATCGCTGTCGGACATGCTGAAAGGTAAGCAGGGCCGCTTCCGTCAGAACCTTCTGGGTAAGCGCGTCGACTTCTCGGGCCGTTCGGTCATCGTGACCGGTCCGGAACTCAAGCTGCACCAGTGTGGTCTGCCCAAGAAGATGGCGCTGGAGTTGTTCAAGCCGTTCATCTACTCGCGTCTTGAAGCCAAGGGTCTGTCTTCGACCGTGAAACAGGCTAAGAAACTGGTCGAGAAAGAGCGGCCCGAAGTGTGGGATATCCTCGACGAGGTGATCCGCGAACACCCTGTCATGCTGAACCGTGCGCCGACGCTGCACCGTCTTGGCATTCAGGCGTTCGAACCGGTTCTGATCGAAGGTAAAGCGATCCAGCTGCACCCGCTGGTCTGTTCGGCCTTTAACGCCGACTTCGATGGTGACCAGATGGCCGTTCACGTCCCGCTGAGCCTTGAGGCGCAGCTGGAAGCGCGTGTTCTGATGATGTCGACGAACAACGTTCTGTCGCCTGCAAACGGCGCACCGATCATCGTTCCGTCGCAGGACATGATCCTGGGTCTCTACTATGTGACCCTGGAGCGCGAAGGCATGCCGGGCGAAGGCAAGGTCTTTGGTTCGATCGAAGAAGTTCAGCACGCGCTGGACGCCGGTGAGGTGCATCTGCACTCGAAAATCACCGCGCGGATCACGCAGATCGACGACGAAGGCAACGAAGTTCAGAAGCGGTATGAAACCACTCCGGGCCGTCTGCGCCTGGGTGCTCTGCTGCCGATGAACAACAAAGCGCCGTTCGAGCTGGTCAACCGTCTGCTGCGGAAGAAAGAAGTGCAGCAGGTGATCGACACCGTTTACCGCTACTGCGGTCAGAAAGAGTCGGTCATCTTCTGTGACCAGATCATGTCGATGGGCTTCAAGGAAGCGTTCAAGGCGGGCATCTCGTTCGGTAAGGACGACATGGTCATTCCGGGCGACAAGTGGGGCATCGTTGATGATACCCGCAATCAGGTGAAGGACTTTGAACAGCAGTACATGGACGGCCTGATCACTCAGGGCGAAAAGTACAACAAGGTCGTCGATGCCTGGTCGAAATGTAACGACCGCGTGACTGAGGCGATGATGAGCACGATCTCGGATGTGGCCAAGGACGAAAACGGTGCCGACAAGGAACCGAACTCGGTCTACATGATGGCCCACTCGGGTGCGCGTGGTTCGGTCACTCAGATGAAACAGCTGGGCGGTATGCGCGGCCTGATGGCCAAACCGAACGGCGACATCATCGAGACGCCGATCATCTCGAACTTCAAGGAAGGTCTGACCGTTCTCGAGTACTTCAACTCGACCCACGGTGCCCGTAAGGGCCTGTCGGATACCGCTCTGAAGACGGCGAACTCGGGCTACCTGACCCGTCGTCTGGTGGACGTGGCGCAAGATTGTATCGTGCGTGAGATCGACTGTGGCACCGAGCGTGCGATCACGGCCGAAGCGGCTGTGAACGACGGTGAGGTTGTCGCCTCGTTGGCCGAACGTGTGCTGGGCCGTGTGGCCGCTGACGATGTTCTGCGTCCGGGCACCGATGAGGTGATCGTCGCAGCCGGTCAGCTGATCGACGAACGTATGGCCGACACCATCGACGAAGCCGGTGTTCAGTCGATGCGTATCCGCTCGCCTCTGACCTGTGAGTCCGAGGAAGGCGTCTGTGCGACCTGCTATGGTCGTGACCTGGCACGCGGTACGATGGTGAACACGGGTGAAGCTGTCGGCATCATTGCCGCGCAGTCGATCGGTGAACCCGGTACACAGCTGACCATGCGGACCTTCCACATTGGTGGTGTTGCGCAAGGTGGTCAGCAGTCGTTCCAGGAAGCCAGCCAGGAAGGTGTTGTTTCCTTCGAGAACCCGCAGATTCTGGTCAATGCCGCAGGCGAAAGCCTGGTCATGGGCCGGAACATGAAGCTGGTGATCAAGGACGAACACGGCGAAGAGCGTGCCAACCACAAGCTGGGCTACGGTTCCAAGCTGTTCGTCAAGGACGGCACCAAAGTGGCCCGTGGCGACAAGCTGTTCGAGTGGGACCCGTACACCCTGCCGATCATCGCCGAGAAAGCCGGTACTGCGAAATATGTCGATCTGGTTTCGGGCCTCGCTGTCCGCGACGAGACCGACGAAGCAACCGGTATGACCCAGAAGATCGTGATCGACTGGCGCGCCGCCCCCAAAGGCAGCGACCTCAAGCCTGAGATCATTCTGGTCGGTGAAGATGGCGAGCCGGTCCGCAACGATGCGGGCAATCCGGTTCACTATCCGATGTCGGTGGATGCGATCCTGTCGGTCGAAGACGGTCAGCAGGTTGAAGCCGGTGACGTTGTCGCGCGTATCCCGCGTGAAGGCGCCAAGACCAAGGACATCACCGGTGGTCTGCCGCGTGTGGCCGAACTGTTCGAAGCGCGTCGTCCGAAAGATCACGCGATCATCGCAGAAGCCGATGGTTACGTGCGCTTTGGCCGCGACTACAAGAACAAGCGCCGCATCAGCATCGAACCTGCTGACGAGTCCATGGAGACCATCGAGTACATGGTACCCAAGGGCAAGCACATCCCGGTCGCCGAAGGGGACTTCATCCAGAAGGGTGAATACCTGATGGACGGTAACCCGGCTCCGCACGACATTCTGTCCATCATGGGTGTCGAAGCGCTGGCGGATTACATGATCGACGAGGTGCAGGACGTCTATCGTCTGCAGGGCGTGAAGATCAACGACAAGCACATCGAAGTCATTGTGCGCCAGATGCTGCAGAAGTGGGAGATCCTGGATTCAGGCGACACCACCCTGCTGAAAGGCGAGCATGTCGACAAGCAGGAGTTCGACGCGGCCAACGAGAAGACCATCGCCCGCGGTGGTCGTCCAGCTCAGGGCGAGCCGATCCTCTTGGGGATCACCAAAGCCTCGCTGCAGACGCGTTCGTTCATCTCGGCGGCGTCGTTCCAGGAAACCACTCGCGTGCTGACCGAAGCTTCGGTTCAGGGCAAGAAAGACAAGCTGGTTGGCCTGAAAGAGAACGTCATCGTTGGTCGTCTGATCCCCGCCGGTACCGGTGGTGCAACCCAGGCCGTTCGCCACATCGCGCAGTCGCGTGACAACGTGGTCATCGAAGCCCGCCGGGAAGAGGCCGAAGCGGCCGCTGCTCTGGCCGCGCCGATGATCGACGACGACATGGTCGGAGACGAGCTGGACGTACTGGTCGAAACTCCGGAAAGCCGCGAGTAAAATTTGCCAAACAGATAATGAAAAGGCCCCGCGATTGCGCGGGGCCTTTTTTTATTGCCTAATGCTGTCCGCTTTGCACGTGAAATTCAGCGCTCTACGGGCGGTTCGGCAGTTCGTGCGCTTCAAGGAGCGATGTGCACCGTGGAAACTGTTCCGGTGGTTTCCTACCGGACCTGCTGGCTTGCCAGGAAGAGAGCTGGCACGCGCGATGAGGCACCGACATCGGAATGGAACGAATTTGTAGCGGACACGGAGGAATTCGATGGAAACGATCAAGGGCGATCTCATCCAGCTTGCGATGATCGGAGAGTTCGACGTCATTGCGCACGGCTGCAACTGCTTCCATGCAATGGACGCTGGAATAGCCAAGATCATTGCCTCCAAGTTTCCCGAAGCGTTTGAGGCCGACATACAGACGGATTACGGGGTTCGGTCGAAACTCGGTACCATCTCGTCGGCAACCATCACCCGAGGTAGCGCCAGTTTCGTCGTCGTAAACGCTTATACCCAGTTTGATTGGAAAGGACCTGGCAGAAATGCCGATTACGATGCGATCTCGGGGTGCTTCGAAGAAATCGCGCGTCGTTTTCCCACGGCACGTGTCGGGTATCCGCTGATTGGTGCCGGCCTCGCTGGCGGCGATTGGTCCGAGATTGAGCCGCGAATTGACAAGGCCCTGACCGGCCTGGACCACAGGCTGGTCGTGTTTTCCGGATAGTTTCAACATTTGAATGGCTTTTGCGCCCGAGTATTCGCGCGCCGATGATTATTGACAACCCGGCGCAAAATCCGGCCAATGAGCCGAGCAACGTAGTTTGGAATTCCCCCGATATGACGCCAAATGTCAAAGGCGCACTGCTGATGATGGGCAGCATGGCGGCCTTTACCGTCAATGACACGCTGGTGAAGCTAGGGTTGCGGGATTTGCCCCTGTTTCAGCTGATTGCCATGCGCGGCGTCCTGGCCACGATCCTTGTATATGTGTTGGCACGTCATCTGGGCACGCTGCATCTGAATTTTTCAAGGCATGACAAATGGCTGGTGGCCTTGCGCTGCCTGAGCGAGCTGTCCACCACGTTCTTTTTCCTGACTGCGCTCATGCATATGCCGCTGGCAAATGTGACAGCCGTGTTGCAGGCGCTACCGCTGACGGTGACGTTGGGGGCGGCATTGTTTTTTGGTGAAAGCATCGGCTGGCGGCGTATCTTAGCGATCGGGATGGGGTTTGCAGGCATGTTGCTGATAGTCAGACCCGGTCCGGAAGGGTTCAGCCTCTATGCGATCTTCGCGTTGGTTGCGGTGCTGTCCATCACAGTGCGGGACCTGATCACCCGACGCATGTCGGCTGATGTCCCCTCGATGGTTGTCACGCTGGCCACGTCGCTGACGATCACAGTAACAGCCGCTATTGCGTCTGTGTTCCAGGGCTGGGTGCCGGTCTCTCCGGCGACCGGAAGCCTCGTGGCCTCGGCGGCATTCTTTGTTCTGATGGGTTACCTGTTCAGCGTCATGGTCATGCGGGTAGGGGAGGTCGGGTTTGTCGCGCCGTTCCGATATTCCAGCCTGTTGTGGGCTCTGGGGTTGGGATGGGCTGTTTTTGGCGACTGGCCGGATCCTGTCACGATGATTGGTGCCGCTTTGGTCGTCGGTGCAGGGTTGTTCACACTGTTCCGCGAACGCGCTGTTCATGCGTCGGAATAATACTGCTGCACGGCAGGTGCGTTCACCGCAAACCGTTCGGCAAAAACTTTCGTAAGATCCTTGTTCAATATCTCAAGTTTCAACTTTCCCTTGCGCGCATTCGGTGAATCGTTGAACCCGTTCAGAGTGCGTATCCACATCGGCGCGTCCGGGTAACTGACGACAGGCATGAACCGGCCCATTTTCTGATGCGCGAAATTCATAACCGTCAGATCGCAATCGCCTCCGACATACATTCCCAACCCGGCGGAAATGAGGCTGCGATAAAGGTGCATCGCGCAAATGCCATCCTTGCCGGGTTCCGCCAGATAGCCGCTATTGAAATCGAGGGCGACGGTGTAATTGGCCCCGAGCAGCCCCGGGCAATCTTGGGCCGCACCGCGCAGACGTTCGACGAAATCCACAGCGACGGCATCGTCATCGTCAAGCCGAAATTGAATGCAGGGTTTCGTCGGGCTTTTGCGTGCGTCGTTCAGTATGTACTTCATGACCTTGCGATGCTCATCCGGGGCCTCTGCAAAGATGCGGACCTGCTTCAAGTTTGCAGTCAGATCATGCAGCCTTTCGATGGATTCTTTGGGCAGGCAATCTCCGATCACAATGACAAAGTCGAAATCTGTATCCGTTTGCGCGCGCAGGCCGGGCAGAGTCAGGGTTTCGAACAGATGAAACCTCTCGTTCAGGCGGTCGGCGGCATAGAGATAGGCGCGCCGATCATCAATCGTGTCGTGTTCGACCTGAAACCCGCCTTTGGCGGGGTAGGAAAAACGGCACAGGCCGATGACTTGCATGATTCAACCTCAATAGATTTTGCACGATGAGACTATGCTTTCACACCGCCCGGCCCGCAACTGATCAGAGGACTGGATGCGCGCGACACGCTTTGATAAACAAGCGAAATCTGGCCCGCGGACAGTCAAAAGGGCTGTGCTGTTGACACTCGGGCCGACTCCCCCTATTACGCGCGTCATCTCGGTACCGGGGGCCGCCCCATAACCGATTTCAGTAATGAACTGGTCAAGGCCCGGGCAATTTTGCAGTTCGCGCCCTCTGATAACCAACCGCGACGTTCACCTCGGAATGGGAACGCTCGCGGATTTTGCGCTTGTGGACGCATGAGTGCAGCGAATTTAACCGCACGCAACGCGCGTGCATGTCATGTGTGTTGCAAAACGGGGAAGAAACCGGAATGCCAACTATTCAACAGCTGATCCGCAAGCCGCGGCAGCCCAAAGTAAAACGCTCGAAGTCCATGCACCTGGAGCAGTGCCCGCAGAAACGCGGCGTCTGCACCCGCGTGTACACCACCACACCGAAGAAGCCGAACTCGGCTATGCGTAAGGTTGCCAAGGTGCGCCTGACCAACGGGTTCGAGGTCATCTCGTACATCCCCGGTGAAAGCCACAACCTGCAGGAGCACTCGGTTGTTCTGATCCGTGGCGGCCGTGTGAAAGACCTTCCCGGTGTGCGCTACCACATCCTGCGCGGTGTTCTGGATACTCAGGGCGTCAAAGACCGTAAGCAGCGTCGTTCGAAATACGGCGCGAAGCGTCCCAAGTAAGAAGGAGAGGCTGATATGTCACGTCGTCACGCCGCCGAAAAACGCGAAGTCCTGCCTGACGCCAAATTTGGCGACAAGGTACTGACCAAATTCATGAACAACCTGATGATCGACGGCAAGAAGTCGGTCGCAGAGCGCATCGTTTACAACGCATTTGACCGCGTTGAGAACAAGGTAAAGCGCGCTCCTGTCGAAGTGTTCCACGAAGCGCTCGACAACATCAAACCGTCGGTCGAGGTTCGCTCGCGCCGGGTTGGTGGTGCAACCTATCAGGTTCCGGTCGAAGTGCGCCCCGAGCGCCGCGAAGCACTGGCCATCCGTTGGCTGATCACTGCTGCGCGTGGCCGCAACGAAAACACCATGGAAGAACGCCTCGCCGGTGAGCTGCTGGACGCTGTACAGTCCCGTGGTACCGCCGTGAAGAAGCGTGAAGACACCCACAAGATGGCAGAGGCGAACAAAGCCTTCAGCCATTATCGTTGGTAATCCGAGAGGCTTAGACCAATGGCACGCGAATATCCGCTCGAACTGTACCGTAACTTCGGTATCATGGCGCACATCGACGCAGGTAAGACCACCTGCTCGGAGCGTATCCTGTATTACACTGGTAAATCCCACAACATCGGTGAGGTGCACGATGGTGCAGCCACCATGGACTGGATGGAGCAGGAGCAGGAACGCGGCATCACCATCACTTCGGCTGCGACCACCACCTTCTGGGAACGCACCGAGGACGGTCAGACCGCCGATACCCCCAAGCACCGCCTGAACATCATCGACACCCCCGGCCACGTTGACTTCACCATCGAAGTTGAACGCTCGCTGGCGGTTCTCGACGGTGCCGTCTGCGTTCTGGACGCAAACGCCGGTGTTGAGCCCCAGACCGAAACCGTGTGGCGTCAGGCTGACCGCTACAAGGTTCCGCGTATGGTTTTCGTCAACAAGATGGACAAGATCGGCGCGGACTTCTTCAACTGCGTCAACATGATCGAAGACCGCACCGGCGCGCGCGCTGTTCCGGTTGGTATTCCGATCGGTGCCGAGTCCGAGCTGGAAGGCCTGATCGACCTGGTCACCATGGAAGAGTGGCTGTGGCAGGGCGAAGATCTGGGCGCAAGCTGGATCAAAGCTCCGATCCGCGACAGCCTGAAAGACATGGCTGACGAATGGCGCGGCAAGATGATCGAAGCGGCCGTCGAAATGGACGACGACGCGATGATGGAATACCTGGAAGGCAATGAGCCCGACGTTCCAACCCTGCGCGCCCTGCTGCGCAAAGGTACTCTGGAAATCGCGTTCGTTCCGGTTCTGGGTGGTTCGGCGTTCAAGAACAAGGGCGTTCAGCCTCTGCTCAACGCTGTGATCGACTATCTGCCCAGCCCGCTGGACGTTGTTGATTACATGGGCTTCAAGCCCGGCGACGAGGAAGAAGTTCGTGACATCGCCCGTCGTGCAGACGACAACATGGCCTTCTCGGGTCTGGCGTTCAAAATCATGAACGACCCCTTCGTTGGCTCGCTGACCTTCACCCGGATCTACTCGGGCACCATGAACAAGGGTGACTCGATCCTGAACTCGACCAAAGGTAAGAAAGAGCGCATCGGTCGTATGATGATGATGCACTCGAACAACCGGGAAGAGATCGAAGAAGCGTTTGCAGGCGACATCATCGCGCTGGCGGGTCTGAAAGACACCACCACCGGTGACACCCTGTGTGATGCGAAGGATCCGGTGGTTCTGGAAACCATGACCTTCCCCGATCCGGTGATCGAGATCGCGGTTGAGCCCAAGACCAAGGGCGACCAAGAGAAGATGTCCCAGGGTCTGGCCCGTCTGGCCGCTGAAGACCCGTCTTTCCGTGTGGAAACCGACCTGGAATCGGGTCAGACCATCATGAAGGGCATGGGCGAACTTCACCTGGACATCCTGGTGGACCGTCTGAAGCGCGAGTTCAAGGTTGAGGCGAACATCGGTGCACCGCAGGTGGCGTACCGTGAAACCATTTCGATGCCTGTCGAACACACCTACACCCACAAGAAACAGTCGGGTGGTTCGGGTCAGTTCGCGGAAGTCAAGCTGGAGATCACCCCGACCGAGCCGGGCGAAGGTTACTCGTTCGAAAGCCGCATCGTTGGTGGTGCCGTTCCGAAGGAATACATCCCGGGTGTCGAAAAAGGCATCCAGTCGGTTATGGACAGCGGCCCGCTGGCTGGCTTCCCCGTGATCGACTTCAAGGTTGCCCTGCTGGACGGTAAGTTCCACGACGTTGACTCGAGCGTTCTGGCGTTCGAAATCGCATCGCGGATGTGTATGCGTGAAGGCATGCGCAAAGCCGGCGCGAAACTGCTGGAACCGATCATGAAGGTCGAAGTGATCACCCCGGAAGAATACACCGGCGGTATCATCGGCGACCTGACCTCGCGTCGGGGCCAGGTGTCTGGTCAGGAACCGCGCGGCAACGCGATCGCGATCGACGCGTTCGTTCCGCTGGCGAACATGTTCGGCTATATCAACACTCTGCGTTCGATGTCGTCGGGCCGTGCCCAGTTCACCATGCAGTTCGACCACTACGATCCGGTTCCGCAGAACATCTCGGACGAGATCCAGGCGAAATACGCATAAGCGAAGATTTGAGGGAGCTCGGGTAACGGGCTCCCTTCATTACCGAAAAAGGAGGCCATCATGGCAAAGGAAAAGTTTGAGCGTACAAAACCGCACGTCAACATCGGCACGATTGGCCACGTTGACCACGGCAAGACCACGCTGACCGCAGCAATCACCAAGTATTTTGGTGACTTCAAAGCGTATGACCAGATTGACGGTGCGCCGGAAGAGAAAGCGCGCGGCATCACCATCTCGACCGCCCACGTGGAATACGAGACCGACAACCGCCACTACGCGCACGTCGACTGCCCCGGCCACGCCGACTACGTCAAGAACATGATCACCGGTGCCGCTCAGATGGACGGCGCGATCCTGGTTGTGAACGCCGCTGACGGCCCGATGCCGCAGACCCGCGAGCACATCCTGCTGGGCCGCCAGGTTGGCATCCCGAAGATGGTCGTGTTCCTGAACAAGGTTGACCAGGTTGACGACGAAGAGTTGCTGGAACTGGTTGAGATGGAAGTGCGCGAACTGCTGTCCAGCTACGACTACCCCGGCGACGATGTTCCGATCATCGCAGGTTCGGCTCTGGCCGCGATGGAAGGCAACAACCCGGAAATCGGCGAAGAGAAAATCAAGGAACTGATGGCGGCCGTTGATGACTACATCGACACCCCCGAGCGTGAAGTCGACAAGCCGTTCCTGATGCCGGTTGAAGACGTGTTCTCGATCTCGGGCCGTGGTACCGTTGTGACCGGTCGTGTCGAGCGTGGCGTGATCAACGTTGGCGACGAGATTGAAATCGTCGGCATCCGCGACACTCAGAAAACCACCTGTACCGGTGTTGAAATGTTCCGCAAGCTGCTGGATCGCGGTGAAGCGGGCGACAACATCGGCGCCCTGCTGCGCGGTATCGACCGTGACGGCGTTGAGCGTGGTCAGGTTCTGTGTAAGCCGGGTTCGGTGACCCCGCACACCAAGTTCGAAGCCGAAGCCTATATCCTGACCAAGGAAGAAGGCGGCCGTCATACTCCGTTCTTCGCGAACTACCGTCCGCAGTTCTACTTCCGGACCACTGACGTGACCGGTACCGTGACCCTGGCCGAAGGCACCGAGATGGTCATGCCTGGCGACAACGTCGGCTTCACCGTCGAGCTGATCGCCCCGATCGCGATGGAAGACGGCCTGCGCTTCGCCATCCGCGAAGGCGGCCGCACCGTCGGCGCCGGCGTCGTGTCGAAAATCATCGAGTAAGTCGCGTAAGCGAATGAGCAGACAGAAAGGGCGTCCCTCGGGGCGCCCTTTTTTTCATTGCCGGATTTTCTCCCAGCTTGGCAGAATCGAAATTCCACGACATTGTATTCAAGACTGTAAATATAATGTTTTTTAGAAAATAGATGGCGAGCAAAACCAAAAGAGCCTTTTGCGTAGCCGTTTGTGGAGGAAAAAATGGTTCGGTTCCTGACCTCGTTCGCCTTAGGTTTTGTTTTTGCAACATCGGCATTCTCGGATGGTGCCCCAAGCAAGGAAGCGGCCGAAGGAACCTTTGCAGAGAAGCCGTTTTCGCCCTATGCGAACCGGACTATCCCTGAGCGGCCGCTTTGGGGGGATACGCACCTTCATACGGGCCTGTCCCTCGATGCTGGAGCCTTTGGCAATACGTTGCTACCGGATGAAGCGTGGCGGTTTGCGAAAGGAGAGCAAATAATCTCTTCGACAGGACAACCCGTCAGGCTAGCGCGACCGCTGGACTGGATGGTTCTGACTGATCACACGGATCTGATGGGCTTCGCGCCAGACCTGCAGGCGGGCAAGCCGGGGGTGTTGTCCCATCCCAAGGGACTTGAGTGGTATGAAGGGTACAAGGCTGGCGGTGATGCGGCAGGCGAGGCCGCATTTGACATAATAGGTAACTTTTCTCAGGGCACTTTGCCTGAGGTTCTTCTGAACTCGTATAGCCCGGGTGCAGACGCATTTGCCTTCACCTGGGAGCATATTGTGATGGCCGCTGAGCGTCACAACGATCCGGGGAAATTTACCGCATTCATCGGTTTTGAATGGACGTCGGTTCCAAAGGGCTTCAACCTGCACCGCAATGTCATGTTGCGCGACGGTCCAATTCGGGCATTGCAGTTTGTGCCCCCGGTCACGCAGCCCCCATTTGGTGATACGGACCCGAAAAGCCTTTATGCATGGCTCGAGCGGTATCAAGAGAAAACGGGCGGGCGCGCAGTTGCATTTGCGCATAACGGCAACTTGTCAAATGGCTGGATGTTCCCGACCGAGGATACGTATCATGGCGGGAAAGTCGACGAAGAGTACGTGAGCAATCGCGCCAAGTGGGAACCCCATTACGAAGTGACCCAAATCAAAGGGGATGGCGAAGCGCACCCGTTTCTGAGCCCGGATGACGAGTTTGCCGACTACGAAAACTGGGACGTTGGGAATCTGGATATCACAGAGCTCAAGACGGACGAAATGCTGGCCGGCGAATACGCGCGCGAGGCATTGAAGCGCGGTCTCATGTTAGAAGAAAAGTTTGGAGTGAATCCTTATAAATTCGGCATGGGTGGGGCGACCGACAGCCATACATCACTGGCAACTGCCGAAGAAGACAACTATTTCGGCAAAAGCGTCAGCGCCGAACCCTCCTCAACCCGCGTGCTACATCCGTTTGTGCAAAGCGATTTGGGCGCCTTCGAAGGCCACACACTTGTCGCCTCCGGCTACACCGCCGTTTGGGCCACTGAAAACTCGCGCTCCGCCATTTTCGACGCTTTCAAACGTCGCGAGACGTATGCAACGACCGGACCTAGAATTTGGCTGAGATTCTTCGGCGGTTGGGACTTCAATGAAGAAGACCTTCAGACGCGCGCTGTCGCTGATGTCGGCTATGTCAAAGGCGTTCCGATGGGCAGTGATCTGAGAGAACGCGAAGGTGACGGGGCGCCAAACTTCCTGATCGCTGCTTTGCGCGATCCGGTGGGCGCAAACCTAGACCGGGTGCAGGTTGTCAAAGGTTGGCTAAGGGCAGACGGAACGCTGCAGGAAAAGGTCTATGATGTCGCATGGTCCGACGGCAGAGAGCCGGATGGAAACGGCAAGCTACCCGCAGTGGGTAACACTGTGGACCTAGAGAAGGCGAGTTGGATAAACAGCATTGGCACATCCGAGTTCGTCACGGTGTGGACCGATCCTGACTTCGATCCTGCCGAGAGGGCGTTCTACTATGTCCGTGTTCTGGAGATTCCGACTCCGCGTTGGGTTTTGTACGACAAGCTTCGCTATGGGGTGGAGTTGCCGCCGGAGGCTCAGTTGACCCACCAGGAGCGGGCCTATTCCTCGCCGATCTGGTACACACCCAAGGCGGAATGAGATATATCCAGACCTTAGGCCTGGAACTGCGCTGATTGCGGTTCCGGGCTCCATGGTTCGCGACCAACCATTCGGTCCGCTTCGGCGGTGATGTCGTTCATGTGCTGCTCAAGGCATTGCCGCAAAGACTCAATCTGGTCTTCGGTCGCTTTGCGGGGCACGGTTTCGGTCCATTCCCGGCACAGAAACACGCCTTCGTTGCGCCAGGGGCGCGGCATCAGCAAACGATCCCAGGTGCTTGCCTCGCGGCCATATCGGGCCGAGTAGGTGATGCCAAAGACCCGTTTGCCCGAGGTGCGGGCCCAGATGAGCGGTACCGTCGATGAAACCCGTTCCGGACCACGGGGCCCGTCTGCGGCGATGCCGATCGAGACGCCTTGTTTCATCTT
Source organism: Ruegeria sp. HKCCD6647-2 (assembly GCF_057221075.1). Lineage (NCBI taxonomy): Bacteria > Pseudomonadati > Pseudomonadota > Alphaproteobacteria > Rhodobacterales > Roseobacteraceae > Ruegeria > Ruegeria sp. HKCCD6647-2. Next base: position 453,704 of record NZ_JBWVBD010000002.1, on the reverse strand, counting down.
GCCCAAAACTTCTCGGGACAGGGCGACATGACGTTTTCTGCTGGTCATGGCGATGGTATCCATCCCGAACAGCTTTTGAACGCGGCCGACCATGCTGCCTGCACGCGCGGCAGAAGTGATGGAACAGATCCGCCCTTTGTCGAGGGGGAAGAAATAAGGCGACTGGGCCAGACGTTGATGCCACAGGACAACGATGACCGGCTCACCTTGTTCGGCCAGCTTGTCAAGCTCTTCATAGCCGATGCGCTGCCAGCGCGTATTTCGGTGGACCAACCGGATATAGCTTGCAATGCGCCGGGCAAACCAGTTCAGAACGGCTTCGCTGTCGGCGATTTTCTTGCGGATGCTCAAGAGTGGTGTCCTTCTGCTGGCCGAGCCCTGTCTTAAAGAACTGCTCGTCAAGCGCAACTTTTTTGTCAGGCGGCAAACTGTCGGAGAATGTGAAAAAGCCTCTTGAGTCCGCCGCGCCACTGGCATATCTGAGGGCGCACCATAGGGGTATAGCTCAGTTGGTAGAGCGACGGTCTCCAAAACCGTAGGTCGCGGGTTCGAACCCTGCTGCCCCTGCCATTCAAATCAATCACCGATCCCGCATTACGCTGCCCGCTGAGTTTCTGGAGGCGGCCCGCGCAAGCGCAATCTGGCGGAAAACCGTGACCGTCGGCAGGTCGGACGGCATATTGGCGTGGAAGGTTCGAGGGGCTGGCCGAGGGGGTTATCACCAGCCCCTCTCGGGGATCTACGGTCCGATAAATGCGTTCCGATAACTTCACTTTATGATTTGCATGGACACAGCGAAATTGGGGAAATCCCTTAATGGCGCCATTTTCTGGCGGCCGATTTTCGTTTCAAATCTGAAAACAGTGAATTTCCCAATGAATCGTGGACACAATTTTGCCACAATGTCACTCTGCGTTGGTGGGCGGCACGTCTGAATTTTAGCACATACTGGTTTTTCAACTGGTTTATCGAGGGGGTTACGAGTGCGAGGTGCCGCCCCACGAACCCTCCCTTCCATGATCTGCTCATTTCTCTGACAGCCTAAATGCTCCTCATAGAGCATTTTCGTGCTGACACGGACAGTGCACTTGCTTCGGCGCTTCCGCTCTGGGCGGACAAATGTGTCACGAATCTGGCTGTTGGAAGTCCGTCTGCCCCCGTTAATTCACTTGACGTTTTGGGGTAGAAAGAAAAAGCTACCCGCACAGCCGATGAAAGCGCCAGTTACTTGGCCTAAGCTGCCAAGGCTGAACGGCTTTTACTCGGGACTGGTCTGCTCTGGCCGGTGGCGGTAAGCCGGTGTCGGATGGGGACAGTGGGGGCAATGACAGAGATTGGCGCATATTTGGAGGAGCTCGGGCTGGAGAAGTACGTGCCCGTATTCTCGTCGAACGAAGTAACGCTGTCGGATCTCGCGCATTTGTCCGAACACGATCTGATTGACATGGGGTTGCCGTTGGGGCCAAGGCGGCGCCTTATGGCGGCATTGAGTGACACCGGGGCCGTTGCTCCGGTCATTGGGCATGGCAAGATTGTCGCCGAACGGCGGCAACTGACGGTGATGTTCGTGGATCTGGTCGGTTCAACAGCCATGTCAGAACGCCTGGACCCCGAGGATCTGGGTGAGCTGATCCGACGTTTCAAGGAAACCTGTACAACCGCAGTTGCGCGGTTTGGGGGCCACGTTGCCAGCTTCATGGGCGATGGAGCGATGATCTATTTCGGGTATCCGCACGCGCTTGAAGATGCTGCCTCACGCGCCATTAACGCGGGGCTGGAAATTCTGGACGGCTTGAAACGCATCGAAGGGCAGGAAACGCTTCGGGCGCGGGTCGGGGTGTCCACCGGGCTGGTGGTGGTAGGCACCATCCACGGCGAGGGCCTGAAAGAGCATGACGTGGTTATGGGGCGCACACCGAATCTGGCCGCACGGCTGCAGGCACTGGCCGAGCCGAACGATCTGATCATCAGCCCATCGACCCGAAGATTGATCGGAAATGCCTTTGATCTGGAAGACAAAGGCCATTTTGAACTGAAAGGTTTTTCTGAAAAGATACAGGCTTGGACCGTCACTGGTCAGGCCCGGATTGAACGACGTTTCGATATCATGCCAGGCGCAGGCGCCGGTCGGCTTGTGGGGCGCCATTCCGAGTTTCACAAGCTGCGTGAGAAATGGCACGAAGCCAGCCAGGGCGCCGGTCAATCGATCCTGATTACGGGCGAGGCCGGCATCGGAAAATCCCGCCTGATCGAAGGGCTTGGTCAGGAATTGCAGGGACAGGACGTGTTGCGGCTGAATCTGCAATGCTCGCCATTGCACGCTAACAGTGCTCTGTTCCCTGTCATTCAGCATCTTGAAAGCGCAGCCGGTCTTGCACCTGCAGACAGTGATGCAGAAAAACTGGCGAAGCTGGCGCATATCATGCGACGCCATCCGCCCGAGCATCTGCGTCTGATTGCCGATCTTCTGAGTGTCGACGCCGATAGCACGTTGGGCCCGCTTGAATTGCCGCCGCAGGTCAAGCTTGAGAAAACGTTGGAAGCGGTGACGGAACAATTGGCGGCGCTGGCGCAGGAAAAGCCTGTTCTGCTGCTGTTCGAGGATATGCACTGGGTCGATCCGACGACTTTGTCGCTGACCAATCACGTGATCGAAAGTATCAGAGATCTGCCGGTACTTATTGTGATGACCGCCAGGCCGGGTTTCGATCCGGGCTGGGGGCATCACAACAATACTTTGCATATTCCCCTCAGGCGTTTGGCAAATCGGGACGTCGCCGAGATCGTTGCAGACGTCGCTGGGGGGAACGCGGTTCCGGCCCCGGTTTGTGAGCTTATCGCGGCCAAGACCGACGGCATTCCGCTCTATGTGCAAGAGGTTACGCGCGCCCTGTTGGAATCGGGGCAGTTGCAACTGACGGATAAGGGCTATGCCCTCACAGGCCCGCTGCCGTCGTTGTCGGTGCCCAACACGCTCAAGGATTCGTTGATGGAGCGTCTGGACCGCCTAGGCATGGCCAAGGAAGTGGCCCAGACCGGGGCGGTATTTGGACGCCAGTTTTCGTTGGCCTTGTTGGCGTCTGTTTCGATCCTGTCGCCGACAGTGTTGCAGGCGGGCTTGGATCAGCTGTCCTCGGCAGGGCTGATCCTTCAGGTTTCGGAATCCGCAGGGGATGAGTTCATGTTCCGGCATGCGCTGATCCGCGACATGGCTTATGACAGCCTGTTGCGCACCGAACGCCAGGTCATGCACGACCGGGCGGCCGGCGCGTTGCTGGAGAACCGGCCGCAAATGGCGCAGACCCAGCCCGAAGTTCTGGCGCAGCACTACACATTGGCCAATCGCAAAGATGAGGCCGTCGAACATTGGCAAAAGGCCGGGCGTCGCGCAATTGAAAGGTCGGGCCTGGCCGAGGCATTGACCCACTTGTCAAAAGCGTTGGACGAATTGGCGGATTTGCCGAAAAGCCAGGAGCGGGACCTGCGCGAAATTGACATTCAAATCCTGCGCGCGGGTGTGTTGCGGTCCACAAGCGGAATACCGGGTGACGCCACCGGCGAGGCCTACGCCCGTCTGCGCGAACTGTGTCACCGCGCGAACGAGACCGAGAGGTTGTTCCCCGTCCTGAACGGGCTTTATGCATTCCATCTGGTGCGGGCCGAATACCGGATGGCCCAGGACGTGGCTACTCAGATTCTCGACCTCGCGGCAGACAGTGGCCGGACCGAGCATCAGATGGTTGGCCATCGTGCTATGGGCGCGGTCCAGTTGCATCTGGGCAACCTGCCAGAGGCAGAGAAGCATCTGGAAAAAGCCTGGGCGCTGTACGACTTTGATCAGCACGGCCAACTTGCCTATGTCTATGGCACCGACCATTCGGCGATCACAGCGGCGTTTTTGGGGACGTGCTACTGTCTGATGGGACGGCACGAGGAAGCCTTGCGCATACAGCGCACTGCACTGGGGCTTGCACAAGAACTCAACCACGCACACAGTGTCGCGCAAACCCTGGTCTACATGTGCAAGGTCCACCTTCTTTCCCGCGATATTCCCGCTTTGCGGAAGGATGTCGAGACATTGGCCAAGGTAGCGGAAGAGCATTCCTTGCCCCTGATGGCAACCATCGCGCGCTTCTGGGGCAGTTGGGCCGACGCAGCGACAACGCCGAACGCAGAGAGCATAGAAAACCTGCACAAGGCTGCCGAAGCCTGGTGGGCCGTCGGGGCAGGGAACTACAAAAGTTACTTCCTGTCCCTTATTGCAGAGCTGCAAATACAGGTCGGCGACTACGATGCTGCGCGGCGCATGCTGCAACAAGCCGGGCGGTTTCTGGCAGACACAGAAGAGAAATGGGCCGAAGCAGAGCACTTGCGAATACAGGCCGAGTTGACGATTGAAACAAGCGGAGACCCGGAGCCTCTGCTGCTGCGTGCAATCGAAACTGCCGGAAAGCAAGGTGCGCGCCTCTACGAGCTGCGCTCGGCCGTAGCTCTGGCCCAGTGGCGCCAGCAGAACGATGCACCGCTGGGCGATGATCTTGGGTCGGTTCTGGCGCGGTTCGCTCGGGATGACGACTTGCCCGACCTGAAAGAAGCACGCTTGTTGTTGGAAACATTGACTTGACCGAAGGGGTCGATTGCTGCCAGCTTGGGTGCGGGCAGATATGGGTTGATACCTGAAATTCAATTTCAAAGCGCGGATCCAGGCGTATCTGCGCCCATGTCGTATCTGTATTGAGGAGCGCCAATGCGCAAGATCAGTAAGACCCTATTGTCCAAAGATCGCATCATTCAAAGCCGAACGGATCTGACGCTACAGCGGTTTCACCCGATCAAACCGAAGCAGATCCGCGCGTTTGAAAAGGGGTTGATTGGTTCGGTGGTATTGCCAACGGACCCGGACTACAACAATGATCGGCAGGTCTGGAATCCGGCGTTTCAGGACTATCCCGAAATCATCGTATATTGCGAAACCATTGAGGACGTGCGTGCCAGCCTTGCTTTTGCGCGCGAGCACGATCTGTGGGTGGTCGCGCGGTCCGGCCGACACAGTACCGCGGGGTACTCGGTCAACAACGCAATGGTGCTGGACACCAGCCGAATGCGCTATGTGACCGTCGATCCGGATATGCCGATGGCGTATGTGGGTCCGGGCACGCCGTTCAAGATGCTGAACTCTGTGCTGAACTCGTATCACCTGCATGTGCCGGGCGGGGCCTGCCAGGATGTCTGCGTGGCGGGCTTCATGATGGGCGGTGGGTACGGTTTCACCTCGCGCCTGTTCGGTATGGCCTGTGACAACGTGCTGGGCGTCACGGTCATGTTGTGGGATGGCAGCATCGTGATCGCCGACGAAGAGACAAACCCTGACTTGTTCTGGGCCATCCGGGGAGGAACCGGCAACAATTTCGGTGTGCTGCTTGAAATACGTTACAAGCTGCACAAGCTCTACAAGGTCTGGGGATTCCACATCAAATGGCCGCTGAAGAAGGCGGCCAAGGCGCTGGAGTTTCTGCAGGCCAACTATATGAGAGACGGTATCTCCGACAAGTTCGGAGCTTATATTTTTCTGGCATATCAGGGGGACGAAAAGGTCCTGCTGGTCTCGGGTCTGTATCACGGCAGCAAGAAAGACGGAATGAAGGTGATCCAGCCGCTGCTGGACAAACCCATCGGTGGTCAGCTTGAGAACCAGAAGACCGGGACGTATCAGCAGATCAACTCGTGGCTATATGACGAGAAATACGACATTCCGGTCGTTCCTGATCAGGCCCGCGAGGACAAGCAGGCCGGTTACATTGATCGCCAGCTCAGCGCGTCGGACTGGCAGTTGGTGGTCGACTACCTCGACAGCACGCCGAATGCGTATGGCGCCGTCGCGATCGAGCCCTACGGAGGTGCCATCAACAAAGTGCCGGTCGGCAAGGACGGCAATGCCTTCATTCACCGCAATGTCTCGTTGAATTTTTACGTGGATGTCTTCTGGTTGTCCGAAGAAGAAAAGGACATTGTCGTGCCGTGGCTTGACGGGTTCATGAAGCTGATGAACGAGAAAGAGTTCTTTAACGGTCACGTCTATCAGAACTATCCGCGCCGGACGCAGCTGAACTATCGCTGGATGTATTGGGGCGACAATTTCAACTCTCTTCTGTTCGTGAAGCAGAAATACGACCCGCACAATTTCTTCCACTATCAGCAGAGTATTTCTCCGGTCCCCAAGGGATCGCCCGGGTACATTATCCGGGACAAGTCCAAGTCGTTTTTCAAGGACAAGACAATCAGTTACCAATTCTATTCCAAGCCCTGAAAACAGGGACCGCCATGGCCAAACGGGGGGAGGGCCCAGCATGGATACGATACAGGAGATATTTTTTTTGCCACCAATGGCGGTTGCCCGTTTGGGGCCGGGTGAAACACCCCTGGAAAGCTATGAATGGCAACAGGACATGGATGCGCATGGGAACAACAAGACCGTAATCCGATCCAACGTGACCCTGCGCGAAAACGAGGATGGCAGCATCTCAGCCTATCTGCCCGATCCCAAGACAATTCGGTTCCGGGATGAAGGCGGTGCCTTGCGCCCGGTCGCGCCGTTTTTTGAGCTGTGGGCCAGGATGCATGATGCGGAAACCGGTGAAGAATACGAAACCCCTGTTTCGCTGGATTTTCTCGATGGGCAGGGGCTGTCGCTGCAGCATATTCGGTACACCGTTGCAGTGGGCAACCAGAAGGCGGAACGTCGGACCGGCGACGCGGCTTGCGGTTTCAGGGCTCGGGTCGAAATCGCGGGCGAGGATTTTGCGCCGAAACCTCTGCTGGCCTTCAGTCCCCATACATCCGAGCAACAACCGATGGTCTATGAGCATAACCCGATCCCTCTGGGGTCGGTGCGCGCCATCCACCCGGTGCGCGGTCATGACGAGCCCGTCAAAGGTCAGCCTGTCGACCGCAGCATCCTGCGTTTGCGTTTTACCCCGCCCAAGGGCGAGGTCTATGGCCCACCCGACGCTGCCTACGGTCCGGCAACGCTGGCCGTACCGGGCTACCAGAACGACCCGCCGAAATCCGAGTATGGTCGCATTCACGAAATCGTACCCGAACAGAACCGCATTCTGAACCCGGATACGCCGTGGTCGAAATGGATCATGATGAGCGGGATGTCGGACGACCCCGAACCGCATGACAGCTATGACGGCGCGCGCGTGGGAAACGATCAGTCCTGGGGCGTGGCTGACGATACCAGCGACGGCACGATCGAGGCCACATTGTCCGTGCGCGGGCAAAGGTTTACCGCAAGGGCGAATATCATGACGGGTCCGCCTGATTTCGCTCCGGACTGTCGGCCGTTCTACAGTCTCGAAGACGACCTGGCCGACCGTGACTTATCTCTGGTGTCCGTAACCAAAGACAATTTCGTGCAGGCCAAGGCCGAAGTCGTCGATATTTTCCGCCGTGCGTTCGAGACCAACAGCCTGATCAATCTCGACGATATTCGGGCACAGGGCCTGAAGGACAACGCCAAGCTTCAGGCAAAAACCAAGATTTCACCAACCGAGGGCCTTCCCTCGACCGACGCGGCCTCGATGACCGAAGAAGACGCCAGACCGCCCGACAAGATCCCTGACCTGATCCGACCGCAACCTGTGTCGGTGTTCTCGAACTCGGTGCCGAATGACCGGCTGCCCTACACGGTGGCGACCAAATTCGTGCACGAGCAACTGATTGATGAGGAGAATCTGCTGGATTTTCTGCGCCGTCGCCCGGATTTCGTGAAAACCCTGCTACGTCCCCCTTATGGCATCCTGACTCAGCTTGAGACCGACCCGAACTCGGACCAGACGCCGAACCCGAACTTCCGTGATCCGCGGATTGTGCGCGACATGATGCACGATGCGCGGATGCCGCCTTATATGCGCGATTCCAACTATTACCCGCTGTCCCTTTCGCGGCGGCAATACCATCTGGTGATCTCGTTCATCGACTATCTGGCGGCGCAATCGTCCTCTCAGGAAACGGAGGTTCAGGATGTCTGATCGCCCCGACCAAATCCGCGTCAAACCCCGCAACCTGACAGCGCGCGCAGCCTATAAGGTGCCGGGCAACCCGGACAATACGCGCATGGACGGATCGGTCGGAAACTGTTTCCCCGGCCTTGAGATGGATGTTCGCAATCTCGACCGGCGGTTTTTCCCCGGTCTGGTTTTCAACGCGGCGCGTGTCCCGCTCAGCCCGGTGCCTGAGGCACCGAAGAACACGCAGGGCTTCCATCTGGTCTTTGTCGACTATTTCTACGACCCGATGCTGCCCGACAACAGCCCCGAGGACTGGGTGCAATCCCTGTTGACGGCCTATAGCGGTGAGGTTGGCGCCAAGCTCAGCCAGGGCCGCTGGTTCCTTTCCTGGGTCGAACAGGGGGGCAAGCGGATCACCTTCAGGGATGAGAATGGTGAGCCGTATGACGGGCTCATGGTGTGGCGTTTTATTCGCAGCCTGGAATGCGGTGACGGCAACCCGGTCACCATCGCGCTGGAACGCCGCAATCACGATGGCGTTGTAGATACCGAGCAAGTGGTTCTACATGGTTATCGCCGCCAGTACAGGACCGACGCCGGAGTGTTCAGCGACGCCTATGACCCCGGTGAACTGACGCAGAGCCTGTGCAATCCCTGGTCCCACGATTTTCGCGATTGCGGTTGCCACTACTGGCCGTCGAACCACCCCGATGTGGTGGTTGCCGAAGTGCCGCATGATGCTGCTCTGCCCACTGGGCAACCGGACAATCCCATCGCGGCCGAGACCTATCTGGACTGGTTGCGGTCGGACAAATCTCCGTCCGGGAACGTGGCAGCGATGAATACGGTGGAACAGAACCGCCCTTATCAGATTGACCACTATCAGGTGAACAAGATGTGGAGCGAGCTGCCCATTGTGGTGGAAGGCCGGGAAACCGGGGAGGTCTACGAAGTTGATCCGGAATTGCCGGATACCGAGCCCTACGATTCGATCGAAGAAATGATCGATGATCTGCAAGAGCGGTTGGCTTCGATGGAGATGACGCTGAGCCTGCAGTATCTCTACGCGTACTTCTCGCTGGCCGATCCCGAGACGGCCGATACCAAGCGTTGGCCGACGCTGAAAGACGATCTGATTTTTGCCCGTCGCGCTTTGGTGGAGGTCGCCGTCGGAGAAATGACCCATATGCGTTGGGCCAACCAACTGCTGTGGGAACTTCAGGGTGACGCATACAAGCCGGTCCTGACCCCCGCCAAGACCCTGCGCTTTGGGCCGGGGCACGGAAAGGTCTACCTCAGGTCGCTACGACCGCTGACACAGGAGGCAATCGACGATTTTATCGAGATCGAACGCCCCGGAGGATACATCGACCGTGCTTATGCGAAATGTGTAAAGACGTTGGAGCAGAAGACCTTCACCAACCGCCGCCTCTTCGCCCTGGCTGTGCGGATCGACAGTGACGGTGACGAGCATTTCCTGCGGTTCCGCCAAATGAAAGAGGTTCTGGCCAAATACGATACCGGAGAGGGGACTCCTGCGTATCTGCGACCGGTTCAGGTGGGAACCGAAGCGCAGACCAAAGACGCGCTCAGGCTGTTTGAGCAGGTCAAGGATGGCCTGAACAACGCTTACGCTCTGGAGGCCAAAAATCAGTACGAAAAGGCGCAAGATTACATTCAACAGGTGCGTGACATCATGAAACTGCTCCGCGTCGAAGGCGAAAAGCTGGCGGCGGAAGAGATCGGTATCCCGTTCTGGCCGGAGGATTGAGTGTGATTCCGCCCGCATCGCAGGTGCACTTTTTTGAAACCGATCACGGGCACCACATGCTGGCGGTGGATGGGTCGCGGGTTTTTGACGTGCCTTCTGATGCAGCTGAGCGGTTTGCCGCCTCCGATCCCGACGCTCAGCGCGCTTACCTCTTGTCGATGGGTTTGGAGGGAGCGCCGTATATCGGTGACCGCCCGCCGGAAGACATGCCCGTACGGTCCCTGTCCTTGGCTGTCGCGCAGAAATGCAATCTGGCCTGCACCTATTGCTACGCCTCGGGTGGAGAATTCGGAGGCCCTGCGCGGAACATGGAATGGGAAGTTGCCAAAGCCTCGGTCGACCGTCTGGTGGCCGAAGCCGAACCTGGCGTGCGGATCAATCTGGCCTATCTTGGCGGCGAACCCCTGATCAATCGTGACTTAATCCATCGGACCACCGAGTATGCAGCAGATCGCGCGCGGGCGCATGGTTTGCGGGTTGGGTTCTCGGTCACCACAAATGGCACGTTGCTGCGCCCAGAGGATGCCGAATTCTTTGAAATGTATGGATTTGCAGTCACGATCAGTCTGGATGGAGTGGGCGCATCGCATGATCGTTTGCGCCCCAATCGTGGCGGGCGCGGCAGCTATGACACAATATTGAAGCGCGTTGAGCCGCTGCTGGAAAGGCAGCATAGAATGCAGGTCGGCGCGCGTGTGACCGTGACGCCTCAGAACATGGAATTGCCGGAAACACTGGAACAGTTTGTGGGCATGGGATTTCACTCGGTGGGGTTCTCACCGATGCTGGCCTCGCCAAATGGCCGTCACGAGCTGAGCCGCTCGGATCTGGACGACATGCTGGGGCAGATGATCCTCTGTGGGCAAGCGTTTGAGGCGGCGGTGATCCGGGGGCGGCGCTATCCGTTTTCGAACATGTCGGCCGCCATGCAGGAAATTCACCGCGGCACCCATCGCCCGTATGCCTGTGGCGCAGGAGCGGGGTATTTCGGTGTGTCGGCCGAAGGCGGTCTGTTCGCCTGTCACCGCTTTGTCGAGGACAAGGCAGGCGCTATGGGCGATGTTTTCAACGGACCGGATTTGCGCCGCGATCGTTGGCTGGTGGAGCGGCACGTTCATGGGCAGTCGCCCTGCAACACATGTTGGGCGCGCTACCTCTGCGGTGGTGGGTGCCATCACGAGGTGATTCATCGCGGTCGCCCGGCCTGCGACTACATTCGCGGCTGGTTGCACTATTGCCTGCAAGCGTATGTCCGCCTGTCCGAGGCCCGACCGGATTACTTTGGCGGGACGGCACAATCCGTGTCTGCCTGATCGATGCCTGAGATTATAGACACTGAAGTCTGCGTGATCGGTGGGGGACCCGCCGGATCGACTGTTGGGCTGCGATTGGCACAGCTCGGTCGGAAGGTTTGCCTGCTTGAGCGCGCGGCGTTTCCCCGCGCCCATGTCGGAGAGTCGCTGCCTCCTTCGATCAGGCCAATTCTACACCTTCTGGGCCTGTCAGAGCAGATCGCATCAGGCGGCTTTCTGAATTCCACCGGCTCGATTCTTCATTGGGGCGGCACATTCGAGCGTCGTGGACCTGGTGAAGGAGAGACTGGGCTGTTGGTCGATCGTGGCAAGTTTGACGCTTTGCTGTTGGAATGTGCAGGTAAAGCTGGGGTACAGGTTTTGGATTCCGCCCGGGCTTATCGCCCTCGGCGCTTCAAAACCGGGTGGGAAATTCCCGTGAAAAATCGGGGCGGAGTACAGTACATCCGCGCCCGGATATTGGTGGATGCTGCCGGTCGGCAGGCGGGCTTGGGGCGCAGGTTTCGTCCAGCTTCGCAACCGCTGCTTGCACTCTACGCTTACTGGAACGCGCCCCGAGGATTCGGCGCGCAAACACGTGTCGAGGCAGGATACGCGCATTGGTACTGGGGGGCGATGCTGCCAGATCATTCCGTCAACGCGATGGTGTTTGTCGATCCGGCCTCGTGCACCGGATTGTCGCCGGCAGATCGCCGCGATCTCTATCTGAACTTGTTGGCGCAATCGACGCTTTTGTCGCCCTGCCTGGAACAGCAACGGATTGGCCCCGTCCGACGCATCGACGCCACCAGCCTGATCGAAACCACATCTCCTGAATCGCACTTATTGCGGGTCGGAGAAGCCAGTTTCACAGTTGACCCTTTGTCGTCACAAGGGGTGCAGCTGGCAATGGGTCAGGCGGTGCAGGCCGCCGCGGTTGTTAATACGGTTCTGACTCGCCCCGAAAATACAGATCTGGCGTTGTCGTTCTACCGCGACCGGCAGACCGAGAGGGTTCAGACACACGCTGCTCTGGCCGCTGAATTCTATGCCCGGCAGCATAAGGTTTCGTCAGCGGAGTTCTGGTCGGCGCGCTCTCACCCGATGAGTTCGGTTTCTCGAACCCCGGTCGAGCCGGAAATGACCGACATACCCAAAGGAATGCCGCTGCAACTGGCCCCAGAAACCAGAGTATCGGTGTCTGGCCTTCAGACTGAAACCCATATCGAGCCCGCGACCGTCCTGTATCATCCAGCCTTGCCGCGTCCGGTTGCCAATCTTGAAGGGACCCCGATCATTCCGTTGCTAAACCAGCTGGATCGCCCGGAATCTGCGGCGGGTATTCTCAGCCGATGGTCGGACATTCTGGGCGTGGATCGCGCGACGCGGATACTACGGTGGCTCTGGCAAAACAGGATTCTGGTCGGGTAATCCCGGTTTCCTCTGCCCTGCGTTTGCCCTAATGTCCCCGCACGTCGCCAACAGCCAAGAAGAGGTCACATGTCGCGTTTTGATGGGTATTTCCTGCGGCAATTGCTGGTTCTGTTCGGCTTTTTTACTCTGGTTCTGGTCGGAGTTTTCTGGATCACGCGGTCAGTCAGCCTGTTTGATCGTGTGATCAGTGGCGGTCAGTCCGCGATGGTGTTTCTGGAATTCACGGCTCTGACACTTCCAACGCTGATCCGAACCGTGATGCCGATGGCGATATTCGCCGCGGCGGTTTACGCCACCAACCGATTGAGCCGTGAAAGCGAAATGACCGTAATGCTGGCCACCGGGTCCAGCCCATGGCGGCTTGCGCGAGCCGTTTTTTTCTTTGGTCTGATCGCCGGTCTGATGATGGCGGTGATCAGTGTCTTCCTGCGCCCGGCGTCGGTCGAGCAACTGGAACTGCGGCAAGCCGAGGTTGCCGGAGACGTCACTGCACAGCTACTGAACGAAGGTGAATTTCTGCACCCGGCAGAAGGTGTTACGGTCTACATTGGGCAGATTGATCTGGACGGCACATTGCACGAGGTTTTTGTGTCCGACCGGCGGGACGAAGAAAACCCGGTCAGCTATTCCAGTACGACAGCTTATCTCGTCAACGAGGAAACGGGCATTCACCTCGTGATGGTGGATGGTGTTGCGCTCAGGCTGAATGCCGACGGAAAGACATTGTCATCGACCCTGTTTGAAGACGCGTCCTATGATATCACGGAGTTGACCAGTGGTGGCGAAATGGGTCACCGCAGTATCGGTGCGATTTCAACCATTGATCTGATCAATAACCGCGATGCGGTCGCGCAGTCCGACGGGCACAGTCAGGGGCGCCTGATCGAAGAACTGCATCAGCGCTTTTCCTGGATTGCGATTTGTATCGCTGTGGCTTTGGTCGGGTACGCGACCCTGACGCTTGGCAGTTTCTCTCGCTTCGGCCTCTGGCCGCAAATTCTCTGCGCGTTCTTGATTCTGGTTTTGCTGGAAGGTGTAAGGGGGCTGATTTCGCCCATTGTGATCGAAGATCCGAACCTGTGGATACTGCTGTATCTGCCGGCGATCATTGGCATCCTGATTTCTTGCCTTTTCCTGATGATATCGGGGCGACCCTTATTTCGTGCTCGACCCAAGGGCGCGAACGGAACGTTGTCCCAGGCCTAAGACACCTCTCGCAGATCGATCAGGCAGCCAAGTATGTCGTCAAATGCGGTTCCGTCTCGCCTGGCAACCAGATATAGAGGCAGCATCAAATCCAATGATCCGGCAACCGGGACCAGCTCACCTGTACGCAGGTGTTCTTTGATGACGTATTGCGGGAAGTACCCGGCGCCTTCCCGCCGCAGGACATAGCGCAAAGCCATCATGCAATTTCCAAGAAAAACCGTTTGGCCGGATGCCTGTCGCGCTGCCGATCGCACATGATCCTGATAGATCTCACCCAGTTCCAGGTTTACGAAAACCCGGTCCTCGTCGGATCCCTTGGTTTCTACCAGCAATAGGCGTTCAGCGTTCAGTTCCCGATACAGCACACGCGGGTCCGAGGGTTTTTCGTGGGTCAGTGCTGCATCCAGAACGTGGGTCGCGACGGCCTCGACCATATTCAGGTCATGATCGTAGTTGAGCGTCATCAACAGTTGGCCGAGGCGCTGTTCATACAGCACGGCCAGATCAACCAGAAGCGGGTCCCAGACACTCAGTTGCGCCCCAAGTCGAAGGACAACTCGGTTCTGGGTTTGCAGGGGTAAATCGCGGGAAGCAAAGGACCAGAGCGACAGCATCTGTTCGGCATAAGGCCGGAATTGTCGTCCAAAGTCTGTCAGGCTCGTGCCGCCCGCGCCACGACTGAACAAGGGTTTTCCGGTTTCCTCTTCAATCAGTCGGATGCGGGCACTGACGGCGGTTTGTGTTACGTTTAGCTTGCGGGCTGCGGCGTGGAACCCGCCCAAATCGGCTACGCACAGAAATGTTTCAAGGGCTTTGATCTGCATATCGAAAGTATTTTTTTATCAGTTTGATAAAATCAATTCATTTTTTTACTCACGCTGGATTTGGTAGACTGGGCGTAGCTCATCAGCCAAAGGACGCGCCATGCTGGACAAAAGCCACAAACCCACCTGGACCAGTTTCGAAAACGCCACCAAGGAAGATTTTCTGGCGGTGATGGATTACGAGGACGCCTATAACGCGGCCCTGGCGGATCGTATTCTGGACGCGATCCGATCATTGGATGAAGAGTGGACGCCTTACCCGGTAAATCGCTACCAGCACAGCCTGCAAGCTGCGACCCGTGCTTACAACGACGGCGCAGACGAGGAGATTGTCATTGCAGCGCTGGTGCATGATACAGGCGATATCCTGTCTCCGTACAACCATGGTGAGCTGTCGGCGGCCATGATGAAGCCTTATGTCAGCGAACGTACTTATTGGATACTCAAACACCACTGTGTGTTTCAGGGCTATTACTACAACCACTTTCTTGGGGGTGACCGGAATGCGCGCGACAAGTACCGCGACAGCCCTTACTGGGAAGATTGCCGGTACTTCTGCCACGAATACGATCAATGCGCTTTTGATCCGAACTATCCGACCAAACCGCTGGAGTTTTTCGAACCCATGCTGCGCCGCATACTCGACAAGAGCGAAGGTCACATGGAGCTGAACGAGACCGCAGACGACGGCAAATCGGATTGAAAAGCGTGCAGGGCGGGCCGGGCTGGCCCGTCCTGACCGATTGCAGTCTCAGCAGCTTGCCATCAAACGATAGACAATCTGTGCCGCGGTGAAGTCCCAGGCAGCATTGCCGTCCGGGGCCAGTTCCACCACGTCGAATCCCACGCATGTTCGGCCTTTCAAGGCGTGCTCCACTAGCCTCAGGGCTTGATAATAGCCCAGCCCACCGGGGACTGGTGTACCGGTTGCGGGCATCAAAGACGGGTCCAGCCCGTCGACGTCGAAGCTGACATAGACCAGATCGGGAAAGTCGCTGGGCAGGTCGACGGCGTGGATATTGCCGGTGACCAGATCCTCGGCATCCACATGAAAGACGTGGTTTCTCAGGCGGCTTTTGGCCTCTTCCGTCGAAAAGGCGCGAACGCCGAACTGAGCCAGCCGGATGCCTTCTTCGGCCAACAGATGCATGACCGAGGCGTGGCTGTGTTTCTCGCCCTGATAGGCATTGCGCAGGTCGGCATGAGCATCGATCTGGACGATGCCGACAGGCTGGTTCAGGGCGCGCGCCACGCCCGTCACCGCGCCGTAGGTGAGGGAATGCTCTCCGCCCAAGGTCACCGGCACTTTGCCCGCTCGGACGGCAGCTTCGGTGCGTTGGGCGAGGCGTTCCATGATGTCAGGCAGGGCGGCGTCGCAATCCAGTGGGTCTTCGGTGAAAATGCCCTCGACGCAGGGTTCGGCGTGGCCGGTGATACGTTCCAGTTCGTTGCTGGCCTCGATGATCGCTGCGGGGCCATTCGCGGTGCCCGATCCGTAGGAGACAGTGCGTTCCAGCGGCACCGGGATCACGCGAAAGCGGGCGTCTTCGGTGCGCTCGGATTCTGTCAGTTCACTGTCGAGGAAAATGGTCATGAGAGTCTGTCCTTGAAGTCGTCATAGCCGAACTGCTTGATGATCTTCAGCTCGTCCGTTTCGCTGTTCCATAGCGCGATTGTGGGCAGGGGAACACCGTTGAACGTGTTGGTCTTGACCATTGAGTAATGCGCCTGATCGAGGAAGGCGAAGCGCTGACCGATCTCCAGCGGTTTCTTCCACGTATAGTCACCGATCACATCGCCGGCCAGGCAGGACGGGCCGCCCAGACGGTAGGTGTGGCCAGCCCTGATCTCGTCCATCAGAGCGGGGCGATAGGGCGCTTCGATCACATCAGGCATGTGGCAGGTGGCCGAGATATCGGTGATCGCAAGGTTCATGCCATTGGTGGGCAGGTCGAGGATTTCGCCGACCAGAATGCCTGCGTCCAGCGCGACGGCCTCGCCGGGTTCGAGATAGACATCAATGTGGTACTCGTCTCGGATGGATTTGATGAAGGAAACCAGCCCATCGCTGTCGTAGTCGTCACGGGTAATATGATGGCCGCCACCAAAATTCAGCCATTTCAGGTGGCCCATGAATGGCTTGAGTTTCGGCTCCACCGAGGCCCATGTGCGATGCAAGGGCTCGAACCCCTGCTCGCAGAGCGTGTGCATGTGCAGACCGACGACTCCGTCCAGCGTTTCGGCAGTTAACTGACTGACTGGTGTGCCCAGACGAGAACAGGGCGCACAGGGATCGTATTTGGCGACCTCGCCTTCGGAATGTTCCGGGTTGATCCGCAGGCCGACCTGTACGCCTGCGCCCTGTGCCTTGGCGAGAAATCGGTCTTTCTGGGCCGGTGAGTTGAAGATGATGTGGTCGGACAGCGCAAGTATCTCGTCGATATCGGCATCCTTGTATCCGGCGCAGAAGGTGGCGACCTCGCCGCCGTATTCCTCTCGGCCCAGACGGGCCTCATAGATGCCGGACGCACAGGTGCCGCCGAGGTGTTGTCGGACCAGCGGTGCCAGCGAGAACATGGAGAATGCCTTGAGGGCGCTCAGCACATGTGCGCCGGATCGGCTACCCACGTCGGCAAGGATGCGCAGGTTTCTTTCGACAGCTATTTCGTCGACCACGAAACACGGCGATGGTACACGGCCGAGGTCGAATTTGCGAAAGGCTCCGGCATCTCCGGCCTGGGTTGTCATCATGTCAGACATGTCCGGCGTCTCCTTGGGTGGAGAGGCCGGGGGCGCTGCCCCCGGACCCCCGGAGTATTTTCGAAAAGATGAAGCGCAATCGGATCAGAAGTCGACCGGGCTGTCGAGTTCGTGGACCTGCCACGGCAGGCCATGTTCGTTCAGCATGTCCATGAAGTCATCGGGGTCGAGCTGTTCCATGTTCCACACGCCGGGCTCACGCCAGTTGCCCTTCAGCACCTGCGCCGCGCCAATCATGGCTGGGACGCCGGTGGTATAGCTGACGGCCTGAGAACCAACCTCGCGGTAGCACTCTTCGTGGTCGCAGATGTTGTAGATGTAATAGGTCTTCTCGCCCGAACCGTCTTTGGCCTGACCAGTTGCGATGTCGCCGATGCAGGCCTTGCCTTTGGTTTCGGCACCCAGATCGCCGGGATCGGGCAGCAGGGTTTTCAGGAACTGGATCGGGATGATTTCCTTGCCGTCATGCATCACCGGGTCGATGCGGGTCATGCCGACGTTTTCCAGTACCTTGGCGTGGGTGATGTAGGCGTCGCCGAAGGTCATCCAGAAGCGGGCGCGTTCGATCTCGGGGAAGTGGGTCGAGAGCGATTCCAGTTCCTCGTGATACATCAGGTACATGTTCTTGGGGCCGATGGCGGGGAAGTCGAACTCGACCTTGTGGGTCATGGCGGGGGAGTGTTTCCACTCACCGTTTTCCCAGTGGCGTACTTCGGCCAGCACTTCGCGCAGGTTGATCTCGGGGTTGAAGTTGGTGGCAAACTCTTGGTCGTTACTGCCACCATTGGCGTCCAGTACGTCGATCTGGCGGATCGTGTCCAGCTTGTGTTTCTTCAGCCATTTCGCGAAGACGGATGTCACACCCGGATCGAAGCCCGAGCCGAGGATGGCGGTTAGGCCAGCGTCTTTGAACCGTTCCTGATAGGCCCATTGCCAGTGGTATTCGAACTTGGCCTCATCCTCGGGTTCATAATTCGCGGTGTCGAGATAGTGGATGCCCGCCTCGAGGCACGCGTCCATCAGCACCAAGTCCTGATAGGGCAGAGCAAGGTTCACAAGAATCTCCGCTCCGGTTTCCTTGATCAGCTTGACCGTGTCTTCGACCTTGTAGGCGTCCAGCTCAGCGGTTGCGATATCGACACCAACACGCTCTTTGACCGCTTTGGCAATGGCGTCGCATTTCGATTTCGTGCGGCTGGCCAGCGTGATCTCGGTGAAGATATCCGAATTCATCGCCATCTTGTGCACGGCGGCGTGGGATACGCCACCCGCGCCGACAACCAGTGTTTTGCCCATGGGGTATTCTCCTCTCACAGGGGGTTATTCGTAATAGGTGTAGCCGTTGATCGAGTCGCGATAGGCGCTCATCAGGGTTTTGCGGTCCTTGGCTTTCAGAGTACCGGTCGAGATCGCTTCGTCCACCATTTTGCGGAAGGCGGCGACGCAGTCCTGCGGGTCGAACTCGACATAGGAGAGGACCTCGGAAATCGTGTCGCCTTCCTGTTCATGCAGCAAGTCAAAGCCGCCATCGGCGCGCAGGTCGATGGTGACGACGTTGGTGTCACCAAAAAGGTTGTGCAGATCGCCCAGCGTTTCCTGATAGGCACCGACGAAGAAAACGCCCATGAAGTATTCTTGGTCCTCGGGCAGGGAATGCACCGGCAAGCTGGGTGAGACGCCGTCGGCCAGGATGAACCGATCGATCTTGCCGTCGCTGTCGCAGGTGATGTCGGACAACACCGCGCGGCGATCCGGGTTCTGGTTCAAGCCCTGTAGTGGAACGATCGGGTGTAGCTGGTCGATGGCCCAGACATCCGGCAGCGACTGGAACAACGAGAAATTGCAGTGGTAAATATCGGCCACCTTCTCAAGCTGATCGTCCACATCTGTTTCCAGATCATCGCTGGCAGCCAGCGCCTTGAGGCGCGCCATCAGCGACAAATAGATGCGTTCGCCCCGGGCCATTTGGCGTAGGTCGACGTAGCCCCGGCGGAACAGGGCGCGCAGTTCGTTGCGATAGAAGGTGGCGTCGTTCCAGCATTCCTGGAGTCGATCACGGGAAAGATACGTGTGCACCAATGCGAGGTCCGAAACCATGTGGTGATCGTCCGGTTCGACCTCGGGGCCGTTGGGCGCGTCATACAGCGTGCTTTCCAACACGTTGAACACCAGCATCGAAGAGGTCGCCACAACCGCACGGCCGCTTTCGGTAACCAGAGTGGGGTGGGCTATTTCTGCTTCATCCATCGCATAGGCCACCGTTTCGACGACGTTGGCACAGTATTCTTCGACCGTGTAATTGATCGAGTTTTCGGCGGCCTTCTTTTCGCCGGTATAGTCCACGCCCATACCGCCGCCGAGGTCAAGGTGAGTTAGCGGCACGCCTTCACGCGTCAGTTCGGTGTAATAGCGACAAGCCTCGCCGACCGCACGGCGCACGTCGTTGACGTCCTGCACCTGGCTGCCCAGGTGCGAGTGCTGCAGTTTCAGGCAATGCAGCAGGCCAGCCGCGCTCAGCTTGTCCACCGTAGCGACAAGTTGATCGGTGTTCATGCCGAATGCCGAGCGGTCGCCCGAGCTTTCTTCCCACTTGCCGCTGATCTGATTGGTCAATTTCACCCGCACGCCGATCAGGGGTTCAATGCCAAGTTCGTTATAGACCTCGATCACCGTGTCCGCCTCTTTCGGGCTTTCCAGCACGATGACTGTGTTGAAGCCGATCTTGCGGCTGAGGATCGCGAGCTGGATGAACTCGGCATCCTTGACGCCGTTGCAGACGATCAGCGCCTCGGGGGCCAGGCGGTGGGCAAGCGCCACCACCAGTTCGGGTTTGGACCCAGCTTCGAGCCCATAGTTATACTTCTGACCGAACTCGACGATCCGGTCGACCACTTGCGCCTGTTGGTTCACCTTGATCGGGAACACGCCGCGGTAGTGGCCATTGTATCCGGTGCGCGTTATTGCTTCGGCGAAGCTCTCGTTGATATGCGCGATTTCGTTTTCCAGATAGGAGCTGACGCGCAGGATCATCGGGGCTTTGATGCCACGTTCGTCCAGATCGCTGAGAATGCCCGGCAGACTAATCGCAGCCGCCTCTGGCGCCATCGGGTTGCGCAGACCGATCTCGCCCTGCTCCGTCACCTCGATGAGGCCTTTGCCCCATTTCTCAACCCCGTAGATGGAATGCGGTGCGTCAGGCGTCTGTTTCAATCAAGTCAGTCCTTGCCGTTCGGATGTCCGAGTTCGCGCCCGCCAATACGGCAGGAGTTTGATTCTTCCAAGTGTAATCTATGCAACTGGCTTTGCCGAACTTTACCTGAATCAGCCTATCGGGATCAGGTGGTTATCCCAGTGGCAATCCAGATGGGCCAATGCCGTCGGGCGGTTGCGACCCAAAACCCCGAATTGGCCGGTGCCGGTGGTAAAAACAAACCCATCCGGACCGGTGCCGAGACCGCAGACATCCTCCAGTTGGAACGCACCGGTAAACGCGCCGCCTGATACGTCAAACCGGTGCAATGCGTTGCCGCGCGGGCAAGTGATGGCAATGGTATTTCCGTCTGCGGAGAAGGCGATGCTGCCTGCGTAACCTCGCAATGTGGTTTGTTCGCTTTCCGGTGCCGTCAAAAGGCGTGGCGTCGCACCCCGGCGATGCAGGCCCAACAAGGGCGGATGCTCGGTCTGGTTGTCCTGCCACTGCATCGCAAAACCCACCAAGCCATCGCGGTGCACGGCAAGATGTCGGATCGAGTTCTTGCGCAAGGAGGCGGGCAACTTCACCTGCTCTCGTACGACCCCTGACAGGCTGGCAAAAGTCACGTTCGGTTGCATTGTGGGCAGATTCAACTTGCTCCGGCCCGTGTCGGGGTGGGTTTCGATGCCGCCATTCGCGATGACCAGAGTGTCCTGGTCCGGCATAAGTCGAATGTCGTGGGGCCCGATACCGCCGGATGAGAATTCACCCAACCGCTTGTAGCTGTCGGTTTCCCAAACGCCGATCACACCAGCCCCAGCATCAAAGTCGTTTTCGGTCGTAAAGAACCGGGTGCCGTCGGATGAGAATACGCCGTGGCCGTAGAAATGGCGCCCAGCCGGGGCATGGATTTGTTCGAGTATTCGTCCTGCGGCACAATCGATCACCTGCCCAAAGGTTCCCGGACGGCGGGCGAAGGCTATGGCCAACGCACGGTGCGGATGAGCCGCCGCGGCGTGGCCACGGGCGGGAAGGGGCACCGAAAACAGTATCGTTCCGCCGGAATCCAGCCCGGCCAGCCGGTAGGAACCATCAGGAAAGAGCGCTGCGGCCAGAAATGCGGGTGCGCCAACAGCTGACCATCCCCGGATAGGTGCGAATGATGCGGCGGCCAGGCCGGCCAGGAAATGTCGACGCGTGGTCATGGCTCAGTCTCCGTCAAGCGAATTGAAACCGGCACTGATACCCAGCGTCGGACCGAGGTCATTGGCTACTATCGTGCGGATATCGTTGATCGACTGCTGTAGTGCCTCGACCCGCAATCGTCCATGCGGAGTGTCTACACCCGCAAATGATGGGTCACCCAAGGAACGGGCGCGATCAAGTGCCTTATCAAAACCGGCGTCAAGGTCGCCCGCGATGTTCGGATGATCGATGGACAACCGCGCAGCCAGATCGCGTAATGCAACCAGAGAAAGTTCCACGTGGCGTGTGGATCGTTTGGAGCGCCGCGCCTCGGCTCTCTTGGGGCGTGGTCGGTCAAACGTTCCAAGAGGGCGGCCTAGTCGAGTTTCGGCAGTGAATTGCAGCCCGCTGCTCAGGGCTTTGAACAGCTCTTGCAAAGCTTCTTTTTCAGTCCGATAGGGGCCGTTCGACCCGGGTTGCGTGAGCTTGAACGCATAGGTTTGCCAATCGTCGTTCATGGCGGTGGCATTGCGAACAATGTCGCCCGCGATGGCCCGGATCAAAGCGCAACGATAAGTGTCACGCCCCCTGGCCACAAATTCCGGGTCGTAAAGCATGAGCTCCAATGCGAAAAAGCCGCGGCTGGCAATGGATGTGGCGGCAAACGCCTGGGGCTCACTTGCGGTCGCATCTTCATCCGTGATCAGTTGCGACAGGGATTTAGGGGTAAATCCTTTGGTGTCGGGCCAAAATGCCAGAGCAAAGGCGCGTTCATCTTTTTCAGTCGGGCCAAAGCGCAGGTGGCTGGCGGAAATCCAGCTGTCAAATGCTGCACCGAAGTCTGCACGCAACTCCGGAGAGTTCGGCGCACAATCGTTCGCGGCGGCAGATTGAAGCTGTCGCGCGTCGTCGGCCAATTGCGCAAACTTCGGCAGGACATGATTTTCCGTCACGTCGTTCAGGATCGGGGCATGATCCTGAGCCATGGCAGACAAGGGCAACAGCAGCGCGGCTAGAATGCTGATTATGCGCATAGGTCAGAGGCTTTCGAGAAATCGGATCAGAGCGTCGCGGTCGGCCTTGGGCATCGAAACGACAGTGTCGCGGGCGACCTGAGCTTCACCCCCGTGCCACAGGATCGCTTCGAGTAGTGACCGGGCGCGGCCATCATGCAGGAACTGAGTATGTCCGGACACACGCTCGGTCAGGCCGATACCCCAAAGCGGAGGCGTGCGCCATTCCCGCCCTGTTGCGCGGGCCTCGGGGCGGTTGTCGGCCAAACCTTCGCCCATGTCGTGCAGCAACAGGTCGGTATAAGGCCAAATCAGCTGAAAACTGTGTTCCGGGCGATCCGGCATTCTGTGCGTGACGAACGCGGGCGTGTGGCAAGCGGCGCACCCTGTTTCGTGAAACACTTTCTTGCCATGCAGGACCTGTGGATTGTCCACAACCCGACGCGCCGGAACCCCCAGATTGCGGCTGTAGAACGCAACCAGATCCATGCCGGTTTTGTCAATTTCGAACACGCGATCGTCCTGATCCCCATGCGGGGCGTTGACACAGTCGGTCTGCGCTTCGGTGCAATCACCGAAAGGCACCGGATAAAGCGGGCTGGAAATGCCGATGTCGCCGGCAAAGGCGGCGGCGGATTGCTCCATCACCGTGGGCATCCCGGCCTTGTGTCCGAACCGACCCATCATGGGTTGGTCGAATTCAACGGACCATACGATGTTAGGTCGGCCCGAGATGCCGTCACCATCCGAGTCATCAGGATCGGCATTGGCCAGCAGATCGTCGACCGGGATTGCCTCCAGTAACCCCAAACCGATCATCTGCGGCGCCACGCGTGGGCTGAGCATCGCATCCGGATGAAGTGGCCCATAGCCCAGATCGGCCGGTGTGTAAGTCGGGTTGCGCAGGAAAACCATTTCACCGCCGGGCAATTCCATCGGAATCTCTTCGTAAGTGATACCCAACCGGTATTCGGCGGGGTGACCTGCCAGAGCGAAGTCCTGCATTTGCCCGCCGTAATTGGGCTCGGGCCGGGTGGCGATGTAGTCTTCGATTTCCGCGGGCGCATCCTCGGGCACGCCGGGGACTGAGACCCGGAGGAACATGGAGATCGCGTTGTTATCCGGCCCATTTGGTGTATGCCCGCGTCCGTCCTTGATATGGCACCGCTGGCAGGAGCGCGCATTGTAAAGCGGGCCGAGCCCGTCTGAGGCCTTCGTCGATGACGGGGATGACACCCAGATTTTTTGGAACAGCCCGTTGCCGACCTTGAAGTCCAGCTCCTGCTCAAATGTGATATTGGCGGAGGGTTGCGAAAACGCATCCGTATCCGTGCGCACACGAACCGTTGCGGCGCCTGCCGACAACTCTTCGAACCGTTGGTGGACAGAAAAATCGTCGGGTGCGGAAGTTACGTCCGAAATTCGGGCTTTTTCTTCTTCGGTACGGGGAAGGGTGTTCAGGTGAAGGTCCTGCAGCTCGGCTGACAGGGCGGGGGTGGCCGCATTCACGGCCACCACTAACAGAAGGCTATTCGCCTTCGTCCATTTTCGAGGCGTTGAGTTGCGCATAATTGGCTTCGCCAATCCTTTCGTAAAGATCGAGCTGCGTTTCGAGAAAATCGATGTGACCTTCTTCATCGCGGATCAAATCCTCGAACAAAGACATCGAGGCATAATCACCGGCCTCGCGGCAGTACTCTCGCGCTTCGACGTAAAGAGCACGCGCGTCGTTTTCGGCTGCCAGATCACATTCCAGAGTTTCTTTCGGTGTCTGACCGATCCGCAACGGGTCCAGCTTTTGCAGATTCGGGTGGCCTTCCAGGAAAATGATCCGTTCGATCAGCTTGTCTGCGTGGCCCATTTCCTCGATGGATTCCTCGCGGCTTTTCTTGGCCATGTGGCCCAGACCCCAGTCTTCCTGCAACCGATAATGGAGCCAGTACTGGCTGACGGCCGTCAGCTCATGCCGCAGTGATTTGTTGAGATATTCTATGACCTTGGGATCGCCCTTCATTGACACTCTCCTGTGTTACTGCGGTGCGCAGGGCGCGCAGTTGCATTGGCACTTGCAGGTTATCATCTGACTTCATGGTGTCTAGGAAAAGGGGCATGCATCCGCCACAATCCGCTGATTTTCCAAGGGCATGGTAGATTTTGCCAGGGGTAATGATCGCCTGCGGATCGGATGTCCGCATCCAGTCGATGGCGGCACGGATATCGTGGTCCGAGATATTGGTGCAATGGCAAACGATCATGGCGATTCGACCAGTTTTACATATCCTACTTATTTACTAGGTTATTGGGCTGAGGTCCAGTCTGGCAATCCAAACTTTTGTGATTTGAGTATCGGAGGCGCATGTTCGCGCCTCCGAAGCAGCGGTGCATTGTTTAGTGGAACACCGCGTCGGGGTTATCCAGACTGTCGGAGCCTTCAAACTCGATCTGATCCAGTTTCAGCGTGCTGACGATGCGCTCGATGGTCTTGGTTTGATCGACCAGACCGTCAACACCTGCCATGATCAGCGCTTCACCGCCGGCATTGCCGCGTTCGAGCATCTGATCGTAGGCAAAGCCGGCCTCGGCGGTCGATTTGATGCGGCCAAGCGCTCGCATTGTAGCCGACAGCTTTGTCTTCATCTCGGCATCCAGTACCGGATCAGTTGTGGCAACCAGATCTGACAGAGAAGCACCAGAGACCGGAGAGCCATCTACGCGCGTATAGTTTCCAAGATAGACATTCTGAATACCCAGCCCGTCATAGTAATGGCTGTTGTGCGTATTGTCGGCAAAGCAATCATGCTCTTCTTCGGGGTCGTTCAGCATCAGGCCCAGACGCATCCGCTCTCCCGCCTGTTCGCCGTAGGACAGCGAGCCCATGCCGGTCAGGATCGCGGCAACACCCGCATCTTCGTTGGCAGCCAGTGCTGCGCGCGCTTCGCCGCCTTGCTGCCACTGGGCGGCCATCCACTCCAGGTCGCTGATCAGCAGATCGGTGGCAGCGCTCAGGTACTGAGCGCGGCGTTCGCAATTGCCGCCCGTGCATTTCTCGCCCTTGGCGTAATCAGTCCAGCGGCGGTCGCCGGCGCCTTCGCTGTGGCCATTCAGGTCCTGACCCCAAAGAAGAAATTCGATGGCATGATAACCGGTGGCGACATTCGCTTCGATCCCATCGGCCTCGTGCAGAGTTTCGGACAGAAGTTCCGGCGTGATTTCGTTGGCGTCAATGGTCTCTCCCGACAGCTCGAAGCTGGGGTTCGCGATAACGTTCAGAACGGCGAATTCGTTCTCGTCACTCGGACCACCGTAAGACGCATCCACGTAATCGATCAGGCCTTCATCCAGCGGCCAGGCGTTTACCTTGCCTTCCCAATCGTCGACGATAGCGTTGCCAAAGCGATAAACTTCCGTTTGCTGATAGGGTACGCGGGCCGCAATCCACGCTGCGCGTGCCTGGTTCAGAGTTGCGTCCGATGGATCTGCGATCAGAGCTTCGACGGCTGATTGCAGCTTTTGGGCGGTTATCAGGCTGTCCTCGTATTTTGCTTCGGCAATGTCGGCATATGTGTTCAATACATCAGCTTTGGACGGCGCTTCGGCTACAGCCGCCGTCGCAATGCAAAGCGTCATGGCGCTGGTTGCCGCGAAAAACTTGGTCATAAGGTTCGATCTTTCCTGTCAAATCGGGATTCGATTCCCACGAGGTTTCGGGGAGTGAGCGCGATAATATCTGAGAGAAACACTCAGCTATGTCAACCTGAGTTTTTTTGTCGGATTAGGTTTTGTGCAAGTTACTCCAGCGTGTGTGGGAGACCCGGCTGATCAATAAAACGTGCAGTGCCTCGACGCCGCCAAATGAGTGGCGTCAACGCCTGCGCACGGGCATTTCAATCGAAGGCCCCGCCACCTTAGGCGTAACTGTAAACTTTTTGGGGAATTTTGGTAGCGGAGGAGGGACTTGAACCCCCGACACGCGGATTATGATTCCGCTGCTCTAACCAACTGAGCTACTCCGCCACGAGTGAAAGGCGATGTAAGGGAGGGGCGCAGGAGGGTCAAGAGGGAAAAGTGCAAGTCTTGGGGGATTCTTGAACCAGCTAAGTGCAGGCCTGATCAGACCGTGTCTGATCCGACAAAGTGCTTTGCGCGACCTTGCGGACAAAGGCTGCACACGCTTCGGGGGCAGTAATCGGAATCATGTGCCCACGGCCCTCCAGCGTTTCACAGGTTAAGCCAAATTGCGCCATTTTGGCCCCGTGTTGATCCGGCGACAGAACCGGATCCTCAGCTCCAAACAGGATGCCGCCGGGGACCTGAAGGTTCTGGTAACCATGACTTATCGCCTCGATGCTAGCCTCGGCCCCAATGACATCCTGAGACGCGGTAATAAAGGCAGAGGGCCGCAATCCCAGAGCACCACCGGCCCGGTCGAGAAAATCCGCTGGCGCAGGTTCAGGGGCGAACACGTCTTTCAGCACCAGCGGAGCGGTTTTTCGCGCCAAGGGCACCGCGATCGTGTATCCGATCAGGTTGCGCAACCATCCGGTGCGAATCTCCAGGGGTTTGAAGACGGGCGGCGTTGACGGCATTTTCTGCGTCAGCGGCGCCAGCAAGGCCAGGGCTTTGGTATTTTTGGGATAGTTCTGCGCCATGGCCAGCGCTACTGCTCCGCCCAGCGAGTGACCCACCAGCACGGCGCTTTCAATGCCCTTGTTCTGCAAGAACTCGTGGATCATGCGGGCTTGTTCCGGCAACGTCGCCAGAGCCGCAGAGGCTCGCGTTGAGTAACCACAGCCGGGGCGGTCGACAGCAATGACGTGGTAGTCATCCGCCAGATCATCCATCAGAGCATAGGTAAAGTGCTGCAATTGGCCGGATAGCCCGTGGATCATTACAATAGCCGGATTCGTCGGATCGCCCCTTTCGACATAGTGTATGCGTCCACCCTGTACCGGTATGATTTGTCCCAGCTGCGGCACGATCTGCATGCCTTGATGGGTCAGGCGGCGTGTCCAGAGGTTCATGCCCAGTAAGAAAATGCCAAACAGGGCGAGGATCGTCAGAAGTACCGTCATGTCAGGCGTCTCCATTCGTAGGCCGGGTGATTGGATGGTATTGTTCCAGCCCGGATCGCGCCATGCGCTTTTTGAACTCTGAAACTGTTCCGGGCCACAGGGTCGTGTTGCGTCCGTTTGCATCCTGATACCAGGACGTGCACCCGCCGGCCTGCCAGATGCTGTCTTTGTGGCGGTCTTGCATTTCCTGCGTGAATGCCACCTGTTTTGCGGGATCAGGCGCGATACCGGACCACTGCCGCGCCTCCATTTCAGTCAGCACACGACCGATATGTGCAACCTGTGCTTCGATCATCAGCACCACCGAGTTATGACCCAGACCGGTATGAGGGCCGAGCAGAATAAAGAAATTCGGGAAACCCGCGATGGCAGTTCCCAGATTTGCTTGCATCCCGTCTGCCCAAGCCTGGCGGATCGTCAGGCCGTTGGCTCCGGTAATGTCCAGTCTTTCCACCGCGTCGGTGACGTGAAATCCGGTGCCCCAGATCAACACGTCAGCCTGAAACCGAGAGCCATCGGTTGCTGTAATGAGGTCCTTGTCGATTGACGCAACACCATGCGGGATCACCGTGACATTGTCCCGCGCCAGAGCCGGATACCAGTCGTTTGAACTGAGGATACGCTTACATCCGATCCGGTAGTCCGGAGTCAGCTTCTTACGTTCCAGTGGGTCTGTGATGGCGCTATCCAGCGCCTTCCGCCACATCTTCATGGCAAACTCGACCGCGCCCTTTTCTCCTCGGAACACACGATGCCGAAATTCGAACAATGTATAAATCAGTCGGCGCCGAACACGTGGCAGGACTGGCAGCCGTCGGTAAAGTCGACGTATCCACGGCGCGATCGGTCCATCCGGTCGCGGCAACACATAGGGTGCGCTGCGTTGAAAAATCGTGACCTGACGGGCGGATTTGACGATTTCGGGTACGAATTGCACCGCCGAAGCGCCGGTGCCGATCACGGCGATCTTCTTGCCTTTCAGGGGGACTTCATGCTCCCATTCAGCGGAATGAAAGCTGGGGCCGGGGAAACTGTCTGCGCCCAGGATGTTCGGAAAACGCGGTATGTGCAACGCGCCAATTGCAGACACCAAGAACCGAGCGGACCAGCGGTGTCCGTTGCGGGCTTCAACTAGCCAGCGCGCGCCGTTCCAGCGGGCGGATTTCAGTTCCTGATGAAAGTGGCAAAGCTCATAGAGGCCCTCGGCACGTGCCACACGCTGCAGATAGGAGAGAATCTCTGCCCCTCCGGCATAGGCCCGACTCCAGTCCGGGTTCAGGTGCGTGGCCATTGAATAAAGGTGAGAGGGCACGTCACAGGCCACGCCGGGATAGGTGTTTTCGCGCCAGGTTCCCCCGACATCACCAGCTTTTTCAAGAATGGTGATATCGGTGATCCCGCGCTTGCGGGCCTCGATGGCCATGATCAACCCCGAAAAACCGGCGCCGATGATCAGCATATCCGTTTCAGTCACGTTCGGCTCCCTCCGGCATTGCTGGATTGCCCGCACTCAGGATAGGCCGTTCGACGCTTCCGTGAATAGCCTGCCGTCGGGTTACGCCGTGCTGTTCAGGAAATTCAGCGCTGGGCGGGGCAAGGTGTCCAGCAGATCGAACACGGCATCCCTGCATTCCGGCCCGGTCCAGTCCGGCGGGAAAAACACTGCGGGCAGGTCCGGTTGACGCAGTACAACCCGACGCCAACGATGCACCAACAAGGTACGCAATGTGGCGCTTTGCGCCGGAGTGGCTGCCCAATCCGCCGGGCGGGTATGCGTTGCCCGTTGCACGTCTTCCAGAAGAGACCGGCACGCAAGGCGCAGATCGGCCGGACACAGGCGATCCTGAACCCATTGCGGTGCAGTGTGGGCCGAAACCTCAAACGCCAGCAGGCCTTCGGTCTGTTCGGGCACAGGACCCGGGCCCAGGGCCACATTGCGGGCGATGGGCGTGCAGTCGTAGCTGAGAAGCATTTCATCCAGCACCTGCGAACCGCCTCCGTCCTCGGCGATCAACAAGTGCCATTTGCGGTTTGGCTCAGAACTGCGGGCATAGATGCGGGGCGTTACCGCAGCGGATTGTGTGCGGCCATAATCGGTGAGGAAATGCATCGACACCCGCCCGATGCGATCGCTTTCGATCCAGCCGTCCTTTCGCAGCCGATGCAGCGCGACACGGATGGCCTCGGGCTTGATGCCGATAGGTTCTATAACCCGCGTAAGCGCTCCGCCGGAGATCTGTGCGCCGGGCTCCTGAGCGAGATCGCCGAAGAGAGACACGATGATCGACCACACCCGCTGATCCCGCGGGTCCGCCAATTCGGCAACGGCCGTTTCGAACCACGTGTCCTGGCTGATCATACGCGCCAGTTTAACCCTTTCGGGGAAATAAGAAAATCACATTTCCCGTGTGCCGGATGTCAGCACGCGCACATGGTCAGCAATTCGTATTCTGCCACCAATTCATCATCCTGATTGGTGAGCGTGACGTGCCAGCGCACTTCGCCATATTCGTCGTTGCGCGGGGTCTTCTGCTTGACTGTCAGACGCACCTTGATGCTGTCGCCCGGGACGACCGGCTTCATGAAGCGCAACCCGTCCAGTCCGGTATTGGCCAGAACCGGGCCTTCGTTCGGTTCGACGAACATCCCTGCGGCAAAGCTCAGCAGCAGATAGCCATGCGCCACGCGCCCGGGGAAGAACGGGTTACGTGCCGCCGCGTCTTCATCCATATGGGCATAGAATGTGTCGCCGGTAAAATTGGCAAAGTGCTCAATGTCTTCCAGCGTAATGGTGCGCGGTGCGGTGTTCAGGGTTTCCCCGATGCTCAGTTCGCCAAACTTGCGGGTGAAGGGATGCGCCGGGCCACTGATTTCGGGCGCGCCGGGAACCCATTTGTGTCCAATTGCGGACAGCATACGGGGCGAGCCCTGAATCGCCGTGCGCTGCATATAGTGCATAACGCCACGTACTCCGCCCATTTCTTCGCCACCGCCCGCACGGCCCGGTCC
This sequence comes from Ruegeria sp. HKCCD6647-2, assembly GCF_057221075.1. Lineage (NCBI taxonomy): Bacteria > Pseudomonadati > Pseudomonadota > Alphaproteobacteria > Rhodobacterales > Roseobacteraceae > Ruegeria > Ruegeria sp. HKCCD6647-2. The sequence continues at coordinate 422,930 of NZ_JBWVBD010000002.1, read as the reverse complement.
GCCATGGACCATGTGCGGCAAAGGCGAGCCATGGCCGGTGGATTCCGCCATCGAGTCGCGGTCATTGATGTATATACGACCGTTATAGGCGGCGGCCCCCAGAACCACTTCGCGTGCAACGTCCGGGTCGTGGGTGATCAGCGATGTGACCAGCGATCCCTGGCCCCGGTTGACCAGCGCCACCGCATGATCCAGATCCCGATACCCCATGATGGTCGAAACCGGGCCAAAAGCCTCGGTATCATGGACGCGCTGGGCGTTGTCGGGATTGGCACAGTGGAACAGCATTGGCGGAACAAAGGCGCCGGTGTCGGGCCCTTCTATTTTGAATGCCTCGGGGTCACCAAAGACCCGTTCGGCTTCACTTCCGATCACGTCGGCCTTGGCGAGCACATCTGCTTTCTGCCCGTTCGATACCAGCGCCCCCATGCGTGTCGTGTCAAGCCGCGGGTCGCCGATCGTGACCTGAGCCAGCCGAGCGGACAGCGCGTCGATCACGGCCTGTATCTGCGCGTTGGGCACGATTATCCGACGGATAGCCGTGCATTTTTGTCCCGCTTTCGTGGTCATCTCGCGGGTGACTTCCTTGACAAACAGGTCGAATTCGGGCGTGCCCGCGACCACGTCCGGCCCCAGGATCGAGGCATTCAGGCTGTCCTGCTCGGCTACAAACCGAACCGAGTTGCGCACGATTGCCGGTGTTTGCCGCAGTTTCAGCGCCGTGTCCGCCGAACCGGTGAAGCTGACCACATCCTGACAGCCCAGACGATCCAACATATCGCCCAGACCGCCCGAAACCAGTTGCAGCGCACCTTCCGGCAGAATACCGCTGTCCAGCATGATCCGCACGGCCAGCTCGGTGACATAGCAGCTGTTTGTTGCCGGTTTCACGATGGCAGGCACCCCGGCCAGCAGGGTGGGGGCCAGTTTCTCCAGCATGCCCCAGACCGGGAAGTTGAATGCGTTGATATGTACCGCGACGCCTTTCAACGGGGTGCAGATGTGTTGCCCCAGAAACGTTCCGTTGCGCGACAGCTGTTCGATGTTGCCATCCAGATAGACGTGCGCGTCAGGCATTTCTCGCCGACCTTTCGAGGCAAAAACGAACATGGTGCCGATTCCGCCATCGATATCGATCAGGTGGTCTTTTTGCGTGGCCCCGGTCTCGAAGCTGAGATCATACAGCGCCTGTTTGTGCTCGGACAGGGCCTGTGCCAGCGCCTTCAGCATGCGGGCGCGTTGATGGAAGGTCATGGCACGCAGGGCGGGTCCACCGGTATTGCGGGCATAGTCCAGCATTGCCTGCACGTCGAGATCGGCATTGCCCGCCGTGGCAAAGGGTGCGCCGGTGATGGCCGAGGCGATGGTCCGGGCGCCGGATCCGGGCGCAATCCACGCTCCGGCGGCAAAGCTGGAAATCTGATGCAGGGACATGTGCGTCCTCCTGTTGAATTTCAGTCAGTCGGGCTCAGTGCCCCAATGCGCCCATCTGCTGAGGCAGGTACAGGACCACGATGGGCACAAGTACGATCAGCGCCAGGCGGAAGATGTCGGCGATCCAGAACGGGGTGACGCCTCGGAAGATCGTGCCGGTCGAGACGTCTCCGACCACGCCTTTCAGGATGAAGACGTTCAGCCCGACAGGTGGAGTGATTAGCGAGATCTCGGTGACGACCACAACGACAATGCCGAACCAGATTGGGTCATACCCCAGCGAAGTGACCAGCGGGAAAAAGATTGGAACGGTCAGCAGTAGCATCGACAGCGATTCAAACACACAGCCCAGAATGATGTAGATGCCGAGGATCATGAGTATCACGACAAAGGGCGACACGTCGTATGCGGTGACCAGGGCGATCAGCGCCTCGGGCAATCCGGCCAGATTGATGAAATTCGAAAAGATCTGTGCGCCGATCAGTACGGCAAACAGGGCCGAGGCCGTAAAGCAGGTTTCTTTCAGGACTTCGAACGTCGAGCCTACTGTCAGTCCGCCCCGGAACAGGGCGATCAGAAACGCACCGGCAGCACCCATGCCGGCGGCTTCGGTCGGCGAGAATGTCAGGTTCAGAGGTTCGAAATCAAACGCACCATAAAGACCGCCGATCACCAGGAAGAATAGTAGCAGGACGGCCCAGACAGACCCCAGGGCGCGAAGGCGATCAGCCCAGCTTGAGCGTTCGCCTGCAGGACCGGCCTCGGGGTTGCGCCAGACTGTCCAACGCACGGCGAACAGGTAGAACAGAATACCCAGGATTCCGGGGATGATGCCCGCCATGAACAGCTTGCCAATCGAGGTTTCGGTCAGCAACCCATAGATGACCAGAATGACCGACGGTGGGATCAGGATGCCGAGTGTGCCGCCCGCCGCAATGGACGCGGTCGACAACTCATCAGAATAGCCATAGCGGCGCATCTGCGGCATGGCGACTTTGGACATGGTGGCGGCGGTGGCCAGCGACGAGCCGCAGATCGCCGAAAACCCACCGCAAGCAGCAACCGTTGCCATGGCGATACCGCCGCGCATATGGCCCAGAAAAGCGTTGGATACGGCATAAAGCTCGCGCGCCATGCCGCCCTTGTTCACGAACAGCCCCATTAGGATGAACAGCGGCACCACCGACAGGCCATAGTCCTGCGCGGTGTCTGTAATCTGACGCCCCACCATGGACATGGCGGCTTTGAGGCCGCGTTCGTCGAAAATGGATCCGCCACGTTCATAGGCAAAACCCAGCGTTCCAACCAGACCCATGGCAAAGACGATGGGCAGGCGCATCAGGACAAGGATCAGGACAATCGCGAATCCGATCAGTGCGGCGGTCATCAATTGGTCTCCGAAAGGATGTGAGGGGCAAAGAAACGCAGCAGGCCGGTGGCGATCATCACCACGGCAGTCACGGCAACGGACAAGGTGATGAACCAGCCGATCAGATAGGTCGGGATCGAGAGGTATTCGGTGACATCCCCATAATCCCGTGCCCGCTCGGCCAGAACCCATACGCGCTGAACAGGCCAGTAAAGCATCATTCCGCTGACCAGATAAATGACCAGATCGCGCACGCGGGACAGGTGGAGGCGGTTGAATACACCGTCGGTCAGGTCCACCGCGATATGACCGTTTGTGGTCGAAACGATGGGCAGGACAGAAAACACCAGGATGGCCATCAGGATACGGGTCAACTCGGTCGCGGCCTCAATCGGCGCATTGAAAACCGACCGCAGGATGACATCGCAAAACGTCATCACCATCAGGACGAAAAGCGCAACGCTGGCCACGACCACCGGAAGAATGCTGGCACGGCGAATGAGCTGGATAAAGGGAGACATCGGTACCTCGGGCAGTGGTCCGGGGCGGAATTGGCAACCGCCCCGGAGCTTGGATCAGTTGGAGGACAGTTCCGAGTTGATCATGTCATATGCGGCTTGTGCGTCGACACCTGTCGCGTCCACTTCCGCGATGACTTTGCCGCGAATATCTTCGGCGATGGCCGAGAATTTCTCGAGATCTGCATCGCTGGCCGCGTTGATCGCGTTGCCTTCGGCAGCTTCAGTGGCTTCGCGTCCGATGGCGTCGATCTCATCCCAGATCTTGCCGATTTCCCGGCTGAGCGGTTCGCCAAAGACATTCTCCTCAAGCGCCTGTTGCAGGTCTTCAGGCAGGTCAGCGAAAGTGTCTTCGTTCATGATAAAGGCGAACGACCCGCGATACAGGCCGCCCGGCAATTCATAAACGTTCTGCGCAACCTCGGTCAGCTTGAAGCCTTTGCGGGATTCGAAAGGCATGACAACGCCGTCCGCCGCTTTGGACGCCAATGTTTCGTAGACTTTGGGGGCCGGAACCTGAATGCCTGTCGCTCCCAGTGCCGTGCCGACGTCACCGCCAACACCGCCAGGGATACGGACCTTGAGGCCGGATACTTCGTCCAGCGTGGTCACAGGAGCACTGGAATGCAATTGCGCTGGACCGTGGGTGTGCAACGCAATTACCTTCACGCCGCGGTGTTCGTCAGCTGCCTTGAGGTGTGCGTCATAGGCGCGCCAGTAAGCAACGGATGCCTCTTCCGCAGTTCCTTCGTAGCCTGGCAGTTCGATCAGTTTGGTGGTGACAAAACGCCCCGGTTGGTAGCCGTGGAAAATGATCGAGGCATCTGCCGCGCCGTCCATGATCAGGTCCATTTGCGCCGGGGGCGGGGCGATGCCCAGTTTCAATTCGGCTGTGACCTGGCCGTCGGTGGCCTCTTCGACCATTTCGACGAACTTGGGCCACATCTTTGCGTTGATGCCATGGGTCGGCGGCGCCCAGCTAGAGATTGTCAGGGTGTAATCGGCAGCAAACGCGATTGTGCCTGATACCGCCAGTGTTGCTGAGGCCAGCAGGGTGGTGAGTTTGGAAAATTTCATGACCGGGTCTCCTCCTCAAAAGCGTAAGTCGTGAACATGTTAATAGTGCGTTTTGTAACTATCAACGACGCGAGGGGCGGGCTGGGCATGTTGGTCCAGAGCCTTTCCACGTGGCCGAGTCACAAGGGTCTCAGAATTTATTGACCAACCGTTCGGTTTATGCAAGAAGTTTGTTGAAACTTATGCAAAGAGAATTCGGCATGACTGATACGATTCTTTCGCAGGATCACGGAAAATGGGTTGAAATCACCCTGAACCGTCCGGATCGCCTGAACAGCTTTACCGATGAAATGCACCTGGCCTTGCGGGCAGAGCTTGAGGCCGCCCGTGATCGCGGTGCGCGTGCCGTTCTGTTGACTGGAGCGGGTCGAGGGTTCTGCGCCGGTCAGGATCTGGGCGACCGGAATCCTGCGACAATGGATGGCCCGCCCAATCTGGGCTACACGGTCCGCACGTTTTACGCGCCGCTCGTGCAGCTGATTCGCTCGCTGGATTTCCCCGTCGTCTGTGCCGTGAACGGAGTGGCAGCCGGGGCAGGGGCCAATATCGCCTTGGCCTGCGATGTCGTGTTGGCCGCTGAATCCGCCAAATTCATTCAGTCCTTCTCCAAGGTCGGTCTGATACCGGATACCGGCGGAAGTTGGCATTTGCCGCACTTGTTGGGCGAGGCGCGCGCCAAGGGATTGGCGTTGACCGGTCAGCCGTTGCCAGCGACGCAAGCCGAGCAATGGGGATTGATCTGGAAAGCCATTCCGGACGCCGAATTGATGAGCGAGGCCCGCGCGCTGACCGAACAGTTCGCCAACGGTCCGACGCTGGGACTTGGGTTGACGAAGCAGACCATTCAGACCGCAGCGACGACGTCCCTGTCCGACCATCTGGAGCTTGAGGCGGACGCCATGAAAACCTGCGGCGAAAGCGCGGATTACGCAGAAGGCGTGACAGCCTTTCTCGAAAAACGCGCGCCAGTGTTCCAAGGGAAATAGGATGACGCCGAACGATCGCGCAGAAAAAGCAGCTGCTGCCATGTGGGGCCGGGACAACGCGTCGAAATGGGCCGGGATGCAGCTGGCGCATATTGCAGAGGGCACAGCGAGGCTGACCCTGGAGGTTCAGGATCATCACTGCAATGGCCATGGCATCTGCCACGGCGGCGTGACCTTCATGCTGGCCGACAGCGCCTTTGCCTTTGCCTGCAACAGCCGCAACCAGTCCACCGTGGCCCAGCATAACGTAATCAGCTATGTCGCTCCGGCCCGCGCGGGCGATTGCCTGACGGCTTTGGCGACCGAACAGAGCCTGACCGGGCGCAGCGGAATCTATGATGTGACAGTCACCAACCAAGACGGCCGGAAGATCGCCGAGTTTCGGGGTTTTTCCCGTGCAGTTGGCGGTTTGGTCTTTGAAGAAACCTGAGAAAAGGGGGATAGCATGAAGGATCTTACTCCGAACAAGGCGGATCTCGATCCGATTGAGATCGCCTCGATTGACGAAATCCGGGCGTTGCAACTGGATCGGCTGAAATGGTCGCTGCGCCATGCCTATGACAATGTGCCGATGTATCGTCAGCGGTGTGACGAAACGGGCGTGCATCCCGACGATCTGCAAACGCTGAGCGATCTGAGCCGTTTCCCATTCACCTACAAAAACGACCTGCGGGACAATTATCCATTTGGCCTGTTTGCCGTTCCGCGAGATCAGATTATCCGTGTGCACGCGTCCTCGGGAACGACCGGCAAGCCGACCGTCGTGGGATACACTCAGGGCGATATCGACAACTGGGCCGATCTGGTGGCCCGGTCGCTGCGGGCCAGCGGTCTGCGCCGTGGGGATATGGTGCATAACGCTTACGGATACGGCTTGTTCACCGGCGGTCTGGGCGCGCATTACGGGATCGAAAGGCTTGGGGCTACGGTTGTCCCGATGAGTGGCGGGCAGACGTCAAAACAGGTCGACCTGATCACCGATTTCAAACCGGACGGGATCATGGTGACGCCGTCTTATATGCTCAATATTCTCGAACAATATCATAAGGTCGGGATCGACCCGCGCGCCTGTTCACTGAAGGTTGGTGTTTTTGGTGCCGAGCCGTGGACGGATTCGATGCGGGCCGAGGTTGAGCAGGCTTTTGACATGCACGCGGTCGATATCTACGGATTGTCCGAGATCATGGGGCCGGGCGTTGCCAACGAATGCGTGGAAACCAAAGACGGCCCGGTCATTTGGGAGGATCACTTCTACCCCGAAATCATCGACCCCGAGACAGGCGAAGTGCTGCCTGACGGAGAAATGGGTGAGCTGGTCTTTACCACTCTGACCAAGGAAGGCTTGCCGATGATCCGCTACCGTACCCGCGATCTGACGCGGTTGTTGCCGGGCACGGCGCGGTCGATGCGGCGGATGGAAAAGATCACCGGGCGGTCGGACGACATGATCATCCTGCGCGGTGTCAACGTGTTCCCAAGCCAGATTGAAGAACAGGTTCTGGCCACAGGTGGGCTTGCGCCATATTACCAGATCGAACTCTATCGCGCCGGCCGCATGGATGCGATGCGCATTCATGTCGAGGCCACACCGGACGCCGCGGACGAGCTGAGCAAAACCGCTGCTGTCCGCATGCTGACCCGCCGGATCAAAGATGTCGTTGGTATTTCGACCGAGATCAATATAGGCGACCCGGGTGAAGTTGAACGCAGCCAGGGCAAGGCGCGCCGCGTCATCGACAACCGGAATGAATAAGGCAGAGGCGGAGATCACGAATTGGCCCGTACGATAGCGAAAGACCACGATCACAAGCGCGAACGCATTCTGAAATCGGCCGCGCGCGTCTTTGCGCGTGAAGGGTTCGACCGGGCCTCGATGGCGCAGTTGGCAACCGAGTGCGGAATATCCAAGGCTAACATCTACCACTACTACGATAGCAAGGATGCCATCCTTTTTGACATGCTCGAATCCTATTTGCGGCAGTTACGTGATGGGATTTGCGGGCTGGATATGGACGGGCTTAGCGCGCCGGACCGGCTACGAAAGGCGGTTCGGGAGATTCTGCTGGCTTATCAGGGTGTGGACGATGAACACCGCGTCCAGTCCACGGGCATTTCGGCCCTGCCTGCGGATCAGCAAAGGTTGCTGCGCGGCTATCAGCGCGATCTTGTGGTTTTTCTCAGCGACATCCTCGCCGATATAGCACCGAACGTTCTGCGCGAAGACGCTGCCAAGCTGCGCGCAACGACCATGTCGGTTTTTGGCATGCTGAACTGGTTTTACATGTGGAACTCGGGTGCTGACGCCGAGGCCCGCAAAAATTATGCTACGCTTGTCAGCGACCTGACCCTGGACGGTCTGAATGGCCTTTAGGGACCGACGGCAAAGGCTCCCTTGCGCGGATGTGATTTGGTTTTTCCTGTCTTTCGGGGTTCAATAGGGGGCAGGAGGGCGCCCATGCAAACACCCGAACGGTTCGACAAGTTCTATTTCACCAAAGTCGGTTTGGGCGAGGCCTGTGGTTGTGCCGAAAAGGTGATCGACGTCTATGAATTCAACCGTCAGGGCGGCGCTCAGGCGAAGCGATCCGTTGCGCAGAAAAGGCCCAAACGTCGTTCGCTCAGGTCTTTTGCCTTGAAATACGGGCTGATCAGTCGCAGCCGCGCGGATTAATCATTCAGGGGCGGTCAGACCCAATTGTTTGACCGCGCGGGTCGCCTGGACCGTCCACCGCGACTTCAGTTCGGACCCGCTCAGGCGACGCAGCCCCTGCTTTCTCAGGTGCTCCATCTTCTCGTCGCTCGCAGTGCCAAAGCTTGCCGCCACGCGCGGCCACCAGTACTCCACCGATTTTTGCATCTGCTCGGTTTCACCCTGCTCGGCCAATTTGACGGCACCTTCCAGAGCCAGCTCACCATGGTGTGCTTCGATCGGGGCGATGGACCGGAACGCCTCGGCCAATGGCTGGTATGAGATGGTCGAGAATTCGGCCAGTTGCTCGGCTACGGCGCGGCTCATCAGCAGGTTCATGATTACCGCATCTGTCCAGCCATTGATCGGATAGTTGAAGACCGCAAGGCGCATATCGTGCTCGCTACGGGTCGCGCCGATGTCTGCGCCCCGGCTTAGCCGGGTGGTCCACGGATGATGAGTTACGTATCGCTGAGTATCAGCGCCGAATTCGCCCATTATCTTCAGAACGCGATCTGCGTTGTCGGTTTTCTCAAGCACGATCTTGGCGGCCGCGATGCGTTCCTTGATGCCGGGGCCCATGTTGATGACGTCGGCAAACCCGGCGGCACCGGCCAGTTCACTGTCAACGAATGTGGCCATCAGCTTCATCAGTTCGGCACGATAGCGGGGCGGGACGTTGGTCGGGTTGGTCAGAACGCCGCCCGCAGCCAGATAGCTGTCGATTGTCATGTCTTCGGCCATTGGTCCTCTCCCCTTTTTTACTGGTCGTAGTCGACGACAACGCGGTCGGTCACCGGGTAGGCCTGACAACTCAGGACATACCCTTTTTCAACCTCGTAGTCTTCAAGTGCGTGGTTTGCGACCATTTCAACCTCGCCTTCCAGCACCCGGCAGCGGCAGGTCGAGCAGACCCCGGCCTTGCAGGCATAGGGCGCGTCCATCGCGTTTTCCAGGGCGGCTTCCAGAATGGACTGATCCTTGGGTAAGGTTATGGTCTGTGTCGACCCGTCCAGCGTTATGGATGCTTTGGTCTGATTAGCTTGAGTCGCCGCATCGGCCGCAGTTGTTTTGCGCTTGGCGCGACCGGGCTGAGCGCTGGCGAAGAGTTCGAACTTGATCTGGTCGTCCCCCAGTCCATGTTCGCGCAGCGCTGCGGCGATACCCAGCATCATCGGTTCGGGGCCGCAGATGAAGGCCGTGTCGACGTTCTTGATATCGATCCAGTGCTTGAACAGTTCAGCGCATTTTTCCTGTGTGACCAGCCCGGTAAACAAATCGATTTCCTGCGCGTCAGTTTCCAAAATATGGATGACGTTGAGCCGGCCCATATAGAGGTTTTTGAGATCTTCAAGTTCTTCGCGGAACATGATCGTATTGATGCCTTTGTTGGCATAAATAAGCGTGAACTGAGATTTGGGCTCGCGCGCAAGGACAGTCCTCAGGATGGACAGGACAGGCGTGATCCCCGATCCGCCGGCGAACCCCAGATATTGCTTGTCGGATGACGGCTCGATCGGGGTGTGGAAGCTGCCCATGGGCGGCATTGCCTCGACAATGTCTCCGACTTTGAGATCCGCATTGGCCCAGCTCGAAAAGGCGCCGCCGTCCACCCGCTTGATCCCGACCTGCAATACACCGTCGTCCTTGCCGGCGCAGATCGAATAAGACCGGCGCAGTTCTTCGCCATCAAAGTCACGGCGGAAGGTCAGGTACTGGCCGGCAGTGAAATCGAACTGATCCGCAGTTCCGTTCACCGGCTCCAGGGTCACAACCACCGCATCGCGGATGGTCTTGTGGATGTCGGTGACTTTCAGGTCGTGGAAGCGTGCCATCCGGTGCTCCTCCTCAGATGCACTTGAAATAGTCAAAAGGTTCCAGGCAGTCGGTGCAGCGCCAATGCGCCTTGCACGGGGTCGAGCCAAACTGGCTGATCTTTTCAACCGCCTTGCTGCCGCAGCGCGGGCAGCGGCTAGGCCCACCCGCAGGCTGCGGTGGGGCGATGCCGAATTTTTCCAGCTTTTCCTTGCCCTTGTCGCTCAGCCAGTCTGTCGTCCAGGCAGGCGAGATACTGGTCTCGATGCGGATATCGCTGATACCGTGGTCCCGCAGGGCCGTTTCGATGTCCATGCTGATGACGGATGTTGCCGGGCAGCCGGAATAGGTGGGTGTTACCGTCACCTTCAGCGTCTTCTCGTCCCAGCGCACATCGCGCACTATGCCCAGATCGACGACCGAAATCACCGGAATCTCAGGGTCGGGTACGGCATCCAGCCATTCCCAGATCTGATCTGTCGAGGCACGCATCGATTTACCAGGTCGCGCCGGGATAGGCGCGTTGAAGCCACTGCATCTGGGTCAGAAGGTGACCCAAATGTTCCGTATGCATGCGCCCGTCACGCCCGCCCTTGTGGGCAAAGCGACTATCGGGGATCGTCAGCGTTGCGTCGTTCAGGATCCGTTCGACCAGAGCATCAAACTCTGCGCGCAAATCGGCCGGATTGGGCGCGATACCTGCCGCAACCATCTCGGCATCGACATCGTCGCTGGCGAACATCTCACCGACATAGGGCCAAAGGTAATCCAGCGCTTCCTGCATCCGTGTTTGGCTTTCCTCGGTGCCGTCACCCAGCCCGACGACAGTGTCGCCCGAGCGTTCGAGGTGATAGGCAACCTCTTTGCTGGCCTTTGCCGCGATGGCGGCGACGCGATCGTCAGAGGACTTCATCAACCGCCCCAGCATGATCGAATGCCACGCATCGAACAGGAATTGCCGCATCAGTGTCCGGCCAAAGTCACCGTTTGGCACTTCAACCAACAGCACATTGCGAAAATCCCAGGCGTCGCGCAGAAAGGCCAGGTCATCGGCGCTTTTGCCGCCGTCGATCTCACCCGCAAGCCCCAGCCACATCTGCGTCTGGCCGATCAGGTCCAGCGCGGTATTCGCCAGCGCGATGTCTTCTTCCAACACGGGCGCGTGGCCGCACCACTCGCTGACGCGATGGCCCAGGATCAGGGTGTTGTCCCCCATCCGCAGCAGGAATTGCAGGAAAGCTTCGTCGCGGGTCATCACATTGCCCCCACTTCTTCGGGGATGTCAAAAAAGGTCGGGTGGCGGTACACCTTGCTTTCGCTGGGTTCGTACAGCGGGCCTTTGTCGCTGGGCGATGAGGCCGAGATGTTGTTGGCCTCGACCACCCAGATCGAAACGCCTTCGTTGCGGCGGGTATAGACGTCGCGTGCGTTCTTGATCGCCATTTCGGCGTCAGGCGCGTGCAGCGAGCCGACATGACGGTGGCTCATGCCGTGTTGACCGCGGATAAATATCTCCCACAGGGGCCATTCGTTATTCATCGGGTTTCCTCCTCAGGGTGGGCTTATTCGGCTGCCAGATTTCCGGCGCGTTTCTTGCGGGCGTGGGCCAGAAGTCCGTCGCGGACCCACTTGCCGTCATCCCAGGCCTTGTTGCGTGCGGCCAGACGATCCACGTTACAAGGGCCGTTCCCCTTAATGACGTCGAAGAATTCGGACCAGTCGGGCTCTGAGAAATCGTAGTGCCCGCGTTCTTCATTCCATTTCAGATCCGGATCAGGGATTGTCAGGCCCAGGTATTCGGCCTGCGGGACCGTCTGGTCGACGAATTTCTGGCGCAGCTCGTCATTGGTGTTGATCTTGATCTTCCACGCCATCGACTGTGCTGAATGAACCGAGTCCTTGTCGGATGGCCCGAACATCATCAGCGACGGGTACCAGAACCGGTTCAGCGCATCCTGTGCCATTTTCTTCTGTTCCGGCGTGCCTTCCGCCATCTTTCGGATCGCGTCATAGCCCTGGCGCTGGTGAAAGCTTTCTTCCTTGCAGATGCGGATCATAGCACGGGAATACGGCCCAAATGACGTGCGCTGCAGCGGCACCTGGTTCATGATCGCCGCGCCATCGACCAGCCAGCCGACCGCGCCGATATCGGCCCAGTTGAGCGTCGGATAGTTGAAGATCGACGAGTATTTCATGCGGCCGTCCAGCAGCATCTCGGTGATCTCGTCGCGGCTGACACCCAACGTTTCCGCTGCGCAGTACAGGTAAAGCCCGTGCCCGGCCTCATCCTGCACCTTGGCCAACAGGATCGCCTTACGTTCAAGCGTCGGGGCGCGGGTGATCCAGTTCCCCTCGGGCAACTGTCCCACGATCTCGGAGTGGGCGTGCTGGCCGATCTGGCGGATCAGGGTCGCACGGTAATCGTCGGGCATCCAGTCCTTGGGCTCGATCTTGATATCTGCGTCGATCTTGTCCTGAAAGGCGCGTTCCTGTTCGGTCATCTCCTCGCGGGATTTGACGCCCGTTCCGGCCGTTTTGATCATCTGAGCATACATGTGGGGTCTCCTCCCATATTTGATGCCGCGCAGCGGAAACCGAGATCCGGGTCCCGCTTTTCGGGCTGCGCGTCACACGCGTTCAAGTACAAGTGCGGCGCCCTGGCCAACGCCTACGCACATCGTGCACAGCGCGTAGCGACCGCCAGTGCGGCGGAGCTGGTATGCTGCCGTCATCACCAGCCGCGCGCCAGACATGCCAAGCGGGTGGCCAATGGCAATCGCTCCGCCATTTGGGTTCACATGAGGTGCGTCGTCAGGCACACCCAATTCGCGCAGCGTGGCCAGACCTTGTGAGGCAAAAGCCTCGTTCAATTCTATCACATCCATCTGTTCGACGCTTAGTCCGGCGCGCTCAAGCACCTTGCGGCTGGCCGGGACCGGGCCGATACCCATAATACGGGGTTCGACACCCGCAACGGACATCCCAACGACGCGTGCAATCGGGGTAAGACCATTTCTGCTCGCAGCAGCTTCGTTCGCCAGCAGGATGGCCGCCGCGCCGTCATTAACACCCGATGCGTTTCCGGCTGTAACCGTCTTGTCCGGGCCGTTGATCCCCTTGAGAGCAGCCAACTTGTCAGCCGTCGTGCCCGGGCGAGGATGCTCGTCCGTATCCACGGTGATCGGGTCGCCCTTGCGCTGGGGAATTGTGACCGGGGTGATCTCCTCCTGAAACACCCCGGCCTGGTGCGCCGCGGCCCAGCGGGCCTGGCTGCGTTCCGCAAATGCATCCTGATCTTCGCGGCTGATGCCATAAGCTTCCGCCACGTTATCTGCGGTTTCCGGCATCGAGTCGATACCAAACTCTCGCTGCATCCTGGGATTCACGAACCGCCAGCCAATAGTGGTGTCGTATACTGCATTTGCACGCGAAAACGCGGATGTGGCCTTGGGCATGACGAACGGCGCGCGCGACATGCTTTCGACACCGCCTGCGATCGCCATGTCGTAGTCTTCGGCCTTGATCGCCCGCGCGGCCATGCCAACCGCATCCATTCCGCTGGCGCAAAGCCTGTTGAACGTTGTTCCCGGCACGTCCACTGGTAGCCCGGCCAGCAAGGCAGCCATGCGCGCCACGTTGCGGTTGCTTTCCCCCGCCTGATTGGCATCGCCAAAGATGACGTCATCGACACTGGCCCAATCGACCTGTGGGTTCCGTGCCATCAATGCCGCCATCGGAACAGCCGCCAGATCGTCGGTCCGAACCGCGCTGAGGCTGCCGCCGTAGCGACCGATAGGAGTCCGCTGAGCGTCGCAGATAAAGGCATCCATGGATCGAACTCTCCCTACTAGGTCAGCAACAATAATTGACCGCTAGGTCGGTTAATAAACCTGCGTGTGATTCGCGGCAAGAAAAAATGTAACGTGAATCTGGATGCGTTAAGAAAAATGTAACATATCAAGCCTGACAAAAGAAAAAGCCCGCAAAATTGCGGGCTGTCACGGCGGTCAGAACGATGCGACGGTTTTGATCCAGATCTCTTGAAAAGGCTTGGCGATACCTTCAGACGACACCAGCCATAACAAGGCGAATGATGTCTTTGCGATCAATTCCACGCGTGGCCAGATCGGTGTCGCTCAACGACCAAAGCATTTGCACTTTGCGCGACTTGGCGCGTGCCTCGCCAATTTCAGCGAATGCGACACAGATGCCTTTGGCAATATCGGCTGCAATTTCGGTCAAAGACAGGTGAGTGGTGGATTGGCGCATTGATCCATCTTTCGTCGAGGTTTTTTTCACCAGCGTGATTTATTCATCCTGGCCGCAATCGGCCATACAGTATTGCGCATAGCCGTTGTGCAGCGTGTGCAGATCAGAAGTATGATGTCCTTGAACCCAATAGCCACAATTGGATGTGTCTTTAAACCATCGCGAAAATGCGGGCCGGTCCGCCCGTTCCACCGCGGTGCGTGGGTGCACCTACAATCAAAGTGGCACCGCTGGCCGGTACCTTATCGAGATTTGCCAGGTTTTCGATTCCATACCTATTGGTTGGCAGCCACGCGTGATGTGTTGCGAAATCTGCTGATGGCCCATGATCCAGCGACAGGGAATCTACGGCAATAGCCACTGCGCCTGTTTCATCCATCAGCATCTGTGCTGCCTCGACGTGAAACCCTGGAAAGTGCATCGTACCGTCGTCATCGGCGTTGCGGAATTCAGGTGAGTTGGCTTTGTTTCCCCAGCCGGAATGCATCGCAACACAGGCACCTTCGGGGATCGGGCCGTGCGCTGCGATCCAGGTCTTTAGGTCATCTGGGGTGACCTGGGCATCTGCATCCTCACTCGCCCGCATGGCGATATCGATGACGCAGAGCGGACAGACCAGGTTCGACACCGGGATCTCATCCACCGACTGTCCGTCGGCCGAGAAATGCAGCGGCGCATCGATATGCGTTCCGGTGTGTTCATTGACCGCCAGACTGAACAGGTTGAACCCATTGTCCTCAAGATTGAAGATCTGGTCCGCTTCGATCCCCGGTTGGCCAAAATAGGTTGGGAAATCGGCGTCGTAGACGTGGGTCATGTCCACCATTTCTCCGTGCCCTGCGGCCATGGCCGGAGTGGTGCGTGCAGTCCCGAGTGCTGTACCCGCTGCCACAGCGGCGCTGGCCTTGAAGAACGATCGGCGGGACAGCATTCGGTCCTTCACCGAGTTGATGACGCAAATATCGCACATGATCATGCTCCCTGTTTGGTTCTTGGTGAAGACGACAGCATAGGGTCTTGGTACACCCAACAGCCTCTGGTCAGTTTAGGGCGCACACGATTGGTGACCCATAAAATACTTATCAATTCTTGGTGTTTAGCAAAAAACCGAACGATTAGTCGGTAAATGGGGTTGAATACGAGCGCGTCCCGGTTCAGTCTCCGGGCGCACACCATAACAAGGCCAAAAGCGGGTGTGCTGTGTGCATCAATCGGGGGAGTATGAGGCGAATGTCCCAGGTCATTGGATATGAGAAAGTTGGAGATATTGCCGTTCTTGCAGCGCAGAACCCACCGGTAAACGCTCTGGGTGTTGATGTGCGACGGGGCCTTTTGGCCGGGATCGAGCGCGCCGAGACCGAGGGGGCGCGGGCAGTGCTGATCCATGGAGATGGCCGGACCTATTTCGCGGGCGCCGACATCCGGGAATTTGGCAAACCGCCGCAAGATCCCTGGCTCCCGGCACTTTGTGATCGGATCGAAGCATCGCCACTATTGATCGTTTCGGCAATGCACGGAACCGCGCTGGGTGGCGGGCTCGAGGTCGCATTGTCCTGTCACTACCGAATTGCCGTACCTTCTGCAAAGGTCGGTCTGCCCGAAGTGAATCTGGGCATAATCCCGGGCGCAGGTGGCACTCAACGCCTGCCGCGCGTGACCGGAGTTCAGGCGGCGCTGGACATGATTACGACAGGCCGCCATGTGTCGGCGCCCGAAGCCTTGGAACTGGGTGTGCTGGACAGGGTCCAGGAGGGTGAACCGCGCCAGATCGGTCTGGAGTATGTGGCCGAGTTGCTGGAAACTGACACGCCTCGCCGACCGATCTGCGATATGCCCGCCCCTGAACTGATTGACTTCGACGCGGCCTATGATGCCGTGTTGAAGAAGGGGCGTGGTCAACTCTCACCGGCCGTCGCAGTGCGCGCGGTGCAGGCCGCCTGCGAGGCAGAAAGTTTTGTGGCCGGTCAGGCGCGTGAGCGTGAGTTGTTCATGGAATTGATGGCGTCTGATCAGCGCAAAGGGTTGATCCACGCCTTTTTTGCCGAACGCGCGGTGTCGAAACTGCCGGAACTGAAAGATGTCGCGCCGAGGGATCTGCATCAGATCGGCGTTGTCGGCGGTGGCACGATGGGTGCCGGAATTGCAACGTCTGCCCTGTTGGCAGGTTTGCAGGTGACGCTGCTGGAGATGTCCGATGACGCCGCCCACGCTGCCAAGGGTCGGATCGCCTCGAACCTTGGTGGCGCGCTCAAGCGCGGCAAGCTGACCCAGAGCAACCATGACGACATCCTGGCCAATAAGTTGGAACTGGCCACGGAGTACGGCGCTCTGAGTGCCGCCGATCTTGTGATCGAAGCCGTGTTCGAGGATATGAAGGTCAAAAAGCAGGTGTTTTCCAGCCTGGATGCGGTCTGCAAGGAAGGTGCAATCCTCGCGACAAATACCTCCTACCTGGATATCGACGAGATCGCGAAGGCAACGGGGCGGCCTTCTGACGTCATCGGGCTGCATTTCTTTTCGCCTGCCCATGTGATGAAGCTTCTCGAAATCGTCGTGGCCGAGCAAACCGGTCCCGAGGTTGTGGCAACTGGTTTCGCTCTTGGGCGCAGGTTGAAAAAAGTGTCCGTGAGGGCAGGGGTTTGCGACGGATTCATCGGGAATCGTATCCTGAATACGTACCGCGCCTGCGCCGATCATATGGTTTTGGACGGGGCAAGCCCGTTTCAGATTGACAAGGCTCTCACCGATTTCGGCTTTGCGATGGGTCCTTTTGCGGTATCGGATCTGGCCGGGTTGGACATCGGTTGGGCCGCACGAAAACGCAAGCGGGCGGAAGGGTTGGACCCGCGTGCCCGAGACAGCTCATACGCGGACAAGCTGTGTGAGGCCGGGCATTTCGGACAGAAGACTGGCAGGGGATATTACGTATACGAACCGGGCAAGCGAGGCGGTGTGCCAAACCCCGAAGTTTTGACTTTGGTGGAAACGGATCGAGCAACACACGGGATCACGCCGCGTGCATTCTCGGACGAAGAGATTGTTCGCCGCTACCTGACCGCAATGGCAAATGAAGCCGCCAAGGTGGTTGGCGAAGGCATCGCCCGCCGCCCGTTGGATGTGGATGTCGTCCTGCTTTATGGTTACGGCTTCCCGCGCTATTGGGGCGGACCTTTGAAATGGGCCGATATTCGAGGTTTGCCAGAAGTCTTGTCCGATATCCGCTCATGGTCGGCGGAGGACGGCTATTTCTGGCAACCTGCACCTTTGCTTGAAAAACTGGTCGCAGAAGAGCGCTGTTTCGAGGATCTGAACAGATAGCTTCCCTTCTGGTAAAGGGTTGTCGGCTTTAGGCAACGAAAGCCTCCCGCGCCCGCGCGATATTGGCTGCGCCAATACCGCTAGCGGCCTTGGGCCCGGCATCGCGCGTAGCACGATGCCGGGCCCAACAAAAGGAGGTGTTTCGACTGCAACACAGACGGCTGGCGGGAGTACCGCCTGATCAGGTCAGCACGCTTTCGGCTGCAGCGCGAACCGCACGGATATTCTCGCCATAGACTTCGGGTTTGTTTACGGATCCGCCCTTGAAGACAGCCGAGCCTGCGACCAGAACGTCAGCACCTGCAGCGGCAACCAAGGGGGCCGTTTTGGGGTCGACGCCGCCATCGATTTCAATATGGACGGGGCGGTCGCCGATCATCTGACGCAGACGGCGAATCTTGCTCGTCATGTCGATGAACTTCTGACCGCCAAATCCGGGGTTCACGGTCATCACGCAGACCAGATCGGTCAGATCAAGCAGGTGTTCGACCGCCTCGGCCGGAGTGCCGGGATTCAGTGCTACACCCGCCTTCATCCCGGCAGCGCGAATCGCCTGCAAGGTCCGGTGCGTATGCGGTCCGGCTTCGACATGCGCGGTCAGCACATCTGCGCCCGCATCCGCATAGGCCTGGATATATGGGTCGACCGGAGTGATCATCAGGTGCACGTCCATCACCGTCTTCACATGCGGGCGAAACGCTTTGACCGCTGGCGGACCGAAAGTGAGGTTCGGTACGAAATGTCCGTCCATCACGTCCACATGGACCCAATCGGCCCCCTGAGCCTCGATAGCCTGAATTTCCTGTCCGAAATTGGCAAAATCGGCAGAGAGGATTGACGGGGCGATCTTGATCTTGCGGTCAAAGCTCATGGTTGGCCTCATGTGAGTAACTTGGTGTCACGCGCATATATCCGCGAATGTGGCCAAAGTGTAGGCCTCTCAACAGGGCAGCGGACGTTTACAAAACTTTCACCGAACCGACACAAAGCCGTTGAATGGTATCTGTAGCTGACCGCCAACACGAAGTGGGGGTGGCACGTGCTGCGCATAGACAAGCTGACCAAACGTTTTGGCGACAACGTGGCTGTAGATGCCGCGACTCTGGACATCGACAAGCCCTGCATGATCGGCATTATTGGCCGGTCGGGTGCGGGAAAATCGACTCTGCTCAGGATGATTAACCGCCTGACGGATTCGAGCGATGGCCAGATTCTGTTTGAAGGTCGCGACGTCACTCAACTCAAAGGCCGAGACAAGCGCGCCTGGCAGGCCGACTGCGCGATGATCTTCCAGCAGTTCAATCTGGTGCCGCGCCTCGATGTCGTATCAAACGTACTGCACGGAACGCTGAATCGGCATTCGACGCTGGCCACCATGTTCAACCTGTTTCCGATGGAGGACATCCATCGGGCCATCGATATTCTGGACCGTCTGGGCATTGCCGAACATGCGCCGAAACGGGCCGAAGCCTTGTCGGGCGGTCAGCAGCAGCGAGTCGCGATTGCGCGGGCCCTGATGCAGGGCCCCAAGATCATTCTGGCGGATGAACCAATCGCCTCGCTGGACCCCATGAATGCGCAGGTTGTGATGCAGGCGCTACGTCGCATCCATGAAGAGGACGGGCGCACCGTCATCGCCAACCTGCATACGCTGGATACCGCGCGCCGCTATTGCGACCGCGTGGTTGGCATGCGCGACGGACGCATCGTGTTCGACGGGCTGCCCGAGCAGCTGACCACCGGCGTCGCCCGTGAGATCTATGGCGCCGATGCAAGCTTCTCGGAGGAGGCGACATCGACCGAGATCGACACGCTCGACGCCACCCAGAAGGCCCTGATGGAAGCCGAAGCCACCATCTGAGCCCCCCACCACCTTTCATCGCCCGGCCCGATGAGAGGTCGGGGACATCAACCTGGAGAAAGACAGATGAAAAAACTAATTGCTGCCCTTGTTGCGACCACGGCCATGGCCGCACCTGCAATGGCTCAGGAAATCAACGAGTTCCGCATCGGTATCTTGGGTGGCGAAAACGCCCAGGACCGTCTGAACAACAACGAGTGTCTTCGTCAGTACACCGAAGAAGAGCTGGGTGTTGAAACCAAGCTGTTTGCACCTGCCGACTATAACGGTGTGATCCAGGGCCTGCTGGGCGGCACCATCGACATGGCATGGCTGGGCGCATCGGGCTATGCAAAAACCTATCTGAGCGACCCCGAAGCGGTCGAGCCGGTTTTGGTAAAAGTGAACCTTGACGGTGGCTATGGCTACTATTCGGTTGGCTTCGCTCGCAAGGACAGCGGCATCACTTCGCTGGAAGACATGAAGGGCAAGGCCTTTGGCTTCGGCGATCCGAATTCGACCTCGGGTTACCTGATCCCGTCGATCGAAATTCCGCAGGCTACAGGCGCAACCATGGACTCGGGTGATTACTTCGGCGAAGTGAAATTCACCGGTGGTCACGAGCAGACCATTGTTGCCGTAAACAACGGTGACGTCGACGGCGGTGTGACCTGGGCCGACGGTTTGGGCAATTGGGAAGACGGATACAACTCGGGTGCCCTGCGCCGCGCAGTTGATGCCGGCCTGGTCGACATGAACGACCTGGTTGAAATCTGGAAGTCCAAACCGATCCCGGAAGGACCGATCGTGCTGCGCACCGCGCTGCCTGCGGACGTCAAGGAAAAGATGACCGCCCTGATGGCCGGCCTGCACGAGAAAGACCAAGAGTGTTTCTATGGCGTGGCCGCAGGTGAGGCAAAGGCGTTCGAGCCGATCACCCACGACGCCTACGAAATCATCATCGAAGCACGCAAGCTGAAGTCCAACTAAGCCTGCATATCCAATGATCGGGGTCCGGTGGAAAACCGGGCCCCGTTTTTCCACTCAGGAGCATTCCATGACAGACCTGACTGCTGGGTCCCCAGGCGTCGATCAGATCCGCGACGACTACACAGCGATGACACGACGCAAGCGGGTCTATGGTGGTATCCTTCTGATCCTGTTTGTTGCGCTGATGGCTGCGGGCTTCCGCACAGCAGACAGCCGCAATGCGGGCAGTTTCACAGATGGCTGGCATCGTATTCTGGACTACCCGTCCGAGGTGTTGTCCGAGGCGTGGGAAAAGATCGGCGCGATGCCGGCAAATCTTGTCGAGTTTTTCCCGGCGCTGGTTGAGACACTGAATATCGCCGCAGCCGCGACACTGGTCGGGACAATTGGTGGAACATTCCTTGCGCTCATGTCGACACGCGGCATGGCGCTCTGGCCGTCGCTGATCCCGGTCTTCCGCCGTATCTCGGATATCTTCCGCGCGATCCCGGAGATCGTGATTGCGCTGGTGCTGATCTTCATTCTGGGTGGCGGCCCGATCCCTGCGATGATCGCCATTGCCATCCATACGGCTGGTGCGCTGGGTAAGTTGTTCTCGGAAGTTAATGAAAACGCTTCACTTAAACCGGTCGAAGGGTTGCATTCCGTAGGGGCCAACTGGTCACAGCGAATGTATCTGGGCGTTATCCCGCAGGTCGGTCCGAACTATGTCAGCTATGCATTGCTGCGGTTTGAAATTAACATCCGTGCCTCGGCCATCCTTGGCTTCGTCGGAGCGGGCGGTCTGGGTTACGAACTGCGCAACGCCATGTCCTGGGGGCAGGGTCGTTACGATGAGGCCGCAGCCATCTTTATCCTTCTCTTCGTTACCATCGTCGTTGTGGATCAACTGTCCGGGTATCTGCGCGACCGTCTGACCCACGGGTCCGAAAAAGGAACCACCGCATGAGCACCTTTGCCACAGACCTGTCGATCGACGAACTCAAGGCCGAGGCCGACCGCCTGTTCAACCGCAAGCGTATCATGAATTTCGGTCTGCCGGGGCTGGTGCTTGTATACCTGACCTACGTCGTCTTTGCCTTCGATGTCCCCGGTCTGGCCGAACGCGCCAACTGGGAAAACGGCAAGACGCTTGTGTCTGACAGCTACAGCTACAAAACCCATGTCGAGCGCGACAATCGCAATGGTGAAATATCCGTCGCAATCGAGGGCGAACGCAAAGGCGCTTATCCCGAGGGCACCTCGCCCGAATGGGTCGCGCTGGGTGAGACGACGGTGATTGATCTGGAAGACGGTCATGTGGTGCGCTTCGGCCCTGAAACGGTCGAGTACGACATCCCGGGCTATGGCACGGTGCGCGCGACGCCCAGCCGATCGGCCGGAGTGCAGGCCGAGTTGCCAGCAGGTGAAGTGCCTGACTGGATCAACGTGTCAAAGAACCGATTGGCGATCACCACCGACGCTGGCCGCCTGACCGTCACCCGAAATCGGTCCGAGGTGTTTCGCTATTTTACCGGGTGGGAGCTGTTCTGGTTCACACTCGACAGCCCCTTCTACGGCAAGTCTTTTCCCGAATTGACAGCGCGCGCGGCATCAGGAGAGGCCGGGGCGATCTTCAACGATTTCTGGACCAACAAGATGTGGCGGCATCAGGACGTGGCCTGGGCGATCTTCGAGACCATTCTGATGGCGTTCCTCGGGACTTTGGGCGCAGGCATGATCGCCTTGCCGCTTGCCTTCCTGGCGACACGCAACTTCAACCCGCTGCGGTCGGTCCGGTTTGTCACCCGACGGGTGTTCGACTTTGTCCGTGGTGTGGACGCGCTGATCTGGACGGTCGTTCTGGCCCGAGCCTTTGGCCCTGGCCCGCTAACCGGTGCGCTTGCCATTCTGGTGACGGATACCGGAACGTTCGGCAAGATCTTCTCGGAAGCTCTGGAGAACGTCGACCAGAAGCAGATCGAGGGCGTCCAGTCCACCGGCGCGAACGCACCGCAGCGCTATCGGTTTGGGGTGATCCCGCAGATCACTCCGGTGCTGCTGAGCCAGCTTCTCTATTTTCTCGAATCCAACACCCGCAGCGCCACCGTGATCGGGGCGATCACCGGCGGTGGGATCGGTCTGTTGCTGACGCAGGCGATTATCACCCAGAAGGACTGGGAAGAAGTCGCCTATTACATCGTCCTGATTATCCTGATGGTGATGCTGATGGACTGGTTCTCAGGCTGGTTGCGCAAACGCCTGATCCAGGGTGAGGCCGGCAAAAAGCGCAAGCCGCGCGACCCGAAGGCCAAGCCGTTCCTGCTGCCTTAAGAAAGAAAAAGGACGACAAGACCATGGCGCGACTGCGTTTCGATCAGCCGTTCATCCAGCCCGATTGCCAGATCACAGAAAGTACCTTTGGCGCGTATGTCGAGATCGGAGCCGGTACACGCGTGGCGAACTCCGATTTTGGGGACTATTCCTACTGCGACCGAACCTGTGACATCGCAAATGCGCGGATCGGCAAGTTTGCCAATATCGCCAGCTTTACGCGGATCGGGGCCACGGATCATCCGATGGAGAAGGCCTCGCTGCATCATTTCCACTATCGCTCGGGAGACTATTGGGACGATGCCGAGCACGATGCGGACTGGTTCGCCCATCGTGCGGGTCGGACGACTTATGTCGGCCATGATACCTGGATTGGGCATGCGGCGATCATCAAACCCGAAGTGACCATCGGCCACGGAGCGGTGGTCGCATCCGGAGCAATCGTAACCAAGGATGTGCCGCCATATACCATTGTCGCCGGTGTGACCGCCAAGCCGGTTCGTCGCCGGTTCTCTGAGAACATTTCTGAGCGTATGATGGCGCTTGCCTGGTGGGACTGGGACCATGCGAGACTGCGTGAAGTGCTGCCAGATTTTCGCGCTCTTCAGGCTGAGGCATTCCTGGAAAAGTACGAATAACGCGGATTTCTTGAGCCATGGCCCTCCCGCGCCCGCTGGCGCATCGGCTACGCCGATACCCCCTGGCGGCCTTGGGCCCGGCGCCGCGCAGCGCGCGGCGCCGGGCCCAACCGGATGAGGACTCCGACAGGAGGCCGAAGACGGGCGGGAGCATGTCTGACAATCAAGGATCGCTGATGGTCAGCGTGACACGTTCACCGGCAAAGACTGTCTTGCCATATTCAACCGGTCGCCCGTCCGGGTCGGCATTGATACCGACCGAATGCAAAACCGGAGCCCCTTCACTCAGGTTCAGGTGCAGGGCTTGTGTCGCAGTAGCAGCCCGCGCGGTCAGGCGCGTGGAGATTCGGATGTAATCCTCAACACCGCATCGTTGCAGCGCTTTTGTGACGGATTGTGTTTCGGTCAGGGTCTGCAGGATGTCCGGAAAGCGGATTGCCGGAAAACTGCTTTGAAACACTGCCACGGGCCGACCATCGGCAAGGGACAAGCCGTCATAGACGTGCACCGCGTCGCCGGGGTTCAGCCCAAGCGCCTCAGCCTCCGCTACGTCAGCGACGCGTGTCGTTAGTGACAGAATACGTTTGCCCGGAATCTTTCCACTGGCAGATATGCTTTTGTGATATCTGACCCGTTTACCGATTGGATAGTCCGTGGGTCGCGCTGTCACAAATACACCTGCGCCACGGCGGGCGTGGACCAGGCCCTGATCGGCAAGCTCGGACAGGGCGCGCCGAACGGTATGGCGATTGACACCGTGCGTCGCCGACAGTTGCGCTTCGGTCGGCAGGCGATCTCCGGTCCCGTAACGCCCTTCGGCGATATCTGATGTGAGGCTCAGGGCGATGCTTTTCCAGACAGGTGTTTTGTTCATGTCACCAAAACTTCATGGAATCGAGGATTGCAGCACGCGGCCGCGAGCTGTAATATTTGTCTAGTTGTATAGTTCGTATAGACAACCGCGACAAGGGCTTTCGATGAAAGAACAGACAGAAACCGATACCGCGGCGCGGCAGGAATGGATGGGGCTGTTGGCGCGTGCCCCGGAAGAGGCGTTGATGGCCCTCTGGGCCAACGTCGCAGAGCGTCCGTCGTTCGAGTGGCTGCGCAGCCCTGAAATTGGCGGCGTGATGGTACGAGGGCGCACAGGGGCAACCGGCGCGCCGTTCAACCTTGGTGAGATGACGGTGACGCGCTGCTCTCTGGTGCTGAAGGATGGCACGGTGGGGCATGGATATGTGCGGGGGCGATCGAAATCCAGGGCCGAAGTGGCGGCCTTGATCGACGCGCTGATGCAGACCAAAGCCGCCAGCGGGATCCGAGAAACACTGATCGAGCCACTGAAACAGCAGATGCAGGCCGCACGAAACGCACGTGCAGCCAAGGCCGCCGCCACCAAGGTAGAATTCTTCACACTGGTTCGGGGAGAAGACTGATGAATGCGCAAACGCCGTTTTCCGGCGGTTTTCACGACGCCCCCAGAGACGCCGCATATGCGTTTCGCGCGGCAATGACCGTCATGGCGAGACCCGGCGAAATTCGAACGATTGCTGGGGTCGAGCCTCCGGCACCGCTATCAGTTGCAGCGGGCACGCTGTTGCTGACACTGTGTGATGCGGATACCGGCGTTTTTCTGGCCGGTGCGGTGGACACTGAAGATATACGCCAATGGCTGACTTTCCACACGGGCGCACCGATTGTTGGTGCATCTCAGGCCGATTTTGCCGTCGGCGCCTGGCTGAATCTGATGCCGTTGAGCAATTATCGCATTGGTACGCCTGAATACCCGGACCGTTCTGCGACGCTGATTGTCGAATGCGAAGCTTTACGGCCGCAAGGTGCGATCCTGCGAGGGCCGGGCATAAAGAACACCGCGCGTTTGTCACTGCCGGATGTCGTGGCTCTGCAGGGCAATTCGACGCTCTATCCGTTAGGGTGCGATTTCTTTTTCACCAGTGGCAACCGGGTCGCGGCGCTTCCGCGCAGCACACAGATCGAGGCAGAGGGTTAGGCCATGTATGTTGCTGTTAAAGGGGGTGAAAAAGCCATCGAGAACGCCCACGCCTGGCTGGCTGAAGAGCGGCGTGGTGACACGGACGTGGCGGAACTGAGCATTGCGCAAATCCGCGAACAGCTTAGTCTGGCGGTCAACCGGGTCATGGCCGAAGGATCCCTGTTCGATCCCGACCTTGCCGCATTGGCCATCAAACAGGCGCGTGGTGACTTGATCGAGGCGATCTTTCTGATCCGCGCATACCGTACCACGTTGCCGCGTTTTGGCTATTCGAACCCGGTTGATACCGGAGGCATGGCCTGTGAGCGCAGGATTTCGGCAACATTCAAGGATGCGCCCGGTGGCCAAGTGCTGGGGCCGACTTTCGATTACACTCACCGGTTACTGGATTTCAAACTGGCCGCCGATGGCGAAGTCGAACCTGCGCCGAGAGGCTCAGCACGGCAGGAACCGACGCCACACATCACTGAGTTCCTCAAGGATGAGGACATCATCCAGGACGAGCCCGCAATCGATACCACTCCCGGGGATCTGACGCGGGAGCCAATGGAATTTCCTTCAAACCGACCATTGCGTCTGCAATCTCTGACGCGTGGGGACGAGGGGTTTGTGCTGGGAATGGCCTATTCGACCCAGCGCGGATATGCCCGAAACCACGCCTTCGTGGGCGAGTTGCGGATCGGCAAGGTCGCGGTCGAGATGGATATTCCTGAACTGGGCTTTGAGATTGAGATCGGCGAGATCGAGCTGACTGAATGCGAAACGGTGAACCAGTTCAAAGGCTCCAAGACCGAACCGCCGCAATTCACGCGCGGCTATGGGCTGGTCTTCGGTCAATCTGAACGCAAATCGATCGCTATGGCACTGGTGGATCGTGCACTGCGTTGGAAAGAGTTGGGAGAGGACAACCTGGGTGCCCCCGCGCAGGACGAAGAGTTCGTACTGAGCCACGCGGACAACATTCAGGCCACCGGGTTTCTCGAACATATCAAACTACCGCACTACGTGGATTTCCAGTCCGAACTGGAGCTGGTTCGCAAGTTGCGTCGTGAGGCCGAAGAACGCATTGCGCCAAGGGAGGCTGCAGAATGAAAGCGGTCGTTTTCGATATCGGTAATGTCCTGATCAAATGGGACCCGCATCTGGCATGGCTGGACGATATGGGCAGCCGCGAGGCCGTCGACGAATTCCTGACACGTGTCGATTTTTTCGACCGCAACATGAGAGCGGACGCGGGCGAAACCTTCAGCGCGCCGGCGGCAGAACTGGATTGCCCGGAGGATCAGCAGCGCTTGGCCAGCTATGTCGAGCGCTATGCGACTACTGTTCCGCACAAGATCGAAGGTACGTGGGACATCCTCTACCGGCTTAAGGAACGTGGAACACCAATCCACGCCATCACGAACTGGTCCGCTGAAACCTGGCCCGGAGGTGTGTCCGTGCACCCTGAACTGGACGAGGTTTTCGGCATCACGGTCGTGTCGGGGCGTGAAAAACTGCTGAAACCACAGATTGAGATTTTCCACCTGCTCTGCGACCGCACCGACCTTGCGCCGCAGGACTGCATCTTCGTCGATGACAGTCCGAAGAACGTCGAGGGTGCCCGTGCCGCAGGTATGGACGCGGTTCACTTCACAACCCCCCAAGCCTTTGAAACGGCCCTGATCGAGCGAGGGATGCTATGAGCGAATACAACTTCGCCTATCTGGACGAACAGACCAAGCGCATGATCCGGCGTGCGATCCTTAAAGGATTGGCTATTCCGGGTTATCAAGTTCCCTTCGCCAGCCGCGAGATGCCCATGCCATATGGTTGGGGCACCGGCGGCGTTCAGGTCTCGGCTGCGACGCTAACGCCAGATGACATGTTCAAGGTGATCGATCAGGGCGCGGACGATACGACTAATGCCGTTTCGATCCGCAGGTTCTTTGAGAACACGGCGGGCGTGGAGACAACTGAAGAAACGGGCAAGGCGACAGTCATCCAGACCCGCCACCGCATCCCCGAGGCGAAGCTGCGCGAGGATCAGATCATCGTCTATCAGGTGCCGATCCCGGAGCCGCTGCGGTTTCTGGAACCGCGCGAGACCGAAACGCGCAAGATGCACAGCCTCGAGGAATACGGTCTGATGCATGTGAAGCTATACGAGGATATCAGCCAGCATGGCGCGATTTCGACAGCTTATGCCTATCCGGTGAAAGTGTCGGGGCGCTATGTGATGGACCCATCGCCAATTCCGAAATTCGACAACCCCAAGCTTGAAATGGACGCGATCCAGTTGTTCGGCGCTGGGCGAGAGCAGAGGATTTATGCGGTACCGCCACATACCAAAGTGGTTAGCCTCGATTTCGAAGACTACCCGTTCGAGGCCACCAGGGCCGATCATCCGTGTGACCTGTGCGGGGCCGAGGACAGCTATCTGGACGAAGTGATCATGGATGACGCGGGCAACCGGATGTTTGTTTGCTCGGACACCGATTATTGCCGGTCACGCCGCGAGGCGGGCCATGTAGGCCGACTGGCCGAGGAGAACGCGGCATGACACCTTTGTTGCAGGTCAGAGGCATCCAGAAAAACTATGGCGCGCGGATCGGATGCGCGGATGTAAGTTTCGATCTTTATCCCGGTGAGGTGATGGGGATCGTCGGCGAAAGCGGGTCGGGCAAGTCGACCTTGTTGAATTGTTTGGCGGGTCATCTGGAACCCGATGCCGGGCAGGTGATCTTTGACACGCGGGTTGATGGCCAGGTGGATACGGTCACAATGTCGGAACCCGAACGCCGGATGCTGGGCCGTACCGACTGGGCCTTTGTGCATCAACATGCCCGCGACGGGTTGCGGATGTCGGTCAGTGCCGGCGGTAATATCGGCGAGCGATTGATGGCCGTTGGTGACCGTCACTACGGAAGCATCCGGGACAAGGCCATGGATTGGCTGGGCCGGGTCGAGATCGATGAAACGCGCATCGACGATCGTCCAACCGCGTTTTCAGGCGGGATGCAGCAACGATTGCAGATTGCGCGCAATCTGGTGACCGGCCCCCGGCTAGTGTTCATGGACGAACCGACCGGTGGGCTGGATGTTTCGGTGCAGGCGCGCTTGCTCGACCTGTTGCGCGGGTTGGTTCGAGAAATGGGACTGAGCGCAATCATCGTCACGCACGATCTGGCCGTTGTCCGATTGCTGGCGGATCGCCTGATGGTGATGAAGGACGGGTTTGTCGTTGAAGCGGGGCTGACCGATCAGGTGCTGGACGACCCGCAACACGCCTATACGCAGTTGCTTGTGTCGAGCGTTCTGCAAGTTTGAGTATTTGGAAAAAGATGAAGTGCGATGATTGAACTCAAGGACGTCAGCAAGAGCTTTACTTTGCACAATCAAGGCGGTGCGGTCATTCCGGTGATGGAGGGCGCCTCGCTTTCGGTCGCGCCCGGGGAATGTGTTGCCCTGACCGGTACCTCCGGCGCCGGTAAGTCGACGTTGATGCGGGTGATCTACGGCAACTATCTTGCCGCAACCGGTCAGGTAATGGTGGGTGGTCTGGACGTCGCCAAGGCAGAGCCGCGTGAAATTCTGGCATTGCGACGTGAGACATTGGGGTATGTCAGTCAGTTTTTGCGAGTCGTTCCGCGGGTTCCGACGGTTGACGTTGTGGCCGAACCGCTGCTGGCGCTCGGCTGTGACAGGCAACAGGCGATGGACAAGGCGAAAGCCCTGCTGCGGCGCCTGAATATTCCCGAAAACCTGTGGCCCCTCAGCCCGACCACGTTTTCCGGCGGCGAGCAGCAGCGTGTGAATATCGCGCGCGGTTTTGCCCATGACTACCCGGCGATGCTGTTGGATGAACCCACGGCTAGTCTGGATGTCCAGAACCGCGAGACCGTCCTTTCACTGATCGAAGATGCCAAAGCGCGCGGCGCTGCGATTGTCGGGATATTCCATGATGTCGGTGCGCGGGATCGTGTCTGTGATCGCGAGGTCAATGTCTCGGGCTTTTCACCGGAATTGGCAGCATGAGCCCTGCTCCGGTCATAGCGGTCGTCGGCCCGTCCGGGGTTGGCAAGGACAGTGTGATGGAAGCGCTGATCGCGCGCGCACCCGGTTTTGCAAGAGCCCGCAGGGTAATCACCCGGCCCGAAGGCGAAGACGGCGAAGATTTCGATCGGGTCTCTGTCAAAACGTTTGACCAGATGGAACAGGCCGGCGACTTTGCCCTGAGTTGGCCGGCACACGGGTTGCACTATGGAATTCCGAGGCAAATCGAAACACAGCGACGCGAAGCCGATGCCGTATTGGTGAACCTGTCGCGCAGTGTGTTGCTGCTTGCGCAGGAGGTTTTTGGTGACTTTATTGTTGTTTCGCTGACCGCAAATGCAGAGGTTCTGGCACAACGCCTGATGGCCCGTGGACGAGAAAGCGCAGATGAACAGATGCGGCGACTTGGCCGATCCGGGGCGCCGCTTCCAAGCGGCCTGAACCGTCTGATCGAAATCGACAATTCCGGCACATTGGATGCGACCGTGGAATCGATATTGCGCCAGCTTCAGGCTGTGAGGGCGTAGCGATGGATCAGGTGAAACCGCCCGTCTTCGGCCTCGCCCATCAATGCCAGATCACTGATCGGGAAAGGCGAGGGCAGCAACGGGGTCAGGTGATTCTCCAACGTGGACTGCACCTGCGCCAGCGTGGTTTCGTTCAGCTTGCCACTGAGCGTGATGTGGAAGCGGAACGCCTCCATCACGTATGGATAGCCCCATTGGATCAGGTTGGCTTCCTGCCCGGCGGTCAGGTTCGCATTGCGCCTGCGAGCCATCTCGGAGTCCGAGGTCGGGGCGCGAAACTTGTCCAGATCGCGAACGCAAGCTGCGGCCAATGCGTTCAGCGCGCTGGTGTCGCCCAGCGGGCGCAGCGCGAGAAACCGGCCCAGCCGCGCGACTTCAAGACCCTCGATCATGACCGGTGTACAACGGGCCGCAAGCTGAGCGCAGGCATCCTGCAATCCTGCAATCGAATGCCCGGCCTGCAGCCGAAACGGTGGTTTCATCGTCGCGTGCAACCCGTATTTTCTGGGCACCTCGGTAACAGTTGCAACATCCATTCCATCGATTTCCGGATGTGCGACCGGTTGCCCGGTCTCCATGTCCCACCCCAGCCAACTGGTTGCGAATTTCGCCCACTCCGCATCGGCCGGGGGTGCGTAGTAGATCGCGTATCGCGTGAATGTCACATTGGCCTCCTATTGCGTGGCCATCCCAATTTCTCAAACCACGTGAAGTTCAGATGACAGAAGAATTGATCCTTGCCAATGCCACGCTTGTTCTGCCTGACGAGATCGTCACCGGCAGCATCCGGATCGCCGGGGAGGCCATCGTCGAGGTCGACACAGGCACGGCAGTTCCGTCCGGAGCGGTGGATTGCGAAGGTGACTATGTCAGCCCCGGTCTGGTCGAACTTCATACGGATAATCTTGAACGCCACATCCAACCGCGCCCCAAAGTGGACTGGCCTCATGCCTCGGCCATTATCGCGCATGATGCCGAGCTGGCCAGCACCGGCATCACAACCGTATTTGACGCGATGCGAGTGGGGTCGATCCCAAGCGGGGCAGGGCGGTATCTGAAATATGCACGGGGTTTGTCCCGGGAGCTATGGCAGTTGCGCGAACAGGATGCGTTGAAAATCAGCCATTTCCTGCACCTTAGGGCCGAAGTGTGTTCGGAGACGCTGATCGAGGAACTGGATGAGTTCGGCCCGGAGGATCGGGTTGGTTTGGTCTCGCTGATGGACCACACTCCGGGTCAACGCCAGTTTCGCGATATCACAAAGCTTGAAGACTACATGAAGGGCAAATATGGGCTGGTCGATGACGCGTTCCTGCAGCACATTGCTCAGCTGCAGGCTTTGCGGGATCGCCACGGTGACAAACATGAGGTCGAGACGGTGAAGGCCGCGCGCCGGTTTGGTGCCGTTTTGGCCAGCCATGACGACACCACCCACGAACAGGTTCGCGTGTCTGCGAAGCACGGAATTCGGCTGGCAGAGTTTCCAACCACGGTCGAAGCCGCGCGCGCATGTCACGATCACGGCATCAAGGTTATGATGGGTGCCCCCAACGTGATCCGGGGCGGATCGCATTCCGGCAATGTCGCGGCACGCGAACTGGCCGAACTGGGATATCTGGACATCATGTCTTCGGACTATGTTCCTTCGGCGCTACTGCTGTCGGCCACTCGGCTGGGCGAGTTGTGGGGTAATATGGCGCGCGGAATGCGAACGGTTACGCAAACGCCTGCGCAGGCTGCGGGTCTGGAGGATCGCGGAGAACTGCGCCCAGGCGCCCGCGCCGATCTGATCCGGTTCCGGATGCGTGCGGATGTGCCCGCACTGAGAGCCGTCTGGTCACGTGGCCATCGAGTCGCCTGATCCGGCGCGATAGAACAGGTAGCGATCCGGCGCGATCGTGTCAGGCCCCTTGATCTGTCTGAACCCGACCAGAGGTTGTCCAGAGATCAGCAGCCCCCCCGGTTGCATCACCTGCGCGATCAGGGGGCTGAGGCGGGCGGCCTCGGCCACATCCTCGCTCTTGATACCACGCCCGAAATCGTAATGCGCCAGCGCCATGCGGTGGCCTGCCTCAGTCAGCCTGTGCAGCATGGGCTCGGCCTCGCCCTGCAGGAAATCCCCGGCAGGAGGTGTGCTGTCGGGATGGCATTGCAGCACCCGGTCCATCACCCAGATCCGGCGCGTGGGCAGGATTTCACGCAGGTGATCATAGGTTCTGCCGTTGCCCAACCCCATGTCCAGAACATCGCCGCCCAATTCACCAATTTGCGCCGCAGCCCAATTCAACCCGTCACGTTGGGCGGTCAGGCGGCGCAGCATTGAATCAAGTCGGCTCATTCGGGGTCTCCCTCGTCTTTCCGCGTTTTATTCCGGTCCAGGCAAATCCGGGACCATCCAGCAACCGGCAGAGCAGGTCGCGGGAAAAGCGCCAGACGTCCTGATCATGAACAAGATGGTGGGTCAACACGCCAAAGGGCTCGCTGTTGTCCGAGCGTCCTCTGCGGCGATCCTGCAAGAGTTTGATTGTAGTGGCAATCAAGGCGTCTGGATCGATCAGCCCACGGGTTCCGCGCCAGTCGATCGGGTCCAGGTGCGTGTTGATCTGTTCCAATCCCGGGGCGGCCAACGCTGCACCGCGTGGCGTTGCCGTGGACAGCACCCGATATCCCAAGTCCGGTAAATGTGCGGCCACTTCTGGTGCGATGCGGTTCCACGGCGGCACGAACATAGGCTGCAGCCGATCTCCAAAAAGTTCGCTCAGACGGGAAACCCCCGCTCTGGCATCTTCAATGATACTGTCCATGGGGCGATGCAGACGAAACTCGGATTTTTTCTCATCTACCGGGGCGTGGTTTTGATGGGCCCAGCCATGCACCACTGGCATCAGACCTGACTTGTTGGCGAGGTATTCTGCCAAAGCCTCCTCTGCGTGGCGCGGGATGACCGCGAGATGCACCGGCAGCCCCAACTCGTCCGATAACTCTGACAAGCGCTCTAACTGAGGCGTGACTGCAATCGCGTCGTCATCACGCCACCACAGCGGCAAATCCAGATTTTCGGCCCGCCATCGCCGCAACTCGGCTTGCAGTGACGTCCAATCCGCAGTCAATCTTTCGCCTCCACCATACGTCCGGCAATTTCAACGGATCGCTTTGCACCATCGAAGCCCTGGGTGATCGGGGCGCGTGGCCCTTCTGTGATCACCCTGGAAACAGCTTCGGCCAACACCTGACCTGACAAGTCAGCGCTCCGCGTGACTTCCACAGCCTGCAGTTGCGACAGGCTTTGTCCTCGCAGGCTCTGCTCGACTTCCTTTCCATCGTCGAAAGGGATCAAGACCGACGGGACGCCACTTTGCAGCAGGTCCATCGCCGTGTTGTAACCACACATGCTGACCGAGGCCGCGGCCAGTGGCAACATTTGCCGGAAATCAGGTCGCACCGGTTCCAAAGTGACCGGCGCGCCTTCTGCCAACCGTGACAATTCGTCGATGCGTTCGCGCGCGTCTGATCCGCCGACCAACAGGCGCCAGCGCCTGTGGGGCATCTTGCGGGCGGCCTCGATGGCCGCGCGAAAGATCGGTTGCCCAACGGAACCACCACCGGCACTGACCAAAACTTCGCCTTGTCCTTCGCCTTCAGGGTGCCGATCTGCCGACGCTGGTGCAACAAACCCCGTGTAGTGCAGATGCGCCGCCAGATTTTTTGAAACCGGCCAACTGACCTCTAGCGATGTGATCTGCGGGTCGGAATGAACAAGCACGCCGTCGTAGAACTGCGTCACAATTTCGTCCGCGCGGGTCGCCTTGGACGGTTTGGAAGGTGGTGCAAGGATGTCACGGACCGAGGCGAGAATGACCGGATCATGTGGCAAGCTTCGCGCGGCCTCCAGAACAGCCTGAAACTCTTCCGTCAGGGACCTGCGGCCAAAGGGATAAAGCTCGGTAATCAAGACCTGAGGCTTAAAACTGCGAACAGCTTGAGTAAGGGCTGTCCTTCGTGCGGAAAAATACCCTTCCCCCGCAACACGACCTTTCTGGTCCAGCAGGCGAGTAAAATCGACACCATCCGACCGGAGCGGCGGAAGCGTCAGCATGGACATTCCCGCACTGTTCAACTGCGGCGCAGGCATTCCACCCGAGACGACAAGGACCTCGTGAGCCTTTTCCGCAAACGCGCGGCCAATCGTCAGTGCGCGGCTCAGATGTCCAGTGCCCAAAAGGTGCGTGACGACGATCATGACCTTCATCCGGACACCTGACGTTTTTGAAGTCGAACGGGTTCGCTCACGGGCCGCATATTGCCGATGTCCAGAATGAACAGGCGGTTCCGTTTGATCTTGAACGGCGCGGGGCCACGAAATCCCCATCCCCAGGCCCTCGCCAGAATGACGCGCATGATGCCGATATGACATACGGCAATGTTGTCGCCCTGCAGCTCTGCCAGCCAGGGTGCGAGGCGGTTCCATAATTCGGCCGGACTTTCCCCCGACGGAGGGCGAAAGTCCCAACCCCAATCCTCGATATGACAATAACCGCTTTCAGGTTGTTCGATCAGGTCTGCGCCGCGTTTGCCCTCCCAATCGCCCCAATTCATTTCGGTCAGCGCGGGTGCAGTCAGCGGGTCACGATCGGCAACCAGGCGGGCGGTTTCAACCGCACGAGACAACGGGCTGGACCAAAGGGTTGCGGCGTCCCATGGTTCCGGCAGCTGATAGCCTGCAAGCTCGGATCGGGCTTCGGCGTCCAGAGGGATGTCGCTGCGGCCCTGAATCTGACCCGCGCGATTCCATGCTGTGTGCCCGTGGCGCAGCAATGCCAATCGTGTCATGGACCGGCCTCCAACAAAGGGCGCACCGCCGTCCAGAAGCGGTTGGTGGCTGACGGCATCAGGTGGCGTTTCGCAACGTAAGAGCGTGCCTTTACCCCTTCGGCGCGGCGAAGGTCGAGGTCAGAGTTAAGCCTCCGAATGCGCTGCGCCAGGCCTTTTGGTCCGCATTCCACTGTCGGATGGTCCGACGGGGCCAAAACGTCGCGCACACCGGGCCGGTCTTGCGCAACGACAGGCAATCCGCTGGCTTGTGCCTCGAGGTAAACCATACCGTACGCCTCGTTCACACCGGGCCAAAGGAGCATCGAGGACGATTGATACTGCTGTTGCAGATCATCGCGATCCAATTGTCCCAGAAATCGCACACGCGCCCCGAACGGCTCCAACAGGGCCTCAACCTCTGACCGGGCCGGTCCGTCGCCCACGATGCTCAGACCCCACTCGCCGGTCAGTTCAGTCAAGGTATCGGCCAGTATCCGATAGGAGGCAAGTTTGTCCCCATGCCGCATCATCCCCACGGTCAAAATTGGTCCGTCGCCGTTGGACGCCGTCGGTAGTTTCGAAATGGGCAGGAAGGGCGGCAATTCCACCAGACGCTGTTCCCCGAACCGTTCCCGCTTCAACGTTATCAGATCGTTTGCGGTATGATAGAAAATGATATGAGCAGCGTCGCAGGCCTGATGCGCAGCCTTTGCGAAGTCAGCCCATCCACCGTTAAGGCGGCTGCTTGCGCGGGTGCTTTCCAACTGCACGTAAGAAATGCCTCGGGCGCGGCAAACCAGTGGTCCCAGCAGATCGGGGGCCTTGTAGTAATTGTGATAGGTGACCCACAGGTCAATGTCGGCCGGCAGTTCGGCTATGAGCCTGTTTCCTTCAATCTCAGCCTCGGCGCGCAGCGCTTCCTGAACCGCAGCATCACCTGTTTTGTCGTAAACCCGCAACCGGGACACCAAATCCACGCGATCACCCTGGGCGCCGATGGCTGCCATCAGGTTGCGCGCCATTTCGCGGTCACCCGAGGGGTTGGAGCTGTCGGGGGATTTCATCGGTGCGTAGAAAGCCACGCGTGCCATCAGGCGTCACCCGCGCAAAGGGCGCTGAGACGCGCGGACAGGCGGGCGATGCCCGGGTCCATACGAAATTCGGCAATCAATCTTTCATGGGCCATTGCGGCCATTTTATCCGTTCTTTCGGGGTCAGACTCCAGGTCCACGATGGCCTGAGCCAAAGCGCTGGGTTTATCATTGGACAGAACTCCATGTGTCCCGTTAGCAATGAACTCGGGAATTGCCGAAACTGGCGTGGACAGGATCGGCAGGCGTTGCGAGGCTGCCTCCATCAGGACATTGGGCAATCCGTCCCGATCGCCGTCCGCTGCAATTCGGCTGGGTAAAACAAACAGGTCTGCGCGCCGCATTTCTGCAATGACCTCAGGCTGGTCACAGGCGCCTTTCCAGGTGATACGGTTCGAAAGGCCAGCCTTTGCTGCCTTTTCGCGCAAAACGTCCCCAAGAGTGCCGCCGCCAATGTGCGTCCAATGCCAGTCCAACGACTGAGGCAACAGAGCGAAGGCATCGATCAGGCGGTCAAAGCCTTTTTTTTCGACCAGCCGTCCGACCGAGAGCATGTGAAATGGCCCATTCACCCTTCGCTTTGCCCTATTTGGCGCTTCCGGAAATCGAGCGAGGTCCAGCCCGTGATAAATCAGATCGACCCGTGCCGGGTCATCCGAGAGCCCCCGCAGATGGTTGGCACCGATGGCCGTGCAGGTTGCTCCAAAGGCGGCTCCGAATGTTGCGGCTTGCAGTTTTTCCCGCTTTTCCCAATCGGGTGAGGTCCAGATGTCCTTGGCGTGTGCTGAAAAACTCCACGGTAAGCCGCGCATGATCGCCGCGTAGCGTGCGACCGAAGATGGCGTGTGCATGAAATGTGCATAAAGAGCGCGTGTTTGCCTTGGCAACTCGGCGGCCAGAACACAGGCCTGGCCGAAACGGCGAATGCGGTTGTGCGTTGGGTCGCGTCGCAAATCCTGCCGCCAGATCTGATAGGCCTGCGCATAGCCCGGCAGGCGGGTCGCGACCTCGCGGGCTGCGGTCAGGCGAGCCGGTTCATCGTACAGGTATTCGGGCAGATAATGGACTTGGCCACGAAACCGGTCATGCAACGGGTGGCGCTTGGCATCTGTGGGATGACGCAGTGACCAGATATCGAACCGATGCCCGGCCTCTTGCAGGGCCACCAGTTCCTGCGCAATGAACGTCTCGGACAGGCGCGGCCATCCTTTGACCAGCACCGCCAGTTTGGGGCTTTTCGCCGTCATCCGGTCGCGCGCTCTTGTTCCGCGCCCAGCAGGGCATCAATGCGATGGGTGACGTATTGCAACCCATCCAGCAAACCGGCCCGAATGGCCTGAGAGGGCAGGGGTTGATGTGGCAGTTCGCGGATCGCGTTGATCATGGCGTCTGCTGTCAGCCCGTCGCGGTTTTCGTCCAGCATCCGCACCAGCCCAAGCTCTTCCGCGCGTGAGGCGCGTATCCATTGTTCCAGTCGGGGCGTGGTTCGGGGAACAATCACGGCGCGCTTGTCAAAGGACAACACCTCGCAGAAAGTGTTGTAGCCGCCCATGCAGACTACGCCAGCGGCACCGGCAAAAAGGGTTTCGATCTGCGATTCGAAACCAACTGCCGTAACCCGCCCGTTCAACGCCGCAACACGGGTTTCGAATTCCTCGCGTAACTCGCCAGAAAGGAACGGACCGTAGACCAGTATGGCCCTCGGGTTCAGGTTGGGGTCTTTTTCGTAGGCGGACAGGACCAGATTGACCATCGACTTGCCGTCACCGCCGCCACCTGGCGTGATCAGGATATACGGTTGCTCGGGCGCTTCGCCGATCGGGCCAAGATCCCGGCGCAGATAGCCCGTCCAATGAATGCGTGCCTGCGTCGCCGGGCTGAGTGGCAATCCTTCAGTTGGATCATAGACCGAGCGCAAACCGTATACCCAGATCTCGTCATAAAAACGTTCAGTCGCTGCAACGGCCTCTTTCCGGTCCCATTCAGCAGCCAGGACTTCCGGCTCGTCTAGAACGTCGCGCAGGCCCAGAACCAGCCGCGTACCTTGGGAATGTTCGAGCCGTTCCAGGGTCGGCAAGAGCTCTCCCCGAAACCCGGTCGGCTCCTTATCGACGATCAGGACGTCGGGGTCGAATTGCTGAACCGCCGTCTGGATCAGGCCCGAGCGCAGTTCGGTCACTTCGTCAATGCCCATGCCAATTGTTCGCGCCGCATAAGAGCCATCCGCACGCTTGGTTACACCCGGCAAACGCACATGATCAACGCGGCGCGGGAACGTGAAACGCCCCGCCACGGGAGATCCTGTCAGGATCAGGGCCGATGCACTGGGGTCCGCCTGCGTCATTGCGGAAGCCAAAGCTCGCGACCGGCGTAGATGGCCGAGCCCGAACGTGTCGTGGCTGTAGAACAGGATGCGCGGAGCGCGGCCTTGTTTTTCGTTTATAGTGCCTAGGCTCATGCCTTCGCCTGTCTAAGGTTTCGGTGCAAATCCGCGCGTTTGCACCAGTTATCGTATATCTTATGCCCCTGCTTGCCAAAGGGACTTTCGTGATCCAGCAAATGCGACAAGCATTGCGATTTGGCAACAGCCGATCCGCGCGAACACAACAGATTGCCTGCCTGTCAAACTCGCCTGGCTCACGCCGAGCACATACAGGTTACCCCGAGCGGTCATATTCAATTTTCTGAGAGTTGGAAACACATTATCCCCTCAGCCGCCGCAGGAACTGGAGCAAAGCACATATTCAGGGGCTGCACGCAGAAGATTGTACAGGCTTCATGGCTTCTGTAATCTGCCTGACAACTGCGAACTGGATGCAACATACTATGAAAATGAACTATCTTGCCGGGCTGATCCTGGTGTTCTGGCTGGCGGCTTTGGGCCTTGCAAAAGAAGTTGCGGCGCAGACGTCGTTGATACCTGGTTACCCATCCGGCACGACCGAAGAGACCACTGCCACATCCGACGGAGATCTGGCTGCAGCGATCCGCGCTGCCTCCGAGGCGGGCGCGAGCGTAATCGTGATCGACAGTGCTGGTCAGGTCGTTTCATCCACCGGCCAGCAGACCAGCGGAACCGGCGAAGATGCATCTGCGGACCCAATGGGCGAAGGGTCGCAACTGATGAAGGCGCAGGAGCGGCTTTCGAAATTCCGCGCATCGCTCGACTCTCGCTTGCAGGCCTTGCCCTATTCGATCTTCGAAGTTCAGTACGTCCTGCGCCAAACCAGCCCGGACGGGCGGATCATGACCTATGTCGAGGTTTTGCTCTGGGCGATCCTGTTCCTGATGATCGGCCGCTGGCTGTCGATCGAGATATACGGAAAGCGCATTGCCCGCCGTCATGTGGTGTCGCGCATCAAGGAAAACCCGCAAGGTTATCGTGAAAAAATGCCCTTTCTGGTGTTCCGTTTCCTCATGGGGGTTGGTGCGACGGTATTCGCGATGGTGCTGGCGTATATCGTCGGAGAGTTGTTCTTTATCGGAACGGAAAAGGACATCTCGATACAGTTCACGGTAACGGCCATTTTCACCGCCTTCTTCCTGTCGCGCACCGTGTCTGACTTGTGGCGAATGGTCCTGTCACCGTATCTGAGCCAATATCGACTACCGCCATTCTCAGACCGGGATGCAAAGCGGCTGTATATTTGGGCGTCCGCTCTGGCCACTTTTGATATCTCGGTCGTGATGTTTTCGACCTGGGTGGCGGATTTCGGACTGAATTACAACGTCTACGCCATGGTTTACGGCGTGCTGACGATGCTCGGTGCGTTGGGCAATATCCTGATGATCCTGTTCAATGCGCGGGCGATTTCGAATGCCATCCGGGGCGGACGCGCGGCGGATCAGGTGTCTTGGATTCTGCGGGTCGTCTCGTACGGGTGGGCACCTGCGCTGATCGTCTATATCGTGTTCAGCTGGTTCCGGCTGGCGGTCGATCTGGCGCTTGAAAACCCGACGCCGATCCCTCTGATTGCCAGCACATACCTGATCTTCATGTCTGTCGTCATCGCATATGGCGCGATGAACTACTTTCTGGAGCGCTACTTCGATCGCTCTCGCAAGATTGAGGAGATGAATGCAGAGGGCGCCGACAGCGATGAGGAAATCGAAATCGCTGAAACCCCCGAAGCTGAGCAGAGAAAGCACTATCTGCTGACATACGAAGATCTGGCGCGCAGGGTTGCCGGAATTCTGGCCTTTGTCATCGGCGCCTATGCGTTGGTGGTGATCTGGTATCCGGACGCGGACTGGAGCGAGGAACTGCCGGTCGAACGCGCCCTTGATGTGATGGTCATCATCTTC
The DNA here is from genome assembly GCF_057221075.1 of Ruegeria sp. HKCCD6647-2. Classification (NCBI taxonomy): domain Bacteria; kingdom Pseudomonadati; phylum Pseudomonadota; class Alphaproteobacteria; order Rhodobacterales; family Roseobacteraceae; genus Ruegeria; species Ruegeria sp. HKCCD6647-2. The sequence goes on along the minus strand of NZ_JBWVBD010000002.1, from coordinate 382,890 downwards.
ATCGGTTACATTCTGTTTCATTTCTTCCGCATCTGGATCGACAGCAAGATCGCCGAGGAATCCGACGATGGAGCAGCGGAAGCCGAGTTGGGCGATGAAGGCGGCGAAGGTGGACAGAGCCGACTGGCTACGTTGCTGCCGTTGTTTCGGGGGGCGATCCTTGCGGTCGTGGTTGTCACGATCGTTCTGATCGTGCTGATGGAATTGGGCATCAATGTCAGCCCGTTGTTCGCTGGCGCCGGTGTCGTTGGTCTGGCCGTCGGCTTTGGATCGCAGACGCTGGTTCGGGATATTTTCTCGGGCGCGTTTTTCCTGATGGATGACGCGTTCCGAAAGGGTGAGTATATCGACATCGGGGATGTGAAGGGGACGGTCGAGAAAATCTCGGTTCGGTCGTTCCAGTTACGGCACCATCTGGGCGCGTTGAACACGATCCCGTTTGGCGAAATCAAGGTTCTGACAAATTACTCTCGCGACTGGGTGATCATGAAGCTGCCTTTGCGTGTGACATATGACACAGATGTCGAGAAGGTACGCAAGCTGATCAAGAAGCTTGGTCAGGAACTGTTGAGCGATCCGGTCATCGGAGACAATTTCATCCAGCCGCTGAAGTCCCAGGGCGTGATCGAGATGCAGGATTCGGCGATGATCATCCGGGTCAAGTTCATGACGAAGCCGGGTGATCAGTGGCTGGTGCGCAAGAAAGTGTATCAGGAAATCCGCGAACTGTTTGCGCGCGAAGGCATCCGCTTTGCGCACCGCGAAGTCACCGTACGGTTGGCGGACGGAAAGGATACCGACGATCTGACACCGAAGCAGCGCGAAGCGGTGACAGGGGCGGTGCAGGCCGCCATAGACGAAGACATGCTGGACGAAATCGGCCCGGCTGGCGGGGATGACCGATAGGGTGGTCTCCCGCCCCTTTGATCTGCGTCTCTGGCGAGACGCCGGTCAAAGCGTTGGGCCGGGCCGTGCGTTCCGCACGGCGATTGCTCAGGATTTCAAAGAGGGCCAGACCGGTTCAGACGTTCCCGTTTTTGAGGCTGGAAGAGACCAGTGCATGTTTGCGGCACCGACGTTCAAAGCGGGTTTCAGACGGTGACCGGGTCCCCAGCCGGATGTTTCAATTGTCCGGTCGAAATCGTCGGGTGCTGCATCCGTGATGTCATCTCCAGCGCTGGATTTGGCGAGGCTGGTAAGCAATTCGGCCGTACGGGCAAGCGACAGCCGGGCATCCATCACGGCGTTTTGCGATGCGGCCTCAGCCAAAGCTGACAATACCGCCGCAGCCATGAAGTAACCGGTTGCATGGTCCAGAGCCTGTACGGGCAGAGGCGTCGGTTTGTCAGACTTAGCCCAGTCGCGTCCTGCATCCGCGATCCCGGAACTCATTTGGACAAGACTGTCAAAGCCACGCCGCGAAGCCCATGGGCCTTGCCAGCCATAGGCGTCCAGTGTCACTTCGATACGGTTGGGGGCCAGCGTGTCCCTCTGGGATTTATTCAGTCCAAGTGCATCCAGCGCACCGGGGCGATAGCCGTGGACGAAAACATCAGCCTGCGCCAGCAGATCTTTCAACTGGTCAAGCCCCACAGGCGATTTCAGGTCCAGATAGGCGCATGTTTTACCAAGCGAGATGTCCGGGATCACACCGGGTTCGTCCCAACCAGGAGGATCGATGCGGAGTACGTCGGCGCCGAACCCGGCAAGGGTACGCGTGGAGACTGGCCCCGCCAGCACACGTGTCAGGTCAAGGACGCGCAGACCCGCCAAGGGGCGTTCGGCTGTCGCCCGCGGGCGTTCGCGCAGCGTGATGCTGCGTGGCCCCTGCCAGCCGATCAGCGGATCGCGCGCCACGGCGCGGCCTTGTGGATGATCCTGCCACTCGGACCGGCTGCGCATGGCTGCGGCGACGCCGCCCTCGGCCACGATTGCCGTTTCCAGCTCGGAAATCGGGCAACTTTTTACCGCTTCGCTGACGAGGTTTCGATCCGCTTTGACGCCCAGAACTTTCAACGCTGCAGCGCGGTGATGTGGCAGATTGGTGTGAAGTCTGATCCAGCCGTCAGATGCCCGATAGTCACCCGCGATGGCGTCCCAAAGACCAGGCATTTCCCACCCGTCCGGTTTGAACGAATACCCGAACCACAAAGAGGCGAGCCGGTGATCAACGGCCACCTTTGGCGGCTTGTCGGTCAGGTTCAGGTCCACCGAAAGGCGCGAGAGTTCTTTACCGACAGTCGCAAAGCTGGCGGTTGCCAGTTCTGAGACCGCAAAGGCACTGGGGCGGGCACCTGTCCCTTTCACCTCATAGGTGTCGGCCGCAGGGAGAGATGCCAGCAGACTCATTGCTGATAGGGGTCCAGGCTGTCGCGCAGCCCGTCGCCCAGGAAGTTGAAGGCCAGCACGATGATGATGATCGGCAGCATCGGGATAGCGGTCCAGGGATAGATTTCGATTGATGCGAGGTTCTGTGCGTCATTCAGCATGACACCCCAACTGACTGCAGGCGCACGCAGACCAAGGCCAAGGAAGCTGAGGGCCGTCTCCCCCAGGATCATCGCGGGGATCGACAAAGTTGCCGAGGCAATCAGGTGTGACATGAAGTTCGGCAGCAGGTGCTTGCGGATCACGCGACCGGAACTGGCGCCCATCATCTCGGCAGCGCGCACATATTCCTCTTCCCGAAGGGACAGGAATTTTGCACGCACGGAGCGGGCGAGGCCGGGCCAATCAAGGATGCCGAGGATGATCGAGATGATGAAGAAGACGGCGACCGGGCTCCAGTTCGAAGGCACCGCGGCGGACAGAGCCAGCCACAGAGGCAGCTCGGGCAATGAGCGCAGGATTTCGATCACCCGGTTTATGACCCAGTCGATCTTGCCGCCGAAATATCCCGCCAGCGATCCGAACAGGATGCCCAGAAAGAACGAGACAGATATGCCGATCAGGCCGACGGTCAGTGATAGTTGAGCGCCGTACAGGATACGGCTGAATACGTCCCGTCCAAGCCTGTCCGACCCCCACAGGAACAGGGTTGCGCCTTCGGGGGCACAGAACAGATGGGTATCCGAACGGATCAGACCTGCCAGTTTGTATTCGGACCCCTCGCAGAAGAAACGGATCGGTCGGGGGTCTTCGGTATCGGGTACGAATTTCCACTGGAAGGTCTCGAGGTCTGCCTCGGCCACGATTGGATAAACATACGGGCCAACGAATTCGCCATCGTGGAACCAGTTCACCGACTGAGGCGGTGCATAAAGATGTTCGCCGTTTCGGTCGTTCGGACCATAGGGTGCTATGAACCCCGCGAACGGCAGCATCAGATAGCACAGCAGCAAGAAAACACCGGATATCAGGCCCAGCTTGTGGGTCCTGAACTTGCGCCAGACCAATACCCAGTTCGGGGCGTCCAGATCGGCACGTTCAAGTTGTTGCAGAGACGCCTGCGGATCAAAGGGAGCGTCGTCGACATAGCGACCATCAGGTTGTTTGGTCATGCTTCGCGCCCCTCATATCGAATGCGCGGGTCCAGCATGACCAGCAGGATGTCCGAGATCATTGTGCCGATCAGGGTCAGCAGCGCGACGAACATCAGGATGAAGGCGGACAGGAACTGGTCTTGGGTCTTGAGCGCGGTCAGCAGGGTCGGGCCAATGGTCTGCAATCCCAGCACGACCGATACCAGAACCGATCCCGATACCATCGACGGCAGCAGGTTGCCGATGTCCGCAACAAACGGGTTGAAAGCAACGCGCAGCGGGTATTTCGTCAGCATCCGAGATGGTGCCATGCCTTTGGCAATCGCGGTTTCCACGTAGGGTTTGCCCAGCTCATCCAGCATATTCGCGCGCAGACGCTGCATCATTGCTGATGCTCCTGAGGTGCCGATCACAAAGGTGGGCACGATCAGGTGCACGAGAATGGACTTGAGCTTGTCCCAGCTCATCGGTTGACCTTCATAGACCGGGTCCATTAGTCCGCCGATGGGCAGGTTGAAATAGCGGTGCCCGTAATAAAACAGGATCAAGGCCAGCAGAAAGTTCGGCGTGGCCAGACCAAGGTAACCGACGAAAGCCGAGGTATAATCGATCCACGTGCGTGACCTTGCTGCGGCAAGGACGCCGAGGGGCAGGGCAACGGCATAGACGAACAGGATGGCGGCCAGATTGACCACGACGGTCAGCCAGAGAGTGTCGCCAACGATTTCGGATACTGGTCTGTCAAACTCGAATGACCAGCCGTAGTTACCTTGCAGCAGCCCTTCAAATCCATGGGGGCCGGGCCAAAATCCGACCCAGATCAGATACTGCTCCCACATTGGCCGATCCAACGCGTATTCCTTGCGCAGAAACTCGGCCTTGGCCACGCCTGCGGACTGGCCCGAAGCCTGCAATTCCGCGATCTGATTGCTGAGGTAGTCACCGGGTGGCAAGTTGATGATCACGAAGATCAGAACCGAGACCACCAGAAGCGTCAGCAGCATGGTGAAAAAGCGATACACCGCATAGCGGAGCATGATCATTTAGCTGCTCCTAGTCAGTCGGCGAAAAAGAACTCGTCCGGGCGGTGGATGCCGAAATGGGCGCCGGGCTCCCAGGCCCACATGGCCTGTTCAGGAACATTGCGCAGCCGGTTCGAAACGACGATGGGCTGAGGTGCACCGTTCAGGATACCTATTGCAAATAACTGATCGGCGTGAATTTTCAGCATCTCCGTCCAGACGGCGGTGCGCTCTTCGTCCGTTGTTGCAACTTCCCAGTCATGCGCAAGCTGCATCAGGCGCTCGGCTTCCGGCATGTCGGGCGGCTCGCCGGCGTCGCCACCGGTCTGATAATGTTGTCCCCACTTGGGCCAGGCCAGAAACACCTGATCGGTCGGGGCAAGGTAAGCCGGAGAAGTATGGTATTGCGGAATACCGTCATCCCAGCCGAACCAGACCGAGGCCATGGTGCTGCCTGAAAAGACGCGATTGCGCAGGATGTCCCGGTCCAGCGGGCGCATCACCAGCTTCACACCGATCTCGCGCCACGTATCGGTAACGATTTGCAGGGCGTTTTCGACCTCTTGCCGTTCCCCGGCCGTTTCAATGACAAATTCCATCGGTCGGCCATCGGGCAGCATTCGGATACCGTCCCTGTTCCGTTCGGTCAGGCCGACCTCGTCCAAAAGGGCATTTGCCATGTCGATGTCGTATTGCGCCCAGGCCTTGGCATTCTCTGCATCATAGAAAGGGGATGCAGGCAGAACGGACATGGCACCCGGTTGCGCCAGTTTGAAGTACAGCGCCTGATTGATGGTCTTGCGATCTATCGCCAGCGACAAGGCGCGCCGCACGCGGACATCGCGCAGGACCTCTCTCCAGGTTTCGTCTTCGAAGTTCAGGTTGGGATAGATGGCGATCTGCGATGCGACGCCTGTCTTCCAGAGCAGCGTCTTGTAATTGCCCTCGGCCTCGCCCTTTTTCAGGATCGAAGCATCGCGGAACGCCAAGCCGCGCCCCTGCAGGTCGCTTTCGCCCGCGTTGGTTTTGGCGGCGACCAGTCCGGGGGCCACGATTTCCATTTCGACCACGTCGATATAAGGCAGTTGCACGCCATTGCTGTCGATGCGGTGATAATAAGGGTTGCGCACAAAGTTGTGCCGGATCTTTTTGCCAGAACTTGCATTTAGCCAGGGTTGCAGCGTCGGCAGTTCGTGATTGTCGAACTTATAGAGATTGTCCAGTTTGTTGTGCAGCGCGGCCCAGCTTTTGACGCGGGCATCTTCGACCAGGAAGGCCAGTTCTTCCTGATCGGCGAATTTTTCGTGATATTGTTTGAGAAACGCAGATGGTCGATAGATGAACGGTGGTCGGGCCTGCGCCAAAGATTGCAGGAAATTCGGGTTTGGGTTTTCCCACTCGAAAACTACGGTTTTGTCATCAGGGAAAGTCACGACAGGCGGTTTGCCCTCAACCAGCAGGAAATCGGGTGGGCCTGACGGGCTGAGCAGCTCGTTGTTGGCAACATCTTCCCACCAGTAACGGAAATCTTCGGACGTGAATGGCGATCCGTCAGACCATTTATGCCCTTCACGCAGGCGCAAAGTGAACTTGCGGTTGTCTTCGTTTTCGAATGAGGCAAGCAGGTCAGGAGTAATTTCGTAGTTGTGGTCAAATCCGACCAGACGCGCATAACCATACACAACCATTTGCCGAATGTCCTTGGATCGTGTGACCATGGTGCGCAAAGTCCCGCCCGGTTTGCCGAATTCACGACCCTTGGCTGCCAGATCGACGATCAGCGGTTCCTGTGGCACGCGCTCGGCGACAGGCGGCAGGTGGCCGCTGTCGACTTCGGCTTTCCAAAATGCGCTTTCCTGAAGATTTGCGGGAATCTCTGCCATAGCGGGCAGCATCCCCAAAAAGGCCAGCGCAGGCCCCAGAAACAGATGTCGAGTGGTCTTAAACATGGCAACGTACCTTATGGCCGGGCTCCATCTCTACAAGTGAGGGTAGCATGGAGTCCGTGAAACGAAAGGCGTCTTCCCAACTGTCCGGCGAACCTGCGCCCAAAGCAACCAGTTTGAGGTTGATCGGGCGATTGATGTCAGGTTCAGGCTGAGCAGCGATCAGAGCCTTGGTGTAGGGGTGGCGAGGATTATAGAACAGCGTCTCGGGCGGTGCCTGTTCGACAACCAGTCCCTGACGCATAACAGCAACCTCGTCCGCGATGCGGGCCACGACGGCAAGGTCGTGAGAGATGAAAAGATAGGACAGGTTCAAACTGTCCTGCAAATCTTCAAGAAGGGTCAGTATCTGTTCCTGAACGGATACATCCAGCGCCGAAGTAGGCTCGTCACACACAATCAGGGCAGGATCCAGCATCATGGCGCGTGCGATCGACAGGCGCTGGCGCTGGCCACCTGAAAACGCATGCGGATAGCGTTTGAGCATGTCGGCATTCAACCCAACCCGCTTGAGCATATCAGCGGCTTTGTCCCGTTGCTCGGCGGCTGAGCCAAGGCGATGAATCTCCAACGGCTCGGTCATGGCGTCCTGAATGCGCATTCGTGGGCTGAGCGAACTGTAAGGATCCTGAAATACCATTTGCGCTTTGCGCTGAAAGGCTGTCCGTTCCTCTCGTGTCATCCGGTGCACCGTTATGGGTTCTGCATCGGCCGACGTGCGGAACAGAACCTCACCACCGGGATCGGGCAACTCGGCCCCAAGGGCGATTCGTGCCGCCGTTGTCTTTCCGGAGCCGCTTTCGCCGACAATCGCCAGTGTTTTTCCGCGTGCCAGTTTTAAATCCACCCCCCGGCAGGCGTGAATAAGCTTGTCCGCCTTCCACCCCCGGGAGGACCGCATGGTATAGGTCTTGGACACTCCGGTCATCCGAAGGATCAGGTCCTCGTCCGGCATTGGCAGGCCGACAGCTTCCTGATCCGGGATTTCCGGCGCAGCATCGAACAGTTGTTTCGTATAGGGGTGAGCGGGATCGTTGAGGATCAGATCGGCCCGACCCGATTCCATCACGCGCCCCTTGTGCATGACCACAACCTGCTCGGCCATATTCGCCACGACGCCGAGGTCGTGTGTGACCAGGATCAGGGCCATGCCCGTTTCCAGCTGCAACTCTTTGATCAGGCCCAGAACCTGCGCTTGAGTTGTGACATCAAGCGCCGTTGTCGGTTCGTCGGCGATCAGCAGTTCGGGTTTGGCGACCATGGCCATCGCGATCATGGCCCGTTGGCGCATCCCGCCAGACAGCTCGAAAGGATATGAATCATAGGCCCGTTGAGGGTCCGGAAAGCCGACCCGTTCAAACTGGGTCAGAACTTCCTTTCGGGCCTGCGCCTCTGATGCGCCGCGATGCAGCCACAGAACCTCACTCACCTGATTGCCGATTTTGTGCAGAGGCGATAGCGATCTCATTGGCTCCTGAAAGATCATCGAAACCCTGTTTCCGCGAACAGAACGCATCTGACGTTCGCTGATTGCGGTCAGGTCCGCCGTTCCCTTGGAGTCGTTCAGCGTGATCGTGCCGCTACGAATTTGCGCCGTGCGCGGAAGAATTCGCAGAGCGGCCCGGCACGAGATCGTTTTGCCCGAGCCGGATTCTCCGACCAAGGCAAGCGTTTGTCCCGGATCGACATCAAAGTTGACGTTCTGAACAACGTCGGCGCCCGCGCCAAAACCGATGCTGAGATCACGGACGGACAACAACGCGTTCATTCGGGATTTCCACCCGGCTGGCCGTGGATTGACATCGGCTGTTTCAACTCCCTGTCTTTTTTGATGCAGTTTCGCGCGGTTGGGGCGGGCTAGTCAAACACCTTATTGGGCAGAAACGTCGCGGAATCATGAAATCCGGACCGGTGCGACTACACAAAGTGTTGAGATTTTGTCATCAAGCCTCCGATCGGCACCGATTAAGTGTCGTTTGAACAAAACAAGAGGTTTGGCCCGTGCCCAACAATCAAAGTCGCCTGGATCTGTTTATTGACCGCATGGTATCGCAACGCGCCTGCCTGGATTACGCCATTGCGCGGACCGCAGATCAGGCTGGTCCGGTGTTTGAGTTGGGGCTGGGCAACGGGCGCACTTACCACCACATGATGCAACACATCCGGAATCGTCCCGTCTATGTCTTCGAACGCGCCATCGCCTCGCACCCGGAGTCGACGCCGCCGGATGATCAGGTGATTCTGGGCGATGTCAGGGATACTCTTCCCGCGTCGGTTGACCGGTTTGGCGCGACCGCCAGTCTGATCCACGCCGATCTTGGTGGACACAACCGCGATAAGAACGACGTGTTTGCCCGCCTGGTCTCACCTCTGATCGAACCGCTGCTGGCGCCGGGTGGGTTGATGGTATCCAGCGACCGGATGTACTTCGCGAACCTCAAGGAAGTGCCGCTGCCCGATGGCGCAGTCGAGGGGCGCTGTTTCATCTATCAACGCTGATCTGCCGTCGCGTCACACCGGCTGCGACTCGCCTTACACAATTTTCACGGTCTAACCTGTCAGCATGTTGCTTCAGGAAGGATCGCCCGAATGCTGTTCTATGATTGCTCGACCGCGCCAAGTCCGCGCCGCGCCAGGATGTTCATTGCGGAAAAAGGGCTTGAGATCGAAACCCGCGACATTTCAATCGCGAAAGGGGAGCAGCTGGGTGACGCGTTCATGGCGGTGAACCCAAGAGCGACCGTCCCTGTTCTTGTGACGGACGAAGGTACCGTTTTGACGGAGAATCTGGGGATTGCGGCCTATCTCGAGGCGCGTATTCCTGAGCCTTCACTGATGGGCAAGACCGCGGATGAGAAGGGTGCCGTGCTCATGTGGAACGCAATTGTCGAACAGCAAGGCGGCGCACCGATTGCCGAGACACTGCGCAACACGCATCCCGCCTTCGAAAACCGCGCCATTCCCGGCCCTGTCAGCTATGCGCAGATTCCTGAACTGGCACATCGCGGTCGCGACCGGGTCAACGCGTTCTTTGAACTGCTGGAAACGCGTTTGGAAAGAAGCACATTTGTCGCTGGCGAATTCTTCTCGCTCGCCGATATCTCGGCCTTTGTTTTCGTTGATTTTGCCCGGGTCATTAAGATGCGTATTCCCGATGAAAATACGGCCTCACGAGCTTGGTTTGACAGCATCAAGGCCCGGCCCAGCGCAGAAATCTAGTTCTCGCATCAGCGCATACCCGCGTTTCTCCTGTACTGTACAGAAATGTCTAGACAGAACTGAACAGTGCTATTAGCGTCTCCTCAGATTCTGTTCAGGGGAGGTTGGGATGAAATCCCAGTATCGTGTCGTGGTCATCGGGGGCGGAGTTGTTGGCGCCTCGGTCCTGTATCATCTGGCCAAGTTCGGCTGGTCGGATGTGGTCATGCTTGAGCGGCGGCGATTGGCGTCCGGGTCGTCTTGGCACGCGGCAGGCGGCATCCATGCGCTGAACGCCGATCCAAACATGGCGTCGTTGCAGGCCTATACCATCGACCTGCTGAGCGAGATCGAGAAAGAGTCGGGCCAGAATATCGGCTTGCACATGACGGGCGGCCTGACGCTCGCCGGAACGCCCGAGCGGTGGGAGTGGTTGCAGGCGAACTATCGCATCTTCCAGTCCATCGGCATTGATGACTGCGAGTTACTGACACCGCAAGAGGCGCAAAAACGCTGCCCCATCATGTCCACCGATGGCGTGTTGGGCGCGATGTGGGCCGATCGTGAAGGGTATATCGACACGACTGGCACGGTGCAGGCCTACGCAACGGCAGCCAAGAAACGTGGGGCCGAATACTACGAGGAAACCAAGGTCGAAGAACTGATCCAGACTGCTGATGGCTGGCAGGTGGTGACCGACCGGGGCACGATTACCTGCGAGCATGTGGTCAACGCGGCGGGTCTCTGGGCCAAGCAGGTTGGGCGCATGGCTGGGGTGGAACTGCCGGTGTCTCCGCTGAAACACCACTATCTGATCACCGACACCGTGCCCGAGGTGGCCGAGGCCGAATTCGAGATGCCGATGACCGTGGACCTGGAAGGCTTCACTTATATGCGGCAGGACCAGAAGGGTGTTCTGGTCGGGATTTATGAGGTTGACCACGAGCACTGGGCCATGGACGGCGCGCCGTGGAACTATGGCGAAGAGCTGTTTCAGGAACAATTGGACCGGATCGAGAACGAACTGACGCTGGGCTTTGAACGCTATCCTTCGATTCAGAATGTGGGCATCAAGACGTGGGTGAACGGCGCGTTTACATTCTCGCCGGACGGTAACCCACTGGTCGGTCCGGTGCCGGGCAAGCGCGGCTACTGGTCGGCCTGTGCGGTGATGGCGGGCTTCCTGCAAGGTGGCGGCGTGGGCAAAACGCTGGCCGAATGGATGATCCATGGCGAGCCAGAAGCCGACGCATGGCCGATGGATGTTGCGCGTTATGGCGATTTTGCTCAGAACAAGCGGTATATCCGCGAGACGACCGGTCAGTTCTATTCACGCCGTTTCGTAATGACATACCCAAACGAACAACTTCCCGCCGGTCGTCCGCTGAAAATGGCTCCGGCACATGATGCAATGACCGAGGCGGGCTGCAAGTGGGGCGTGAGCTGGGATCTGGAAGTCCCGCTCTATTTCGCGCCGAAAGGGTTCGAGGAAACCCCAACGCTGAAACGGTCAAACGCGCATGACATCGTGGCCGAAGAATGCAAGGTGATCCGCGAAGGCGTTGGGCTGCTGGATATCTCGGGCTTTTCGCGTTTCGAGGTTTCGGGTCCAAACGCCGAGGCTTGGTTGGATAAGGTCATGGCCTCGAAACTGCCTGCACCGGGGCGGGCCAAGCTGGCGCCGATGTTGGGCGAAAACGGACGTCTCAAGGGTGATCTGACCGTACTCAACTGGGGTGATGGCAGCTGGTGGATCATGGGCAGCTACTACCTGCGCGCCTGGCATATGCGTTGGTTCGACGATCACATGATGGATGGCGTAACTGTCCGCGATCTGGGTGAGGAATACTGCGGCTTTGGTCTTGTTGGCCCGAAGTCGCAGGCGGTGATCGAGAAGTTGGCGGAACAGGATATCTCGGGTCTGAAATTCATGGGCTGCGGTGATTTTGACATCGGTCTCGTCCGCGCTCGTGTCGCGCGCATGTCAGTGACAGGTGAAAAGGGATACGAGATCAACTGCCGCTATGGCGATCACATCAAGCTGCGCCGGATATTGTTGGAGGCCGGGGTTGAGGAAGGAATCCGCGAATGCGGGTTCAATGCGATGCTGTCGACGCGGTTGGAGAAGAGTTTTGGCATCTGGTCAGCGGAATTCACGCAGCTTTACACGCCGGGTATGACCGGCATGGATCGCTGGGTAGACTGGGACAAGGAGTTTGTTGGCAAAGAAGCCGCAATGGCCGAACGTGACGGCAACGGCCCGGCTCAGGTGCAGGCGACGCTTGAAATCGACGCGTTGGATGCCGATGCCAGCGGGTATGAGCCGGTCTGGGCCAATGGTGAACGCGTGGGTTTTGTTACCTCGGGGGGCTACGGACATTATACCGGCAAGTCGCTGGCAATGGCTCTGATCGACCGCGACAAAGCCGCGCCGGGAACCGAATTGTCGGTCCACGTGGTGGGTGTTGAACGCCCCGCGCGAGTGATCGCTCCGTCGCCTTACGATCCTCAGGGCAAAGCGATGCGGGGCTGATCATGATGACTCAGGACCGAGGGCGACGACGGCGGGGGCGGGGCGCTGAAGCTGCTCCGCAGCCCAGCCGCGATGTGAACTATCGCCAGTTGCGAAACCCCTTCCCGTTGATGGAAGTGTTCCCGTCGGATCAAGTCGCTGACATGCACGAAACTGCGCTGCGAACATTGCAGGAGTTGGGGGTCAAAGTCCTGCTGCCGGAGGCACGAAAAATCTACGCTCAGGGTGGCGCGCGGGTGGATGAAGACAGCGAAATGGTCTTCATCGGGCGCGATATGGTCGAGGCCGCGGTGACCTCGGCCCCGAAATCCATCGCTTGCAGGGCCGGAGCGCGGCGCAGGGACTTCACACTGGAATTGGGCAGTCTGGTGTTTCAGCCGGGGGCAGGGGCTCCGAACGCGACCGATCTGGAGCGCGGGCGTCGCCCGGCAAGTGGACAGGATTATCTGGAATTCCTGAAACTCACTCATCATTTCGACGTGTTCCAGATGATCTCGCCACAGGTCGAGCCACAGGACGTACCGACCCACCTGCGCCACTACTTCACGACGCAGGCGCAGATGGAGTTGACCGACAAGTTTCCATTTTTCTTCTCACGCGGAACGCCGCAGGTAATGGATTGCTTCAAGATGCTTTCGATGGCGCGCGGGCTGACAGTTGATGAGTTCCGCGCCAATCCGCATTGCTACACAATCATAAACACCAACAGCCCGCGCACATTGGATATCCCCATGGCGCAGGGTCTGATCGACTTTGCGCGGCACGGCCAGATGTCGATTATCACGCCTTTCACCCTGATGGGGGCGATGGCGCCGATAACCGTGGCCGGTGCGATTACGTTGTCTCATGCCGAAGCACTTGCGGCGCTGACGCTGACCCAACTGACGAACCCCGGTGCGCCAGTCTGCTACGGGACATTCACCAGCAATGTCGATATGAAATCGGGAGCGCCCGCCTTTGGCACGCCTTCGCATTTTCAAGCGTCGCTGGCAGCCGGCCAATTGGCCCGGCATTTGGGCCTGCCATGGCGTTCAGCGGCGGGATCGGCCGCAAACATCAACGACGTGCAGGCCGCCAACGAAAACCAGTTTGGGCTTTGGGGCTGCCTGATGGCGGGCGCGACAGTGATCATCCACTCGGCTGGCTGGCTGGAGGGTGGTTTGACTGTGTCCTTCGAAAAGATGATCTGCGACGCCGAAGTGCTAAATATGGTGGCCGAGCTTTGCGCCGGGGCACAGGCCAGCGCGGCCGAGATAGGGTACGATACTGCCCTCAGCGAAGTTGATCCCAGCGGCCATTTCTTTGCAACCAGCCAGACGATGGATCGCTACAACACCGCTTTTTACGAACCGCACTTGCACGACTATGCCAATTTCGGCACCTGGACCGAGCGCGGGGCGATCGACGCAAATCATCGCGCAACCGGGGTTTGGAAAGACATTCTGGCCAACTTCGAAGCACCCGATCAGGATGCGGGTCGCCTTGGGGCGTTGCAGGACTTCATCGCTCGCCGCACCGAAGAAGGCGGCGCGCCGCCGGAGAGTTAAATGAGCACCAAACCGATCCTTCACCGTGATGATCCCGAGGCCGAGCCCTTGGTCGGTAACATCAAGGTCACGCGGGATGACTGGCTGAACGTGGCAATGGACGTGCTGATCTCGGACGGGGTCGAGCAGGTCAAGGTAATGAACCTGGCCGAGCGGATGGCTGTTTCCCGGTCATCGTTTTACTGGTACTTCAAATCCCGGCAGGAATTGCTGGATGCGTTGCTTGCCCGGTGGCAGGCGACCAACACGGCGGCCTTGATCGCCCAGTCCGAGTTACCGGCAGATACGATTACGGCGGCGGTTTGTAACGTGCAGCGATGCGTCGTGAATACCGAACTGTTCGATACGGCGCTGGATTTCGCAGTGCGCGATTGGGCACGCCGGTCCGGCAAGGTGCGGAGAATGCTGGATCAGTCGGATGCGCGGCGCTTGGCAGCCTTGTGCGCCATGTTCATCCGTTTTGGCTATGACGAGACCGAGGCCGAAACCCGCGCCCGTGTACTGTACTACATGCAGATCGGATACGATCTGGCCCAGCTGAACGAGCCGATGGCCATCCGGTTGTCGATGGTTCCGCACTACCTTTATGTCTTCACCGGCGTCGAGCCACGGCCAGAAGAGATCGAAGAATTCAGCGATTACGCAAAACGGTTTTGGGAAGGAACAGATCATGAGCCAACCTGACGCAATCATCATCGGGACCGGAGTGATCGGTGCAGCTATTGCCTTCGAGATGGCGAAGAAGGGATGGAAAACCCTGTCGCTGGATCGAAATACTCAGATTGGACACGGGTCGACAGCCGGGTCCTGTGCCATCATTCGCATGCATTATTCTACCTTCGACGGCACCGCCTTCGCATGGGAAGGATATCACTACTGGCGCGACTGGGCGGACTATCTGGGTCTGCCAGACGATGCCAACCTGGCGCAGTTTCGTGAAACGGGCTGTCTGGTGATGAAGACTGAAGCCAACGAAATGCTGGAAAAGCACAAACAAAACAGTTTGGCCTTGGAGTGCCCCTTCGAGGAATGGTCGCCAGAGAAAATCGTCGAACACCTGCCGATCTATTCGCTGGAAAGCTATGCCCCCGCGCGACGCGTGGATGACCCGGAATTCGGGCAACCAAACGGCGGCCACTTACAGGGTGCTGTCTTCTGGCCAAAAGCGGGATATGTCACGGACCCGGCGCTGTCGGCGCAAAACCTGATGGATGCGGCCAAATCGCATGGCGCGGAAGTGCGCACAGGTGCGGAAGTGGTCGAAATCCTGACGCAGAACGACCGTGTGTCCGGTGTCAAGCTGGATTCGGGCGAAGAGATTCAGGCCAAAATCGTCGTGAACGTTGCCGGCCCGGGGTCTGCAATCGTCAACAAAATGGCGGGCGTTCTGGGCGACATGACGATCGAAACCCGCCCCTTGCGGCAGGAGGTGGTGCACGTTCCTGCGCCCGAAGGCTTTGACTTTGAACATCAGGGTACAATCGTTTCGGACAGTGACATCGCGCTTTATTGCAGGCCGGAACACGGTAACCACATTCTGATCGGGTCCGAGGATCCCGAGTGCGATCCGCATCAGTGGTGTGAGGATGATCGGAACTACAATCACGACTTCACGGACCAGTGGACGACGCAAGCCATGCGGTATGCGCAACGCGTGCCCAGCCTGGGCATCCCGTCAAAAACACGCGGCGTCGTTGATCTGTATGATGCATCAACCGACTGGATACCGATTTACGATAAATCCAGCCTGCCGGGGTTTTACATGGCTTGCGGTACAAGCGGGAACCAATACAAGAACGCACCGATTGCCGGCAAGATGATGGCGGCCCTCATAGAATATTGCGAAGGCGGGGAGGACCACGACACCGCGCCTCTGCAGTTCGAGTTGCCCTATATCAAGCGCACAATCGATGTCGGGTTCTATTCCCGAAAACGACCGATCAACACGGATAGCAGTTTCTCGGTTCTGGGCTAGGCGGTGGCTTTGCGGGCTTGTTCAAAGCTGGACGCTCGAACAGGCCCGTAACCTCGAATCTGATCGGCTGCTGACAGGCTATCCAGCCAGCTTTTCTCAGACCGGGCGGAATAGTCTGTTTCCAGCCGGATCAAAAGGTCTTCGTACCAAGCGAGTATATTGCGGTGCAGCCGCGCTTCGGAGTGATACCCGAACGGGTTCCAGAACTTGCCACGCAACCCTTTGGCGCTGGCAATTCTCGTCAACACGGGGCGGAACCAGGGTCCGAATTGCCATTTGACCGGTCGGCCTTGCGCGTCTTTTCGCCAGCTCATCAGCGGCGGGGCGAAATGGTATCTCGTCTTGAATTCACCATCGAATGTGCGGTTCAGCTCGTCTGTGAAAGCATCTGAAGTCTGCAAACGAGCGACTTCGAATTCGTCCTTGTAAGCCATGAACCGGAACAGGTTTCGAGCAATGCTTTCGATGACGCGGTCCGAGATTTGCGGCTGCGCAGCACGCAGGGTGGCAATTCGATCAGTGTAGCGTTTCGCATAATCCGCATTCTGATAATCGCACAGGAAGGCTTCGCGACGTGCAATCATCTGTTCCAGTGTTTCGGCTTTGTCTTGCGGCTCGACACCGTCCGGCAGACGGCCGGGATCAGCGGCAAGGCATCGCCCGATGGCTACGGCAAGCCGGTTTTTCTCAACTGCAACTCCGTTCAAAAGAATTGCCTGTCCCAAGGCGCTGTGAGACACCGGAACCAAACCCATTTGCCATGCGTAACCCAGCAGGATCATGTTGGCGAAAACAGCATCCCCAAGAAGGGTTTCAGCAGCCCGGTTTGCATCAAACCCCAACAGGTTTTCAGATCCCACGACGCTTTCAATCGCCTGTTCTCGGGCGGATACGTTCAACTGAGCATCGCGGTGCAGAACCAGATCCCCGGTTGGCATCTCGGCCCGGTTCAACACAATCTGCGTACCCTTGCGATAATGCGCCGAAGCCTTGGGCGCCGAGCTGACCACCACGTCACATCCGATCACGGCATCCGCGGCGCGTGTGTCAATGCGAACCTGATTCAGCGCATCCGGGGACGCGCTGAGGCGAATATAGCTGAGGACTGTCCCAAACTTCTGGGCAAACCCGGTAAAGTCCAGAACGGATGCTCCTTTGCCTTCAAGATGCGCTGCCATGGTGATCAGGGCGCCGACGGTCACAACGCCGGTTCCGCCAACCCCGGTGACCAGCAGGTCGTAAGGCTGATCCAAATTTGGCAACGCTGGGGCGGGCAGGTCGCTCTCCAGATCGCTCAGATCAAGGTAGACGGCTTGTTTCCGGCGTTTGGCACCTTCCACGGTAACAAAGCTGGGGCAGAACCCGTTCAGGCACGAGAAATCCTTGTTGCAGGTGCTGAGGTTTATTTTGCGTTTGCGGCCAAAGGGTGTTTCGCGCGGTTCGACACTCAAACAGTTCGAGGCGACGGAGCAATCCCCGCACCCCTCGCAGACCAGATCGTTGATCCATACGAAGCGGTCCGGGTCCGCCATCGTGCCGCGCTTGCGGCGGCGGCGTTTTTCGGTGGCACAGGTTTGTTCGTAGATCAGGACGGAAACGCCGGGTATGTCGCGCAGTTCGCGCTGCATGGTATCCAGTTCGGAGCGGTCGTGAAATGAAGTCCTCTGCGGAAAGTCCGCATGACGAAATTTGCCTATGTCATCCGAAACCACCGCGATCCGGTCGACGCCCTCGGCACGGCAGGTCTGGGCGATGCCCGGAACGCTGACCGGCCCATCGACCGGTTGCCCTCCGGTCATGGCGACGGCGTCGTTATAGAGGATTTTGTAGGTGATATTGGTTCCTGCAGCGACCGCCTGCCGGATCGCCAGCGAGCCCGAGTGATACCAGGTTCCTTCGCCAAGATTCTGGAAGATGTGCTTTCCGCCGTTGAATTTCGAGGCGACCACATGCGGCACCCCTTCACCGCCCATCTGCGCATAGCCGGCGGTTTCGCGGTCCATCCATGACGCCATAACGTGACACCCGATTCCGCTGGCTGCGGTCGAGCCTTCAGGAACTTTGGTGGACGTGTTGTGCGGACAGCCTGAACAGAAATACGGCGTGCGCGTGGCCCCCGGTACGTTGATCAGTTGGGGGGGTGTTCCGGTCAGCGCTTTGGCCTTGGCAGGCAGCCCTTCCTCGGGGAAGAAGGTGTGCAGCCGCGTGGCGACGATCGGCGCCAACATCAGAGGGCTCAGCTCACCGGTCCAGGGGATCAACGGTTCGCCATGGCTGTCATATTTGCCGACCATCTTGTGTGGCTTGTCCCCGGGCCAGTCGTAGAAATATTCCTTGAACTGGCTTTCGATAATCCCGCGCTTTTCTTCGACGACAAGCACCTCGGCCTTGCCTTTCACAAAGCGCAGCGCGTTGCGGCGGGCCAGTGGCCAGACCATACCGACCTTGTAGATGTCAATGCCCAAGCGGCGGCAGGCGGCCTCGTCTAACCCCAGCAGACGTAGCGCCTCCATCAGATCGAGATGCCCTTTTCCCGTGGTGACGAACCCGAACTTAGCGTTCTCGATGTCATAGATTCGCCGGTCGATCGGGTTTTCTTCGGCAAAAGCCCGGACCGCGCGCAGCTTGTGCTGAATGCGCGTTTCGATTTCTGGCGATGGCAGATCGGCCGAGCGCACGTGCAATCCATTCGGCGGCAGTTCAATCTGCGGTAGGATGAATTGACGGTCCGGGCGCAGTTCAACGGAGCGTGCGCTTTCCACGGTTTCAGACACTGCCTTGAAACCGACCCATGTGCCTGAAAACCGCGACAGTGCCAGACCGTATTCGCCAAACTCCAGATACTCCTCGACCGAAGCGGGGTTTAGCGTCGGCATGAACCAAGCCATGAAAGCCACGTCAGACTGGTGGGGCATCGAGGAGCTGACGCAGCCATGGTCGTCGCCCGCCACAACCAGCACCCCTCCTTTGGGGGCCGACCCGTAAGCGTTTCCGTGTTTCAGTGCGTCACCCGAGCGGTCAACACCTGGCCCTTTTCCATACCACATGGAAAAAATGCCCTCGACCTCGCAATGTGGGTCCAGTGTGGCTTGCTGGGCGCCCAGTACGGCGGTTGCGCCCAGGTCTTCATTCACCGCTGGCATAAAGGTGATGCGGTCGGTCTGCAGGCGATCCTTTGCCCGCCACAGCTCCAGATCCAGACCGCCCAGCGGGGAACCGCGATAGCCCGAGACAAAACCGGCCGTGTTCAGGCCCGCCTTCCGGTCACGTCGGGCCTGATCCATCATGATCCGGACCAGAGCCTGAGTGCCGGTCAGGAAAACGCGACCTTCAGTCTGTGTATATCGGTCCTCAAGTTGATAGGTGCGCAGCGCAGGGTTGGGGTGGGTCATCGCGTAGTTCCGTCGGATTGCCTGTGATACCCGGGAATTCTAGCCCACTTTCGGTGGAAAATTGTGCCAAGGTTGACTAGGTATTGAAGGTTTGACGAAAAATCTGTTCAGTAGTGAGGCGAATTTTGAAAGGAGCGTCCACATTGAGCCAGCTGGATGACAGAGATCGCCTTATCCTGGAGCATCTTCAGACGGACAGCCGAATGTCGAACGCCGATTTGGCAGACAGGGTGGGCATGTCCGCTTCGGCACTGTGGCGCAGGGTGCGCGCGCTGGAAGAGGCGGGGATCATCGAACGTTATGGCGCAGTGGTTAATCCGCCCGCCATGGGGCTGGCATTCGAGGCCATCGTCCACGTTCACCTGACCCGCCACGACCCGGAGAGGATTGTCGACTTTATCAGAGCGGTGGAGGTGAGCCCGGAAGTGCAGGAATGCTATGCCACGACAGGGCAGGCCGATTATCACCTGCGCGTTCTTTGCCAAGATTTGGCGGCTTATAACGAATTTTTGGAAGATTTCCTGTTTCGTCTGCCCGCCGTCGCCAGCGCGCAGACAAATGTTGTGTTGCGTACGATCAAACGCAATCGGCCGATTGTGCCTTGACCGTCAAGCCGCAAACGTCGCCCAGGCCCACGCCATGGCGATATAAGTGAGATTGTGCAGACACTGATCCAACCCTGCCGCGCGCCAGAAAGCAGCCTGATTGGGCTGTAGCTGTTTCTTGTCGGAATAGCTGGCTTTGGCAAAGTCGATGTGGAAATGAACAATCCATTCAAGCGCCGCAATGATCAGAATAAACTCAACCGGCGCGCGAAAAAGAGCAAAAATAATGACAGACCCCACGACATGCACCGCGGCATGCTGAGCCCGGCCCATATGGAGATATGTGCCTCGCCCGGAAAGCATCTTGGGCGTCTGTAGATAGTAGTCGGCAAACATGTGTTTGATCTGCAGCAGGCAGAGCAACAGGAACACGGTGCCTATTGTAACAGGCAAATGGACCCTCCCGATATCGTCCTGAACCAAAGACTAGGGGTTAAAACTGCTGCACGCAAATGAACTTGTTCACACAAGGGAAATTTGGCGTAAATCGGGAATTCATTTGCGTCGTTGGATACGATTGCGGTAAATTCGGACCGTTGTATTCGCGTCGAAATCAGTGATTTAAGCGACGGAACAGAAGCAGGGGCAGGTTCCATAGAAAGCACGATTTTTCGGTTTATCTGGAAGTACTCAAAACGCGATCAGCTGATCCTGCTGGCCGTGACTTCCACGCTGTTTCCGCTGCTCTACCTGACGTTGGAATTACCCAAGCGTATCATCAACGATGCTATTGGTGCCGCAAGTCCCGTCGTGAATGTCTGGGGGTTCAGCCTGGAACAGACAACGTTCCTGATGATCCTGTGCTTTGCCTTTCTAATCGCGGTACTGGCCCATGGCCTGATGAAAATGCGTATCAACACGATGAAAGGCGTGCTGAGCGAACGGATGTTGCGTCGGTTTCGCTATCAGTTGATCAGTCGCGCCCTTCGTTTTCCGCAACCGTATTTCGAGCGGGTCAGCCAGGGCGAGATGGTATCGATGATCACGGCCGAGAGCGAGCCGATGGGTGGTTTGATGGGCGATGCGATCAGCCAACCTGTCCTGCAAGCCGGGCAGATGATCACAATCCTGTCGTTCCTGTTTTTGCAAAGCTTCTGGTTCGGTCTTGCGGCTGTTGCATTGATACCATTGCAAGCCTGGCTGATCCCGCGCCTGCAACGTCAGATCAATCTGCTGAACAAGAAACGTATTCAGGAAGTGCGCGTTCTGGCCGCTCAGATCGGCGAGAATGCGGCCGGTGCCTCGACCCTGCGCGCCAACGGTGGGTGGCGCTATCGTCGGGCCATGATTTCAGATCAGTTGGGGCGGTTGTTCGGCATCCGGTTCGAGATCTACCAGAAAAAGTTCTTTATGAAGTTTATCAACAACTTCATTTCGCAACTTACGCCCTTCATGTTCTATCTTGTTGGTGGTCTACTGGTTCTGCAGGGCTCGGTCTCGCTGGGCGCATTGGTTGCGGCGTTGGCGGCCTACAAGGATCTGAGCTCTCCTTGGAAAGAACTGCTGACCTATTACAACCAGACGCAGGACATGTCGCTGCGCTGGGAAGTTGTGGTTGAACGCTTCGCGCCATCCGGCATGGTCGACGAAAAGCTGTTTGAAGGTGATCCGGAAACGCGTCCTCGACTGACTGGTGACATCGTTCTGGATCATGTTTCGGTTCGCGATATGGATGGCAACCACGTATTAGACGATCTGGAACTGACTTTTCCTGCCGGTAAGACCGTAGGTATCTCAGCCCCAAGTGAAGAGGATCGGCGCGCGCTGGCCGACTTGCTGACCCGTGAAATCCTGCCCAGCTCCGGGCGAGTGGAAATAGGGGGCCAGAACCTGTCGGAGCTGCATCAGGCGGTCGTGGCCGCGCGCATTGGCTATGCTTCGTCCCGGCCGGTCATGTTTCAGGGTTCGTTGGGCGATAACGTGATGATGCCGATGCGCATCAGGCCCCTGTCCAAAAATCTTGACGACGCCGATTTCGCGGAGACTTTGCGCGCCGGCAACAGCGACGATCCCTTCAGGGCCGAATGGCTGGATCCGTCGTTGGCCGGGTTTGAGGGTCCTGAAAACCTGCGCGACTGGTGGTTGCAACTGATCGACGGAATGGGGTCCGGAACCGCGCTGTTCCTGCGCGGTGCGGAACAGGCATTTGATGCAGACGAGCATCCGGAATTGGCTCGAAAACTGGTCGAGCTTCGCCCGCTCGTGAAACAGGCCGTGCAGAACGCCGGGTTGGAGCAACAGGCGCTGGTTTTCGACCGCGACACCTACAATCCCGCATTGCCCGTCGTCGAAAACCTGCTGTTTGCCACGCCGCGCGTTCCGGTCACTCAGGAGTTGCTGGCCCGGCAAACAGTTTTCCTGGGTCAGTTGCGCGAGTTGGGACTGGACGAAACCCTGATCGGACTGACCCGCGATGTGATCGACATGTTGCGCCAGATCTTTGGGCTGGACGGAACCGATCACCCGCTGTTCCGCAAGCTGGGGCTGGAGGTGCAGACCTATGAAGCCGCGGTTGAACTTGTGGAACACACAAGGAAAGAGGGAGCGTCGGGACTGGATGATGAACAGTTGGCCAGCCTGTTGGCCGTCCCCTTTGTCATCTCGGCCGAACAGATCGGACCCGCGTTCACGGACGGATTGAAGAATCGAATTCTCGAGCTGCGGGCCAGTCACTCCGAAAAGCTGATGGAGCGGTTGCATGATGTGTTTGTCCCTTTGGACATGAACGAATTTGCGCCAGGGCTGACGGTTATGGAAAATGCCCTGTTCGGCAAAGTCAGCCAGATCGGTGGTGCGCGCTCGGACGAGGTTCGCAAAACGATTGTCGATGTGCTGACGGAAAACGGCGCCCGGCCATTGGTGGTCGAATTGATCTACGATGTTCCCGTGGCGCTGGGCGGCCAGAACCTGCCTGCGGTATTTGCTGAACCTTTGGCCTTTACCCGGGCCACCATCAAAAAACCCGATGTCCTGATCCTGGAAAATGCGTTGGCCAGCTATGACATGGAAACACAGGTGGCGGTATACAAGAACCTGCGGGCTTTGTTGCCAGAGACGACTGTCATATACTTGAATGACCAGTTTCAGAACCCGCAGGCGTTTGACATGTTTGTCGAAATTCGCCAGGGCCGGGTTGTTTCGGACGAAGGACCCGCAGACGTGGAAGAAGACGGTGCCTCTTCAGCCGATCTGGCGCGCAAGTTGCGCGCGCTCGAACAGACCCCGTTGTTCTCGGGGTTGGACAGGCGCCAATTGCGCCTGTTGGCTTTTGGAGCGCAGTGGTTTGCGGCAAAACCGGGAGAGATTGTCTTTCTTAAAGACGATCAGCCCACCGATGGGGCTTATGTAATCCTTCAAGGTGAGGCAGGGCTGTATCTGCCGCAACCCGATGGGCCGGATCAACTGATCACCAAGGTAGGTGCCGGTGCACTGGTTGGCGAGTTGGGCTTGATCAGAAAAGAACCCCGCGCGCTGAGCATGATCGCCGAGACCGAGCTGTCTTGTCTGCGCGTCGGGGAAGAGGAATTCCTGGCCGTTGTGGAAAACGATGCGGCGACGGCCTTCAAGTTGATGCAGGTGATCGCCGGGTATGTCTCCAACTAACCGACGTCAGTCGGTCGGTTTGCAGAACAGGTCGTACAGCAGTTCGATAACCTGGGCAGTCTTCCCGTCGTGCAGGGCATAGTAGATGGTCTTGCCTTCGCGGCGGTTCTTCACCAACCCCTCTTCCCGCAGGCGTGCCAGCATCTGGCTGACTGCCGCCTGTCGCATGTCCAACAAGGCCTCCAACTCGCCGACAGAGCGTTCACCCATGCTCAGATGGCACAGAATCATAAGGCGGCCCTGATGGGCAAGGGCTTTGAGGAAGGCCGCCGCCAAAGCCGCGCTTTCTTCCATATCGGCCGGGTTCTTCGGCGGAAGATGAGACGAAGTGGTGTTTTGAACAGTCACGCAAGAACCGGATTGCAATGAGTGGTTGATGCAATATGCCGTATTTCCTTGAGCTTTGTCACCCCTCCCGCGCCGGAGCCCCGCCTTGAAAAGCGTTACCGTTGACGTAATCGCAAGGATCTTCCTGCATCTGAAGGTGCAACCCGTCGCCGGCATACGGGTGCGCGCGGGCCAGATCTTCATCGATTTCAATGCCCAAACCCGGCGCCGAGGGTGCAGGCACAAAGCCGTCCTGCACATTGATTGATCCTTTGATCAGTTGGGCATGGAACGGGGTTTCGATGGTTTCCAGCAACAACAGGTTCGGAATCGAGGCCGCAAGATGGACATTGGCGGCCCATTCTACAGGACCGGCATAAAGATGCGGCGCCATCTGGGCGTTGAACACTTCGGCGATGGCTGCAACCTTCTTCATTTCCCAGATGCCACCCGCGCGACCCAAGGCAGGCTGCAGGATTTCCGCAGCCCCCGCGCGAAGAACGGCCCCGAACTCGGCTTTGGTTGTCATGCGCTCTCCGGTCGCCACCGGTATGCGGACATTGCGCGCGACGCGGGCCATATCCTCGATCATGTCCGGAGGTGTGGGTTCTTCGAACCACAGCGGAGAGTAGGGCTCCAACGCCTGACCCAGACGAATTGCGCCGGCAGTGTTGAACTGGCCATGAGTGCCGAACAGCAGGTCGGCCCTGTCGCCAACCGCCTCGCGGATTGCTTTGCAGAACGCGACCGACATCGAGATATCGGACATCGCAGGCATATGCCCACCCCGGATCGTGTAGGGCCCGGCCGGATCGAATTTCACTGCCGTAAACCCTTGTCTGACCATTTCGGCCGCGCATTCGGCGGCCTGGTCCGGTGATGTCCAGAAGTCGGTCAGATTATGCCGGGGAAGGGGATAAAGATATGTGT
Source organism: Ruegeria sp. HKCCD6647-2 (assembly GCF_057221075.1). Classification (NCBI taxonomy): domain Bacteria; kingdom Pseudomonadati; phylum Pseudomonadota; class Alphaproteobacteria; order Rhodobacterales; family Roseobacteraceae; genus Ruegeria; species Ruegeria sp. HKCCD6647-2. Next base: position 358,330 of record NZ_JBWVBD010000002.1, on the reverse strand, counting down.
AGGCGCGGATGCGATCATTCACCAGCCCGCCGAGCAGTGCGTAGACCGGCCTGTCGCGATCCTTTCCCAGTATGTCCCAGCACGCAATCTCCAGCCCCGAAAACGCGCCCATCACCGTCAGGTCCGGGCGTTGGGTAAAGCCGCTCGAATAGGCGCGGCGGAACATCAGTTCAATGTTTTCGGGGTTTTCGCCGGCCATATGCCGGTCAAAGACATCGCGGATCACATGGCGCATGGCTTCCGGACCAACAGACGAAGCATAGCATTCGCCCCAACCCGTGATCCCGGTGTCGGTTGTCACTTTGACCAATATCCAATAGCGCCCACCCCAGCCCGGCGCGGGTGGGGCGGTGACGATGATATCAAGATCCTGCAGTTTCATCTGATGTCCTTTCGCCGCGACTTGGCCCTAGTCGAACATGATCACGTTGCGTTTGGCTGAACCGGTCTTGGTGTCCTCAATCGCTTCGTTGATCTGCGACAGGGTCCAGCGGCCCGAGATCAACTCGTCCAGTTTCAACCGTCCTTGTTCGTAGAGGTCAATCATCCACGGGATATCGCGCTGGATGACCACGTCACCCATTTTTGAGCCGATCAGACCTTGCCCCAATGCGGCCAGAATAACGGGCTCATAGGTGGACTGATCACCCGAATGCGGCATTCCGATCATAATCGCTTTGCCGCCCCGACCCAGATAACGTGGTGCCTGATCATAGGCTGGAATTGCCCCCACGGTGATCAGAACCGCGTCCGCGCCTCGGCCTCCCATGGCTTTGTAGGCAGCTTTCCATGGTTCTTTGCGGCTGGCCAGCACACCATCCGTGGCGCCAAATTCGCGGGCGATTTCAAGTTTCTCTTCGGTCATGTCCACCGCTACGATGCGGCGCGCACCGGCAATGCGCGCGCCTTGAATGGCGTTCAGCCCAACGCCTCCAGCGCCGATCACAACCACATCCTGACCCGCGCGCAACCCGGCGGCGTTTACGGCCGCGCCGACACCGGTGATGACCCCACAAGACAGAAGGCTCGCCACGTCCTTGGGCATGGTCTCGGGTATCTTTACGATCTGACGATGACTGACCACGACCTTTTCTGCAAAGGCACCGCAAGCCATTGCCTGCTCCAGTGGTCCACCGTCTGCCGTGCGCAACGGACCTTTGACTGTGTCATGGGGCGTTTCGCAAATGGTGGGTTTACCGCCCGCGCAGGAGGGGCAGGACCCACACGCCCGGATCAGTGTGACGACAACGGAATCGCCGATCCTGAAATCACCGGCATTGTCACCCAGCGCTGTGATGACTCCTGCGGCCTCGTGCCCATAGACGGCGGGCAGAAACCCGCCCCAGGCACCGCTGGCATAAGTAATGTCCGAGTGGCAGATTGCCACCGCATCCAGAGTAACTTCGACCTCACCCAAGCCGGGCGGGGCGATCTGGATTTCTTCGATGACCAAGGGTTCGCCGAACGCGCGGCAAACGGCTGCTTTGATGGATTGCATATCTGTCCCCGTTTCCAGTTCTGGCCACGGTGACCTTTCGCGCGGCGACCTGCAAGACGGTTTCCGTCACGACCATGTCGTTTTACGCTACAGCCCGCGCGGGGCGCAGGAACAGCATGAGTCCAAAGAGCATCAGGACAAGCGCCAGCAGGAATGGCGCGCCCGGCAGGTAGATCAAAGCACCCGGTTCGGCAAATTTTGCAAAGACGTAGGTCATCATCAGCGGCGAGACTATCATCGACAATGCGTGCAGCGCAGCCAGCACGCCCTGCAACTCGCCTTGTTGCGAATCCGGAGTTGCCTTGGACATCATCGCCTGCAGTGCTGGCGTAACAACTGCGCCCAGGGCAGTCACGGGTATCAGCATCAGGGCAATGAAGCCGTTTGTAAGAAAGGCCAAAAGGACAAAACTGACGATCTCGAACCCCATGCCCCAGATGATCGTCACCCTTTCCCCCAGATGCCGCGTCGCCGGCCGGATCAACCCGCCTTGAACCGCAGCCATGCCGAGCCCATAAACGGCCAAGGACAGCCCGATCATCTGCGGAGACCACCCAAAACGTTCGAGCGTGAAATAGGACCAGATCGCCGGGTAGACGTAAATCGAAACGGAATACAGGAAATAGACCCACAGAAGCGGTCTAATGCCTGGCAGGGCAGCAACAGCCTTCAGCGCTCCGGCCGGATTCGCCCGTCTCCAACGAAAGGGTCGTCTGTTCTTGTCCGTGACAGTTTCCGGCATCACCAGCAAACCGACCAGAAACCCGAAGGCCGAGAGGCCCGCGGCGGCCCAAAAGGGTGCACGCGTTCCAAATTCACCCAATAACCCGCCCATCAAAGGCCCCAGAACAAACCCAAGCCCGAAAGCCGCGCCCAACAGACCGAAATTCGCGGCCTTTTCGTGAGGTTTCGAGACATCGGCCATGAATGCCGCCGCCGTGGAGTGCGTGGCGGCAGTTATGCCTCCGACAATGCGGCCGGCCAGCAACAACCAGATGCTTCCTGCAATGGCCATCACCACATAGTCCAGAGCCATGACAAACAGCGACACAAGCAATACCGTTCTGCGCCCGTAGGCATCCGAGAGGTTGCCAAGAACCGGTCCGAACAGAAATTGCATGGTGGCAAAGGCTGTACTGAGAACACCACCCCATATGGCCGCGCTGGCCAGCGTGCCGCCCTGCACATCCACGATCAGTTGCGGCATGATGGGCAGGACCAGACCGATGCCCATCGCGTCGATCATCACGGTTCCAAGAACGAATAGAAATGGCAGGCGCATGGGAATCCAAAGCTGGTTCGTAGCCGGACCCTAGCCCCGGTAATGCGCCGTGAAAAGAGATGTACTGTTGGTCAAACGCACCGTCACATCCGTCTTGCAACCCGGTCGATCAGTTCAGCCAATTGCCCGGGATGAGAGAAAAAGGGCGAATGTGAACTGTCTATGGTCAATCGCTGATCCGGGTCGGCGCATTGGCTCATCTGCGCCTGATATTCCGTTGGAACTGTTCTGTCGTCAGTAGAGCGGATGTAGGCTTTTGGCACCTTGTCAAAGTTGTCACCGGTAACCAAAGGCGTGTTCTGCGGCCGGATTGCCTGTGGGCACATGCGAGCCAGGGCATAGGTCACGACCTCCGAAGGGCAATCGTGATAAAACAGGCTCTGAACCCGGTCGGGGAGCACACTGTAGGACAGTCCGTCTGCAGATTTCTCGACCGCGTCGACTATCAGTTGACGGGGCGCGCGTTTGCGCATCTCGACCATGGACAGCCCGGATTGGGGCACATAGGCGCTTTGGTAGATCAACCCGCGCATGGCGCCCGGATCTGCTTCGGCCGCAGCGCTGATCGGATAACCGCCCCAGGAATGGCCATATATGATCGTGTCCGGTGTCGAGGCGGCCAGAACAGTGTCGCGGCACAGGTCCAGTGTGACGTCGGCAATCGGCGTTGGATCGGAACCGTGGCTTGGCAAGTCGATGGCACGGGCAGTGTGGCCCAGCGCCCTTAGTTCAGGAGCCAGATCGCGCCAGCACCACGCACCGTGGCACGAGCCGTGGACCAACAAGAAATCCGCCATGACTTTTCTTCCTCAAATGTGCCCAATCTCAGTCAGAAATTCTGTGAGCAAGGCCGCGTATTCTGTGGGTCGCTCGACACAGGGCAGATGTCCGGCTTTTCGGATCAGTTCAAACCGAGAGCCCGGGATCAGATCAACCGTTTCACGCACCAGATCAGGAGGGGTCGAGCCGTCTTCGCTGCCGGCAATTCCCAGCGTCGGCAGGCGCAATCCGCTGGTGGGCGTGTAGAAATCGGTGCCCGATACCGCGGCGCAGCAGCCTAAAAACCCTTCCAGTGGTTGCCGGACCATCATATTGCGCCAGAGGGTCATCCGGGCGCTTGCTTGGAAGGACTTCGAAAACCAGCGCTCCATGGTGGCATCCGCCAAAGCTTCGACACCGCCCGCGCGTGCTGCCGCAATACGTTCGTCCCAGATCGCGGGCGTGCCGATCTTGGCCGCCGTGTTGGACAACACCAATGCACGGATCTGATCCAGGCGCTTAACGGCCAAGCCCTGCGCGATCATGCCGCCGATGGACAGGCCGACAAAAACGCAGTCCTTGACCTGAAGATGATCCAGCAGCCTTTCGGTGTCCCGGACCAGGCTTCCCATGGAGTATGGGCCAGGAGGTTGAGACGACAATCCGTGTCCGCGTTTGTCAAAGCGAATGATGCGCAGACCTTTGGGCAAAAACGGCAACACCGGATCCCACAGGCGCAAGTCGGTTCCCAGCGAGTTGGCAAACACCAGAGGCGCGCCATCTTCCTCGCCGTCGATTCGATAGTGTAGACCCACGTCTCCGAGGTCGGCGAATTGCATGGTTATGGTCCCCGTGAGTTCAGCTTGCTGAGCGAATTTCTGTTGCCGAAGTTTGCACCTGTTGCATCTGATTGTCAGGTCAGGAATTCCAACGCTTGCGCAAAAATCCGCGGGTCCACGTTGCCGCCCGAGGCCACGACGATCACAGCGTCGCCTTCGATGTCGTTCTTGCGAAACAGGGCCGACGCCAGAGAAACAGCGCCGCCTGGTTCCAACACGATCTTCAGCCGCAGAAAAGCCAGCGCCATGGCTCGCAGAGCCTCTTGTTCAGACACGGAAAATCCTGGCCCGCAAAGACGTTTCAGGATGGGAAACGTGATTTCACCCGGTTGTGGCGTCAAAATCGCGTCGCAAATGTTTCCTGACGCGGCATTGTTGTTTTGAATGCGTCCGGCAGCCAGCGAGCGTTTGACGTCATCGAACCCTTCCGGCTCACATGGACGAGGACGTAAACCCGGGGCGTGACCTTCCAATGCCAGTGCAATGCCCGAGGTCAAACCGCCGCCCCCGCAACAGATCAGAACATCCGCCTCTGTCACACCCGACTCTTGCACCTGCCGTGCCAGTTCAAGCCCTGCGGTGCCTTGCCCGGCAATGACCTGCGGTTCGTCATACGGGCGGATCAGGGTCAGGCCCCGCTGATCCGCCAAGGCTTCGCCGATCTCTTCCCGGCTTTCGTTGGCGCGGTCATACAGCACCACTTCGGCCCCCAATGCGCGGGTGTTTTCGATTTTCAACTGTGGCGCGTCCGAGGGCATGACAATGACCGACGACACACCATGCAACGAGGCGGCATAGGCAACACCTTGGGCATGGTTGCCCGACGAATAGGCGATGACCCCGCGTTTGCGGGCAGTCTCATCCAGCGCCGAAATGGCTGACCACGCGCCGCGAAACTTGAAGCTGCCGGTGTGTTGCAGGCATTCCGGTTTTACCAGAACCCGGCGGCCTGCGATTTCGTCCAGAAAGGGCGATGTCAGAATCGGCGTTTCGCGCACGTGCCCTTGCAGCCGCAAGGCAGCGGCCTCAATCATTTCCAACGTACTCATGGTTTGCTCAATACCTTGCGTATCAGATCAAGTGACTCAGGCTCGTCCAGAAATGGAACATGGCCGCGATCCGGCACCTCGGCCGAGATCAGGCCAGGATGCCGGTTATGCATTTCCGTCAGGGTCTCCGCCCCCAGAACGTCTGAGTTTGCGCCCCGGATCACACCGGTCGGAATGTCGCGCAATGCTTCGAAAAACAACCACAGATCTGGGACAGCGCCTGTTGCGGACTGCTCGATCAAGGCGGTACGCAGGGCCGGGTCATATCGCAGCGCAAGCCCCGCTTCGGTCACGGAATATTGCACTTCGGCCTGCTGGCGCCATCTTTCCAACGGAACACCGGGAAAGCGCGTTTCCATCGACAGTTTTAGTGCCTGCGCGGCTTCGTCATAAGACTTTGCGGTCGGTTGCTTGCCGACGTAGTCCATGATCTGGGCGATTCCTGAGGGTTCGATCACCGGTCCGACATCATTGAGAATGACCCGCGCCAACCGTTCAGGGTGGCTGGCGGCTAGCGCCATAGCGATCAGGCCGCCGCGGGATGTTCCCAGAACGCTGACTTTGTTCAGGCTCAGGTGATCGAGCAATTCGATAGCATCATGGGATTCGCGGAAGATGTTGTAATTCATGAAATCCGGATCAAAGTCAGACTGACCACGCCCGCGATAATCCATCGTGATCATCCGCATGTCAGACATATGCGGTGCCAAATAACCAAAGTCGCGACCTGTTCGGGTCAAACCGGCCAGACACAAAACCGGTAACCCGGTACCCGCGTCCTCATAGTGAATGCGCTTTCCGTCGGTCGTGGTGAAAAATGCCATTACAGCCCAGCCAGTTCAGGAATTGTTGTCAGATCCGAAAGCACATGGGCGGGCGTCCAGGGCAGGCGATCCATCGGCTCTTTCGCCCGATTTACCCACGCGGTGACAAATCCATACCCGCTGGCCCCGGCTGCGTCCCATCCGTTCGAGCTGACGAACAGGACTTCATCACGGGCGCAACCAAACCTCTGTTGAACCAGATCGTAGACCCGCGCGTGCGGTTTGAAGATACCGACGCTTTCGACCGACAATACATCGTCAAGCACGCTGCCGATCCCGGCGGATTGCACCGCACCATCCAGCATCGGCGGGGAGCCATTGGAGAGGATGGCGGTCTGCTTCCCTCCGGCCTTGAGAGCAGCCAGCATCGCAGGTACTTCGGGATACGCCTGTAGCTGCCAATACAGGTCCAGCAACCTCTGACGCAGGGCGGCGTCACCTTGAAGGCCGGTTGCCTCCAACGCCCAATCCAGGCCGTCTTGCGTGACGTCCCAGAAATCGGCATGGGCGTCAGCGACGGCACGTAACCAGGTATATTGCAGCTGTTTCAGGCGCCAGTGGTTGGCCAACTCGGGCCATTTGTTCAGCAGGGCCTCAAAGCCGGGCTCAGCCGCAGCCTGACGCGCGGCAGCCGCCACGTCGAACAACGTACCATAGGCGTCGAATACACAAGTGGTGATTGCCATCTGCTCCTCCCCTGATCGGGCGCAGGTAAGCATAACCACTGCGTGGGTTAAAGGGCCTAGGGTTTACAATACTGTTTGAAACCCTAGGCTGCGCGGTTCATTCCCCTTGAGGCCGGAGGCCACCATGACCGCTATCAAACAAGGCGACACCGTTCGCATCCACTACACAGGAACGTTGCTGGACGGTAAAGTGTTCGACAGTTCCGAAGGACGCGACCCGCTGGAGTTCGTGGTCGGCTCGGGACAGATCATCCCCGGTCTGGATGCCGCGCTACCCGGTATGGAAATCGGTGAGAAAAAGCGTGTCGAGATTGCCTGCGTTGATGCCTATGGCCCGATCAATCCCGGGATGCGACAAGAAATTCCGCGCGAGGGTATTCCTGACGATATCCCGCTGGAGCCCGGTACTCAGTTGCAGATGCAGACGCCGCAGGGGCAGGCCGTGCCTGTTACCGTGGTCGAAGCAGACGAGGCCACTGTGATGCTGGATGCAAACCATCCGCTGGCCGGACAGGACCTGGTGTTCGATTTCGAAATCGTTTCGATCAACTGAGCGGACCGCTCAAAGATCGATACCTAGCCAATCAACGCTTCGATCGCCCCAACGACCTCTGGCTGCGTGAAAAATACAAACGCGGTCAGCAGGGCGATCAGGGTGACCAGCAGCGCGCGAGCGCGCCCACCGCGAATCCCGGGTGTCTTAGTCGCGTGCGGAACGCGGCCGTTACTGGCTAGGATGTGGTCAACTTTGCTCATGATCCAATCCCTGCCGCCCAAAGATGGTTAAATCTGGGCGTTGGCAGGGAAAGTTATGGTCACATGGATTCGGGTTGTGGCATGCCCAATATGTGGTACCCGCCATCCACACGAATAATCTCACCCGAAGTATAGGCGCCAGCATCCGACGCCAGATAGACAGCAGTGCCGCCCACAGCTTCAAGCGTCGCATTTGAACGCATGGGTGCATTCTGGTCGCAGAACTTGTAGGTTTTGCGTGCTCCGCCGATGGCGGCCCCGGCCAGCGTCTTCATAGGACCGGGAGAGATCGCGTTCACGCGGATGCCTTCGGGGCCCAGATCGTTGGCCAGATAACGTGTGGCCGATTCCAGCGCGGCCTTGGCGACGCCCATCACGTTGTAGTTCGGAACAACCTTGTTCGAGCCCTGATAGGTCAGGGTCAGCAGTGTGCCTCCAGTATCCTTCATCAACGGATAGGCGCGGCGCGCGACTTCGATAAAGGAATAGGCGGATACGTCCAGCGAGTGTTTGAAATTGGCCCTTGTGGTGTTCAGGAACCGGCCCGTCAATTCGGATTTGTCCGAATAGGCGATGGCGTGAACCACAAAGTCGATGGTTGGCCAGCGTGCAGCCAGTTCACCAAATGCGCGGTCCAGGGACTCGTCGTCAGTTACATCCGCATCGACCATGAAGTCGCTGCCAAGGCTTTGAGCCAGCGGCTCAAGCCGTTTGCCGAAGGCTTCGCCCTGATAAGTGAATGCAAGTTCGGCGCCTGCCTCGTGCATAGCCTTGGCAATGCCCCACGCAATCGAGCGGTCATTGGCCACGCCCATGATCAGGCCGCGTTTACCCTTTAGAAGTTCCGACATCACATTCACCCGTTATACTTTGACAGAACCATGGATCCGTTGGTGCCACCAAAGCCGAAGCTATTGGTCATCACGCTGTCCAGTCCTGCGTTTTCAACTACTTGAGTAGCAATTTCACCGGGCAGGATGCCTTCGGCAAGTGTGTCGACGTTGATCGACGGAGTAATGAAGTCATGGTGCAACATCAGCAGGCAGAAAATCGCCTCAAGCGCACCGGCCGCGCCCTGTGCGTGGCCTGTCATTGATTTTGTAGAAGAAATCGGTGGCACATTGCCTTCGCCAAAGATGCGGCGGACGGCCTCAACCTCACCCACATCGCCGACCGGGGTCGAGGTGCCGTGGGCGTTGATGTACCCGACCTTGCGCCCTTCGGGCAGGGTCGACAGGGCCAGGCGCATCGCGCGTTCACCGCCCTCGCCGGACGGGGCGACCATATCATGGCCGTCCGAGGTGGCGGCATATCCGGTGACCTCGGCATAGATCTTGGCGCCACGAGCCAGCGCGTGGTCCAGATCCTCGAGCACAACGATCCCGCCACCGCCGGAGATCACAAATCCGTCGCGGTTTTCGTCAAACGCGCGCGAGGCTTTTTCGGGCGTATCGTTGTATTTCGACGACATCGCACCCATCGCGTCGAACAGGCAGGACAGGGTCCAGTCCAGTTCCTCTCCGCCGCCGGCAAACATCACGTCCTGCTTGCCCAGCATGATCTGTTCGGCCGCATTGCCGATACAGTGCAGCGAGGTCGAGCAAGCCGACGTGATCGAATAGTTGATGCCCTTGATCTTGAACGCTGTCGCGAGGTTCGCCGAGATCGTCGAGCACATGCATTTCGGAACCGCGAACGGGCCGATGCGCTTTGTTGCGCCGGTTTTCAGTACGGTCTGGTGCGCGGTCAGCATCGCGCTGGTCGACGGGCCACCGGATCCGGCCACAAGCCCAGTGCGCGGGTTGACGACTTGTTCTTCGGTCAGACCTGCATCCGCAATCGCCTGGTTCATGGCAATATGGGCATATGCTGCGCCGGGGCCCATGAAACGCAGGGTGCGCTTGTCCACATGCTCGGTCACGTCGATCTTGAGCGATCCGGCGATCTGGCTGCGGAAGCCATGTTCGACCATCTGCTCATTGGCCTCGATCCCGGATTTGCCGGCTTTGAGTGAGGCCAGAACCTCTTCGGCATTGTTCCCGATGGAGGAGACGACCCCCAACCCGGTGACAACTACTCGACGCATGTGCGTGCTCCTTCATTTCGGGCCGGTCAGGCTCAGGCTTCGGACAGAACGACTTTCATGTCTTTGACGTCGTAAATCATTTCGCCGTCCGCTTCGACGATACCATCCGCCACACCCATGGTCAGGCGGCGGGTCTGAATCGCCTTTTTGAAATCGATTCTGTAGGTCAGCATCTTGCGGTCCGGGCGCACCATGCCGGTCAGCTTGACCTCACCGACACCGACGGCCATTCCGCGACCCTGCCAGCCACGCCAGCCCAGGTTGAAGCCGGTCAACTGCCACAAACCGTCCAGCCCCAGACAGCCGGGCATGATCGGGTTGCCGGGAAAGTGGCAGTCAAAAAACCAAAGGTCCGGCGTCACATCAAACTCAGCGATTACATGACCTTTGCCATGCGCTCCGCCATCACCCGAAATATCGGTGATCCGGTCCATCATCAGCATGGGCGGAGCAGGCAACTGCGCGTTGCCCGGGCCGAATAATTCGCCACGGGCGCATTTCAGCAGATCGTCCTTGTCAAAACTGCTCGGGAATTGGGCCATTCTGCCGCCTCTCCTGCCAGGGGTCCGTTCGTCATATCTGGCCTCGTCTATCACCCGTAGGCAAGGTCCTGCAAGAGCGCCACGCCACATCTTGTTGTGCCTACGATATTCTTTGCGAATGAATTTCATTTGAAATTGCAGGCCGAGCGCACCTATATATACAGTCAGCAACAACAGGTATCGGATTCATGACACCTCAGAGCCGAGAAATCGCGACAAACTGGCTGGTCGACGCTGGATTGCGGCCGACGCGTCAGCGCGTTGCGTTGGCAGAGTTGCTTGTCGGTGACGGGCGCCATCGCCACGTGACGGCAGAAAGCCTTTTCGAGTCCGCAAAGCGCAACGGTGACGCCGTTTCGCTGGCAACGGTCTACAACACATTGCGGGCGTTCTGTGAGGCCGGTGTGTTGCAGGAAATTACCGTAGATGGCTCAAAAAGCTATTTCGACACCAACACCCATGACCACCCACATTTCTTCTGGGAAGACGAAAGCCGGTTGAGCGATGCGCCGTCGGAGCAGTTGGTGATCCAACGCCTGCCCGAGGCGCCGGAAGGCGTCGAGATTGCATCGGTGGATGTGGTAATCCGTCTGCGTAAGAAGCAGTAGTCAAAGCTTTCTCAGGCCATTTTTCAACGCTTTTCGGGCACTGGTAACAACCGTGCCGGCCGGGCCGGTGCCGTGCAATGCCAGAACTGCGGATTCTGTAGCATCCGAATTGCTGATTGGAACACTGGTTAGCCGCATGCGGTCGTAGCTGAAGTTGCCGGGTGGATTCGCATAGCTGATGCCAATCCCCTCGCCATGAGCTGCCAGGCTCCGTTGTATTTCCAGCGAAGCCGCGCGATGTGCAACGGTCGGATGCAAGCCGTTGCGTCTGAACAACCCCAAAACATGTTGGGCCGACAACCCCTCCTGAGACAGAATCAGAGGGTAACGTTCAAGGTCTTCGAGTGTGATGTCCTCGGCCGCTGCCAGTGGATGATCCGGTGCCATTAGCGCGTGCGGAGTACTTTCAAAAAGCTTGTCACGTGTAAAACCTGCATCCATCCCAAGATCATAAGTGATTGCCAGATCGATCTGTCCGTCAACGAGCCCGTTGATAAGCCCTTCGAACCCATCAACGATACTGCTTACCTCGGCATCCGGAAGGTGGTGGCGTAACAGATGCAGAGCAGGGGCCAGTACGAAAGGTGCCAGATCCACGAAGCACCCCAGTCTCAGGCGGTTTGAACCTGTGCGAAGTTGTTCTGATCCTTCCAGCCGAGCCGCACCTTGCAAGAGCGCTTCGGCCTCTTCGACGAAAACACGCCCTTGTGGCGTCAATACCATCGCAGCGCCACGACGGCGGACAAAAAGCTGATACCCCAAGTGTGCTTCGACACGGGTCAGAGCGTTCGACAAAGCAGGTTGTGACACGTTCAGAGCCTGGGCCGCTGCGGACAGGCTGCCAAACTGGCCAATCGCGCAAACGTACTCATACTGGCGCAGGGAAATATATAATATGAAGTTAATGCTTACTTTGAAAGATATGATTTGAACAGACGTACTTTTCATGCGCAGATCAGTCAGCTTTTCCATGGAGACTGACATGCCCCATCCCCTCGTGACCCAAGAGATGATCGACACCTATCAGGATGACGGTGTGGTCCTGATCAAGGGCCTGTTTGTTGATCACGTGGACACTCTGCGGGACGGGGTTGCGGCAAATATGGCAGAGCCCGGCCCGTATGCGTCCGAGAACCAGAAGGAAGGTGAAACTGGTCGCTTCTTCGATGACTACTGCAACTGGACGCGCATTCCGCAGTTTCGTGAGGTGATTGAAACGTCTCCTGCCGCCGAAGTGGCCGCAGATCTGATGCAGTCGCAGACGGTTCAGATGTTCCATGATCACGTGTTGGTCAAGGAACCGGGAACCTCGATGTCAACGCCGTGGCATCAGGACGGACCGTATTATTTCGTCGAAGGCCAGCAGACGATCAGCTTCTGGTCGCCGCTGGACCCGGTGAAACAGGCAACATTGCGCTGTGTCGCCGGCTCACATCGTTGGGAAAAAGAAGTTTTGCCCACGCGTTGGGTTTCGGAGGAGGGTTACTTTCCGGATGAAGGCCAATACATCCCCGTGCCTGAACCGGATGCCGAGGGCATGAAAGTGGTCGAATTCGAGATGGAGCCCGGAGATGCGGTGGCTTTCAACTATCGCACGCTGCATGGGGCGCGTGGCAATCAGTCCGACAGCCGGCGCCGGGCATTTTCGCTGCGTCTGGTCGGAGACGATGCGCGATATGTCGAACGTCCGGGACGGACTTCGCCCCCATTTCCTGGCCATGACATGACGCCGGGTCAGCGTTTGCGCGAAGACTGGTTCCCGGTGCTTTTAAAACGTTGACAGGATCACGGCCGCTGGCTCGGCTGACCTTGCGAGGCTAAAGGGGAGCTGCGGTCAAAACCACTGCCCAGGCTCCATCAGGCCAAGGTCAAGCAATTGGCGTGAAGACCACTGAAATTCGATCGAATTGCGCCAGCGAAAGCTGGGAATGTCGAAGGTTGAGCCGGCGTTTGTTTTCAGAGCTTTGGCCGCGCGGAACGAGCAGATCGCCGCCGTCATATTGTGATGCCACGGGCAGGAATAAGTGTTGAATTCTGCGTCGTTGAAGGTGTGATCCGGCAGCAGAGTCAGGCCTTTCTTCGCCTTGAACAGGGCGATGCGGTCGATGCGGCGGCGTTCATACGGGATGTGGTCCTCGAACCGCCAACGCAAGCCACCGGACATATCCAATTGCCGCTCCAACGGTTGCCCCGCAGCGTCATGGCGGGTGTGTGCGTAATAGCCTTTGCTGTCCAGCATGGCCCGGTCGGGGGCAACCCCGTTGGGTGCGGCGGCAAGATCATCGGCATAAAGGTCGACGACATGCGCCAGCATCGCGCTGCGCCGTTCCTCTGTATGAAAGGCAAGCATCTCGCCGACAGTGCGTGTCTCACAAAAGGGAAAGAACAGGTACTCGGCGTTATAGCAGTAATACATCCATAGCCCCGGTGCCGCCTGAATGATCCGATTGATCGTATCGAACACAACGGTTCGGGGCGCACAGGTCAAGGTAACGCGGTGAACTGTGTCTGTGATGTCCGGTTCCAGGTGGAACTCCCTCGGCATGAAAGCAATCACAGACTTGAACCCAAGTTCGAGGTGATGGCGCAGTGTACCGTTCAGTTCAACGTCGTCTTCGGCAAAGATCAGGGCCACAGGCCCCTTTGCCAGGACCGTCTGGCCTGTTTTCAGAAAATGCTCGGGGGATTCGTAGTGCATTGCCTGTTTCAGTTCCGCCTTGCTGGAATTACCGGCCAAATTCGGGTAATTGCGCCGCCATTGCAAGCGGCGTTCGAAGCATATAGATGACGCCGATCCAGCGACTGCAAAGGCCCGCACCATGTCCGAACCGAAAAAGCTGTTTATCAAGACCTATGGCTGTCAGATGAATGTCTATGACAGCGAGCGTATGGCCGAGGCGTTGGGTGGTCAGGGCTATGTCGAGACCAAGTCTGCGGATGACGCGGACATGATCCTGCTGAACACCTGCCATATCCGGGAAAAGGCCGCCGAAAAGGTTTACTCTGAGCTGGGGCGCTTCAAAGGGCTGAAAGCGGAAAAGCCGGATCTGAAAATTGGCGTTGCAGGCTGTGTTGCGCAGGCCGAGGGCGAAGAGATCATGCGCCGCCAACCGCTGGTCGACCTGGTGGTAGGCCCGCAAAGCTATCACCGTTTGCCCGAGATGGAAGCAAAGACGCGCGAAGGCGAAAAGGCGCTGGATACGGATTTCCCAGAAGAGGACAAATTCGAAAAGCTCAAGAACCGCCCCAAGGCCAAACGTGGGCCGACCGCATTTCTGACGGTGCAGGAAGGCTGCGACAAGTTCTGCGCCTTCTGTGTGGTGCCCTATACACGCGGCGCCGAGGTCAGTCGTCCGGCGGACCGCATTCTGCGCGAGGCCCGGGATCTGGTTGAACGGGGTGTGCGCGAGATCACGCTGCTGGGGCAGAACGTCAATGCCTATCATGGCGCTGGCGCTGACGGAGATATGTCACTGGCCGGTTTGATATGGGAACTGAACAAAGTGGATGGGCTGGAACGCCTCCGCTTTACCACATCACATCCCAACGACATGACCGATGATCTGATCGAGGCGCACGGCACCTGTGACAAGCTGATGCCCTACCTGCACCTGCCGGTTCAGTCAGGCTCGGACAAGATACTTAAGCGGATGAACCGCAGCCACACCGCCGAAAGCTATCTGCGCCTGATCGAACGCATCCGCGCGGCACGGCCGGATATTCTCATGTCTGGTGACTTTATTGTCGGTTTCCCGGAAGAGTCGGATGAGGATTTTCAGGCCACGCTGGATTTGGTGGAAGAAGTCAAATACGGGTACGCCTATTCCTTCAAGTACTCAACCAGGCCGGGAACGCCTGCGGCAGAACGGCCACAGGTCGAAGCGGAAGTGGCCGACGAGCGTCTACAGCGTCTGCAGGCCGTGATTACGCGCCACCAGCGGGAGATCCAGGACTCGATGGTTGGTCGGACCGTGAAAGTTTTGTTCGAAAAACCCGGTCGCCTTTCCGATCAGATGGTCGGAAAATCCGAGTATCTTCACGCAGTTCACGTCACAAACGCGGAAATCGGCGCCGGGGATCTGCGAGCGGTCAAAATCACAGGGTCGGGTGCGAACTCGCTGGCTGGCGAAGTAATCTGAACGGGTGCCTGAACGTCATAACTGACGAAATATCAGGAAATTAACCCTTGATTTATGGCTTGGAACTATGTTCCGAGAATAGCCAGATTTTTCATGCAGGTCTTTTGGGTACTATGAGAAATCTGCCCGGATCTTAATGTTGGGATCCGTGTGAAGGAGGGCGCGAGTAGTGAGTAGGACGTGTTTCAGGGGATTTGGTGCGTCCCGGTTGTTCAGCGCAATGGTGATCGCCGCCTTCAGTGCCGCCCCGACGCTGGCCGGTGATGTAATCGGTGATGTGACCGAACCGGATGTCATTGCTCCGCTGGAACTTTCACGTGATGTCAGCGCCTTTTATCTGGGTTTGAGTGGCGGCTATGGGTCTGGCGGAGAGGACCAGTTTGGCCTCAGAACCTCGGGCGGTTTGTTTCCAATCGGCAATCTGGAACCGTCAGGAAGTTATGGCGGCGTCCGTGGAGGTTGGCGGGGTATTCTGCCCGCGCGGGGCGGGCGGGACTATGTATACGGTTTGGAGATCGGGTATGATTTCGGAACCCTGGACGACAGTGCATCGACGCAAATCGGGATCACGACTGTTACGGCGCAGTCATCTATTTCCGACATTTTTTCGGTACGGCTGCGCAGCGGTCTGAGCAACAAGAGCCGCAGCATTCTTTATTTTGCGACTGTTGGATATGTCACCGGCGATATCACTACGTCGAGTTCTTTGGCCGCTGGCGGCCCGGTGACGCGTTTTCAGGAGCAGGACCGGCGCAGTGGCTTTTCGGCAAGTTTGGGTGCGGAGCATCAACTGACCGAACGCTGGTCGATCACCGGTGAAATCGAGTACATGCAGTTCGAATCGAAGGTCGTGGATTTGGGGTCGGGGTTTTCGACCAAATCAACACCCAGCTTTCGCGGGGTCCGGTTCGGGTTGAATTACGCTTTCTAAACGCTTCTGGTTCAGGTGCCCTGCTTGTCAGAAACTGCAGGGATTTGACCCGGCTGTCTGGCGCATTTGTCATCGGGGCTGGAAAATTTGAATCTGCGCCTTGCGTCGACCCGGATTTGTTGTCACGCTCAGGGTGAACCGCCAAGACAGGAGAACGGATTGGCCATCGGTGCCCTGACCCCACCGCAAGATGACATGCCCCAGCGTGAGGCGCTTGTTGAATTCCCCGACAACCGATTGTTGATTGATTTATGCGGCGAATATGATCGCAACCTTGCAGAGATCGAGCAAAAACTGACGGTCCAGATCGTGCGGCGCGGCAATCAGCTTGTCGTGCTGGGTGACGAGGAGGCGCAGAAACAGGCCGTCGATGTTCTGCAGGCACTCTATACCCGTTTGGAAGGTGGGCGTGACGTGGAAGCCGCGGATGTCGACCGCGAGCTGCGGATGGGCAATTCTGAAGCTGGAACAGGAACCCGTGACGGCGATCAGCTGGAGATGTTCAAGGGCGGCACGGTCGAAATCAAGACCCGCAAAAAGTTGGTCGAACCGCGAACAGATGCGCAAAAGGCCTATGTGCAATCGCTGTTCCAGAATGAACTGGCCTTTGGTATCGGGCCGGCGGGTACCGGGAAGACCTATCTGGCGGTTGCCGTCGGCGTTTCGATGTTCATTGGGGGCCATGTGGACCGCATCATCCTCAGTCGCCCGGCCGTCGAGGCCGGTGAAAAGCTGGGCTATCTGCCCGGCGACATGAAGGACAAGGTCGATCCTTACATGCAGCCGCTCTATGACGCATTGAACGATTTTCTTCCGGGTAAACAGCTTGCCAAACTGATCGAAGAAAAACGGATCGAAATCGCGCCGCTGGCATTCATGCGCGGCCGCACTCTGGCCAATGCCTTCGTGGTGCTGGACGAAGCGCAGAATGCCACAACCATGCAGATGAAGATGTTTCTCACTCGTCTGGGGGAAGGCAGCCGCATGGTCATCACTGGTGACAGGTCTCAGGTTGATTTGCCGCGCGGGGTGCAATCGGGACTGAAGGACGCCGAACGCTTGCTGAAGACGATTCCGAATATTGGCTTCAACTACTTCACATCGAAAGATGTGGTGCGGCACCCGCTTGTGGCCGCCATTATTGAAGCGTATGAGGCCGACGCGGGTCGCGAAACGGGTTGAGTTGCCGAGGTCTCGCGTGCGGGGCCTTGGTATTTGACGTCATGAATCTTGAAATCACCATTGAAGATGACCGCTGGCAGGGATTGGCCAAGCTGGCGCGGTCGGCCGTCGGGGCCGTCCTGGATCATTGCGGCCTGGATGCGGAGAGCTGCGAAGTCAGTGTGCTGGGATGCGATGACGCCCGTATTGCCGCATTGAATGCCGAGTTTCGCGAAAAACCCGTTCCGACAAATGTGCTAAGCTGGCCGGCAGAGGATCTGACGCCAGAAGAAGCCGGCCAAATGCCCATGGCCGCAGAACCCGATTTTACGGGTGAAATCGCGCTGGGCGACATCGCGATTTCCTACGATACCTGCGCGCGAGAGGCCGCCGAAGCCGGTAAATCCATGGATGATCATGTTACTCATCTGATCGTTCATGGGACGTTGCATTTGCTGGGTTATGATCACATTCGTGACGCGGACGCCACTTTAATGGAGGCCGCAGAAGTCGAGATACTTGGCAAAATGGGTATAGATGACCCATATAATGCTTAGAGTGGGCCATTTGGGCTCGATCAACTGGAACAGAGTAATGGGCGATATAGACGGCAGTTCTAGGGCGGCGCAGCGCGCGCAACCTCAGGACAGCAGCACAGACACAGAAGAAAAAAGCGGATTTTTCTCTCGCATCATTGATGCGTTTTCTCCGCCAGGCGACGAAGAGCCAAGCCCGGTCAATGGGCACAATGCGACCAACCCGCAATCCCGGGGCATGATCAACCTGCGCCGAATGCGGGTTGAGGACGTGGCGATCCCGACGGCTGAGATCATTGCGGTTCCGTTGACAATTACCAAAGACGAATTGGCGGCTTTGTTTCGGGACAGCGGTTTGTCCAGGATTCCGGTTTATGACGGAACGCTGGATACCCCTTTGGGATTTGTCCATCTCAAGGATTTTGCCCTCACCCATGGATTCAACGGAGAGTCGACCGAGTTTGACCTGCGTTCGATGTTGCGCACTTTGTTGTTCGTACCGCCATCGATGCCGATTGGGGTTTTGCTGACCAAGATGCAGACCGAGCGCCGGCACATGGCGCTGGTGATTGATGAATATGGCGGCGTCGACGGGTTGCTGACGATCGAGGACCTGATCGAACAGGTTGTGGGCGAGATTGCGGATGAGCATGACGCAGACGAAGATCAACTGTGGGTACAGGAAAAGCCGGGCTGTTATGTTGTTCAGGCCCGCGTCCCGTTGGAGGATTTCGAGGCCGAGATTGGCCGCTCGCTGACCAATCACGAAGATGTGGACGAAGAAGAAATCGACACTCTGGGTGGGTTGGTCTTCATGTTGTCGGGGCGCGTTCCGGCGCGGGGAGAGGTTGTGCTGCACCCCGAGGGCCCCGAGTTTGAAGTGCTAGATGCCGACCCGCGCCGTATCAAGCGGTTGCGTGTCATGCTGCCGGACGCCGTTACATGAACCCAGCGCAGGGTTGGCCGTTCTGGCTAAGGCTTGCATTGGCTGCGTCGCTGGGTGCGCTTGGTGCGTTTGGGTTGGCGCCGTTCGGCTATTGGGGCGCGACGCTTCTGGCGTTTGTTCTGATCGCTCCCTTATTTCTGTCCTGCGAAACCCGTCGTCAAGCCGCCTGGTTGGGGTGGGCATTTGCCACCGGATATTTCGCCAATGCGCTAAGCTGGATTATCGAACCTTTTCAGGTCGATGCTGAACGTCATGCCTGGATGGCACCGTTCGCACTGGTGTTATTGGCCGGTGGGTTGGCCCTTTTTTGGGGGCTGGCGTTTTGGGTCGCACGCAGGCCGGAATCGGACCCTGTGCAACAGGCATTGTATTTGACTGTAAGCTTGTCTCTGGCAGAAATTGGCCGGGGATATCTATTGACCGGGTTTCCCTGGGCCGGAGTCGCTCAAGTCTGGGTCAATACGCCGGTTGTCCAGGTGTTGTCGCTGATGGGGCCATACGGGTTGGGGGCTCTGACCTTGGCCGCCACCCTTCCATTCGGGGCGGCCTTGGCCGAAAGCCGAACGTTGCGTGGTTTGGCTGTGCCCCTTGTCATTTCGGTTGGAACCGCTGTGCTGGCCACGGGATATGCCGCCACGCGTCCCCAGGTGTCTCTGTCCGAACATGTTGTCCGGCTCGTGCAGCCCAATGCGCCTCAGCATCAGAAATGGGACCCGGATTATGCTCCACTGTTTTTCGCGCGACAAATCGAATTTACGGCAGCGGAGCCTCGACCGGATTTGATCGTCTGGCCCGAAACAGCGGTGCCAGCCTGGTTGGGGAGCGCCCAGCCCTATTTGACGGCCATAGCCGAGGCGGCACAGGGCACTCCGGTTGTCCTTGGAATTCAACGGGCGAACGGCGCGCGGATCTACAACTCGATGATCTATCTGGACGATCAGGGACGTCAGGCGGGGCTCTACGACAAGCATCATCTGGCACCCTTCGGCGAATACGTGCCCTTCGGCAATCTGATGGCGCGGTTTGGCATTGCGGGTCTGGCGACGACAACCGGGAATGGGTTCAGTGCAGGGCCGGGGGCGGCAGTGATGGACGCGGGTAATTTGGGCACCGCCCTGCCGCTGATCTGTTACGAGGCCGTATTCACACAGGATGTTCTTGCGGCTCCGGAACGCGCGGATTTTTTGTTGCAGATCACAAACGACGCGTGGTTCGGTACGCGGTCCGGTCCGTACCAACATCTGGCGCAGGCGCAGATGCGCGCGATCGAGCAGGGGTTGCCAATGGTGCGCGTGGCCAACACAGGCGTTTCGGCGATGATTGACCCGTTGGGACAGATTACCGATGCCCTACCGTTGGGGCAGGCGGGCTATATCGACGCGGAGTTGCCGCAAGCTATGGCGTCGACGATTTATTCTCGAATTGGAGATAATCCGATTCTAATTGCGCTATTGGCCACTTTTTTGCTGCTCTGGCGCAACGCCCGGCACGATCACGGGTAATTTCCGATTGACCCTTTTTTTCTGCGGGCGTATCCCCTCGAAATGCCTGTCACAACGGCTTCCTGGCGTGGCGGGGAAATCTTAATGGAGCACTTTCATGTCCCGACAGAACTACACATTTACTTCGGAATCCGTTTCCGAGGGGCACCCGGACAAGGTCTGCGACCGCATTTCGGATGCCGTTCTCGACGCGTTTTTGAACGAAGAACCCGAAGCGCGCGTGGCGTGCGAAACCTTTGCAACCACCAATCGCGTTGTTATCGGCGGCGAAGTTGGCCTGTCGGATCAGGACACGTTGCATGACTACATGGGCCGCATCGACGAGATTGCGCGCGCCTGTGTCAAGGATATCGGTTACGAACAGGATAAGTTTCACCACGAAACCGTCGAAGTGACGAACCTGCTGCACGAACAATCCGCTCATATTGCGCAGGGTGTTGACGCGTCGGATAACAAGGACGAGGGCGCAGGCGATCAGGGGATCATGTTCGGTCACGCGACGACTGAAACGCCGGCTCTGATGCCTGCACCGATCCAGTATTCGCATGCAATCCTGCGGCGCCTGGCAGAAGTTCGCAAGAACGGTACGGAACCTGCCCTCGGCCCGGATGCGAAATCACAGTTGTCGGTGGTTTATCGTGACGGCAAGCCGGTTGGTGTCAGTTCGATCGTGCTGTCGACGCAGCACCTGGACGAGTCGCTGACCTCGGACGATATCCGCCAGATTGTCGAGCCGTATATTCGCGAAACTCTGCCCGACGGCTGGCTGTCGGCCGAGACCGAGTGGCACGTAAACCCAACCGGAAAGTTCGTGATTGGCGGGCCGGATGGCGACGCAGGTCTGACCGGGCGGAAGATCATTGTGGATACTTATGGTGGTGCTGCCCCTCATGGCGGCGGCGCTTTTTCGGGCAAAGACCCGACCAAGGTTGACCGGTCGGCCGCTTATGCTGCGCGCTACCTGGCCAAGAACGTTGTGGCCGCGGGCATGGCAGAGCGATGCACGATCCAGCTAAGCTACGCGATCGGTGTCTCCAAGCCGCTATCGATTTACGCGGACGCACACGGTACGGGCCAGATCGCGAACGCTGAAATCGAAAAAGCGGTCGGCGAGGTAATGGACCTGACGCCGCGTGGCATCCGTGAGCATCTGCAACTGAACAAGCCGATCTATCAGCGTACGGCTGCCTATGGCCACTTTGGCCGTGACCCGGATGAGGATGGTGGCTTTAGTTGGGAACGCACCGATCTGGTCGACGCCCTTAAAAAAGCAGTCTGATCTTCAATTCAAAAAAACGCGCCCTTTGAGGCGCGTTTTTCATTTAGGCCAGTTACCAGCTGACCAAACCTCGCCTCTTGCAACGGTTTCGGCGTCAAAGTAATGCCACCGCCATGAGCACCGAGACCCCAAAACGCCCCCGCAGGAACTTCTATGGCCGCTTCAAGGGCAAAACCCTGAAGCCCAGCCAAAAGACCTATCTGTCGGAAGACCTTGCGGCCCTGTCGCCCGGCCCAGTCGATTGGGAGGCGAACCCTGAACGCACACCACTTGACCTCGACGCGTTGTTTGGTGGCAAACCGGTCTGGCTTGAGGTCGGTTTTGGCGGCGGCGAGCATCTGGTGCATCAGGCAAGGAACAACCCCGATATCGGTATCATTGGGGCAGAGCCGTATATCAATGGTGTCGCCATGCTGTTGGGCAAAATCCGCCGGGCTGGTGTTGAAAATCTTGCCGTTCATCCTGGCGATGCGCGTGACCTGTTCGACGTGCTGCCCGACGCCAGTATCTCGCGTGCGTTTCTGCTTTATCCTGATCCGTGGCCAAAGACGCGGCATCATCGCCGCCGTTTTGTCACACCTGAGCATCTTGAACCGCTGGCCAGATCACTGAAACCCGGCGCGATTTTCCGGGTGGCGACGGACATCCCGGACTATGTGCGCCAGACCCTCGAAGAGGTGCCGCGCGCCGGTTTCGAATGGCTGGCCGAGCGCCCTGCGGACTGGCGTAAGCCTTGGGACGACTGGATCTCGACCCGGTATGAACAAAAGGCGCTGCGCGAAGGTCGCACACCGCATTACCTGACCTTCCGGCGCACCGAAAACTGACCCTTTTCAGATTTCTGTAATCCTGAACGCTATGCTAGGTTGAGCAGGCCACACGCGGTCTGTTCGCTCAAGTATATTTCGGGAATTGCCATGTCTGATATTCGGATCACAAATTGCCATACCCACCTATTCCACGCGGGCCATGTTCCAGAAGATTACCCTTATCCTGCGCTGAAACCATTCAAGAAAATGCCTTGGCTTCTGAAAGCACTGGCATTCGGTGCGCGCCTTATCGGGCAGCACCCGGTCGCGGAAAAACTGGATCGACTCTACCGGTTTCAGAGGGAGACCGCCGAAGACAGCCAACGGGACATTCTGAGCAACCTAAGGCGGCACTATCCGGGCAATACCCGTTTTGTTGTGCTGCCGATGGATCTGTCGGCATTTGGGTACGGTGCGCCGTCCCTGCCGCTCAGCGCGCAACACGACGAACTGGCAAAGCTGGCTGGTGATCCGGCCGTTGGTGGCTCGGTTATTCCCTTTGCCACGATTGACCCACGGGCGGACCCCGAGGCGAAAGAGCTATGGCGCGCGATTGATGGTCTAAGTTTCCGTGGTCTAAAGCTATACCCGCGACTGGGCTTCGCCCCGGACGACCCTGTGTTGATGCGCCACGTGTATCCCCGACTTGCGGAAAAGAACCTGCCGGTGATGTCCCACTGCTCGCGCGGGGGTGTTCAGGGGCGGTATCTGCCGGATTACTGGGCTGATCGTTTCACTGAGCCAGAGGCATTTATTCCTGTGATGCGGGCACATCCTACGCTCCGCGTTTGCCTCGCGCATTTCGGCGGTCAGCGCGACTGGGAAGCTTACGCCAACCCGGATCGCGAGGATCCTTTGGATGATGCGTTCAGTCGAAACTGGCAGGTGGCGATCCGGCGTATGATTGGCAGCGGGGATTACCCTGGGCTATGGACCGACATTTCCTACACACTGTTTCAGTTCGAGGACTACGCTCCGTTCCTTAGAATTTTCCTGACCGGCGACGATGAAGAAAGCGCGCGATTGCGGTCAAGGGTTCTGTTCGGGTCGGATTACTACATGACCCGGCAGGAAAAGCTGTCGGAAAGAGCGGTCTGCATCCGTCTGCGAAATGCGCTGGGCGAAGAAATTTTCCGGCAGATCGCCGAAGAGAATCCCGCCAAATGGCTGGGAGAGGCCTGACAAGCGCTTTCGCAGCCAACCAGCGCATCATTGCCGCTGGACCAAGCGGCCCCAATTCGCTAATCGGCTTGAGCACTGATAGCGCAAAAGGAGCCCCCATGTCCGGACACGGCACGCCCATCCCGATGACCTCGCATCCCTGCGGTCCGCTGACCGGCACGGCCGAAGTGCCCGGAGACAAGTCGATCTCGCACCGTTCGCTGATCCTTGGGGCCATGGCAGTGGGTGAGACCCGGATCACGGGCCTGCTGGAAGGCGAGGATGTACTGGACACGGCCAAAGCTATGCGCGCGTTTGGGGCTGAAGTCACAGATCATGGCGGCGGCGAATGGTCCGTCCACGGTGTCGGGGTTGGTGGTTTTGCCGAGCCGGATCAGGTGATCGATTGCGGCAATTCGGGAACCGGAGTGCGCCTGATCATGGGCGCTATGGCGACCTCTCCGATCACGGCGACCTTCACGGGCGATGCCAGTCTGAACAAACGCCCCATGGCGCGGGTCACGGATCCTCTGGCGCTATTCGGGACTCAATCGGTTGGACGCACGGGCGGTCGGTTGCCGATGACCATTGTGGGTGCCGCCGACCCGGTTCCGGTGCGTTATGAAGTGCCGGTCCCCTCGGCGCAGGTGAAGTCCGCTGTACTGCTGGCCGGTCTCAACGCGCCCGGCAAAACCGTGGTGATCGAGAAAGAGGCCACGCGCGATCACTCTGAACGGATGCTGGCCGGGTTTGGTGCAGAAATTTCTGTCGAGGACACAGACGAGGGTCGTGTGATCACTCTGACCGGTCGACCCGAGTTGAAGCCGCAAGTTATCGCCGTGCCGCGCGATCCGTCCAGTGCCGCCTTTCCGGTCTGTGCGGCGCTGATCACGCCGGATTCGGATGTGCTGGTGCCGGGGATTGGTCTGAACCCGACCCGCGCTGGTCTGTTTACCACGCTGCGCGAAATGGGTGCCGACCTGACCTATGAAAACGAGCGCGAAGAAGGTGGCGAGCCCGTTGCCGACCTGCGCGCGCGCTATTCGCCGAACATGAAGGGGATCAACGTGCCGGCCGAACGTGCGGCCTCGATGATCGATGAATACCCGGTGTTGTCCGTTGTTGCGGCCAACGCCATGGGCACCACGATGATGGCTGGCGTCAAGGAACTGCGCGTCAAGGAAAGCGATCGGATTGACGCAATGGCCCGCGGCCTGCGCGCCAATGGCGTGACGGTTGAAGAGGGCGAGGAATGGTGGTCGGTCGAGGGGCTGGGCATTGGCAACGTTCCAGGTGGTGGTATCTGCGAGAGCTTTCTGGATCACCGCATCGCGATGTCATTCATGATCCTTGGCATGGGCGCAATTGATGCGGTGACCGTCGATGACGCCGGACCCATCGCAACGTCCTTCCCGGTGTTCGAGCCCTTGATGGAGCGGTTGGGCGCTCAGTTGGCGCGCAACAACCGGCAAGTCTGATGACAACCCGCAGTTTCACGGTTGCCATTGACGGGCCTGCTGCGGCAGGCAAGGGGACGATCTCCAAGGCGGTCGCTGAGACGTTCGGTTTTGCGCATCTTGACACCGGTCTGCTGTATCGTGCGGTCGGACGGCGCACGTTGAACGGACTGGACGCGATAGCTGCGGCGCAATCGCTGACCGCGGAAGAATTGGAGCAGGGAGACCTGCGCACGGCAGAAATCGCGCAAGCGGCATCCAAAGTCGCGGTCATCCCCGAGGTCCGGGCCGCGCTGGTCGATTTTCAGCGTGCTTTTGCGAGACGATCGGGCGGTGCGGTTCTGGACGGCCGCGACATCGGAACCGTGATCTGCCCGGAAGCTGAGGTCAAGGTGTTCGTCACCGCCAGCGCCGAGGTTCGGGCCGAGCGCCGTTTTCTGGAACTGATTGCCAAGGGTGCGGAACTTTCCCGAGAACAGGTTCTTGCCGACGTGCGCGAGCGGGATGCGCGTGACGCCGAACGTAGTACGGCCCCAATGAAACCCGCAAAGGATGCGGTGCTGCTGGATACCTCCGATCTGTCGATTGATCAGGCGCTGAGCGAGGCGATTGCCTTAGTCGCGGACAAGTGGCGCGCCGGGCAGTAACGTCGAAGCGAAAACAGAGTTCACCAAGCTGTGTTTGGTCAGCTAACCGCTGCGCGCCTAAGGTTGGATCATTGTCGTCTGGAGAATGATCATGATCCGCCTTGCCCTTGTTCTGGTATTGCTGGCCGGAAGCCTTGCCGCCCAAGAGGCGGAACCTTCGATGGATTACGAAAGGCTGGGCAAAATTCTCTTTGCGCTTGATCCTGAGGCACGACCGCTTGGGCCGGGCTTTGAGTTGACGGTATCGGATGTGACGGTGCTTGTTGTCACAGACACAAATGCGGACCGGATGCGGGCAATGGTCGCGATCGGCAGCGCAGAAGATTTGTCGCCCGCGGACCTGAAGCGCATGATGCAGGCGAATTTCGACAGTACGCTGGATGCGCGTTACGCGATCGCCAATGGCACATTGTGGGCTGCATTCATCCACCCGTTGTCTCGACTGGACAAGAACCAGTTGATCTCGGGGCTGGCGCAAACCGTGAACATCGCCAAGACTTACGGCACCTTGTATTCCGGTGGTGCGGCGGAATTCGGCGGAGGCGACAGCCATGATTTGCAGCGCGCTTTGATCGAAGAGCTACTGAAGAAAGGCGAAGAAATCTGACGGTTGCCCGGAAAGTGCGCTTATCCTGATGCAATCCTGTTTGGAAGAAACCAAAAAGCTAAGGAAGATACGCGGCAAGGTTTGTGGCGACCGCTTCGCGGTTCCGTACTGACAAGAAGGCCAAGAAACGGTCACTGCGGGTCGCGGGTCCGGAGCACGTTCAGGCCAGGAAGGCCCTAGCTGGATGCGCGATAGCTGCTATACTACCCCTCAAACAAAAAGGGAAAGCTGCAATATTAACCCCAAAACAAAAAGGGGATGCAGCTAATAAATCCCCCGAACCAACAGGGACAGAACCACATGAACAATCGTTTGAGCAAAATCACCATCGTTGGTGGCGGCACGGCTGGTTGGATGACCGCACTAATCCTGGAGATGGTGCTTTCCCGCACCTCAGCACCCAAGGATCGCCCGCGCATCTGCCTGATCGAAAGCCCCAATATCTCCACCGTCGGTGTAGGCGAGGCCACGGTGCCACGCATGCCGGTCACGCTCCGTCAGGCGGGCATTTCAGAGCGGGATTTTTTTCGCGAAACAAACGCGTCGTTCAAACTGGGTGTTAAGTTTTGCAATTGGAACAACGACGCCAAGGGTAATCGTATCGATTACATGAACCCCTTTGCCCACGGTCAGATGCTGGAGGGACTGGAGGCCGCGGAGTATTTCCTGCGCTTTGGCAATAGGGACCGGGACTTTACACAGTCCATCTCGCCGCATGATGATCTGGCCCGCCTGTGCAAAGGTGCGCGGCAATTGGGT
The DNA here is from genome assembly GCF_057221075.1 of Ruegeria sp. HKCCD6647-2. Taxonomy (NCBI): domain Bacteria; kingdom Pseudomonadati; phylum Pseudomonadota; class Alphaproteobacteria; order Rhodobacterales; family Roseobacteraceae; genus Ruegeria; species Ruegeria sp. HKCCD6647-2. The sequence goes on along the minus strand of NZ_JBWVBD010000002.1, from coordinate 331,467 downwards.
CAGCCCGAATTTGAGCAACGGTTTGGCTATGCCTATCACCTGGATGCCGTGAAATTTGCAGGCATGCTCACCAAAGTCTGCACCAAGCGGGGCGTGGAACACATCCAGGATGAGGTGCAATCCGTCGAACTAGATGAGCAGGGCAATGTCTGCCATCTCATGCTGGAGGCCAAAGGCCGCCACGACGTCGAGATGGTCGTTGATTGCACAGGGTTCCGTGGGTTGATTATCAATAAGGCGCTCGGTGAACCATTCTTGGATTACTCAGACTATCTGCCCAACGATCGCGCAATGGCATTGCAGGTCGAGCATCCCGATCCGGACAAGATCGAAAGCGCTACAAGGTCTACTGCGCTGGGCGCAGGTTGGACATGGCGGGTGCCACTCTATAACCGCGTGGGCACGGGCTACGTGTATTCGTCCGCGCATCGTACGGATGATCAGGCGGCAGATGAATATCTTGAGTGGCTGGGTGACAGTGGCAAGGGTGCAACGCCGCGCGTGATACCGATGCGCGTCGGGCGCGTACGCAATGCCTGGGTCAAGAACTGTGTGGCGATCGGGTTGTCTGGAGGATTCATTGAGCCGCTTGAAAGTACTGCGATCCATATGATTGATCACGCGATACGCTGGTTCGCAGAGCACTTGCCCACGCGAGATATCGAGCCGTCGCTGAGAGACAGATATAACCGGCAGATGGATAAACTCTATAACGAGGTTTTGGAGTTTATCTGTCTGCATTACCGTTTGGGCAACCGTACAGATGACCAATATTGGATCGACGCGCGGACCGAGATGAAGGTCCCCGACCGTTTGGCCGAGAACCTGGAATTGTGGAAGCACCGCCTGCCGATGCAACACGATGTTGAGTTTGCCACTTTATTTGACCATCGCGTTTATCAGACCGTTCTTTTGGGCAAACAGGTCTATGACACAGGCTATGGCACCGGCATCCGAGATCGTCTGCGGCCGTTGAAGAAACCGATTTGGTTCCAGTGGTGGAAAGGTGCGAAAGTAGATCTTGCGCAGATACTCAAAGCGATGCCGGATCATAAAACGCTACTGCGCGACATCCGGGGAGAGCTGGAGCAACCCACATTTGGTATGGCAGCGATGACACCGACAGTTGCGATCCCGGGCACGGCGCCAGCGCCGTTGGTGATCCAGAACATGCCAAACCTCGCCGAAATCCAAAGCGGCAAAAAGGATTTGCAACTGTTCTAGCAATTCTTTTGCTCTGCGCGCAGTGCGTTTTTGAGAATAAGATGAGGGGCGGGGAGGAAAATCTCCGCCTTCGGCGCGGCGATTAGGGTGTTGAGTTGGTCTTGGTGGCACTCTGACAAAATGGCTTTGTGGGATGTCGTGGGGGTCGTCGGGTCTCGCGCAGACGGTGAATACAGCCAAGACCTATGACACCTTTGTTTTCCGGCTGTGCCGCTCGGCTTTGCGGCGGCGACAGATACGGCTTGCCGATTGCATTGATCGAACAGAACCTCACGTAGAGCAAGGAATGCTGAATTCAGAGTGCCGGACCTTCGCGCATCTTTTCCTGCTCTGAAGGCGTGGGAGTATGGTTGAACACGAATGCGGTGCGGCAGGCCTCCTCTCCGCCCAACTCTTCGATCTTCCTGCGTTGATCGGCAAAGGCGCGAGCGTTGACCTCGTCGGGATCGCAGATTTCACGCAAGCGGCGCTCTCCTTCGACTAGTGCAGCCTGAACCAGCGGATCATTCACCCCTTCAAGAGCACGGTTGACCTGTTCGTGGGGGTCCGATGACAGATCGAACAGTTGCGGCGAATAGCCGACATAGTGAACGTATTTCCAGTTTCCCCAACGCACCATGAAGCTACCGGTTTTCGATCCGCCATCGTGGTACTCGCTGAATCCGGTGCGGTCGGGGTCGTCGTCTGCATTCGCAATGGCACGCAGGGACTGGCCGGGTTGGCCTGCGTTACCTTCGTCATCTGCTACGCCGCAAACCTCGCGGGCGGTGGCAGCGATATCGGTCAGATTTGTGCATGTGGCCACATGGCGTCCGGCTGGAACGCCCGGACCAGCCACGATCATCGGAACGCCGGCACTGGCCTCATACATGACCTGCTTGGTCCAGAACCCCTGATCGCCCATCATGTCTCCGTGATCCGAGACATAAATCACCACCGTGTTTTCGGCCTGCTGGCTTTCGGAGAGGGCCCGCAAGACGCGCCCGACGCAATCGTCCATCAAGGAGGTCAGTCCGTAATAAGCGGCCTTGGCCTCACACATCTTCCGTTCGTCAAAGTAGTCGTCATAGTTGAAAAACGAGGCGATATTTCTCAGTTCCTGATGGTCGGGCAGGCCTTTGCCATAACCGACTGGCAGGTCCATCTTTGCGGGATCATAGAGGTCGTACCATTCCTTGGGACACGTCAGCGGGTAGTGCGGACTGACCAGCGACACGAATGCGGCCCAAGGTTGACTTTTCCGGGCTGGATCGGACAGCCATGCCTCGGTCGCAGCAGTAATGTCCAGGTCATAGTCGGTATAAGTGCTGGGTCCGACGCCTACATCGCCCGCCAACTCAGCCGCCGAGTCATAGGCAGGCGGGTTCTCGCGCAGCAAGCCGACGGCCCAACCGACTCCGCCGACAACATGCATCGGCAGGATTTCCTGCGAGAACCCGTTGTCGTCCTCGTTGGATCTAAAGTGCAATTTTCCAATGGAAACAACTTCGCGGCCTGCATCCCGCAATTGTCGCATCCAGCTACGCGGTTCGCCATCAAAGGGCGTGGCACTGTCCCAATTGCCGGTTTTATGGACCCAGTCCCCGGTGGCCAACGCCGCACGGGTCGGGACACACATTGGCGAAGGCGTATAAGCAGCGTCGAACATCGTACCGCGCGCCGCCAGCGCATCCAGGTTCGGAGTTTTCACAATCGGGTGGCCCGCACATCCCATAGCGTCTTTGCGGTGTTCGTCTGAGATGATGACAAGAAAGTTGAGTTGCTGGCTCATAAGTTCCTCCAAGTACGCCAAAGATGTGCTTTGCGGGTACTCCTTTCTTTCCCAAACACGACATTCATTGCCGGAAAAGTAGGTTGTGCGCGTGTTATGAAAATGTAATAACATTGCACAATGAGGGTTGAGCATGACAAAATTCTGTCTTCAATGCAAAAACCGAGCCATGCGAAAAATTGCCGAAGCGTGTGATGAGCGATCGTGGAAAAAAGCGAAATCTGCGCAGCCAGATCAAACGTCGCCGGCGGGCCGGATCGCCCATGCAGGCCTATGATGCTCTGCCCGGTGAACTGCGGCGGTGGCTTGCCTCGGCCTGTCTACCCTGGAGCCCGGCATCGGCTTTGCGCATTTGGGACAGGGCAGGTGGTGCCCAAAATCCTGTCGCGGCCTATTCCCGATTGAATGCGATCGAGAATCCATGTTGCAGAAGGACGCGCGGGTCTGGGACATGGGTCGGTGATCAGACTGATAAGCGGGATCGCGCCTGCGGCGGTCAAGGCCTTGCATTGCAGGGGTTTGCTCTTGCGCCTGCGGTGGAATCCGCCTATACGCGCGCTGTCAACACAAGGGCGGTCAACGTCCGGATGGCGTTTCTGAGCAGGGCCGGGAAACCTCGGCCCTTTGTGTTTGTTTGCTCAGGGACGCACCGGGTCACGCCTGAAGACATCATGAAACAAGACCGGCGGAGACAACCGCTCGGCCAGCAAAAACGTATGTAAAGGAAAACAACGCCACATGGCTAACGCATCCATGGAGGAATTCGAAGCCCTCCTGAATGAAAGCTTCGAAATGGACACACCCGAAGAGGGTTCTGTTGTCAAAGGCAAGGTTCTGGCGATTGAAGCCGGCCAAGCCATCATCGACGTAGGCTACAAAATGGAAGGCCGCGTTGATCTGAAAGAATTCGCAAATCCCGGCGAAGCCCCTGAAATCGCTGTTGGTGACGAGGTAGAAGTTTACCTGCGCGCCGCAGAAAACGCCCGTGGCGAAGCCGTCATCTCGCGTGAGATGGCCCGCCGTGAAGAGGCATGGGATCGTCTGGAAAAAGCATACGCCGACGACCAGCGCGTCGAAGGTGCAATCTTTGGTCGCGTCAAAGGTGGCTTCACCGTCGATCTGGGTGGCGCAGTTGCGTTCCTGCCCGGCTCGCAGGTTGACGTTCGCCCCGTGCGCGACGCTGGCCCGCTGATGGGTCTGAAGCAGCCGTTCCAGATTCTGAAAATGGACCGTCGCCGTGGCAACATCGTTGTTTCGCGTCGTGCAATCCTGGAAGAATCGCGTGCCGAACAGCGTGCCGAAGTTATCGGCAACCTGTCCGAAGGTCAGACCGTCGAGGGTGTCGTCAAGAACATCACCGAATACGGTGCATTTGTTGACCTGGGCGGCGTTGACGGCCTGCTGCACGTCACCGACATGGCATGGCGCCGTGTGAACCACCCGTCCGAGATCCTGACGATCGGCGAAACCATCAAGGTTCAGGTCATCAAGATCAACAAAGAGACCCACCGCATCAGCCTGGGCATGAAGCAGCTGCAGGAAGATCCGTGGGATCTGGTTGCTGCGAAATACCCGCTGGGCTCGGTCCATCAGGGTCGCGTCACCAACATCACCGACTACGGCGCGTTCGTCGAGCTGGAAGCCGGTGTCGAAGGTCTGGTGCACGTGTCCGAGATGTCCTGGACCAAGAAAAACGTCCACCCTGGCAAGATCGTTTCGACCAGCCAGGAAGTCGACGTCATGGTTCTGGAAATCGACGGCGCCAAGCGTCGCGTGTCTCTGGGCCTGAAGCAGACTCAGCGCAACCCATGGGAAGTGTTTGCAGAAACACACCCCGAGGGCACCGAGGTCGAAGGCGAAGTCAAGAACATCACCGAATTCGGTCTGTTCATTGGTCTCGAAGGCGACATCGACGGCATGGTTCACCTGTCCGACCTGTCCTGGGACGAGCGTGGCGAGGATGCGATCCAGAACTACCGCAAAGGCGACGTTGTTCAGGCGGTTGTCTCGGAAGTTGACGTTGAGAAAGAGCGTATCTCGCTGTCGATCAAAGCCCTGGGCGGTGACAAGTTTGCCGAAGCCGTGGGCGGCGTGAAGCGTGGCTCGGTCATCACGGTCGAAGTGACTGCGATTGAAGATGGCGGCATCGAAGTGGAATACGAAGGCATGAAGTCCTTCATCCGCCGCTCCGATCTGTCGCGTGATCGTGCCGAACAGCGCCCCGAGCGTTTCTCGGTCGGTGACAAAGTCGACGTTCGCGTCACCAACGTCGACAGCAAAACCCGCCGTCTGGGTCTGTCGATCAAGGCGCGCGAGATCGCCGAAGAGAAAGAGGCCGTGGAACAGTACGGTTCTTCCGACTCGGGCGCATCGCTGGGCGATATCCTGGGTGCAGCGCTGAAATCCGGCGACTAAGCCCGGACGACAGTCCAAGCTGAATTTACGGCCCCGTGCGAGCGCGCGGGGCCGTTTTTGTTGCGAATCAATGTGTTCCAAATTCTCGGGTTAATCGTGCAATCGTTCGCGCAATAGGTGTGAAAACCCGCCCGACAAGCAAAAAATTGCGTGAGTTTCCTGAAAATTAGAGCCTTTGCACACAGAGTTTACGTTCCCCCGTTCCGGGTTTTTTTCTATACTGTCCAGAATAATAGGCATGGTTAACCGGTCACCTGGGAGGGTAACACGCATGATCCGTTCAGAATTGATTCAGAAAATCGCCGACGAAAATCCACATCTCTATCAGCGGGATGTCGAACGGATCGTGAATACCGTATTCGAAGAAGTGACGGATGCCATGTCACGTGGTGACCGTGTCGAGCTGCGTGGATTCGGTGCGTTTTCGGTCAAAAAGCGGGATGCGCGTGTGGGTCGGAACCCGCGAACCGGCGAGACGGTTCAGGTCGAGGAAAAATGCGTTCCATTCTTCAAAACTGGCAAGTTGCTAAGGGATCGTTTGAACGGTAAAGCCTGACCCTATGATGCGTTATCTTCGATATGGATTCCTGGGCGTTCTGGGGATTGTTCTGGTGTCAATCTCACTGGCCAACCGCGAGATGGTTGAACTCAAACTGATGCCCGATGCACTGTCCGAGTTACTGGGCTTTAACCTGTCTACATCTCTGCCGCTGTTTATCGTGGTTCTGGGGGGCGTTGTGGCCGGTTTGGTGATCGGATTCCTGTGGGAATGGCTGCGCGAGCACAAGCACCGCAGGGACGCCACCGTAAAGAAAAGCGAAGTGCGAAAACTTGAGCGTGAGGTCAAGAAGCTCAAGAAAAAGCAGAATGAAGGCCAGGACGACGTTCTGGCGCTGCTGGATGAGGCCAGCTGAGGACATCCTATGTCTACCGAGGTAAGTGTCAAAATCTGCGGTCTGACCGCTCCGGAACACGTGCGTGCTGCCGTTGATGCCGGCGCGCGTTACATCGGGTTCAATTTCTTTCCCAAGTCACCGCGCTTTGCCCCCATTGCGCAGGCAGCGTCTTTGGCCGCCGATGTGCCCGCCGGCGTAGCCAAGGTGGCATTGTCCGTGAATTTCTCGGACGCGCAGCTTGATGAGATTGTTGCTGGTGTCCCGCTGGATATGCTGCAACTTCACGGGGCGGAAAGTCCCGAACGTGTTGCCGAGATAAAGCAGCGCTATCGGCTGCCCGTCATCAAGGCGATCGGTGTGGCCGAAGCCGAGGATTTGGCGGCGATCGACCGATATTCGGAAACGGCAGACCAACTGCTGATTGATGCCAAACCCCCAAAAAACTCGGAATTGCCAGGGGGGAATGGGCTGCCGTTTGACTGGCGGCTGCTGGCAGGGCGCAAGTACTGGCGCACGCCGTGGATGCTGTCAGGCGGGCTCAATCCGGGCAATGTGGCCGAGGCCATTCGAATGACCGGCGCGAAGCAGGTTGATGTCGCTTCCGGGGTGGAAAGCGCCCCGGGCGTCAAGGACCCGAACCTTATCAAGGCATTTATCGACGCCGCCCAGTGATCTGACCGGGTACTGACCGCGTACTTCACCTTGTGGAGGACGCGCAAATGCTTGCAGCGATTGGTGGAGTTGCCCTGAAACACTGGTATCACGCGCCGGAATTTTTCTGGCGCGCGGGCCAGGCATTGCGACAGGCAAAAGGCGACCCTTTGTGTCTTCACGCCGAGGTTTTTCCGCATCAGGGCCTCTATTTTTCGCTCACTGTCTGGCACGACGTCGAAGCGATGTTGACCTTTGCCCAATCCGGCCCGCATCGCCGGGTCATGCAGATGTCTTCCCGGCTGGCAGAAACAGATCGGTTTTGCCAGTTCGCCTGCATTGCCGTCCCAACCCGTGCGCAGGCCCTGGAGGTTTGGAGGCAGCACCGCGAGGACGCGGAATAATACGTTTTGCCATGGCAAATCCTGCGGCCACCTCCTATGAACAACGGGTACGACGATGGAGACACCCATGGCCAACGATCTTTTCAATTCCTTCATGTCCGGCCCTGACGAACGCGGCCGTTTTGGCATTTTTGGCGGACGGTTTGTCAGCGAAACGCTGATGCCACTGATCCTGTCGCTGGAAGAGGAATATGACAAAGCCAAGGATGATCCGACCTTCTGGGCCGAGATGGACGACCTTTGGGCAAATTACGTGGGTCGCCCCTCGCCGCTGTATTTTGCGGAACGCCTGACCCAGCATTTGGGTGGAGCCAAGATCTACCTCAAGCGCGATGAGCTGAACCACACCGGCGCGCACAAGATCAACAACGTGCTGGGGCAGATCATTCTGGCACGGCGCATGGGCAAGACCCGTATCATTGCGGAAACCGGCGCAGGACAACATGGCGTGGCAACTGCCACTGTCTGTGCCAAATTTGGATTGAAATGCGTGGTTTACATGGGCGCGCATGACGTTCAGCGCCAGGCCCCGAACGTGTTTCGCATGCGCCTGCTGGGAGCCGAGGTGATTCCGGTGACCTCTGGCCGAGGCACCCTGAAAGATGCCATGAACGACGCGTTGCGCGACTGGGTGACCAATGTGCGCGACACTTTTTACTGCATCGGCACCGTGGCCGGTCCTCACCCCTATCCGGCGATGGTCCGTGATTTCCAGTCGATTATTGGCAAGGAAGCCAAGGAACAGATGATGAAGGCCGAAGGCCGCTTGCCCGATACGATCATCGCCGCTATCGGCGGTGGATCAAACGCAATGGGCCTGTTCTATCCGTTCCTCGACGACAAATCCGTCAACATCATCGGCGTCGAAGCTGGTGGCAAGGGCGTCAACGAAAAGATGGAGCATTGCGCCTCGCTGACCGGCGGCCGTCCGGGCGTGCTGCATGGCAATCGGACGTATCTGTTGCAGGATGACGACGGGCAGATTCTTGAGGGTTACTCGATTTCGGCAGGTCTGGATTACCCCGGTATTGGCCCCGAGCATTCCTGGCTGCACGAAGTCGGCCGTGCGCAATATGTCTCGATCACAGATAAAGAGGCGCTGGAGGCGTTCCAGTTGTGCTGTGCAACTGAAGGGATCATCCCGGCGCTCGAACCGTGTCACGCGCTGGCTCACGTTATGAAAATCGCTCCTGATCTGCCCGAGGATCACCTCATTTGCATGAATATGTGCGGTCGCGGCGACAAGGATGTGCAGACGGTTGCGAAGTATCTGAACTTTGACATGTCAGATACGGAAGGTCGCGAAGCCGGTTAGAGCGCGCGACTTTATCGCGCGGGAATCGACACGCTCTAGACGGCAGCCCATAGAATCGGCTGCCGTCTTTTTGTTTGGGTAGCCGCCACGGCGTTTACCCAAGGGAATTAGTGCCGGAAAATTTGGTGGACTGTTGCAGATTTGCGGATCGAGAAGTGCGGTTCATTCCGAGGTGAATTGAGGCCTTGGTTCGCCTGTTACGGCGAGCATCTGTGTTTTTTGGCGGGGTTAGCTTAATAAACAACAGAATTTTGTGTGACGCACGCGTGCTCCTCCAGACAATCACCCGGTGAAACCTCTGATCGACCATTTCCGTCCCGCAATTGAAGTTTCTGGATTTCTATACAGCGCAACCGAAATGAATTAGCGTTTTGTTAACCGGCGCTTGTGGGCCGCCGGTTCCGGGGAGTCTCCATGTTGATGGGACGTAGAGTGATGTTGTTCGCGGTTTGAAACCAATCCGAACGCCCCGGTGTTTCGCACCCAATCGGTGTCGTAGGAGGTTTGAATGTTCTGGTCCCTGGTATCGAGGTTTTGCAGCCTCATTGTTCTGGTTTCGGCTCTTGTGATTGGCAGCAACAAAGATGCCGTCGCCTTGGGCGGAGGCTTCATTGCCACCTCGGTTTCGACACCAAATGGGGGCACAGTCTTTTTTAACAATATACCTCCAACATCCACTGCATTTGTATCGATGGGAAGTCCTGCGGAGGTGCCTGCAGGGTCATACTATTTCAATGGCGGAATTGATACGTCGCTTCCTGCAATCACGCCAGCCGGTCTAGCGGCCCTAGGATGGATCGGGGCAACCATCATCAGTCAGGACGGTGCAGACTCGACTTATGCTGCGGACAATTATCTTGGAGTTGTCTTTACTGCGCGCGAAACAGTTGGAGGACCGCTTTACCGGTATGAAATCGCCTTGTCTGGCGTAACCAATACCCAAATTATCAACACGCGCACCATGGTCGATACAACGCAGCCAACAGCAACAATCGGTGCGTTGACCCCAACTGGCAGCGGCACTTTTCAAGCGACGATTACGCTGAGCGAACCAAGCACGGATTTCACCGTTGGCGACTTATCCGTCACCAATGCCACGGCCAATATGACCGGGTCCGGGACAAACTACGTCGCCACCCTGACACCCCAGAATAACGGGACAATCGAATTGTTTATCCCGGCCGGTGTTTTTTCTGATGCGGCTGGAAACACGAACCTCGAGTCGAACCGGGTGAGCTCGCTTCAGGCGGTCACCAACACCCAGCGTCAGATACAGGCATTTCAAAACGCCCGCGCGAACAGTTTGGTGACGAACCAACCCGAGTTAACGCAGTTCCTGCAGCGAACCGGGGCAGGCAATTTTGATACATCGGTCACGCGCGACAATGGATATCTGAACTTTGCAAGCAACCCGGAGCATCCGATTTGGTTCAACCTGACGGGCAACTGGAGCTCGCAGGACAGTTTCGACAGTTCCTATGCTTTGGCTGTTCTGGGGGCGCACCGGCTGATCAATCAGAACCTGTTGATCGGCGCGATGCTGCAGATTGACTATGCCGAGACGGAAGAAGGTGCATCCAGTGTCGATGGTACTGGCTGGCTGGTCGGACCGTATCTGGTTGCAAAGCTGCCAAGTCAGCCGGTGTTTTTCGAGGGGCGCGTGCTCTACGGGCAGGCGGACAACGATATTTCACCCTTTGGCACGTATGAGGACAGCTTTGACAGTGATCGCTGGTTGATCCAATCCAGGGTCACAGGCGAATTGAAGCGCGGCGACCTGACACTGATGCCTTTGCTGGACGTCAGCTATGTCAGCGACGATCAAAATGCTTATACTGACAGCCTTGGCAATCTGATCGCCCAGCAAGACTTCAGCCTGAGCACGGCCCGCTTGGGTTTGGATTTCAGCCATCCCATCGCAGTCACGCGCGGCGAGATGATGTTGACCGGAGGGCTATCGGGTATCTGGAGCACGACTTCCGGAACGGGAACGGTGCCGGGTGTCGCCCCGATCGGAGACACGGCGCGCGCGCGTGTGGATCTCGGCTTCGATTACCAGATGGAAAACGACAGCATTTTGGCGGCAAACGTTTTCTACGATGGCATCGGCGAGAACAGCTTTGAAAGCTACAGCCTCAGCTTGACGTGGCAGATGACGTTCTGAACGACCAGATTTGCCTGGTTATGCAGGGTCATTTTGCAGGCGCAGGAAATTCAGTCACGGCGTGCGAACTAAGTATCCACCTTGTTTTGCTGAAGCAACTTTAGCGGTACAACCTCCAACGCACGCTGGTGCGTGGCCTCCAAATGCACCTTGGGTGCGCACCCTTCGTCATAGGCTTGCAAGAAGCGCCCGGCACACAGGCACCAGCTGTCGCCGGACTTGAGGCCAGGGAAATTGAACTCGGGGCGGGGTGTGCTCAGGTCGTTGCCGACGTATTTCGAATAGGCCAGGAACTCGGCTGTCATGACAGCGCAAACAGTATGGCTGCCTTGATCCTCGGGGCAGGTGTTGCAGGCGCCGTCCCGAAAGAACCCCGTCAAGGGTTTGCGCGAGCAGGGGGCCAGGACACCGCCGAGCACATTGATGCTGTCTTGTTTCTGCATAACGCCACCTTACAGGTTTTGCGCGATCTTGCGGAACATTTCGACGTTCTGGTCGCTGACACCGGGTTCCCGGAACTTTCGGTCGGCCGCGGTCGACACGATCAGAACGCCCCGTGGCTGGTCGAAATAGATGTATTGGCCGTATACACCGCGCGCCAGGAATTCACCCTCGTGCGCTCCGATGGGGATCCACCACTGGTAGCCGTATCCGATCTTGCCGGGCTCGGTCGGGGCGCTGGGCCAAGTCGATTCAGCGATCCAATCCACCGGAACCAGCTGTTTGCCGTCGCGCATTCCGTTCTGTAGGATCATCTGCCCAAAGCGGGCGAAGTCGCGGGTCGTGAAGTTCAGTCCGCCCAGCACAAAGGCGACACCGGCGCCGTCGGTGATGTAGTAGCCATCGCGTTCCAACCCCAGTGGCTGCACGATCTTTTCGGTCATCAGGTCTGCCACGCTGCGCCCTGTGGCGCCACGGATCACCATTCCGATCACGTGCGTGTCGATGGACACGTATTGCCAGACATCCCCCGGTGCGGTGAAGCTGTCTTGAAGCGAGGCGGCGAAGTCATCCAACTCGCCACCCAGTGCCACGACACGGCCCATGCGGTTGATGTCCGAGTTGTAGTCCAGATAATCTTCGTCAAACGTGACACCGCTGGCCATGTTCAGTACGTTTCGGATCGTCGCTTGCTGGTAAGCGCTGCTTTTGAGCTTTGGTGCGTATTGGATCACCGGGTCGTCCAGCGACCCAATCGCGCCTTCGTCCAACAGGATGCCGAACAGGGCCGAGAGATAGCTTTTGGCGACAGACCATGAAATCCGGCGATCATCCGGGCCTGTGCCCAGGTAGTATTCTTCAAACCGAATCTGCCCGTTTTGCAGAACCATGAGGGAGGTTACGGCACGCTCCTCAATCCATGCGTCAGTACCTTCTGGCAACTCGAACCCGGAACCATAGGGAAGTTCCCAGGTTGGGCCATTGCCGCGCGGCAGGTCGACGGTCAGGAAGGCTTCATCCATGTGCGAAAAATTGTGGACGATCTTTTCTTCGGAAAACAGAGAGTTCACGGCCATCAAGCGCGTTAGCTCTTCGCGCTTCCACACGCCGACGACCACGGCGGCCAGAACCAGCGCCAGCACGATACGCAACAGCCATTTGATCACGGTTCTCATCCGTCGCCTCCCTTTAGCCTGCTATATAGGAGCGCGGCAGTAACTGGCCCGCAATCAAAACGTTGCGGCACCCGCCAGAGAACTACCTGAACTTGTCCAGAAGCTTTTGCATGGCAGAGCGTTCGTCGGTCACGGGCTCCGGTTTGTCTGCCGGTTTGGTCTGCGCTGCGGGGGCGGTTGGGGTTTTTGAAGACCGGGCAGGTGCGGTACGCAGGGCGACCGCATTCATGAACTTGCCACCCTGATCTTCCGCAAGATACGCCGCACCATCCGAGACACCGCGCAGGACGTCCTCCAACCAATCGGCGTCGGCTTTGGCAAAATCGCTCAGCACGTAAGGAGAGACCATCTCCTTCCGACCCGGATGCCCGATTCCAAGGCGCACCCGGTCATAGGCGGCACCAATGTGGTCGTGAATCGAGCGCAAGCCGTTATGACCTGCATGACCTCCGCCGGCCTTGGCGCGCACTTTTCCGGGGGCGAGATCCAGCTCATCGTGAAACACTGTTACGTCAGTGGAATCCAGCTTGTAGAACCGCATGGCTTCGCCCACCGACTGGCCCGAGCGGTTCATGAACGTCTGCGGTTTCATAAGTAGAATCTTTTCGGAGCCCAGGCGGCCTTCGGCAATTTCGGCCTGAAACTTGGACCGCCACGGGCCAAATCCATGATCCGCGGCAATCCTGTCCACAGCCATGAAGCCGATATTGTGCCGGTTCCGGGCATACTTCTGGCCCGGATTACCCAATCCGACAAATAGTTTCATGGCAGCGCTCCGCGTGTCTTTTTTCGCTTCGCCTTCTCATGCCCGGAAATGGATCAGAAATCCAGTCGAGCCTTGCCGTTACTGCTTGAACGAGAGGTGTCAGCCCTCAGGCGTGTACCAGATGGGCGAGGTGTAGGCCCGCTCGGTCGTTGTCATCGGCACCTCCCGATCCATCTGAATACCGAACCTCTTGGCCTCGTACGCAGTCCAGCGCGGGGTGGGGATTTCGATCACCCTGACGTAGTAAAAAGCCTTCAGTGCCGGATCAAAGTCCGGGTCCTGCCAATACGTGATCAGTTCCGGCGCGCCGATCGTGTTGGTCCATGTGGCGTTCTCAACATCCACCGTGTTTCCCACCGGTGGCAATTTGCCATCCGATCCGGGCGAGCGGTCTCCGCCCCATGCCACGTCATAGACCCTTTCGCCTCGCGTACCGTCCTTATTCAACCAACCTTTGATGACCTGCACGCGGTCGAGATTACCGCTGTAGGGATCTTTCAATGCCGCAATAAGGAAGTTCGGTGCACCTTCACCGGATCTGGCCGGGAGGTCCGCCCCCATCGGCACGCCCTTGGCATAACCAATATCGGCTGGCAGGCGAGACGAGGCGTCTGATTCCTCGAAGTCCCAGCCTCCGAAGAACCGCACCATGATACGCGAACCCGTGGTGCCGTATACCTCGCGCCGCTCGAGCGCATCAAAGATGGCTTCGCGTGTGTTTTCGATGGCCCAGACCGCAGCGTAACCGCCTGAGGCCTGTTTCCAACCGTAAATCGAGAATTCCGGGTTCGGAGCTTCGATGACCAGATGCTCCCATCGGTTCGGCTCGGGTTCCACGCCGGAATGCTTGCCAAAGAAGTTTTCCTCTTCAACCGCTGCCATACCTGTATGCGCGTCCGTCGAACCGATCTGGCCGACTTTGTACGGATTGATACCCAGTTGCTCTTCCAGCATCAGACCGGTTTTGTAAGCCTCGCGCGAGTATTCGTATTGCAACATGTCCTGTGTCTTGGCCTCGGTCCCGTTCAGGTTCGACGCATCCCATGTATCGAAGTCGGCGAACTCGTCATCAGGGCTCAGGAACGGGTGCGCTTCACCGTCACCTTTGATCTGCGTCGTCTCGATGACCGGTTCGAACCGGGCCCGCAGGTGTGCGTTTTCCTCTGTCAGCGGCGAGCCATCGAAGTTCGATACAGAGAACAGGCGCCCGTTGGACAGGTTCCCATTGTGTGGAATAGCCAGCACATCTCCGCCGGTGCGATTTTCGAATTCTGCCAGATGCGCCCAAAGGTCTTCGGGGTTCTTGCTGTCAAACTGTGAAAACGGCAGTACCTGGTTCGCCATTTCGGCCCCATCGCGGAAAATCACGTTGCGGTGGATGTTGTCCCCGCCTTCCGAGGTCCATTCATATCCGATCAGTGCCGTGAATATGCCGGGTTCGTTGTAGCGGTCTGCAAGGGCCGTGTACTCCTGCCAGGCGTCCTTGATGGCTTTCGGGTTGTCGATTGGGGGTTCTTCACCAGACAGGGACGCCACGATTTCCATCGCGGTCGCAAAGACCAGGTCCTTGTCGTTGCTGGTAAGCGCGTCGTACCACACCTTGCCCTGTTGAGTGGACAGGATATTCTGATCACCGCCAAGTAGCTGGGGCATCAACCCGTACATTTCGGCATGATCTGAAACAACCAGCCAGTCCAAAGGCCGGGACAGCTTTGCCTGTAAGCCATGCGTTGTCGTGACCTCATGACCACGCGCAAAGCGGAAGGCAGCTTCCTGGCTCAGACGTGTCATTGTGCCGGCGTCCACCGAAACCTCGGTGTGTAGATGTGTGTCGCCCCAAAGTGGCCGGGTCGGGAAATTTCGCCCTGCGTAAGGCGAGAAGTGATCCGACGTGAACCGCTCGGCAACATCGTCTTTACTGGGCAGCGTGTCCTGCACCTGCGCAAGCGCTGCATACCCGCAGGCAACGCCGCCAATCGTTGAAATCAAGGCTGCTGGGAACTTGAAACGCATGGTCATGATCGCAGGCTCCAATGAAATAATTGAAGGAAATGCGGCCACGAAACTGGGCCGCTGCCGGCGAACCTACCACAATCTGTGAACAAATTCCAAAATTTGCATCTTGCAAAAGAAAACGGGGCTCCAGAAGAACCCCGTTTGATGATCCGGATGACTGAGGCCGGAGCTATTCTTCGCTTTCGCCTTCGCCGTCTTCCTTGCCGACGACTTCGACTTCATCGGCTGCAACTTCTTCGCCTTCTTCCTCGTCATCGCTGGTCGACAGACCACTCGGTGCCGAGACGTTCGCGATCACGAAGTCACGGTCGATGGTCGGCTTGGTGCCGACGGGCAATTCAACCGACGAAATGGTCACAACGTCGTTGATCTCCATGCCGGTCAGATCAACGGTGATCTTCTCAGGAATGTCACCCGCGGTGCAGACCAGTTCAACTTCCGGACGGACAACGGTCAGAACGCCACCCTTCTTGATTCCGGGGGCCGCTTCTTCGTTGATGAACTCAACAGGAATGAACAGCGCGATCTTGGTGGTCCGACGCAGGCGCATCAGGTCCAGATGGGTCGGCAGGTCTTTGACGATGTCACGCTGCACGTCGCGGCAGATGACGCGGACGTCTTCCTGGCCTTCGACCTTCAGGTTGAACAGGGTCGACTTGAACCGGCCCGCTTTCAGTCGTTTGAACAGTTCGTTGAACGGGATCTGGATCGGCAGCGGATCTTTGTCGCCACCAAAAACAATGCCCGGAACCATGCCGTCGCGGCGTGCCTGACGAGCGGCGCCCTTGCCTGTCCCCGTCCGTTCCAGAGCTACGAGATCAGGAATCTCACCAGCCATGATAAATCTCCAATGTAAGGGCGGGCATCCTCCAAGGCTGTATGCCCGCGTGAAGCCGCGTCCATAACTTGATTCATTGCAATTGGAAAGGGGTTTTTACAGCTTTCGGAACGGTATGCGGATCAGTCCTGCCAGCGCCCGCCAAAATCCTCGGGTACGAGCAGATTATGCCGGCCCAGGCCGTCAATATTCTGTTCACCGCACAGCGCCATGGTTGTATCAAGCTCCTTCTGGATGACTTCAAGCGCGGTGGTCACGCCCTTTTGCCCCATGGCGCCAAGCCCATAGATGTAAGCCCGGCCAATGAATGTACCTTTGGCCCCCAGAGCCAACGCTTTAAGTACGTCCTGACCGGACCGGATACCGCTGTCCAGATGGACTTCGACGTCACTTCCGACCGCATCCATGATTTCCGGCAATACACGAATGGAACTGAGCGCGCCGTCCAGTTGCCGCCCACCATGGTTAGAGACGACGATGGCATCGGCCCCCAGCTTTGCAGCCATTTTGGCATCCTCGGCGTCAAGTATACCCTTGAGGATCACCTTTCCGCCCCATTGCTCCATCAGTTTTTCGACCTTTTTCCAATCCAGGCTTGGGTCGAACTGTTCCGCCGTCCAGGTGCCCAGCGAACGGGTGTCAGTGATCGTGTCGACATGGCCTACAATGTTACCGAACTCGCGCCGCTTGGCCCCCAGCATCTCAATACCCCATGACCATTTCGTCATAAGGTTGGCGATGGTCCTGGCCGTCAGCTTTGGCGGGGCTGACAGGCCATTCTTCAGGTCCTTGTGCCTTTGTCCCAGAATCTGCAGGTCCAGGGTGATCACCAGCGCCGAACACTTGGCATCCTTGGCGCGTTGTATCAGACGACTGACGTAATCCTGGTCCTTCATGGTGTACAACTGAAACCAGAAAGGCTTGGACGTGGCTTCGGCGACATCTTCGATGGAGTTTATTGACATGGTCGACAAGGTGAACGGCACGCCGAATTCTTCGGCGGCCTTTGCGGCTTTGATCTCACCATCGGCGTGCTGCATGCCGGTCAGACCCACTGGCGCCAGTGCGACGGGCATCGCGACGTCCTGCCCGATCATCTGGGAAGCAGTCGTTCGCCCGGACATATCCACAGCAACCCGTTGGCGCAGCCGGACATCCTCGAAATCTGTGGTGTTCTCGCGAAACGTCTGCTCGGTCCAGCTGCCGCTTTCGGCATAGTCGAAGAACATCCGCGGCACGCGGCGTTCGTAAATCCGTTTTAGGTCCTGGATATTGGTGATGACGGGCATGAGTTCCGGCTTTCGCAATATTGGTTAGGTTTCTTTACCAATTATTCCAACCGACCGCAACTTGGCAGTTATGCGGTTGGTTGCCGCGCTGATACAGGTGTAAAACAAAACCGCGGCAGGCCAAGGCCAACCGCGGTGCACCAATCCTATCGGATTGAAGTATTTTTCAGGCAGCGTGGGCCCCATCTGCGAGGGTCTTGACGAAATCCAGCACCTCGCTGGCGGGTTTGCCCGCGCCGATCTGGCTTACGATGGCAGAGCCCACAACTGCACCATCAGCGACACTGGCGATGGCTTTGGATTTTTCCGGCGTGTTGATGCCGAACCCGACAATGACGGGTAGATCGGTGGCCGCTTTGATCCGCGAAACCTCGGGACCCACATCGGTTGCCTGTGCCTCGGCCGCGCCGGTGATGCCTGTGATCGAAACATAATAGACAAAGCCCGACGTGTTCTGCAGAACGCGCGGCAGGCGCTTGTCGTCGGTCGTCGGCGTAGCCAGACGAATAAAGTTCAATCCGGCCGCCTGCGCTGGCAGGCACAGCTCGTCATCTTCTTCTGGGGGCAGGTCGACAACGATCAGACCGTCGATCCCGGCTTCCTTGGCGTCGGCCAGAAACGTGTCGACGCCCCGGTTGTAGATCGGGTTGTAGTACCCCATCAGAACAATTGGGGTGGTTTCGTCGCTCTCGCGGAAGGCGCGCGCCAGGTCCAGGGTGCGTTGCAGCGTCATGCCAGAGTCCAGCGCCCGTTGTCCTGCGGCCTGAATGGTCGGGCCGTCCGCCATGGGATCGGTGAAGGGCAGACCCAATTCTATAACATCGACACCGGCCCCGGGCAGGCCCTTTACAACCTCCAGCGAAGTTTCAAAGTCTGGATCTCCTGCCATGATATAAGCGACAAAGGCTTTCTTGCCCTCGTCTTTCAGAGCAGCGAATTTGGCGTCGATACGGGTCATCAGATGTCCTTGCACTCGGGTTTGAACCTGATGTGCAGAAACTTTGCCCGAAAATCAATCCCGCACCAGCAGAGCGGTGTCAGAAGGCGTAATGATACCGCAGGAGCAAAGAGTTTACGCCCGGGTTTTCTTCCTGCGTGCTGGCATTGGATTTATGGGTGATGGCCACAGAGATTTTGTTGCCATTGTTCAGCGTATACCCCAAACCCAAAAGACTGCGGATCTGAAAGCTGCCACCCAGATCGTTCAACTCGTCGGCCTCGCTGAAATATCCGGGCATGACACTGCCTTCGACAAACCAGCGGTCCGAGAATGCGTAGATTCCGATCAAGCCAGCTCCGATATGGGTGTCGCCATCCGTGTCTATGGACAACGCCGCCCCCCATGTTGCGCTGAATCTGGTGGCCTCATGAAATGGCTGATGCTGGTATTCCAGCGAAAAGATCGCCTGATCTTCAGATTGACTGTCAGAGAAATCGGCATAGCCCGCCCCGAATATCAGGGATTGAGAATGTGCGGACGTGGTGGCTGCCAACAATGCAGCCGAAACGACAAGGTATTTCATTTTCTTCACTACTTAATTGCTCTTAACAGTTTAGTGGTGACCATAAAGCGCAGTTTTCAATCTGTGCAAGCTCACGTTTTTCCAACGTCTTTGTGATGTTGCAAAATTAGACATTGTGGATGTTCCTTCTGTCCGGCTTGCGTATCAACGCGGACCTGCATAGAAGCAGCGCTCGAATGGCATCAGGAGACCGTCATGGGCTTTAAAATGGGAATCGTGGGTTTGCCGAATGTGGGCAAATCGACCCTCTTCAACGCGCTCACCAAAACCGCGGCTGCTCAGGCGGCGAATTTCCCGTTTTGCACCATCGAGCCCAATGTGGGCGACGTTGCGGTTCCCGACGACCGGTTGGATAAACTGGCGGCGATTGCCAGCTCGAAACAGATCATTCCGACCCGGATGACTTTTGTGGATATCGCTGGCTTGGTGAAAGGTGCGTCCAAAGGCGAGGGGCTGGGCAACCAGTTTCTGGCCAACATCCGCGAAACCGATGCCATCGCCCATGTTCTGCGTTGTTTCGAAGATGGCGATGTGACCCACGTCGATGGTCGCGTCGACCCGGTGGCCGACGCCGATACCATCGAGACCGAGCTGATGCTGGCCGACTTGGAAAGCATCGAAAAGCGCCGGGCCAACCTGGTGCGCAAGCTGAAGGGCAATGACAAAGAGGCGCAACAGCAGGATCGTTTGCTGGCCACGGCGCAAGAGATGCTGGAAAACGGCAAACCTGCTCGGCTGGTCGAAGTTTCCGACGAAGACGCCAAGGCATGGAAAATGCTGCAGCTGCTGACCACCAAACCGGTGCTCTATGTCTGCAACGTGTCGGAAGAAGAGGCCGCCGAGGGCAACGAGTATTCAGCCAAAGTTGCCGAGATGGCAGCGGCGCAGGGCAACGCGCATGTCATCATCAGCGCCAAGATCGAAGAAGAGATCAGCCTGCTGGAAGAGGACGAAGCGCAGATGTTCCTGGAAGAGATGGGTCTGGACGAGCCCGGCCTCGACCGTCTGATCCGCGCCGGTTACGACCTGCTGAAATTGGAAACCTATTTTACTGTCGGCCCAAAAGAGGCCCGGGCATGGACCATCCGCACCGGCACCGCCGCCCCGCAGGCCGCTGGTGTGATCCACGGCGATTTCGAGAAGGGTTTCATCCGGGCCGAGACAATCGCATATGACGATTACATCGCCGCCAATGGCGAGCAAGGGGCGAAAGAAGCCGGCAAGATGCGGGCCGAGGGCAAGGGCTACATCGTCAAGGATGGCGACGTGATGCACTTCCTGTTCAACACCTGAGCACTGCTTGAGTTCACAGATCCTTAGAAAGTGGTCGTACTCGAGTATCTGACCCTAGTTTCCCAATCCCAGCGCTTGTCGCAGCGTGAAATAGTCCCAGACGACCCAGCTTTCCGCGATTTTTCCATCTGCGATCCGGTCGATCTGAACTCCGGTCCAGCTAACCTGACGGCCTGAGGCAGGCGTGCCGAGATATGGACCTTGCTGGGTCCCAAAAAAGCGCCAATGGGTGGACACGCGATCACCTTCGGCGATTTGTGTAAAAATTTCGACCTGCAGGTCAGGAAATGCCTTGTGGTTTTCCCGGACAATGCCAGCCCAGGTGGTCAAATCGACGGTTCCGGTGCCGCCAGTGGCCAATGGTGCCTGATGGTTTTGGTAGTTCTCGGCAAATATTGACTCGTCAATAGTGGCGTCGGCAGCCCACATTTCAACGGCCTGTCGAGACAGGTTCTTTGATGTAAAAATGTTGTTCTCTTGTGCCATGGAAGTTCCTCCTGCCATAAAGGCCAGCAACACCACCAGCGTCCAAATACGCATATTCAAGCCGATACGATTTCTGACCATTGATGTCCTCCGCCCGCTATGTCGACTCCTGATCACGATAGCGCGCTCATTTAAATAGAAGAAACCGCACTACTCGGCTCAATGCCATAGGCGGATTACAACTAGAGCTTTCGCCACGCCGCAAACGCGCTACTGTGCGCTTCTGACCAAGTTGAGCAAAGACAGTATGATCGACCTCCGCGACCTGGAACTCCTGACTGCCCTTGCGCGGCACCGCCATTTTGCCAAGGCGGCAGAGGAATGCGGGATTTCTCAGCCTGCATTCTCGATGCGCATCCGCAACCTTGAAGACCGGTTGGGGGTTTCCATCGTGCGTCGTGCCAATCGGTTTCAGGGCCTGACCGAGGAAGGCGAAATGATCGTTCAGCGCGCGCGCCGTATCCTCGACGATACCAAGGCGCTGGAACAGCAGGTGCTGGCGGCGCGTGGAGAGATCACTGGCACGTTGATTCTGGGCGTGATCCCCACGGCGATCGCGTTCACCGGACGGCTGATCAAGCGCCTGCAACAGGCTCATCCGCGTATCTTGACTCGTATCGAAACCATGTCGGCCTCGGCCATCCAGCATCGGCTGGACGAGGGCAGTCTGGACGCAGGCATCACCTATGGCGACAGCATCGGCACAGACCTGCGACAGGTGCAGCCATTGTACGAAGAGACCTATGTGCTGCTGGTCCCGTCGCACATGACCAAAGAAACCGGTCCGATCCCTTGGGCCCAGGTCGCCGAATTCCCGATCAGCCTTCTGGAGCCGCAGATGCAGAACCGTCGCATCCTCGACCGTATTTTTGCTGAACAGGGGTTGCATCCTCACGTGGTCGCGGAAACCAGCGGCTTTACCGCCTCGATGGTCATGGCGCGTGAGGGGCTGGCGGCCACGGTTGTTCCCCGCGTTCTGGTCCGGGCGCTGGGTGATTTGAAGGGGACGAAGGTGCTGCCTCTGGTCGATCCGGTTGTAAGCAAACCGATTTGTCTGGCGACGCTGACCCGAGACCCTGAATTGCCGACAGTCGAGGCGTTGCGCGCCGTGGTGACGTCTTTGCGGTGATAAACTGTCGTTATCGTGCGATTGAATTTGGCGATTTGACGATATGATATTCTGATGAGACACGGGGCCTCAATCGGAGGGCATCATGGCACCATTAGACACCAAGCCATCAGGCGCACCCAAGGGCGTCTGGAAGTCAGGTAAAGGCAAAGGGCGGCACACGCCCAAAGGCCGTCAGTTCACGGATGAGGCGCAGGCTGAGATTCATCGCCTGCTGGGCGATCGCCCGCGCCGCCGGGATCTGCTGATCGAATTCCTGCATCTGATTCAGGACGAACACGGCCATATCAGTTCCGACCATATCGCCGCTTTGGCGGTCGAGATGCGCATCGGTCAGGCTGAAATCTATGAGACCGCGACTTTCTACGCCCACTTCGATGTGGTGAAAGAGGGTGAAACCCCTCCGCCCGCGCTGACGATCCGTGTCTGTGATTCTCTGTCTTGCGAGATGGCAGGTGCCCAGCAGCTGCAAAAAGCGCTGGAAGATGGGCTGGACCCAGCAAAGGTCCGAGTGGTGCGCGCGCCCTGTATGGGCCGCTGCGACACCGCTCCGGTACTTGAGATCGGCCACAACCATATCGACCACGCGACCCCCGAAAAGGTGCAGGCCGCGATTGCGACCGATGATACCCACGCGCATTTGCCCGACTACGAGAACTTTGCCGCCTATGAGGCAAACGGCGGCTACGCCAAGCTGAGAGAGCTGCGCGACGGTGGCGACTGGGAGAAGGTGCAGGAAGATGTCCTGGCCTCGGGCCTGCGCGGTCTGGGCGGTGCTGGCTTCCCGTCCGGCAAGAAATGGGGCTTTGTTCGGATGAACGAAGGCCCGCGTTATCTGGCCGTGAACGGGGACGAAGGCGAACCCGGTACGTTCAAGGACCGCTACTATCTGGAGCGCACGCCGCATGTCTTCCTCGAAGGGATGCTGATCGCCGCCTGGGCGGTTGAGGCTGAGACCTGCTTCATCTACATGCGCGACGAATACCCTGCGGTGCTGGAAATTCTGCGCCGCGAGATCGTTGCGCTGGAAAAGGCCGGGATTGTCGAGAAAGGCTATATCGACCTGCGCCGCGGTGCTGGCGCCTATATCTGCGGAGAAGAATCCGCGATGATCGAGTCGATTGAAGGCAAGAAGGGCCTGCCGCGCCACCGTCCTCCGTTCGTGGCGCAGGTTGGGGTCTTTAATCGCCCGACCTTGGTGCACAATGTCGAGACCCTCTATTGGGTCACCAAAGTGTGCCGCGAGGGGCCTGAGTGCCTGAACAGCACAGAAAAGAATGGCCGTAAGGGCCTGCGCAGCTATTCGGTCTCGGGTCGGGTGGCAAAGCCGGGCGTTTACCTGCTGCCCGCAGGCTCGACCATTCTTGACGTGATTGATGCCGCCGGCGGCATGGCCGAAGGTCATGCGTTCAAGGCGTATCAACCGGGCGGGCCGTCGTCAGGTCTTCTCCCCTCTACGATAGACGACGTCCCGCTCGACTTTGACACCCTTCAGCCGCTGGGCACCTTTATCGGGTCCGCTGCGGTTGTGGTTCTGTCCGATCAGGACACCGCCCGCGATGCGGCACTGAACATGTTGCGGTTCTTCGAAGATGAAAGCTGTGGCCAGTGCACGCCCTGCCGGGCGGGCTGTGAAAAGGCGGTGAAGCTGATGCAGGCCGACAAGTGGGATCAGGACCTGCTGGAAGATCTGTGTCAGGTCATGGGCGATGCCTCGATCTGCGGTCTGGGGCAGGCGGCCCCGAACCCGATCCGCCTGGTCATGAAACACTTCGCTGACGAAATCTGAGGGAGACAGAGCCATGCTTGATGCAAGCCCAACCAAGACCGTCACCTTCAACCTGAACGGCGATGACGTCACCGTGCCCGAGGGCACCACGATCTGGGACGCGGCCAATGGCCGTGGACTGGTGATCCCGCACCTGTGTCACAAGCCGGCACCCGGCTACAAACCCGACGGCAACTGCCGCGCCTGTATGGTCGAGGTGGAAGGCGAACGTACGCTGGTCGCCTCGTGTATCCGACCGGTGGCCGAGGGGATGGTGGTCAAGACCGACACCGACCGCGCCGAGAAATCGCGCGCCATGGTGATGGAACTGTTGGTCGCCGATCAGCCGGAAGAGGCACATGACGCCTCAAGCCATTTCTGGGACATGGCCAAGCTGAACGATGTCAGCGACAGCCGTTTCCCGGCGAAAGAGCCCGAGAAAATCCCGCTGCTGGATGACAGCCACGTTGCGATGCGAGTCAATCTGGATGCCTGCATCAACTGTAATCTCTGCGTCCGCGCCTGCCGTGACGTGCAGGTGAATGACGTGATCGGCATGGCAGGTCGTGGTCACACCGCACAAGTGGTGTTCGATCAGAACGACCCGATGGGTGATTCAACCTGTGTGGCCTGCGGTGAATGTGTTCAGGCCTGCCCGACCGGTGCTCTGATGCCCGCCACCGTGCTGGACGACAAGCAGCAGGGCGACAGCAAGGACTACGACAGCGAAACCGAAAGCGTCTGCCCGTTCTGCGGCGTGGGCTGCAAAGTCTCGCTGAAGGTCAAGGACGGCAAGGTCAAGTATGTCGAGGGCATCAACGGCCCCGCAAACGAAGGCCGTCTGTGCGTAAAAGGCCGGTTCGGTTTCGACTACATCCACCATCCGCACCGCCTGACCAAACCGCTGATCCGTCGTGAGGACGCACCAGCCAAAGGTCTGAACGTTGATCCGGGCAACCTGTCGACCCATTTCCGCGAAGCGACGTGGGAAGAGGCGATGGATCTGGCCGCGACCAAGCTGAAAGCCTTGCGCGACGAAGACCCGCGCAGTGTTGCGGGCTTTGGCTCGGCCAAGTGCACCAACGAAGAAGCGTACCTATTCCAGAAGTTCATCCGTCAGGGCTTCAAGCACAACAACGTCGACCACTGCACCCGTCTTTGCCATGCGTCGTCCGTTGCGGCTCTGATCGAGAACGTCGGGTCTGGCGCTGTGACCGCGACCTTCAACGAGATCGAGAACGCAGATGTGGCGATCATCATCGGGGCCAACCCGATCGAAAACCACCCTGTTGCCGCGACCTATTTCAAGCAGTTCACCAAACGCGGCGGTAAGTTGATCGTGATGGACCCGCGCGGCGTCGGTATGCGCAAGTTTGCTGATGAAATGCTGCAGTTCCGTCCCGGTGCCGATGTCTCGATGCTCAACGCGATCATGAACGTGATCGTCGAGGAAGAGCTGTACGACAGCCAGTACATCCACCGCTGGACCGAGAACTGGGAAGCCGAGAAAGAGCACCTGCGCCAGTTCACGCCCGAGGCGATGGCCCCGATCTGCGGCATTGAACCGGATCAAATCCGCCGTGTCGCCCGCACCTTTGCGCAGGCCAAGGCCGGCCTGATCTTCTGGGGCATGGGCGTCAGCCAGCACATCCACGGCACCGACAACTCACGCTGCCTGATTTCGCTGGCTCTGATGACCGGGAATGTCGGCAAGCCCGGCGCGGGTCTGCATCCGCTGCGCGGTCAGAACAACGTGCAGGGGGCATCCGATGCGGGCCTGATCCCGATGTTCTTGCCGGACTACAAGACCGTCACGGATGACAATATCCGGGCTCAGTTCACCTCAGTTTGGGGGTCCGACGATTTCTCGAACGAGAAGGGCCTGACCGTCACCGAGATCATCGACCAGATCTATGCGCGCAACATCAAGGGCATGTATATTCTGGGTGAAAACCCGGCCATGTCCGACCCGGACGTGGGCCACGCGCGTGAGGCATTGGCCAAGCTGGATCTGATGATCGTGCAGGACATCTTCCTGACCGAAACGGCAAACTATGCCGACATCATCCTGCCTGCCTCGGCGCTGTACGAAAAGAACGGCACGGTATCGAACACCAACCGTCAGGTTCAGCGGGTACGCCCTGCCGTGGCGCCTCCGGGTGAGGCGCGTGAGGATTGGGCGATCACCGTCGAACTGGCACAGCGGATCGGGCTGAATTGGGACTATACCGATGTGTCCCAAGTCTTTGCCGAGATGAAGCTGACAATGGAGTCATTGGACAACATCACTTGGGAACGGCTTGAGACCGAGTCGATCACTTACCCCTCGCTCAGCGAGACTGATCCGGGTCAGTCGATTGTGTTTGGCGACGGTTTCCCGCGGGCGGACGGCAGGGCTAGATTCACACCAGCCAGCATCATCCCACCGGATGAAGCCCCGGATGATGAATACCCGATGATTGCCACCACCGGCCGTCAGCTGGAGCATTGGCACACCGGTTCGATGACACGCCGCTCCAATGTACTGGACGCGGTTGAGCCCGAGGCGAACTGCTCGATGAATCCCCGCACGCTGAAGCTGATGGGGATCGAACCGGGCGAGACGATCCGCCTGACCACCCGTCGCGGGTCCATCGAGATCATGGTGCGTGCTGACCGGGCCATTGCCGAGGATATGGTTTTCATCCCGTTTGCCTATGTCGAGGCGGCGGCGAACATACTGACCAACTCGGCCATCGACCCTTATGGCAAGATCCCCGAGTTCAAATTCTCGGCCATCCGGGTCGAAAAAATCGAAGACGCCATCGCGGCGGAGTAATACCACTACCACTCACGAAGCAGGATTAGGCGGCCCAGTTGGGTCGCCTTTTTCACGTCTTGACAGCAGGTTGCGCGCGGCCAACCCTGTGGCGGCATCCAGCCCCGGAGGAGTTCATGCCGCGCCGCTTTGTCGATCTGTCCGTACCATTG
Source organism: Ruegeria sp. HKCCD6647-2 (assembly GCF_057221075.1). Classification (NCBI taxonomy): domain Bacteria; kingdom Pseudomonadati; phylum Pseudomonadota; class Alphaproteobacteria; order Rhodobacterales; family Roseobacteraceae; genus Ruegeria; species Ruegeria sp. HKCCD6647-2. The sequence goes on along the minus strand of NZ_JBWVBD010000002.1, from coordinate 304,933 downwards.
GAAACCGGCATCGTATCCGATCCGCCGATCATGTTGCCTATAATCGAATACATGACCCATGAACAAACAGCCGAACAGGTCATGGCGTTCTTCCCCGGACTGAAAAAAGAGGACCTGCCCGGTGGGGAAGGCTGGGCCATAGAACGTCTGCAGATCGCCACGCATAACGGCACTCATCTGGACGCGCCCTATCATCATCATTCGACCATGAACAAAGGCGAGCGGGCGATTACCATCGACGAAGTACCGCTGGAATGGTGCATGAACCCCGGTGTGAAACTGGATTTCCGTCATTTCGACGATGGCTATGTCGCCACCGCTGCGGATGTCGAGGCTGAACTGAAGCGCATTGGCCATGAGTTACAGCCGCTGGATATTGTCGTGGTCAATACTTCAGCCGGGACGCGTTATGGCGAGCCTGACTATCTTATGAAAGGTTGTGGGATCGGTCGTGAGGCGACGCTGTACCTGACCGGGCGCGGCGTTCGCGTGACCGGTACGGATGCCTGGAGTTGGGATGCCCCGTTCCCACTGACGGCGCAGGAATACGCGGAAACGCAAGATCCTTCGACTATCTGGGAGGGACACCGCGCCTCGATGGACATCGGCTACTGCCATATCGAGAAACTGACCAACCTTGAAGACCTTCCGCCGACAGGGTTTGAAATCTCTTGCTTCCCATACAAGATCAAAGGCGCCTCCGCAGGCTTTGTCCGGGCCGTTGCAATCTTTGATGATCTGGACGAACCAAGCGAATGAAGGATGCAGGCAATGACTAATCCACATGGCGGGCATGACGGCCCATATGCGGCGCCGGTTGAGGTCACAGGATTCACGGTACAGCCTGAATGGATCGACTATAACGGCCACATGAACGTCGGGTACTACGGCGTCGTTTTTGATATGGCGTTTGAAAAAGTGCTGGTCGGCCAGTTGGGCCTGGGTGAGGCGCAGGTGCAGGCGTTGGGGCAGGGGCCGTATGTTCTTCAATCGCATCTTCAATTCCTCCGGGAAATCCGTGCGGATGAGGAATTCCACTTTCATTTCCGCATGCTGGATGCAGATCAAAAACGCGGGCACTACTTTGCCCAGATGATTTCATCCGGCAATGATCAGGTTTGTGCGACGCAGGAAGTGATTTTCATGAATGTCAGCCATGCCACCGGGCGATCCACTGCCTATCCGGATTGGGCGATTGCGCGTTTGGCGCAGATGGTCGAAGACCACCAGCATTTGGAACCTGCACCCCAGATCGGACAACCAATCGGTATTCGGCGCAAGTGACGGGTGTTGGACGGTCTTGGCGCTAATAGTCCCGCTCGAAGAACAGGCCGATACCGGTTTCGCCCCGACCGTCCACCGTGCCCCGAACGGTGAAGTTGTCGGTCACGTCCAGGTTTAGGTTCACCTCGGTATCGCCTTCCGTGTTGACGGTGAAGTCGGTGTAGAGGTTGTCGCTCAGGTAAGCTCCCGCACCCAGTCGGCCTGCGCCTCCTTCTGATGCGCCGATATCGATTGTGTCCAGCCCGGTTGCCTCGCGCACACCCTTGGTTGCGTCACCACCTGCACCGCTCAGCTGTGCCAGCGACGCCGCCATCTGGGCGATGACAAATGGTGAAAGCTCGGAAAAACGGTTGCCGAACAGCAGCATGGCCAAGGCTTCTTCCGTTGGGCGCTCAGGGTCGGAAAACACGTCGACCTCGGGCGAATCCAGCGGACCGGCGATTTCAATCGTGGCTGTGCCATCCGACGTGCTGGTCGAAGATTCGAACTCGATATAAGGCGTCAGGTCACCCTGCAGCGTGACCAGGCCCTTGGTCAGCGCCAGGCGGCGACCGAGAATGTCGATGTTGCCTCGGATGAGTTCAATTTGGCCGGATGGAACCACCGACGTTGTAGTTCCGCCAATCTGAATGCGCCCTCCCAGTTCTGCGTTCACACCGCGCCCACGTACAAAAACCGCCTTGGGGGCGAGCAGCCCTATGTCCAGCGAGATGCGCGAGTTGCTTTTGCTTTTCTCTTCGGTTTCGACCAGTTGCGCGCGTTCACGGGTCACGAAACTGGCATTGCTTTCGTTGACATGCACAATCGGCGGGATGGGTGCGGCACCAACGGCGCCACCGGCAGCGGCGAGATTGATATTGGTCTCGCCGAAATTGATCTGCCCGGCCAGTGAACTGTTGCCCGTCAATGCGCCGTTCAGCGCAATCTGTCCGTTCAAAGTGGTTTCGTACAGCAGGTCATCGGTGAGCACGAGGTTGTTCAGCGCGGTGGTAATCTGCGCGTTGAACGGGGGCGTCAATTCGACCGGCCCGCTGACCGTGAAACCACCCCCGGCGCGTACTCCGCCCTGCAGCGATATCGTAGCGCGGCTTTGTGCTATGTTGACCGACCCTCCGATCCCCGTGATGGTCTGTCCCACATTCGGAATGGCGACGGAGGTGCCGGAGGTGGAGATAGTGCCGCTTATCGCGCCGAGCGACGGGGCACCTTTCAGGGCAAGATCAAAACTCGCGGTTCCATCTATATTGTTGGGCGATATGAATGCGTTGACGATACCGATGTTCACGCCACCCCGCATGGCCAGATCCGCTGTGCCGCTGCCTTCGTCAAAAGTTCCCGCGACAGTGGTGTTGATCTGTGCAGGGCCTTCTGCCTTCGCATCGATTGTCCAGACGCCTGAGTCCCGCTTTGCGGTACCGTTTGCCGAAACCGTGCCGGGGAACTCGGACACGAACCGCTCGATCCGGTTAAACCGGGCTTCGAAGTCGAGATCGGCCGATCCGTCGGTTTCGACCGTACCCGTCAGGTTGGCGTAGGAACTGTCGGGGCCTTGCAGTCTGGCAGTGCCTTCCAGCCCCGACCCGGTTGGTGCAACGTTCCCGTCCAGCTTCATAGGGCCGGAAAGCGCGGGGGAGAGACGCCCCAAATTGTCGAGTTCAGCCGAAAAACTCAAACCTCCGGCGTCGCGGTCCAGTTGACCGGACGCCGTGGCGGTCAGTGCCGTACCATTCAGGCGGAACGTTCGAATGTTCAGACCCTGATCGTCATTCACGGCATCGACTGTCAAGGTTGTACGCCCTTGAGTCAGCGCGTCCACCATATCGATGCCAGTTGCAATGTCATCCGCCGAAACACTGCCCTGAATGTCGAAGAGTTTGCTGCCCTGCGCGGCATTCCCGGTCACGTTTGCCATGACAGATCCAGCAAGATCGCGCCCTGCCAGTCCTGAAAACAGCGAGAGATCCGGCGCATCCAGTCGCGCCTGACCATCGACGCTCAGGTTTCCGGCGGGATCGTCAATTGTGGCCGCGACTTGCGCATTCACGGCCTGACTGTTCACTGTGGCATTACGGATCGTGATCAGATCGCCGGTTTTGGTGCCATCAATTTCAATGCTCACCTGACCCATCAGCAACGGATCAAATTGGGCCAATCCGGTTTGGATATTGTCACCGGTCACGTTGGCCGTGCCGTCGAACTCCAGCGATTGCAAGGAGCCCTTGCCGTCCAGTTTTGCCTGAACCGCGCCGCTGAGATTCTGCTGCGCAAGCCCCGAGAAAATCGACAAGTCACTTGCATCAACGCTGGCCTGACCGTCCAGCGTCAGGTTTCCGTTCGGGGTCGTGACATCGCCGCTGGCCTGCGCGGTCAATTCCTCGGACGTGATCGAAAAGTCGCGGATGGTGATGCCATCCGAGTCGCGCTTGGCGTCCAGCGTGATTTCCGTCTCCCCGTCGATCACCGGGTCGATGTCGTTGCGGCCGGTGGACAGGTTGCTGCCATTCACGACCAGCTTGCCGTCGAAACTGCCTTCGAGAGGCGAACCGTTTCCCTCAACTCTGATCGAGGCCTTGCCGCCCAAGTCGAGCTTGGCCAGATCCGAAAACCGTTTTAATTCCGTGGCTTGTAAAGACGCCGAGCCATCGACCTGCAATCCGGTGGCTAGCCCGCTGATAATGGCATCAGCAGCCAACGCATAGTCGCTGCCGACAAGTTCGAAACCGGAAAGCTGCAAGGACTGATCTGCGCCATAGTCGAACTGACCATCCAGCGTCACGCGATCTCCGATAGCGGAGTTTAGTGCTGGGTCTGACATGTCGATGCCATCAAGTGCTGCCTGAAGGTCGCCATCTACGCTCAGTCCGCTGCTTTGATCCAGCGTCCCCTGGCCCGTTATCTGCGCGCGGTTGAGGTTCAACTGCTCCGCCGAGACGTCATTCGCTGTCAGGCTCAGGTCCCACAGGTTGCCGTTCTTGGCATCAAACAGCGCGGATACTTGTGCCGCTCCGATAGAGGTCTTGCCCCCGCTTATGGGCAGCACAACGCTGTCGCCTTCCGGAGGGGTAATCCGGCCTTGCACAGCCAGCAATTGCAGTTTTCCACCTGCCGCAAGGCTCAGCTGGCTTTCGAGCTTGAGCGCTTGTGCGGTGATTTCAATGTCCGTGATGTCCAGTGCGCCATCAGGGTGCGTCAAGCCATCGACGAATAGTTTCGTGTCGGTGCCAAAGAACGAATCCATGTTCTCGGCCAAAAATGGTGTCAGATCACCACCCAGATCGGCTGTGAACGCGATTCCGTCATCTGCACTGGCGGCCGCTGTCGGGGCGGCTCGCAACCGAACCTGACCCGTCACGCGCGGCTGATCGTCACTGCTGAGTCCGATATCAGCGGTAAAGTCGTTTACCGGGCCGGATCCTTTTGCCGTAAGACCGATAGGGGGGCTGTCGGGAATGCCCAGGGCGGTGGCAATCAGCCCGCCCGAGGCTTCGGTTACGGTCAGGTCCAGGTCGATCTGGCGACTTTCATTGCTGAACCCGGCAGTCAGATCAATTGTGTCACCGGCCCGGTCAAGCCTGTCGATATCCAGAGACGTGTTCAATGCCCCATCCGCAAGTGTCAGGTTTCCATTTACCTGCAGGTCGGCGGCGACGCCAATCAACGGCTCACCCAAAGACAGGTCGTCGACGCGCAGTTCCCCGATCTCGATCGAAACCGGCAGCTCCGGAAGCTGGAACGGCTGGGTTTCAGCCGAGGGCGGAGGAGTTTCCTTGGTCGTCGTACCCGGAGCCCGGGCGACGTCGATCTCTTCAGCCGTCAGGGCATTGACCGAGAACCGCCCCCGGATCAGCGCCAGGCGGTTCCAGTCCAGTTCTGCGTTCTTGATGGTCAGCCAGATGCCTTCATCGTCGGCGACCGTGATTTCCTGAATCGTGGCGCGTGAACTCAGCGCGCCTTGCAGGCCGATGACGCGGACATTCTGGTCGTCACCCGACAAAGTGTCCTGCAGAAACCGTTCGATCATGCTGCCGCCGCCGTCATCCTGCGCCGCCAGAGGCACGGGCATGGCCATCGCCACCGAGGCGATAAGCAGTGGATATGCGATACGGCGTGTCAAAAGGCCTGCCCGATCCCGATATAGAACTGTAACCCGTCCCCGGTATTGCCCTGAACCGGGAAGGCCAGGTCAAACCTTAACGGGCCAAATCCGCCCAGGTCGTAGCGAACACCGATACCGGCACCTGCATGGTATTCGGCACCGCTGCCAATAAAGGATGAAATGTCGACGGTTCCGTAGTCATAGAAACCGACTAGAGACAGCGTTTCGGTCACGCGGCCACGCACCTCGCCGGAAAAGCCAAGGAACGATTTGCCGCCTGCCACGCCCGTTCCGACAGGGATACCGAGGCTTTCGAAGGGTTGACCGCGTACGGTGCCTGCGCCGCCTGAGAAGAACAGAAAATCCGGAGTTACTCCATCAGCTGGTGGCCCGATGACCGAACCCAGTTGCACCCGTCCGGCCAGAACCAATCGGCCGCTGGTGCCCAGATCATTGTAAGCACGCCCGTCGAAGAACAGCCTCAAACCGGTGTCGGTTCCGGACAGCCCGACAAATGGCATTACCTGTGAGTCTAGATAGAAGCCGCGCGTAGCACTGACCTTACTGTCCCGTTGGTCCCATTCCGAACGGAGCGGCAGGATGAAGTACCTGAACTTCCGCCCTGAGCCGTAGGCGTCGTCTGCATCCGACCACTGAAAGCCGGCTGACGCCTCGGCATAAAGCCGATCAGAAAACGTACGCCGCGCACCATAGGCAAGCGATGCCACAGACACGTTGTAGTTGTCGGTATTGCGCCGCTCCAGCAGGGCGCTCCAGAATGTGTTGTCATCCGGGCCAAGCCGGTCAGGCTGGTCCAGTCGCAGACCTATGCGACCATCCAGATCCTCCGACCCGCCAATATTGCGGAGTGCCGCCTCGAACCGCAGCCTCTCGGCGCGTCGGAAGACATTCCGATGCGTCCAGGTCGCGGTCACATCGACCCCATCCCGCGAAGCGATTTCGACGCCGAACGTCAGCCTCCGCGGAGGCAAATCCTCGAACGTGGCGTCGAAATCCAACGTTCCGTCGGGGTTCGACGTGTCCCGTTCCTTGATGGAAACCGTGCTGAATGTACCGGTACGCCGCAGGCGGGTGCCGACTTTTTGCAGTTCTTGCGGCGAATAGACCTCACCCGAGGGAAATCCGGCAATCTTTTCGATGGAGCGGTGGCGTACTCTGGAGTCGCCGTGGATGATCATTTTCCCGAAGGTCAGGCGCGGTCCAGGTGCCAGATCGATCTCGGCATCCAATCGCGCCTGTGCGTGACGCGCAATGACTTTCTGATCCTCAACATCCGCTTTGGCGTGGCCGACATTCTTCCATCCTTGCACGCCTGCTGATGTGGCTTGCTGAATGGCACCAGTTGTTGCCAATTTGCCTGTGGCGAACTCATCCGGCAACTCGGTATCCGGTGCCAGCGGTTGTACGATAGCTGACCCAAAGCGATACGTCGGTCCGGGCGTAATAGAAATTGTTGCACGTTGGAACTGAGCCGGAGCGTCAAGCGCGTTGATATCCGCGGCCTCTCTTCCGTCCAGCTTGATGCTGACGACCGGGCCGAAGTAACCTTCGTCATACATGATCTGTACGATGGTCCGGTAGTCTGAAAGCGCGGCAGACAAAATCTCAAGCGAGGTATCCAGACCGCGCGAATCCGCCGTATATACTGAAGAAGTTTCCTTTAATCGCTCAATCAGGTCCTTCGACGCGCCGGGGGCTGTCAGGGTGATTTCCAAAGCCGCGGACAGGCTCGGAACAAGGGCGGCCACGGCACCAAACAGCCAGTATCTCAGAACACCGCGCGGCCTGCTCCCCATCATCATGTGATACCAACTGCCCCAGGTCGAAATCATTATTGCCGCAAAAACCTTGATAGCGGCGAGTTGACTTCATCTTAGAGCATTTGATTGCATTCAGGGGAAGTCCTTATGCGTCAGAGCATGAGAATTGTCCGCCCTGTGGTCGGCAGGCCCCGGCATTACAGTCCGACACTGCGGAACCAGCGTATGATGACTTCGCGGTCCTCGGGCTCCATGAATGTCACATTGGCAGGCGGCATGGCATGGGTGACGCCGGCTTGAAGGTAGATTTGTTCGGCATTGCGGGCGATGTCGCCTTCGGTTTCCAGCAATACACCTTTTGGCGCCCAAAGGATCCCTTCCCAGACCGGTTCTCGCGCATGGCACATGGAGCAACGGCCCAGAACTATGTCATGTGCCTCTTCAAATCCGTCGGCGGCGGCGAATTTCTGTTCATAGGGCGTAAGCGGTTGCGCCTCGGCCTCTTCCAGAGGTTTGTACATCGGTGCGGTCGACAGCCACATGATGGCGATGAACAGCAACGCGGTGACCAGCCAGGTCCAGGTCGGGTTGCCTGCGCGGGCGTGGCGGGTGTTGAAGTAGTGCCGGATGGTGACACCCATCAGAAAGACCAGTGCGGCAATGATCCAGTTGTATTCCGTCGCAAAAGCCAGCGGATAGTGGTTCGACAGCATCAGGAACACGACTGGCAACGTCAGGTAGTTGTTGTGGGTCGAGCGCAGCTTGGCGATCTTGCCGTATTTCGGGTCGGGTGTGCGACCGGCCTTGAGGTCATCCACCACGATGCGCTGGTTCGGCATGATGACGAAGAAAACGTTTGCCGTCATGATCGTGGCGGTGAAGGCACCCAGATGCAGCATCATCGCCCGTCCGGTGAAGATCTGGTTGTAGCCCCAGCCCATCGCCACCAGGAGGACGAACAGAAGCAGCATCAGAAGCGTCGGGCGTTCGCCCAGGCCGGATTTGCACAGGAAGTCGTAGATCAGCCAGCCAATGGTCAAAGAAGCCGCCGAGATCAGGATACCCTGCCACAGCGCCAGATCGGCTTTCTGCGCGTCGATCAGATACAGCTCTCCACCGACCCAATAGACGATCATCAGCAGCGCTGCACCGCTGAGCCACGTTGCATAGCTTTCCCATTTGAACCAGGTCAGGTGATCCGGCATCCGCTCGGGGGCAACCAGATATTTCTGGATATGGTAGAACCCACCTCCGTGAACCTGCCATTCTTCTCCGTCAGCGGGGCCGGGGATATTGCGGTTCAGGCCAAGGTCCAGTGCGATGAAGTAAAAGGATGATCCGATCCAGGCGATTGCGGTGATGACGTGCAGCCAGCGCACGGCAAATGCCATCCAGTCCCAGAACACGGCGAAGTCGTACATTTCAGAGGTCTCCGATTGCTTGCCGTCACACTAGGCAAGTGGGCTTTTCTTCGGTATTCCCGTATATTGTCAAACTGTATCAAAAAAAACGATAAGATGTCCTATCTCGACAATATCCGTACCTTCGTCAGGGTTTATGATCTGGGCAGCATGTCTGCGGCCGGGCGGGATCTGCGCATTTCACCTGCGGTGACCTCGGCGCGGATTTCTCAGTTGGAAGACCATCTTGGCGTGCGTCTGTTCCAGCGCACGACCCGAAACCTGACACCGACCGAGCAGGGACGAGCTTTTTATCCAGGCGCCGTGTCGGTTCTGGACGCGGTGGATGAAGCCGAGGCGCAGGTCATGCATCTGACCGAGGCCCCGCGCGGGTCGCTGTTCGTGGCCGCCCCACTGGGTGTCGGGCGAAGGCTGCTTGCACCGCATGTGCCTGAATTTTTGTCGGAATATCCCGAGATTGACGTCCGGTTGCGATTAACGGACAGAGCTGTTGATTTGACGACCGAGGGGCTCGATCTGGCCTTTTTCATCGGCCAGCCCGAGGACAGCACGCTGAGAATCCGGAAAATCGCAGATTGCCAGCGCGTACTGTGCGCCGCGCCGGATTACGTCAAGCGGCGGGGCATGCCTCGCACCGGTGCTGACCTTATCTCAGGCGGGCATGAATGTCTGAATTTGCGGTTTCCAGGCGCGACCGAGTTCCAGTGGATGCTGGAAACGCCGGAAGGCGCGAAACGATTCGCCGTCTCGGGCCGGTTCGAATGTGACGATGGCGATGTGTTGACGGATTGGGCCTTGTCGGGGCAGGGGATCGCCATGAAGCCGGTATTCGAGGTGGCCGAGCATTTGAAGGCTGGCAGGCTTGTTACCGTTGCCGAAGAAATGCCACCGGTGCCGGTTCAGATGGCCTGCCTGTATACCCATCGTCGTCATCAGGACCCCAAAGCGCGACTGTTCATGGATTTTATGGTCTCGCATATCGGCAAGGTCGTCCGAAACTCGGAAAAAACAGAGTAGCAAAGGCTCCCGCCCCTGCTTGCGCCGTATAGGCGCTGTGCAGCGTTAGGCTGCGGCGCGGTTGCGAAATGTGTCGTGGAAGCAATGATTTCGCAGGGCACTCCCGCGCCGCGCCTGAAAGGCGTGGCGCCTGGCCTAACGGGAGGCGATCCCGAAGGGGGCGTCCGACGGGCGGGAGAGCATCTGTATATGGATCAGCTGCCGCGATATGTTGAATAGCCGTAGGGCGACAGCAGCAAGGGTACATGGTAGTGGGCGTCGGGGTCCGACATGCCGAACCGTATTGGAACCTGATCCAGAAACAGGGGATCGTCCCCGTCCTGACCGGTTGCGCGCAGGTAATCCCCGGCGAAGAAGATCAACTCGTACGTACCGGTTTCAAAGTCTGCCTGAGGCAGGATCGGGCTGTTGGTGCGCCCGTCAGAGTTGGTCTCCATCTCGACCAGCAATTGATGAGAGTTCCCGGACACTTTGTAGAGCGCGATTTTTAACCCCTGGGCAGGGCAACCGCGGGCCGTGTCCAGTACATGGGTCGTCAGATAGCCTGCCATGGGGATCTCCGTTGATTGGCTTTTTTGGTTTGCCACAGTGTGGAACAAACATCAAAACAGTTGAAATGCCGAAAGAACCGGAAACAGCGTTCGGATTGATTTGATAATCCCCCGCGCATTTCTAGGCTAATGCTGTCGAAACACCAAACCGGAATGGAAGACGCTATGCAGCCCCCACGTTACCCCCGTGACATGATCGGATACGGAGCCAACCCGCCAGATGCGCAATGGCCCGGCGGTGCAAAGCTGGCCGTTCAGATCGTGCTGAATTACGAGGAAGGGGGCGAAAACTGCGTTCTTCACGGCGATGCGGCGTCCGAGGCGTTCCTGTCCGAGATCGTGGGCGCGGCGCAATGGCCCGGTCAGCGCCACTGGAACATGGAATCGATCTATGAGTATGGCGCCCGCGCGGGGTTTTGGCGGCTGCATCGGTTGATGAAGGATTTACCTGTCACGGTTTATGGTGTGGCGACCGCATTGGCACGATCTCCCGATCAGGTTGCCGCGATGAAGGCGGCCGGGTGGGAGATCGCCAGTCACGGGCTGAAATGGGTTGAACATAAGGATATGCCCGAGGACGAAGAACGCGCCCAGATAGAAGAGGCCGTGCGTCTCCACACGGAAGTCGTCGGTGAACGCCCGCACGGCTGGTACACCGGACGGTGTTCCGAGAATACAGTGAGACTGGTAGCCGAAGAGGGTGGGTTCGCCTATGTCGCCGATACTTATGCGGACGATCTGCCCTATTGGATTCAAACAGGCGGGCGGGATCAGTTGATTGTTCCTTACACGCTGGACTGCAACGATATGCGTTTTGCCACGCCGCAAGGGTTCAACTCCGGCGATCAGTTCTTTGCCTATCTAAAAGACAGTTTCGATACGCTCTATTCGGAAGGCGAGGCCGGATCTCCCAGGATGCTGTCCATCGGGTTGCACTGCCGTCTGATCGGGCGGCCGGGACGTGTGATGGCGCTGAAGCGCTTCCTGGACTACGCGCGCGGGTTTTCCGACGTCTGGTTTGCCACACGGCTGGATATCGCGGAACACTGGGCCGCGATGCATCCGCCTGCGGAGCGTGTCAGGCCGTCTGAGATGGAGAAGAATGAATTCGTTGCTTCATATGGTGGTATTTTCGAACATTCCGCGTGGATTGCCGAGCGGGCATATGATCTGGAGCTTGGACCGGCACACGATACTGCCGGAGGAGTGCACAACGCATTGACCCGTGTGTTCCGGTCCGCTTCCGAAGATGAACGGCTGGGTGTTCTGACGGCGCATCCGGACCTTGCAGGTAAACTGGCACAGGCCAAACGGCTGACACAGGAAAGCACGTCCGAACAGGCCTCGGCCGGTCTGGACGCACTGACAGATGACGAGAAAGCGGCATTTACAGAACTGAACGCACGTTACACCGAGAAATTCGGGTTCCCGTTCATCATCGCGGTTCGGGATCATGACAAAACCTCGATCTTGCGTGCCTTCGAACGGCGCATTGATCAGGATCGGGAAACAGAATTTGCCGAGGCCTGCCGTCAGGTCGAGCGTATAGCCGAGTTCCGCTTGCAGGATCTGCTGCCGTCATGACCCGGCAGATCGTGATCGAGCCGATTTCGGCGGCGGTGTTTGCGCCTTTCGGGGACCTGATTGAATTGTCCGGCGCGCCGGACAAGATCATCAATCAGGGCCAATGCGGTCGATACCATGATCGCGCAGAGCTGGATTTCGGCGATGGCCGCGCCGGGATCAGCCTGTTCGATGCCAACCCCCGCGCGTTGCCTTATCAACTCGACATGGTCGAGAGGCATCCGGAAGGCAGTCAGGCATTCATTCCAATGACGCACCAGCCGTTTCTTGTCATCGTGGCGCTGGATGACAGTGGCAAACCGGGGCGGCCGCGTGCCTTTGTGACCCGGCCGGGGCAGGCTGTGAACTATCATCGCGGCACCTGGCACGGGGTGCTGACGCCGCTACATGCGCCGGGCCTGTTTGCGGTCGTGGACCGGATCGGCGATGGCGCCAATCTGGAGGAATTCTGGTTTGATGCACCCTATGAAGTTGTTGCGGGCTGAGGCGCAATAGCTCGCGCCTGACCCGTATGCATCAGAGATGTATCCCGACCAGTTGCGGAGGGTGGCGAGCGGGCAGGCCCGCATGCTGTGTCAGCTATTTGCCATCAATCGGGCGACGTCCAGCATGCGTGCCGAGAATCCCCATTCATTGTCGTACCAGCCAAAGAGGCGGATTTGGTGTCCGTCAACGATGCGCGTTTCGGGGCCTGCAATGACAAGGGATTCCGGGCGTGTCCGCAGATCGGAGGACACGAGCGGCTGGTCTGTCCAACCCAGAACAAATGATTGGTCGACCGCTCCCCGCAGGGTGTCCTGGAAGAACTCAGGCGACAGCCTGTTTTCAAGCGTTACAACCAGATCCACCGCCGAAACACTGGCCGTAGGTACGCGGACAGCGGCGCCCGAGATACGCCCGGCCAGATGCGGCAGGATTTCATCGATAAGGTGGGTGGCACTGGAGGTTGTGGGCACCATGGACAGGGCACCCGCCCGCGACCGGGCCAGATCACCGCGCGGCGCGTCGACCATTGGCTGGCTGTTGGTATAGCAATGGATGGTGGTCATGTGAGCGGACGCAACGCCACCGATACGATCCAGAACAGCGACCAGAGGGGCCAGCCCGTTGGTGGTGCAGGAAGCGTTGGACACGATCCTCGCATTGCCAAGCTTGTCCTCATTTGCGCCCAGTACAATTGTGACCTCGGCGGCAGGGGAGGGTCCTGAGATCAGAACCTTGCCGGCCCCGGCTGTCAAACCCTGGCTGGCCACATCCGACGTGCGCGCGATACCGGTGCAATCCAGCAGGACATCGACATCCGACAGGTCAACACGGGTCAGATCCGGGCTGTGAGTCACGGGAAAGCTGCGTCCGTCGACCTCAAGGGCGGCGTTGCCTTGCGCCACGTCACCGGGGAAGGGGCCAAAGGTGCTGTCATATTTGAACAGGTAGGCACAGGTTTCCAGTGGCGCGATATCGTTGATCAGCACCACTTCGATATCCGTATCCCGCGGCATGGCCAGAACCTGCCGCAGAATCGTGCGGCCAATTCGGCCGAATCCGTTAATTGCGAGTTTCATGTGCAAGCTATGGCAGGCCGCTCTGCCGACCTCAATGCCAGTTGATCGGCCTCACGATCCGCAACTGACTTGCGAGAAGAACTGGCCGGATATGTTCTGGTACATGCTGGAAAAGATCACCTTGCACCCTGTCGCCTTTTGAATCGCGGCGATGGCCTGCACGGTGCGCAGGCGCGGCGGCGGACCAAATGGATTGAGGTTGTTGTTGTCGCGTGTCGCCCGGTACACCACCGGCTCGTCCGAAACCTGGGTTACCGCCCAGGTGCGGCTGAGGACATTGACGGTTTTGGTCTCTTCCTTGGCTGCAACGGGCATCGCGACAATGGCTGTCAGGCCAATCGCGGTTGCCAGTGCCAAAGATGCTAAGCGCAGTCGCATCGAAAATCTCCAGTGCTGAAAATCTGATCTGATTTCAACAGATTCAACCGCTTCTGTGAAGCCCCGATGCGCATTGCCTTTTAACGCTTGGAAAGCGACAGCGGCATGTGACGGTTCACATCCTTGTAGAGAAGATAACGGAACCGCCCCGGTCCACCTGCATAACAGGCCTGCGGGCAGAAAGCGCGCAACCACATGTAATCGCCGGCCTCGACCTCGACCCAGTCCTGATTGAGCCGGTAGACCGCCTTGCCTTCCAGGACATAAAGGCCGTGTTCCATCACGTGCGTTTCGGCAAAGGGGATCACGCCGCCGGGCTCGAACGTGACGATATTGACATGCATGTCGTGGCGCAGGTCTTCGGGGTCGGCAAAGCGGGTCGTGGCCCAGCGCCCCTCGGTGCCGGGCATAGAAATGGGGGCGACATCACGCTCATTGGTAATGATGGGATCGGGGGCAGGTAGCCCGGGCACGGCCTCATAAGCCTTGCGGACCCAGTGAAAGCGGGCGGTGGATTCGCCACGGTTGTGCAGTGTCCAAACACTGCCTGCCGGGATATAGGCATAACCGCCCTCTTCCAGAATATGCTCTGCCCCGTTCAGCGTTAGGGTCACTCTGCCCTCGACGACAAAGAGGACACCCTGAGCATTTGAATCGGTTTCCGGCGTGTCGCTCCCACCCCCGGGCTGGACCTCCATGATGTACTGAGAAAAGGTTTCGGCAAATCCGCTGAGGGGGCGGGACAGAACCCAAAGCCGCGTGCCCTCCCAGAAGGGCAGAAAGCTGGTAACGATATCGCGCATCGTGCCTTTGGGGATCACCGCATAGGCATCGGTGAACATGGCCCGGTCCGTCAAAAGCTGGGTTTGGTCAGGGTGCCCGCCGGCGGGCGCGTAATAGGTTGGGTTTGCCATCGTAGCCTCGGAAACAAAGTTTGGTGCACTATGGCGGGATCGCAGCGCCGGGCCTAGCACTGGCGGTGCAATAGGTTTGTTCGGGATAATTTGAAGGTGGGCTTGGCCACCTACGTGACGAAGTATATCCTTGGGCGCAAATCGATTTCACCATGGCGAGGCAGATATGAAAGCCCGAAAGATATTAGCATTTATCACATTGGCAGCGCTCGCAGCGGCAGGGACGGTGCAGGCCAAGTCAATTTCACGAATCATTGCCGAAATGGGATTGAGCCCCGCAGATTTCGAGGTGGTCAACGCGACCTCGAATGCAATGCTGTCAGGCGGCACGCCCAGCGTCGGGCAAGAACGCAGCTGGGTCAATGAGGATACCGGTTCGAAGGGCACCATCCGGGTGCGCAGCGTGCAGAACAACTGCGTCAGCCTGCAGCATTTCGTTCAGCCTGCCGGCGCAGACGCGTCGCGGGAGATCCGAACGCGGCGCTGCAGGGACGGCAATGGTAAGTGGATACTGACCCCGTAGCCGAAGACCGCGCCAGATCTCGGATCAGTACCCGCGCGTCCGGTCCACTTCGTGCAGCAGGGGCGCTCCAACCGTCAGATTCTGATAGTTTCTGGCAACATCCGAAAGAGCATCCCCCAAATACCAACCGGACACATGCGGCGTAATCGTAACGCCCGGATGGTGCCAGAGTGGGCTAACGGCAGGCAGAGGCTCCTGACTGGTCACATCCAAAACCGCATGGGCCGGAGTTCCGAGGTCAAGTGCCGCCACCAGAGCTTCTTCGTCGATCAGATCGCCACGGCCTGCGTTCAACAACTGACTGCCGGGCTTCATCTGCGCCAGCATGCCGGCATCGAACATCCCGATCGTTTCCGGGGTCGACGGCAGGATTGCGCAGACATGATCACATTTGCTCAGCATGTCAGGCAATGACGCCATGCCGTGAACGCTGGTGACACCATCGATTTGTTTGGCCGAGCGGCTCCACCCCAGAACCTTGAAACCCACGGCGTGCATCATGCGGGCGGTGCGACTGCCGATATGGCCCAGCCCCAGAACACCAACTACGGTCTCTGGCGAGAACATAGGCGCCTTTGGGGCCCATTCTGCCCGTTTCTGCGCAGCCTCGTGAAAGGCCATATTGCGCTGGGTGCGCAGGACATAGGCCAGAAACCACTCGGCAATGCCCTGTGCAGGTGCATCGGGTTTCAGACGGGCAACGCGCAAATGGTTCGGCAGGGCAGGATTGCTGAGAATCGTCTCGACCCCGGCGCCCAGTTTTTGCACCAGTTTCAGGTTGGGCAGGTCCGTCAGATGATCGTCACGAAGACCGACGACCGCGACCATTGTAATCTCATCCGCGTTGCCAATTGTTTCAGGTGTTCGCACGTCCAGATCGGGTGCGGTTTTACGGATACCGTCAGCGATTTCCGTATCGGTCATCCAATTGGACATTCCGGCGTCGATCAACAAGGCCATTGGACGGCTCCTTCTTTTCAATTTGGGTTCTGTGACGTCCCGTCACCCAACTGGACAGTGTGCGGGCAGCTAAGCCATCCTTTTGCCAAAGGTAAAGCCCGTCCACGGGCTCCGAGGAGGATTTCGCGATGAACATGGCATTCGGATTGCGCGAGGAAAACCGCGAATTGCTGCAGCGGGTCGCAGACATGATCCGCACCGAGATCATGCCCCTGGAAAACGATTATCAGGCCGAGATCAACAGGGGCGATCGCTGGCAGTACACGAGGCGGCAGGCGGAAATACTGGAGGGCCTCAAGGCCAAAGCCAAAGCTGCCGGGTTGTGGAATTTCTGGCTGACCGACAGCGACAAGGGGTTCGGCCTGACGACAGTTGAATACGCCTATTTCGCCGAAGAAATGGGCAAGACGCCCCTGGGCGCCGAGGTGTTCAACTGCTCGGCCCCGGACACCGGCAATATGGAAGTTTTCGAGCGCTACGGAACCGAGAAGATGAAAGCGCAATGGTTGGCTCTGTTGCTCGACGGGAAAATCCGATCCGCCTATCTGATGACCGAACCGGATGTGGCCTCGTCAGATGCGACCAATATCTCGATGTCCTGTGTGCGCGACGGTGACGACTACGTTCTCAACGGTGAGAAATGGTGGGCCTCCGGCGCCGGTGATCCGCGCTGCAAGGTGTATATCGTTATGGTCAGAACCGCCGGGGAAGAGCAGCCGAAACACAAGCGCCAGTCCATGATTGTGGTGCCAGCCGACACTGCGGGGATCGAGGTTCTGCGACCGATGGAGGTTTACGGTCACGACGATGCACCGCACGGTCATATGCATATTCGTTTTACAGATGTGCGTGTCCCTGCCGAGAACATACTGCTGGGCGAGGGGCGCGGTTTCGAAATCGCGCAGGGTCGTCTGGGGCCGGGTCGCATTCATCATTGCATGCGTGCTATTGGGCAGGCCGAGATTGCATTGGAGCAGATGTGCAAGCGATCCCTTCAGCGTGAGGCATTTGGAAAGAAGCTGGCGCAGCTGGGCGCGAATTTCGACATCATCGCGGAATGCCGGATGGAGATTGAAATGGCGCGTTTGTTGTGCCTCAAGGCGGCCTGGTACATGGATCAGGGCGACGCGCGCGCGGCCGCACCGTGGATCAGTCAGATCAAGGTTGTTGCCCCGCGTGTTGCCCTTAAGGTGCTCGACGAGGCCGTACAGATGTTCGGAGCCCAAGGAATCAGCCAGGATACGCCTCTGGCCAGCGCATGGACCCATGTGCGAACATTGCGATTGGCCGATGGTCCCGACGCGGTCCACCGCCGACAGGTGGCGCGGGCGGAGTTGAAGAAACACACTCAGGAAAAGATTTGAGACCATGACGATGCGGGACGATTTCGGGAAACCGCCCTATTTCCACCTGCGCGATGACGGTGCATTTGTCGGTAACGATCCGGCGCGAGGCCCGTGGTCGCCGAACCACTGCCATGCCGGCCCGGTCAGCGGATTGATTGTACGTGCGGCAGAAACCGAGGTGGGGCCCGACAAAATGCTGACCCGGTTGACGGTCGACCTGTTGCGGCCTCTGCCCCTGACAGGATTGCGCGTTGCGGCGGAAACCACCCGGCATACCAAGACTCTGGCGACGACTCGTGTGACGGTGCACGACCTGGATGACACGCTATGTGCCACTGCAACCACCATGCATATTGTGCGCAGGGATCTTGGTGCGGTTCCGAATGCGTCGACGTCCCATCCGGACCTTGCCGAAGTTGTCGAGGGACCATTCCCCCTGAACCAGTTACGCCACAGCCTTCCCGGTTTTGCCCATTACGCAGACGTGCTCTATCCGGCAGAAGGCAATCAGGGGCCGGGTCCCAAGACGATCTGGATGCGCACGCCTCAGTTGCTGGACGGTGAAGCGCAATCCCCCATCCAGTCACTCTGCGCGCTGGCGGATTGCGGTAACGGGATATCCTGGAATGCCCAGCCAACCGAAATGGGGTTCATGAACACGGACCTGACGGTGAATATCCACCGTGAACCTGTATCCGACTGGATGGCCTCGCAATCTATATCGCACTGGCAGCCGTCCGGCATCGGTATGTCTCAGGCGGTCTTGTATGATACTCATGGACCGATCGGAACGGCCTTGCAGACTTTGGTTCTGTTCCCACCGGGTTGAATCCGCTCGGCTGGTTTCTGCGCTTTTGCTTGGAAACTCGTTGCCGGGACCCATGGTTGCCCCTATCTTTCGGCCATGCGTTGGATGATCCCGTTTCTGACTTGCTGCTTGCCGCTGCCTGCAATGGCGCACCCGCATGTCTTCATAGACACCGGGCTGGAATTCATCGTGGACGATGCCGGCCATCTGACCCATGTCAGGGTGACTTGGGCCTATGATGACTTTTACTCGCTGCTGGTTCTGGAAGACATGAGGCTGGATCAGGATGGCGACGGTCAGCTGACACCGGCTGAGCAACAGGTTCTGGCCGGTTTCGACGCCCAGTGGGTCGAAGGCTATAACGGTGATCTGGTTGTTTTTTCAGAAGGCCAGCCCGTCGCGTTGTCCGGCCCGATGAAGCCAACGGCCACGACCGAAGACGGCCGTATCGTTACAAGTCATCTGCGCGCAGTCCATGACGGCCCGATCCCGGCGGCCGGCCTCATGGCAAAGGCTTACGACGAAAGCTTCTATACGGCCTATGAGGTCACGCGGCCGGTGACGGTTTCAGGTTTGGACACCTGTTCGATAGACCGAACCGAGCCGGATATCGACGGGCAACTGGCGCAGATGCAGGCATTTCTGCTCACACTGGACGCGGACTATGATCTTGAGGAAAACGATATTCCCTTGGTCGGGGAAAGCTTTGCGACAGAGATCCGCGTTTCATGTCCAAATACCTGATTGTCCCGGTTGCTATCGCCTGTGGCCTGCTTCTCTGGTTCTGGGGCAGCGGAGGGTTCGACAGCCTGGCCGCCTGGGCCGCCGGAGAACAGCGCGCCTTTCAGAATGAAATCGCCCGATCGCTGCGGGCGGCCCGTGCCGAACAGCCCGAGGCTGTTGCAACCCTGCTGACCGTCTGTTTTGCCTACGGCTTCTTTCATGCCATTGGCCCGGGGCACGGAAAGGTCCTGATCGGCGGATATGGTCTGGGCCGCCGTGTCGCGTTCTGGCGCTTGTCGGCCATCAGCGTCCTTTCCAGTCTCGGTCAGGCTGTCACGGCCATTATTCTGGTCTACGCCGGTGTGCTGATCTTTCAGATGTCACGGCAGAGTCTTGTTGGCGCGACCGAACAGGTAATGGCCCCGATCAGTTACGCAGCCATTTCTACGATTGGCCTATGGCTGGTCTTTCGCGGGGTGCGCGGGTTTGCAAGGCGGCACCGCAACCACGCATCCCACGTTCATCATGACCATCATGGCCGTGATCACGACCACCACAGACATGATGATGCAGCCTGTTCGGATTGCGGCCATCGCCACGGACCCAGCGCCGAAGATGTCGCCAGTGTCGGAAGTCTACGCGAGGCACTCGTTTTGATTGGCGGTATTGCGGCGCGGCCGTGCACCGGGGCTTTGTTCGTGTTGATCCTGACATGGCAGATGGGCATCGCGATGGTCGGAATTGCCGGAGCATTTGCCATGGCTTTGGGCACGGCATTGGTTACGACGCTCGTTGGCTGGACCTCGTTCGGGCTGCGTGGAGGGTTGCTTGCCTCGGCTTCCGCGACGCGCTTTGCATCGGTGCTGGCCCCCACCATCGAGCTGGTGGCGGGTCTGCTGATCGCCGTGATCGCAGGGGGATTGCTGCTGCGAACGCTCTAGAAAACCAGATCCGGGTATCCCACCCGCGCCAGATACAGGCCCTGTGGCGGGCAGACCGGACCACAGGCAGCACGGTCAGTTGCCTCCAACGCATCCCTTACGTCTTCGGGCGTCCACGCCCCTGCACCGACACGCTCTAGCGTGCCGACGAAACTGCGCACCTGATTGTGCAGGAAGGACCGGGCGCGGACGTGGAAATGCACCTCGGGACCTGAAAAGCCCTCGACCTGTTCGACGCGAAGTTCATCCAGAGTTTTGACCGGGCTTGCCGCCTGACAGATCGAGGATCGGAAGGTTGTAAAGTCATGTCTTCCGATCAGCGTATTCGCTCCGGCCTGCATCGCGTCGACATCCAGCCGGTGATTGATCCGCCAGACCTGCCCACTGTCATGGGTCGCAGGCGCGCGGCGCATCAGGATGCGAAACAGGTATTGCCGCTCGACAGCAGAAAAGCGCGCATGCCAGTCGTCGTCGACGCGCGCCGCTTTTACAATGGCAACCGGCTGTGGTTTGAGGTGGTAGTTCAGCGCCTCGGACAGGCGGAACGGATCCCAGTCCTTGACCAGATCGCAATGCGCCACTTGTCCCAGCGCATGCACGCCGGCGTCGGTACGCCCGGCGGCGGCAATTGTGTGCTCACCCGGTTGAATGCACGACAGGGCTTCTTCGATGGCCCCCTGTACTGACGGCAGGTCCTTCTGCCGCTGCCACCCGGCAAACGACGCCCCCTGGTATTCAACTTTCAATGCGTATCTCGCCATGAGGCGCTGGTATCGCGCCCGGACGCTGCGGGCAAGAGCGGGAAAGCTCTGGCATGTCTGCGACCCGCTACCTATCTTGGACGAAACGATAATTGCGGGGCGACAGCTTGGTCATCTCATCACTGGCAGACAGTCTTGTGCGCGGCTTCGAAACCATCGGCGACAGCGTGTCCGAGACCTTTTTCGAGCCGGTGATCCGGCTTGGCGTCACCGGGTTGGCACGCTCAGGCAAGACGGTGTTCATCACCTCTCTGGTGGCAAACCTGCTGGATCGCGGCCGCATGACCGGTCTTTTTGCGCAGCAAGAGGGGCGGATTGCAGCGGCTTACCTGCAACCCCAGCCCGACGATACCGTGCCCCGTTTCGATTACGAGGCGCATCTGTCGGCGCTGACTGGCCCTTCGCCGCATTGGCCCGACAGCACGCGGGCAGTTTCCGAATTGCGATTGTCGTTCAAAGTGCAACCGGGCGGCTTGTTGTCCGGGCTCCAGGGGCCGCGAACGTTGCATCTCGATATCGTGGATTATCCGGGCGAGTGGCTTCTGGACCTTGCTTTGCTGGACAGGTCCTATTCGGATTGGTCGAAGGAGACGCTGACACGGATCGAAAACCGCCCACAGGCGAGAGAGTTTCTGACAAGTCTGCAAACTGCCGATCCCTCAGGGCCGCATGATGAGCTCACGGCACAGGAGTTGGCGCGCGGATTCACCAATTATCTGCACGCGGCGCGGGCAGACGGTTTTTACGACTGCACACCGGGCCGGTTCCTTTTGCCAGGTGATCTGGCGGGGTCGCCGGTCTTGACCTTTGCGCCTTTGCCCGTTTCCGGCCCGTCTCGTCGTCGCACGTTGCAGCGCGAAATGGAGCGGCGATACGAAGCCTACAAGGCACAGGTCGTCAAACCGTTCTTTCGCGATCATTTCGCACGGATTGACAGGCAGGTTGTTCTGGTTGACGCGCTGGGCGCCATTCACAAAGGACCGCAGGCGGTCGAGGATATGCGCAGAGCCATGGCCGACATTCTGGCCGCTTTTCGCCCCGGACGGAATGCGTGGCTCAGCCAGTTGTTGCTTGGAAAACGGGTCGAACGCATCCTTTTTGCCGCGACCAAGGCCGACCATCTACACCATCTGCAGCACCCGCGTCTGACCGCGATCATGGAGGCGCTGACACGAGAGGCCCGCGATCGTGCTGATTTCGCCCGTGCGGAAACGGCCGCCCTGTCTCTGGCCGCCTTGCGCGCGACGACTGAGGAAATGCGCAACCACAACGGGGCAGAGTTGCCTTGTGTTCGCGGCGCCCTGCTGGATAGCGGCAAACAGGCGGCCTTTTATCCGGGCGAACTGCCCGAAGACCCCTCGCACCTGCTGGGTCCGGCGCGAAATGGAGCAGTATCGTGGCTGGGAGAGGATTTTGGTTCCATGGCCTTTGCGCCAGCGCCCCTTACACTGCAACCTGGAGATGGTCCGCCGCATATCCGCCTGGACCGCGCCGTCCAATTCCTGATCGGAGACCGCCTGTGACCGCAGAACTCAGGCCCGCCCGCAGCACTGACGCCGGTCGTACCGGACAAATTCTGCACGCATTTGCCCAGGAAAACCCCTGGATGCCCGAGCTGCATACTTGTGCGGAAACTATCGCTTTTTGCGGTTGGATGATCGATCAGGGTTGGGTCACCGTGGCAGAGACCGAGGATGGCGTGGTCGGATTTCTGGCCCTCAAAGGACAGGAAATTCACTCGCTGTATCTGATGGAATCGGCGCGCGGGCAGGGGGTTGGTCGCCAATTGCTGCACCATGCCAAGTCGCGCCAGCCCTCGCTGTCTCTGTTTGCCTTTCAGGCCAACGCCCCCGCGTGCCGCTTTTACGAGCGCAACGGATTTGCCGAAGTTGCGCGCAGCGATGGGGCGGACAACGATGAAAATCTGCCCGACATCAAGTATGTCTGGCACAGTGAGGAGGCTGGCCGTGGCTAAAGGCCCCGTAGTGATTGATCTTGAAGACGACGCGCCGGTCACAGACGTCGCGCAGGCTCCTCCGGTTCCGGATATCCCGCTGCCTCAGGGGCAGGCCATGCAGGGCGCCGCGCGCCTGGCTGCGCGAAAGCCTTCGGCCTTGTCGCGTTGGTTCTGGGGTCTTGCGCTGGCCGTCATTGGCGCGGTTGCTTCCGTTGCCGCCTGGGATTTCGCAACATCCCTGCTGGCCCGGTCACCGGTTTTGGGCGGGATCATTTCGGCACTGATCGTTGCGTTGTTGCTGGTCGGCTTGGTCATAGCCTTGCGCGAACTGGCCGCGATCGGACGGTTGTCGCGCGTTGACGGAATGCGCCGTGCAGCTGATGCGGCACTTGCCGAAGATGATCTGGCGCAGGCTCGCGCAGTCACGAACCGGCTGATTTCATTTTACAAGGGGCGCGAGGAAACCCGGTGGGGCCGCGACCGTTTGCAAGAACGGATGGGAGAGCAATTCGACGCCTCGACCCTTCTGACACTGGCCGAGGACGAAGTTCTGGCGCCGCTCGACGCCGCCGCCAGCCGCGAGGTTGAGGCCGCCGCCAGGCAGGTGGCGACTGTGACGGCTTTGGTGCCATTGGCGCTGGCAGATGTTGTGACCGCCCTCGCCGCTTCGTTGCGTATGATCCGCCGGATAGCCGAGATCTATGGCGGACGCGCCGGGTTTCTCGGTAGCTGGCGTTTGACACGGGCCGTCTTTGTGCATCTGGTGGCAACCGGAGCGGTTGCCGTGGGGGATGATCTTCTGGAACCCATTTTGGGTGGTTCGGTCCTCAGCAAACTGTCGCGCCGGTTTGGCGAAGGGCTGGTCAACGGTGCGCTCAGCGCCCGTGTCGGGGTTGCGGCGATGGAGGTTTGCCGCCCGCTTCCGTTCTCCGACCGGCACAAGCCATCGACGCGCGGCATGGTCAAACGCGCCTTAAGTGGGCTGTTTTCCAAGACTTGATCTGTCGCAAAGCCACGGTCACGCTGGGTTTGCATAGTCAGCACGGAGCCAGCCATGACCGATCACGGCCACAGCCAGCAGGAAATCGCCGCACGGATCAACGCGCCGCCCGGACGGGGTGTAGTGCGCGATGTGGTCTATGGCGGCATTGACGGGTCCGTCACGACATTCGCCATCGTTGCCGGAGTGGCAGGGGCCGGGCTTTCGCCGTTTGTTATCGTCGCGCTTGGCCTGGCCAACGTGTTGGCCGACGGTTTCTCGATGGCGGCAGGGAACTATTCCGCGACCAAAGCCGAAACGGACAATATCCGCCGCATTCGCGCAATCGAGGAACGCCATATCCGCCTTTATCCTGATGGCGAACGTCGAGAGGTGCGCGAAATCCTTCTGCAGAAGGGGCTTTCAGGTCAGGTGCTGGATGACGCGACCGACGCAATTACCGCCAGTCGCGAAAACTGGATCAACCTGATGATCGAAGGCGAATACGGGCTGGGCAGCGTGGACCCGCACCCGATCAAGGCCGCTTTGGCGACATTCCTTTCATTTCTGGTGGCCGGCATGATCCCTTTGCTGCCGTTTCTGCTGTCGCTCGATAACGCTTTTGCCGTTTCTGCCTGGATGACGATGGGCGTCTTCTTTGCCATCGGTGCGCTCAAGAGCCATTGGTCGTTGGCGCCGTGGTGGCGTTCGGGGTTCGAAACTTTCGTGATCGGAGGGGCGGCCGCCCTGATTGCCTATATGGTCGGTTCGCTATTCCATCCCTGAACTGCTCAGTTGTCGCAGGGCGCGAAACAGCGCTGGCCCGGGCGACACGATCCGTTAGTGTTGCCCAAAACGGTCGAGTTACTATGCCAAACCCGGACTTGCGCGGGAAAAGTGTTTTAGTGTTGGGCGCTTATGGTTTCATCGGCGCATCGGTCACGCGTGCACTAGTGACCAAAGGCGCGCGAGTGACCGGAATGGTTCGAAACCCGAAAACGGGTGGCCGGGTTTTGCCCGAAATGGCATTGATCCGGGGCGACCTGCGTGAGTTGTCCGGCGCGCAAGACTGGCAAAACGTATTGACGGACGTCGATGTAGTCGTGAATTGCGCGGGCGCACTGCAAGAGGGTTTGCAGGACGATTTGGTGGCCGTACATCACACGGCTATTGCGGCTCTGGGCGAGGCCTGCGCAAAACGTGACATCGCGATTGTGCAAATCTCGGCAATCGGGGCTGAAGCGGAAGCAGTGACTTTGTTCATGCGGACCAAAGCCGCAGGCGACGCAGCGCTGCGCCGGTGCGGTGCGCGGCTTTGGATCCTGAAGCCGGGGCTCGTTATCGGGCAAACCGACTATGGCGGGACGACCTTGCTGCGGATGCTGGCCGCGATCCCCCTGATACAGCCAATCGCGTATCCCGAAACACCGGTGCAATGCGTCGGGATGGACGACCTGTGCGATGCTGTCATCCTGGCGATCCGCTCGGACATTCCTCAGGGCAGCTACGACCTTGTCGAAGACACGCCGCAGACTCTGTCCGAGGTGGTATCGGAAACACGCAGCTGGTTGGGATTTCCAGCCGCGCACGCGACTGTGACAGTGCCGCATGTGGTCACAACATGGATTGCCGCCGGTGCCGATCTGTTGGGCCGTTTGGGTTGGCGTTCGCCACTACGCAGTACTGCAATGTCCGTGATGGTTGATGGGGTGACAGGCAATCCTGAACCTTATCGCGCGGCTTCGGGCCGTCGGATCGCATCCTTGCCGCAGAATTACAACGGTTTGACCAGCGCGCGCGAGCATCGCCTTTCCGCGCGGATGAGTTTGCTGCTGCCGCCTGCCATCGCCATTTTGTGCGTTTTCTGGATGGCCTCGGGCGTGTTCGGGCTAATGAGCCTAAGACAAGCTGCCGAGATTCTGACCACCGCTAGCTGGCCGCTGGCACTTGCGACAGCGAGTGTCCTTTTCTGGTCAATCGTCGATCTCGTGCTTGGTGCGGCCCTGTTGTGGCGGCCCTGGGCGGCACGGGTGTGCCTCGCGCAGGCGGCTGTAGCAACGTTCTATCTGATTGCGGCAACGTTTACTGTGCCGTCCCTCTGGGCCGATCCATTGGGGCCGTTGGTCAAAATCCTCCCTGCAATCCTTTTGCCGCTTTTCGTGCGCGGCGTGTTGGAAAGCCGTTAGATGGAATGGGAACTGTTCCTGCGCTGGTCGCATGTCATTGGCGCCTGTGTCTTGTTGGGAACCGGAGCAGGTATCGCTTTTTTCATGCTGATGGCGCATCGCAGCGGTGATCCACGCATCATCGCGCATACTGCGGGTATCGTTGTGCTGGGCGACCTGCTGTTCACGACGACTGCGGTGATCCTGCAGCCGATCACGGGCGCATTGCTGGCATGGCAGTTGGGTTGGAGTTTCAGTGAGGGTTGGATTGCACTTTCTCTACTGCTCTACGTTCTGGCGGGATTGTTTTGGCTTCCAGTTGTTTGGATGCAGACGAGGCTTCGTGGCCTGGCCCAAGCGGCCGCAGACCAGAACACTCCGCTATCTGACGAATACCAAAGGCTGTTCCGGATTTGGATTGCCTGCGGAATTCCTGCGTTTCTGGCGGTGCTGGCCATTCTCTGGCTGATGTTGTCGCGACCCGATCTTGCTTGGCCCTGAATTCGACTGCTTGGCAACAGGCTGATTCCATTTGAATTTCCGGACTATTGCCCGCAACAGGGTCGGTATATTCTGGTATCTGTTTTATTCGGAGGTGATGCTTGGATCTTGCGCTTGCCATCGTTGGGCTGATCGTGCTTGCGATCCCGATTTCGATCGTTGTGCTGCTGGTCGGGCAGTCTCGCCTGCGAAAACGGGTTGAGCTGCTGGAGCAGCAGATTGCGCGTCATACTCAACCGGAAACAGAACGCCCTGAGGCAATCGAACCGCAAGAGACCCCTGCGCCGGAAACTGCCACGCCCAAAGCTGATAGGCCGCGACCTGCTCCGTGGTCCGCGCCTAAAGTAAACAGGTCACAGGGCGCGGATGGAACCCAACAGGATCAGGATGAGATGCCGGGCGCGCCAGAAAGCCCCCCGGCGGCAATCGTGCTGCGAGAGGACAGGATTGCGGCGCTGGGCGCGTGGTTGCGAGAGAACTGGTTCTACGCCGTTTCCGCGCTGTCACTGGCGCTCGCGGGGATATTTCTGGTCCAGTATGGCGTCGAAAACGGCCTTCTCCCGCCGTTCGCTCGTGTCCTGGCAGCGCTCGCCTTTGGCGTGGCACTGATCGCGGCGGGTGAAATTCTGCGCCGTCGTTTCGGCGATGACGAGGAATCTGCCACTGCCTATCTGCCATCGGTTTTTTCTGGCGCTGGTCTGGTGACCTTGTTCGGTGGTGTCTTGGCCGCACGCCAATTGTACGACCTGATCAACGCCGAAACTGCTCTGGCCGGGATGGTTGTCATTGCCTTGGTCGGGCTGGTATTGGGATGGTTCCACGGGCCTTTGCTGGCCGCCGTTGGACTGATCGGTGCCTTTGCAGCGCCATTTGCCGTAGGCGGCTCCTCAGATGATCCCAGCTGGCTTTACGGTTACTTCTTCGTGATTGCTGTTCTCGGTCTGGGTATCGATACGGTCCGCCGCTGGGCATGGGTGTCGGTGCTGACCCTGATTGGCGCGTATACGGCTTCGATGTTGCTTGTGCTGTCCTCGTCAGCGACCGAACCTGCTTATCTGCTGTGCGCCACGGCGCTGGCCTTGATCGCAATTGCAATCCCGGTGCAACGCGTGTGGCCCAACCATTCAGGGCCAATGATCGCTGAAATCGCCCGCCGCAGAAAAGGGGAAGCTTGGCCTGAATTCCCGACCCGGCTGGCCTTTGGCGCGGTTGCCGTTAGTGCCTTCATCCTGTCGATGCATTGGGCGGACACCAGTGCCGAATTCTGGCTGACGATCACATTGTTCACAATTTTGGCGTTGGCCTTGATCCTGTGGGCACAGAAAGCACCGGCACTGCAAGATGTCAGCCTGTTCCCCGCTGTAGGTTTGATCTGGTTTGTCCTGGCGCATGGATTGGATGGCGGCATTGTCGAACGTACGTTTGCCGAAACCTACTCGGAAACGGCCGAGGCCGATTATCCGTTTGTGGTAACCGTTTTGGTGGCTCTTGGCGCTCTGATCAGCTGTCTTGCCGCATGGCGGTCTTTCCGGTCCACACAATACCGGGCGATTTGGGCTGCGGCCGCGGTCCTGTTCGCCCCCCTGCTGGCGATTGCGTTGGAGATCGGCTGGCGCCCGGCGTCAGTGATCGGAGCATACCCCTGGGCGCTGCACGCGATAGCGCTGGGCGCGATGATGGTCGTTCTGGCAGAGCGATTTGCACGCGTTGATGGCGATGACAGGATGCGCCCGGCACTCGCGACACTTTCGGCGCTCTCCTGCCTGTCCTTTGCCTGCGTCATAGTGTTGAGCTCCGCAGCGCTGACCATTGCCCTGACCGCAACAATTGTTGTTGCCGCAGCGCTGGACCGGAAATTCACTCTGCCACCGATGACGTGGTTCATCTGGGCGGGCGTGTTCACAGTGACTGTGCGCCTAGTTCTTGATCCGGGTCTTGACTGGGCCGACACTGCGCCAATTCACGAGATGACGCTGGTTTACGCGACCGCGGCCGCAGGTTTCCTGGTCGCGTGGTGGCTGTTGAAACCTCTGACAAGACCGCTTGCCTCGCTGTTGCTGGAAAGCGCGGCCTGGGCCACGGGCGGCATTCTGCTTTCTTTGTTGCTTTTGCGTTGGCTCGAAGGGTTCGGCGAAGGGGGGGCAAGGGATAGCCACTGGGGGCTGGGGCTGCTGGCGGTCATCTGGCTGCTGCTGGCGTATGCTCAGGTGCAGAGGTTCCAGCTGGGCGGTAAGCTGAACTATGCACGTTATGCGCTGGCGGCCTTTTTTGCTGCACATGGCGGCATCCGGCTGGTCCAAGCGCTCACCGATCAGAACCCGCTGCTGAATCAATATGCCGATCCGGTACTGGGACCGCCGATGGTGAATACACTTGCAATCGCTTACCTGTTGCCCGCGCTGGCCATTGGATTTTCAGCCTGGCGTATTGTTGCGATGCCTGTTCGGCTCCGGCAGGTCAGTTTCGCCATTGCCGGGGTTCTGGCAACTGTATGGCTTGGGTTGATGATCCGGCACGTCTGGCAGGGCGCCGAAGGCATGTATGAAGCCAACGGCGTCACACAGCCCGAGCTATACACCTACACAATGGTCTTGCTGCTGGTCGGGGCCGTGCTGTTCTACCAGTCTCTTGCGCGTCAGTCCGATCTGATGCGCAAAGCAGGGCTAGCCGTGATCGGACTGGCCGTGGCAAAGGTGTTCCTGATCGACATCGCCGGTCTGGGCGGGCTGATCCGCGTATTCTCGCTGCTGGCTTTGGGACTGGCGTTGGCGGGGCTTGCGTGGCTGAACCGTTGGGCCAAGCTGCGCCATTCGCCGCAGGTGGCGGAACCTCTGGACCATTAGGCGAAGGCATCCTATAAGCGCGGCCATGTTTGACCGGCTGGCCATCATTATTCGAATTATATCCCCGGCGCTCTGACCCACCTGAGACGCCGGGCAAAGGTGCTTGAGATATCGCACTGACCGCTTCGATCCTTCACAAGTCAAGATCATCCAAGGACGCCCCCAATGTGCGCCGACACGACCCAAACACCTGAATACAAAGACACGCTGAACCTGCCCAAAACCGAATTCCCAATGCGCGCCGGCCTGCCCAAGCGCGAGCCTGCATGGCTGGCGCGTTGGGAGAAGATCGGCGTCTATGACCGCCTGCGCGAGAAAGAGGGCCGCACGCCCTTTACTTTGCACGATGGCCCTCCGTATGCGAACGGCCATTTGCATATCGGCCACGCGCTGAACAAGACGATCAAAGACATGATCGTGCGGTCCCATCAGATGATGGGCTTCGACGCGCGTTATGTGCCGGGCTGGGACTGCCACGGCTTGCCGATCGAATGGAAGATCGAGGAACAGTACCGCAAGAAGGGCAAGAACAAGGACGAGGTGAACATCGTCGACTTCCGTCAGGAATGCCGCAAGTTCGCCGAAGGCTGGATCGACATCCAGCGCGACGAATTCAAGCGTCTTGGCATCACCGGCAACTGGCCCGATCCCTACATCACCATGGACTATCACGCCGAGGCGGTGATCGCTGACGAGTTCATGAAGTTCCTGATGAACGGTACGCTCTATCAGGGCTCGAAGCCTGTGATGTGGTCGCCCATCGAGAAAACCGCTCTGGCCGAGGCTGAAGTCGAGTATCACGACAAGGAAAGCTTCACTATCTGGGTGAAGTTCAAGGTCGTAAATGCGGGCGATCTGGATGACGCTTTTGTCGTGATCTGGACAACGACTCCATGGACTATGCCGTCGAACAAGGCGGTCGTGTTTGGCAAGGACATCTCTTACGGTCTGTACGAAGTCACCGACACGCCGGACGAGTGCTGGGCCGCCGTGGGTGACAAGTTCCTGTTGGCGGACAATCTGGCGGCCGACGTTCTGGGCCGTGCGCGTCTGAACGACGACCAATGGGCCCGTGTTCGTGACGTGACCGAAGATGAGCTGGCGGGCGTCCAACTGACCCACCCGTTGGCCGGGGCTGAGGGTGGCCATGGCGAATGGGACGACATCCGCGACTTCCGGGCTGCCGACTTCGTTACCGATACCGAAGGGACTGGCTTCGTCCACTGTGCGCCGTCGCACGGTATGGAGGAATTCGAACTTTACCGCGATCTGGGCATGCTGGAACAGGTCATCACTTACAACGTGATGGATGACGGCTCGTTCCGCGCCGATCTGCCGTTCTTTGGCGGAAAATACATCCTGTCCCGCAAGGGCGGAGAGGGTGACGCAAACAAAGCCGTCATCGACAAGCTGGTAGAGGTCGGTGGCCTGCTGGCGCGCGGCAAGATCAAGCACAGCTATCCGCATTCGTGGCGCTCGAAAGCTCCGATCATCTATCGCAACACGCCGCAGTGGTTTGCATCGGTCGACCGCAAGCTGGATGATGGTATGGGCCAAATGGGTGACACCATCCGTGAACGGGCTCTGCGCTCCATCGATGAGCTGGTGAAATGGACACCGCAGACCGGCCGCAACCGCCTGTATTCCATGATCGAAGCGCGCCCGGACTGGGTTCTGTCCCGTCAACGTGCGTGGGGTGTTCCGCTGACCTGCTTCACCAAAAAGGGGGCTTTGCCAACCGACGCGGATTACCTGTTGCGCAATGCAGACCTGAACGCCCGCATCAAGGCAGCGTTCGAGAAGGACGGCGCAGATGTCTGGTACACGGATGGGTTCAAAGAAAAGATCCTCGACGGAATCGCAAACCCGGATGACTTCGATCAGGTGTTCGACGTGCTGGACGTGTGGTTCGATTCCGGTTCGACCCACGCATTCGTTCTGCGCGACCGCGAGGACGGCACCGAGGACGGCATCGCCGACGTCTACATGGAAGGCACCGACCAGCATCGCGGGTGGTTCCACTCGTCGATGCTGCAAGCCTGCGGCACCAAGGGCCGTGCGCCCTACCGCAATGTGGTGACCCATGGCTTCACGCTGGACGCCAAGGGCAACAAGATGTCCAAATCGCTGGGCAACACCATCGTGCCGGAAGAGGTCGTCAAGCAATATGGCGCTGACATCCTGCGCCTGTGGGTGGCTCAGACTGACTATACTGCCGACCAACGGATCGGGCCGGAAATCCTGAAAGGCACTGCCGACAGCTATCGCCGCCTGCGCAATACCATGCGATTCATGCTGGGTTCGCTGGCGGACTTCAGCGAAGCGGATCGCGTCGCGCCCGAGGATATGCCGCGTCTGGAACGCTGGGTGCTGAGCCGTCTGGCCGATCTGGATGAGCAGGTGCGCAAGGGCTATGCAGCGTTCGATTTCCAAGGCGTGTTCAGCGTGGTCTTCACCTTTGCGACAGTTGATCTGTCATCCTTCTATTTCGACGTCCGCAAGGATGCGCTGTATTGCGACGGCAATAGCTTGCGCCGTCGCGCAGCACGTACCGTTTTGGACATCCTGTTTCACCGCCTGACCACATGGCTTGCGCCGATTCTGGTTTTCACGATGGAAGAGGTCTGGCTGGAGCGGTTCCCGGCGGATGACAGCTCGGTTCATCTGGTGGATTTCCCTGATACGCCCGCCGAATGGCGCGACGCAGAACTGGAGGCCAACATGGCCAAGATCCGCCGCGTCCGCCGCGCTGTGACCGCGGCCCTGGAGGTTCAGCGACAGGACAAGGTGATCGGGTCCAGCCTAGAGGCGGCGCCGATCGTACATGTCGAGGATGCCGATACGCGCGATCTTCTGGCTACGTTCGACGTTGACGACCTGTGCATCACGTCTGGTGTGACCGTGACCGGTGATCCGGCCCCGGCCGAAGCCTTCCGTGTACCCGAGATCGAGGGCGTCGGCGTGGTCTTCGAAAAAGCCGAAGGCGCCAAGTGCCAGCGCTGTTGGAAAATCCTGCCGGATGTGAATCGTCATTCCAACCCCGGCGTTTGCGGTCGTTGTGATGAGGCGCTGGGCTGACTCCCATCCGATTATGCGAGGCAGTGCCAATCAAGCACTGCCTCGCGCCGATATGCACATCTGATCTTTGCACGACACGGATCGTCAAAAAACGGGTTGCGGGATCGATGCTTCCTCTGTCAGCATCTCTCTATGGGACAAATTGCGATAGAAACCCGTTTCGGGCGCTTGGGCATTGTCGAAGAAGACGAGGCCATCGTTGGTCTGACCTGGGACGGTGCCGAAGGTGACCCGGGCTCCCTGTTGCAGCGCGAGGCTGCAGCGCAGCTTCGGGCCTATGACCAAGGGCGCCTGCAAAAATTCGATCTGCCTTATCGGATAAAAGGGTCCGAATTTCAGCGCCGTGTTTGCGACGCGATGTTCGCCATACCTTTCGGAGACACGCGAACCTACGGCGAACTTGCCAATGAACTCGGGTATTCGGCGCAGGCGGTCGGACGCGGCTGTGGTGGCAATCCCATTCCGATCATTATCCCGTGCCACCGTGTTCTGGGCGCAAATGGCAAGATGGTCGGCTTTTCCGGACAGGGCGGGGTTGAGACCAAGGTTGCGCTGTTGCGGCATGAAGGCGCGGCGGGTCTGTTGATCTGAGCAAGGGATTCCTGTTGCATTCCGCGTTTTCGGGCTTCAACTTATGTCAGATGCTGAATTCGAAGGACTGTATTGAATGACTGGCCCAACAGACGCTGCCGCACGCAAGAAGATCATCGTTGAACGCCTGATGTCGCTGGAAGAACAGGAATTGGCGACCGCGCAGGCACACTATGACGCGTTCCTCAAGGATTCTCAGTTGGATGACCGCGAGGGTCATGACAAGGACGACATCGCGGCCTCGCGCGAGAATGCTGATCTTGCGGCGGCGTTTGATGCGCCTGTACATGCCCACCATGCCAAGATCGACGTGATCGAGAATACGGATTTCAGCGTCACCGACACGGTGCGCCCGGGTGCTGTAATCAAGTTCAACAATCGGCGGTTTGTCGTCTGTGTTTCGACCACACGGTTCGAAGTGGACGGCAAGACCTATATGGGTATTTCAACGCAGAGCCCCATTTACCTGGCCATGGCCGGGCTGCAGGAGGGGGACGTTTTTACCCATAACGGAACGGAGTTTGAGGTGCAGGAAGTCCTCTGACCCGAACCACCTTTATCAGGCTTTGCGCGGCGGAATAACCTGCTGCGCAATACCGGCGGAGACAAGGTAAAGGCTGGTCACAACAAGGCCCCAATGCGCCCAGCTTTCGGGATGAAAGTCGACCCAGGCCGCCCAGCCTGCAAAGAACGTCCAGGCAAAGGCCATTGGCAGGGTCAGCGTGCGCCAACGCTCGGTCCGGACCGGGTGCACGAATTTGAGCGGCAGAAACATCGCCAGCGACAAAAGCGTGACAAGCGACAGGATGACCCAGAAATTGGGTTCGAGCGCGAAGATCACGACGACGAACATATTCCAGCAGCCAGGGAAACCCGAAAAGGAATTATCCTTTGTTTTCATGCGCGTGTCAGCGAAGTACATTGCGCTGGCAAAGGTGATCACGATGATGGCAAACCAACCGGTCCAGCCGTCCATCAGCCCGGATTTAAACAACGCAAAGGCCGGAATGAAGACATAGGTGAGGTAGTCGATGATCAGATCCAGCAGCACCCCGTCGAACTCAGGCGCATTCTTCTTGACGTGATAGTGGCGGGCCAGAGGTCCGTCGATACCGTCAACGATGAAAGATACAACCAGCCACAAATACATCAGGCTCCATTTTCCCTCGACCGCGGCCAGCATGGCCAGCATTGCGAAAACGGCGCCTGTTGCAGTGAAAAGATGGACGAAAAGCGCTTTGAATCTGAGTGTCATGCGGCTGTCATGTACGATGCGTGGGGCAGATGCAAAGCAAAAAGCCTGTTGACAGACAAGTGTCTTCGATCTGTTTGTTTTTTGCCGTTGATCACGCTTTGGGATGGGCGCGGTTGTAGACTTCCATCAACCGTGCCGTATCCACGGCAGTATAAGTTTGCGTTGTGGAAAGCGAGGCGTGCCCCAGCAGTTCCTGTATCGCACGCAGGTCACCGCCTGCGGACAGCAGATGCGTTGCAAAGCTGTGCCGCATCGCGTGCGGCGTGGCGGTCGAAGGCAGGCCCAACTGCATCCGGGCCTTGGCCATCACACCTTGGATGGCCCGTGGATTGAGCGGCCCGCCTCGGACACCACGGAAAAGGGATGCGTTGGAAGATTGCGGGTGTGGGCAGAGACGCAGATAACGGTCTACTGCCGCGCGCGCGGCCGGTATGACCGGCACAATCCGTTCCTTGTCGCCCTTGCCCAGAATTCGCAAAGTGTCCGGCAGCGGTGCATCGGCCCCTTTCAGTGACAGCGCCTCGGAAATCCGCAATCCGCATCCGTAGAGCAGCGTGACAACAGCAACATCCCGCGCTGCAACCCAATCCGAGGTGGATTGCGTTTCGACCGTGTCAATCATCGCCCTGGCAGCGTCCTCGGCAAGTGGGCGAGGCAGTTTTTTTGTGAATTTCGGTGCCCGGGTCGACAAGACTGCAGTGGGTTCGAACCCTTCGCGTTCAGCCAGCCATCGGTAAAAGCTTTTGACGGCCGAGAGCTTGCGCGCCAGCGATCGTGCACCCACACCAGAGCCTCTCTGGTCCGCCATCCACGCCCGCATGTCGGCCACCGTAATGCGCTCCAGCGCGGCCAAACCTTGCCGTTCGCTGTGGTGCAATGTCATGAACGACAGAAACTCGGTGACATCACCGCGATAGGCGTTCTGGGTGTTTTCGGAACGCCCTGCCAAGGCCCCCAGACTGTTCAGCCAATGCTGCAGAGCATCACGTACGGCTGGAGAGATCAGGCTCACGACAGCCAGTGACGCATCGAGCGTTCAAACACGCCAGCAAAAAAGGCCAGAAGATCGGTTCCAAGCTGCGGCGTGAAATGACGCGGGTCCCTGGCCCCCATCACGATCATCCCGGGCAAACGACCTGGTCCGAGATTCAGTTTCAAACAGGCTTCGGACTGCAAGGGATTGATCTGATCGCCATATATTTGGCGGTTGGGTCGGTGAATTTCACGCAGCGTGATCTCGCGCGCAGGTGTGGTTCGATCCCGTGTCAGGTAGCCGTCGATAAATCCCGGTTCTACAATCTTCAAAACACCGCCGAGCTTTTCGACGGCCGGGTCGTCGCGCACGGCCGTTGTTTCCAGAACCAGGGTAACCTGATCCACGCGCAGAATCTCGGCGACGTCCTTGCCCAGTGTCAGCAGGAAATCTTCGAATTCCGTGGGTTCGAGAAGGCGCAAAATGGCGCGATGGACCTGATTTGTGCCGGCGAGGTTTTCATAGGCCGCTGCGATCACCGACCGGTGCGTGTCTTCCAGACGTCCAAGCCGATCTTCCAGCCGCTGCATCGCAATGCCGCGCAGGTCGATTATGTTCTCGCCGCGCGCCTGTTCATTTGCAGCCACCAGCGCTTGCATCAGGTCCTTGTCTTCCAGCACGGCATCCGGCTCAGCCAGAATCGCCGCACGGAGATTGTCCTCGAGTTTCGGATTACTGCTCATGTCCCGTCCGGTCTTTTTTGTTTTGGCGGCTTATAACATGCCTTGCCAAAATTACCTTGGGAAAAATGCACGCAAAAGTGGATTTCCTTGCGTGTTGTGGCGAGGGGGCTCCCGCCCGGACAGACCCGATCAGAGATCAGGAATGTCCGGTTGGGCCGGGCACGGCGCCTGATGGCGCCGTGCGGTCTCGTATCCTATCAGAGGATTTTCTGACCGGTCTTGGCCCAGTCAGACAGGAAAGCTTCCAGACCCTTGTCGGTCAGCGGGTGATCGGCCAGCTTCTTGATCACGGCCGGAGGCGCGGTGATCACGTCGGCACCGATGCGCGCGCTATCGGTCACGTGGTTCACGGTGCGGATCGACGCAGCCAAGATTTCGGTTTCGAACCCGTAGTTGTCATAGACCTGACGGATGTCCGCGATCAGTTCCATCCCATCCATGTTGATGTCATCGAGGCGACCAATGAAGGGCGAAATGAAGGTTGCGCCCGCCTTGGCGGCCAGAATCGCCTGATTGGTCGAGAAGCAGAGGGTCACGTTAACCATCTGGCCTTCGTCCGTGAGCGTCTTGCAAGCCTTTAGGCCGGCCCAGGTCAGCGGAACCTTAACGGCGATGTTCGGCGCAATCTTAGCCAGCTTGCGGCCTTCGGCGATCATGTCGTCGGCCTCGGTGGCAACAACCTCGGCGGACACGGGGCCGTCGACCAGGTCACAGATCTCTTTGGTCACTTCCAGAATGTCGCGGCCCGATTTCAGGATCAGCGAGGGGTTGGTGGTTACACCGTCCACCATGCCCAGATCGTTCAGTTCGGTGATGGCGTCGATCTCGGCGGTGTCTACGAAGAATTTCATGAGGGCAGTCCTTTGATGGGTTGGCCTTGGTCGCGGATGGCTTTACCTCAAAGAGACCCATGCTGAAACCCCTTCCAAGGATATGCGGTGAGCACTCAGGAGTATTTCGACCACGGAGAGCTGGTGGCGGTGCTGACCACACAGCCGCTGGACCGAACGCTGGACTACAAGGCGCCCGAGGGCGGGTGTTTTCTGGGTGCGTTCGTCGAAGTGCCACTCGGGCCGCGCAAGGTGCTGGGCGTGGTCTGGGGACCGGGGCAGGGGGGCTTTGATCTGGCCAAGGCGCGATCGGTGATCCGGGTGCTTGAGGTTGCCCCGATGCGGGAAGAAATGCGGGTGTTTCTGGGCAAGGTGGCAGATTACACTCTAACGCCGATGCCTGCGATGCTGCGGCTGGCGACGCGCGCGCCGGGGCTGAGCGATCCGCCATCGATGCGCAAAATTTATCGTCTCGGCAGCGGTGAACCGGACCGGATGACCGATGCGCGATCCCGTGTATTGGAGGTTTTGCGCGATTATGGTGGGCTCGCCTTCACGCTGAAAGAATTGGCTGAGCAGGCGGGGGTCACATCCTCTGTCATCAAGGGGCTTGTTAAACAGGGCGCTGTGCGCGAGGAAGACAGCCCCCGGGATTTGCCTTATCCGCATCTTGACCCGGATTTGCCGGGCAAGGCATTGACCGACGATCAGGCCGCCGCAGTTATGAAATTGCGGAATGGCCAGCGGTCAGGGGATTATGCAACCACGCTGCTGAAAGGCGTCACAGGCTCGGGCAAAACCGAGGTCTATCTGGAAGCTGTTGCCGAGGCCCTGCGGATGGGTCGGCAGGCGCTGGTTCTGTTGCCCGAAATTGCACTGACCGCGGAATTTCTGACCCGGGTGGAAGCAAGGTTTGGCGCCCGCCCGGCAGAATGGCATTCGGGGGCGACGATGACCGAACGCCGCCGGGTCTGGCGGATGGTCGGGCAAGGGGATGCGCATCTTGTTGTCGGGGCGCGGTCCGCGTTGTTCCTACCGTTCCGAAATCTGGGTCTGGTTGTCGTCGATGAGGAACACGACACGTCCTACAAACAGGAAGACGGCGTGCACTACAGCGCCCGCGATATGGCCGTGTTGCGGGCCGCGATCTGCGGGGCTCGGGTCGTCCTTGCCAGCGCAACACCGTCACTGGAAAGCTGGGCCAATGCCGAGGCGGGCAAGTATGAGCGGATCGATCTGACCTCGCGCTTTGGTGATGCGGTATTGCCCGAAATGAAGCCAATCGACATGCGGGCCGAGCAAATGCAGCCGGGAACATGGATTTCCCCATCCCTGCGACAGGCGGTACAACAACGGGTCGAACGGGGTGAACAGTCACTTCTGTTCATAAACCGGCGCGGTTATGCACCTGTGACGCTGTGCCGGGCGTGCGGTGAGCAGATCGCTTGTGATCACTGCGATGCACGGATGGTCGAGCATCGGTTTCTGAAACGCCTGATGTGCCATCAATGCGGTGAGACCAAGCCGATGCCCGAAGCGTGCCCTTCCTGCGGGGTCGAGGGCAAGTTGGCTCCTGTCGGACCAGGTATCGAGCGTTTGGCCGAGGAGGCCGAAGCGACCTTTCCCGAGGCCAAGATCGCGATGCTCAGTTCCGATCTGTTCGGGTCGGCTCGGGCATTGAAGGCCAAAATCGAAGAGATTGCCGAAGGCGATGCAGATTTGATCATCGGAACGCAATTGGTGGCCAAGGGACACAATTTTCCGAAACTGACATTGGTTGGTGTCATTGACGCCGACCTGAGCCTGCATGGTGCCGACCTTCGGGCGGCCGAACGGACATTCCAGCTTATGCGGCAAGTTGCAGGGCGCGCGGGACGGGCGGACAAGCCGGGGCAGGCCCTATTGCAGACGTTTCAGCCGGAACACCCGGTGATCCGGGCAATCCTGTCCGGTGATGAGGAAGGATTCTGGAAAGCCGAAGCTGCCGGGCGACAGGCCGCCGGTGTTCCACCTTTTGGCCGGATGGCCGGGATCGTTCTGTCCGGACCAGAGGTCGGGCCGGTGTTTGACATCGGCAATGCGATGGCGCGCAACGACGCGCCACTGCGCCAGATCGGTGCGCAGGTCTTTGGGCCCGCGCCCGCGCCGATTGCACGTATCCGCGGGCGGCACCGGGTTCGTTTGCTGGTCAAAGCGCCGAAAGGCGCACCCATTCAGGACGCCATCGCGCACTGGATCGCGCCGTTGCGCCTGAAAGGCGATATCAGGCTGACCGTGGATATCGACCCACAGAGTTTTTACTGACTTCCGCATACATGCAGAGCCACTGTGCCTTCTTGCCTCTCGCCAAAGTGCGGAAATGGGCGTACAGGAGTCTCATGCAGAAACCCGTGCCCTTGTCTGAGGCGCAGAGCCTTCCGTTCTGGCGCCGTCCAGTGACGCTCTTGTTCGTGATGGCGCTGACCATGCCGATCGCATTCAATGCGTGGAGCGCGCTGCTAAACAATTTCGTGATCGAAGTGGCGAATTTCGACGGGGCGGATATCGGTCTGCTGCACACGGTGCGCGAGATTCCGGGTTTTCTGGCTGTCGGCGTGATTGCAGTGATCCTGTTTGTCCGCGAACAGGTTCTGGCGATGATCTCACTGATGATGCTGGGTGTCGCAACGGCAGTAACTGCGTGGTTCCCGAGCTTGGGTGGCTTGCTATTTGTCACTCTGTTCAGCTCGATCGGCTTTCACTATTACGAAACAGTGAACCAATCGCTGCAGTTGCAGTGGCTGCCCAAGGACCGGGCGCCGCAGGTTCTGGGGTGGCTGGTGGCCATGGGTTCGGCGGCGACGGCGGTGGTCTATGGCCTGATCGTGCTGACCTGGGATCGGTTCGACCTGTCTTATAACACCGTTTTCATGGCTGCCGGTGGATTTACGGCGCTGCTGGCATTGTTTTGTCTGTTCGCCTATCCACAATTTGAAGCCCCGACGCCTCAAACCAAGAAGCTGGTGCTGCGTCGCCGCTATTGGCTGTACTACGCGTTGCAGTTCATGGCAGGTGCCCGGCGGCAGATATTTGTCGTCTTTGCAGGCTTCATGATGGTCGAGAAATTCGGGTTCGAGGTGCATGAACTGACCAGCCTTTACCTGATCAACCTTATGATCAATATGGCAGCCGCCCCCATGCTTGGCAAAGCTGTGGCTGTCTTTGGCGAACGCCGCACATTGATCTTCGAATACACCGGGCTGGCCATCGTGTTCGCGGCTTATGGGGGGATCTACTGGTTCGGCTGGGGCGTGCTGCTGGCGGCGATCCTTTACGTAATTGATCACGTGCTGTTCGCGTTGGCGCTGGCCCTGAAGACCTATTTCCAGAAAATCGCGGACCCGGCGGATATCGCGCCGACCGCTGCTGTGGCCTTTACCATAAATCATATCGCAGCGGTGTTCCTGCCTGCCTTGCTTGGATTGCTGTGGGTGATTTCGCCCGGCGCGGTGTTTGGTCTGGCGGCTGCGATGGCTCTGGTGTCTCTGGCATTGTCGCTGCTGATCCCGCGCCACCCCGAACCCGGCAACGAAACGATCCTGTCAAAATACGCGCCTGCGCCAGCCGAATAGGCGCTTGCGCTTGACCTTGGCTATCCATCGCCCTAGGCGCTGATGCAGCTTAGACAGGAGGCCCCCATGCCCACATTTACCGCGCTGACCACCCTGACCGGTAAAACTGCCGCAGAAGGATTGGGTGAAGCGATGGAACGTCTTGAACCCGAACCCACCGGCATTGGCGTGTTCGAGGTCGAAGACGGGTCGGGATTGTGGGAGGTCGGAGGCTATTTCACCGAAACCCCGGATGAAACGGCGCTGGCCGTTTTGGCCGCCGCATTCGAAGCCAAGCCCTTTGTGGTTTCGGAATTGCCCGAAACCGATTGGGTGGCTCATGTGCGCCGCGAACTGGCTCCGGTCGAGGCGGGCCGGTTCTTTGTCCATGGCAGCCACGACGCGGACAAGGTTCCCGACGACGGCATTCCCTTGTTGATCGAGGCGGCCATGGCGTTCGGCACCGGCCACCATGGCACCACTTTGGGTTGCCTCAAGGCGCTGGACTGGCTGTTGGATCAGGGATTCTCGGCCACCAAAGTGGCCGATATCGGCTGTGGCACAGCAGTTTTGGCCATGGCCGCGGCGCGGGTGTGGGACGGCGACATCCTGGCCAGTGACATCGATCAGGTGGCTGTCGACGTGGCAGAGGCAAACCTGAAAGCAAACGGTATGGCCGGAAAGGTTCACTGTGTCGAAGCCGCGGGATTTGATCATCCCGACCTGCAGTCCCACGCGCCTTATGACTTAATTTTTGCCAATATCCTGAAAGGCCCTCTCGTTGTGCTGGCGCCCGAAATATCGAGCAATTTGCGCGCTGAAGGGCAGGCGATTCTGTCCGGAATCCTGAATGAGCAGGCTGACGACGTGCTGTCTGTTTATGCTCAAAATGGGTTCAATTTGGCTCGGAGGGGCGAAATTGGTGAATGGACGACGCTAATCTTAACGAAACAGGGCCAAAATTAGACCATTTACGGGAGTTTTCTGGAGTCTCGCCACTCTTTTGTCGCATTCTGTTCCTAACCTTACTGGATGCAATCGGGGGGCGGTTTTCGGAGGCTGCCATGACTGGAAAACAACTGGAATTCAATCAGCGCATTACGCGTCTGTCCAAGAAACATCAAAAGCTGAACCGCGGATACCGTGCGACCATGCGCTCGGACGGGTTGGTTGTGATGAAGCCGCAGCGGGTGCGTTCGGCGATTCCAGCGCGTGTGTTGATCCTGGCCCTGGTTGGCTTTTTTGCGTTTAAAGCGTTCTTGCTGTTCCACCTCGGGGCCTCGACCTATCAGGACCGCGTAGACAGTCTGAACGCAGGAACGTCAGTAGAAAAAGCCGGCGCCTGGATCATGCAGATCGACCCGGTATCCGAATTTCTGTCGGTGCAATTCGTCAAACTCTGGTACTGACCCGCCCGATACATCTCCTATTGGAAAAAAAACACCGCGTGCTTTGCAGCATGCGGTGTTCTTTCTTGCCCCACAGGGAGGAGGAAGGGGCATGTGAGTGGCGGCTGTAACAGCCTTACCGGCGACCTTCGGCGACAACGTCGATGTCACCGCGGCACAGGCCGATATCTTCCAGTTCACGGTCGGTCAGACCGCTCAGCGCGTTGCGGGTTACGCGGGCGTCGTTCCATTCCACAACGGCGCTCACCGCCGATACGAAAATTGCGCCGATACGGCCAACGAGGCCGAACGAGCCAGTGGAGGCGATGCGGGTAGTGTCCAGTGCAGCCATATCCTGTTTCCTTCTGGTTTGTGTTAAGCTTTGATCTTGCGATCTGCCGGGCATCTAGTGATGTCGAATTACCCGTGCAAGAGCATTTTTTGCATGTGTCCTATGCAGTTTCTGCAATGCTCTGAGAACCTGTAATCCCCTTAAATAATTGGTGAAAATGCCTTAATGAAACGGGTCGATTCCAGACCATTCGAGGTCGAAAACAGTCCTCTTTGTCGCCAGCGGAACAGATGTGTCGTTTTTAGCCGTGAGGTCAATTCGCTTGGAAAATGTTCATGTTTCGTGCTAATCGGTAAAAAAGATCAGGAAAACCCGAGCAGGCCGAGGCAAAACATGCGGATTCTGGGCATTGATCCGGGGCTTAGGACCCTGGGATGGGGCGTCATCGAATCAAATGGCAGCCGCCTGAGTCACGTTTCAAATGGATTGTGCAAGTCGGACGGGGACGATCTGGGGGAACGCCTGCTGTCGCTGCACAACCAGATTGTCGAAGTCATTGCCGAACATCAGCCGGATCAGGCCGCAATCGAACAGACATTTGTCAATAAGGACGGTGCGGGAACGCTCAAGCTGGGTCAGGCGCGTGGCGTTGCCTTGCTGACGCTGGCTCAGGCCGGGCTGCCGGTGGGGGAATATGCGCCCAACAGGGTCAAGAAAACTGTGGTTGGGGTAGGGCACGCGGAAAAAGAGCAGGTTCTTCACATGGTCAAGCTTCAGCTGCCGGGGTGCCAGCCCAGAGGAGCGGATGCGGCGGATGCCCTGGCGATTGCGATCTGCCACGCCTATTACGGAAAATCTCAGCAGGCGCGGTTGAAAGAGGTGCGGGCATGATCGGCAAGTTGACAGGGCGATTGGATTACCGTGCGGCGGATCACGTGCTGATCGACGTGCGCGGCGTCGGGTACATCGTTTATTGTTCCGACCGGACCATGGCCGCCTTGCCGGGTGTCGGAGAAGCCGTATCGATTTACACCGACATGGTCGTCCGGGAAGACCTGATGCAGCTTTATGGCTTTCTGTCGTTGATCGAAAAAGAATGGCACCGTTTGCTGTGTTCGGTACAGGGTGTCGGTGCCAAGGTTTCGCTGGCCATTCTCAGTGCGCTGGGACCGGACGGTGTCAGTCGCGCAATTGCCCTGGGTGACTGGGGTGCCGTCAAGGCGGCCAAGGGCGTCGGCCCGAAAACGGCGCAGAGGATCGTACTGGATCTCAAGGACAAGGCGCCGGGCGTTATGGCCATGGGGGGTACGGTAGCCGAAGCGATGGACGGCCCGGACCTCGACGTTGTCGAACTGGCTGAGCCGGCTCTTGTGCCCAAACGCGCAGCCAGGCCGACCTCGGGGGCGGCGGCGGCCTCGGCGGGTGCGTTGTCTGCCCTGTCCAATCTGGGCTATGGACCATCCGAAGCCGCATCCGCCGTTGCGGAGGCTGCGGCAAGCACGCCCGACGCAGGCGAGGCCGACCTGATCCGCGCCGCTTTGAAACTATTGGCTCCGAAAGGTTGAGAAGATGGTTGATGCCGACCCCGCCCTGCGCCCCGAGCCATTGCCGGAAGACAATGACCGCGCATTGCGCCCTCAGGGCCTCGATGAATTCATCGGCCAGGCGGAAGCGCGAGCCAATCTGCGCATATTCATCCAGTCCGCGCGTCAGCGGGGCGAGGCGATGGATCACACGCTGTTCCATGGTCCTCCGGGCCTGGGCAAGACCACGCTGGCGCAGATCATGGCGCGCGAGCTGGGGGTGAATTTCCGCATGACCTCGGGGCCGGTGCTGGCCAAGGCGGGGGATCTGGCGGCGATCCTGACCAATCTGGAAGCGCGCGATGTACTGTTCATTGACGAGATCCATCGGCTGAACCCGGCGGTCGAAGAGGTGCTGTATCCGGCGATGGAAGATTTCGAGCTGGATCTGGTGATCGGTGAAGGCCCGGCGGCACGCACGGTGAGAATCGAATTGCAGCCCTTTACGCTGGTTGGGGCGACGACGCGGATGGGGTTGTTGACCACGCCGCTGCGTGACCGCTTCGGCATTCCGACGCGGCTGCAATTCTATACGGTGGACGAGCTGCACGAGATCGTCACCCGAAACGCCCGTAAACTCGGCGCGCCGGCAGATAACGATGGCGCGCGCGAGATTGCCCGGCGGTCGCGGGGAACGCCCCGGATCGCGGGGCGGCTGCTGCGGCGCGTGGTGGATTTCGCCATTGTT
Source organism: Ruegeria sp. HKCCD6647-2 (assembly GCF_057221075.1). Lineage (NCBI taxonomy): Bacteria > Pseudomonadati > Pseudomonadota > Alphaproteobacteria > Rhodobacterales > Roseobacteraceae > Ruegeria > Ruegeria sp. HKCCD6647-2. Next base: position 260,827 of record NZ_JBWVBD010000002.1, on the reverse strand, counting down.
GAAGGAGACGGGCGGATCACGCGAGAATTGGCCGACGGAGCGTTGACCCGCTTGGGTGTCGACAATCTGGGGTTGGATGGTGCGGATCGGCGGTATCTGAAACTGATTGCCGAAAACTATGCGGGTGGTCCTGTGGGGATCGAGACGCTCTCGGCTGCGTTGTCTGAAAGTCGGGATTCACTGGAGGAAGTCATTGAACCCTTTTTGCTGCAGCAAGGGTTGATCCAGCGTACGCCGCGCGGACGAATGCTGGCGCAGAAAGCATGGGCGCATTTGGGGATGGCTGCGCCCAGAGGCCAAAACGATCTGTTTGGTTGAAGCTGGCCCTTTTAGATCTTAAGCCTTCGGCGAGAGTATTTTTGAAAAGATGAAGGGTTGGGCGTGACACCGGAAGAAATCGAGGTGCTGTTCACCCGCGAAAGCGGTGAGTTCCTGTTTGCGCGCTGGGGGCGGCCGATCGTTCCCATCGTATTTGGTGTCGAGGACGAAACCCTGTCCACGGTGAAAGGGGCGTTCGAGGCCGTTGTGACCCTGGCCGGTCACAAGATGGCTGAAACCGACCCGGAGCTTGGTGCCAACTGCATGGTCTTCTTCTTTCGCGAGTGGCAGGAATTGCTTGCGGTCCCCGATCTGGATCGGCTGATCCCGGACCTCGCGCCGCTAGTGGATCGATTGGTTGCTGCTGAGGCCAATCAGTATCGCATATTTCGGTTTGAGGAAGACGGCGCCATTCGAGCTGCTTTTGTCTTTTTGAAGATGGACGCAGAGTTGTCGAAGGTTCCGGCCGAGACTTTGGCCCTGAGCCAGGTTGTGCAGACAATTCTGTTGTGGTCGGACATCGCCTTTCGAAGTAAATCCCCGTTGGCAATCGCAGGGGATGCAACGATTCTGCGCCCGGAAATAGCTGCGCTGATCCGCGCGGCGTATGATCCGGTTTTGCCGGGGGCCGCGCAGGACCCATCCCATGCATTGCGTCTGTTTGCCAGGCTGGAGCTGCCACAGTAGGCGGCGGTCTTTGCCGCCTTCGGTCAATGTCCGCTGGCAATATCGCCCTTGCGATTGTGAAAGGCGTGCAGGAGGTCAGTTCCGCTGTCGAAAAACGCGGCTTCTCCAACCAGAGCACTTACACCATACCGATCCAATTCTGCTTTGACGTCGGGTTCAACATAAACAAACACCAGCTCGATGTTTTTTTCCTGCAAGGCCTCGTGAACAGATCGGAGCGTATAGCCGGCCGTGAAATCCACATCATCCACAGAAGATGCGTCGATGCATATCCAGTTAACGGGCGATTTGGCGTTTTGGATGATCATGTTGATGTCATCGGATAGGCGCTGCGTGTTGGCGTAGTACAAGCTGTGAGAGAACCGATAGATCACCAGGCCGGGTTCGAACTGGTTTGGCTGCTCGAGAGCTTTTGCGTGCCAGCCACCGGTTTCATTTTTGACGATCACAGAGTTTTTCGGTCGATATCCCCGGCGCGTGTGGTCGATGAGCGAAAGGACCATGGCAAAGAGGATTCCTTGTTCAACACCGACAATCACGACAACGGCGGCTGTTCCCGTTGCAATCCAGAATTCTGACCGGGCTTGACGGTAAATCCGCGCAAGCCCACGCACGTCGATCAACTTGACGCCGATCAGAAACACGATGGCCGAAAGTGCGGCATTGGGAAGATAGGCGAGGGGGCCGGTGAGAAACAGAATTACCACCAGCACAATGGCCACGGTCGTCAGTTGTGCGAGCTGGCTGCGACCACCGGCGCTGGCCACCATTTCAGTCTTGGTTGGACTGCCGTTGACCACGAACGTGCCTGTAAAGGCGGCCCCCAAATTGGCGAGACCCAGCCCGACGAGGTCGGTGTTCTCGTCGAACTTCTCCTCATACCGGGCTGCGTAGGCGCGCGAGGTGGCGGCACTCTGCGCGAGTATGACGACAAAGATTGAAGCCGCAGTGGGGAGCAGCTGTTTGAACAAAGACCAGTTCCAGTCGACATCGGGCAGCGAGAGGGAGGGCAAACCACCCGGTACCGCGCCCAGAAGGGCGATATCGAACGTATCGAAATTGAAGGCCCAACTGCACAGGATCACGCCGAGAATAGCGATCAGGGGGCCCGGGATTTTCCTGGATAACCGCGTGCAGCCCACGACGATGAATAACACAGCCATGGAAACCGCCAGCGTCGACCAACTGGCCTGATCGATGTTCTGAAAAGTTCCCTGAAGTTTCTCAACCGTTCCGTGGCCGGTGACCTTTATCCCAAGCATCCCCGGCAACTCGCCCGTCGCAACTTGAATGCCGACGCCAGTCAGGAAACCGACAAGTACCGTTCTGGACAGAAAGTCAGCCAGAAAGCCTAATCCGATAATCCGGGCGGCAATCAAAAGCACCGCCGCCATCAGCGCCAGAAGGGAGGCCAGAGCCAGGTATTCGGACGTTCCAGAAACCGCCATTCCCGCCAATGCCGACGCGGTGATTGCCGCCGTGGCCGAATCCGCGCCCACCACCAGATGTCGGGACGATCCGAAAATCGCAAACAGGGCCATCGGAATAAGGATCGTGTAAAGCCCTGTAACGACAGGTGTTCCGGCGATTTTAGTGTAGCCCATCACCTCTGGGATCGCGAGGCATGCGAAAGTAAGCCCGGCAAGGATTTCGGTCGGCAGGCGCGTCCGGTTGAACGGCAGCACCCCCTGCAGAACCGGCAGATGTGTCCCGGTCTTTTTCTGTGCGGCCTGAACCATGCGTGCGTCCATTCTGCGTCAAATGATAAGGCAAACCCTAGACGCTCGCCGCGCGGATTTCGAGTAAAGCATTGAAATCCGGGATTGCAGGTCGTGCCACATGCGTGCATCCCTGTGGGGAAATGGCCTTGTCGTGCCAGTAGAATTGTCGCCAACAGATTTGCCGGACTTGTCAGCATGGATGAAAAATCTGCCGGAAAACACACGCACACCTACTCGGTCCGCGTATATTATGAAGACACCGACATGGGCGGCGTGGTCTATCACGCGAACTACCTCAAATTCATCGAGCGCGCCCGGTCGGACTGGGTCAGAAACCTGGGCAACGATCAGAACGCCATGCGGGATGCAGGTGTCGTCTGGGTCGTGCGCCGGATCGAGGCAGATTATCTGGCTTCTGCAAAATTCGATGACGAGCTGACGATCGAGACGGGTGTTGTATCGATCTCAGGTGTGCGTTTGACCATGTCGCAATTGGTCAAACGCGGCGATACTGAGGTTTTTCGCGCAGTTGTCACAGCGGTATGCATGAACGATCAGGGCAAACCAGTGCGGCTTCCGGCAGAGATTCGCGCATTGCTGTAACAAAATGGCCAGCCAGGGTGGTTCTGTTGGCATTTCATGACCAACTGCGTTAGCGTTTGGCAAAACAAGGCCAAATGGCTGTCAGGCATTTAATAAAGAGCAGGTTCATGGAAGCTGAAACGCTGGCGCTGGCGCAGGAGATCGATTTCTCCATGTGGGGGCTGTTTGCCCGCGCGACATTTATCGTCAAGGTGGTGATGCTGATCCTGGTGGTCGCATCTTTTTGGTCGTGGGCGATCATCATTCAAAAGCTGATCAACTATCGGTCCGCTCGGCGCGAGGCGCAGGTGTTTGATGAATCATTCTGGTCAGGTAATCCGCTGGACGAGCTGTTCGAGCAGATCGGGACTCAACCCGATGGAAGCTCAGAAAAGATTTTCGCAGCCGGTATGATCGAATGGCGACGCTCGCATCGGACGGATGGTGGGTTGATCGCAGGCGCCACAGCACGGATTGACCGTTCGATGGATGTGGCCATTGCGAAAGAAGCCGAAACCCTGCAAAAAGGTCTGCCCATTCTGGCCACGGTCGGTTCGACCGCGCCCTTTATCGGCCTGTTTGGCACCGTTTGGGGCATCATGAACGCCTTCATCGAGATTGCCGAGCAGCAAAACACGAACCTTGCCGTTGTGGCGCCCGGTATTGCCGAGGCACTGCTGGCGACGGGTCTTGGCCTGCTGGCGGCGATCCCGGCAGTGATCTTCTACAACAAGTTGAGCGCGGACAGCGATCGCATCGTCAATGGCTACGAGGCCTTTGCCGACGAGTTCGCCACCATCCTGTCGCGCCAGTTGGACAGCTGAAATGGGCGCGGCGGTACAACAACCTTCTGGTGGGAACGGGCGTCGGCGCGGGCGTCGGCGTGGTCGCGCCAACCCAATGTCCGAGATCAATGTGACACCTTTCGTGGATGTCATGCTGGTGTTGCTGATTATCTTCATGGTGGCGGCACCACTGTTGACGGTCGGTGTGCCCGTGGATTTGCCGAAGACGGCTGCCAGTGCTCTGCCCGGCGACAGCGAAGAACCGCTGACAGTGACACTGACGGCTGATGGCAGGGTGCAGATACAGACAACCGATATTCTGCGCGAAGAGTTGATTGGAAAACTGCGCGCGATTGCAGCAGAACGCAGCAGTGACCGCGTGTTCCTGCGGGCCGATGGCGCGATCCCGTACGCGCAGGTGATGCAGGTTATGGGCGCGCTGAATGCGGGTGGGTTCTCCAATGTGGGCCTTGTGACCGATACTGGCGGGCCGACGCTGGACGATGGTGGAGAGTGAGGTCGCACGGTGGAGACCGGCACCAAGATTTCGGCGATTGCGCATGTCAGCCTGATCAGCTGGGCGCTGTTCGGCGGGACCTTTCGGTCCGAGCCGCTGCCGATGGCGGTGCAGGATGTATCCCTGATATCGTCTGAGCAATTCGCGTCCATGACTGCCCAGCGCGAGGCGCCGCAAGTCCCGGCACCGCCCACCGACCTGCAACAACCCGCAGAGCCCGAGGTTGAAATCAATGCTCCGCTGCCGACGGAGGTGGTGCAACCAAGCCCCGAGACAACCACACCCGACGAACCCGAGCCTGAACCCGAACCGGAATCCGTTGAAATAGCCCCCGAGCCTGAACTGACCGAAGAACCGCCGACATTGGAGCAACCTGAAACCGAGGTTGCGGTATTGCCGGTGCCACCCGGCCCCGAGGCCCAGCCTCGTCCGGTGGACAGGGTTGCTCCGGAACCCGTCGCGCCGCCACCGCCCGATGTCAAACTGGATGACGTTGAGACGCCACCCGTCTCGTTGGACGACGGGGCCGAAACCCAACAGGAACAGCAGGATGAGACCGCGCCGGAAGAAGCCACCGATCAAATCGTGACCGAGGCGGAGGAGACAAACGAAACGTCGCCCCTGACGTCTCCACGACCCCGTACACGGCCCAATCGCCCCCAGCCACCGGCTCAGCCTGAAGTCGCGGAATCCGCCGAACCTGCGGAAGAGCCCGCACAAAACAACCAGCAAGCCATCGACGACGCGTTGGCCCAGGCGCTCGGTCAGAGCAGCGAACCCTCTGGCCCACCCCTGACCAGTGGTGAAAAGGACGCCATGCGTCTGGCCGTGTCAAGGTGCTGGAACGTCGGGTCGCTGTCGACGGACGCCCTGCAAACGGTTGTTGTTGTTGGATTCTCGCTGTCCCGTGACGGTAAGGTGGTGGGCGGTAGTATGCGGATGCTGGACAGTACCGGCGGTACGGCTTCGTCTGCGAAACAAGCCTATGAGGCCGCCCGGCGCGCGATTTTACGCTGCGGGGCCAAAGGATACACCCTGCCTGCTGACAAATTCGACCATTGGCAGGATATTGAGATTACATTCAATCCCGAGAGGATGCGGATCAAATGATGAAACTTCTGACCAGCCTCTTTGTTGGCCTTTCGTTGCTGGCGGCACCGGTTTACGCGCAAAGCGGACCGCTGCGTCTGGAAATCGACGAGGGGATCATTGAGCCGATGCCTTTCGCGGTGCCGAGCTTCGTGCCAGACAGCGCAGCCGCGGCCCAATATGCGCAGGACATCTCGCGCGTGGTAGCAGAGGATCTGACGGGAACCGGGTTGTTCCGCGAGATTTCTTCGGATGCTTTCATCAGCCGGGTCAGCAGTTTCGACGCCCCCGTCCAGTTTGCTGACTGGAAGGCGATCAATGCGCAAGCATTGGTGACCGGGGCGGTCAATGTCTCGGGCAAGCGACTGACGGTGCGGTTCCGGGTTTGGGATGTATTCTCGGGCCAGGAATTGGGCAACGGGTTGCAGTTCGCGGGCACCACTGAGGGGTGGCGGCGCATGGCGCACAAGGTCGCCGATCAGGTCTATAGTCGGATCACCGGCGAGGGAGGCTATTTCGACAGCCGTGTCGCCTTCATTTCGGAAAGCGGGCCGAAGGATCAGCGGCGCAAGCGGCTGGCAATCATGGATTATGACGGTGCAAACGTTCAATACCTGACCGACAGCGCAGCAATCGTGCTTGCTCCTCGGTTCTCTCCCTCGGGCGACCGGTTGCTGTACACCAGCTATGAATCTGGCCAACCGAGTATCTACGTGATGGACGTCGCCCGGGTGCGGCAGCAGGCGCTGAAAACGCAGGAAGGCACGATGAGCTTCTCTCCGCGTTTTTCGCCAGATGGACGGTCTATCGTTTATTCGCTGACGCAAGGTGGCAATACGGATCTGTGGAAAATGGATCTGGCCTCGGGCCAAAGCGTGCGTTTGACCAACACGCCGGCGATTGAAACCGCGCCCAGCTACGCTCCGGACGGAAGCCAGATCGTGTTCGAAAGCGACCGTTCGGGTTCGCCGCAGCTGTACATAATGCCTGCAAGCGGTGGTGAGGCGACGCGGATCAGTTTCGGTCAGGGTCGCTATGGTACCCCGGTCTGGTCGCCGCGCGGTGATCTGATTGCCTTTACCAAACAAAACAAAGGCCGGTTTCATATCGGTGTCATGCGTGCGGACGGCAGTGAAGAGCGTCTTCTGACGGCTTCTTTCCTTGATGAGGGCCCGACCTGGTCGCCCAACGGGCGCGTTATCATGTTCACACGGGAAACGCAGGGTGCCAGCGGGCGATCCTCGCTTTATTCGGTCGATATTTCGGGGCGCAATCTTCGTCCGGTGCGCACACCGGATGGCGGCAGCGACCCGTCCTGGGGGCCACTGCAGAATTGATCGACGGCAGCGGGTCGTCAAAGTTCACAAGAAACTCGCGCTATGCTAGTAGAGACGTCAATAAACAAAACGGAACACGAGGCATTGAGATGAAACTTCTGAGCAAATTCGCGGCGGTGGGCGCGCTGGCCCTGATAGCCGCCTGTACGAACAACGATCCTTCGGCATTGGGCGGCGGTGCAGGTGGCAGCGGTGCTCTGGTTCCGGGATCGCCAAGCGACCCGCGTTCGCCAGCCTATTTCCAGCAAACGGTCGGGGATCGCGTGCTGTTCGCCGTGGACCAGTCGACGCTGTCTCCGCAGGCGCAGACCATTTTGCAAGGACAGGCGGACTGGCTGTTGGCCAACCCGGACTACGTGGCCACAATCGAAGGGCACGCGGACGAGCAGGGCACGCGGGAATACAACCTCGCCCTGGGTGCGCGGCGGGCGAACGCAGCCCGGGAATTCCTGATCTCGCGCGGCGTTGCGGGGAACCGTCTGCAAACCGTCAGCTATGGCAAGGAACGCCCGATCGAGATTTGCAGTACCGAAGAATGCTATGCCAAGAACCGCCGGGCGGTCACGGTGCTGACCGGCTCAACACTGGGGTAAGACGATGCGAATTGCAGGTTTGGTACTGGCGGCGGTGGTGACCGTCGCTGGTGTGGCACAGGCGCAGGATCAGCAGACGCTGGCAGATATCCGGCAGGAACTGACGGTGCTTCATGTGGAAATCCAGCGTCTGAAGCGCGAGTTCTCGACAACGGGCTCTCCGGCGCCAAATCTGTCCGGCAGTTCTGTGCTGGAGCGCGTAGACGCCATCGAGGCCGAGTTGCAGCGTCTGACGCGCCAGACCGAGCAGTTGAATCAACGTGTGCAAAGCATTGTCACCGACGGCACCAATCGGATAGGTGACCTGGAATTTCGCCTGGTCGAGCTCGAGGGCGGCGACCTCAGTACATTGGGCGAAACGACTACCTTAGGCGGGGACGACCAGATTGCAGTGACGGCGGCTCCGACACCTGTGCAACCGTCCGTTGCCGAGCAGGGAGAGCTGGCCGTAGGCGAACAGGCTGATTTCGACGCAGCTGCGCAGGCGTTGGCGGATGGAGATTTCCAGACAGCGGCGGATCTGTTTTCTCAATTCGACCTGTCCTATCCCGGCAGCCCGCTGGCCCCGCGCGCCAACTTGCGGCGTGGACAGGCCCTTGAGGGCCTGGGGGATACACGCGAAGCGGCAAAAGCATTTCTGGCCAGCTTTACCGGCGATTCCGAAGGCCCATTGGCACCCGAAGCGTTGTTCGAACTGGGCGCGGCGCTTGGACGTTTGGGGCAAACCGATCAGGCCTGCATAACACTGGGTGAAGTGGGTGTACGCTTCCCGACTTCGGCCCCGGCCGGTTCTGCCGCACAGGAAATGGCATCGCTGGGCTGTTCTTGACCTCTGACGCCGAAACTCTTCGCTATGAACTCAGCGCGCGCTTGCCTGACCCGCTACCGCAACGATTGGGTGTTGCGGTGTCCGGCGGCAGTGACTCGACGGCTCTGCTGCGCCTGCTGACCGATGTAGCACGGCGCGAGCAGGCGGAGGTGTTTGCTGCGACTGTGGATCATGGTCTGCGACCGGACTCGGCCGTTGAGGCGAAGACAGTGGCGGCACTGGCACGGGGTTGGAATATCCCGCATGAGACACTCAGGTGGAGCGGCTGGGACGGCACCGGCAATCTGCAGGATGCGGCCCGCCGCGCAAGATACCGATTGCTGATCCAATGGGCAAACGAGCTTGGGCTCGAAGCGATTGCGCTGGGCCATACGGCGGATGATCAGGCGGAAACCGTTCTGATGCGGCTGGCGCGTGCGTCTGGGGTGTCGGGCCTGTCGGCAATGGCACCGATGCGATTGGAAGGCGGCATCAAATTGCTGCGTCCCTTGTTGTCGACAACCCGGGAGCATCTGCGGAACTACCTGCGGGCGGAAGGCATCAGTTGGATCGATGACCCTTCGAATCAGGACCAACGGTTTGATCGGATCAAGGCGCGAACGGCACTATCCGGGCTGGATCAGATTGGAATAACGGCGGAATCCCTGTCACGAGTGGCTGATAACCTGGCACAAGCGCGTGAGGCATTGGCGCAATATGCGCAGGAGTCCGCTCGCCGGGTGGTGCAGGTTGAGGATGGGGATCTATGCATCGATTGCGCCGGCTTCGAGGCACTGCCGGACGAAATTCGCCGCCGTATTCTGGTGGCTACGATCCTGTGGATTGCAAGCGGTGAATACGCGCCGCGGCGCAGTGCGACAGATCAGGCACTGCGAGCCATTTCGGCGGCCACGGCGGCCACCCTTGGGGGCTGCATCCTGATCCCCGAAGGCAAAAAGACTTGGATTTGCAGAGAACTAAACGCCGTCGCCAACCACACGGTGCGCCCCGGAGAGCTGTGGGACAATCGCTGGATCCTGACCGGCCCGGCGACCACCGACGTCGAAATTCGGGCTTTGGGAGAAGACGGGATCGCACAGCTTGCAGACTGGCGCGCAACAGGCAAACCCCGCGCAGCACTATTGTCCTCGCCCGCCGCCTGGTCCAACGATACCGTGTTGGCGGCACCTCTGGCCGGTTTCAGCAATTCGTGGCAAACAGAAGCGCCGCAGGAAAGACCTGAGTTTTACACTTCGATTTTATCGCATTGAACCTGCTACAATCATCTCTATTTTAAGAAGCAACGCGACAGATCCCCGTCTGTCGAAACGTTTTAGGAGATTTTCCTTGGGCAACGCTCGTAACATCGCCTTCTGGGTCGTTCTGTTCCTGTTGATTCTTGCACTGTTCAATCTGTTCAGCGGATCGGGCGGAACGCTTCAAAGCAACGAAAGAACTTATTCCGAATTCGTCAGCGCCGTGGATGCCGGAGATGTCACCAACGTGACGCTGGACGGTGAACAGATTCGCTATCGCACAAACGACAATCGCGACTATGTCACGATCAAGCCCAGCGACGCCGAAGTAACGAAGCTGTTGATCGACAAAAACATTCCTGTTCGCGCCGAAAAGCAGCAGCAGTCCGGATTCCAGACCTTCATCCTCAGCATTCTTCCTTTCCTGCTGCTGATCGGTGTCTGGATCTATTTCATGAACCGGATGCAGGGCGGCGGCAAAGGCGGGGCGATGGGCTTTGGCAAGTCCAAGGCGAAGATGCTGACGGAAAAGCATGGCCGTGTGACATTTGACGACGTGGCCGGGATCGACGAAGCAAAAGAAGAGCTGGAAGAGATTGTGGAATTCCTGCGCAACCCGCAGAAATTCTCGCGTCTGGGCGGCAAGATTCCGAAAGGCGCGCTGCTGGTGGGCCCTCCGGGGACCGGTAAGACGCTGCTCGCGCGTGCAATCGCAGGCGAAGCGGGCGTACCGTTCTTCACCATCTCGGGGTCCGACTTTGTCGAAATGTTCGTGGGTGTGGGTGCGAGCCGTGTGCGTGACATGTTCGAACAGGCCAAGAAGAACGCGCCCTGTATCGTCTTCATTGACGAGATCGATGCCGTGGGTCGCCATCGTGGTGCCGGTTACGGCGGCGGCAATGACGAGCGCGAACAGACGCTCAACCAGTTGCTGGTCGAGATGGACGGGTTCGAGGCCAATGAAGGCGTGATCATTCTGGCAGCCACCAACCGTAAGGACGTTCTTGACCCCGCACTGCTGCGTCCGGGCCGGTTCGACCGTCAGGTCACTGTCGGCAACCCCGACATTAAAGGTCGTGAAAAGATTTTGGGTGTTCACGCACGCAAAACGCCGCTGGGCCCCGATGTCGATCTGCGCATCATTGCGCGTGGTACACCGGGTTTCTCGGGTGCTGATCTGGCCAACCTTGTGAACGAGGCGGCGCTGATGGCTGCGCGTGTGGGTCGTCGCTTTGTCACCATGGAAGACTTTGAGAACGCCAAGGACAAAGTAATGATGGGGGCCGAGCGGCGCTCGATGGTGCTGACGCAGGACCAGAAGGAAAAAACCGCGTATCACGAGGCCGGTCACGCCGTGGTTGGTTTGACCCTGCCGTTGTGTGATCCGGTTTATAAAGCGACGATCATTCCGCGCGGTGGTGCGCTGGGTATGGTTGTGTCCCTGCCGGAAATGGATCGTCTGAACTATCACCGTGATGAATGTGAGCAAAAGCTGGCCATGACCATGGCCGGCAAAGCTGCCGAGGTGATCAAATACGGTGAAGACCACGTCTCGAACGGTCCGGCGGGAGACATCATGCAGGCCAGCCAGTTGGCGCGCGCCATGGTGATGCGCTGGGGTATGTCGGACAAGGTCGGCAATATCGACTATGCCGAGGCTCATGAGGGCTATCAGGGCAACACAGCCGGGTTCTCGGTATCAGCTCATACAAAAGAGCTGATCGAGGAAGAGGTGAAGCGCCTGATCCAGCAAGGCTATGAACGCGCCTACCAGATCCTGACCGAGCAGAGCGAAGGTTGGGAAAGACTGGCGCAAGGGCTGCTTGAATACGAGACCCTGACGGGAGATGAGATCAAGCGCGTCATGAATGGCGAGTCGCCCAACGAAAGCGACGATGAAGGCGACAGCCCGGATGAAGGCAACGCGCCAAGCGTCACGGCCATTCCCAAGACCAAAGCCAAGAAATCCCCTCCCGACGGTGGCATGGAGCCGGAGCCAACAGCCTGATCTGCCAAAAAAGTTGTAGAATAAAACAAGGCCGGAGATCACCTCCGGCCTTTGTGATGTCGGGGCCGTTGCAACGCTCGACGACAGTTCCCAAATCCTGCGTGCCTATGTAACAAAAACATGACGCAGGTAATACAGGTGAAGTCGATCTATGCCGAAAGGCCAATGGGTGCCGTTGGTCTCGTGCCTTTCTGGGTGGCCGCGGCAATTGCAGCATCCAGTGCTTCGTTTGCATTATGGTACGGTGGTGGCCTGAGCTCCGTTACGACCGAAAGTGGCCCGGTTGAGGTCGCTTCAGCTATCCTTTGGGTATTTGCTGCGGCGACGTTTACCTGGCTGTTTCCCCCAAACGTTCTGCGACAAAGCTGGCATGTCCCTGTGCTGTTTTTGTTGTTCGCGGCGCGCGAGATGGACTTCGACAAGAAGTTTCTCAGCAAGGGTATCCTGCAGGCGCGCCTGTATTCCGGTGACGCCCCATTGGTTGAAAAGCTGGTTGGTTTGGCCGTTGTAGCACTGGTCTTAGTCGTCTGTGTTCGATTGGTCCGCTACAACTGGCACGAAGTGGTGCATGGAATGCGAGACAAGCTTGCCTGGGTTTGGGCGGTGATAGCGGCCTTTTCTCTGGCTGTTGTTTCGAAAGGTATCGACGGCGCGGGTCGTAAACTCAGCCCGTTTGGGATTGAAATTTCGCCTTTGTTCGAATTTGGCTTGATCGTCGGCGAGGAATTGATGGAACTGGGTTTTGTCGTTGTGACGATTCTGGCCATTTGCCTCTATTCAAAGGCTTGGGCTGAGTCGTCCAAGCCCTGATTGTCGCCAGATTTCTTGCTCCGGCTATCTGTGCGTTGCGGGTTCCATTCACGATCGCCGGGGCCGGAGAAATGCAAAGATGCCGGTGCTCAGGGAAACCGAATATTCTGGTGAAGTGACCTGGCTTGGGCATGTCCCGGCGGGCGGCTCTTTGCGCGCGCGGGCAGTCGACAGGCTGGAACTGAATTTCTCAGGCGAGCGCGGTGCCCGGCACGAAGGGGTCAATCGGGCGTCCTGTTCGAGAGTAAGAAATCTCTACCCGAGCGGGACTGAAATCCGCAATGTTCGCCAGCTCTCGGTTCTGTCGGCAGACGAAATGGAAATTATTGCAAAGGATATGGCGCTGGACTGGTTGGATCCGTCTTTCCTGGGTGCCAGTATCGTATTGCGCGGAATTCCTGATTTTACCCATATCCCACCATCGTCGCGGTTGCAGGCAACGGGTGGTTTGACGATTACCGTGGATATGGAAAACCGCCCCTGCGTGTTTCCCGGTAAAGAGATCGAAGCAGATCTACCCGGTCACGGGGCTGCGTTCAAACCAGCCGCCGCGGGGCGGCGCGGGGTAACGGCTTGGGTCGAACGACCCGGTGAATTGAAGGTGGGCGATGTAATGAGGTTATTCGTTCCGGATCAAAGGGCGTGGGCACCATAGAGGCCGGACGTTTCCGATTTGAAACCGTGGAAATAGCGCCACGCCGTTTCACGGCATGATTATGTCGGAATCCATATCCATCGGGAATGTACACAACGGTATGGGTTACCCAGCGCCGACGTACCGCGTCGGTTTTGCACGGCATTCAACCAGGGACCCTGCCCAATGAGCTACAAATCCGACATCGAAATCGCCCGCGAAGCGAACAAGAAGCCGATTCAGGAAATCGGCGCCAAGCTGGGCATCTCCAGCGACGACCTGCTGCCTTATGGGCACGACAAGGCAAAGGTCAGCCAGGACTTCATCAACTCGGTGCAGGACCGTGAGGACGGCAAGCTGATCCTCGTGACCGCGATCAACCCGACACCTGCGGGTGAGGGTAAGACCACCACCACCGTAGGTCTGGGCGACGGTCTGAACCGCATCGGCAAGAACGCGATGATCTGTATCCGCGAGGCCTCGCTTGGCCCGAACTTCGGCATGAAGGGCGGCGCTGCAGGTGGCGGTTACGCGCAGGTTGTTCCGATGGAAGAAATGAACCTGCACTTCACCGGCGACTTCCACGCCATCACCTCGGCCCACTCGCTGCTGTCGGCCATGATCGACAACCACATCTACTGGGGCAATGAGCAGGCCATCGACATGCGCCGCGTCGTGTGGCGTCGTGTGGTCGACATGAACGATCGTGCGCTGCGTCAGATCACCTGTTCTCTGGGTGGCGTATCGAACGGTTTCCCACGCGAAGCAGGATATGACATCACCGTGGCATCCGAGGTCATGGCGATCCTCTGCCTTGCTACCGACCTTCAGGATCTGGAAAAGCGCCTGGGCGACATCATCGTGGCCTACCGCCGCGACCGCTCGCCGGTCTACTGCCGCGACATCAAGGCCGAAGGCGCAATGACCGTGCTGCTGAAAGACGCGATGCAGCCGAACCTCGTGCAGACGCTGGAAAACAACCCGGCCTTTGTCCACGGCGGCCCGTTCGCAAACATCGCACACGGCTGTAACTCGGTCATCGCAACCAAGACCGCTCTGAAAGTGGCTGACTATGTCGTGACCGAAGCCGGCTTTGGTGCCGACTTGGGTGCCGAGAAGTTCATGAACATCAAGTGCCGTAAGGCAGGTATCGCACCGTCGGCAGTCGTTCTGGTTGCCACCGTGCGCGCGATGAAGATGAACGGCGGTGTGGCCAAGGCCGATCTGGGCGCCGAGAATGTCGACGCCGTCGTGTCGGGCTGCGCCAATCTGGGTCGTCACATCGAGAACGTGAAATCGTTCGGCGTACCAGTTGTCGTCGCGATCAACCACTTCGTCACCGACACCGATGACGAAGTTCAGGCGGTCAAAGACTACTGCGGTGAGCACGGTGTCGAAGCGATCCTGTCGCGTCACTGGGAGCTGGGCTCGGATGGTTCCGCACCGCTGGCCGAGAAGGTTGTCGAAATCGTCGAAGGTGGCAGCGCGAACTTTGCGCCGATCTACCCCGACGACATGCCGCTGTTCGAGAAGATCGAAACCATCGCCAAGCGCATCTACCGCGCGGACGAGGTTCTGGCTGATGCCAAGATCCGCAACCAGCTGAAAGACTGGGAAGCTGCGGGATATGGCAACCTGCCAGTCTGCATGGCGAAAACGCAGTATTCGTTCTCGACTGACCCGTCCCTGCGCGGCGCGCCCACCGGCCACTCGGTTCCGGTGCGCGAGGTTCGCCTTTCCGCCGGTGCCGGCTTTATCGTCGTCGTCTGCGGCGAGATCATGACCATGCCCGGCCTGCCGCGCAAACCTGCCGCGGAATCGATCTGCCTCAATGACGCAGGTGAGATCGAGGGCTTGTTCTAAGCCGCCGAATAAGACATCTCGTGGTCCGGGGAATCCCCGGGCCATGAGGAGATCGCAATGCCCACTCTGACACCGCCGCAAGACTGTCATTCGATGCAGGAACTGCGGGCTCAGATCGACAAGCTGGATCGCCAACTGATCGAAATGTTGGTGACGCGTGCGTCCTACATCGACCGCGCGTCCGAGCTGAAACCGGGCGAGGGCCTGCCGGCCCGAATTCCGGATCGTGTCGAAGAAGTGGTGCAGCGCGTGCGTGCAAGCTCCGGTGAATTGGGGATGGACCCAGAATTGGCCGAACGACTATGGCGCATATTGATTGACTGGTCGATCGCTCGTGAGGAACGTGTGCTCGGCCCCGACTGAATAACCGGGCGCTTTTTGCGCCCGATCCGCTTTTGGAGAGAAGGGATCAAAGGATGGTAGCTGAGGTTATCGACGGTAAGGCCTTTGCCGGCAAAGTACGCGCGCAGGTGGCCGATCAGGTTGCGAAGCTGAAGGAAGAAAACGGCATCACTCCGGGCCTGGCTGTGGTTCTGGTGGGAGAAGACCCGGCGAGCCAGGTATACGTCCGCTCGAAAGGCAAGATGACCGTCGAGGTCGGTATGAACTCGTACGAGCACAAATTGGATGCCGACACCTCCGAAGAGGATCTGCTGACGCTGATCGACAAGCTGAACAACGATCCCACCGTGCATGGTATTCTGGTGCAGCTTCCGCTGCCCAAGCATCTGAACGAAGACCTGGTGATCAATTCCATCGATCCGGCTAAGGATGTCGACGGCTTCCACATCTCCAACGTTGGTCTGCTGGGCACAGGGCAAAAATCGATGGTCCCCTGCACGCCGCTGGGTTGCCTGATGATGCTGCGCGATTATCACGGTTCGCTGTCCGGTTTGGATGCAGTTGTGATCGGGCGCTCTAACATCGTGGGCAAGCCTATGGCGCAACTGCTGCTGGGCGACAGCTGCACCGTGACCATTGCGCATTCGCGTACCAAAGACCTGCCGGATGTTGTGCGCCGTGCCGATATCGTCGTGGCCGCCGTTGGCCGCCCCGAAATGGTGCCCGGTGACTGGATCAAGGAAGGCGCCACAGTGATCGACGTTGGTATCAACCGGATCGAGCGCGACGGCAGGAACAAGCTGGTAGGTGACGTGGACTATGCCAGCGCCTCTGAGCGCGCAGGTGCGATCACGCCGGTGCCGGGTGGTGTTGGGCCAATGACAATTGCCTGCCTGCTGGCCAACACTCTGACCGCATGCTGCCGGGCGAACGGTCTGCCGGAACCCGAAGGCCTGACAGCCTGACGCCAGTCACGCGCGTCGTTGAATGAAAAGGGTCGAAAAGCCGTCGCGCTTTTCGGCCCTTTTTCATGTCCTGACAGCATCACTAATTCGCAAGTTAGTGGGTTTGAATATAAGCCAACCGGTGATAAACCTTCAATTCCAGCCAGTTAAGCTGAGAATCTTCAGGCCGACCGGGGTGTGAAGGCTGGGCCTTGGGCGGAGTTTGTTACTAAGTGCCATGTCGAAACTGAGCCCAATTTTCGTACATTTCAATCTTCAGCGGGTATTGGCCGCTTTCGTGCTTATTCCTCTGTTGGCGTATTCCTTTGCTCCATTTCGAGACGTGAATATCTCCTATCCTGTTCGTCTGGCATTCTGGACCGGTGTCATCGCTCTGGCTCTGACCGTGACATGGGTCGCAGGAAAACTGGTGCGTGAACGTATTCACCACACAACAGTGTACCTTCGCGACGCGGCCTTCGCCTTATTGATTCTAGCTCAGTTTGCGCCGGCGTTGTGGTTGCTGACCTGGCTGGTATTCACGTTCAGTGGCCAGGAATCGCCGGGCCCTTTGATGGTGATGCCGTACGGCGTGATGCTGGCCACTGGTCTGATGCTGATACGGCAACGAGAGGGGGAGGTTTATGATCCGCAACCCCAGCCGGTGCCCCGCCTGTATCGCCGCCTGTCGCCCGGTTTCGATGGTCAGGTGTATCGCCTGACGGTGCGGGACCACTACGTCGATGTTGTCACGTCCGCCGGGATATTCACAATTCGCTCGCGCTTTACCGATGCGATCGAAGAGATGGACCCTGAGCCGGGTTACTGTACCCATAGGTCGCATTGGGTGACGGGTGCAGCTATTGTCGGGGTCGAGAAACAGGGTAGCCGAACTTACCTGAAACTCTGCAACGATGATCTGGTTCCCGTCAGTCGGAAATACCGCCCCGGGCTGGAAAAGGCCGGTTTGCTTTGACCTAGCGAGGCATCGGAATGATCTGGGGTTGAGGTCCGGTCAGAATGGCCTGCGCATCCGGAGCCATCAATGCGGACAGCACCCCGTCAGTGCTGCGCAGCCCGCCGGTATAGGTACCGTAGGCCGGAAGGATCAACTTTCTGCTGTCCATAAGAAACGCGGGGCGGGTGATCGAACGGCCTCTGACGCTTATTCGTGCCTTAGGGTGATAATGACCCGAGATTTCGCATTTGGCGTCTTTTTGCGCGATGTGGCGAAAGGTCAGCGGTCCGCATGACCAATCCGTCAAATGCTCTCCGCCGAGTTCAACCGGACCCGGATCGTGGTTGCCTTCGATCCAGATCCATCGCCGACCTGCCTGCAGAGAAGTAACTTGTAATCTGTCCGCCGTGTCCATTGAGCGGGAAGAATCCAGATCGTCAAAGCTGTCGCCCAGACAGACAACCGTTTTCGCAATCGCCCGTGTCAAATCCGCTGCTAGCCTGTTCAGCGTCTCGCGATTGTCATACGGAGGCAGGGTAGGGCCGCCACGCCGGGCTATACGCTCGGACTTTCCCAAATGCAGATCGGAAACACACAGTAGGTCTTGCTTGGGCCACCACAAAGCGCCTGTCCCCAATGCAATCATGCGCTGGCCGGAAAACGAGAATTCAAAAGCGTTCATGATCTGTTCTTTGCCGTTTCCGTTCGGATTTGCAAGTGGCTTCAACCCATGGTCAGACCGGCCGCGCTCATCAGACGTGCACTTTCTTCCGCCAGCAACCGTTCCTCGGCGGCGCCTTTGACGGGGACTTTCCCAACTTCCAGAAACAGTGGCGCGGCAAGGGGCGAGACACGGTTCAACCGCATCAAGTCGATCCTGTCGCCAATACGGGCAATCATCGCTTCTATTCGCCCGAAATCAACCAAGCCCCGCATGGCTTCTTCTCGGGTAACCTGCATCAGAAGATGGTCGGGGTCGTATTTCAGTAGTGTATCGTAAAGGATGTCGGACGAAAACGTCGCCTGCCGACCCGATTTGCGCTGACCGCCGGTGTTGCGTTCAATCAGACCGGCAATTGTGGCCGAAGCGCGGAAAGTACGTTTCATCACGGCATTCCCTGCCAGCCAAGTCTCCAACCCTTGACGCAGAGCATCCAGATTGAACAAGGGGCGTGGGTCGGTCACCGCATCCAGCCCCCAGATCAGCGTGGCGTAATCCGTGGCTACGAACCCCAGCGGAGCGAGACCCGTTTCCTCCATTCTTTTGGTCAGCAGCAGGCCCAAGGTCTGTTGTGCGTTGCGTCCGGCAAATCCATAGACGCAAAGGTTTTCGCGGCCGTCATTTGGAAAGCTCTCGATCAGCAGCCGGTCGCGTTGGGGCAGGCGGGACATGTCTCGCTGCAGGGCCAGCCAATCCGCCGTGTGGGGCGGAAGCTGCGGCCAGTCAGGCAATGCGAACATGCGCAGAATTCGGTCGCTTAGCTGTGTGGATGTGGCGAACTTCGTGCCCATGAAGGTTGCAATCTTGGGCTTTTTGTCTGCGCGCCGGCTGACTTCGACCACCATTTCGCGCAGGCCTTCGTAACGCACGATCTGCCCGCCGATCAGGAATGTGTCACCGGGCGTAAGTGACGCGGCAAAGCCTTCTTCTATTTCGCCCAGAGGCTTGCCCCCCCGATTGCGTTTCAGGCGAACTTTCAGGGTGTCGGTGTCTTGAATCGTGCCCAGATTCATCCTGATACGTTGCGCCGCCCGGGGATCGCGCAATTGCCATGAACCATCGGGTCGCTGTTGCAGCCGTTGCCAGCGGTCGTAGGCGCGCAGCGCATAGCCACCGGTGGCACAGAAGTCGAGGCAAGCGTCGAACTCGGCCCGGGAAAGATGCGCATAGGGACCGGCATTAGTCATTTCTGCATACAGCGTATCGGCCTGAAACGGACCCGCGGCAGCGGTGATCAATATATGCTGGCACAAGACATCCCTTGGACCCCGGCCGCGCGGTTCACCGTCCAGTTCATGAGCCCTCGCAGCTTCAAGGGCTGCGACGCATTCGACCACCTCAAACCGGTTTGCAGGCACCAGCAGAGCCTTGGAAGGCGCGTTGTAGCGATGGTTCGCGCGTCCGATCCGCTGCACAAGCCGCTTGACGTTCTTGGGCGCGCCAATCTGGATCACCAGATCGACGTCTCCCCAGTCAATGCCCAGGTCCAGACTGCCGGTGCAGATTATCGCGCGCAGGTCTCCGCGTACCATGGCAGCTTCGACCCGTTCGCGCTGTTGTCGGTCGAGGCTGCCGTGATGAATACCGATGGGCAACCCTTCGTCATTGGCAAGCCAGAGATTATGAAAGAATATCTCGGCCTGAGCCCGCGTATTGTGAAAGACCAGCGTTGTTTTGTGGCGCCTGATCTGGTCCAAAACGGCGGGGATCGCATAAGCGGCCCCACCGCCGGACCAGGGTGGCATTTCCGTAGTTTCCAGCATCGAAATGTCGGGGTCGGGACCGGGGTCCGCCTGAATGATTTCACATGGATCCGGATGGCGGGCTAGAAAGCGGGCAATCGCCTCGGGGTCTTCGACAGTAGCGGAAAGCCCGACTCGACGCAGATCTGGGCAGAGGGTCTGAAGGCGCGCCAGAGCCAGCATAAGCTGGTCACCCCTCTTGCTTTCAGCAAGGGCGTGAATCTCGTCGACGATCACTCGCTCCACCCCGGCAAACATGCGCGGCGCGTCTTCATATGAGGTCAACAGAGCCAGGCTTTCGGGCGTCGTCAGCAGGATATGGGGCGGATCCACTCGCTGCCGTTTCTTTTGCGTGGCCGAAGTGTCGCCGGTGCGATCTTCAATCCGGATAGGCAAGCCGATTTGATCAACCGGGATGCGCAGGTTGCGTCGGATATCCGCGGCCAAAGCCTTGAGTGGCGAGACGTATATTGTGTGCAAACCCGAATAAGACCCACCGGACAATTCCGCCAAGGTGGGCAAAAACCCGGCCATGGTCTTGCCGCCACCGGTAGGCGCGATCAGCAAGGTTGCGGGGTCGCGCGCACGGTCGAACATGTCTTGCTGATGTGGGTGGATGGACCAACCCCTGGCGGTGAACCAGTCTTGAATCCGGGCGGGAATCTGCGTCATGGAGGCAGACTACCCGTCTCCGCGCCGGATTGGCATGGCGTTATTTTACGATTTTCTCGTCTTTGACGAACATGTTGGACCAGGCGCGGTCGATCAGGTCCGGGCTCATCTGATAGGGGATGCCCTCGAATTCGCAGATCGAGATCATCTGGTCGATCAGGAAGATCGGTTGATAGTTCGCATAGATGTTGTTGATGGTCGGGTATTTGACCTTCAGCAAATGCACCAGCGCCGCCTCGTCCAGCGGCATACCGCGTTTGCGGGCCACCATTGCAAAGATTTTCAGGAAGTTCTCCTGGTTCGGGCCGTCGATTTTGATCTTGAAGAAGATACGGCGCAGGGCCGCTTGGTCGAAGATTTCATTCGGGTGGAAGTTGGTCGAGAAGATGACCAGCGTATCGAATGGAACCTCGAACTTTTCTCCCGACTGCAGGCCAAGAATGTCCTTACTTTCTTCCAGCGGGACGATCCAACGGTTGATCAACGCCTGGGGCGGTTCCTGCTGACGGCCAAGGTCGTCCACGATGAAGATGCCACCGGTCGATTTCAGCTGCAAAGGCGCCTGATACGTTCGCGCGGTCGGGTTGTAGACCAGGTCAAGCATGCTGAGCGAAAGTTCACCACCGGTCACAACAGTCGGACGTTCGCACTGCACATATCGCGTGTCGAAACGTTTGCGGCGGCGCAGACTGTTGGGGTCGTCGGCTTCCTGTTCAATGGCCGTGTGCACGATCGGGTCGTAAACGGTGATCACCTGACCGGAATATTCGATGGCGCGCGGGACATAAACATTGTCCCCCAGCGCGTCGCGAATCCCGTTAGAAATCGACGATTTACCGTTACCCGGCGGGCCATACATCAGGATCGAACGTCCGGCGCTAACCGCCGGACCCAGATGATCCAGCAAGCTGTCGGGCAGGACCAGATGGCCCATCGCACCTGTCAGTTGATCTCGGGTGACCTGAATGTTGCGGATCGACTGACGCTTTACCTGCTCGCGATACACGTCAAGCGGTACAGGCATGGCGCCGAAATATTCCGACTGGCTGAGCGCATCCAGAGCACGCGCCTTGCCGGCGTCGGTCAATTGGTACCCCATCTCGTTGCCGCTGTTGGCATTCAGCGTGCCGGTTGCCTCGATCAGCTTCTGTTCGCGCGCGATGTCGATCAGTTCCTGGGTCACGGAACCCGGTAGGCAGATCGCCTCGGCCACTTCGGTGACGGTATTCACGTTTTTGCGAAAGATTGTTTTCAGCAGAATATCCCGCATCATCACCAGCGGGAGTTGCATTTCGCCCAACCCTTTGGGGGCAGGAGGGGCCATAACGGCGGTGGTCTGCATATTCATGAGCGTCGCTCGTCTGTCCTGTCGTCACACCAATCGCCCCACGCGGGGCAGCTTGGGAAAATGTGGCGCGGATTTGTGGCATGACCAAGGCGCAGGCAAGGCGGGCTTATGATTGTTTACGATCCGTTAATTATGCCCAGAATCAAATAGATGGACAGCGCGCCGGCCAATGTGAAACCCATGGGGAACTTCTTGCCGCTGTCCCAGCTTTCCCAATGTGGCGCGATTTGGCGCAACCTTGTGTGTTTTGCCAGCCTGTGTGCGGCAACAGAGGCAAGCGTCGTTGCCATCAGGATGATCAGAACCAGAAGCACGTCTCCCAGCCAGATAAACGGGGCCGCAGCGGCACAAAACTTGGCGTCCCCGGCCCCCATGACACCGGCTGCGTTCAAAACAATCCCGATCAGCAAAACAACAATGATATGAAGCAGTTGCCAGACATATACGGGCAGGGTCAAAGCCAGTGGCCCAACATTGCCCGAGACCCACGCTCCGGACCACGGAGGCAGCACGAAAAAACCTACGACGACGAAGACCAGCGCCAGCACCAAAACTGCATGGTTCTTGATCCGCATTTCACGCATGTCCGTGAACGCCACGTAAAAGCAGATCGGCAGCACAAAAGGTAAGAACCATGCCGCCGCCAGCGCCGGTATGGCCATGGATCAGGCTTCCTCGAGCGCGCGGAGAGAGCGGACAGCTTCGTCGTAGTGCTGAGGATGCGTGGCGATTGCCTCGCGGAACAGGTTTTTGGCTGTTTTAATGTCGCCCTGTTTGACCGCCGAGATGGCCATCGTGTTCAACAGGTGCGCACGCTCGGTCTGACTCATTGGAACAACCGGTAGGCTGTATTTCCGCTGCGCGCTGCGCGCCAGGACGAGGTTGTTTTTTGCAGTGAACAGGGAATTGTCCTGGCGGACTGCTTCTGTAAACAGGCGTTCAGCCTCGGAATACTGACCCCGGGTCAACTTGGAATATCCCCAGTTGTTCATGACACCGGCCGGGCGCGTTGTCAGGCCCACAGCGGTTTCATAAAACTGATCCGCACGTTTCCAGTCCTTGTTCGAGTCGGCGACGACAGCCTCAAGCCGATACCTTTTGAATGTTTCATAGGTCGGAGGAATGGAATCCAGCGTCGTCTTGGCGCCGTTCCAGTTGCCGCTGCGCACCAACGCATCGGCGTACTCGACTTTGTCCGCGTTGCTTGCACCCTTCATTTGAGTGACACGCTTCCATGCGGCGGCGGCCTCGGTGCTGCGTTTGGCCCGCGTGAGAGAGAAAGCCAGCCCACGCTGCAGGTCTATTCTGTCGGGATTCTTGGCCGCCGCGCCCTGGAAATAGGTTACGGCTTCGTTCGGATTGGCGGCGCTCAGCATCACGTCATTCAGGTTGGTCTCGTCAATGACGTTCACTTCCTGAAAGGTGCGTTCGACCTTTTCCTCTTCGGTTTCTTTTGCACAGGCGGTCAGAACCACCCCGCACGCAACGATGGTCGGAATCAAGAAGGGTTGGCGCATTTTTGCGTCCTCTACTGCTCTTGCCTCTGTTACTGGATTTTACGCAACAGGAATTCTCCGTTCCCTTGTTGCTCCAGCTCAAATTCTTGTTCTTTAGGGGTATTATTAGCAGGATTTTCCATTTTTGCGAGTGCTAACCGCAGATTGTCACGGATTGCGTCACTTTCGCCATTGTCCAGCGCGTAAGCCTGCCGAAAGACCTGTGCCGCTTCGGCGTATTCACCGGTTTCCATCAAAAAGACACCAAGATTGTTCCAGGCCACGGGCCAATCTGGTTCGTTTTTGACAGCACGACGCAACAGAGGTTCCGCTTGCCCTAGCCGGCGCAGCCCCAGATTTGCCGTGCCGATGGATGTCAGAACTTCAGGCGTCATCCCTTCGTTCAGGGCAGCACGGGTAAATGATTCAAGCGCCAGTTCATATTCGCCCGCAGCCATCAAACGATTGCCAACCGCGATTTCATCAATGGGTGCCCCTTTTGGATCAACCCCTGGTGCGAAAGGATCGTCGCCGAATCCGTCATCTGTGCAAGAGGCCACCATGGCGAATACCATGATGGCCTGAGCTGCATTTCGAAGCCGTCCGAGGGCAGCAGAAATTGCCGGGTTCATCGGGGTGTCAAAGTCCGGTGGTTGTTCCACCGCCGCTGCCGAACTCCGTAAGACCTTTTGCCGAAGGACCCACAAGAATGACCAGCAACGGAGGCACGGTCAGCATCATTGTGGCAAGTGTCATTTTGGTTGGCAACTTGTTCGCGGCCTCTTCGGCGCGCATCACGCGCTTGTCACGCATTTCTCCGGCGTAGACCCGCAATGCCTCGGCGATTGATGTACCGAATGTTGCCGACTGAATCATCACGGTGACAAAGGCACTGACGTCCTGCACGCCACATCGTGTCGCAAAATCACGCAAGACCGAGTCCTTTTCTTTACCCGCCTTCATTTCGTGGGCGACAACTTCGAACTCGAGCGCGATGTCGGGGTAGGACGCCTTCATTTCCGAAGCGACGCGCACAATGGCCTGATCCAGGGACTGGCCGGCCTCGACACAGACCAGCATCAGATCCAGAGTGTCCGGGAAGCCGGCTGTGATTGCCTCTTCACGTTCGGCCACGCGACGGGTGATCCAATACTTGGGAATGAAATAGCCGATGGCGCCAGGAACAAGGACCCGGATCAGAAGTTGCTGAGCATCGAATTCCTGATCGCCGGCAAAGACGGTCACCAACAGGACTCCAATCAGAAGCCCGGCCAATCCCAACGCAAACTGGGCGAAATGAAAAAACCGCACCGCGTCTTTGGATTGATACCCCGCCTGACGAAGTTTGAGTTGCACCGCCGAGTATTCTTCCTGACTCTTCGGCTCTAGGAAGTTCGCAAACTTCTCAAGTTGTTCGTTCTGTCCCGAGTTGCGGAGGCGCTCTTTCTTGTCTTTCTTGCTTTTCTTGGGCGGAGTATTGGACCGCTGCAGTTTCTTTAACGGGTCTTCCGGCTGATTCAGGATCATCGGAATGGTGATCAGGATCATGAAAAGACCCAAGACCCCGATAACGATCAGAGGGCCGAACTCACCAAGGTGTTGTGTCAGAAACTCATTTGCTTGCGAAAGGATTTCCATGGCAGTGACCTCAGACCTTGATGTTGGTGAGAATGCGCATGACGATCAGATTCAACGTCAGCATGATGCCGACAAAGAAACATGCCGGAATGAAATACGGGTGATCCAGAACCGAGTCATAGTAGTTCGGATCCTTGACCAGAATGAACACCAGACAGGCCACGGGAAAGCCGGACAGGAATTTCCCTGACCACTGTGCTTCGGCGGTGATCGCCTTGACGCGGCGGAACAGGCGGAACCGGGCGCGGATCACTTTGGCCAGGCCGGCCAGAATTTCAGCAAGGTTACCACCAGATTGCTGCTGAATGGACACCGCAACCGCAAGAAAGCGCAAATCCTGCATATCCAGGCGTTCAGCCATTTCCTTGAGTGCTTCGCCGACTTCCCGACCATAGGCAACTTCGTCCGAAATCACGCCGAACTCCGTCGCCAGAGGGTCTTCGACCTCTGACGCGACAATCTGAACGGAAGATGCGAAAGGGTTACCGACACGCAACGAGCGGACCATCAGTTCCACTGCGTCCGGAAGCTGCTCTTCAATCAGAGCCATCCGCTTTTTGGCCTTGTTGTTGACCCAGGCATAGACAGCACCAACACCGATGGCGACCGAAATCGCTGCACGCAGGGCAGCGTCAGTCGCCGTACCGATGCTAAGCGCCATGAAAGCCATGCCCGAAACCAGGGCCATGATCATGATCAGTTGCCGTGGGCTGAAAGCGATCGCAGCTTTCTGCGCCTTGTCCGCCAGCAGGGAATAAAGCGGAATGCTCTGGCTTTTCATGTGCTGCCGCATTTCCTTGCGCAGCTGTTCCAGAACCTGTTCGCGACCGACACCCTTGTCGATCATGTCGAGGCGGCGGTTGACCCGGCTGTTCAGGCTGATGGATTTTCCGAAGGCGACCAGATAGATACCTTCGACCAGAGCAAGAACGCCGACAAATATGGCGACATAGATAAGCGCCTCTGTTGGGAGTTGCATAACCCTGGTCTCCTACATCGTGGTTGGGTCGTAGATGGACGCCGGCAGATCAAAGCCCCACAGACGGAAGCGTTCCGAGAAGTGGCTGCGCACACCTGTTCCCGTGAAATGGCCGATGATCTTGTTGTCCGGAGTAAGTCCAACGCGTTGAAATTTAAAAATTTCCTGCATCGAGATCACGTCGCCTTCCATACCGGTGATCTCGGTGATCGAGGTCATGCGGCGCGAACCGTCCTGCAGGCGGCTGGCCTGTACAATCAGGTTCACAGCCGAGGCAATCTGACTACGCACCGCCTTGATCGGCATTTCGATCCCGGCCATGGCGATCATGTTTTCCAGACGCGAGATCCCGTCACGGGCCGAGTTGGCGTGGATCGTGGTCATCGAGCCGTCGTGACCGGTGTTCATGGCCTGCAACATGTCGATCACTTCGGCGCCGCGTGTCTCGCCCACGATAATGCGGTCGGGGCGCATACGCAGGGCGTTCTTCAGACAGTCGCGTGGGCTGACTTCCCCTTTGCCTTCGACGTTTGGCGGGCGGCTTTCCATCCGACCCACATGCGTCTGTTGAAGCTGGAGTTCCGCTGTGTCCTCGATGGTCAGGATACGTTCAGCGTCGTCGATAAAACTGGAAAGTGCGTTCAGCGTCGTCGTTTTACCGGAACCGGTACCGCCCGAAACGATGATGTTCAGGCGGGTGGACACGGCAGCCTGCAAATAGGCGGCCATTTCCTCGGTAAACGCGCCGAAACTAACCAGATCGTCAATGCCCAGCTTGTCTTTTTTGAACTTACGAATGGAAACCAACGAACCATCCACCGCGATTGGCGGCACCATGGCGTTGAAACGCGAGCCGTCGGCCAGACGGGCGTCAACATACGGGTTGGATTCATCGACACGACGACCCACGGCGGACACGATCTTGTCGATGATCCGCATCAGGTGCTTTTCGTCCTTGAATGTAATGTCGCTGATTTCCAGCTTGCCCGCGCGTTCCACGAAAATCTGTTGCGGGCCGTTCACCAGAATATCGTTGACGGAATCGTCTTGTAGAAGGGTCTCAAGCGGTCCCAACCCTGTGACTTCGTCATAGAGCTCTTTGTTCAGCTGCGTGCGGTCTTCACGGTTAAGAACAATGTTGCGGGCTTCCAGAACTTCGCTTGCAATCGCACTGATCTCGGCCCGCAATTCTGCCTCAGCGGCATTTTCCAGCGCAGCGAGGTTGAGATTTTCGAGCAGTTCCCGGTGCAGTTCCAGCTTGATCTCGCCCAAACGCTCTTTGCGTTTACGCTCTTTGTCGGTGCCGACAACCTCGGCCACCTTTTTCTTGATCGGTTTCCGAACCATTGCCGTGCTTTGCGAAACCTGTGCTTCAGGTGTAGTCGCAGCGGTTGCCTGAGCTTGTGGTTGCGCATCTACTGGCTGCGCGGCGGGTTGTTTCTTGTATCTTGAAAACACGGCGGCTCCCCTTCGTGCTATGCGGCCTCGGCGCTGCTGCTGCCCAGGCTATGAAGCGATTGCGCTAGCTTTGCGATTTCCCGTCGAAGCGGGTTTTTCGCGGCGGAACTTGCCAGGGGCAGACCGTGGTCACCGCTTTGCATGACCTGCTTGCCACCATCCGGCAGAAGCAAGTCAATCGAAATGCCCAGGCTTTCGCCCATGCGTTTGACCCGACCCTTGCCGCTGAGATCAGTGAATTTGGGTGCCCGGTTCATCGCAAACCGCAGCTTGTTGAACGGAAGTTCCTCGGCCTGCAGCGCGCGTTTCAGTCGCAGCGCGTTCTGGGCAGATCGCATGTCCAGTTCGAGCAAAGCAAAATAAACATGGGCGGCCTGCAAAACTGTTTCGGACCAATGCACCAACGTTTTCGGCATGTCGATAACCACATAGTCAAAATGCGCGCGGGCCGTGTCGATCACCCGCTGGACGTCTTCGGGCGTGATAATGTCCAACGGAACCATATCGGAGGGTGCCGTGAGGACCTGAAGCTTTTCTTCGAATGTCTGCAGTGACGTACCAAAGACTTCCTCGTCCATAGTGTCAGTGTCCGACAGCATTTCAAACACTGCCTCGTGCCGGGGAAGGTCCAGATAAGTCGAAACGGTACCGTACTGCAGATCCAGATCGATCAAACAGACCTTGGGTGCGTCTTTGTCAGATACAGTCGCAAGTTCCCAGGCAAGGTTGACGGCCAAAGTTGTTGCACCCACGCCACCGGCCAGTCCCTGTACAACAAACAGGGCGCCTTCCTTCGCTGAACTGTCCGACAGAGTAACTGCAGCCTGAGGGGCGACGACCGGATCGGGTTGATTCATCCGATCTATAGCTTCCTGCAATTCACCTTCGGGAAGCGGGTAGGGGACAAATTCGTCTGCACCTCTGCGCAGCAGCTGGTGCAGTGAAGCAGGCGTCACATCTTCTGCGATCAATACGACCTTGATGCCTTTTTCTTTGGCCTGCGTAATGATCTCACCCATCAGGGTCAGGTTGTCTTCGTCCTCGCCATCAAGGGCCAGAGCAATAAACTGCAACGACTCGGCCTCGGGCTGGCTAAAAAATGCGAGTGCTTCGGCAAATCCCAGGTCACCCCACCTTTCCCCCAGCGAGGCTTCCATATCTTCGATAAGAAGATCGAAATTCTGAACGTCCCGGCTGACGGTGCAGGCCAGAATGCTTGTATTTTCGTCTTGCGGCGTCGCGCTCGTCATTAACACAATCCTCGTAGAGAGGGCTGAGCAAACCGCACAATCTTTGGAAGAAATGTTCTGGTCTGCTGTCGCCCTGGTGCGGTCAATCCTGGCCGCAGGTCACCCTATTGTTTTCAATGTCGCTTGAAAGTTGGGCGAGATTTAGGCGCAAAAGAACCAATTGTTGGGAATTGGGCGACGATGCCGCCCAATCACGTTTTATTGTCTTACTCGTCGCCACCGCCGAGATCGGGCTGCCAAGTCAATTCGCTTCTTGGTACGGCGCTCTCGACATATTCTCGGTAAATGACTTCGGCGTATTTACCATCCAAAAG
Source organism: Ruegeria sp. HKCCD6647-2 (assembly GCF_057221075.1). NCBI lineage: Bacteria > Pseudomonadati > Pseudomonadota > Alphaproteobacteria > Rhodobacterales > Roseobacteraceae > Ruegeria > Ruegeria sp. HKCCD6647-2. The sequence continues at coordinate 231,957 of NZ_JBWVBD010000002.1, read as the reverse complement.
CTGCGGATGCCGATCAACGAAACCGGAAACTGAGGTGACTGTGCGGCGATTACGCCGATCCCTGTTCGGTGTATCGATCAGGGGTCTGGACTTACCGAAGGAAACAACCGCTTCCAACCTGTTCCGCGAGATGCCCTGCCGGGTAAGGAATGCAACCGCCGCATTGGCGCGGCGCTGGCCCAAGGCTTTGTTATAGGCCACAGACCCTACGGCGTCGGTGTGGCCGTATACACGGAACCGAGCCTCTGGGAATTGTTTGATCCAATCGGCCTGCTGCAACAGAATACGTTGAGCCGATGCATCAAGCTGTGCACTGTCAAAGGCAAAGTTGATCTGTGTTGGAACCTCGGCGGCAAAACGCTGGCCCAGGATTTGTGCATAGGACAATTCACCGTTTGTAACCTGGATATTGTTCAGTGTCGCATTTCCGAATGCGCCCTGGTCAATCTCATAGCCGGCTTCGCGGGTGCAACCTGCGAATGAGGCGGTAAGACCCAGGATGATGATCCACTTCTGCATTGGTCAATCCTCCCAATCAATCCAGGACGTAGCCGTAGGAGCTGCCAAAGTCCTGTTTGGCCACTTCTGAGGCTGCGCCGTTGCCCGCGCGCTCTGTTCGTGCGGTTTGGCCGTTAATGAACAGGTCAAACTCGCTGGGCGGTTTCACGCGGTCCGTGGGCAGGGCAAGCGCCTCGCCCCGAGTCGGTGTCACCAGATGCACGGTAATGATAATTACCAGTTCACTTTGCTCACGTTGGTATTGAGCACTGCGGAACAGCGCGCCCAGAATGGGTACGTCACCCAGCCATGGAATCTGATTGTTCAGATCGGTGAAATCATCCTGAAGCAGACCTGCAATCGCAAAACTCTCACCATCGCGCAGTTCAACTGTTGTGCTGGTCTGACGAACAATGAATGTCGGAACGGGATCGCCGTTGATGGACGTGTTGGAGTTGGGGTCGATACTCGAAACACCGGCGGTCAGTTCGAGATTGATCAGGTTTCCATCCACGACACGAGGAACAAAGTCGAGCTGGACCCCGAACGGACGGTACTCGATTGCGACCACACCATCGCCCTGCGGCACTGGAATCGGGACTTCTCCGCCTGCAAGGAATATCGCTTCCTGACCGGAAAGCGCAGACAGGTTTGGTTCCGCGAGACTGCGAACCATCCCTTTGGATTCAAGGGCTTCCAGCAACAACCGGACCTGCGTCGATCCAGCGCCAAAGCCAAACAGAATTGCGCCTGTGTTGGTTTGGGTTAACGGGATATTATTATTCAAAGCGTTGGTCAGCGCACCCTGCGTGTTCAAAGTATTGAAGCCACCAGTGACATCGCCACCACCGAAACCGAGTGATGCCGTCAGGCTCTTGGCGACGGACCGGTTCATTTCGGCAAAGCGCACTTTGAGCATCACTTGCTGAACGCCGCCGACATTCATCAGGTTCGAAACACGCTCGGGTGCATACCGCTCGGCGAGTTCTAGGGCACGGGCCAGTTTCGCGCTGCTGGACACTGTACCGGACAGCACGATCCCGTCATTTGCGGTGCGAACCTCGATTTGTTCGCTAGGCAAAATCTGACGCAGCCGTTCTTTAAATTCTGTGACATCCGGTGAAACACGAACCTGAACATTCGTGATCAGGTTACCGGCACCGTCAAACAGCGTCAGCGTCGTCAGACCCGGCGCCTTACCCAGAACATAAATTGTGCGTTCTGAAAGCGATGAGATATCCGCGATACCAGCGTTCGCGATACTGAGTTCAGCGAAGGGGACTTCGCTTTCCACTACGATCGCGCGGTTAATGGGGACATCCAGCGATTCCGCCGTCCCCTTTTTCACCACGCGAAGATTTTCAGCCCAAGCGGCGTCGCCGATCGGACCCATAACAAGCGTCAACCCCATCAGGGTTGCGCTGATCCAGGAACGTATTGTCATGTGACCTGCCTCTCCGATCACCACTATGTTTTTTCGGGTCTTGTGCCCTATGTCTCGGAACCCTGCGCGAAAACCAGTTTTTTTGCAATAATCAATGGTTTCTGGAATTTTCCTTATGTGGATAATGCGCAACAATGCAACGAAGAGGGCCGCGCAGAATGCGCGGCCCTCACCACCTAACAGTCTGATTAGGCGTCAGTTTGTGCAGGGTATTTGGGTCTCCACTGTCTCGCCGCCGCGACGGGTACGAATGGTGCAAACCTTCTTTTCAGCTTTAACGGGAGCGGGCGCTGCTTCTTTGATTCCCAGAAGCTTCCTCTGATCGACTTCTACCGCGCTGGCGATTGTTTCGTCCTGTACCCCTACTAATGCCAGTGACAGCCGCCCGGTGTTCTGAGCCTGGGCCAGCGCCGCAATCTGTTCCGGTGTTGCGGCAACGGTGACTGTGCGAGCAATCGTCGCTCCGGTGATGTCCGACCCAGCGGTTTGGTCTACGGCGATCAACTCGATGTTGGTTTGAATCAAACGGGTGATTTCTCCTCCCGCCCCATCAACCAGGCCGCGCAATGATCCGGTCCAATAGACATCGACCCTGTCGCCTGGGCGCAGGAAACCCGACACACCAGAGGATACGTCAACGCTGATGGCAAAAGCGCGCATGCCCTTTTCGAGACGCGAGGTAAGCCCGGCTGCTTCACCGGGTCTTGTAATTTTCACTTCCATCACGGCTTCGTCTTTTTCCATCGCTCGCAGGATAAATCGGTCATTGTTGCCGGTTTCCGGAAAGAGCGCGGCCAAATCCACGAACGACCCCTCGGGAATCGCGTCTTCCGGCCAATGCACGACACGCACATCTTCTTGTGTCAGCTTTTCCCCGTACCGAAGCGATCGATTGGAGACGATAACGCCAACGGTCGGAACCGATTTGACGTTGGCCAGTGCCTCTTCACGCAGTTGCCTCTCCAGTGCCAGTTGGGCCTGATTCTCTGAAATATAGTCGCGGGCCAAATAGACAGCCCCCCCAGCCAGGGCGACCCCGATAACCAGAACAAGTCCAAAAACAGCTCGCATTTGTCCCTCGTCTCTTCTTTGTTTGCGATACCAAGATGCCCAGCATCACTTCTGTTCGAAATTCACAGTAAGTCCCAATTGTGTTCAAAAATGGGACAATCCTGAATTTTGTAAGCTATTTCGCGAAATGATGTGCGAAATCTGAGCGGAAGTGCCCAGCGCTGGTCAATTAGTCGAAGGAAATCGGATCGACCTGAATGTTCGCGAGGGCTTCCCCGTTTTTTCTGTCGATCTCTTCAATTGGTCCACTCAGGTAGTAGTACATCAACGCTCCCAGGCCAACAATGCCTGCGGTCAACACTACCCAGTCGACTGTAATTGCGCCGCTTTCATCCGGCCCAAAGAGTTTTAGTTGGGTCAGCATAAGGTCACCAATTCAACAGTGGTTAAAAACAAGGGGTCATGCCTCTATCCAAGACATGACCCCCACACACGACTTTACGTCGATACAGTTAGGCTATTCCGCAGTCGCGGATTAGTTGCTGTTGCCCAGGTTGATCGAGCCAACATTTGCACCCTGCAGGGCGCTGTTCACGTCGCCCGCCAGATCGCTGGTGCCGGTGCGAACTTGGTTGTATGCGATGGCTGCCAGAGCAACAACGGCTGCGGTCAGAACGACCCAGTCAACGGTTACGGCGCCGTCTTCGTCTTTACGGAAGTTCTTGATGAACTTGATCATGTTACGTCCCTCCTAAAGGATCAAAAGTAATTTAACCTCGGCGTCTTCCAGAGCATTCTCTCTCAGTCCGCTCCCGATCGTCTCGGTATGGCACTATGTTTGACGGGTCGGCGTGGCAGGAATTGGGCCAAACGGCATTTTTTTCTCTCTAAGCTTAACTTTTTGTTGGGAATTTTTGTAACCATCAGATTTTAAACAAAAAATAGTTTGAACTTTTCTGTTGGTACGTATCCGGGCGGTGCAAAATTGCGCCAAATGAGGCAAAATTGCCCCAATTCGCTTTGTTTTTCTGGCGTTGCAGGCCGATTCAGAGTTCAAATTCAACCAAAAGACGAATTGAGGCAGGCAAAGATGGTTTTTAGAAACGCTCTTGTGAGCGCAATTGCTGCGGTGTTGCTGACGACCGATGCGTCCACAGTGTTCGCCGCCGAGCAGGAACCGCGCGGTGTTTACAAACGTATCAAAGCGCCCAAACCGGGCAGCCGTCCCCGTGTGACCGTTCAAATCTCTCCTGAAGAACATGCAGCGCAACCTTCAGCGCCCAGTACCGGTGCAGAATTGGTCGTATCTAAAATTATCGCGCGTACCAAAGTACCGCCCGGAAACCTGCCACAGGCCGGGGCTGCCTCTAAACCCGTCGGCTCTTACAAAGCGTTCTGGAACCGAGTTTCTCCGGATCTGGCAAATGCCAGTTCTGGCCGACTGACCGAAGCAATTCAGGCTTTGGCGTCGACCGGAGTAGCGTCGCCACGACTGCAGACGCTTCAGGATATTGCGCAGAAGCGCGGCGTGGATATCCTTCGCTCAACCGTTGGAACCAAGGTTTCTCCGGCGCTGGTGCTGGCGGTGATCTCTGTTGAGTCGGCTGGACGGGAAAAAGCAGTTAGTTCTGCCGGGGCGCAGGGATTGATGCAATTGATGCCTGCAACGGCGGCCAGATTCGGCGTCAACGACAGCCTCGTGCCCGAGCAGAACATTGCCGGAGGAGTCAAATACCTCAACTGGCTCATGGAAGAGTTCGGCAACGACCCGATTCTGGTTCTGGCAGGATACAATGCCGGTGAGGGGGCTGTGCACAAGCACAGCGGGGTGCCGCCTTATGCGGAAACACGCGACTACGTTCCCAAGGTGTTGGCCGCCTTTCAGGTGGCCAAGGCCTTATGCGCCACGCCGCCCGAGTTGATCTCGGATGGATGCGTATTCCAAACACTGAACTAACAAAGGCCCGCTCGATTGGCGGGCCTTAACTCTGGTGGGACGTCAGTTGACGATTTTCGCCTCGGTCGCCGCCCGAATCTCATCCTCGGCGACACCTTCAGCAAGTTCAACGATTTTCAGGCCACCTTCGACCACATCCAGAACACCCAGATTGGTGATGATGCGGTTGACGACCTTTTTGCCGGTCAGGGGCAGAGTGCACTTCTTCAGCAGCTTGGACTTGCCGTGCTTGTTGGTGTGATCCATCACCACGATCACACGGCCCACACCGGCCACAAGATCCATCGCGCCACCCATGCCTTTGACCAGCACGCCGGGGATCATCCAGTTGGCCAGATCGCCTTCCTCGTCCACCTCCATCGCGCCCAGAACGGCCGCGGCGATCTTGCCGCCCCGGATCATTGCAAAGGATGTGGCGCTGTCGAAGTACGAGGTGCGGGACAGTTCGGTGATCGTCTGCTTGCCGGCGTTGATCAGGTCGGGGTCTTCCTCGCCCTCAAAGGGGAAGGGGCCCATGCCCAACATGCCGTTTTCGGATTGCAGGGTGATGTCCTTGTCCCCCACATAGTTCGCCACCAGCGTCGGAATGCCGATGCCGAGGTTCACATACATGCCGTCTTCCAGCTCTTGCGCCGCGCGGGCGGCCATCTGATTGCGGTCCCAGGGCATTATGCGTCCTCCTTCTTGCGGGTGGTGCGCTGTTCGATGCGCTTTTCGTGCTCGCCCTGAATGATGCGATGCACGTAGATACCGGGCAGGTGGATCGAGTCCGGGTCCAAGGAGCCGCGGGGAACGATTTCCTCGACTTCCGCAATACAGACCTTGCCGCAGGTCGCAGCAGGTACATTGAAGTTACGCGCAGTCTTGCGGAAGATCAGGTTGCCGGTGTCGTCGGCTTTCCAGGCTTTGACAATGGCGAGGTCGGCAAAGATTCCCTCTTCCATGATGTAGGTCTCGCCGTTGAAATCCTTATGCTCTTTGCCTTCGGCAATCACCGTACCTACGCCGGTCTTGGTGTAGAATCCGGGGATGCCCGCACCGCCCGCGCGCATACGCTCGGCCAGTGTTCCTTGCGGGTTGAATTCCAGCTCAAGTTCCCCGGCCAGGTACTGACGCATGAATTCCGCGTTCTCGCCGACGTAAGAGCTGATCATCTTCTTGACCTGCTTGGTCTGCAGCAGGATGCCGATACCGAAATCATCAACGCCCGCGTTGTTCGAGGCAAAGGTCAGGTCCTGAGCGCCCGACTCCCTGATCGCTTCCAGCAGCAGTTCGGGAATGCCGCACAGACCGAACCCGCCTGCGGCAATCAGCATGCCATCCTCGAGCACCCCATCGAGTGCCTCGGTGGCATTGGCATAGATTTTCTTCATGGAAAACTCCCCCAATGACATGGTGATGGGCAGGTTGTGCCGCCACGTCACGGGGAAGTCAATGAAACCAAGGGGTCAGTGGTATTTCTACCTAACGCAGCCGACCATGGCCGGCCACATGACCGGTTCAGCCTGCCGCGTTCTTGCTTGTCTTCTTGGCCGCTGCTTTCTTTTTCGGTGCAGCTTTCCGTTTGGTTCCCTTCTTGGCCGCCTTTTCGTTGGCCAGTTCCACGGCCATTTCCAGCGTCACGTCCTCGGGTTTGATGTCCTTGGGCAAGGTCGCGTTGACCTTTTCCCATTTCACATAAGGCCCATAGCGCCCATCCAAAACCTGAATCGCGCCACCGTCAGGGTGCTCGCCCAGCTCTTTCAACGGTTTCGCCGCCGCCTGTCCACGCCGCCCTGGATTGGCGCGTTTTTCCGCCAGCAACTCCACCGCCCGGTTCATGCCGATCTCGAACACGTCGTTGGGGTCCTTCAGATTGGCATATACCGGTTTCGCCTCGTCCGGCAGTTGATGCATCAGATACGGCCCGAAGCGCCCGAAATTTGAACTGATCATCCCTCCGTCGGGATGTTCGCCGATCTGACGCGGCAGGCTGAGCAGGGTCAGCGCCTTTTCCAGATCCATGTCGTCCTTGCTCCATCCGCGCGGCAGCGACGCGCGCGGTGGCTTTTTGTTTTCGGGTGTTGGCTCACCGCGCTGGACATAGGGACCAAAGCGACCGGATTTCAGCCAGATCTCATCGCCTGCATCTTCGCCGAGCAAACGTTCGTCACCTTCCGCGCCCTCTCCTGCGATGGGGCGCGTATAGTTGCATTCCGGGTAATTGCCGCAGCCCACAAATCCGCCGGTGCGCGACGTCTTCAAGTGCAACCGGCCAACACCGCATTTCGGGCAGATGCGCGGGTCCGAGCCGTCTTCGCGCGGGGGATAAAGCTGCGGCGCCAAGGCCTCGTCCAGCTTGTCCAGCACTTCGGAAATACGCAGTTCAGATGTCTCGCCGATTGCCGCTGAAAAATCGCGCCAGAACTTGCCTAAAAGGTCCTTGTAATCCCGATCACCAGCGCTGACATCGTCTAGCTGTTCTTCCAGGTTCGCGGTGAACTCATACCCGACATACTGGCGGAAGAAGTTCAGCAGGAAAATCGTGACGATCCGACCCTTTTCCTCGGGGATCAGCCGGTTCTTGTCCTTGCGCACATAGCCGCGATCCTGAATCGTGGTCACGATCGAGGCATAGGTCGACGGCCGCCCGATTCCCAGCTCCTCCATCCGCTTGACCAGAGTCGCCTCGGTATAGCGCGGTGGGGGTTGTGTGTGGTGTTGCAGGGCAAGCACGGACTCGTTTTCGGACAGAATAGCCTCTTTCGCGACCTTGTCGCCGTTGCCGCTCGTCGCCTTGGCGAACTGATCGCGCAGCGAGGTCTTGGCAAACGGGGCAGGATCGCCCTGAGCGATCTGGGGCAGGCGTTTTTCGTCGTCATCGGCCACATCGTCGCGGCCTTCTTCGTAAACACGCATGAAGCCGTCGAACAACACCACCTGACCGGTCGCACGCAGGCCAACCTGACCGTCGTCGCTGCCGATCTCGACTGTCGTGCGCTCCAGACGGGCAGCGGACATCTGGCAGGAAATGGTGCGTTTCCAGATCAGATCATAGAGCTTTCGCTGATCTTCATCGGTCACCTTCAACGCCTTGGCATCGCGCGACATATCCGTGGGGCGAATACATTCGTGGGCTTCCTGAGCGTTCTTGGCCTTGTTTTTATACATCCGCGGGCTGTCCGGCACATATTCCGCACCATACCGGTCGGCGATTACCTCACGAGTAGCAGCCACGGCCTCGGGCGCCATGTCGATGCCGTCGGTTCGCATATAAGTAATGTAGCCGGCCTCGTAGAGCCGTTGTGCCACCTGCATTGCGTGCCGCGCGCCCATACCGAATTTGCGGCTGGCCTCCTGTTGCAACGTCGAAGTCATGAACGGTGCGCTGGGGTTGCGCGCGGCCGGCTTGGCCTCGACCGAGGTGACGCTCAGCGCGCGGCTGGTGATCGCCTGCACAGCCAATTCGGCCTGAGTGGCGTTGGCCAGATCGTGCTTGTCTAGTTTTTTGCCGGCCAGCGTGACCAGCCGCGCCTCATAAGTCTGACCGCGCGGTGTTTCGAACAGCGCCCGGACCGACCAGTATTCGACGGGTTTGAACGCCTCGATCTCCATCTCGCGCTCGACGATCAGACGAAGGCAGACCGATTGCACCCTTCCGGCGGATTTCGCGCCTGGCAGCTTGCGCCACAGAACCGGCGACAGGTTGAATCCTACCAGATAGTCCAGCGCGCGGCGGGCCAGATAGGCCTCGACCAAGGGCATATCCACCTCGCGCGGGTTCTGCATTGCCTGGGTCACCGCTTCCTTGGTGATGGCGTTGAACGTGACGCGGCTGACCGGCGTGTCCTTCTTGATCGAGCGGCGCTTGGTCAGCGCCTCCTGCAAGTGCCAACTGATTGCTTCACCCTCGCGATCAGGGTCGGTGGCGAGGATCAGGGCGTTGTCTTCTTTCAGCGCGTCAGCGATGGCCTTTACGTGTTTGCGGCTGTCATTCCCGACTTCCCATTTCATCGAGAATTCATGGTCTGGATCGACCGATCCGTCCTTGGGCGGCAGGTCGCGAACATGGCCGTACGAGGCCAGAACCGTGTAGTCGGGCCCCAGATATTTATTGATCGTTTTTGCCTTGGCCGGGGATTCTACAACAACTACGGGCATTTAGGGGAAAACCTCGCTCGACGAATTTGGCGCCTTCTATGGCCGTGCAAAATGTGTGGGGGAAGGCGGAATTGTCAATGCGTTCCTTGAATTCTTCGAAAGATGCGGCGATTTCAGTCAGATACATTCGGTTTCGCGCCGACTGAGCCAAGCGTCAGCTTGCCAGTGACAGAAGACCGCCGGGTTGTCTGTGGATTCGCCCGTCCAGTTCCAGATCGACCAGCGCGGGTCCGATTTCACCCGCCGAGGCCGAGACATCGCGCAGCAATTGGTCTTCTGCAATCGGGGACGGTCCAAGTCGCGCCAGTATCTGTGCGTGTAACTCCCTTGCATCCGTATGGGGCCGTTCATCATTGTCAAAAACTGGGTCCGACGCAGGAGAGTCAAACAAGTCACCTTGCGGCGGCAATGCATCGATGACATCGGCGGCAGACCTAACCAGAGTTGCGCCATCGCGGATCAACAGGTTGCAGCCCGCGGCTCGCGCGTCAAAGGGATGGCCGGGAACAGCCAGCACCTCGCGCCCCTGATCCAGTGCGTCGCGCGCCGTGATCAGGCTGCCCGATTTCGCTGCGGCTTCGACGACCACAACGGCTTGAGCCAACCCGGATATGATCCGGTTGCGGCGCGGAAAGTGACGCGCCTGTGGGGTGACGCCCATCGGTTGTTCCGACAAACGCAATCCGTTCTCGATGATACTGCACGCCAGGTCCGTGTTTTCCGCCGGATAGACCACATCGACGCCCCCGGCCATAACGGCGACAGTGCCCGAATCCAAAGCGGCAAGGTGGGCCGATGTGTCAATGCCGCGCGCCAGTCCGGATACCACGATGTATCCCTTCTCACCCAGTTCTTTTGCCAAACTGCGCGCCATTCGCGCGCCCAGCGACGAGCAATTGCGGGCGCCAACCATGGCAATCGCCGGGCGTTTCAGTACCGAGGTATCGCCTATCGCCCATAGTAAAGGCGGCGCGTCGGTCACATCGTGCAGGGCTGAAGGAAAGTCGGCGGCCCCAAGGCACAGAAGCCGCGCCTTGGCGGCTTTTGCGGCCTTGAGTTCCGCCTCGATCACGCCGGGCGGGCAGACTTCATACCCTTCGATTCCGGCGGCGCGTGCCATTTCCGGCAGCGCGGCCAGCGCGTTCTGCGCCGAGCCATGTTCGCGCAGCAGCCGACGAAACGTCGCCGGGCCAACCTTGCGCGAGCGCAACAGACGAAGCCAGGAAAACCGATCCTCTTCCGTGGTGGGTGGGAGTGTGGGGTGATTGGAAGAAAGCTGCTCTTCGGTCATCCGATGCTCCGCCTGGTTGCAGAACTGGTTTACGGGATGTGGGGTTAACAGCTTGTGAATCCGCGAAAATTCTATGCAAAACTTCCGAGAATTTTGAGGGGTAATCTTATATATATTTGATTTTAAACGGAAAGTTTTGTGTTCCGTTTGCGTTTCGACACGCGCAGAGTTGAGCGAATCCTCGGAGCGCGCGGCGTCAAGTTAACCTTGCGCCGCGCGCATTTGGTGTGGACGGCGACTCAGGCAGCCGATCCGCCGACGGTCAGACCGTCCATCAGGACAGTCGGTTGTCCCACTCCAACCGGCACCCACTGGCCGTCCTTGCCACATGTTCCCATGCCGGGATCCAGCGCCATGTCGTTGCCCAGCCCGCGAATACGCCTGAGCGCTGACGGGCCGTCTCCGATCAGGGTCGCGCCTTTCACAGGGGCGCCAATCTTGCCGTTCTCGACGCGATAAGCCTCAGTGCAAGAGAACACGAATTTACCGTTGGTGATATCCACCTGACCGCCGCCGAACCCAACGGCCCAGATGCCATCTTTGATATCGGCAACCAACGCGGCTGGATCGGAATCGCCGCCCAGCATGATTGTGTTGGTCATCCGTGGCATGGGTTTGTGCGCATAGCTTTGCCGCCGCCCATTGCCTGTGGGCGAAACGCCCATCAGGCGGGCATTTTGTCGGTCCTGCATATATCCTGTCAGTACGCCGTCTTCGATCAGCACGGTCCGTGAACTGGGCGTGCCTTCGTCATCCACTGTGATCGAGCCGCGCCGATCGGCAATCGTGCCGTCATCGACCACCGTCACGCCTTTTGAGGCAATCTGTTTTCCCATCAGACCGGCAAAAGCCGAACTGCCCTTGCGGTTGAAATCACCCTCAAGCCCGTGGCCGATGGCTTCGTGCAGCAGAATGCCCGGCCAGCCGGGACCAAGCGCGACTTCCATCACGCCGGCAGGGGCGGGGACGGCTTCCAAGTTGACCATGGCAATTCGCAACGCTTCGCGAACTTTGTCCTGCCAGTCGGCAGGATCGATCAACCCATCCAGACCGACCCGACCGCCGCCGCCAGCCGAGCCGCTTTCCCGACGACCGTTCTGTTCAACGATGACCGAGATATTCAGCCGGGTCATTGGGCGCACATCGCGGACCAGAACGCCGTCGGGGCGCAGAATTTCCACTTCCTGTACGGCGGCGGCGATCGTTGCGCTGACCTGAACGACCCGTGGGTCGAGGTCACGGGCGAAGGCATCAATGGCGCGGAGGGTCTCGATCTTGACCGGGAAATCCGCGGACTCGATCGGGTCTTCATCCGTATAGAGTCGGATGTTTGTGGCGCGCGGTGCCTCGGCCAGCGTTCCACCGCCGTCACCAACAGCCAGACGTGCGGTTTCTGCAGCCCGTTTCAAAGCAGGGATCGAGACATCTGTCGCGTGCGCATATCCGGCTACCTCACCTTGCACGGCGCGCAGACCGAACCCTTCGGACGCATCATAAGATGCCGTGCGCAACCGCCCGTCGTCAAACACCAGAGACTCGGATTTTCGGCGCTCTACGAACAGTTCGCCATCCTCGGCGCCAGCGGTCGCACCCTGTAGAATTGACAGGGCTTCGTCCTTCGGAAGGGCGCTCTCAAAGGGGCGAAACGGGTCGTTGGGCATCGGTTGGGACCTTTCGGGTTTGATCCAGATCAAAAATAGCGTCTGTTTGACGCAAGCATTTTGCTTTATCTACCCGCAGGAATATGGTTTTTAACGCGGCCAAAGACAACGGGTGAGGTGTGACCGATTCACGCCTTTTCGCCAGGGACGCAAAGATCAAACGATCAGGACAGAACATGAAGAATGCTTTGATGCTTTCGGGGCTTGCAACTGCCCTCTCCAGCCTTCCCGCCATGGCTCAGGAGCTTGAGATTATTGGCAAGCCGGTCGATGGCGGCATGGGTTTCCAGCCTGCGGCGACCAGCCTTGCCGAGGGGATTCATCGTCTGGACGGAATGATTCTGGTGATCATCACCGCCATCTGTCTGTTCGTGGCGGGCCTGCTGGTCTACTGCATCGTGCGCTATAACCAACGCGTGAACCCGACACCCGCGCGATTCTCGCACTATACCCCGGTCGAGATCGCTTGGACCCTGGGCCCGATCCTGATTCTGGTCTTTATCGGGGCTTTCTCGCTGCCGGTTCTGTTCAAACAGCAGGAGATTCCCGAAGGGGACGTCGTCATCAAAGTGGTCGGCAACCAGTGGTACTGGACCTACGAATACGTTGATCATGACTTTGCGTTCGACAGCTATCTGCTGGGGCACCCGGCCACACTGGACGAAAGCGCGCGGCCTGCGGATGCAGATGTCACGCCGTTTGTTCTGGATGACGCCATGCGCGCCAAGCTGACCGATGCGGGTTACGGTGAAGACGAGTGGCTGCTGGCGACGGACACTGCAGTGGTTGTGCCGGTTGGCAAGATCATCGTCATGCAGGTGACAGCATCCGATGTGATCCATTCCTGGACGATTCCGTCCTTTGGTGTGAAGCAGGATGGTGTTCCGGGACGTCTGGCCGAACTGTGGTTCCAGGCCGACAAGGAAGGTGTCTATTTCGGTCAGTGCTCGGAACTCTGCGGTAAGGACCACGCCTACATGCCGATCACCGTCAAAGTGGTTAGCGAAGAGGCTTACGAGCAATGGCTGCAGGGCGCTCTGGAAGAGTATGCGGGCCAGCCGGCCGTTTACCAGGTTGCCTCGAACTAAGATCCGGCGCGGGCCAGCACCCGCGCGTTGAATAAGACGGGCTGCGCGGCATTCGCGCAGCTTTCGCCCCTGAAGGACCGGACATGAGCGACGCAAGCATCAATGCCAGCACAGTGACCGCCAAGACCCACGCGGACGAGGCCAGCTTTGGCGATTACTTCGCCCTGCTTAAGCCGCGTGTGATGTCGCTGGTCGTGTTCACCGCCTTGGTGGGGTTGCTGGCTGCTCCGGTCCCTGTGCACCCGTTCGTCGGATTCTGCGCGATCCTGTTCATCGCCATCGGCGGTGGCGCCTCCGGCGCCCTGAACATGTGGTGGGATGCGGATATCGACAAAGTGATGAAGCGCACAAAAGGGCGCCCGATCCCGTCCGGTAAAGTCGAAGAAGGCGAAGCTCTGGCGCTTGGACTGGCTCTGTCGGGGTTGTCCGTCATCATGCTGGGCCTGGCGACGAACTGGTTCGCAGGCGCTTTTCTGGCCTTCACTATCTTTTTCTATGTCGTCGTTTACACGATGTGGCTGAAACGCTTGACACCGCAGAACATTGTTATCGGTGGCGCAGCCGGAGCGTTTCCCCCGGTGATCGGCTGGGTTGCGGCCACCGGATCGATGTCGATCGAACCATGGCTGATGTTTGCCCTGACCTTCATGTGGACCCCTCCGCATTTCTGGGCGCTGGCCCTGTTCATGCGGTCTGATTATGACGATGCAGGTGTTCCGATGCTGACGGTCACTCATGGCCGCCGCGCGACCCGCACGCATATCTTGGTCTACACCGGGTTGCTGGCGGTATTGGCCATCGGCACGGCATTTTCCGACATTGGCGGGCCGGTTTACCTGACTGTCGCACTGGTGATGAACGCCCTGTTCCTGCGAGGTGCAGGGCGGATTTCGCGACGGTCAGAGGAAGAAGCAGAGGCGGATAACTTCAAGGCCGAACGCACTTTCTTCAAGCTGTCGTTGCTCTATCTCTTCCTGCACTTCGGCGCAATTCTCGCTGAGGCGCTGTTGAAACCTTATGGGTTGGGAGGCTGGTCATGAGTCTGCGGAAAAGCCATGAATTGCATCAACGTCGGTTCGGTCGAAACCTTGGCGTGGGCCTGACCTTGGCCGCGTTCATCGTTATCATTTTCGGCCTGACGGTTGTCAAAGTTTCAGGCACTGATTTCGGTGTGGCCACACAAGAGGTGCAGAACTGATGGCACTGTCGGGTCCGCAGAAAACCGTAGTGCAGACAGTAGGCGTGGTCGTGCTGATGGGCAGCCTCGCCTGGGCCGCTGTGCCGTTTTATGACTGGTTCTGCCGCGTCACTGGTTTCGGCGGAACTACCGGTGTGGCCGAGACGGCGCCCGAGGACATTCTGGACCGGACCGTGACGGTCCGCTTTGATGCCTCGAAAGCCAAGGATATGGCTTGGGAGTTCAAGCCGGTCGAACGTGAGATGGAAGTGCGCATCGGCGAGACGGGGCTGGCATTTTATGAGGCTTACAATCCGACCGACCGCCCCATTGCCGGGCAGGCGTCCTACAACGTGGCACCATATTCAGCCGGTGGCTATTTCCAGAAAATAGCCTGTTTCTGCTTTGAAGAGCAGGTGCTGGAGCCCGGCGAGCGGGTGCAGATGCCGGTGACTTTCTTCGTCGATCCGGAAATGGTCGAAGATCTGGAAGCCAGGTATGTTCATACGATCACTCTGTCGTATACATTCTACGAAATTGACCTGCCCGAGGGCTATGCCGCCCTTGACGCGCAGGCAGATACAAACACGAACTAACGCCTGTAGGTGAGGGACGCTGATGGCACACGCTAAAAACCATGACTACCACATTCTGAACCCGTCTATCTGGCCGCTGATTGGTGCGATTGGCGGATTCACCATGCTGTTCGGCGCCGTTCTGTGGATGCATGGGATTACCCCGTGGATTTTCTGGGCCGGTCTGGTGGCCGTCCTTTACACCATGTTTGCCTGGTGGTCTGACGTCGTGGCCGAGAGCCACGCCGGTGATCACACGCCGGTTGTACGCATTGGTCTGCGCTACGGTTTCATTCTGTTCATCATGTCCGAGGTGATGTTCTTCTTTGCCTGGTTCTGGTCGTTCTTCAAGCATCGCATGTACCCGATGTACGACTATGCCGGCACCGAATACATTCAGCCGGACATCCACGCCGTTGACCCGTTCCACCTGCCGCTGATCAACACTCTGGTTCTGCTGCTGTCGGGCTGCGCGATCACTTGGGCGCACCATGCGTTGGTGCATGGCAACGACCGCAAGGCGCTGGTGCAGGGACTGGCGATTGGTATCGCATTGGGCATCGCCTTTACTGCGCTTCAGGCCTTTGAATACTATGAGCTGCTGGCCCATGATGGCTGGAAATTTGGCGGCGACCAGTTCTATTCGAACTTCTTCATGGCCACAGGTTTCCACGGCGCACACGTGATCATCGGGACGATCTTCCTGAGCGTTTGTCTGATCCGGGCGCTTCGAGGTGACTTCACGCCGGAAAAACACGTCGGTTTCGAGGCCGCTGCCTGGTACTGGCACTTTGTTGACGTTGTCTGGCTGTTCCTGTTCTTTGCCGTCTACATCTGGGGTCAGGCCCCGCTGATGTAACACCGGACAGGTGATCCAATTGCAAAAGCCGCCCCTTGGGGCGGCTTTTTCTCTGTTAAGGGCGCAAGATTGCGCCCGATACAATTGCGTGGTTGCATTTGCGCCCGCGCGCGCCTTAACAAGACGCCGGTTTCTGCAACAAGAGTCTGTCATGCGCCGCATTCTGTTCCTGCTGATCTTCGGCCTTGCCGGTCTGGGCGTGCTGTTGTCGCTGGGCGTGTGGCAGGTGCAGCGGATGGGGTGGAAGCAGGGCGTTTTGGCCGAGATCGAAAGCCGCATTTCTGCTGATCCCATCGCCTTGCCACCGCAGGTTTCCGAAGACGCGGACAAATACCTGCCCGTGACCGTTTCGGGCGAGATGGAGCCGGGTGAAATCCACGTTCTGGTCTCTGTCAAACAGGTCGGGGCGGGGTACCGCGTCATCCAGTCTTTCAGCACCGAGGCTCGGACCATTCTTGTGGACCGCGGCTTTGTCCCGACGGCTGCCAAGGATGCCGAACGCCTGACCGGTCCGATGGAGGTGACTGGCAATCTGCACTGGCCCGACGAGATCGACAGTTACACGCCCGAGGCAGATATCGACGCCAATATCTGGTTTGCCCGGGATGTGCCCAACCTGGCCGCTGCTTTAGGGGCTGAGCCAGTGCTGCTGATCGCACGAACAGTGACCGATCCTGGCGTGACGCCCTTGCCGGTGGATTCGGCGGGAATTCCAAATGATCATCTGCAATATGCAATCACCTGGTTTGGCCTGGCTCTGGTCTGGGCGGCGATGACCGGATACTTCCTGTGGCGCAACCGCGCCAATTCTGAAAGTGACGCGAAATGAAATACATCTCGACCCGTGGGCAAGCGCCCGAACTGACCTTCGAAGAGGCGATGCTGACCGGACTGGCCCGCGACGGTGGCCTGTACCTGCCCGCTGAAATCCCGGTGATGTCGCAAGACGAGATCGCCGCGCTGGCAGGGCTGCCTTATGAGGAAATCGCGTTTCGCGTGATGTGGCCCTATGTCAGCGGATCGTTTGAAGAGGATGAGTTCAGGGCGATCATCGCCCGCGCCTATGAAGGGTTCGGCCATGACGCCCGCGCGCCGCTGAAACAACTGAACGAGAACCACTTCCTGCTGGAGCTGTTCCACGGGCCAACTCTGGCCTTCAAGGACTTTGCCATGCAGCTGATCGGTCAGCTGTTCCAGGTCGCCCTGAAACGTCGCGAAGATCGCGTGACCATTGTTGGCGCAACCAGTGGCGATACCGGCTCGGCCGCTATTGAGGCGTTCCGGGGTCTGGATGCTGTGGATGTGTTCATCCTATTCCCCCATGGCCGCGTGTCCGAGGTACAGCGCCGCCAGATGATAACTCCGGCGGACAGCAACGTGCATGCCTTGGCCGTGGACGGCGATTTCGACGATTGTCAGGCCGCATTGAAGGATATGTTCAACGACTTTGATTTCCGCGACGGGGTGAAGCTGGCAGGGGTGAACTCGATCAACTTTGCCCGCGTTCTGGCGCAGATTGTGTATTACTTCTCGGCTGCCGTAAGTCTTGGCGCGCCACATCGCAAGGTCAGCTTCACCGTGCCAACCGGCAATTTCGGTGACATCTTCGCGGGCTACCTGGCCAAGCGCATGGGCCTGCCGATTGACCGTCTGGTCGTGGCAACCAACCAGAACGACATCCTGCATCGTTGCCTCTCGGGAGAGGGTTATTTCAAAGGCGACACCATCCCCTCGATCAGCCCGTCGATGGATATTCAGGTTAGCTCGAACTTTGAGCGCGCTCTTTACTATGCCTATGGCGAGGATGGCGGTGCAATTGCGCAGCTGATGGATGAACTCAAAAGTGGTGGCTTCAACGTCAGCCAGGGCGCGATGGAAACGCTGCGCGAGAGTTTTGACTCAGGGAGAGTCTCCGAGGATGAGACGCTGGCGACGATCAAGTCCACGCTGGCCCACAGCGCCGAACTGGTGTGTCCCCACACGGCAGTCGGCATCAAGGTCGCGGAAGAACATCGCGTTGCCGGCGTCCCGATGATCACGTTGGCCACCGCGCACCCGGCGAAATTCCCGGCAGCAGTCGAGAGGGCCAGCGATGTGCATCCGCCTCTTCCCTCTCGCATGTCTGATCTGTATGAACGTCCGGAACGGGTGACCCTCATCGCCAACGATCTGGGCGCCCTTGAGGATCATATCAAAGGGCACATCGCTGAGTGACTGTCAGACAAGACCAACTGAAGAACGGATTTCGTATCGTCAGTGAACATATGCCGGGGCTGCAATCTGCGGCCATCGGCATCTGGGTAACCGCCGGCGGGCGGCATGAGCGGATTGAGCAGAACGGGATTGCGCATTTCCTTGAGCATATGGCGTTCAAGGGAACCGAGCGCCGGTCCGCGCTGCAAATCGCCGAGGCAATCGAGGATGTAGGCGGCTACATCAACGCCTATACCTCGCGCGAGGTGACGGCATATTACGCACGTGTGCTGAAAGACGACGTAGCACTGGCGATGGATGTTATCGGCGATATCGTTCTGAACCCGGTTTTCGATCCGCGCGAGATCGAGGTCGAGCGCGGCGTCATCCTGCAAGAGATCGGTCAGGCTTATGACACACCGGACGACGTGATCTTTGACTGGTTGCAAGAGCAGAGCTATCACGATCAGCCTCTGGGCCGGACTATTCTGGGCCCGACCGAACGGGTCAGCGCCTTTTCGCGTGAGGACCTGTCGGGCTTTGTGGCAGAACACTACGGATCCGAGCAGATGATCCTGTCTGCGGCAGGTGCGGTTGATCACGATGCGCTCATGAAAATGGCCGAAGACATGTTCGGTCATTTGCAACCGCGCAAGGGGCTGATCGCCGAACCTGCCTGTTTCACGGGCGGTGAAGCGCGGCAGGAGAAAGAGCTTGAGCAGGCCCATTTCGCGCTAGCGTTGGAAAGCCCCGGCTATCGTGATGATGCAATCTATACCGCTCAGATCTATTCGACCGCTTTGGGCGGTGGCATGTCCTCGCGCCTGTTTCAGGAAGTGCGCGAGACGCGCGGACTCTGCTATACGATCTTCGCCCAGACCGGCGCCTATGCCGATACCGGGACCACCACGATCTATGCCGGAACTTCGGCCGATCAGGTCAAAGAACTGGCCACAATTACGATCGACGAGATGAGGCGCGCCGCCGAAGACATGAGCTCCGAAGAGGTTGCCCGTGCCCGCGCGCAAATGAAGGCGGGGATGCTGATGGGGCTGGAAAGCCCGTCGAACCGCGCTGAACGCCTGGCGCGGCTGGTGCAGATCTGGGGCCGGGTGCCCTCGCTGGAGGATACCGTTGCCAAGATTGATGCGGTCAGCACCGAAGATGTCCGTGCATTCGCCGAATGTATGGCCGTCCAGGCCCCGGCCGCTTTGGCGCTGTACGGTCCGGTTTCAAGCGCACCTACACTCGCCGAATTGCAGGAGAGGCGTGCGGCGTGATGCTGTTGGGCCGACGTAAGCTGAAACTCGAAACCGAGCGGCTGAGCCTGCGTCCTCCCGTTCACTCTGATTTTAGTGACTGGACCGCCTTGCGGCGGGCGTCAAAGGAACACCTGACCCCGTGGGAGCCGATCTGGGCATCGGACCATCTGACACGCAAGTCCTTCACCAACAGGGTGTATTGGGCCCAGCGGTCGATTGCCGGCGGAACAGCTGTTCCCCTGTTCCTGTTTCGCCGAAGCGACAATGTGTTGCTTGGTGCGATCACGCTGGACAACATTCGCCGGGGGCCAGCGCAGGCCGGGACGCTTGGCTATTGGACAGGTCAGGCATTTGCGCGGAAAGGATATATGCGCGAGGCAATCGGTGCATTGGTTCACCACGCGTTTACCCGGCTGGATCTGAGCCGCATCGAGGCTGCTTGTCTGCCGGAAAACGCGGCTTCGCGAGGATTGCTGGAAAGCTCGGGCTTCAAATACGAGGGCGTCGCGCAATCCTACCTGCAGATCAATGGGCGGTGGCGGACGCATGTGCTCTATGCCAGCCTGCGGTCGGATCGGCGTGGTAAGACCGACGCCGGGTAGCTGGCCCTAGTGGGCCATTGGGGGCTCTGCCCCCAAACCCCCGGGATATTTGCAGCCAGATGAACAAGGGGCATGACTTGGCAGCAACTTGCGCTACACTTCCCCCATGCGCTGGGTTGTTGCGGCATTGATGGTGATCTCGGGCGGGGCTGCGGCGCAAGAGCGGCGGCCGAGCCACTGTATCGCCATCGCCGATGCAGCACCGGGGATTGAATACCTTTACAAGGCAGCCTGGAATGACCCGGTTTCGGAGTTTTCGGTGCGGATCAGCTATATCGCCCATGCCTCTTTTCTGATCCAGACTCGCGGCGGGCTAAACGCTGTAACGGATTTCACGGGCTTTATCGGTGCGGCAGATCTGATCCCCGACATTGTCACGATGAACCATGCGCACAGCACTCATTGGACCGCCAACCCCGACCCCGCCATTCCCTACGTCCTGCCCGGTTGGGGCGAATTCGGTCAGGGAATCGACCATTATCTCGACCTGGGTGAATTGCTGGTACGCAATGTGTCGACAGATATCCGTTCAGCCTATGGTGGGGTTGAAGAACGGGGCAATTCAATCTTTGTGTTTGAGGTCGAGGGGCTGTGCATCGGTCACCTGGGGCATCTCCACCACGTTCCGTCAGACGAGCAATTTGCGGCGCTGGGGCGGCTGGACGTCGTGATGGCCGCTGTCGACGGGGGAACAACGATGCCACTGCCGGAGATGATCGAGGTACTGAAACGACTGAAGAGTTCGATCATTATTCCGATGCATTGGTTTTCCGGGTTTTCTCTGGAACGCTTCCTGATCGACATCCGGGATGAATTTCCGGTGGAGCGGGACGGGGAATCCGAAATCGTCGTTGCCCTGCGCACGCTGCCGGACCGGCCGACCGTTGTGGTTCTGGAGCCCCGTTATCTGATTGAATTGGAATAGGGCTTGTCGTGACCCGCAGGCTTGGGCAAGGAATGGGCATGACATTGAATCCCGCCGATGACAGCCTTGCCCAAAAGATCCGGGAGCGACTGCCCGAGGATGTGCTGTGTCCTGTCGCTGCGCGCTACCTTGAAGAGCCGCGGGGCCGATTTGCGGGGCAGGCCGGGTTGCTGGCGCTGCCCAGAACGGTCGAACAGGTCAGCACGCTGGTTCAACTTGCCTTCGACGCGTGTGTGCCGATTGTCCCCTATGGCGGTGGCACGGGGCTTGTCGGGGGGCAGGTGGCCCCTGATGGGCCGCAGCCATTGGTAGTCTCGCTTGAGCGAATGGCGGCGATCCGGGCCATTTATCCGACTGAGAATATCTTGATTGCCGAAGCCGGAGCCATTCTGGAAGACATCCAGACCGCTGCGGATGCCGCAGACCGGTTGTTCCCTCTGTCGCTGGCGGCGCAAGGGTCCTGCCGGATCGGAGGGAACCTTGCCACGAATGCGGGTGGCCTCAACGTACTGCGCTATGGCAATGCGCGCGATCTGTGTCTGGGGTTGGAGGCGGTGATGCCCAACGGCGACATCTGGCGCGGTCTGAGCCGGCTTCGCAAGGACAACACGGGTTACGACCTGCGCGACCTGCTGATCGGGTCCGAGGGCACGTTGGGGATCATCACGGCGGCGTCACTGAAGCTGTACCCCAAGCCTGCGGGGGTCGGGACGGCAATTCTTGAGGTTCCGTCGCCTGAAGCCGCCATCGACCTGCTCTCGGTGTTGCGGGATCAGGTTGGCGAGGCTGTCAGCGCGTTTGAGTTGCTTCACCGTCAAGGGCTTGAGTTCCTGTCGGAAGTGTTGCCGAATACCCGTCAACCCTTTGACACGCCCCCGGAATGGAGCGTTCTGGTTGAGCTGGGTCTGGCATCTGCTCAAGATCCCATGGCTGTCCTGGAATGCCTGTACGAGGCGGGGCAGGCACGGGGGCTGGTCACGAACGGGGTGATCGCCCAGAACCTGTCTCAAAGGAATGACCTGTGGTCAGTGCGCGAACAGATACCCGAAGCCAACCGGATCATCGGGTCGGTATCCAGCCACGATATCTCGGTTCCGATTTCGACCATTCCCGAGTTCATCCGACGCGGTGCGGCTGTGGTTGCAGAACTCGGGGATTATCGCATCAATTGTTTCGGGCATCTGGGCGATGGAAACCTGCACTACAACGTGTTTCCACCTAAAGGGCGCAGCAGGTCAGAGGTCGACGACCAAAGACTGATCGTCAAACATGCTATCCATGATCTGGTTCATGAATTCGGCGGCTCTGTCAGTGCGGAACACGGAGTCGGGCGTCTGAAAACCGAAGATGTCGAGCGATATGTCGACCCTACGAAACTGGCAGCCATGCGGGCCATCAAGAATGCGCTTGATCCGAAGGGGATCATGAACCCCGGTGCTGTGCTTCGATAAGGACTGCGGCCCGGATTATCCGGGCCACGCCTAGGATTTTCTTAGGATGCAGGCAGGATGACCTTATCGATCACGTGGATCACACCGTTGTCGGCTTCGATATCGGCCTGAACGACGTTGGCATCGTTGACCATCACACCGTTGTCCAGATCGATCGTGACGTTTCCACCCTGAACCGTGGCTGCCGACATGTCATCGGACAGATCGGTCGACATCACCTTTCCCGGAACCACGTGGTAGGTCAGAATGGCGACGAGCTGATCCTTGTTTTCCGGCTTGAGCAAATTCTCCACCGTACCTTCCGGAAGGGCGGCAAACGCTTCGTCCGTGGGAGCAAATACGGTGAACGGCCCTTCACCTTTCAGCGTGTCAACCAATTCTGCGGCCTGTACGGCAGCGACGAGCGTATTGAAGCTGCCGGCACCGACTGCGGTGTCAACAATGTCCTTCTTGTGCCCGTCAGCAAAGACGGAAGTGGCCAGAAGAACAGTTGCGACGCTGGCGAAAGCAGTTTTGCGAAACATCGAGATAACTTCCCTTGTTGAAAATGCCTCATTTGGCATCGTCCCGGGTACGCGACGACATCGCAAATAGATCACTGCCCGTAACAGAATGGAGATGTTGAAATGAAAAACGCCCGCGCTAAGCCCGGACGTTTTGGTGTTTCCAGTCACGTTCTTGTGATCCGGCTGCCTTTACATGCCCTCGAATTCGCACAAGACGTGGACGTCCATTCCCAAGTTCTCAAGCACCTTGCGGCCACCCAATTCTGGCAAATCGATAATGAACGCACACGAGACGATTTCACCCCCCAGACGCTCGATCAGCTTGATGCCCGCCTCGGCCGTGCCACCGGTGGCCAGCAGATCGTCCACAACCAGGATTTTCTCGCCCGGCTGGATGGCGTCATCGTGGACCTCGACAATGGCCTCGCCATATTCCAACTTGTAATCCTGACTGATGGTGGTGCCGGGCAGCTTGCCCTTTTTGCGGATAGGCACGAAACCCACGCTCAATTGATGCGCGATAGCACCACCCAGAATAAAGCCGCGCGCTTCAAGACCAACTACTTTGTCGATCCGTTCGCCGGCATAGGGATGCAACATCTGGTCGATTGCGATACGAAATCCACGCGGGTCCGCGAACAGGGTTGTCACATCCCGGAACATGATCCCCTCATGCGGGAAATCAACGATGGTTCGGATGTAATCCTTGACGGTCTTGTTTCTGGACATGGGCACTCTACTTCGCGGCAAAAAACACGCCAGTTTTTGGCCCATCAGGTCCATTCATGCAAGGAAAGTCTTTCGACCGAGACTATTTGCGGCGGCGCGTTAAAGTGTTTGGCAGGCTGTAGTAGCGGTACAGCGATGCCGGAAGCCAAGATAGGTGCGGTTTGCGCCAGTTGCGCTGATCTCGCAAAAGAAATGCCTGAGCGACATGAAGATTCATTGCCATAATCCTTTTTTTATTGTTAGGTGCCCGATAACTACAACTTCTATGCTATGTATATACAATGCATCGCATATGGAATCAAGTATTAATAGGAACGGAACGCGTGGCAAAGAAAGACGGCAAGGGTTCTACCAAGAAAAACAGTCAGTTAGTTCTGCGTCTGGACAAGGACGAAAGAGATGCGTTTGTCGAGCTGTGCAAAGAGCTCGACACCTCCGCGGCACGGGAAATCCGGCGCTTTATCCGCGGTTTCATGAAAGAGAACGCGGAAGATTAGGACATCAGGCCGGGCGCCGCAGGATCGCCGTGGCCACACCCATACCCATCAATGTCAGCCCGCCAAAGCGTGTTAGCGCGGTGATGACACCTGCGCGACCAATCGTCCTGCGCAGGCGATCCGCCAGCAATGCATAAGCCAGCGCATTCAACCATGCCAAACCGACAAAGGTGGCAATCAGAATAGCGAATTGCGGGCCAAGCGGCTCGGCCGGGCGCAGGAATTGGGGGACGAAGGCGATAAAAAAGGCAATCGATTTAGGGTTCAGCGCGGTTACGGCCGCCGCATGGCCGAAAACGCTGCGCGCCGTGACGTCTTTTCCAGTGTCCACAGGGCTCAATCCGCCCGAAGGCGCGCTGCGTAGCAGTTTGAGGCCAAGCCACACCAGATAGGCCGCACCCACCCATTTCAGAACGGAAAACAAGGTGGCCGACGCCAGTACCAGCGCACCCAACCCCAGCAGCGACGCTGTCATGGCGATAAAATCACCAGCCGCCACCCCTGTGGCCGAGGCGATAGAAACGCTGCGTCCCTTTGACAGCGCATAACTCAGCACCAGCAACACCGTGGGGCCGGGTATAAGCAAAAGCGCAGTTGAAGCTGCCACAAAGGCCAACCATAAGTCGAGTTCCATAAGGCGTCCCTTTCGTTACTGCGCCAGCAAGCCTTGGTGGCGCAGTAACGTCAAGCCTTTCGTGGCTCTGCCACGCGCTGCATCAGCGTCTCTAGCCACAAAGACTCTTGAGTTGCAGTCAGAAACACCGCGCTGGCCACGAAAAAAGGGTGATACAATGCAGGATATCCGCGTTGAACGCGGTCGCTTTGATCAGACCCAGCACAGCGTAACTATTTGGCATTTCAGGCCGTTAGGCTTGAATCGGTTTCGCTGCTGGTAAATGGGCAACAAGTTAAAGATTGCATTAAGCTTTGCGGGCGTTTCTTGAATTTTCCCGCTACGTTCCCAGACTTCAAGAGCAGCCCACTGTGACGGAGGAACGGATGACGCAGACGCAGGACATCGAACCCAAAGCTTTCTTTCGCTTTCGGCCGTTTGAGGTTGGGAAGGTTCTGATTGCCGTTGTAGTGCTCGTCAGCGTTCTCTACGCGGCGGCGGTTGGGTACATGTATTTCAACCAACAGGCTTTGCTGTACAAACCCGATGGCAAATTGCCTGAGCCCGGCGCGATCGGGTTGGCGGACGTCGAGGTTGTGACGCTTCCCATGTCTGACGGTGTTGAGTTGACTGGTTGGTCTGCGCGCCCGGCCACTGATGGGGCTCCGACGGTTCTGTTCTTTCACGGGCAAAGTGGAAATCTGTCAGACCGGTCCGACCGGTTTCGCGAAATTCTCAACAGCGGTTATGGCCTTCTGGCGCCCAGCTACCGAGGGTTTCCGGGTAGCGGCGGCGAACCTTCTCAAGAGGCGCTGATTTCAGATGGGCTCGCGCTGTTCGACCAGCTCCAGGAGCAGGGTGACGAGGTTGTGATCCATGGTCAGAGCCTTGGAACCGCAATTGCGGCGGCCGTTGCTGAGCAGCGACCAAACGCCGAATTGCTGGTGCTTGAGGCTCCGTTCACGGCGACTGTCGATGTTGCAGCGGAAAGATACCCATGGTTGCCTGTACACTCCCTGATGAAAGATCAATTCGCCACCCGTGACATCATTGGGGCGATTGAAGTTCCTACTTTGATTTTTCACGGCACAGATGACGAAACCGTTCCAGTTCACCACAGTCATGCGCTGGCGGAGCTAACGGATGAGTCCACGCAGCTTTTCATCATTCCGGGCGGTATGCACAACGATTTGTGGTCGCACGGGCTGTGGCAGGACGTGCGTCAGCAAGTACCTCTGAACTGAAGATACGGCGCCAACGTCAGAGGATTCTTCCGGCAACGGCATCCAGTTTGGCGAGTAACGCCGGGTCGCGCTTCTCGGGCGCGGTCAGGATGGCGTATTCCAGCGCCCGGTCGCAACCATGCGGGCAGGGCTGGCGCTCAGCCCCCAACAGGGACGGCAGACCTTTGACCAAGGCGCGGCCTTTGTCGGCATTGCCGGTCAAAGTCGCTATGATAGCCGCAACGTCGACCTCACCATGGTCAGGATGCCAGCTGTCGTAATCCGTGACCATTGCGACCGAGGCGTAACAAAGCTCGGCCTCACGGGCGAGTTTCGCTTCGGGCATGTTGGTCATGCCGATCACGTCGCAACCCCACTGTTCGCGGTACATCTTCGACTCGGCAAGCGACGAAAACTGTGGCCCTTCCATCGCCAGATAAGTGCCGCCGCGGTGGATGTTGATGCCAGCCGCCTTGCCCGCTGTTTCGCAGGCGTCCGACAGGCGCGGACAGGTCGGATGGGCAACGCTGACATGTGCGACACAGCCGGTGCCAAAGAAGCTTTTCGCGCGCGCGAAAGTCCGGTCGATGAACTGGTCGACGATGACAAAATCGCCGGGTGCCATGTGTTCACGGAATGATCCGCAAGCCGAGATGGAAATCACATCTGTAACACCCAGCCGCTTCAGCGCGTCGATATTGGCGCGATAGGGTACCTCGGTAGGGGAATGCACATGACCGCGGCCGTGGCGCGGCAGGAACGCCATCCCCACCCCATCAAGTGATCCGGTCAGGATCTGGTCCGACGGCATACCCCAGGGCGACTCAACCGTGACCCACTCGGCATTTTCCAGACCTTCGATATCATAGATGCCCGATCCTCCTATGACGGCGATTTTTGTTTGGGTCACGTGCTGTCTCCGCTTTGTGTTTTCAATTCGGATTATCTGCGTATCGAGGTGCCATTTGGCAAGTATGTTCAGCGGTTTGCATGGAACGAATCTTGAATCGGCAGGGTGATGGTATGCGCAGGGTGCATACCAGCATCCCATTTTCGCGGTATCACATATCGATTCGCACAGGTAAAAGGGCGCTTTCGCGCCAACAGACCCAAACCACAGGACAACTCCATGCCCCGAGCCATGCTGGCAAGTTTTGCCAATCGCCTTGCCATACCCGATCTGCGCTGGTCGCCGGACGAAGGGATGACGGTATCGCGTCTGCGGATCGAGCTGTTATCCGGCCTGACCGTGGCGCTGGCTCTGGTGCCCGAGGCCGTGGCATTTGCCTTCGTTGCAGGTGTGCACCCGCTGGTTGGCCTCTATGCAGCCTTTCTGGTTGGACTGATAACCGCATTGATCGGTGGCCGCCCGGGGATGATCTCGGGCGCGACAGGGGCTTTGGCTGTGGTCATGGTGGCGCTGGTGGCCGAGCACGGTGTCGAGTATCTGTTCGCTACAGTTGTTCTGATGGGGATTTTGCAGGTCATCGCGGGCGCGATGCACTGGGGCCGATTCATCCGATTGGTGCCGCATCCGGTGATGCTTGGCTTCGTGAATGGTTTAGCCATCGTGATTTTTCTGGCGCAGTTGGGGCAATTCAAAGTGCCCGGTACCATGGAAAACACGGGCCACGGCATGGGCGGTGGTGAGTGGCTGTCCGGCATGCAGCTTTACACGATGCTGGGCCTGGTCGCGCTGACCATGGCGGTGATCTGGGTTATGCCGCGTATCACGCGCATCGTACCCGCGCCTTTGGCCGGGATCGCGGTTGTGGCAGCGCTGGTGATCGGTATGGGTCTGGACGTGCCGCGTGTTGGCGACCTGGCCTCAATCGAAGGCGGCCTGCCGAAATTTCACATCCCGATGGTGCCGCTGACCTGGGAAACCTTTGAAATCATATTGCCGTATGCAGTTATTTTGGCTGCCATCGGATTGATCGAATCCTTGCTGACCCTGAACCTTGTGGGCGAGATCACCGGCAAGCGGGGCGGTGCGTCGCAAGAGTGCATCGCGCAAGGCGCAGCGAATGTCGTGACCGGCTTCTTCGGCGGCATGGGTGGATGCGCGATGATTGGTCAGTCGATGATCAACGTGAAATCCGGTGGCCGAACCCGTATCGCGGGCATTGCGGCGGCGGTGTTCCTGCTGGTGTTTATCCTGTTTGCGTCACCCCTGATCGAGCAGATTCCGCTGGCCGCTCTGGTGGGCGTTATGTTCATGGTTGTGATCGGCACCTTCGCCTGGAACTCGTTCAAGATTCTGCTCAAGGTTCCGATGATGGATGCCTTCGTGATCGTATTGGTGACTGTTGTTACGGTGATGGAAGACCTTGCCGTTGCGGTGGTCGTCGGCGTGATTGTCTCGGCACTGGCTTATGCCTGGAACAACGCCAAGCGCATCCACGCCGTTACGCGCGACTCCGCCACCGAACAGGGCGCAAAGGTTTACGAAATTCAGGGACCGCTGTTCTTTGGCTCATCGGATGGTTTTGTCGAACTGTTCGACGTGGCAAACGACCCGGAAACCGTGATCGTGGATTTTGCCGACAGCCGCGTCGTCGACCAATCCGCCCTGCAGGCCATCGAGAATGTTGCGGCCAAATATGAGGCGGCAGGTAAGCGCGTCATGCTGCGCCACCTGAGCCGTGACTGCCACAAGCTGCTGACCAAAGCCGGCCACCTGATGGTCGATAGCGATGACGACCCTGATTATGAACTGGTCGTGGATTACTCGGTTCGAACCGGTATTCTGGGTGGCCATTGAGAATTATGCGAGGCTCTGCCTCGCGCTCCGGGATATTTGGAGCCAGATGAAGCACGGATCCCCTGCTTCATCTGGCCAAAAATATCTCGGGGGAGACGCCCGCAGGGCGACGGGGGCAGAGCCCCCACGGCACCGTTTCAATCATCCGGCCGGTTGAGTGAAAAAAGTTCCGTCACGACCGAGTAATCCCGATATCCAAGCCGTGCCAGCGGTTTGAAGGATGTGACGTCGAATCTGCCATCGCGGATATGATCGTCATGCAGATGCACTCCCGTCACCTCGCCAAAGACCACTCGGTTGGCCTCTCCCGGCAATGTGACGATCTGCGTCAGCTTGCATTCCAACGCGGCGGGAGCGCCTTCGATCCGAGCACAGGGGATGGTTCGGCACTCGACCGGTGTCAGTCCGGCATGATCGAACTCGTCGATATGCTTGGGTAAACCTGCCGAGCTTGCGTTCATGGCATCGCGGTGGGCGTGTGCGACGACATTGACGCAGAAAACACCCGTCGCCTGGATATTGGCGACGCTGTCTTTGCCCCCATCCTGATCGTGCTTGGTTCCGGTAGTTGCAAACATCACCTGCGGTGGTGTGTAAGCGACACCGTTGAAGAACGAATAGGGCGCAAGATTGTTGATCCCGTTTGCGTCCCGCGTCGAGATCCAGCCGATGGGACGGGGGGTTATGATAGCGTTGAACGGGTTGTGCGGCAGGCCGTGGCCATCTTCAGGGCGATAGAACATCTGATCTCCAAGCGTTTGCCCAAGGCGTAACGAAGTGCTAGGGCGAATTCCAGCAAGGAAAAGAGGGCTGGGGTGCAGCAGTTCAACATCAGGCCGGAAGAGCCGGAGGATTGGTGGGAGGTCGAGGCCCTGTATGACCTGTGCTTTGCGCCCGGTCGCGAGGCATTGTCATCTTACCGGCTGCGCGATGATATCCCACCGGTTGCCGGCCTGTCGCAGGTGGCGCGCGATGGTGAAGGCATTCTGGCTGGCGCAATTCGGTTCTGGCCCGTCCATATCGGGGTTCACGATGCATTATTGCTGGGCCCGGTTGCCGTTCACCCAACCCATCAGGGCGAAGGGCTGGGTGGCTACTTGATCCACCAAGGTGTTGAAGCCGGGCGCCAACAGGGCTGGAATCGTGTCATGTTGGTCGGGGATGCGCCGTATTACGCCCGGTTCGGATTCACGCGTTTGCAGGGTATCGAGATGCCGCCTCCGACCAACCCGGACCGTGTTCTCGGGCTAGAACTTGCGCCCGGTGACTGGGACGGAATTCAAGGCGCTGTCACTCGATGGACACACTGACCCATTGAAAACCAGCTGCAAAATACCGATCTTTCCTGAACAGGAGGGCGTATATGCAGGACGTGGTTCTGGTCGAAAAAATCGATCCCGAGGTCGAACTGGATCGTCTGGCAGAACACTATAAGGCCGCCGGCGGAGCGGGCATCAAACTGTTGAACCGGCTTGGCGGATCGGCGGAGTCCCTGCTGGAACAACTGCCCGAGCCGGTCAGGCAGGGATTGACAAGTGCGACGGAACAGGCGCTTTGGGTCGCGATGCAAGCGGCGCAAGGTTCGCGCCGCGCAGTGCCCGATCAGCCGCCATGGGTGAATACGGCAGTCGCCACTGCGATGGGCGCCGCTGGTGGCCTGGGCGGCGTATCTACGGCTTTGATGGAGCTGCCTGCAACGACGACAATGCTTTTGCGCTCTATTCAGGGTGCCGCAGCGCGGGAAGGGTTTGATCCCGCCGAAGAAGGTGTGAAATTCGATTGCGTCCGGGTTTTGTCCGCCGCTGGTCCGCTTTCTCATGACGACGGGGCGGATATGGGGTTTTTCTCGGCTCGCTTGACGTTGACCGGCCCGACCGTGCAGCGGTTGATCGCCACTGTGGCACCAAAGTTATCGGTGGTTCTGGGGCAGAAACTTGCCGCGCAATCTGTACCTTTGCTGGGCGCGCTGGCGGGC
Organism: Ruegeria sp. HKCCD6647-2; assembly: GCF_057221075.1. Lineage (NCBI taxonomy): Bacteria > Pseudomonadati > Pseudomonadota > Alphaproteobacteria > Rhodobacterales > Roseobacteraceae > Ruegeria > Ruegeria sp. HKCCD6647-2. The sequence continues at coordinate 201,516 of NZ_JBWVBD010000002.1, read as the reverse complement.
GGCGGGACAAATTATGTTTACACCCGGTATTATCAGCAAATTGCGCACGTGCATTTCGGCCTGCGCCGTTTGGCGGTGGACGCCGATATACCCCATGAGGAATTGGTGCAACGGCTGTCCAGGCGTATGCTGCGCTGATAGAAGGGCTTGATATTACCATTTCGGTTGGTATCTATTCGCCGACCGACAGTTGGACCGACCATGATTCAATACGCGTTGAAATGCAAAGAGGGCCACAGCTTTGACAGCTGGTTTCAATCTGCTGCTGCCTTCGACAAACTGTCTGGCGCAGGCATGGTGACATGCGCCGTCTGCGGGTGTTCGGACGTTGAAAAGGCAATCATGACGCCTCGTGTGCGGCCTGCGCGCAGTGCGGTGCCCGCTGTTGCGAAACAGCCCCAAGCCCAAAGCATCGACGTAGCCACACCTGCGCCCGAGATCGAAAAGGCGATTGCCGATATCCGTCGCAAGGTCGAAGAAAACTCGGATTATGTAGGCAAGGAATTTGCCACCGAGGCCCGAAAAATGCACCTGGGTGACGCGCCTGAACGTGCGATTTATGGTGAGGCTGGGCCAGAGGAGGCGCGGGCGCTGATCGAAGACGGTGTTCCGGTTGCGCCGCTGCCTTTCATTCCCAGTCGTAAAACGAACTGAACTATGCATATCGTCATCACCGGCGCCAATCGCGGAATCGGAAAGGCTCTGGCCGGTCACTATCGTGCTCAGGGCGATGAGGTAACGGGAACCGCCCGTGACAACGGCGCACAGGTGGCGCTGGATGTCACCGACCCGGCCCAGCACGCGGCGATGTCCGAAGCGCTTACAGCCCGTCCCGTCGATCTTCTGATCTGTAACGCCGGTGTATATCTGGACAAGGGACAGGGGATTGACGGTTACCCGGCCGAGATGTGGGCGCAGAGCTTTGCCACCAATGTGACCGGCGTGTTCCTGACAGTTCAGGCGCTGTTGCCCAATCTGCGCGCCGGAAGGGGCAAGATCGCAATCTTGTCGTCTCAGATGGCATCACATACGCGCGCACCGGGAGGCAGCTATATCTATCGCGCCTCCAAGGCGGCAGCGCTTAATCTGGGCCGGAACCTCGCCAGCGACCTGCGGGCTGACGGGATTTCCGTGGGCATTTATCACCCCGGTTGGGTGCAAACGGACATGGGGGGCGCAGCGGCCGAAATCACGGTGGAACAGGCAGTGACTGGGCTGGTCGCTCGATTTGAAGCGTTGTCGCCGGAAAATACCGGCTGTTTCGAAACCTGGGACGGTCGCCCACACGCCTATTGAGTTTTCAGTGCCGCCTGCGGGATTTCGTAGACTTCTCCGGGCTCAATAAAGATGACCATCTTATCGCCCGGTGTTTCGTAGGAAATCTTCGCGGTCGAGCTGCTGGAATCCGGCACGCCGTCAGTGAAATAGATCCGTCGAACTTCTCCGGTGCTGAGCTGAACGGCCAGCGTTGCTGTACCATCCTCTTTGTGGCGCAGTTCGGCGGGGCAACTGGACAATGGTTCTCCGGCTAAGGCGGCGCAGGGCACGGTGCCCAACGAATTCTGGCCGTCCGTGCCCGACAGCGTGGCCACCTGCGCGAGTGCAGGTGTCGATATCAGTGTGAGGGCGAAGGCAAAACGATACATGGAAATCCCCGTGGATTAAGCAGTTACCGGCCACGCTGACATTGCCGCACGATATTGTAAAGCGGCCCCGTGCCGCAGTTTGAAGTTCGCCCGCACACTTGCCCTTGCGTCCCCCCTCGCATAAGAGGCACGGGATCGGAATCCCAAGGCGCGGAGACACTTGCCCCCATGCCCGTACTCGTGATGAAATTCGGCGGCACTTCGGTTGCCAATCTTGACCGCATCCGCCGTGCCGCCAAGCGCATCGGCGTTGAAGTGGCCAAAGGATATGACGTCATCGTCATCGTCTCGGCCATGTCGGGCAAGACAAACGAGTTGGTGGGTTGGGTCGACGAGATTTCACCGCTGTATGATGCGCGTGAATACGATGCGGTTGTGTCGTCGGGGGAAAACGTGACTGCTGGTCTGATGGCACTGACCTTGCAGGAAATGGATGTTCCGGCGCGTAGCTGGCAAGGCTGGCAGGTGCCGCTGATGACCAACGGTGCCCACTCCGCCGCCCGGATCGAAGAGATTCCGACCGACAATATCAACCAGAAATTCGGCGAAGGCATGCGCGTTGCAGTCGTGGCCGGCTTCCAGGGTATCAGCCCCGAGGGCCGTATTACCACGTTGGGCCGAGGTGGTTCCGATACGACAGCCGTTGCGTTCGCGGCTGCCTTTGAGGCAGAGCGTTGCGACATCTATACTGACGTCGATGGTGTCTACACCACCGATCCGCGCATCTGCGAGAAAGCGCGTAAACTGGACAGAATTTCGTTCGAGGAGATGCTCGAGCTGGCCTCGCTGGGGGCCAAGGTGCTGCAGACCCGCTCGGTCGAGCTGGCGATGCGCTACAAGGTGAAACTGCGCGTTCTCTCAAGCTTCGAGGAACAATCCGACGAGGCCGGTACGCTGGTCGTCGACGAGGAGGATATCATGGAATCCAATGTAGTGGCCGGTGTGGCCTATTCGCGGGACGAGGCAAAAATGACCGTGGTATCGGTGGCGGACCGCCCCGGCATTGCCTCGACCATCTTCACCGCGCTCAGCGATGAGGGTGTGAATGTCGACATGATCGTCCAGAACATCTCGGACGAAGGTCGCACTGACATGACCTTTTCGTGCCCCACCAATCAGGTAGCCCGTGCCGAGCAGGCGCTGCTGGCGATCAAGGAAAAGGGCGAACTGAACTACGCCGAGCTGGTCGCGGATGAGGATGTCTGCAAGGTTTCCGTTGTCGGCATCGGCATGCGCTCGCAGTCGGGCGTGGCAGCCAAGATGTTCAAGGTGCTCTCGGATGAGGGGATCAATATCAAGGTCATTACAACCTCCGAGATAAAAATTTCTGTATTGGTCGACAGGAAATACATGGAACTTGCTGTTCAGGCACTGCATGATGCCTTTGAACTGGACAAGGCGGCCTGAGCATTTCAGCCACAAGGGTCGCCTGATACCGAAACTTGGGTGGGCCATGGCGGACGGCACCGAAACTGAATCCCGCAAGCTGCTGGGGCGGCTGCGCGAGGAAATGGCGAGCGAGGCCGCCGGTCAGGAACGGCTTGACCGGATCACGCACCTGATTGCCGACAGCATCCGGGCCGAAGTCTGCTCGATCTACCTGTTTCGCGATGAAGAGACGCTGGAACTTTGCGCCACCGAGGGGTTGTCGCCGGAAGCCGTACACAAAACGCGTATGCGTATGGGCGAAGGTCTGGTAGGCCGCGTCGCCAAAAGCGGTAAGGTGGTGAATACCGCAAATGCACCTTCGGCCAAGGGTTTCCGTTATATGCCGGAAACGGGCGAAGAGCGGTTTTCCTCGTTCCTTGGCGTTCCTGTCCAGCGCCTAGGCGAAAAACTGGGCGTTCTGGTTGTGCAATCGCGCGAGGCGCGCGAGTTTTCCGCGGATGAGGTTTATGCGCTGGAAGTGGTCGCCATGGTTCTGGCCGAAATGGCCGAACTGGGTGCATTTGTCGGCGAAGGGGCGGCCCTGTCGCCCTTGCACCAACAGTCGGTTCTGTTGCGCGGCGGCCCGGCGCAGGAGGGCTCGGCCGAGGGGCATGTCTGGCTGCACGAACCGCGTGTTGTCGTCACCAACCCGATCGCCGACGATCCGCACCGCGAGCTTGAGCGCCTGTCTGAGGCGGTGGACGAATTGCGGGTCGGCGTCGACAAGATGCTGGAAATCTCGCGGGACGGCGACACGGAACAGTTGCAGGTTCTCGAAGCATACCGGATGTTCGCCAACTCCAAGGGTTGGATGCGGCGTATGGAAGAAGACATCTCTCGCGGTCTTAGCGCCGAGGCCGCTGTGGAGATGGAGCAGTCGCAGGCCCGTGCCCGCATGAGCCAGGTGACAGACCCCTACTTGCGGGAACGACTGGCGGATCTGGATGATCTCAGTAACCGATTGCTGCGGATCCTGACGGGGCAGGGTAAGACCAATGGGACGGACCTGCCGCCTGATCCGATCCTGATCGCGCGAAACATCGGACCTGGAGATCTGCTGGAATACGGCCGGTCGCTGAAAGGCATCGTGCTCGAAGAAGGCTCGGTCGGAAGTCACGCCACCATTGTCGCCCGCGCGTTGGCAATTCCGCTTGTGGTACATGTCGGGCGGATCACGACCGAAGCGCTGAATGGTGACCATGTTCTGGTTGATGGCGACAATGGCGTGGTCCACCTGCGCCCCGAGGACACGGTCGTCAGTGCATTCCGTGACAAGATCGCCATGCAGGCCAAGGCGCAGGAGCGCTATGCCTCGATCCGCGAAACCCCGACTGTGACGCGGGATGGATCGCGGATGAATCTGGTAATGAATGCGGGGCTGATGGCCGATCTGCCATCGCTAGGCAATTCGGGTGCTGAAGGTGTCGGCCTGTTCCGCACCGAGTTGCAATTCCTGATCCGCAACCAGATGCCGAAACGTTCGGAATTGGTTGCGCAATATCAGCGGGTTCTGGATGCTGCCGGAGGCAAGCGCGTGGTGTTCCGGACGCTGGATATCGGCTCGGACAAGGTCTTGCCCTATATGAAACACGTGGCGGAACCGAACCCGGCGCTGGGCTGGCGCGCGATCCGCGTCGGTCTGGACAAGCGTGGCGTTATGCGAATGCAGCTGCAGGCCCTGTTGCGCGCTGCCAATGGTCGCGCGCTGACGATCATGTTCCCCTTTGTCGCTCAGGCGGAAGAGTACCGTGAAGCACGGTGGGAGGTGAACAAGACCATCGAGCGCGAAAAGCGGTTGGGTCACGTATTGCCGGAAACACTTGAGGTCGGTGCGATGCTGGAAACGCCGTCACTCGCGTTTGCGCCGCAGAAGTTTTTTGACGAGGTGGATTTCATCTCGATCGGTGGCAACGACCTGAAGCAGTTCTTTTTCGCCGCCGACCGAGAGAATGAACTTGTGCGCCGCCGTTATGACACGCTGAATGTCAGCTTCCTGAGCTTCATCGAACGGATTGTCGAACGTTGCGGGATTTCGGACACGCCACTAAGCTTTTGTGGCGAGGACGCGGGCCGCCCCATTGAGGCGCTGTGTCTGGCGGCGATGGGCATCCGCATTTTGTCGATGCGTCCGGCTTCGATCGGGCCAGTCAAAAGCTTGCTTTTGCGGTCGGATCTGCAAGCTGTACGCAAGATCATCACGGACGCCCGCCATCGCGGCGAACAGTCGGTACGTCCTGCGGTGATGGACTGGTTGCGCAGCCAGGGATGACGCGCCTGCGATCCGTTTTGTACTACATGCAAGTCAGAGCTTGATTTTCCTGATCGATTTGCCTATCCACAGGGCGAATGTTAGCGATAACATGGCCTGATGTGCAGATGCGGCAGGATAGTCGTGTTAATTTGGATCAGGTTGCCACTGAAGGAGCCCGGCAATGGTTTCACGCGTAATTCCGGTTGATCCGTTCGACCTTGTCTTGTTCGGAGCGACCGGCGATCTGGCGCAGCGCAAAATACTGCCAGGTCTCTATCACCGATTCGAGGTGGGCCAGATGCCAGCCGAGGCCCGGATCGTCGCGACCGCCAGGTCGGATCTGGATGTCGGTGACTTCAGGGAACAAGTCAAATCGTCCATGCAGGAGTTCGCGCCCGGTTTCGACAACGGTGTTCTGGATCGTTTTCTGACCCGTGTGGAATATGTGGCTGTCGATGCACTGGGCGAATCCGGATGGCCTGAACTCGCCAAGTCACTGCGTCGGGACGTTGTACGCGCCTTTTATCTGTCGGTAGGCCCAAACCTGTTTTCGGGTATCGCTCAGCGTCTAAACGATCACGGACTTGCCACGCCGGACAGCCGGATCGTGGTCGAAAAACCCTTTGGCCACGATCTGGAGTCGGCCAAGGCGCTGAACCAAGGACTGCGGACCTGTTTCGAGGAGCATCAGATCTATCGGATCGATCATTATTTGGGCAAGGAAACGGTGCAGAACCTGATGGCTCTGCGGTTTGCCAATTCCCTGTTCGAGCCGCTGTGGAATTCGACCCATATCGACCATGTACAGATCACCGTAGCGGAAACCGTGGGCGTCGAGGGGCGCGGAGCGTATTACGACCAGTCCGGCGCGATGCGGGACATGATTCAGAACCACTTGGTTCAGCTTTTGTGTCTCACCGCGATGGAGCCGCCTTCGAAATTCTCGCCCAATGCCGTACGCGATGAGAAGGTCAAAGTGATCGAAGCGCTGGAACCGGTCGAGCCGTCTGACATCGCGCGCGGGCAATACCGGGCTGAAAAAGGCGGTGACAGCTATTTGGATCATGTGGGCAATCCGGACAGTCGTACAGAAAGTTTCATTGCCCTCAAGGTGCATCTGGGTAACTGGCGATGGGCCGGCGTTCCGTTCTATCTGCGCACCGGGAAACGCCTGCGCGCCCGCGAATCCGAGATCGCGGTGTTTTTCCGTGACCCGCCGCACACGATCTTTCCCAATGTCGGCCCCCTGCGGGGCAATGTGCTGGTGATCCGTCTGCAACCGGACGAAGGCATCACGCTGCGTACGACGATCAAGGATCCCGGCCCGGGAGGGTTTCGCCTGTCCGACGTCTCGTTGGACATGAGTTTTGCCGAAGCGCTGGGCACAGAATCCAGCGCGCCAGATGCCTATGAACGTCTGGTGATGGACGTTATCCGCGGCGATCAGACCCTGTTCATGCGCGGTGACGAAGCCGAAGCCGCCTGGGCCTGGGTTGATCCCATTATCGAGGGCTGGGAAGAACGCGGTGACCGCCCGGCGAAATACGATCAGGGAAGTTCGGGGCCGGAAGACGCACTGATGCTTATGCATCGCGACGGGCGCCGCTGGCGGCAGATCGGAGGTTAACGATGGTTCATTCAGTCATTACCGATGTCACGCAACGGATTGTTGAACGCAGCGCAAACCTGCGTGGTCCACATCTGGAAAGGATGGAGCACGCACGGTCCAAAGGCCCCGCACGCGGGCATTTGTCCTGCAGTGGGCAAGCCCACGCTTACGCCGGCGCGGGTGAGGATCAGCAATCTCTTGCGACTGGAACCGCAGGCAATCTGGGCATCGTCACAGCCTACAATGACATGCTTTCGGCGCACCAGCCATTCGAACGTTACCCCGAATTGATCCGTCAGGCGATCCGTGCGGCGGGCGGTACAGCTCAGGTCGCGGGCGGTGTGCCCGCCATGTGCGATGGGGTTACGCAGGGCGAAGCGGGTATGGAGCTTTCCCTGTTTTCCCGCGACGTGATCGCGCTGGCGACGGGGGTGGCGCTCAGCCATAACACCTATGACGCTGCCGTGTTTCTTGGGGTTTGCGACAAGATCGTGCCGGGACTTGTGATCGGGGCACAGGCTTTTGGTCACCTGCCAGCGGTATTCTTGCCTGCCGGTCCGATGACCAGCGGTCTGCCGAACGACGAAAAAGCCAAGATCCGCCAGCAGTTTGCCGCCGGAGAAGTTGGCCGAGAAGAACTCATGGCCGCAGAGATGGCCGCATACCATGGGCCCGGGACCTGCACCTTCTACGGTACAGCCAACACCAACCAGATGTTGATGGAGTTCATGGGCCTGCACCTTCCGGGATCAAGCTTCATCAATCCCAACACACCCTTGCGGGACGCTCTGACGGAAGAGGGCGCCCGACGCGCCCTATCGCTCAGCGCTCTGGGCAACCATTACACGCCGGTTTTCCAGATCCTCGACGAACGCGCCTTTGTGAACGGGATCGTCGGTTTGATGGCAACCGGAGGCTCGACCAACTTGCTGATCCACTTGATCGCGATGGCGCGGGCGGGCGGCATCGTGCTGGACTGGCAGGATTTTTCCGACATCTCTGCCGTAGTTCCTCTGGTCGCGCGGGTTTATCCCAACGGTTTGGCCGACGTGAACCATTTCCACGCCGCTGGCGGTCTTGGCTATTGCATCGGTACATTGCTGGAGGACGGTCTGCTGCATCCCGACACGCTGACCGTCGCAGGGCAGGGGCTGCACAACTACACGAAAGAGCCCAAGCTGAAAGACGGTGAACTGGTCTGGGAAAAGGGCGCTGGACATAGCCTCAACGAAAAGATCGTGCGCTCTGCCAAAGACCCGTTCCAGCCGACGGGCGGCCTGTCGCGTCTGACTGGCAATCTGGGCACCGGGGTCATGAAGGTCTCGGCGGTGGCTCCCGAACACCAGATCGTCGAGGCGCCGGTCCGCGTGTTTCACGATCAGGACGAAGTCAAAACCGCATTCAGGGCCGGAGAATTCACGGGTGACGTTATCGTTGTTGTCCGCTTTCAGGGGCCGAAAGCCAACGGGATGCCTGAATTGCACTCGTTGACGCCAATCCTGTCAATCCTTCAGGGACGCGGACAAAAGGTGGCGCTGGTCACCGATGGCCGCATGTCCGGTGCCTCGGGCAAAGTGCCTGCGGCGATCCATGTGTGTCCCGAGGCACTTGACGGAGGCCCGATTGCATACCTTCAGGATGGCGACATTCTGCGCGTCGACGCGGTGAAGGGTGATCTGGAAATCCTGACACCCGGCGTTTTGGACCGGGTCCCGGTCGTCGCCGATCTTTCGGCCAACCAATATGGCGTCGGACGGGACCTTTTTGGCGCGTTCCGCAACGCAGTAGGCTCGGCCGATGCCGGTGCCAGTATTTTCGGAGCGTAACCAATGTCAGCAAAAACCCAACGCACTCGCGAAATCTGCGCCCTTGCGCCTATCGTCCCCGTTCTGGTCGTAGACGACGCAACGCACGCACGACCACTGGCCGAGGCATTGGTTTCCGGCGGTCTTCCCGCGTTGGAGGTTACGTTGCGCACCCCGGCGGCTCTGGACGCGATCCGCGCTATGGCCGCAGTGCCCGGCGGTGTTGTTGGCGCTGGCACTCTGATCACGCCCGAAGATGTCCGGGCCGCAAAGGAGGCCGGTGCGCAATTTGGTGTTTCACCGGGGGCAACCGATACCCTGATTGCCGCCTGCGAGGCCGAGGGGCTGCCCCTGCTGCCAGGCGCTGCCACTGCCAGCGAGGCCATGCGGCTGCTGGAAAGGGGTTATGACATGTTGAAGTTCTTTCCCGCCGAGGCTTCGGGCGGTGCGCCCGCCCTTAAATCTATCGGCGCACCTTTGCCGCAGATCACCTTCTGTCCTACGGGCGGGGTCTCTCCGTCCAACGCGCGCGATTACCTGTCGCTGTCCAACGTCGTCTGTGCGGGCGGCAGCTGGGTGGCGCCCAAGCAGTTGGTGCAGAACGGTGATTGGGCCGGGATTGAATCCCTTGCCCGCGAGGCTGCCAAGCTGATGGATTGACGCCGTCCGGTCAGGCGCTAGGGTAGGCGTCAATTCAGACAGGTTGACCCCATGACAAACCGCATTTCTCTCGCGCAGGGGCGCGAGTATCTGGCTATTCCGGGCCCGTCCGTCATGCCTGACGCGGTGCTGCAAGCGATGCACCGACCGTCGCCCAACATATATGATGGCGAGTTGATCGACATGATGCCCGCGTTGACGGCCGATCTGCGTCGCGTGGCACGGACCGATTACAATGTCGCCATTTACATCGCGAACGGTCATGGCACATGGGAGGCCGCATTGTCCAACGTCATCGCGCCGGGCGAAACCGTGCTGGCCCCGGCGTCCGGCCGCTTTACGCACGGTTGGGCCGAAATGGCAGAAGGGATCGGTGCCAATGCGGAACTGATAGACTTTGGCGCATCTTCACCCTGGAATTTCGAACGGATCGCCGAGGCGTTGCGTGCAGATGCAGCCCATCGGATCAAGGCTGTTCTGGCTGTACACGTGGACACGTCCAGCTCCATCCGCAACGATATCCCGGCGCTTCGGGCTCTGCTGGACGAACTGGATCACCCGGCCTTGCTTATGGCTGACTGTATTGCCTCGTTGGGTTGTGACAGGTTCGAGATGGACGCCTGGGGTGTCGATGTCACTGTCACTGCATGTCAGAAAGGGCTGATGACACCGGCCGGAACAGGCTTTGTTTTCTTCAATGACAAGGCACAGTCCAAGCGGGCTTCTATGCCGCGTGTGTCCCAGTACTGGGACTGGCAGCCAAGAACGAAACCCGACCTGTTTTACCAATACTTCAACGGGACTGCGCCGACGCATCATCTCTATGGCCTGCGCGCCGCGCTGGACCTGATCCACGCCGAAGGGGTTGAGAATGTCTGGGCCCGGCACGAACGTTTGGCCAAGGCGGTCTGGACTGCATGCGAGGTTTGGACCGAAGCGGGTGCGCTACAAATGAATGTCGCCGATCGCGCCCACCGCAGTCACGCCGTTACAGCCCTGAGGCTAACCGATGGTCGCGGTACGCCGCTTCGCGAGTATACCGAAGCCAATCTGGGTCTGACGCTGGGCATCGGTCTGGGGATGGAGGATTGGGATGGCTGCTTCCGTCTTGGCCACATGGGTCATGTGAACGGGCAGATGATCCTGGCGATGTTGGGCGGTGTGGAAACCGCGATGGCCGCTCTGGACATCCCGCGTGGGTCGGGAGCGCTGGAGGCTGCTGCCGCTGTATTGGCTGAGAATCGTTAACCCTGTCGCTTCGCCGCCGTCAGAGCCGCGGGCAATGCAGCGGCAAACCTGTCCAGGTCAGCGTCAGTTCCACAACTGACCCGGATACAGCGGTTTTGCGGGGCGGCGAAAGGCATTCGGACGAACACACCTTGTTCGACCAGAGATTCCAGCACAGATTTGGCGAAATCCCCATCTCGTCCACAGTCGATGGCAACAAAATTGGCGGCCGACGGCAGGGGCTCCAACCCGTTTTTCCGTGCAATCTCGCCGATCCGCTCACGCGACTGCACAATCCTGTTCTGAACCTGCCGCAGCCAGTCGTTATCCTGCAACGCGGCCAATGCCCCGGCTTGCGCAGCCCGGTTCATGCCAAAGTGATTGCGGACCTTGTGGAATGAGGAGATCAGGTCTGTCGCACCCAAGGCATAGCCAACGCGCGCACCTGCCATGCCATAAACCTTCGAAAACGTCCGCATCCGGATCACACGCGGATCATCGATACTAATCGGGGCTGCCGTCCCTTCGGGGGCGCATTCCACATAGGCTTCGTCCAGAACCAACAGGCAACCATCTGGAAGAGTCTCCATCGCCGCTAAAATTTCTGCGCCGGGATGCCAGCTTCCCATCGGGTTGTCGGGATTGGCTAGGTAAACCAGCTTGGCATCAACCTGAGCCGCTTTGGCGAACAGTGCCATCGGGTCTTCGTGATCGCCGGAATAGGGAACTTTGTGCAGTTTGCCACCATATCCGGCCACATGATAATTGAAGGTCGGGTAAGCTCCGTCGGAGGTTACCACCGCATCACCCGGTCCGACCATCAAGCGCACCAGATAACCCAGCAGGCCATCAATTCCTTCGCCGACAATGATATTTTCGGCGGCGACTTTGTGGTGATCGGCAAGCGCAAGGCGCAGGTCATGATTCTCTGGGTCGCCATACATCCAGATATCACCGGCCGCCTTCTGCATCGCTTCAATTGCCCGGGGCGAGGGACCAAAGACGCTTTCATTCGCGCCCAGCCGTGCTTTGAATTGTCCGCCGCGCTGGCGCTCCTGCGTTTCGGGGCCGACAAAGGGCACGGTGGCGGGCAGAGATTGGGCGAGCGGAGTGTAGCGCAGGTCAGTCATGTGCGCAGATAAACGCAGGGTGCAGGGTTGGGCAAGCCTCCGATCAGAGGTTCTGCCCTGACGTCGCTGTGGAACTGTGCCCGCCTTTCAGGGCATTGTCAGGAAAATCAGATTTGGGAGGCCCGCATGGCGCGTGTATCTGTCGAATACAAGGACCACATTGCTCATGTCACTCTGACACGCAGTGACAAGATGAACGCTCTGGATGACGCGATGATCAAGGCGATCCTGTCCGCCGGACAGGAGGTCGCGGCCTCGGATGCTCGCGCCGTGGTTCTGTCAGGCGAGGGGAAAAGTTTTTGCGCGGGGCTCGACATGGCAAGCTTTGCCAAGATGGCGCATATGGATCCGACCGAGTGGCTGATGACCCGCAGCCATGAGGATGCCAATGAAATGCAGGAGCTTGCCCTGGTCTGGCGGCGCGTACCAGTGCCGGTGATCTGCGCCATTCAGGGCGTCGCTTACGGCGGCGGGTTACAGATCGCACTGGGCGCGGATATCCGCATCGCGCATCCCGAAAGCAAACTGGCGGTGATGGAGATGAAATGGGGTATCATCCCCGATATGGGGGGCATGGTCCTACTGCCTCGGCTTGTCCGTTCGGACGTGCTGCGCCTGTTGACCTATACGGCCCGTCCCATTGGCGCCCCTCAGGCGGCGGACTGGGGCCTGGTCACAAAATTGTCGGACGAGCCGTTGACCGAAGCACTGGCGCTGGCCGAAGACATTGCCAGCAAAAGCCCGTCGGCCATCCGTGCCGCAAAACGTCTGATCGAAGTGGCCGAGAGCAAGTCCCGTGCCGAAGTTCTGCTGGAAGAATCCGCCGAACAGGTGGCGTTAATCGGTAAGCCGGATCAGATCGAGGTTATTGCTGCCCAGATGCAGGGTCGGAAACCGGATTTCAAGTGATTACCGCATAAAGGCGCGACGCGCATCGCGTGCCATGTTGTACCGCATCTCCAGTTCAGCGATGCGGGCCATCGCTGCCTTGCGTTCTTTGGGGTTTGTCAGCGATGGATAGGACCTTCGAACCGCGTCCAGTTCCTTCTTGATCGTGAACTCTTCGGGCAGAACTCCGGCTTGCGCCATGATCCGATGACCGGCTGCCAGAGCCGTGTCTGTCTGCGCCTCCGATGAACGGTCAGGCAGGGGCTTCCCTTCGCCTTCCAACCCTTCCAGCTGACCTTCGGCCTGCGCCTTCATGATCTGGCGTTCGATCAGTTTTCCAAGTGATCCAAGCATAGAGGGTATTGTATCCGACAGTTTCGGCAGGCGAAAGTGCTCACCGAGCCCGGTTGGTTACCAGATACGCGATGCCGCCGGCTGCCAGGCCCCACACCGCAGCACCCAACCCGAATACGGTGATGCCCGAAGCGGTGATTGCGAAGGTCAGGATCGCCGCTTCGCGCTCGGTTGGAACTTCCAGCGCCGCAAAGGTTGCGTTTGCCATGACACCGATCAACGCTACTCCGGTCAGTGTCCCCATCAGCAGTGGGTCGGCATGGGCCGCGAAGCCGGTTATGGCCACGGCGAAGATGCCAAACAAGCAGTAAAACACGCCTGCCATGATCGCCGACCAATAGCGCTGGGCCGGGTCAGGATGGCTTTCTTCGTTCGAGCACATTGCGGCGGTAATGGCGGCCAGGCACGTTGCCGGGGCGCCAAAGGGCGCGGACAGCAGGCTGGCGCCTCCGACCGACGAAAACAGTTTGCCTGCGTTCGGCGCGTAGCCAAAGCTGCGCATCACTGCGATACCGGGGATATTTTGCGTTGCCATGGTGACAATGAACAATGGGATGCCAATCCCAATTGCTGACGCCATCGAAAAGGTCGGCATGGTCAAGACGGGTGCCGCCATCAAATGCTCGGGCCTGACGGAGCTGTCACCAGCATTGAGAACGACTATGATTGCCGCCGCCGCCACTGCAGCCGGAACCGCGATCAGCCGGTTGATCCGTCCGGCGATAAACCAGGTCAGGATGACAGGCAGCGCTTGCCACGGCAACTCGACGGCGGCCTTGAACGGAGTAATGCACAACGGCAGCAAAACCCCACCTAGCATGGCTTGGGCCAGTGTTGTCGGTATGGCTGCTGCCAGGCGAGCAAGCGGCCGCCACAACCCTGCCAACACCGTCAGCGCCCCGGCGCACAGAAACGCTCCGATCGCGCCCGAAAAGCCTGCAGCAGGGGTTGCCGAGACTGCCAGCAATGCGGCACCCGGTGTCGACCACGCCACACTGATTGGTTGCTTGTACCAAAGGCTGAGAATGATCGCCGCCAATCCCATCGCGATTGCAGCCATCATCAGCCCGGACGCGGACTCGGCTGCCGACGCATCCATGGCGGCAAGACCCTGCAGCACAATCGGGAATGAACTGAAGAAGCCCACGACGGCCACGACAAGGCCGGTCGAAATTGTCTGCACAGGGGGTAGGACGTGCGCCATCACTGCCTCGGAGTTACCTGATGAACTTGCTAACAATCGCAAGCTGCTGGGAACAAGGGGAAAAGAGGCGCCGTCAAATGAAAGCCCCGCCGTTACACGCGCGGCGGGGTTCGGAATTGAGTATTTGAAAAAAAGGTGAAGGGATCAGGCGATCTCGTGCAAACGAGCGAGGGCCTCGTTTAGTTTAGCTTCTTCCTCTTCGCGGGCGGCGAGGTTGGCCTTGGCTTCCTCCACAACTTCTTCCGGGGCAGAGGCCACGAATTTGGGGTTGTTCAGACGTCCGCGCAGGCCGCCAAGTTCCTTGGCCAGCTTGCCCTTGGCTTTCTCAAGTCGTTCCTTTTCTGCGCCGATATCAATGATGTCCGCCAGTGGCAGGCCGAAGGACGCGCCGGGGGCAGCGATCGAGATGGTGCCTTTGGGCAATTTATCCGTTTTGGTCAGGCTGTCGATCCGCGCCAGACGCTTGATCAGCGCCTCGTTGCGGTCCCATGCGGCCTGTCCATTCGCGTCGATCTCGGTCACCAGCATCGGTACGTAGAGGCCGGCAGGCACCCGCATCTGCGCGCGGGCCGAGCGGGTGTTTTCGATCACCGAGATCACCCAGTTCATCTCACGATCCGCATCTGCATCGATCAGGTCGGCAGCGGCGTAGGTCGGCCAATCGGCGTGGACGACCATTTTGGCGCGGTTGCCGGTCAGGCCCCACAGCTCTTCGGTGATGAAGGGCATGATCGGGTGCAGCAGGACCATGCACTGATCCAGAACCCAGCGCATGGTGGCGCGGGTCTCCGCCTGTGCCTCGGCGTCATCGCCTTGGAGCAGCGGCTTGGACAATTCCACGTACCAATCGCAGACCTTGCCCCAGACAAAGGCGTACAGACCGTTGGCCGCATCATTGAAGCGGTAGCTTTCCAGCGCCGCGTCAACTTCTTCGCGCACGCGGGCGGTTTCGCCGATGATCCAGCGGTTCACTGCGGCTTTGGGCTTCAGATCGGCCACATCCATTTGCGGGACGGCGTCGGTGAAGACTTCGTTCATCTCGGCAAAGCGGACGGCATTCCACAGTTTGGTGCCGAAGTTCCGGTAACCGGTGATACGCTCGCGGGACAGTTTCAACACGCCGCCAATCGCCGCCATCGAGGCGTTAGTAAAGCGCAGCGCGTCGGCGCCGAATTCGTCCACGATCTCCAGTGGATCGATGACGTTGCCTGTGGTCTTGGACATCTTCTTGCCCTTCTCGTCGCGGACGAGCTGGTGCAGGTAGACGGTGTGGAATGGGATCTGATCGACCACGGCCAGCTGCATCATCATCATCCGGGCGACCCAGAAGAACAGGATGTCAAAGCCGGTAATCAGAACGTCCGTAGGGAAGTAACGTTCTATCTCTTCGGTCCGCTCGGGCCAGCCCAGCGTGCCGATGGGCCAGAGGCCGGAGGAGAACCAGGTGTCGAGGACGTCGGGGTCGCGCCATACCGGATAAACCAGCTTGGTTGGATCCTGTTCGACGGCGTATTGGGCGAGGCTTTCCGCAAACTGATGGATCGCCTCATGCTTGTCGGAAACTTCGACTACGGTTGCATGGCTCAGAGGGCTGGGAATGTTGGCATTGTCATCCAGGAACTTGTCGACGACAGCGTCAAAGTTCGGTGCACATTCCATGACATTGCCACGATGCAGCATGCCGCCTTCGTTCAGCAAGCGGCCGAGCTCGACCAGATCAAGCTCTCCGTCATTCTCGTCATCCATGAATTCGTCTGCGGACAGATCGAGACCATACCAAACCGGGATCTGATGACCCCACCAGAGCTGGCGAGAGATGCACCACGGTTCGATGTTTTCCAACCAATGATAATACGTCTTTTCACCGGACTCGGGGATGATCTTGACGGTGCCGTCCTTGACCGCATCCAGTGCAGGGCCAACGACCTTTTCGGCATCGACGAACCACTGATCGGTCAGCATCGGTTCGATCACAACTTTCGAGCGGTCGCCGAAGGGTTGCATGATAGGCTTGGATTCGACCAGCGGAACCATTTTGCCTGCGCCCTCGTGGTCGGGTTTCAGCGCGGTCGAGCCCAGACGCCGATCATCGGCGCGGGTCATGACGGCCAGGCCTTCGCTGGTGATCTCCTCGATTACTTTTGTACGAGCCTCGAACCGGTCCAGCCCACGCAGGTGATCCGGCACCAGGTTAATTGCGTCAATCTCACCTTCGGTAAAGGACTGACCACGTGCATATTGCCCGGCCTTGTACGCCTCGTTCGCATAGGGCGCGCCGTCGGCCCGCATATGCCCGCTTGTATCCATAAGACGATAGAGAGGAATGCCGCCACGCTTGGCGACCTGATAGTCGTTGAAGTCATGCGCACCGGTGATCTTCACCGCGCCCGAGCCGAAATCGGGATCCGGGTATTCGTCGGTGATGATCGGGATCTGGCGGCGGTGTTCCTTCGGACCGACCGGGATTTCGCAGAGTTTCCCGACAATTGGCGCGTAACGCTCATCCGAGGGGTGAACTGCAACTGCTCCGTCGCCCAGCATGGTTTCGGGCCGGGTCGTGGCAATCGAAATGTAATTCCGCTCTTCGCGGAATATCACGTTCCCTTCTTCATCTTTTTCCAAATACTCATATGTCTCACCACCCGCGAGCGGGTACTTGAAGTGCCACATGTGTCCCGCAACTTCGATATTCTCGACCTCAAGGTCCGAGATTGCGGTCTCGAAATGCGGGTCCCAGTTGACCAGACGCTTGCCGCGGTAGATCAGGCCCTTTTCGTACATGTCGACGAAAACCTTGATCACCGCGTCATGGAAATTGGCCGAGTTCTCGTGCCCTGTGCGCGGGTCACGCGGTGCACCCGCCATGGTAAAGGCGTTGCGTGACCAGTCGCAGCTGGACCCCAAACGCTTGAGCTGCTCGATGATCGTGCCGCCGTATTCGCCTTTCCATTCCCAGACCTTGTCCAGAAACGCCTCTCGCCCCAGTTCGCGACGACTTGGCTGCTGGGTGGCGGCCAGCATCTTTTCCACCTGCATCTGCGTGGCGATGCCTGCGTGGTCCTGACCGGGCTGCCACAGCGTGTCGAACCCACGCATGCGGTGCCAGCGGATCAGGATGTCCTGCAAAGTGTTGTTGAAGGCATGGCCCACGTGCAGCGCGCCCGTCACGTTAGGCGGCGGGATCATGATGGTAAAGCTTTCGTCGCGCGACTTGTTTGCGCCTGCCTTGAAGGCTCCGGCCTCTTCCCAGGCCTTGTAGATGCGGGCCTCGGCCTCGGCCGCGTTGAATGTCTTTTCCATCGCCATGCGGTGCGTCCTGCGTCATCGAATTGAGGGTCAGCGCCTGCAATAGCGAATGCGCGAGGCAAGGGAAAGGGTCTGCGCACGCCTCAGGCGCCTTGGAACCGGTGCTTGACACCTATTTCCCTATTGGTTGGTCGTTGCGGTGTCGTAGAGCTTCAGTGTTTCGGTCGCTCCCTGCGCCATCGCCTTGGCCTGATCTTCGCGAATACGCGTGTAAAGCTCAAGCGCTTCGGGTGAGAACAGCTCGTCGGGGACAGGTACATGAATGAAGTTCCCGCTTCGGTCTTCTCCTCGCGCCAGAACGGCATAATCACGGTCCGCGACACTCTGCTGCGCATTTGGATTCAGATAACGAATGGCCAAACCGATCCGCCGGTCATCCGACATGTTCGGCCCCGAGCCGTGAATCGTCAAACCATGATGCAGTGACATCTGACCAGGCTGCAATTCAATGTGAGTCTTGTCTTCTTCCGCAACATCAACGGCCACTTCCTGCCCACGCGACAGCAGGTTGTTTTCGGAAAATGTGTCGTTGTGGGGCAGGATCGGGTTTTTGTGGCTGCCTTTCACGAAATCCATGCAACCGCTTTCGGTTGTGGCCGGTGACAGGGCGATCCATGCAGTCACCTGATCCGGCGTTTCACCCAGGCCCCAATAGGTCAGGTCCTGATGCATGCTGACAACCTGCGTCGTGCGCGCTTCCTTGATGAACAGCTCGGCAGACCAGAGCAAAAGGTCCGGACCAAGAACGCCTTCGACGATGTCCAGAACCCGCGGATCCAACGCAATGCGGGCAGCCAACGGCATCACCAGATGTGCGTTCACTCGTTTGTACATGGTCAGAGGCAGAGGCAAATCGGCCTCGCGCCATGTCTTTTCAATCTCCTCCAGCTCCGCGCGCAAGATCGCTGCCTCGGCCGGATCGAACACGGTCACCGGAAAGAGAAAGCCGTCCTCCCAGTATTTGTTGACCTGTTGCACTGGCAAGCGACCATTCGGCAATTCGATCGAGGATGTCATGCGACCTCCGTCAGGCTGATCCACAGGGGCAGCCTAGATGGAGAATTGCGGTTCCGGCTTTGCCGTTTGCGACATGCTGATCGCCTGAAGCAAATGCGCCGGACACTGGACTTTGGACCGCGGAAAGCTAGTGTCGCGCCGGTGGGTGGTCACAGGATCAGGCGATGGAAAAGTTCGGCAGAAGCCAATCGGTCAAGCGAACCGAGGATCAGCGATTTCTGACGGGGCAGGGCCAATACATGGACGATGCGGTGCCCGCGAATGCGTTGCACGCCGTGTTCTTTCGCAGCCCGGTTGCGCATGCAAAGATTACCGTGCTGGAAATGGATGCCGCACGTGAAGCCCCGGGTGTGCGCCTGATTTTGACCATTGATGATCTGGCCGCGACAGGTATCGACACAGTCATGAATGCCACTATCGTGTCCAACCGGGACGGTTCCGAGGGGGCAGCACCCGCGCGGCACATGCTGGCCAAGGATCGGGTCCGTTTTGTCGGTGAGCCCGTTGCCGTCGTGATCGCGGACACGCCCGAGCAGGCCCAAGACGCAGTTGAGCTGATCTGGATGGAAACCGACGACCTGCCGGCCAAGATTGACGCCGCGTTGGGCGGTGAACCTTTGCACGCTGAGGCTCCGGACAACCGAGCCTTCGACTGGGCTCTGGGCGACGAGGCCGCGACCGAGACCGCCTTTCAGGCCGCAGCTCATACCGTCGCGCTGAACGTTCTCGATAACCGGGTGATTATCAACCCGATCGAGCCGCGCGGCTGCCGGGTCGACTGGTCGGGCGGACGGCTGCATTTCGCTTATGGCGGTCAGGGCGTTTGGGCGATGAAGGCGCAACTGGCTCAGAAACTAAATCTGGCTCCTGAGGCGCTGCGCGTTACCACCCCTGATGTGGGCGGCGGCTTCGGGATGAAGGTGATGCCATATCCCGAATATTTCTGTGTCGCCGTGGCTGCGATGAAGCTGGGCCAACCCGTACACTGGATGTCCAGCCGCACCGAGGCGATGCTGTCCGACCATCATGGTCGCGACCTGACCTCGCTGGCTGAACTGGCATTTGACGAGGACCACAGGGTCACGGCCTACCGAGTGCATAGCAAGGTCAACCTTGGCGCCTATAACAGCCATTTCGGGCAAGCGATCCAGACCAGTCTGTTCAGTAAGGTCCTGATGGGTGCCTACGATGTGCAGACCACTTATTTGCGGGTCGAGGGTTTTTATACAAACACCACGCAGGTCGATGCCTATCGCGGTGCTGGCCGGCCCGAGGCGATCTATGTCCTGGAACGTGCGATGGACCGCGCCGCGCGCGAGCTGGGCGTCGATCCCTGGGAGCTGCGCCGCAAGAACTTCATCCAGCCCGAGAAATTCCCTTACAAAACCGCAACAGGTGAGACCTATGACGTCGGCGATTTTGATATGCTCCTCAGCCGCGCGAGTGAACAAACTCGGGGCTTTGCAGCCCGCAAGGCCGAGGATGCCGAACGCGGCCTGATCCGGGGGCAGGGGCTATGTTACTATATCGAAAGCATTTTGGGTGACCCTGCCGAGAACGCGAAGATCGAGTTCTGTGAGGGTGGAACGGTCAATCTCTATGTTGGCACCCAGTCAAACGGGCAGGGTCACGAGACGGCCTATACTCAATTCCTGTCAGATCAGACCGGGATTCCGATGGACCGTATCACGATCTTGCAGGGTGATACCGATCTGCTGGCCCATGGCGGCGGTACGGGCGGGTCGCGCTCGGTGACGGTGCAGAGTACGGCAACTTTGGCAACGATCGACAAAATGATCGCCGCATTCACGCCATATCTGGCTGATAAAATGGGTGTCGAGGAGGCCGACGTGAGTTTCGACCATGAAACCTTCCGGGCGCCCGGTTCGAACCTGACGCCCACCCTGACCGAAGCCGCGGATATGGCCCGTGCAGATGGTCGCATCGATCTGCTGCAACACGAGGCGCGCGCCAACCTGGATGCGCGCAGCTATCCCAACGGTGCGCACGTTGCCGAAGTCGTGATCGATTCTTTCACCGGCAAAGTAAAAGTGGATCGGTACACGGTGGTGGATGATTTCGGCAATATTATCAATCCGATGCTGGCCGAGGGACAGGTGCATGGCGGGGTGGTCCAGGGTATCGGCCAGGCGCTGCATGAACACGTCGTTCATGATGCCGATGGGCAACTGCTCACGGCTTCGTTCATGGATTACGCCTTGCCCCGTGCGGTTGAGATACCCATGATTAAGTTTACCTCGGCGCCGGTTCCGTCAACGTCCAACCCGATGGGAATGAAAGGATGCGGTGAAGCCGGCACCGTGGGCGCACTGGCCGCAGTGGCAAACGCGGTTCAGGATGCGCTCTGGGATTACGGGGTACGGCGGGCGGATATGCCTTTCACACCCCAGAAAACATGGGAATTGCTGACGCATGGTTCTGTCGCGGCTAAGTAGAAAGGTTCTGGGGTGGCTCGGACGGCCCTTACGCTCCGAGCACTCTGCCGAGACGCGCCGTCGCGAACCGATCAGTCATGTCATCATTCTTGACGGCACAATGTCCACGCTGGAACCGGGCTATGAAACCCATGCCGGCCAGACCTATCGACTGTGTCAGGAAATGGGCAGCCAGGTTTCCGTTTTTTATGAATCCGGGGTGCAGTGGGAAAACTGGAAATCCTCGTTGGATGTCTTGATGGGGCGAGGCATCAACCGCCAGATCCGTCGTGCCTACGGGTATCTGGCGTCCCGGTATAAACCGGGCGATCGTATCTATTTCATCGGCTATTCACGTGGTGCCTATGGCGTGCGCAGCCTGGCGGGTGTCATCGACATGATCGGTCTGCTCAAGGCTGAACACGCGACAGTGCGAAATATCAAGCAGGCCTACCGGCACTATGAATGTAATCCAAACGGGACAGCTGCAGGGGATTTTCGTCGGAAGTTCTGCCATGAGGACGTCGCTATTGAGATGATCGGCGTCTGGGACACGGTCAAAGCACTGGGCCTGCGCCTGCCGCTGCTGTGGCGCTGGGCCGAGGAGCGTCATGCGTTTCACAACCACCAGCTTGGACCGGCAACGCGTCACGGTTATCACGCCATGGCACTGGACGAGACACGCGAAGTGTTCGAGCCGGTTCTGTGGAAGTGTTCCCCCGAATTCAAGGGTCATATCGAACAGGTCTGGTTCCGCGGCACCCACGGCGATGTCGGCGGACAGTTGAACGGGTTCGAGGAGGCCCGGCCGCTCAGCAATATTTCCCTGATCTGGATGCTGGACAAGGCCGAACTGCACGGTTTGCTTTTGCCCGATGGCTGGCGTGATCGTTTCCCGACTGACACGCATGCGCCATCGGTCGGCACATGGCGCGGTTGGGGCAAGATTTTCCTGCTGCGCAAGCATCGGAAGGTGGGGCGCGACCGGTCGGAACGTTTGCATGTTTCAGTTTCGCCGGACAAGTTGCCAGGCTGGGTTCCGATGCCGGATTTACCGTCGCATCCGGCGCAGTGAAGTACCTAATCGAAAATCGCAGCTACGTTTTCATTGGAGTTTGCACGTAGCGCAGCCTCTATGTCCTTTTGTAAGTTCCGCGCCAAAGACAACTCGGGGAGTGAGTCCGCTGCAAAGAATACAGCCTCGCTGGTCTCGGCACCCGCCACGGGGTCATTGTTGCAGTACTCGTCACACAAAAAGAACAGCTTGTAGAAATCCCGCACATCGGCGGGATAGGGGTGTCGTGCCTTGTGCCTTAATGCATAGAGATGCCGCGCCCGTACGCGAAGCCCTGCCTCTTCCCAGACCTCACGCTCAATGTTTTCCGCAGGAGAGCTTCCGATATCCGCGAACCCGCCGGGCATCGACCAGCGTCCGTCGCTGCGTTCGCGCACCAGAAGAATACGCCCATCTCGGATTACAGCGGCGCGAATGTCGACGCTGGGTGTTGCGTAACCGCCTATGTGTTCAGAAACCAATCCTTCGATCTTTGACAGGGGAACACGACCCAGATCAGCGAGCATGGTGCGAGCTATATCGGCAATTTCGTCGTAGCGTTCCCTGTCAAAAGCATCTTTCGTGAAGTGCTGGCCGGTTTCGGCCAGCGCCAACAACCGTTTGGCCCGCGCCAGCCAGGTATCCTCTGTCGCAGTCGGATCCTGGCGCATGGGGCTCAGCGCCGACGATCCCGGCGCGAACTCATCGGCTGGAACGCCACGCCCACATGCGCTTCGCAATAGGGTTTGCCCGCCTCAACCGGCAGCCCGCAGAACCAGAAATCCTCGGTCGCGGGGTCGCCCACGGGCCATTTGCAGGTTTTCTCGGTCAGCTCCATCAGCGTCAGTTTTTTGGCCTTTTTCTCGACCTCGTTGACCTTGGCCAGCGCCTCGGGGCTGATTTCATTCGCCGAAGGCTGCGGCGGCAAAGGTTGCCCCGCCGGGATGATCTGGCGGCGGGCCGGCATGGCCGGCTTGGCTTCGGGCGCCGGGGACGGGCGGGCAGGTTCCGTCTTGGGCGTGGGCTTTGGCTTGGCTTCGGCCTTGGGAGCGGGTGCCGGTTTCTCTTTGGGTTCGGACTTGGCCGGGGTCGCGCCGGTTGCGCGGTTCGACAGGCCGAGGCGGTGCACCTTGCCGATTACGGCATTGCGGGTCACCCCGCCCAGTTCCTTGGCGATCTGGCTGGCCGACTGGCCCTCGCCCCACATCTTCTTCAGCAGTTCTACGCGCTCGTCAGTCCAGGACATCATTTGCCTTTCAAAAGCGGAAAGCGGCCCCGGATTCGGGCCGCCTTGGGAATTCGTCTCAGCCCCCTATTCTAATCACTGCGGCCCGAGTTACAAGCGGTCTTCGAATCAGGTAAGGGGCAGAACATGCAGATTCACACCGAACACGACCCGCGCCGTTTCGGAGCAGTTAACTGGATGGGCCTCTACACGCTGGGCCAACGCGAAACTCTGCGCTTTCTGGCGGTCTGGACGCAGACTTTGCTGGCCCCGCTGGTGACGGCGGGATTGTTCCTGCTGATCTTCAATATCGCCATCGGACCGGGTCGCCCGGATGTAATGGGCGTACCGTTCCTGACTTTTCTGGCACCGGGCATCATGATGATGACAGTGATACAAAACGCCTTTGCCAATACCTCGTCCTCGATGGTGATCGCCAAGGTGCAAGGCAATATTGTCGACACGCTTATGCCGCCGCTGTCTCCGCTGGAGATCCTGCTGGGCTATCTTGCCGGTGGCATAGTTCGTGGCGTTATGATTGCCCTCGTCGTCGCCATAGCGCTTGCACTCACACTGGGCCTGATTCCACAGCACTTTGTCATAGCATTGGTTTTTGTGGTCCTGGGTGGCGCTTTCATGGGAGCGTTGGGCTTGTTTGCGGGGATCTTTGCCAACAAGTTCGACCAGATGGCGGCGATCACCAACTTCATTGTGACACCGTTGGCGTTTCTGTCAGGAACCTTTTATTCGGTCGAGGCCCTGCCACCCATTCTGAACCGGTTGAGCCACGTAAACCCGGTCTTCTACCTGATCGACGGACTGCGCTATGGCATGATCGGGGTATCCGACAGCTCGCCCTATCTGGGTATGGTGGTGTGCAGCGGTGCGACCCTGCTGGTTGGGGCCGCAACCTGGCAGATGCTGCGGACCGGGTATCGGCTCAAGGCGTAAGCCTATGCCTCGGCCAGTGCCCCAGGCTGAAACGCGATCCGGGGCTTTCCCAGACGGGGATGCAGCCGCGCGGCGATTGCCCAAGCCCCGAAGAGGGCGAAACCTCCAACCGCAAAGACACCGGCCACGGGTGTAACCAGCAGAACCAAGGATGCGACACCCGGTGTCAAAATGCCCGAGACATCGCGGTAACTGGAATAGATGGCCGACATTTCAGTGCGCTCGGACGGCTTCACGGCCATAAGGAACGGCAGCCCGGCGCAAATATCCAGTACGATCAGCCAGACCGAACCTAAAACCAATGCCGCAACCGAGGCGACGGGCCACCCGGCCAGCGCGCCAGCAACGACAAAACAAGCTCCGCAGGCGGCGAAACCCACTCGAACCGCAGTTCGCAATGACCGCCCCTGGACCCAGCGTAGAATCAGAGGGGCAACAAAAAGCATTGCGTTTGTGACCGACAAAAGGATACCGCCCAACTGCTCACCCAGCCCGTTCTCGATGGCAAAGATGGGCAGGTAGACGACGTAAATCCACCAGCCGCAGGAGCGGATCATCGCGAACAGGTATCCGGCAACCAATCTGGGCTGCGCAAAGAACCTGGGTAAAAAGGCCAGTGGATTATTGGCGGGACCACGTGCCTTGGTGATCAGTTTGCCGTTACCCAGGCGCATGCGCCAGAAAAGGGCCAGCATGGCGACCGCCGCAATCGCGCTGATGACGAAAGGGGCAGGGGCCCAGACCTCCATCAGCAACACGCCTGCCATCGGACCGCACGTCCATCCCATAGCGCTATAGAGCATGCGGCTGGTCTCGCACCGGCCAAGTTCGATCTTGCTGATGTAGTCCAGCACATAAGCGTTGAAGCAGACAAAGGTCACGACCGTGGCAACGGTATTCAGTGCCAAGGCTCCGACAACCGCGGCGGGGCTGCCCTCGATCGCCAGAACGGCGCCGCAAATGAACATGATGCAACCGACGGTATAAGCCCATCTGCGCGGAACAAACCGGATGATGAACGGTACCATCAACCCTGCGATCAGTGAGATGATGCCGACCAGAAAATACAGAAAGGACACTGACGATGCGTCGCCCAGCGCACGGTACATCACCAACGGAAAGACCGAGATCAGGATTCCACGCACGATGGCCTCGAACCCGGCAAGGATGCCGAAGTCGCGGACCGAAGGCGCTGGGGCGTGGCGAACCCATTCCGGGATGCGGCGTTCATGCATGGACAAACTCTCAAATCAACTGAGGCCAGATTGCACCCCGGATCAAAGCGTTCATGAGGATTTGCGACATGGGGGTCGCCCTTGGGCCAACCTCACACATTTTTTGAACTGTCAGCTCCGACCCGCGCGGGTTTCCCGCCAGACAAGGATCATTGCGCCGGTCAAAAGGATGGCCGAACCCGTCAAACTGATTGCGTCCGGGATGACGTCGAACACAGCGAAGTCGTAAAACGCAGCAAAGATCAGCGTCGCATAGCTGATCGGAGCCACGAATGAAGCATCCGCGCGTGCCATTCCGTTGACGAAACAGGCCTGAGCACAAGCCATCAAAACGCCAATTCCCGCCAGCGCCGCCCATTGCTCTGCAGTCGGCATCTGAAACACGAAACTCACGGCGACGGTTGCAATGGTCAGTCCCATCGCGTTGTTCACAAGCAGAATCTGGATAGGGATTTCTCGGCTTGCGAGTTTCTTGATAAAAATCAACTCCATCCCGATTACCGCTGCCGCCGTCAGGGCCAGCAAGGCCGCGGGCTGGAAACTGTCGGGCGTGGGGCGCAACAGGATCAATGCGCCGGTCAGCGCGACTGCAGCTGCAATCCAGCGCCACGGCCCGACGCCCTCTTTCAGCAACGGAATGGCCAGCACCATCGCAAAAACCGGGTTCAGAAAGGAAATCGCTGTGGCGTCGGTCATGGGTATATAAGCGACCGATGCAAACATCAGCGTAATCCCCAACCAGCCGAAACTGGTTCGACCGATATGCAACCCCCAATGCGGTCGGCTCAGACGCGGTCGCAGAATGGCGACTGCGCCGGCGATCACCAGAAAAGCGAACAGAAACCGGCCGTGGCTGATCTGCATCGGGTGCAGCGCCGGCCCCAATGTATCCGTCCCCAGCGCCTTGGCCAGCAATGTGGTCGCCGCGATGAAGGCGCTGGCGGCAAAGATCAGCCCGGCCGCGAGGGGTGGATTATGTCTCTGGGCGACAAACATGGTTCAGCGGTGCGCCAATGCAGACCAATTGGCAAGAGGCGAAGGCGCGGTCCCACTGTGAATTTTCCACTTCGTCGATTTTCAGGGTTTCCAGCCCGCACCTGCCCCGCTATACGGCGCGTCATGATCAAACACGCACATACACTGCGCCTCCGACGCCGACGCTTTTTTGCGTAACCAGCCCGTTTGATCCATTTGTGCTGTCCAAATCAGCGCAATTTCCTGCAAATCTGTTGACGAACATGGCCCTGGTGTATCACTCACAGGGCTTAATCTATCTGAAGAGGATGATCCAATGATCCCGTCCGTTCTGCCGACCTATAACCGCGCGCCCCTGACTTTCGTAAAGGGCGAAGGCGCCTGGCTGACCGAGGCGGACGGCCGACGTTTTCTGGATCTCGGCGCCGGGATTGCCGTCAACGCCCTGGGCCACGCGCATCCCGCACTGGTCGCTGCGTTGACGGAACAGGCGCATAAGCTGTGGCATGTGTCGAACCTCTATCACATTCCGCAGCAGCAGGCGCTGGCTGACAAGCTGGTGGATCATACCTTTGCTGATACAGTGTTTTTCACCAACTCAGGCACGGAATCCTGCGAGCTGGCCGTGAAGATGGCCCGCAAGTACTTCTATGACAAAGGTGAGCCCGAACGGGTCGAGATCATCACCTTCGATGGCTCGTTCCA
This sequence comes from Ruegeria sp. HKCCD6647-2, assembly GCF_057221075.1. Classification (NCBI taxonomy): domain Bacteria; kingdom Pseudomonadati; phylum Pseudomonadota; class Alphaproteobacteria; order Rhodobacterales; family Roseobacteraceae; genus Ruegeria; species Ruegeria sp. HKCCD6647-2. The sequence continues at coordinate 174,411 of NZ_JBWVBD010000002.1, read as the reverse complement.
CGGTCGGTCTTCCGCCGGTATCGCAGCAGCCGGATCCGAGAAGATGACCAAAGGGTTCGGCCCGCTGTTGCCCGGTTTCGTGCATGTCACCTTTGGTGATCTGGACGGTGTTACCAACGCGATCAGTGAAAAAACTGCCGCAATTCTGATCGAGCCTGTCCAGGGCGAAGGGGGCATTCGCCCGGTGCCGGATGCGGAGCTCAAGGCCCTGCGTCAAATTTGCGACGACAATGGCCTGTTGCTGATCCTCGACGAAGTGCAATGCGGCGTTGGCCGGACCGGCAAGCTGTTTGCCCATGAGTGGGCAGGTATCACCCCCGACATCATGATGGTTGCCAAGGGTATCGGCGGCGGTTTTCCGTTGGGCGCGGTTCTGGCTACGGAAGACGCGGCCTCCGGGATGACCGCGGGCACACATGGTTCAACCTATGGCGGCAATCCGCTGGGCTGCGCGGTCGGGTGCGCCGTGATCGATCAGGTTGCCACCCCGGCCTTCCTCGAAGGGGTCAACCGCAAGGCGGGGTTGCTGCGCCAAAAGCTCGAAGGTCTGGTCGCAGAACACCCTGATGTCTTCGAAGATGTGCGCGGTGTCGGGCTGATGCTGGGCTTGAAATGCAAGGCGACCAATACCGACGTGGTGAACGCAGGTTATGACAACGAGGTTATTACCGTCCCTGCAGCTGACAACGTCATTCGCCTGCTGCCGCCGCTCAACCTGACCGAAGACGATATCGCACAAGCCATGATCCGCCTCGAAAAATCCGCCGCGCAGGTCAAGTCCAGCCTCACCAACGCCTGACATTCATCTTTTCCCAAATACTCCGGGGGTGTGGGGGCTGGCCCCCACCCGCCACTAGCCAAAAGCGAAACGATATGAACCACTTCCTCGACATCCACAAAACCGATGCCGCCGCATTACGGACCATGATCGATCAGGCAGGGGCGATGAAACAGGCACGCCTCGGCCGCCCGAAAGCCGCGCCCGACAATGACCAACCTCTAAAGGACCGCATGGTCGCGCTGATTTTTGAAAAACCATCGACCCGTACCCGGGTGTCCTTTGACGTGGGTGTACGCCAGATGGGCGGGCAGACCATGGTGCTGTCGGGCAAGGATATGCAACTGGGCCACGGCGAAACCATCGCCGACACGGCGCGCGTGCTGTCGCGCTATGTCGACATGATCATGATCCGGACGTTTGACGAGACCATCCTGACCGAAATGGCCGAATACTCGGACGTGCCCGTAATCAACGGCCTGACCGACCGCACGCATCCCTGCCAGATCATGGCCGACGTGCTGACGTTCGAAGAACACCGCGGCCCGATCAAAGGAAAAAAGGTGGTCTGGACCGGCGACGGCAACAATGTGTGCGCCTCGTTCCTGCATGCAGCAGGCCAGTTCGGATTCGACCTGACCTTCACCGGACCAGCCCAGTTCGACCCCGAGGAAGAGTTCATGGGCTTCGCCCGTAAGAAAGGTTCGAAAATCGTGGTCGAGCGCGATCCCTTCAAGGCCGTCGAGGGCGCTGATCTGGTTGTTGCCGACACCTGGGTCTCGATGCATGATTCTCAATCGGCTAAGGAACGTCGCCACAATCTGCTACGCCCCTATCAGGTCAACGCCGAGCTGATGAGTTACGCCAAATCCGACGCGTTGTTCATGCACTGCCTGCCGGCGCACCGCGAAGAGGAGGCGACCTCCGAAGTGATGGACGGCTCCAACTCGGTTATTTTCGATGAAGCTGAAAACCGCCTGCATGCACAAAAGGCAGTGATGCGCTGGTGTCTCGGCGTCTAGTCCGGGCGCCGTCGAACACGCCATACGCGCAACTTGGCGAGCGTTCGGACGCTCGCCAACAGAACCAGAATGCACAATGCGGTCTTGGTCACGATTTCCATCGCTCCTTCGATCAGCATGGCATGGACAACGGTACCGATGACGGTCACGGCGGCCAACGAGGTATGACCCAACCGCCACGGGCGAAACCGCAGGCGCAGTTGTCGTCGCAGAACTGCCAGCAAGGCCGCTGCAAACACTGCCCACATCGCAATGACACCCCAGGCCGAAAACGGAGTGGGCGAAACAAACAGCAAAGCATCGATCACGTCCGGAGGGCTGGTAATCCACAGTCCGCCGACATGGATCAAAACCGCCAGAACCAATGTGCCTCCGACCCATCGGTGCAAACGTCGTGAAGTCCACTGGGAAAGTCCGGGAAGATACCCGCCCGCCAGCAATGGCTGGATCAGCAACAGGTCGAGCCCCACGATCCCGGCAAACCCGGCAGCGACATAAACAGGGTCACGCCATGCAAGATATGGGCTGGCTGCGGCCGCAAGCGCAGGCACAAAGATGGCACAGAACAGAGCCGCCCAGATCAGGATAGCGCGGGTCGGACTCATGCAGCTTCAGGTGTCACACAGGTTGCAGCACAAAATGCGCGCTGAGGCTTTTATCTCTGGCGCTCGCCATGACCGGGCGCAGGAACACAGTCTCGAACTCGCCGCTGTCATAGGCCAGATGCCCGTGTGGCTGTCCGAATGCGGGTACGATCTGCGGTATCTCCAGTCGGAATTCCCCGTTGGCGTCGGTCAAAGTCGCCCCGTGGCTGTGTGGGTCGCGCTCGTGCCCTTCGGTTGTGTGGGCCCAGATCTGAATACGCTGGCCTGAAAGCGGCGCACCATCCCCGGCACGACGCACAGTACCTGTCATCCAGAACCCGCCACCGCCGATACGATCCACGATCGGCGCGCCGGGGCGGTAATTGTTTGATCCACCGCGCATCGAACGTGTTGGTGCGACACCGTCGGCGCGGGCAGATACCGCGACCCCGATTGCGCTGCTCGCCGAGATGACGCCAACAGCACTGATAAAGGAACGACGGGTCAGAAGAACAAGCGACATACCGGAACCTCCTATCGATCACATGCCGGGTCTATTCTCAGAAGAAGCATAGCACGTTTGTTTGGGATTCCGAGGTCGTGAGGTAATTCCTGTCACGATCATCCCTCACACTTGCGGGATACCGCCCAAAAGCAGCGCAGCGGCTTTTTATCCATCAGCAGGTCCGAGCTTTCGAACGAATTGACTGATCGAAAGTTGCCGCACGAATATTGTGCGGAAATGCGCTTTCTCCACCTTCTTTTTGCCCTATATCCTGCAACTGTGAACATACTGCCACCGCTCAGGGAGAACAGGAATGAGTTGGAATCCCACCCACAATCCCGAATGCGTCTCGGAAAACTCTGCACTCGAAACGTTGATTATTCCACGGGCTCGTGATCTGGGCGGCTTTGAGGTGCGCCGCGCGCTTCCGTCGGTCAAACGCCAGCTTGTGGGGCCTTTCATCTTCTTTGACCAGATGGGACCCGCAGAGTTTATCACCGACGGCGGGATCGATGTGCGCCCGCATCCCCATATCGGGCTGGGTACGGTGACCTATCTGTATCAGGGTGAATTCGAGCATCGCGACAGCCTCGGAACCCATCAGATGATCTATCCGGGCGAGGTCAACTGGATGGTGGCGGGTCGCGGTGTCACTCATTCCGAACGCACAAGTGCCGAAACCCGCAGCAAAAGCCACAGCCTTTTCGGTATCCAGACCTGGATTGCCCTGCCCGAAGCGCACGAGGATATGGCCCCGGATTTCGAACACCACAAGCAAGGCGCCTTGCCGCATATTGAAGACATCGGTGTCAGCGCCCGTCTGATCCTGGGATCCGCCTATGGTGAGGACAGCCCCGTGAAGATGCTGTCCGAGACCTTCTATCTGGACGTGCAACTGGAGCCGGGCGCTTCTTTTCCGCTGCCTGATGACCATGAGGATCGCGGCGTTTATGTGACCCAAGGCTCTGTAGAAGTGGCGGGCGATAGGTTCGACGAAGGCCGTATGATGGTCTTCCGTCCCGGAGATCGACTTTCGGTCAAGGCCGGGCCACTTGGCGCGCGGCTGATGCTGTTGGGCGGTGCGACGCTGAACGAGGATCGTTACATCTGGTGGAATTTCGTATCTTCCTCGAAAGAAAAGATCGAAAATGCCACGCGCGAATGGAAGACAGCTGATTGGGCCAATGGGGCATTTCACTTGCCGCCCGGTGACGATCAGGAATTCATCCAGATCTCCGAGGAACTTGAACGCACCCGTCCGCGGCTGGCGCGATAGGCGCTGTTGCGCAACGTCATTTGATGCACAAACTTGCCAGCCAGCGGCTTGCCGGTGATCCTTCGGTTGTCAAAGGAGGGACACCATGAAAATCGTGATTGCGGGGGCCGGCAGTATCGGTTGCTTTTGCGGCGGCTTGCTGGCGACCGAAGGTCATGACGTCACTTTGTTGGGCCGGGCCCGAGTGCTGGATCCGATCCGCGCGCACGGGTTGACGATGACGGATTATTCCGGGCTTCACCGAACTCTCTCAGGCAGCCAGCTGGCATTGACGGAACAGCCGGCCAGCCTGGAAAGGGCAGACCTGATCATCGTGACGGTCAAAACCGGTGCAACGGGTGAAATCGCTGACTTAATCTCTCAATTTGCGCCCCGGGTTGCGCCCGTATTGTCATGGCAGAACGGGATGGAAAATGCTCAAATCTTGAGCCGTACCTTGCCAGATCGCGACGTGCGGGCGGGAATGGTGCCCTTCAATGTGGTGCCCACCAAAGACGCGTCATATCACCGTGCCTCGTCCGGCGACATAGTCATTGAAGGCGGGGCGGGGGCGCTGGCCGAACGTCTTTCAAGCGCCGTTTTGCCCGTCTCGGAAAGCGAAGACATCGAGGCGGTGCAATGGGGCAAGCTCGTCGTCAACCTCAACAATGCTCTGAACGCCCTGTCGGGGTTGACTTTGCAAAAGCAACTGCTGGACCGGGACTGGCGACGTCTGATGGCCGATCAGATGGCCGAGGCGCTTTCGGTCCTCAAATCCGCTGGGCATCCCATCACCTCGACCACTCCTTTGCCTGCATGGATGACACCACATATCCTGCGCCTGCCGACACCTCTGTTTTCTCGTATTGCGGCCCGGATGCTCACCATTGACCCCAGCGCCCGGACTTCGATGGCCTATGACCTGATGGCGGGGCGTCCAACGGAAATCGACAGTTTGCAAGGAGAGATTATTCGACTGGGCATGAAAACGGGGACACCGACTCCGATCAGTCGCCGTGTGGCCGGCCTTATTCGGCAAGCCCCGGCTTCGCCCTTGACCGTCGCACAAGTCAGGCAGTAGCCGCTGTGTCTTCGTATCAATTGAGCGCCGTCAGCATCTTGAAAATGATGCCGGACATGGTGGCCGCAGCGGGCACTGTCACAATCCAGGCTGCGAGGATGGTCATGAAATGAGACCGACGCACCAATTTGCGCCGTTGGTGTTCTTCTCGGGCTAGCCGCAAATCCACGGGCCGTTGGAGATTCAGTAGTTTCCGGCGGCGATCGGCGTTCCATTCACGGTAGAACCCAACGCCAAATACCGCGCCAACGGCAATATGGGTCGAACTGACCGGGAGCCCCAGCCAGCTGGCGACGATGACTGTGATGGCAGCGGACAATGCCACACAAAAGGCGCGCATCGGATTCAGCTTGGTAATCTGGCTGCCCACCATCCGGATCAGTTTGGGCCCGAACAGGAACAAACCGAAGGAAATACCGAAGGCGCCGATGACCATCACCCAGGTGGGGATTGCGACCTGCGGGGCGAAGCCCCCGAACTCTGCCGCGTGCACGATTCCGGCCAGTGGCCCAACGGCATTCGCGACGTCATTGGCCCCGTGCGCAAAGCTCAGGAAGGTAGCCGAGATCGCCAGCGGCAGGCCAAACAGCGTCTTCAGAGACCGGGTGCGGTTTTCCATTCCTTCCGACCTGCGGCGCACCCAAGGCACAGTGATGGCCCAGACCAGAGAGCCCGTGCCCAACCCGATGAGCAGCGCGACTTCGATCTCGATTTCAGCGATACGATTCAACCCCTTGATCGCCAGATAAGTGGCAAACGCACCGGCCATGAATGCCACCAGAATGGGCACCCAACGGCGCGCCGCGGCGATCTTGTCTTTCTGATACTGAATCTTGGCCTTGATCAGCGCCAGAAACAGGGCAGCGATGACTCCGCCCAGAACCGGAGCAATCACCCAGCTTGCGGCAATCGCTCCCATTGTGCCCCAATCGACCGCGCCAAGCCCGGCTGCGGCGATGCCTGCCCCCATCACACCACCCACGACCGAGTGCGTGGTGGAAACCGGAGCCCCGATCCACGTCGCCAGATTGACCCACATAGCGGAAGAGATCAGCGCCGCCATCATAGCCCAGATGAACACGCTGGAATTCTGCACCGAGGCCGGGTCGATTATCCCCTTGGATATAGTCGAAACCACATCTCCACCCGCCAGCAACGCACCCGCGCTTTCGGCAACGGCGGCAATGGCAATGGCACCTGTCATGGTCAGCGCGTTCGCACCCACCGCGGGGCCCATGTTATTGGCGACGTCGTTGGCGCCGATATTGATGGCCATATATGCGCCGAATGCAGCCGCCGCGACAACGATCAGTCCGCCATCTGCCCGATCAAAAAAGATGGCAGCCATTAGTCCGGCCAACGCGATGAAAGCCAAAGCAATCCCCGGCGCCAGCAACGGGCGCGAGACATACGCATTTGCACGCTCAACGTTCGTAATGCGGTGCAGGTCGTTGTCCAGCGACTGCCAGCGTGTTTTGGACGGAGTCTCGGGCATTGTTTTCATGCACAACTGGTTTGAAACTGCGCGCTACCGCCTTAAGCTCGCCGGGGCAAGGCCGCTGTCACAAAAGTGATGCAAAACTGTTACATTTGCAGGAGTAAGTCGCGCAATTCGGGCTCTTCGACCCGTTCCGCGGCTTTTTCGGGGGAGAACCAACACCGTTTTCGTTGATGAGCCTCGGGAAAGTCCTCTGCCAGTTCGGCGACATCGATGTGATATACCCAAGTCAGCACAGGCTGAGCCGAGCCATCCTTGAGGATTTTGTTGTAGCTGAACTGGCCCATCGGTTCCGCGTCGATCGATCTGGCGCATACCCCGGCTTCTTCCCAGGCTTCCTGGCGCGCCGTTCCCGCACCGTCCAGCCCGTCGATTGGCCAGCCTTTCGGGATGATCCAGCGCCCGGTATCCCGGCTTGTGATCAGTAAAACTTCGCGCCGCCCGCCGTTGTTTCTTGTGCACAGCGCTGCGCATTGCACCCTATGCGGGCGCAAGAAAAGCGGTCTTGCCACTTCTTCCCATATGTTTCGCAGCCAGTGTGACATGTTCAGCCTGTTTGGCCTCCTTCGGAGTGCCGGGTTGATACCATTTAATCATACATCCCGGATATCTCAATGTATTCACCCGGAATTGCAGGAATTTGCCCTAAAACGGCAGGATTTTTGAAGATTTGCGCCAAGAAAGGCGGAGCTCGCCAGAATTAACAAGCTGTGTCGGTCAGCGACCCCTTCGTTTGGCCCGCAATGTGGGGTCGGCCTTCGTCGGGTCTTCGGGCCAGGGGTGTTTTGGGTACTGCGCGCGCATGTCCTTGCGTACATCCGCATAGGACCCCGCCCAGAACCCCGGCAGATCACGGGTAATCTGGATCGGACGTTGCGCCGGGGACAAAAGCGTGATCTTCAATGGCTCGCCGCCCACGACGGGATGCTTTGTGACACCGAAAACCTCCTGCAAACGCAAGGCGATTTCGGGCACCGCACCGCCATATTCAATCGGTACTTTCCGGCCCAGTGGCGTCTCGAAGGCACCGGGTGCGCGGCGATCCAGCTCCTGTGTCTGTGCCCAGTTCAGCCGGGCACGCAGCGCGGGCAGCAGGTCGAACCGCTTCCAGTCATCGGCGTTGCGAACGCCCGAGAGCATCGGCAGCAGCCAGTCCTCCAGTTCAGCCATCAATCCCGCGACCGAAAAATCGGGCAAGTCCACACCCTCGGCGCGAACCAGCTCGACCCGTGCCGCCAACCGGGCGGCGGCTCCGTCCAGACGCAGGCCCAGATCCCGGACACCATCCATCATGGCCATCGCGACAGTGGCGTCCGGGACGCCTTTCCAGATGCGGTCACTCAGTGTGATTGCTCCGAACCGTTCTTGTTGGCGGGCCACCACCCGCCGCTCGCGCTTTGACCAGTCGCAGCTGTCAACCCATTCGATCTGGTCAGCAAACAAGTCTCGTATTTCCCGTTCCGAGATTTGTACGGCCATCCTGACCCGTGCCTCGCGGGGGTTTCCGTCGGTGTCGGTGGCGACCAGATACGGGGAACCGGCCAGCGTGTCGTCGCTGTCCAGCACGACCCCTTTGCCACCTGACAGAACATAGCGGGGCAGATCGCCCTTTCGGCGTTGCCCTATCCGGTCCGGGTAAGCCAGTGCCGCCATGGCTGCCGGGCTCAGATCTTCCTGTTCGCCCCTGACCTGAGACTGCAATCGCCTGGCTTCAGTGTTGATCCTGTCAACCGCGCTGGGGTTGACCTGCCAGGTTCGGTTGCGCTGGAATGCGCGCTTGTCCCGTAAAGCCTCCAATCGAAGCGCCAAGTCAGTGGGCGCGCCTTTCAGCGGATCACGCTCCGCCATCAGTGCTGCGAGCGGTGCCGCGTTGGCACCGGCGCGCACCATCATGTGCCCAAGCCTGGGATGAAGCGGCAATGCTGCCAAGGCGCGACCATGCTCCGTAATCCGTCCCTTGTGGTCCAGCGCGCCCAGCATGTTCAGCAGGGTCCGGGCCTCTGCCAAGGCACCTTCGGGTGGCGCAGTCAGAAAGGCCAGATCCTGCGGTTCAGCGCCCCACAAGGCCAGTTCCAAGGCCAGACCCGTCAGATCGGCCGCTTCAATCTCAGCCGGAGGAAAAGCGGCCAGCGCGCCGTCCTCACCCTTTGACCACAGTCGATAGCAAGTTCCTTTGGCGACTCGCCCGGCGCGGCCTGCGCGCTGCGTCGCCTCGGCGCGCGTGACCCGCTCGGTCACCAGCCGTGACATGCCCGAGCCCGGATCGAACCGCGCCCGTCGAGCCTGCCCCATGTCCACCACGACCCGGACGTCCGGTATGGTCAGCGAGGTCTCGGCAATTGATGTTGCCAGCACGACCTTGCGGCCTTCCTGAGCCGGCGCGATCGCGGCCCGTTGCGCGGCAAAGGGCAGAGCGCCGAACAGAGGGCGAACTGAGCAGTTTTTTGGCAGCCGGTTGGTCAGTGTCGCTTCGGCCCGGCGAATTTCACCTTCGCCAGGTAGAAAAACCAGCACGCCGCCGCCAGCGTTTCGCGTTTCCCGCTCGGCCTCTACGGCCAGATCGACCAGCGCGTCCAGCCGTCGGGCCTGTGCACTCAAAGGACGCTCAAGCCAGTGTGTTTCGACGGGAAAGCTGCGACCCTCGGACGTTACCAGTGGCGCCTGCATCAATTGTCCGACGGGCTCAGCATCCAGCGTTGCCGACATCGCCAGCAGGATCAGATCGTCCCGCAATGCGCCCGCCACTTCGAGGCAAAGTGCCAGCCCCAGATCTGCATTCAGGGACCGTTCGTGGAACTCGTCGAAAATAACTGCTGCTACACCGGGTAAATCCGGGTCGGCTTGCAGCATTCTGGTCAGGATACCTTCGGTCACGACTTCGATCCGGGTGGATTTCGATACTTTGGCCTCACCTCGCACCCGGTAACCAACGGTCTGGCCGACGGGTTCACCCAGAGTTTCCGCCATCCGCTCCGCAGCAGCTCGTGCAGCCAGCCGTCGGGGTTCCAGCATCACGATCCGACCGCGGCACAGGCCAGCTTGCAAAATCTCCAGCGGCACCCGCGTCGTCTTGCCCGCACCGGGCGGCGCCTGCAATGCCGCCCTGCCATGGGTGCGCAGAGCGTCCAATAATTCGGGTATGGCGTCATCGATGGGCAAGCGGGTCGTCATGCGCGCTTTATCCGTCATCACATCACCGCCGTCCAGTTCCGCTGTGGCTGTGTTGTTTGGGCAGCGTGTATGTCTTGGCTTTTCCAGTGGATCCGGCCCGCCAGCCGCAAATGCGTGCTAGTGACACATGAGATCGCTCCGTGACCATCCGGGGCTGGACAAATCAGCCAGAGGGGCTGCAAGTAGGCATGCCGTTAGAATTTGAGGTTGAAATGGACACAGGCAGCCTTGGTGACAGGATCTTGAATGGGGACCGGCGCGCTTTGGCGCGGGCCATCACGCTGGTCGAAAGCGGGCGCGCTGATCACCGCGCGCAGGCGACTGCATTGCTCGATCAGCTGTCGGGATCCGGACGGCAGGCGCTGCGCATTGGCTTGTCCGGCACACCGGGTGTTGGAAAATCCACGTTCATCGAAAGCTTCGGTATGATGCTGACGGGGCAGGGGCTACGCGTTGCGGTGCTTGCCGTCGATCCCAGCTCGGCCCGTTCCGGAGGGTCGATTCTTGGCGACAAGACCCGGATGGAGCGCCTGAGTCGCGAGAAAAACGCCTTTATCCGCCCGTCCCCCAGCCAAAGCCATCTGGGCGGGGTTGCGCGCCGTACGCGTGAGGCCATCGCGCTGTGCGAAGCTGCAGGCTTCGATGTCGTGCTGATCGAAACAGTCGGTGTCGGCCAGTCCGAGACAGTGGTGGCGGAGATGTCTGACTTGTTCCTGCTGCTGCTGGCCCCGGCCGGCGGGGACGAGTTGCAGGGCGTCAAGCGCGGCATAATGGAAATGGCCGACATGATCCTGATCAACAAGGCCGACGGTGATCTGAAATCGACGGCGACCCGAACTTGTGCCGACTATGCCGGGGCGCTGCGCCTGTTGCGGAAACGCCCGCAGGACCCCGACGAGTTTCCCAAGGCGATGACGGTCTCAGCTGTTGAAGAGCACGGGCTTGAACAAGCCTGGGAAGAAATGCAGAGCCTTGCAACCTGGCGGCGTGAAAATGGCCACTGGACGCAAAACCGGGCCGTTCAGGCGCAATACTGGTTTGAGCAAGAGGTCCGTGCTGCCTTGCTGGCCCGCCTGTCGACCGCACAGGCCCGCGCAGATCTGGAGCGGCTGGGTGACGAGGTCCGAGCCGGGCAACTTAGCCCTTCTGCGGCAGCAGAGCGAATGCTCGGCAGGTTGAGAGACGCCTGAGTTTTCTGCTGGCTATAGGTATTCCCGCGTCCGATCTGCTGATTAATGTGCGATTCAGCTAAAGGTTGAGTCAGCCTGTCGATTTGTGCAAGAATCGATGATGTAGCAGAAAGTAATACGTCTGACCGCAGCCGACGGAGCCGTCACCCATGCCCAATATCAACGGGACTAATGGCAATGACGATATCGATGTCACAAATGACAACGGTACCCTGAACGGGACGCCGCAGGGAACGCCCATAGACAATGTCCGGGGGCGCGGTGGCAACGATCAGATCGATGTCACGAACAGCACTATCAGCAACAACGTCCTAGGCAATGCCGGAAGCGATGCGATCACGGTCACAGACAGCACCGTCGATGGCCGCGTTGGGGGCGGGTCGGGTTCGGATACGGTTACTGTTACCGGTTCGACGGTCGGCGAAATTCGGCTTGGAAACAACGATGACACGCTGAACTTCAGCAGCACGGACGTAACGGGCGATATTCGCGGCGGCAACGGAACCGATACGCTCAACCTGCCGGCCGGTACTGTCATCACCGACAATACCTTTGGAACGATCACCGTACAGGCGGGGGTTAGTTATTCTCTGTCCAGCGGATCATTCACGCTGCCGTCAGGAAAAACAGCGACTTACACCACCTTTGAAAACGGAACCGGATTTCCCTGTTTCACGTTCGGGACCAAAATTAAGACGCAGGAAGGCTCGGTTCCGATACAGGACCTCGCGACCGGTGATCTCATTCCCACCCTGGGCTGCGGATTGTGCCCCATCCGCTGGATCGGGCGTCGCCGATTGGACGCGCAGACGCTCGGCGAGAATCCAAAGCTTTTGCCAGTGCGCATCGTTGCAGGGGCGCTGGGCAAGGGGTTGCCACATCGCGATCTGCTGGTTTCCCGGCAGCATCGCATGCTGGTGCAATCGAGAATAGCGCAACGCATGTTTGGTACGACCGAAGTGCTGATCCCGGCAATAAAGCTCACCGCTCTGCCGGGTATTTTTGTCGATGAGAGCGTGGAAAGCGTTGAGTACTTCCACCTGCTTTTCGATCGGCATCAAGTGATTTTTGCCGAGAACGCTCCGACCGAGAGCCTGTACACCGGACTCGAAGCGATGAAGGTGCTCAACATGGCTGCACGGCGTGAAATTCTGGCAATTTTTCCCGAACTGGCGCGCCTGGACTATCGGGCAGATCCCGCGCGACTCATTCCACATAACAGGCAGCAGGCGCAGTTGGTTGCGCGACATCTGAAAAACAACAAACCGCTGTTGCAGGCGCATGTATCGCGGGACGGTGGGGTTCATAAGAACACCGTAAAGAATTCGCAGCATCCGACTTGACCCTTCGGGCGATTCCCACTACACGCATCCAACCAGTTTTCGGGCGCGACTTCGGGTTGCGCCCCTTGTGATTTGGCCGAGGGCACTATGCCCGGCCACCAGAAACAAAGGAAGAAACCATGTCGCGCCGTTGCGAACTGACCGGAAAAGGCCCGATGACTGGCAACAATGTCAGCCACGCCAACAACAAAACCAAGCGTCGCTTTCTGCCCAACCTGAACGACGTCACACTGCAGTCGGAAACCCTGGGCCGTGGCGTCAAGCTGCGCATCTCGGCGGCTGCCCTGCGCTCGGTTGACCACCGCGGTGGTCTGGACGCATTCCTGGCCAAAGCCAAGGACGAAGAGCTGTCCGCGAACGCGTTGAAAGTGAAGAAGGAAATCGCCAAGGCTCAAGCCTCGGCCTAAGCCTTACTTCTTTTCGAGGAATTCAGCCCTGCACCCAGCGGTGCGGGGCTTTTCGTTTTTGCAGGCAGCGCGTTAAAACCGGAACATACGAATTAATATTAATTCGTGATCTACGGTGAAATTGTTCACATAACGCCTGTTGAATGTGAGTTATGTTTGCTCATATTTTCAACTGGCGGAGACATTTCAATGCCTACCAAAGTCTTTGATTTCCTGACTCTGCTACCCGCACTTCTGGGTAAAACCATCAGCGCGTGCACCCGGATGCAACGGCGAGTCAATCGGCAGCACAACAGCCTGAATGTCGAAAATGTAAAACGCCCCGGGCTGGACCACTGACGCAACGCCGCAGGCGCGCGATCAGTGCTTGAAGCCCGGGAATTTCCCAACCTATATCTCAGATCACCATGACGACTGCGTATCGAATTTTTCTGCCAGTGATCTTGTCTTTGCTGGTCATTCTGACCGGTCAGGGGGTCGCCGCTTCACGCGGGGTCGACAGAGCCGTCGGCCAGATGGTTCTGTGCACCGGAACCGGCCCTGTCGTTGTTTACATGGACGAAGATGGTCAACCGACCGGCGCTCCTCATTATTGTCCGGACTACGCGCTGTCGCTTCTGGGCGCGGTTCTTGCCTCGCTGACTGACCTGCCACACGCGCCCAACCAGACGCCGCACGAAAAACCACTACGCGTCAATGGTCTGATCGCCGCACCGGTTCCGCAGACGCCGGCCCGGGCGCCTCCTGTTGCTGTCTGATTCCCTGCACAATCTTCAGACAATGTACTTAGGAGAGGCATGATGTCCTTCAAATCCAGAATTCTGGCCACTCTGGCCGCTGCAACGCTTGCGACTACCGCTTTGGCCGGAGGAGATATCAAGGTGGATGACGCCTATGCCCGGTCGTCCGGTCAGAATGCCAAAGCAGGCGGGGCGTTCATGGTGATCGTCAACGAAGGCGAAACAGATGACCGCCTGATCAGAGCAACATCGGATGTCGCCGCTCGGGTCGAGTTGCACACCCACAAGATCGATGAGAATGGCGTCGCCAAGATGGTCCATGTCGAGGAAGGCTTCGTGATCCCCGCAGGCGAGAGCCACAAGCTGAAACGCGGCGGCGATCACGTGATGTTCATGGGGCTGACGCAGCCTTTCGAGCACGGCGCCCTTGTGCCAGTGACGCTGATCTTTGAGCAGGCGGGCGAAGTTCAGATCGATATTCCCGTCGATCTGGAACGTCACGACGCCGGGGCGCATTCCAACTAAGGCGACGCCCGTCTTCGGGCCGCAAGCGGCCGTCATCCATGCGTCAGACCGGGCAATGCCCGGTCTGTTGCGTTACCGGTTGATGGTGCGCATGGCCAAACGGTCGCCGGCGCTTTTGAACCTGGCGGCGAGGAAAAACATAACCACTGCAATGGCAAGGGCCGAAAACGCGATGGCCCATCCCAGAGCGACCAGGCCACTTCCGGGCCAGAAGATCAGCACCAATCCGATCACCAGCGCCACTATACCCGAGTTTCGCACTGTCGCCCGTTCCGGATCCCGCTCGTGCATCTGGGACAAGGCCATCAGCGAGCCAATAGCCATGATCAGCGCCCAGGCACCCAACAGGAAGAACGCCAACCGGGCCGCGCCCTCGGGCCAGATCAGCAACACCAGTCCGATCAGAACCGCTCCGACCCCGACGCCGCCGATCAAGCCACGGCGACCGAAGCCCAGCAGCGTCAGACCACCGTCGAGAACCAGCAGCAACCCCACCAGCCGCAGCAGCAAAGAAATGCTGCCGGTGGGCCAGAACAACGCCGCAATGCCCACCAAGGCGGCCAAAACTCCACGCAACAGGAATGTCCACCAAAGGTTCGCAAGGTTATCACTCAGCGCATCGCGCGACCGGATGCTGCCGTCATCAAGGATTTCACCGCTTTTTGTATCTGGTTCTGTCATAACGCACTTTCGATAAGAGTTGGGTGCAGCATAGACGACAGATTCCTCGTCTGTCTGCTGATTTCGATGTCATCGCTGCCCGAGTAGCCCATCCACCCAGCGTGGGACGGTTTCGGTGGCCGGGCCGAACAGTGTTTCATCAAAGCTGGACACTCCGACCGAGGGTTCAAGGTTTAACTCGACTGTCTGAGCGCCCGCCGCGATGGCCTCGTGCACGAAAGCTGCCGCGGGGTAGACCTGACCAGATGTACCGATGGCGGCAAAGATCCGGGCCTCGGCCAGATGATCATAGATTTCGTCCATGCGATAGGGCATCTCGCCGAACCAGACAACGTCGGGCCGGGCCGTTGGTGCGCGGCACGATGGGCAGGTTTCATCCACCGCCATTTCGGGCGGCGCGGGCCAGCGATGACCACAAGCCGCACATAATGCACCAGCAAGAATGCCGTGCATGTGGATCACGCCTTCGGCCCCGCCGGCCTCGTGTAGCCCGTCGACGTTTTGCGTGACAATGATGACGTCGCCCGGCCAGTCCCGCTGCAGTCGAGCCAGCGCGACATGAGCCGGGTTGGGCTGCGCCTTTGCCGCATGAACTCGCCGCGCGTTGTAAAAACCGTGCACCAGTGCCGGATCGCGGGCGAACCCTTCGGGCGTGGCGACATCCTCGATCCGATGTTGCGCCCACAAACCGCCTTCATCGCGGAATGTGCTCAAACCGCTTTCTGCCGAGATTCCGGCTCCGGTCAGGATGACGATCTTTTCCATCGACGCCTCGCGCGCTAAACCCTTGATCCATGACACACCGTATCCTTTTCGTCTGTTTGGGCAACATATGCCGATCTCCCGCTGCGGAAGGCGCCTTTCGAAGCCTTGCGCCGCATCATGACATCGACAGTGCCGGGACGTCGGGCTGGCATATCGGGAGCCCGCCGTACGGTCCGATGCTAAAGGCGGCACAGGCTCGGCGTATCGACCTCAGCGATCTGAGGGCGCGGCAATTCACTGCGGCGGATTTCGATCGGTTCGACATGATCATCGGGATGGACGCCAACAACATCGCCGACATCGAGCAACTGCGCCCAAGGGGCAACGAAACGCCCGTGTGCCTGTTAACCGATTTCGCGCAACACACCGGTGCTGACCATGTCCCCGACCCCTATTACACGCGCGATTTCGAAGGCGCGCTGGACCTGATTCAAGCAGCAGCTGCAGGGCTCGCGGCACACTTGGACACTTAACCCAACACCTTCAGGCGTCCGTCCAGCCATGGCACCTGCGCAATGGCCGGGTCAATGATCTGGCTCTGCATGAGCCGCCGGATCATCTCTGCCACCTCTTGCGGGACCTGATCGGACCAGTCGGTGCGGGTAAACAGTGAAATCGTGCGCGAGAACTCTCCGAACG
The DNA here is from genome assembly GCF_057221075.1 of Ruegeria sp. HKCCD6647-2. Lineage (NCBI taxonomy): Bacteria > Pseudomonadati > Pseudomonadota > Alphaproteobacteria > Rhodobacterales > Roseobacteraceae > Ruegeria > Ruegeria sp. HKCCD6647-2. The sequence goes on along the minus strand of NZ_JBWVBD010000002.1, from coordinate 158,227 downwards.
GAGCAGGATGCACATCCATTCCGTCGTGAAAGCGTGCCGCCCGCATATAACCCAGCGGCGTAGTGATCGCCCAGCCCAAACCGCGCGCCACCATCGCCATCAGCGCCAGGTGCGAACCGATTTCGAATCGTTCCTCGAACTCCAACTGCTGTCGCGCCAGATGGCTTTCGATCTGGCGGCTGATCAATTGTTCGCGGGCATAGCGCAGAAAGGGCAGGTCTCGCATGGCATTTTCCACACCTTTAGGAGCCACCAGAATAAACGGATCCTGCACCAGAGGGTATTCAACAACGCCCTCCAATACCTCGCCGCTATGAGCAGAGACGGCCAGATGCAAGCGTTGTGACTCCAGCTCCTCGAATATCTCGAGGCTGGGCAGTGTTATCAGCTTGAATTTCGACCGGGTCAGGCTGTCGGCCAGCATCGTCGCCAGGCGCGGTGTCAGGTCGTTGTCGAAATCGTCGATCAATCCGATGGACAGGGTTGTCAGATGACCCAGATCCATCACGGTCAGTTCGCTCTGGGCCATCTGCAGCTCGGCCAGAACAGCTTCGGTTCTAGCCAGAAAGCTGCGCCCGGCCTGCGTCAGACGCATCGGACGGCGACCGTGATCCACCAATTCAGTGCCCAAAGCGTTTTCCAGATTGCGCAATTGTTGAGACACCGATGGCTGACTGAGCCCCGTGATCTCGGCGGCTTGTGCCACCGATCCCGTCCGCGCCAGAGCTTTGAACACTTCGAGCCCGCGCAGGGTCAGCCCTTTCATCACCATAAGATACACCTTTCACTGCGCCATTTCTGAGGCGCAGCAGGCATCACGTCAAGGATTGTGAGCGGCTCAGTTGCAGATCGCCTGCGCCATCTGGCCAAAGTTCTGATACCGATCCCACAGCGCATCATCGCGCGCGGTCTGCGACATTTTCAACTCCTGCGCCTGATGGGGGTCGGTGAACCATTTGGCAACGGTTTTCTGATCGCTGCGGGTGAGCGCCTGATTGGCCACCCGCTGAATACAACTGCACCGCGCCCGCGTCGCTGCCTGGCGGTCGGACGCCAGACACGCTTGTTTGATTTTGGCCGCCTCCGCGACCTGCGGAACCACTGCTGTCAGTGATGTTGCACAGAATGCGATAAAAAGGAGCTGTTTCATGCCCTTGCCTCGTTTTTGCCTGCCCGGAGAGATCTGGTGCCCCTCTCGGTCTGCGCGGAAGTATGAATCAAACAACCCGCTGGATCAATGGACAAGATTGTTCGTATCAAGAATGCAGCTTCCCGACGTTTCAAGGATGGTCTGGCTGTTTTCGTTGATGTCGAAATGCGCCCCGCAAGCTCTGGAAAGAACAAGCTGTCGGGATTTGATTGATCAACCGAAGTGGATGCCAGAAGGCTTTCTGACGCGGCACCATTGGCCCGGACGATACTGTGATGGTCCAGCAGGAAGTGATGATAACGCGTTGCTTTGTCATCAGAAAGGGACGCGACCCCTGCATCAACGAGACTAATGGCGGGTACAAAAACCTCGGGCGCGGCAAAAAGCAACTCGGCCTGAGGATGGGAGATCAACATCCTGTGCTGTTGCGAAACTCGCAGAGGCGCAAAATTGGACAGGACGTTTGCGGCGATGTCGACCAGCCGGAACGGACCCGTCGTGACAACATCCTGTGATCCTGTCCATTGCACCGGTAAATAGCCATCGTCCAGTGTCCAAACCTTGTCACCTGGACGCAAAGCTTCGATGGGAATACACCCTTTGCCGGTTTCGATCTGCGTTCCGCTGGCATAGCAGATCGGAGTGACATACTCATTCTCGTTAAAACTTGGCCCTTCCTGCGTACCGACAACTGTTAGCGGAACGCCTGCCGGGGGGAATCCTCCTGGACCGCCAATAAAGGCGATCCCCTCGACCGTGCCGAACGCCGGGGACGAGTTATTCACATTAAATGCAACTGCCTGCCATGTATTCGTGCCATCCGTCAGCGTAATGCCATATTCGGCTTCAACTCTTGTGCCATCGCTGTACAGCGTCCCGTCTATTGTCTGGTCGCCATTCAGGCGCTGATTTCCGTCATTGTCCGCAAAGTTTGTGTCGCTACCGGCATCGGAGATGAAGACTTCTGTCGCGGCTCGCGAGTCAATTGTAATGGTCTCACCGATCAGGTGAATCCCGGTGCCCTGATTGATGCCGTCCAGCCCCTGTGGCACCGAGATCGACAACTGGCTTTCACCAAGTACAAAGATCGAATAATCGGCCAACGGTTAAATTGCTCTCTGATTAGTGGTCGGTCCGTTCGGTGCCAGCATCCTACTCATTCGCCAAAAACCGGTAAATGCGGTTAGGCAGAAAGACCTCGTTGTGGCCATTTCTGCAACGCTTCAACGCTTGACGAGGCTCAAAACTCCGGACATATCCCACTTCATGACAGACCTCGCTCATATCCGCAATTTCTCCATCGTCGCGCATATCGACCATGGCAAATCCACCCTTGCTGACCGGCTCATTCAAGAGACCGGAACGGTCAAGGATCGCGACATGAAGGAACAGCTGCTCGACAGCATGGATATCGAGCGGGAACGGGGCATCACCATCAAGGCCAACACCGTCCGCATCGACTATACCGCCGATAATGGTGAGCAATACGTGCTGAACCTGATCGATACCCCCGGCCACGTGGACTTTGCCTATGAGGTCTCACGTTCCATGCGCGCGGTCGAAGGCTCGCTGCTGGTCGTGGACTCGACCCAAGGGGTTGAGGCGCAGACGCTGGCGAATGTCTATCAGGCCATTGATGCCGATCATGAGATCGTGCCGGTGCTGAACAAGATCGATCTGCCCGCGTCCGACTGCGACCGCGTGGCCGAACAGATCGAGGATGTGATTGGCATCGACGCGACCGACGCCATTCAGGTCAGCGCCAAGACGGGGCAGGGCATCCATGAGACGCTTGAGGCTATCGTGAAACAACTGCCTGCACCGCGGGGCAATCTGGATGCGCCGCTCAAGGCGATGCTGGTGGATTCGTGGTACGACGCCTATCTCGGCGTCATCGTTCTGGTCCGCATCATGGACGGTACGCTGAAAAAGGGGATGCGGGTCAAGTTCATGTCGAACAACACCCTGCACCATGTTGACCGCGTCGGCGTCTTCCGGCCCGAGATGGAGATGGTCGACAGCCTCGGTCCCGGTGAAATCGGTTTTCTCACCGCATCCATCAAACAGGTCCGCGACACCCGCGTCGGCGACACCATCACCAACGACCGCAACGGGACCGAGGACGCCCTGCCGGGCTTCAAACCCGCGCAGCCGGTGGTGTTCTGCGGCCTCTTCCCCGTGGACTCCGCCGAATTCGAAGACCTGCGCGATGCGATCGACAAACTGGCGCTGAACGACGCCAGCTTCAGCTTCGAAATGGAAACCTCGGCCGCACTTGGCTTTGGCTTCCGCTGCGGCTTCCTCGGCCTGCTGCACCTTGAGGTTATCCGCGACCGCATCGAACGCGAATATGATATCGAGCTCATCACCACCGCGCCGTCGGTAATCTATCACGTCTACATGAAAGACGGCGAGATGATCGAGCTGCACAACCCCGCCGACATGCCCGACCCGTCCAAGGTCGACCATATCGAGGAACCGCGCATCAAGGCGACCATTCTGGTGCCCGACGAATATCTCGGCGATGTGCTGAAACTGTGTCAGGACCGTCGCGGCATCCAGCTGGACCTGACCTATGCGGGCAGCCGCGCCATGGTCGTCTATGACCTGCCGCTGAACGAGGTTGTCTTTGACTTCTACGACCGCTTGAAATCGGTGACCAAGGGCTATGCCAGCTTCGATTACCAGATGACCGGCTATACCGAGGATAATCTGGTCAAGATGTCGGTGCTGGTGAATGACGAACCCGTTGACGCGCTGTCGACCATGGTTCACCGCGACCGGGCCGAGATGCGGGGCCGGGCGATGTGCGAAAAGCTCAAGGACCTGATCCCGCGCCACATGTTCAAAATCCCGATCCAGGCCGCCATCGGAGGCAAGGTCATCGCCCGCGAGACCCTCTCGGCGCTGCGCAAGGACGTGACCGCGAAATGCTACGGAGGCGACGCCACGCGGAAACGCAAACTGCTGGACAAGCAAAAGGCGGGTAAGAAAAAGATGCGCCAGTTCGGGAAGGTGGATATCCCGCAGGAGGCGTTTATTAGCGCCTTAAAAATGGACAGCTAAAGGCTGGCCATTTTTACGGCGGGTGGGCGAAAGCGGTTGGCGCAGCCAACTGCGTGCCCACACCTTGAGGTAGGGAGAGCGACCTTGGCCGCTCACCCCATTACTTTTCCTTCCGAACACCTTTGAAGGGCTTCTTGCTGGAAGTCTTGACGTCCATGAAGCGCCCGGTTTCGGTGTCACGCTTCACATAGTGACCGGATGGCGTCTTAGTTTGCGAACGGCCTTTGACCATTCCGTTGCGACGTCCATCACCTGATGGTGGGTTAGTAGCCATATTATCCTCGTTATCGAGTGTGACAGTATGGTACGCAATAAGCACAACCATCCGACAGGAAGTACCGTTGCCGCGCAGCCGCCACCGCGCTTTGGCAAGTCGAATGCCACCCAAGCGGTATGCGATTTGCTAGAAGCGGGGGGTGAGTGCATGTTCCATCATCAACATGCACTTCGTGATAGCCATCAGGCTGTGGGTTTTGGTTAACGTAATAGTTTGGCATAACGCTGCCTCGTTCAAAGTTTCAACGAGGGGCGCCTTGACTGTTTTTTGTGAATCCGTCAGGATTCACGCGTTGCAAACTGACCGCGGCAACCCCCCAAGGTTGGTGCGGTACTACAACGAAGCGCCGTCTTGGTCTGACCACCTTGGCGGCGCGATTCGTTTGTAGCTCATACCTCAGCATGGCTCGACCAAATACAATATGCAAGAGAACAAACGCAGAAACATCACCATTGGCGGTATAATCGCCCTAGATGTGCCGTTTGGAACATGTTGTGCCCCAATATAGGGGGGTTGTCAACAGATTCCTCCACAGGAAACTCCCAATTTTTCTGTATGTCGAAAAAATATGATGTTCTGCCACTATATGTAGAATCGATGGCCGGGCCAGTTGAGGAAGTATAGAGCTTACGCCGTTTCACATTTCACTTTGATCAACCCACCCGCCCGGCGGCATCGCCGGGCCGCGTCATGCTGAAAGAATGCCTCGGGCATGACCCGCCCCCGTCAAACCGAAGGATTGCCTCCGGCAAAACGGGCGGCGCGTTTGCGCCTCCCCTCGGGCCGGCGCTGCCCTCATCTTTCTGATCAACCGTTGCAAGCGCGTTTGCGCCCCGGGGCTCCGTCCGTTCAGGTCAGAGATTCACGCCTCAGGATCAGCGTCGCTCTGACCAAGCTCGGCCAGTTCACTCCAAACCGTCTCCGGAATGTCCCAATCGGCCCATTCGAGCGTCTGCTCCACATGCTGTGGCCAGGTTACGCCGCACACCGTTGCCGCAATATTTGCGTCCCGCATCGAGAATTGCAGCGCCAGCGCGCCCATGGGGACGTCGTGGCGGGCACAGATTTCCTCGACCTTGCGCACGGGGTCGAGCGCCTCATCTGTTGCCGGCCGATAGACGTAGAAGTGATGCAGCGCGCTGCCCTTGGCCAGAACGCCCCCCGCATAAGGCGCGGCGTTCAGAACCGTGACGCCCTTCGCATTGGCCAGTTCGATCAACGGCGCCGCGTTCACGTTCACAAGCGTGTGCCGGTTATGCGTCATCACCACGTCGAAATCCCGGTCGCGCAGCATCGGCATCAGCACGTCCAGTCGTCCGCCTGCCAGACCAACGGCGGTTGCAAGACCTTCCTCTTTGATCCGGAACAGCTCGTCCAGCGCGCCGCCGCTGCGATTGATCTCCGTCACGTCGGCCGCGTATTCCGGGTCGTGCAGGTGAAGGATATCCACGCGGTCCACACCCAGCGCCTCAAGGCTCTGCTCGAAGGACCGCCGCGCCTGGGCCGCGTCGAAAACGCTGCTCTCCATGTCCCGGTCGATTTTCGTGGACAGGACCCGGCCTTCCGGCCAGCCTCCCAGTTCGCGGATGACATGCCCGATGCGTTCTTCGCTGCGTCCCATCGCATAGCCGCGGGCAGTGTCGATGAAGCCATCGGGGCGGGCAAGGATCGTGCGCAAGGTGTTCCGCGCCCGATCTTCGTCGACTTCGTATCCATAGATCTGCGGAATGCTACCGATACCGGTTGAGCCAAACCCTATTCGAGGGATACGAACTCTGGTTTGACCTATTTCCTGATTTGCCGCCATGACACCCTCCCAGCTCCCATCTGAATGTATGAATACTGTACGGGTTGGTTCCCTGGCGCAAGTTTGTGGAAATTTGAGGCCAAGCGGCAGAGCATTTTACCGTCTTCGAAAAGAGGGGGTGCCTTTAGACGCAGATGTATCAATATGATACTATCTGCTTGGGGGACCGCGTTCAGGCCGCCTTGTTTTTCAGGCACTTGCAACGCCAGAACCTCAGAAATGAGAGGTTATTATGCACAAGTTCTTACAAACGACCGCAGTTACAGTTTTTGCTATCTGCCTGTCCATCGCGGCAAATGCCGAGACCTATGACGCAGCCGGCAAGGGCATGGGGGTGAACGGGAACGAGGTTTTTGGCATCTCGGACGGCCACGCGGTGATCAAGGCATTGACCACTTATGACAGTTTCGAAGTTGCCGACGGAAATCCGATGGAAGGCGCAACCGGGTCCTGTTTCGGCGCGGTGCTCATTAACGGGGCCGAGGTATCGGGTGGTGGCAATTGCGTGTTCGAAACCGGCTCGGGCGACAAGGCAGTGATGAATTGGACAACCACCGGTATCGGTGCTGATGGTGCACTGTCCGGGGACTGGACCGTGTCCGGCGGAACCGGCAACTGGGCTGACGCGTCGGGAAATGGAGCATTTTCGTTGCTCACTGATCCTGACACCAAGAAATTCGTCAACACGATCACAGGCAGCATCACGATCGACTGATAGCCGTCGGAATTGAAAGACGGGCGCGGAGGCGGATCGCTTCCGCGTCTTGTTGCGTGACTACGTTACGGGAGTTTCGAAAAGGTGATACTGTCAGCGTATTGCAAACAGTTTATTCCAAGGGAGAAGTGTAATGGATTCGAAACTGCGTTCTGAAATTTCGTTGGGTCGTCTCGACCATTACTATCACATCATGCGCACCACGATCTTCGCATATGTCGCCATTGCCGCGATCATCGGCTTCGGCTCTGAGGGGATTTCTTTGGTCCTGATCGTTCTGGTCATCGCGACCGCTGCCTACGGAATTCTCGCTGGCAAAACCGCGTTGGAAGACGTCGATAACCTGCGGGATGACATGACCGACGAATTTTCGCAAACCAGCTTTGCTAGAGGCCTCAAGTCGCGCAACGTAAAAGGGTTGATCCTGACCTCGAATGTCCTGATCGGCCTCATCGGGCTGGTGGAACTGATCGCGATATTTGCCTAAGTGTATACAAACATTTTGGTTTTCGGGCCCATCCCAATCGGGACGCCATCTGCCATCTAATGCTTGCCTAAACCAAGCATGAAGTTTCCCTTAGGTAAGTTGCAACGGGCTCCTTCTCTCCCAATCTGTTCAGCAGGCCAGCGACGGCCCAGAGTTTTGGAGGAGAGAGCCAATGACCAGATTTATGACTGCCGGAGCAGCCGCTCTGGCCACGAGCCTAACCCTTGGAACAGCCGCAATGGCCGACAACACGCCTGACCTGCGCGGCACATGGCTGGGGTCGTATACGACTGTTTCACCCAGCCACTACCGAGGCGGAAATGAACCCCGTTTCAATCAGGCCGAATGGATGCTGGATGTTCAGATCCAAGAAAACAACGTCTTTTGGGGCCCCAGCAAGTGGCGTCGAGACGGCGATACCGAGTGGAACGAATACGAAGCTACGGGAACGATCAGCCTTGACGGTTCGGGTTCCATTGGAATCGTAGAGACCGCTCCGCTGGTGATTGGCGCGAACGCGTTGATCGATGCCCGGTACGAAGACGGCAAGATCTATGCCGAATTCCGTAGCCTGCGCAACGGAACGACTTACAGCACCGTTCTGGAACGGCAGGTGAACTGAAGCGGTTCCGGTCCGGGCGGTAGTAGGGGGTAAGTGCCGCTGTGGCGGAATGTAGTTGGTTGCCCCGGCCGGACCGGAACGCTTCTCAGAAACGGAACCATCGTCTCCACAGGGAGGGGACGGGCCGGGCGACCAATTCTGCACCCGCGACAGGGTTCAGATTGCCGCGTGTCAGGATACGGCGTTCCTTGGTACGCGTCATTTGGATCTTGCGGACCTTCAGCGCGATGTCGCTTGGTGGCATTGGGTACGCCCGGCTCTGGTTCCATTCCCCAGATGTATAGTCCCATAGACCAAATCCCGCACAAACCGCATGCTGACTATGTCCAGCCGGGTAGTTTTGCAGATCTCGGATTTGCCCTGCTTCGGTTTTCCAGACCCGCCAGGTTGTGTTTTTGCCCTGCCAATCGGTTTGCTAAGGATCCAATTCCAACGTGTCGAACCGCTCCGGAAGGGCAGCTGCTTGGAACTCTGCGCCACGGCGATTCTGCGGGTTCGTGATTCGAAGGAATCTGGGTCCGAAAGTTGTACATATTGGGCCGATTCCGTCCAGCGGAAGGCGCTTTGACCTTTGCAGGTGCAGAAACTGCCAAAAACAGGGGTGTTTCCGAATGGCTGAACTTTTCCGCCGTCAACACTGCACGCTTTCGCGCATTCTTGAGTTATCCACATCGCCTTCCCGGCAGATATCAACAGTTTATCCCCGTCTATTTTTCATGCTGCAGTGCTATTTTCTTGTCGGATCATGAGGCGAATGTAACAGTCTGATCACCGCAACGGTTTTTAGGAACCAGGGCGGGACGCACAGGCCTAGGGGGCCGCAGCGGCAAAGGTGGATTTTAGGATCTGTTTTGAGCTGCAGCAGCTTACCGGTGGTTCGTCAGCTGAATTGGACGTCATGTTCGGATCAGATGATCAGCCTCTCAGAAAGCCGATGCGTACTGCGGCGCGACATAGCGCGTGGCGCAGTGGCTTTGGTCCTTAACGGGGCCGGGGCAACTGGATCGGGACGCCCCTCGGGCGTGTCGGACCGGCAAGGCGTCAGGGGTGTCCGAAAGGATGCATGCAAAGACCGCGTCTGCGCACCTGACGCCTTTTCCTTTTCTTGAACCCCGGGTTCATACAGGCTACCACTCATCGCCCTCGAAACGGGAACGGGGGTCTTTTGCTTGCGCAAAGGACCCCCGTAGAAGTGTCAGATGATGCAATGCCGCGTCTATGCACCTACACTGAGCATGCTACTCTGTTCAGGATTGCAACGCAACTATATATTGCGGACCATTTCCGAAGGCCCGCAACATTTTGGCCGAACTCAGAGGTTTTCCTGAACGTCCGTAGCCGCACCCTGAATGGCGTCACCGGCTTTTTCGATATCTTTGCCAGCCCCTTTGGCCGTTTCGCAAGCGGTCAGTGAGAACATTGCCAAACCAATCAGAATCGCGCGGATCATTTGTAACTCCATAAGTGCTTGTTTTGGTTTGACTAGCAGTTTCCCGGGTTCAAAGCCACTGCTTTTCAAAGCCGTTCCGAACCTAATGCCCAGGGTAAGACGCGGCGCGTGATACCCGGTCACAACTTCGGCACGCCTTCGCCACCTCGTCTGTCCAAGCAAGAGGTGTCAGCAGTTCAAATTTTCAGATGCAGATGAAAGCGTCAGCCCTCATCTCGGTTGAGCTACTTTGCTTCGCAAAACAGTTCGTAGACCACTTCCAGAATCCGGCGGGGGCGGTCATCCGCCAACCGATAGAATATAGCCTTGCCTTCACGGCGGGGGACGACAAGCCCTTCCAGACGAAGCCTCGACAATTGTTGGGATACGGCGGCTTGCCGGGCAGAAAGCAGTTCTTCCAACTGGGTCACCGACTTTTCTCCGGACACCAGATGGCACAGGATCATCAGTCGGCCCTCGTGGCTGATTGCCTTGAGAAAATTTGAAGCCTTCGTGGCGTTTTCGACCATTTGATCCATGCTTTGCGACGACATGTCGTTCGAGAATTGGGGAAGAGCCATTTTCTATTTCCTTGCGTGTCCTGCGGGTGTTTTGTGCCAACTGGAACCACCCTATAGGCGAGCTATCTTGGTACAACTTTTGCTCATCTAATTCTATATGCATGAATCAAAATAGCGTGATGGGACAGAAAAGATTTTCAGGAATTGCATTGGCAGCACCGTGGAACCGGCGACAAAAGATGGTCGGGTTGTCCAACTGGACGCCGGGCTTTATTGCCCGTTTCACAGCAGAAATTGCTGATCGTTCCAGCACCCCTTGCGGCCCCTCGGTGGCAGCACTAAGACTCGGGTAACATCTCTTCGGGTAATGTCCCGATCCATAGCAAAGCAGGCAGGTCAGGAAATGTTCGATCCAGTTGACACTTACATGAATACGCTCGTCCCAATGGTCGTCGAACAGACCAGCCGGGGTGAGCGCGCCTACGACATCTTTTCGCGTCTTCTGAAAGAGCGGATCATTTTCATCAACGGTCCGATCCACGACGGCATGAGCCATCTGGTGGTGGCGCAGTTGCTGCATCTTGAGGCCGAAAACCCCAGCAAAGAGATTTCGATCTACATCAACTCGCCCGGCGGCGTCGTGACCAGCGGTTTGTCGATTTACGATACAATGCAGTACATCAAGCCGAAATGTTCCACATTGGTGATCGGTCAGGCGGCTTCGATGGGCTCCGTGCTATTGGCCGGTGGTGAGAAGGGAATGCGGTTTTCGCTGCCCAACAGCCGCATCATGGTGCACCAGCCCAGTGGCGGGTATCAGGGCCAGGCCAGCGATATCATGATCCACGCGGCCGAGACGCAGAAGCTGAAGGATCGCCTTTATGACATTTACGTTCGCCATACCGGCCAGACCAAAAAGGCGGTTGAAAAGGCGTTGGATCGCGACAATTTCATGAGCCCGGAAGAAGCCAAGGAGTGGGGTCACATCGACGAAATCGTCGAGAACCGCGCGAAAATGGATGGCGATGACGGCTGAGTTCAAAACCTCGCGCAAGGTGCGTGAGGATTGATTTTGAGATTGTAGCTGCCACAGTGCTGGCCTAAGCTGCAGGCAAAGGCGGCAAACGCGGTCCGGGCGGGCCGCTGGGATGGAGCCCGAAAGGTAGAACATGGCGACGAATTCAGGCGGTGACGGTAAGAATACGCTCTACTGCAGCTTCTGCGGCAAAAGCCAACATGAAGTACGTAAGCTTATTGCCGGTCCGACCGTATTTATCTGCGATGAATGCGTTGAATTATGCATGGACATCATTCGCGAGGAAACCAAGGCCAGCGGCCTGAAATCCTCGGATGGTGTGCCGACACCCAAGGATATCTGCGAAGTTCTGGACGATTATGTCATCGGGCAGGCCACCGCCAAGCGTGTTCTGTCGGTCGCCGTTCACAACCACTACAAGCGTTTGAATCATGCCCAGAAGGCGGGCAATGATATCGAGTTGGCAAAGTCGAATATCCTGCTGATTGGACCGACCGGTTGCGGCAAGACCCTGCTGGCCCAAACATTGGCGCGCATTTTGGACGTTCCGTTCACGATGGCGGACGCGACCACACTGACCGAAGCCGGTTACGTGGGTGAAGACGTTGAGAACATAATCCTCAAGCTGTTGCAGGCCAGCGAATACAACGTCGAACGCGCTCAGCGCGGTATCGTTTACATCGACGAGGTCGACAAGATCACGCGCAAATCGGAAAACCCGTCGATCACCCGTGACGTATCGGGTGAAGGCGTGCAGCAGGCGTTGCTGAAGCTGATGGAAGGTACGGTCGCCAGTGTTCCGCCACAGGGTGGGCGCAAGCATCCGCAGCAGGAATTCCTGCAAGTGGACACGACGAACATTCTGTTCATCTGCGGTGGTGCATTTGCCGGGTTGGACAAGATCATTGCGCAGCGCGGCAAGGGCTCGGCCATGGGATTTGGCGCGGACGTGCGGGAAAATGACGAACGCGGTGTGGGCGAAATCTTCAAGGAACTGGAGCCCGAAGACCTGCTGAAATTTGGTCTGATCCCGGAATTCGTCGGACGTCTGCCGGTGCTGGCAACGCTTGAGGATCTGGATGAAGATGCCCTGGTCACCATCCTGACAAGCCCCAAAAACGCTTTGGTCAAGCAATACCAGCGTCTGTTCGAACTGGAAGATGCTGAGCTGGCGTTCACCGATGACGCACTGAAAGCGATCGCCAAAAAGGCCATTGAGCGCAAAACCGGCGCGCGTGGCCTGCGTTCGATCCTCGAAGATATCCTGCTGGATACGATGTTCGAACTGCCGGGGATGAAAAACGTCACCGAGGTTGTGGTGAACGAAGAGGCTGTGACGTCTGACAAGCAGCCTTTGATCATCTATGCGGATGCGGCAGAGTCGGCCTCGGCTGGTTAAGCGCAGATAGTCAATGAAATTATGCGGCGCGGCTTTGACCGCGCCGTTTTTCGTACAAGGGCAAAGCAATGATCAAACGCATTTCGTCCGGCGGAGAGTTTGAAGCCAAAGTCGGGTATTGTCGCGCCGTCGTAGCGGGCGGCTGGGTTCATGTTGCAGGCACGGTCGGGCAGGGCGATGATGTGGTCGAGCAATGCCGGTCTGCCCTTTCGATCATTGAAAAGGCGCTGATTGAGGCAGGTGCAACCTTTGCGGATGTCGTTCGGGCCACCTACATGCTGCCGGATCGCGCTGAGTTTGAGCCGTGCTGGCCGATCCTTGCCGAAACATTCGGTGCCAATCCGCCTGCAGCAACGATGATCGAGTGCGGATTGATAGACCCGAAATACCGCATCGAAATTGAAGTGACTGCGTTCTTGCCGGAATGACGCAGGGTGGCCTCGTTGCACTGGACCTTGGCCCGCCTTTGGTCCATATCTGCGGGGACAGAAATGCCGGAGGCAGCCAATGGGAATCCTGAACACTCTTTTGCGGGCCGTGACCTGGTGGAACGGAGCCACCCTGAACACGCAAATCTACACCGCGCGCAAGGGCGTAAAGGTTGGCGAGGACGACGAAGGCAACGTGTTCTACCGCAATTCCAATGACAGCAAGCGTTGGGTGATTTTCAATGGCGAGGCCGAGGCCAGCCGCATTGATCCGGACTGGCATGGGTGGCTGCACCGCACATGGGATGAACCACCGACGGACAAGCCGCTGCCCCACAAATCGTGGGAAAAGCCGCATCAGGAGAACTTGACCGGTACGGCGCTGGCTTACGCGCCCGCGGGTTCGCTGCGCCGCCCCGATCCGGTCGAACGGACGGACTACGAGGCCTGGAGCCCGGAATAGGCGAGGCACCTATGTCGACTCACACCATGACCGAAGTTCTTGTCGGCGGGGCCGTACTGGCCGGTGCCATTGCATTTGGTGTTTATGCCAGCCAGTCAACTGGTTTGTCACAGTCAAGCACCGGATACGAGCTCGGCGCATCGTTCCGGTCGCTGGAAGGTGTCAGTGTGGGCACCGACGTGCGGCTGGCCGGCGTCAAGATCGGCACGGTTACAGATGTCAAGCTGAACCCGGATACCTATCGGGCCGACACCAGTTTTTCGGTCGCGGACGGCATACTGATCCCCGATGACAGTGCGGTCGTGATCTCTTCCGAGGGTCTGCTGGGCGGAAATTTTGTTGAGCTCATGCCGGGTGGATCTCCGTTCTATTTCGAGCCCGGCGATCAGATCGAAGATACGCAAGGTGCGGTTAGTCTGATTTCGCTGCTTGTGAAATTCGTGGCCGGGGACGGCAGCGAATGAAATACGTACTACTGACGGCTTTGTTCCTGGCAGCCTCGGGCGCTGTGGCGCAGGAAAAGGTCCAATCCGGCCCCGGAGCCATGCTGCGCGGGTTGGACAAGGTCAGCGGCCAGACGGTTGATGTTCAGGTGCAAAACGGTCAGACCGCAACGGTCTTTGGTTTGGACGTCGCACTGGGGGATTGTCGCTATCCGGTTGATAACCCGACCGGTGACGCGTTCGCATACCTTACGATCTGGGAGCAGGGAAAATCCCAGCAGTTGTTCGACGGGTGGATGATCGCGACGTCGCCGGCGCTGAATGCGCTGGATCATGCGCGCTACGATGTCTGGGTGATCCGCTGTATGACTCCCTGAGGGGTTTGATCCAAATCTGCCGTGAAATCAGCGCTGGCATCCAGCGCCCGTTTCAGTTCGGCATGGTAATCGGCCCGCGATATCTCGATGGCCCCCATGGACGCCAGATGAGCCGTAAGAAACTGTGTGTCAAACAGGGCAAAACCGGTTTGGCGTAACCGGTCAACCAAATAGGCCAGACCTATTTTCGACGCGTCTGTGCGCCGCGAAAACATGCTTTCGCCAAAGAAAGCCGCCCCTAAAACAACGCCATAGACACCTCCGATCAGTGCATCCCCTTCCCACACTTCCAGAGAGTGGGCGTGACCGCTTCGGTGCAAATGCCTGTACAGGCGGCGCAATTCCGAGTTGATCCAGGTGTCTGCCCTGTCCGCGCACCCGTCAACAACGCCGTCAAAATCGCGATTTATGGTGACGGTGTATCCGCACGTGCGAATGCGGCGCGCCAGGCTGCGTGAGATGTGGAAACCGTCCAGAGGAAAAACACCCCTGAATTTGGGGTCGACCCAGAAAAGGTCCGGGTCGTTTCGGTGTTCGGCCATCGGGAATATCCCGATGGAATAACCGTGTAGCAGAAGTTCAGGGGACAGGCTCATGTCGGGTGCACCGGGGCCGGAGGGCGAGGGCCCTCCGGATTTTGGGTCCTATTGGGCCATGTTCTCCGCAAGCCAGTGTTCCAGCCAGTGGATGTTGTAATCACCGCTGTGCAGGTCGGGTTCTTGCAACAGGGCGTGGAACAGCGGCACGGTGGTGTCGATCCCGTCCACGATCAGTTCACCCAGAGCGCGGTTTAGACGGGCCAGGGCTTCGTCACGGTCGCGGCCTTGGACGATCAGCTTTGCGATCAGCGAGTCGTAGTAGGGCGGGATCGAGTATCCGTCATAGAGAGCCGAATCCATCCTTACACCCAGACCGCCCGGCGCGTGATAGGCCGTGATCTTTCCCGGACAGGGCGAGAAATTCGGCAGTTTCTCGGCATTGATCCGCACTTCGATGGCATGGCCGTTGATCTCAAGATCGTCCTGACCGAACGACATGGGCTCGCCTGCTGCGACGCGGATCTGCTCGCGTACCAGATCGACGCCAAAGATGCCCTCGGTCACCGGGTGTTCCACCTGCAGGCGCGTGTTCATCTCGATAAAGTAGAACTCGCCTTTTTCGTACAAGAACTCGATGGTGCCCGCGCCAATGTAGTTGATCTTTGCTACGGCGTCGGCGCAGACTTTGCCGATCTTGGCGCGTTCTTCAGGGCTGATGCAGGGGCCGGGGGCCTCTTCGAACACCTTCTGGTGGCGGCGCTGCAGCGAGCAGTCGCGTTCGCCCAAATGGACTGCGTTGCCCTTGCCGTCACCAAAGACCTGGATCTCGATATGGCGCGGCGTGGTCAGGTATTTCTCGATATAGACCTCGTCGTTGCCGAAGGCGGCCTTACCCTCGGCCCGCGCGGTCATGAAGGCGCTTTCCATCTCATCCGCGCTCATCGCGACTTTCATACCGCGTCCGCCGCCACCGGCTGTGGCCTTGATGATGACAGGATAGCCGAATTCCTCACCGATCTTTCTGGCCGTGGCCAGATCCGGTACGCCACCGTCAGAACCCGGAACGCATGGTACGCCCAGTTCCTTCATCGTGTCCTTGGCGGTGATCTTGTCGCCCATGATGCGGATGTGCTCGGCGGTGGGACCGATGAACGTGATGCCGTGATCTTCGACGATCTGCACGAACTCGGCATTCTCGGACAGGAAGCCATAGCCGGGGTGGATCGCCTGCGCGCCGGTGATTTCACAGGCCGAGATGATCGCGGGCACTGAGAGGTAGCTTTGCGGGCTGGGCGCGGGGCCGATACAGACCGATTCGTCGGCCATGCGCACATGCATCGCGTCGCTGTCGGCGGTCGAATGCACGGCAACCGTCGCAATCCCCATCTCGCGCGCGGCGCGGATAACGCGCAGGGCGATCTCGCCTCGGTTGGCAATCAGGATCTTGTCGAACATGGGCCCGCCTTACTCGATGATGACCAGAGGAGTGCCGAATTCCACGGCGTCGCCATCGCTGACCAGGATGCGTTTGACGGTGCCCGACTTGGGGGCGTGGATGTGGTTCATGGTTTTCATCGCCTCGACGATCAGCAGGGTGTCGCCTTCGGACACGGACGCGCCTACCGAGATGAATGCGGGCGCGCCCGGTTCAGCCTGCATGTAAACAGTACCGACCATGGGCGAGGTTACGGCGCCGGGATGGCTGGCGGGGTCGTCCGTAGCTGCAGCCGGGGCCTCAGCGGGGGCCGCCGCAGCAGCGGGCGCGGGTGCCATCGGAGCGGGGGCGGCCGGTACGGCCACCTGAACCGGGGCTGCCACGGCTTGAGCTGCACGACTGACGCGCACGTTCAGGCTGTCTTCTTCGCCATATTCACGCTTGACCTGCAACTCGGTCAGATCGTTTTCGCGCAGCAATTCGGCCAATGCCTTGATGAACGCCACATCCGCTTCGTGTTTGGTATCTGTCATGAGTGTCCTCGAAGGTTCCCCTTTGGCCCGTTTGTTCCCTGCGGGCTCGGTCTGATTACGCAGGGTTATAAGCCATGCGGTCGACCATGAAAAGCGCCGTCTGAGTATGAAAAGTAAGGGTTTTGCAGTAAATGCGACGGCCTTAAAACGTCACAGCGGCGTTCCCGACAATTTTGCCACCAATTCGGGCAGTTTGCGCGCGCCGTACTTCTCCAGAAGCCGGGCGCGGTAAGCCTCGATCGTGCGATAACTCAGCCCGAGTTCGGCCCCGATTTCCTTTGCGGACAACCCGCGACAGGATAGGATTGCAACCTCGCGTTCGCGGGCTGTCAACTCGACCAATGGTCGTTCTTCGGAGATATCCGAAAAGCTCCAGATGCCATGGCGGAAAGGGTCGTCCGGCGTCAGCGACCGGCCGCGGGCGCGGCACCAGAACAGATCTCCGTTGCGCCGCCGCATGACTCGTTCATCGGTGTAATAACCGGTGTCGCGCATCACCTGTAAGCTGCGTTCGCCGATGCGTTCCCAGTCAGCCACCGAAGGATACAGGTGCAACAACGGCATATTGCGGTACTCGACCTCGTCACCGCCAAAGGTACGGGCGAATTGCAGATTGCAGCGACGGATGATCCGGTTTTCCAGTTCAACCAGGCCAATTGGCGCATATTCGAAGGCGGGATCGCTCATATACGTATGGTGACGCGTATTTGCGGGAAAGAGAAGAGGCGCGGTTCAGAAAGCTCGGAATAACGGGACGCAGAAATTGTCAAGCCTGTAAAGGTCGTTTGAAAACCCACTCATAAATGCTACAAAAAATTAAATTATTCTGAAAACAGCGTTGCCGTTTTTAGAAATGCTTTGCTGGGGCTGAGCCATCATGCGCGACACATTAACCGGCAGTCGGATACGTGAAAGGCGCCAGATATCGGGTCTGCGACAGGCTGAACTGGCGCGGCAGGTCGGCATATCGGCCTCGTATCTGAACCTGATCGAACATAATCGCCGTCGTATCGGGGGTAAGCTGCTGGTCGATATCGCCGGTGCCTTGTCGGTCGAACCCTCGGCGTTGACGCAAGGGATCGAGGAAACTCTGATCTCCGCCCTGCGTGAGGCAGCCGCGGATTCGGTAGGCCAGCAGGCCGAGTTGGACGGGCTAGAGGAATTTGCAGGCCGTTTTCCCGGCTGGTCCGGCGTACTGGCACAGATGCACAACCGGGTGGTTTCATTGGAACGCACGGTGGAAACCCTGTCGGATCGCCTGACGCATGACCCCCACCTTGCCGCCTCGATGCACGAAGTTTTGTCAACCGCAGCCGCAATTCGATCGACCGCAGCCATTTTGGCCGAACCCGGAGAACTCGATGCCGAGTGGCGCAACCGGTTCCATAAGAACCTGCATCAGGATGCCGAGCGTCTTGCCGAAAGCTCCAAGGCGTTGGTGGCGTTTCTGGATGACAGCGAAGGGCAGAAGGATCGGCGCGGTGTGCCGTTGGACGCGGTCGAGGATTTTTTTGCAGATCACGGATTTCATTTTCCCGATATCGAGGCGGGCGGGACAGAACGGCCCACACTTGATGAATTGGAGTCGGCGGCATCCAGATCGCTTGCCAATGATTTTCTGGATGTTTATGCGTCCGATGCCCAAGCTCTGCCTTTGGATGCATTCCTTGCTGCGCTCGATAGATCCGGCCCGGACCCTCTGGCACTGACTGCGGCGTTCTCGGTCGATCTCGCCACTGTCCTGCGACGGCTTGCTTTCCTACCCGAGGGCACATTGGCCCGTCCGGCCGGTTTGGTGATTTGCGACGCGTCGGGCAGCATCCTGTTTTACAAACCGACACCCGGTTTCGCTTTGCCGCGCCACGGTGAGGGGTGCCCGCTCTGGCCGGTGTACACGGCCCTGAACCGTCCGCTGGTGCCGATCCGGAAGCGTATCGTTCAGATGGGACGGGCGGCGGCAGAATTCGAATGCTACGCAATAGCGTGGCCGCAACCATCCGAGGATTTTGGAGTCGACCCAGTTTATCGCTCGGTAATGCTGGTGCTGCCGATCGAGGATGCGGTGCAGCCAGCCGACTCAACCGCGCAAGCTGGGGCAAGCTGCCGGATTTGCCCGAAACGAGACTGCATGTCGCGCCGCGAGCCGTCGATTCTGAGCGAAGGCTTTTGACAGGTTCCAGACACAGCGCTTAATCTGGCAGAGACAGGTGGCCCGGCGTGCGACCGGTCATGGGGAGGGACTGAAAATATGAGCCGAAAGGTTCTGTTGATCGAGGATGAGCCCAACATTGCCGAGGCAATCCGCTTCCTGCTGACTCGTGAAGGCTGGCAGGTCGAAACCCATTCGGAAGGTTCGGACGCGATCCACGTGATTGCGGCCGCCAAGCCGGACTTGGTCATTCTGGATGTCATGCTGCCGGGCAAGAGCGGCATGGATATTCTGCGTGACCTGCGCGAACACGCCGAGTTGAGGGGGCTGCCTGTGTTGATGCTGACTGCCCGCGGCCAATCCCGCGACCGGGAAATGGCAGAGCAGGCCGGGGTGAGCCGGTTCATGACCAAACCCTTCTCCAACGCCGAAGTTCTGACCGCAGTACGCGACCTGCACGCGCAGGCCACAAGGTCATGAACGCGCCGGACGACGAGCAACATCCGTCGTCGGTACGTCCGTCGGTTTTTCTCGAACGGCAAAGCTATCGAAGGCGTCGACTGACGGATGCCGCCCGACTGCTGCCGTTTCTTGGCGCGGCTATGCTTGCGCTGCCGCTGTTGTGGCCGGATCAAAGCGGCGGAGAGGGGGCCGTACCCCTTTCCGCTGCAATATTCTATATTTTTGCGTGCTGGGGTGTTCTGATTCTGATTGGTGTGGTCTTCGGGATTGCTGCAAGGCGTCTGACCGCTCCGGACGGCCCCGCGCCGGAGCCTGAAGAATGGCAACGCTGAATGTCCTGATCCTGGTTTGCCTCGGCTACGTGGTTTTGCTGTTCGCCGTCGCCTTTGCCGCCGATCGCATGGCAGCGGTGGGCCGGGGCAAGTGGCTGCGCTCGCCGCTTATCTACACATTGTCGTTGTCGATCTATTGCACAGCATGGACCTTTTACGGCGCTGTCGGCAACGCTGCCCGATCGGGGCTTGAGTTTGTCACCATCTATCTTGGGCCCACTCTGGTTATGGTCAGTTGGTGGTGGGGCCTGCGCAAGCTGGTGCGCGTGGGGCGCAGCCAGCGTGTAACTTCGATCGCCGACCTGATCTCGTCGCGATACGGAAAGTCAAACACGCTCGCCGTTTGCGTGACCATTTTGGCAGTGCTTGGCGGAACGCCGTATATCGCCCTGCAATTGCAGTCGATTACGTTGTCCTTTTCGATCTTTGCCGAAGCAGACCCGACGGGATTGTACCGCGAAGGCTCCAGCGTGTTCTGGGTAGCCGCTGGGCTGGCCGTATTCGCCATTCTGTTCGGCACACGCAATCTGGATGTCAACGAACGCCACCATGGCGTGGTCACTGCCATCGCACTGGAGGCGGTGGTCAAGCTGTTTGCCTTGCTGGCCGTTGGCATTTTCGTTGTCTGGAGTGTCGCTGGTGGGCTGGGACCGATGATGGAGCGGATCGATGCGTCGGAGATCGGACAGTGGAACGTGGACGCCAGCCGCTGGACGACGTTCATCTTTCTGTCCGCTGCGGCCTTTATCTGCCTGCCGCGGATGTTTCAGGTCATGGTCGTGGAAAACGACGACGAAAGCCATTTGCGCACGGCCGCCTGGGCTTTCCCCCTGTACCTGCTGCTGATGAGCCTGTTCGTCGTCCCTATCGCAGTTGTCGGTCTGGATTTGTTGCCCGAGGGGTCGAATCCCGACCTGTTTGTTCTCACCGTGCCGCTGTCGCTCGGCAACGAGGGGCTGGCAATGCTGTCGTTTATCGGCGGGTTCTCCTCGGCCACGTCCATGGTCATCGTGACGGCGATGGCGTTGTCGACGATGGTGTCAAACCATGTGGTCATGCCGATCTGGCTCAACACGCAGGAAGGTTCGGGTTCGGTTTCGGGTGATGTGCGAACTGTCGTTCTGATGGCGCGCAGGGTGTCGATCGCGGTCATCATGGCGCTGGGGTATTTCTACTATCATCTGTCGGGCGGAGGGGCTGCGCTGGCCTCGATCGGGTTGGTGGCTTTTGCCGGGATTTCGCAAATTCTGCCGGCACTGGTCGGCGGTTTGTTCTGGCGCGGGGCCACTCGGGCCGGGGCACTGGCCGGGCTCAGCGTTGGGTTTGGCCTGTGGATCTACACGCTGCTTTTGCCGGGGATGGGGGGTGGAATCATCCCCAGTTCGGTCATTGAAAACGGCCCCTTCGGGTGGGGTTGGTTGCGGCCTCAGGCGCTGTTCGGAATCGAAGGGATCGACCCGATGGTGCATACCGTCATGTGGTCTATGTCGCTGAACACCATCGCGTTCTGCGTGACATCACTGCTGAGTTTTCCCAGCCCGCTCGAGCGTTTGCAGGGTGCGCAGTTCGTCGACATTTTTGACCATTCCATCGCGCCGCGCGGCTGGTCCGGGTCCGTGGCGCAAAGCGAAGATCTGATGATCATGACCCAGAGGATTCTGGGCACCGTGCCGGCGCAAGAATTCTTTCAGGCCGAGGCAGCCAAACAAAATGGCCGGGCGGGGCGGCTGCCGGAACCCACGCCCAGTTTTCTGCAACGCCTTGAGCGTGAGCTGAGCGGTTCGGTAGGTGCTGCAACTGCCCATGCGATGATCGGTCAGATTGTCGGCGGCTCGTCCGTGTCTGTCGAAGACCTGCTGGCTGTGGCGGATGAATCCGCGCAGATGCTTGAGTATTCCAGCCAGCTTGAGGCGAAATCTGCCGAACTGAGCCGCACCGCGCGGCAGTTGCGCGAAGCAAATGCGAAGCTGACTCAGGTCTCGATGCAAAAGGACGCGTTCCTCAGTCAGGTCAGCCATGAGTTGCGCACACCCATGACCTCGATCCGGGCGTTTTCCGAGATCATGCGAGATACGGATGGTTTGAGCGCTGACGAGCAGACCCGATATGCGGCAATCATCCATGATGAAGCCTTGCGTCTGACGCGGCTGTTGGATGATCTGCTGGATCTGAGTGTTCTGGAAAGCGGACAAGTCAGCCTGAATATGGGGGACGGTACACTGCGCGCGGTGCTGGACCGGGCCGTTTCCAGCGCGTTGGCCGGTGGCAACCGGACTCTCGTCGTGCGACGCGTCCGATCGACCGAACGTATCGCGCTATACACCGATTTGGATCGTTTGGGCCAGGTTTTTATCAACCTGATTTCCAACGCGCAGAAATACTGTGATGCGGTCGAGCCGGTACTGACTATTTCGGCCCATGACGTGGGCGGTCAGGTTGTGATCGATTTCATCGACAACGGCGGTGGAATCCCATCCGAGGCACAATCCATGGTGTTCGAGAAATTCGCCCGCGTCGGTTCCGACAAGGCCGGCGGCGCGGGTCTGGGATTGGCGATTTGCCGCGAGATCATGCAGCGTTTGGGGGGAGAGATCACCTATTTGCCAGGTCAGGGCGGCGCGGCCTTCCGCGTCTCATTGCCGCTGGCATTCAGCCAAGCGGCCCAATGACAAATACATAAAGATATTCGTAACCTTCGGCGGGTTACACCGGTTATCGGATCAGAAGATGTATTGGGCGGTTCGGTGACATGACACAACATGCCAATGCCGCTTTGGCGCGCAAGCTTTCGGCGGGGCAGGACAGCGCAGGAACCAATCCCCGATCGATTCTGCGGGCGCTGCGTCTGGCTCTCGCGCGTTCTGCCAGTGAGCGATTGAACCTGTCCCTGTCGGTGATTGGTATCAAGCAGGGGGTACGTGCGCAGGAAGATCTGCTGGATGTGGTCAACGACGGTTGGATGCTCCTGCGGTTTACCTATCATCAAGGTGCGGCGGCGGTGTGCATTGATCCGGGCTTCGTTTCGGCTATCGTGCAAACCCAGACGATCGGAGAGGTGATGGGCGGGCAACCGCAACCCCGGGCGTTTACTGACACCGACGCGGCAATGGCGGTGCCGCTGATTGATGACCTGTTCAACCGGGCGCAATCTCTTGTGGACGGGCCGATGGGCCTTGCAAGCCTCTCCGGGTTTGAGTTCGAGGTACGCGCCGAAGACGCCCGGTCGCTAGTGCTGGGGATGGTGAATGACAGCTACCGAGTTTTCGATCTGACCGTCGATCTGGCAGGCGGGCTGAGGCAAGGTCAGATCGCGATTCTGCTACCTGAAATTCAAGCGACCGAGGGCGATCAGGAAGCCGAAAGTTTGGATGACGGGTTAAGCCTGAGCGTGGCTTCAGGCGTTATGCGGGCTGAATTGCACGCCATGATCTGCCGTATGTCACTGCCACTTTCCACTTTTTCAAATCTCAAGACCGGGGATGTTCTGCCGCTGACCGGTGCGCGGCTTGATCGAACCAATGTCGAGACCATCGACAGAACCAAAGCGGCAATTGGAAGGTTGGGTCAATGTGGCGGCATGCGTGCCGTGCGGATCAATGAACAAGTGCCGGTGCCAGCCATACCCGATGGGGTCGAACAGACATTCATGGAAAGCCGCACGGTACTGCGGCCCGCGGACGAGACGGGGGTCTTTCCTCAGCGCGATACAAACGACGGAGTTTCCGAAGCGCAATTGCCGGTAAACGTGACGGTCGACGGGGAGATGGATACGACCGCTACAAGCCCCGATCAGGTGATGGCTGAAATCACTCAGCTCGCGGGCCTGCCGGGATACGGCGAGGACGAAGATCGGACGCCCTGATCCGATCAGTCTGGCGCGTTGCGCATCTGCTCCAAGGCCGGGCGCAGGTTGTCCAGCGCGTACCCCGCCTTGGTCGTCGCATCGAGGATTTCGTCGGTGCTCAACTGGTCGCATTGGCCCAATGCCCAAACGACCGAGCACCGTGTGCCCGACGCGCAATAGGCCAGAACCGGACCGGTGCAGCTTTCGGCCATATCCCTTTGACGCGCGACGTTTTCCGGCGTCATGGTCTGATGCGTCAGCTCCAGCACTTCATATTCCATCCCGGCAGCACGCACGGCTTCGCCGATAGCGTCCGACTGCTGATCCGGTGGTACCTCGGAATTGGGCCGGTTGCAGATCACTTTGACAAAACCTGCCTCGGCAATGGCTGGCACGTCCTCGACCGAGATCTGGGGCGAGACGGCATAGCGGGGTGTAATCGGGCGAATCTCCATGAGGAATGCTTAGGCCGCATTGGCAATTCTGTCCAGTTGCGCGCCCAGTTTCGGGGCCGCGAACATGCCCGCGATCATAGCGATCAGAAAGACGACACCACCAGTTCCGCCATAGCTGAGCGACGCCATTGCGGGACCCGGGCACAGACCGGCCAAACCCCATCCCATACCAAACAGGACAGACCCGACAATCAAACGGTGATCCAGCTCGGGCCTGGGCGCGGTCGGAAACTGCCCGCCCACCAGTGGTTCGCGTCCCTTGGTCAGCCGCCAGGCCACCAGCATGGGCAGAATTGCACCGCCCATCACAAAGGCCAGTGTCGGGTCCCAGTTGCCAAAAACATCCAGCCAGCCCTGTACCTTGGTCGTATCAGTCATGCCGGAGATCAGCAGGCCGATGCCGAACAGGGACCCGGCCACAAAGGCAAGCGTAATCCGCATCAAACCACCCCCAGAACGTGGCGAAACAGCACCAGAGTCAGACCTCCAGCAAGGATATAAAACACGGTGGCGACGATCCCGCGCATGGAAAACCGAGATATCCCACAGACCCCGTGACCGGATGTGCAGCCATTTGCAATCCGTGTGCCAATGCCGACCAGCAGACCCGCCAGAATCACGATGGCCAAATCGCCGGTCAGATGCGTCTGGGCCTGAGGTGCAATCAACGGGCGCAGCAGCAGAGGCATGCCAATGAGGCCGGCAACAAAGGCCAGACGCTCGGTCCGGATCTTCCGGTCGCTGCGTTCAATCAATCCACCCAGTATCCCGCTGGCGCCCATGATGCGGCCATTGCCCAACAGAAAAACCGCAGCGCCAAGTCCGATCATCAGACCTCCGGCAAGACCCCAGATCCATTCAACGTTCATCCAAACATCTCTTTCTCGTCGTTCACAGTTTGTTGACCGGCAGCTTGAGGAACACGTCGCCCTTTTCATCCGCGGGCGGCATCTGACCCGCGCGCATATTCACCTGCAGCGACGGCAGAATCAGCCGGGGCATGGACAGGGTCGCGTCACGCGCATCGCGCATCTCGACGAATTCTTCGATACTGCGACCCTGTCCGATATGGACATTGAGGGCCTTTTGCTCGCCCACGGTTGTTTCCCACGCAAATTCGTCCCGACCGGGGGCCTTGTAGTCATGGCCGACAAACACGCGTGTTTCATCCGGTAATGACAGAATTTTCTGTATCGACGCATATAGATCGGCCGACGATCCACCCGGGAAATCGCAGCGCGCCGTGCCGAAATCCGGCATGAACAAGGTATCTCCGACAAAGGCTGCGTCACCGATAACGTAAGTCATGCAGGCGGGTGTATGGCCGGGCGTGTGCAGGACATCCCCGCGCATCTGGCCTATGTGAAAGCTGTCTCCTTCCTTGAACAACGCATCAAACTGGCTGCCATCGCGCTGGAATTCGGTGCCTTCGTTGAAGATCTTTCCGAACGTGTCCTGGATCACCACGATGTTTGCGCCGATGCCGATGCGGCCGCCAAGCTTCTGCTGCAAATAAGGGGCTGCGGACAGGTGATCGGCATGAACGTGACTTTCCAAAATCCACTCAACCTTGAGGTCCTGTTCCGTCACGAAGTCGATGATCTGATCCGCTGACGTCGTATTGGTGCGACCCGAGGCATGATCGAAATCCAGCACGCTGTCGATGATGGCGCAGGCCGAGCCCTCTGGTTCTTGCACCACGTAGGAAACGGTGAAGGTCTCGGGCTCAAAGAATGCTTTCACGATGGGTGTCATTGGGTCCTCCCGCCGGTTAGTTCATATATTGATAGCGGAATGTGATGGAAGTTCCAAATCACGAGTTGATGTCAGTCAAGGCAATTCGAGAGATTTTCGTATAAGGATTAATCGACCAGTGGTGTATCGCCGATTTTTCGAGAGAACAGGCAAGAAATTGCGCGACGTTCATCTAGTCTCATTCTGGTCTTAATGTCGTTACCTATATCAGACACAGTAACGACATGTGGGAGGAAGCAAATGACTGCTCAGGATCTTTTTGCCGAAGCGGAACAGCTGGAACAAAAGCTGCAGAACGCTTGTCTGGACACACGTCTGGCTCTGCAACCCAGTGTCAGCAAAGTTCTGGATAGGATGCGCGCAACAGGTGTTCATATTCCGTCGCGCCTGCGACGGCTGGATGCGGCCCTGTGCGAAGATGCGCTTGAAGCGCGATTTGACAATATGCCGGTCTGACCGGGGTGGTCATCCAAGCGAAATGCCAAGGATGACCATCATCAATCCAATCACCGACAGAAAAAGCGCAGCCATGTTCCATGGCAGCACGCCTTGAACGGCGGCCCTCAATTCATCGTCCGACAATCCGGATCTACGCGCTTTCATCACACGCAGGATGCACCAGATAAGGCCGGCCAACCCGGCCAAGGACAGGGCGGCCCCGCCCCAGACGATGATGTCGAACATAGTTTCCAACACTTGCCAAAATTCCTGCAACCGCGCTTAGCGGATCGGTGTCGTCGGTACAAGCCCGGCTGCCCGATTGCACGCTTGCGCCCCGCGCGGTGTCGATGTATCCGGCACCTTGCCCGATGACATCGCATCACCAAACAGTCCCTGGGAGAGACGCAGATGGAAGACATCACCGAAGATCAGGCCGCTGCCAATTACCGAGTTACTGCAGGCGAACTACGCCAGTTCGTTGAGCGGATCGAGCGTCTGGAGCTGGAGAAAAAGGATATCGCGGATCAGATCAAAGAGGTCTACGCCGAAAGCAAGGCACGCGGTTACGATGTGAAGGCGATGCGCAGCATCATTTCCCTCAGGAAGCGCGATAAGGATGACATTGCTGAACAAGAAGCCGTCATCGAGATGTACAAAGAAGCGCTGGGGATGACCTGAGGCCATTCTGCCATCCCAATACTTGTTTCACGGTGCTACACCCTCAGTGTGAAGTGCCGGTCGTCGGCTGTTGTTGCCGTCCGAAAAAACAGCGGGGTCGAGGTCACTCGATCGTCGGTTATGTCGATAAATTTCCAAATATCAAAGATATCCTTCAAAAAACGTGCTAGGCTTAGCCTATTGAGATGCCGATTTTTTAGGAGACAGTTTGATGGCAACTTTGAACGTTGCGTTTTGGAATGTTGAAAACCTTTTTGACCATGAAAACGCCCCCCGAGACCCCAAGCTGAAGCAGAAGCTGGCGGATGAACTGGTGGGGTGGACCGCCGCTGTCAGAGACAAAAAGATCACTCAGTTGGCGAGCGTGGTAGAACAGATGTTCAACGGCACCGGACCTGCCTTGCTTGGCCTTTGTGAGGTCGAAAACGAAGACGTGGTTCAGCGTCTGGCGAATGCGATCAACATCCCGGGTCGAAATTACCAGATCGCTGCGCACGCGTCTCCGGATGCACGGGGAATCGACACGTCATTTATCTTTGACGCGAATGAGCTGTCCGTAGTGGAAACTGATCATCAGAGCGTTATCAAACGTTCTGCGACGCGGGATATCTTTTGGGCGCGGCTCAAAGTTGCTTCCAGCGACGAGGAATTTGTCGCGATCGCCAACCACTGGCCGTCAAGAAGCGCGGGGCAGTACAGTTCCGAACCCTTTCGGATGCTCACCGGCGAAACGCATGCCTACATCGCGGCAAACTTGCTGAACGAGGAGGCCGGCGGTGACAAAAATCTGCCGATCATTTCAATGGGTGATTTCAATGACGAACCCTTCAACAGATCGATGCAGGAGTATCTCCTGGGCAGCCGCGATCCGGGTCGGGTCCGCTATTCGAGATCCGGGCACATGTTGAACCTGATATGGCCGTTGATGTTCGGGCATGATCCCGGGACATATCTCTACCAAAGCGACTGGAACATGCTGGATCAGTTTCTGGTGTCTTATGGCATGCTCCGAGGACCCAGCCCGATCAAGGTGGATGCAGACACGGTGGAAATATTCCGACCTGCTGTGATGGTTGGTTCCAGTGGTCGGCCGAGGCGCTTTAGCAGACCGTCCGCCAAATCGGGCGTTGATTTGGACGGGGTGTCTGATCATTTTCCGATCCTCGTGAAGTTGGACGTTTAGATCTGCGGTCGCCGTCGACCACCATTAGGCCCGTCGGTTCCAATTTGTCAGGAATGCGAACCCGCATTTGCCGAGTGCTCGTGAAGCACGGACCTTTATGCGATGCCTGAATATTTCGGTCGCTTGTGCCGGCTCAGTTGGTGGGCGTATGTATTTCAGGTCAACGCTTTGGTTTGTAAGCGGCGATATCAGTGGACTTCCCGACGAAACTTCCTAAAGTCCCGAACCGGAGCCCCGGCCTCAACGGTTCGTGCATGATCCGGGGGCGTGAACCGATGCAAGCAGCCGCCGAGAAACCCGATGCATTATCACAATAAACCCTACGACCAGCTGAATGTCGGCGACTCGGCCGAGTTGACGCGAATCTGTACCGAAGACGATTTTTTTGTCTTCGCCTCGAACTCTGGAAATCACAACCCGCTGCACCTGTCGACGGAAGACGGGGACGGCGATTCCGTCAACGAAGCCATTGCACCCGCCTTGTTCGTGGGTGCGCTGATTTCAGCGGTGCTTGGGAATATCCTGCCCGGTGCGGGGACGCTGTATAAATCACAGCATTTCGAATTTGGCGCCCGGGCTCATGCAGGCGAGGAATTGCAGGCGCGGGTTAAGGTGTTGGAAAAGCGGGAAAATCGCGAAGTTGTCATGGACACCAGCGTCCTGCGACCCAGTGACGATGCGGTGATCGTTTCCGGTACGGCCGTCGTTATTGCGCCGGAAAAAGAGTTGTCCTTTCACGAGATCGAATTGCCCGGCCTAGTGGTCCAGCGGCATCGGCATTTCGACGCGCTGCTGGAACGGTCGCGTCCCTTGGCGGCGATGCCAACGGCCGTGGTTGCGCCAGAAGAGCCCAATTCACTGGGCGGGGCATTGCTGGCCGCGCAGGAGACGATCATCAAGCCGATCCTGGTCGGCGATCCGGACAAAATCGCCGCGGCGGCGCGTGAAACGGAAGTACCGCTGGGGGACACGGAAATCATCCCGGTAAAGGGGCATTTCGAGGCCGCCAATGTGGCCGTCGACCTTGTAGCGGATGGGCGTGCGCAGGCGTTGATGAAAGGCCACCTGCATACTGACGAGTTGTTGCACGCTGCCCTGCGGCGCAACCGCGGGCTGCGGGCCGGGCGGCGCTTTACGCATGTCTTCGTGATGGATGTCCCAGGTCAGCCGCATCCGTTGCTGGTGACCGATGCCGCGATCAATATTGAACCCGATCTTGAGACCAAGATCGACATCACCCAGAATGCGATCGACCTGGCAATCTCAATCGGGATCAGCGCCCCCAAAGCGGGGGTTCTGTCGGCCGTCGAAACAGTCAATCCGGCCATCCGGTCCTCGATTGACGCCGCGCTGCTGTCCAAGATGGCCGAACGAGGGCAGATCAAGGGCGGGCTGGTCGATGGCCCTCTGGCGATGGACAATGCAGTGAGCCTGGCCGCTGCACGAACCAAGGGTATCGTCTCCGAGGTGGCGGGGCGGGCTGATATTCTGGTGGTGCCCAATCTGGACGCGGGCAACATGCTGGCCAAGCAGTTGACCTACATCGCCCATGCCGAGGGCGCCGGTGTTGTCCTGGGTGCAAAAGTGCCGATCATCCTGAACAGCCGCGCGGATGACGACAAGGCTCGGTTGGCCTCATGCGCCGTTGCGGCACTACATGCAGCGCGGCTTTCGGGGAAAATCTGATGGATCATATCATCACGCTGAATGCGGGGTCTTCGTCTTTGAAATTTGGTCTCTTCCAGGCGGACGGAGGAGAGCCGTCGGAAGTTTGCACAGGTCTCGTCGACCGTATCGGCAGCCCGGCCGCGAAGGTCCGCGCACGCATGTCGGACGGCGAGGTTCTGGCCGATGAAACTTCGGACGTCATCCAGAATCACGACTCGGCACTTGAGCATGTATTGACGCTGCTGCAGCAGCAGTTTCCGGGCGCCCGGATCGCGGCAGTGGGCCACAGGATCGTGCATGGCGGGCCGGATAACGATCGGCCAGTCCTGCTGACACAGGACAGCCTGAAAACCCTGGAGGGCCTCTCATCCTTTGCACCCTTGCACCAGCCCTACAACCTTGCCGGAGTACACGCGGCAATGGGCCGGTTTCCGAAGGCGGCACAAGTTGCCTGTTTCGATACCGCCTTCCATAGAACCCAATCGTGGGTGAACGACACTTTTGCTCTGCCCACCGAGTATTACGACATGGGTGTGCGGCGATACGGGTTTCACGGGCTGAGCTATGATTACATTTCCGGTCATCTGCAACAGACCGCTCCGGATTTGCATGCTGGTCGGGTCATTGTCGCTCATCTTGGAAACGGGGCGTCCATGTGCGCCATACGTGGGGGGCGCTCAGCCGGGTCGACCATGGGCTTTTCGCCTCTGGATGGTCTGCCGATGGGCACGCGCAGCGGACAGATCGATCCCGGTGTCCTCCTGTACCTGATGGAACAGAAAGGTATGAGTGCCGGCGAAATCTCGGACCTGCTGTATCGCAAATCCGGATTGCTGGGCCTTTCCGGTTTGTCCAACGACATGCGCACGCTTGAGCAGGCAGAAACAGCCGATGCCCGTCAGGCAATCGAGTATTTCACTTTCCGCGCCCGCCGAGAGCTTGGCTCGCTGGCTGCAGTGTTGGGCGGAGTGGACGCTGTGGTATTCACCGGTGGAATCGGTGAGAATTCGGCGCGTGTTCGGGACCAGATTTGCGCAGATTTGGAGTGGCTGGGAATCGAACTGAACAAGGACGCAAATCAGAGCAGCGCGCGAACCATTTCGACTGAGGCATCCCGAGTTCAGGTTTTGGTCATTCCCACAAATGAAGAACTGGTTATCGCCCGCGCCGCATTTGACTTCGCCCCCAAGGGTTGAGTGTCCCGATTATATTGGCAAAAATCCGCCTCCTGATTGGCAAATACAGGCTCTACGGGAATTCCCCAATATCGTTCCCTCAACACATGCGCTATCTATTGCGTATTACCAGGGCCGCTCAGGCCTTACCACTCTCACTTAATTCCCCTATGGGGGGCTGGCTCTTTACCCCCTCGGCCAGCCCCTCAATTTCATTTTGGGGGTCTTAACCGGTCGGGCCGATCAGGTGGCAAGGTGGGGATCATCGTGTAGCAGTTGCAAAACGAGTCCCGGCAATTCTGAGCTGTGGCCGTAGCTGGCATGATGCGGCAGATCCGCAATAGGGGATTTGCGGTAACCTTCGGTATACAGCAGAAACGGGACCCCGGCCCGCTGCGCGGTTTCGGCGTCGACCTCGCTGTCCCCCGCAAAGATCCTCGGGCCGGCATCCGGCAATGCTTCAAAGCTGGCGTGTAAATGGGTCGGGTCCGGCTTTCGTGTGTTTAAGGTATCGCCGCCCAAAACGGCGTCGAAAAACCCTGACAGATTCAACTCGTCGAGAACGTGCCTTGCAGGGGCCTCAGGTTTGTTCGTGCAGACACCCAGAGCACAACCCATATCGCGCAAATTGCCAAGCGCTTCCGGCACGCCGGGATAGACAGTCGTAAGATCACATGCTGCCGAATTGTAGTGGTTCAGAGTTACCTTTGTCAGTTCGGAATGGCGATGTCGGGGCAGCCCGCAGTGGTCCATCGTCCGCTCCACCAGTTTCGGCAGGCCATTGCCGACAAATTGCCGGATCGTTTGCTGCGGAAGCGGCGCTAGTTCGACGTCCGCGAGCATCCGGTTCACTGCCTGTGACAGGTCGGCGAGACTGTCGATGAGTGTACCGTCCAAGTCGAAAACAATGGTTGCGCTCATGAATAGGTCCGCCTCTGGCTTTGTCGGTTTCAGGCCTATCCCGTGCAGGTGTCCATGCGCAACCGGCAGCCCAACAAAAGGTTTGAAATCTGGCGCTTGACAATCCCGACTAAAATAATCAGATTAAGTTTCAGGAACAGAAAGCCAGCCCGTCAGGGTCAGCCAGATCACGAAAACCATTAGCAGATATGGCACTTTGCCCGACACGCTCTGGAGATGTCCGATGAACGCGCAAAATCCCACACCGACCCAAGGCTATGCTGTCTCAATGCTGCCGGCTCACAAGGCCGAAGAGCTGACCAATGGTGGCAACCTGGCTCATATCGAGCTTGGCGACCAGCTTTATACCCTGCGCATCACGCGCGCGGGCAAACTGATCCTGACGAAATGAGCGCGCCATCCTCACGCGGCGGGGCGGCTGTAGGCCGACTGGCTGATCTGAGTCCTGTCGAAGCCGGGGCAGTCATGTATCTGCGGCTCTGGAGTGACGGAGCGTCCGGTCGGGCTGACGCGGCAAGTGATTTCAATATCGCGCTCGGCTCGGATCGCGGGCAGGCGGTGATGCTGACGCTGGACCGCCTGTGTACGCTTTGTGCCAATTATGGGCGTCGTTCGCTGATCCGGCACGGGTTGGAGTGTTCGTGTATTGGTGCTGACGAAAACTGTTTCGCGCAGATGGTTGCCGCCGCTTCGGAAGGTGCGCGCGAAGACGCCATGATGATGGCCTCACTGATCGTGCGCCCCGACTTTGCACCGGCTCTGGCGTCATTGTCCGAAGAGCTCGGGCTGGCCCTTCGCCGAATGATATCCGCACCCCCCGTGCCGACGACAGGGCATCACGCACCCTCTGCGATGTTGCATTGATCGGTACTGCAAAACCCCGGCAATTACCGCCGGGGTTTTGTTTTTCTGGCTTACAGTGCGTACCTCAGCAGCATCCGCAACCCGCGTGGTGATGATTGTGGTCGCAAACCGGCGCAGGCGTGTAATCTCCAACCTCTGCCAATACATCGCGCAATGTCCACAGGATCATATCTACATCTCCGGCTTCAATCGTCAAAGGCGGGCGGATCTTCAGGATGTTATCTTTGGGGCCCTCGCTGCCGATCAGGATGCGGTAGTCGCGCATCCGGTTTTTGACGTAGCTGCAGATCTCGGTGCCTTCCGAGCCGTCGGGGTTTATCAGTTCAACTCCCAGAAACAGCCCCATGCCACGCACGTCGCCAACGTGCCGAAAGTCGGCTTCGATCTGTCTGAGGCCATCCATCAACCGCTCGCCCATGGCCTTGGCATTACCCTGCAATCCTTCGTCATCAACGATATCCAGCACCTCCTTCCCGATCCGGCATGACAGGGTCGAGCCGCCGAAGGTCGAGAAGAACTCGATCCCGTTGTCGAAACTCTCAGCGATGGCCTTCGTCGTTACCAGTACGCCCAGCGGATGGCCGTTGCCGATGGGTTTGCCCAACACCACGATGTCGGGCAGGGCGCCCTGGTGTTCGAAGCCAAAGTAATAATTTCCCAACCGCCCGAGGCCCGTTTGCACCTCGTCGGCAATACAGACGCCCCCGGCGGCGCGGATTTTTTCGTACACCGCAGGCAGATAGCCTTTTGGCGGAATGATCTGTCCGCCGACCGATGGAAAGGTCTCTGCAATGAAACCGGCAAGCTCGTGGCCCCTGTTTCGCAATTCGGCAATCGCCGGGTCGACCAGATCCGCAAACTTTTGCGCGCGGTTGGGGTCGTTTCGTCGGTACGAGCCGCGATAGTCATCCGCGACTTCGACCAATTCGACCCAGTCCGCCTGACCAACGCCGCCGGGCTTGTTGAATTTGTAAGCCGAGATCGCCACGGCCGCGTTGGTGTTGCCGTGGTATCCATGATCCGGAGTCACTATACCCTTTGCCCCGGTATGGGCACGGGCCAGACGCAAGGCCAGTTCGTTCGCTTCCGTGCCGGAGTTGACGAAAAAACAGACCTCGAAGTGATCCGGCAGTTTGGAGAGAATTTTCTCGGCGAAAGCGGTCTGCGCGGGGTGCAAATACCTGGTGTTCGAATTCATCCGCTTCAACTGATCCGCCGCGACGGCCTGAATGCGTGGATGTGCATGACCCACATGCGGGACGTTATTATACGCGTCCAGATAGGGGCGTCCCCATTCGTCAAACAGATGATGCTTCCAACCGCGCACCAGCATGACCGGGTCATCATATGTCAGGCTCAGATTGCCGCCGAAATGCGCCTGACGCCCTTGCAGCATGGCCTGCTTGTCCGTCGGGCGATAATGCACCTTGTCGTCAGGCAGATTCAGCAGCGCCGCAGGATTGGGGCAGAGGGCGTTCCATAGCTCCATCTCATCCGGGTCGGCAACTCCCGGCCAGTCCGCGTCCATCCCGGCGGTGGTCAGGGCCAGTTGGAAATGCACGTGCGGTGCCCAACCGCCATTCTGGTTTGCATCGCCCAATCTGGCAAAAGCTGCACCCTGCGCCACCGGATCCCCCGGCTTAAGGCGGTCGCAGACCTCCGGGTCCAGATGGCCATACAGCGTGTAGAATGAATCACCCTCTGGCGTTTCGTGATGCAGGATCACAACGCCGCCATAGTCCAGGTGATTGTCGCGGTTTTCCACAACCTCGACCCGCCCACTGATCGGTGCATAGAGGACAGTCCCCGCTGGCGCGAATACATCTACGGCCAGATGAACCGTACGCCGGTCCGAAGCCTTCCACGACCCCTTGCGAAACCCGGGTTCCGCATAGATCAAACGGGGTTCGTTATAGTAACCAAGCCAGAGGCCGACTCCGAATTCCTCACCCACGCGCGCGGCTTCGGCCAATGGCATGTGAAATGGGTTTTGCGGCCAGGTAGAGTTCTCAGCGGACAGTGACCCCATGGGCGCCTCATTCAGGTCCTGCCCGAACAATTGCGCGCAATGGCCGCGATGATCGGACAGATAAGCGTGTATCCGTTCGGCCCCATCGACAACCGGCAGCCCACAGGCGGCGCGCAGCCGCGCAGGCATCAGGCCGCCATTGACGGTGCCGTTTTCCAGAAAGCGCCAGGCCGGTGCCTGACTGATAGTGACATATGGATCGTCCGGGTTTTCCAGCGCCATCAAAGTCGAATTGACGACCGAAACGGCCAGCCGCATGCGCAACAAGGGCCAGATCAGATCAACCTCTTCAGGGCGCAGGTGGTTTGCCGCATGGTAGCCCCGCACCAGAGCCGCCAGAGCGCGTTCAGGTTTGGGATGATCCAGCACCACATAAGCTCCGGCAATCGCCAGGTCACATACTCGCGGCGCCGCGCACATGTCTCCCAGATCGATCAGACCCGAAACGCTGCGGCGTTCGCTCAACTCGCCCTCAACCAGAATGTTATAGTCGTTGGCGTCGTTGTGGATGGCCTGAACAGGTAAGCTGGACAGCGTGTCCGATATCGTCTCGAAGCCCTCCACGATTTCCTGCAAAAGCGCGCACCGGTTCGGATCCGAAATAGCGTCCAGTCTGTCTGCGATCCAACCGCCCTGCATCAAATCCCACTTGAAATCCGGCCTGATCAAAGCGGCATGGGTGAACCCTTCCAGTGCCCGGTCAGTCGCACCCAGGACACGGCCCAATTTCAGGATCAGGTCTTCGGTCTTAGGTGCTGTACTTGCATAACAATGTCCCGGAAGCCGTTCCAACAACCAAACAAGCCGTGTCTGTCCGTTTTCATCCGCAATCTCAGGCAGGAAATCTCCATTCAGATCCGGGTACACTTGAGGAAATGGCAGGCCCGGAGCTTCGGCGGAGATGTATTTCAGCGCCCTGATCTGTAGATCGACCAGATCGGGCGCGCAATCCGCCCGCATGACCTTCAGCACATAGTCCTGGCCGTTGGTCGCCCGGGCCAGAAAATTCAGGTCATACTCACCATCCAAACGCGTCAACCGGGCGTCCAGCCCCCAGGATTGGCGCAGGGCGTTGGTCCAGAATGTGTTCAAGTCGCTCATTTGATTCTGTGTCCCGCTTGCACCGGGATCCTCTTCATCTGGCCCCAAATATCCTCGGGGGTGAATTGGCCCAATGGGCCAAGAGGGGGCAGACAGCCCCCTTTCGTCAGTCCAAAGCCCGCAACCGTTTGATTAACGAGGATGTGTCCCAACGCCCGCCGCCCAG
Source organism: Ruegeria sp. HKCCD6647-2 (assembly GCF_057221075.1). Taxonomy (NCBI): domain Bacteria; kingdom Pseudomonadati; phylum Pseudomonadota; class Alphaproteobacteria; order Rhodobacterales; family Roseobacteraceae; genus Ruegeria; species Ruegeria sp. HKCCD6647-2. The sequence goes on along the minus strand of NZ_JBWVBD010000002.1, from coordinate 122,277 downwards.
CTTCTGAACATCCTTGTAGAACTGATCGACCAGTGCCGTGACAGGCAACGAAGCGCCGGTTTCGTTGGCCATGTCCAAACAGATGCCCAAATCCTTGCGCATCCAGTCGACTGCAAAGCCATGTTCGAAAAAATCGTCCAGCATGGTTTCGTGCCGATTCAACATCTGCCAGCTACCGGCCGCACCCTGGCTGATCACTTCGACCACTGCACGACCGTCAAGCCCTGCCTTCTCGGCAAAATGCAATGCTTCGCTCAGGGCCTGAACCAACCCCGCAATGGCGATCTGGTTGCACATCTTTGTCAATTGCCCGGCGCCGCTGTCGCCGATACGACGGCAGATTTTCGAATAGACCTGCATCAGCGGTTTAGCTGCATCATAGGCAGCTTGATCACCACCGCACATGATCGACAGAACGCCATTTTCGGCACCCGCCTGCCCACCCGAGATCGGGGCGTCAACGAATGCAATGCCTTGCGCCTTGGCGGCGGCATAAAGCTCGCGCGTGATCTTGTCGGAAACGGTTGTGTGATCGACAAAAACAGAACCCTCTGACATACCGCGAAAGGCCCCGTCTTCGTCGGTGCAGACCATGCGCAGATCGTCGTCATTGCCCACGCAGGCCATGACAAATTCCGCGCCCTGCGCCGCTTCGCGCGGCGTTGCGGCCATTGTGCCCGCGTACTCGGCGACCCAGGCCTCGGCTTTGGCGGATGTGCGATTATAGACCGTGACCTGATGCCCTGCTGCCTGAAGGTGCCCTGCCATGGGATAGCCCATGACACCCAGGCCAAGGAACGCGACTTTTGCCATTTTGTGATCCTCTCCCCTGTCCGGCGGCGGCTGTGGCCAGTACCGGAATGTTCAGGTCTGACAAAGCAAAGCCGGGACCAAAGGGCAACCCCGAGTTACGCTTGTCCACCCAGATCCCGCAGGATCGGACAATCGGGGCGATCATCTCCGGCGCAGGCCTCGATCAAGTGGCCGAGTGTGTCTCGCATCGCTTTCAGATCGGCGATCTTGGCGTCGATCTGTGTCAGATGCTCACGCGCGATCCGTTTGACGTCAGCACTGGCGCGGCTTTCATCCTCGTAAAGCGCCAGCAGCGTGCGGCAGTCTTCAATGGTGAATCCCAGCGCTCGGGCGCGACCCAGGAAGTTCAGTTTGTGAATGTCCTGCTCACGAAACCGGCGATAGCCATTGTCGTCGCGTAACGGTTTGATCAGGTTGATCTCTTCGTAATAGCGGATGGTTTTGGCAGGCAGCCCGGTTCGGGTGGCGACGTCTCCGATATTCATGAGTGTGCCTCCTGCGATAAGGATGGTTGGGGCGTTTCGGAAACGCTTGCGCGTGCGCGACGCAGACGCAGTGCATTGGAGACGACAAAGACGCTGGACAAAGCCATCGCACCTGCCGCCAGCGCCGGGGACAGCAGATGACCGCCGAACGGATACAGCACGCCTGCCGCGACGGGAATCAGCAAGGTGTTGTACCCAAACGCCCAGCCGAGGTTCTGGCGGATATTGCGCATGGTGCGGCGGCTGATCTCAACGGCGTTCGCCACGCCACGCAGGTCGCCCGACATCAAAACCACGTCGGCGGTTTCAATTGCAACGTCCGTGCCGGTGCCGATGGCGATCCCGATATCGGCAGCCGCCAAGGCCGGAGCGTCATTGATGCCGTCGCCGACGAAAGCCACAGGTCCAAACCGGCTTTGTAAATCGGTAATTGCCGCCAATTTACCGTCTGGCAGCACCTCAGCGGTGACATGGTCTATGCCCAACTCACCCGCCAAAGCCTGCGCCGTTCGCGCATTGTCGCCAGTGATCATGGCAAACTTCAGCCCCATTTCATGCAGGCGTTCCAGAGCTGCCCGCGTGCCTGGCTTAATCGGATCCGAAACGGCCAGCGCGGCAGCCGGTTGCCCGTCGACGGCGACATAAATTGGCGTTGCGCCAGTGGCAGCCAGTCGTGCGGCTTCAGTCTCCAACGCGCCAAGATCAACATCGTTCTGCACCATGAGACGGTCTGATCCGATCAAAACGCTGCGCCCTTGGACCACCGCACGCAAGCCGAGACCCGTGAGGGATTCGAAATCCGAAACTTCCGGCAATTCCGTCGGTCCGGCACGGGTAATCGCAGTTGCAATCGGATGCTCCGATCGAGCCTCAACCGCCGCAGCCAATTGCAGTACCTCTTCCCGGGCAAAACCGCAGGCGGTGATCACCTCGACCAGTTCGGGTCGGCCCAGTGTCAGCGTTCCGGTCTTGTCCAGTGCAACGACCCGCGCTTGCTGCAACTGCTGCAACGCGTCTCCCTTGCGGAACAAAACGCCCAATTCCGCCGCCCGACCGGTGCCCACCATGATCGAGGTCGGCGTGGCCAGACCCATGGCGCAAGGGCAGGCGATGATCAGCACCGAAACACCCGCCACCAATGCCAGCGGCAGCGCCGGGGCCGGACCGATGAGCAACCACGCCAGAACAGTCAGTACGGCGACACCGATGACGGCCGGAACAAAGCGATGAGTGATCTGGTCCACCAGCCCCTGAATGGGCAGCTTCGCGCCCTGAGCCTGCTCGACCAACCGGATAACCTGCGCCAGCACCGTATCGGCGCCCACATGGGTTGCACGGATTTGCAGCGCACCTGTGCCGTTGACCGTGCCGCCGACGACCTCGTCACCGGTCTCTTTGCCAACCGGAACCGGTTCGCCCGTGATCATGCTTTCATCCACATAGGAGCTGCCGTCCAGAACGAGCCCGTCCACAGGGACGCGCTCACCGGGGCGAATTTGGATAATGTCATTCACTGTAATCTCGGCAATCGGGCGGTCGACGAAGACGCCGTCACGCGCCACGCGGGCCGTGTTGGGTTGCAGGCCGACCAGTTTGCGAATTGCGGCGCCGGTCCGGCCCTTGGCGCGCGCCTCCAGCAGTCGGCCCAACAGGATCAGGACGACGATGACGGCGGCGGCCTCGAAATATACATTGGCTGTGCCTTGCGGCAGCACTTGTGGCGCGAAAGTTGCAACGACAGAGTACAAATAGGCTGCCCCGGTTCCCAGCGCGACCAGAGCATTCATATCCGGCGCACCCCGCAACAGCGACGGGACACCTTTTGCATAAAACACCCGACCGGGACCAACCAACAATACCGAGGTCAGAGCGAACTGGATCAAATGGCTGTTCTGCGTGCCGATGGTCGCCTGCACCCAATGGTGAAATACGGGGATCATATGACCACCCATCTCCAGAACAAAAACTGGCAGGGCCAGCAGCGCAGCGAACAAGGTCGTCCGGGCGAGCGCTTTGATTTCTTCCGTTTTTGCGGAGAGATCGTGATCGTCCTGCTTGCTTGCAGGGCGGGTTGGGTATCCTGCCTCGGTCACGGTTTTTGCAAGCGCGGCCGGGTCTGTTGCTCCTTGGAGATAAATCACCGTCGCGTTTTGTGTCGCAAGGTTCACGTTTGCACCAATTACACCGGGGCTGGAGGTCAGGGTTTTTTCAATCCGGGAAACGCAGGAGGCGCAGCTCATCCCGTCGATCTGCAAAATGCTTTCCTGTGTGGCGGCCGGGTATCCAGCGGCTTCCAGCGCCTTGGCGATCTCAGGGAATTGGCCATCATACGCGATCTGTGCAGTCTCGGTCGCAAAATTGACCGAAGCCTCGCCGATGCCTGGAACGGCCTGCAACGCGGTTTCAACCCGTCCAACACATGAGGCACAGCCCATTCCCGTGACTTTGATCTGAGCGTGTTTGAGTTCTGTCATCCGAGTCGTCCTGATACTGGCAGTACCCTCCAGATGGGGGTTCCAGTCACGGGAAGGTCAAGGGGTGTTCCGCTTATTTGCCGTATTTTAGCCCCAAGTCGCTTTGATGCGGTCCAACTCGGCCTTCAAACGCTCGTTTTCGGCCTGAAGCTGCGCCATCTCGCGCCCCAGTTTGTTCAGATGGGGGCGCAACTCGGCTTCCGTAAAGCGCGGTGTGATATGGCGCGGACAGTTCCAGTCCAGCGCTTCTACCCGTATTGTGGCGGCGCGTTCTGCCTCGGTTTCGGCGCCTTCGGGGTACAAATCAGTAGCGGCTTCAGCGCCTTCGGCAAACGAGACCCGGCCCAGGATTTTCAGGCGACGTTTGTTCGCATAATCCATCAGGATCATCGCGATCCGGTCATTGACGTCCAGATTCCCGCGCGAAATGTACTGCTTGTTTCCCGTGAGGTCCGCGTATCCGATTGTGCGTTCGTCAAGAACCTTCAGAAAGCCGACAGGACCGCCGCGAAACTGCACATAAGGCCAGCCCGTCTCGGACACCGTGGCCTGATAGAACCCGTCGCGTGCCTCGATAAAGGCTTTTTCGTTCGGTCCGATCTCATGCCCTTTTTGCGGGCCGCCTTCAATGAACTTGGCATAAGTCGCGGCGGACCCCATTCGGTCCTGATAGGCACGTACGGCCGGAGTGAAAGTCAACTGAGAAAAGGCGCGTGGCATCGAAGTTCCTTTCGTGACCCTCGAGAACCGAGGGCATTGAATCGCACGACAAGTGGCGCATTGGTCGAAAGTTTGAACCAACTATATGGGCATGGTTTTGGACCGGGCCGCTGACAAAAGCGTGATCGTGGCGAAGGTTACAACAGGCGCGTGAAATTCAAAACGTTGCGTATCGGTCTGTCCGAACGCGACGTCACATGGATTGGCTGAAAGTGAAGCAGCCGCTAGTTTTGGAGCAAATCCAGAGGAATGAGGTCTCAATGTCTCTTTTTACCAGCTCTGCCGCATGGGTCACCGATGAACACCGGATGTTTGCCGAAATGGCGGGCCGGTTCCTGGATGACGCCCTGGTGCCGAATATCGAGACCTGGGTCGAGAACGGTGTCGTTGATCGCGCCTTCTGGTTGAAGGCAGGTGAAACAGGGCTGATGGCGGGTTCGATTGCCGAGGAATACGGCGGCGTCGGCGGCGGCATGGGGTTTGACGCCGTGACTCTCTATGAGCAGACCGCACGAGGGGATGCCGGGTGGGGTTATGGCATACAGTCTATCGTGACCCATTACATCACCGCTTATGGCAGTGATGAGCAAAAGCGGAAATGGCTGCCGAGACTCGCTTCGGGTGAGATGGTCGGCGCGTTGGCTATGACGGAACCCGGAACCGGTTCTGACGTGCAGGCCGTAAAGACCATGGCCGAAAAGGACGGGAATTCGTACAAGATCAACGGCTCAAAGATCTTTATCACCAACGGCCAGTCGGCTGACTTGGTGATCGTTGCGGCAAAGACCGACAAATCTCTGGGCGCAAAGGGTGTTTCGCTGATTGTGGTGGAAACTGGCGGGGTCGAGGGGTTTCGCAAGGGTCGCAATCTCAAAAAGCTGGGAATGAAGGGGAACGACACGGCCGAGCTGTTCTTTGAGGACGTCAAAGTGCCGATGACCAACCTGCTGGGCCCGGAAGAGGGGCAGGGGTTCTATCAGTTGATGAAGCAGCTGCCGTGGGAGCGGTTGACCATTGGTATCATGGCGCTGGGAGCAATCGATTTCGCCATCGCCGAGACCGTGAAATATGTTCAGGAACGCAAGGCGTTTGGGCAGCGTGTAATGGATTTCCAGAACACGCGTTTCAAGCTGGCCGAGTGCAAGACCAAGGCCGAAGTGCTGCGGAGTTTCGTGAATGATTGCATTGCCAAACTGGAGGCGGGTGAACTGGATGCTGCGACTGCCTCGATGGTGAAATACTGGGGATCGGAAGTGCAGAATGAAGTCATGCACGAATGTCTGCAGTTGTTCGGCGGTTACGGATACATGATGGAATACCCAATTGCCCGCCTCTATGCGGATGCGCGGGTTCAGATGATATACGGCGGTACAAATGAGGTGATGAAGGAACTCATTGCCCGCTCGTTGGACGAGTAGTCGGAAGAAGTAGGCTCCCGCCCGTCGTCGACATTCCTTTCGGAACGTCTCCTCCCGTTGGGCCGGGCAGGCGCGGGCGAAGCCCGCGCCTGCCCGGCCCACCTGCTGTCCGCAGGACGCAAAGCCGAAGGCTGCGCAGCAAATCCAACTTGGCGCCATTGTTCCGCGTTGATCTGAATGGCATTCTGGCCGGGTATCGAAATCGACCCGAAGAGCGCCGTCATGGTGGACACTAACAAGAATCGAATCCGAGCCCTGCTCAAAAGCATTGAGACCGGTGACCCCGGCCCAGTTTCCGTGGTGAACGAGGCCCGCTACATTCAGCACAACCCTCAAACCCATGAAGGCAGTGAGGGTCTCGCCGCCTTGTTCAAGCGCCTGTCAGAAATCTCGCCCCGCGTGAATGTCGTCAGGGCCTTCGAGGACGGAGACTACGTATTTGCTCATACGGAGTATGATTTTTCCCGTCGCAATATCGGGTTTGAGGTTTTCCGATTTGAAGACGGTCAGGCCGTCGAACATTGGGATAATATTCAAAAGCGGCAGGGGCCGAACAGATCCGGTCACAGCATGGTGGACGGGGTAACGGGCGCCAGTGACGAGCATCTCACAGAAGCAAACCGGGCCTTCGTGCACGCCTTTGTCGAAGCCGTACTTATTACGGGTGACTTGGATCGGCTCGAAACTGATATCGACTCTGATGCATATGTCGAACACAACCCACGGCTATCTGATGAGGTGTCAGAGTTGCGATCCTCTCTGTCAGCGAGGCTAAATGGTGATCGGGTTGTCGATTATCGGCGCGTTCATCGGGTGTTGGCCGAAGGAGATTTCGTTCTGACAGTGTGCGAAGGCAGGTTCAACGGCAACCACAGCGCATTTTATGATTTGTTCCGCGTGGCGAACGGCAAGATTGCCGAGCATTGGGACACGGTCGAGACAATTGCCCCGCGCAACGAATGGAAGAACGACAACGGCAAATTCTGATTTGCTTGCGCAATGCGGTCTCCGCGGTTTTAGTTTGGGCTGGGGCCACAGTCGAAAAAGTCAGGAAATCGCCCCTCGACCCGAACACGGGTCTGCGCCGAGTAGTGAGCCAACGTTGCGACACGCCTTTGGCCTCGGAGTCGGCGACAGGTACGACTGCATCGCGTTTTTGATTTGACTGTTCTACTCGAATTCAAGAAATGGATGGCGATGATCGATCGGCGCTTGTAACCGGGCCCGTCCGCACCGAAGATCCGCTCAAATCCATGAGGTTCAAATTGGGTGATCACAACCAATCGCTGTGGCGAAAAACTTGCGTAGAAAACGTCGACGCCGTTGCACTGTCCGGTGACCTGAGCGTCGACCTCGCTGTCATAGGCGGTGGTTACACCGGGTGTTCGGCCGCCCTGACTGCTGCCCAGGCGGGGGCATCGGTCTGTTTGCTGGAAGCGAAGGAGATCGGACATGGTGGGTCGGGGCGCAATGTCGGGCTTGTGAATGCCGGCCTTTGGATGCCGCCGGACCGAATCCGATCTTACTTGGGGCAGGACACGGGCGATCACCTGATCGCATTACTGGCCGCTGCACCCAAAGAGGTTTTTGGTCTTATCGAAGCGCACGGTATTGATTGCGCACCGGTTCGATGCGGTACACTGCATTGTGCCCATTCCACCGGTGGTCTGCGCGAATTGCAATCCCGGCATGAACAACTGACCGCTTCAGGTGCGCCGGTCACGCTGGTTTCGGCAGACGAGGCAGGCCAAAGAACCGGCAGCGCGGGCTTTCACGGTGCCTTGTTCGACCCGCGCGCCGGAACGATCCAGCCGCTGGCCTTTGCCAGGGGGTTGGCGCGTGCGGCCGTGCAATCCGGAGCTCAGGTTTTTCAGAACAGCCCGGTTCGGTCGCTGATTCATCAGGGTGGTGCCTGGGTGCTGACCACACCTCGGGGCAGGGTTCAGGCGAAGGCGGTCATCCAGGCCACAAATGCATATCATCAGGAGCTTTCCCAATCCACGCCTGCTTATGTACCGGTCTACTATTTCCAATACGCCACGGATCCGCTGTCGGAAAACCTTCGCGCCAGCATTCTGCCGGGTGGCGAGGGATGCTGGGATACCGGGTTGATCATGACATCATTCCGACTGGATCAGGATGGGCGGTTCATCATCGGCGGCATGGGCGATCTGGGTCAGATCGGCAGGTTTGCGCACAGTCGATGGGTCTGTCGAAAGATGGCCGAGCTTTATCCGCAACTGGCGGATCAGCCTCTGACCGATGGTTGGCACGGCAGAATTGCGATGACATCGGATCATCTTCCCAAGATTATCGAAATGGGACCCAATGCGCTTTCGGTACATGGTTTCTCGGGCCGGGGGATCGGGCCGGGTACCGTGTTCGGGCGCCTGATGGCGAACAGTCTATTGGATGGGGACCCGTCCTACCTGCCGGTGCGGCCTATCACTCAGTATCGAGAAAGCTGGACGGGTCTGCGCCGCGCCTTTTTCGAAGCAGGCGCGGCGGTAACCCATTTGATCAAGGCGCGGTTTTAGCGCCGCTGCTGATCAGACCGAACGTGTGATCCCACCATCCACGCGGATGTTCTGTCCGGTCATGTATGCCCCGCCTTCCGACGCGAGCAGGGCTACAACCGATGCAATTTCCTCGTAGCTGCGGCCATAGCGCCCCAGAGGGATACGGGCGCGAAACTCTTCTTTTTCCGGCAGGCTGTCGATGAAACCCGGCAAAACGTTGTTCATCCGGATATTGTCGGCGGCGTATTGGTCCGAAAACAGCTTGGTAAATGCTGCCAACCCCGCGCGAAAAACGCCCGATGTCGGGAATACCGGATCAGGTTCGAACGCAGCAAAGGTAGAGATATTGATGATCGAGCCACCGCCCTGCGCCTGCATGATCGGCGTCACCAGCCGTGTCGGGCGCACCGCGTTCATGAAATAGACATCCATACCAGTGTGCCAGTCTTCATCCGTCAGCTCCAGGACTGGTGCCCGCGGTCCGTGCCCGGCTGAATTGACCAGAACATCGACGCGCCCCCAATGGGCCATGGCTGCGTCGACAAGCTTTTGCAGATCGTCATTGGACTGGTTTGATCCGGTGACGCCGACGCCGCCCAATTCGCGCGCAAGGGCTTCGCCTTTGCCCGAGGAGGACAGGATACCGACTTTGAACCCGTCGGTCGCGAGCCTTCGGGCTGAATCCGCGCCCATGCCGCTGCCGCCGGCCGTGATCAGAGCTACTTTTGTCATGTGTTTTCTCCTGACAATCCGTTTCTTTCAAAATGCGGGCCCATGACCGGTTTGACCAATCAGTTCTTCTGACCGTATGCTGTAGAAAATCTACTGGGTAATCCAATGGCCGCTCTTCCCCCTTTGAACGCACTTCGGGCTTTCGAAGCTTCGGCCCGGCACCTTAACTTTCGTCTGGCCGCCGAGGAGTTGGGCGTGACACAAGGCGCCGTTGCCCAGCAGGTGCGCGGGCTTGAGGCGCGGCTGGCCGAAAAGCTGTTCGAGCGCCTGCCACGCGGTTTGCGCCTGACGGAAGCCGGGCGGCGTTTTCATGCGCCATTGAGGCGGGCTTTCAGGTTGATCGAAGAGGCGGTTGATGATCTTTCAGGAGACCGGCAAATCACAATTTCGGTCACGCCAAGCTTCGCGTCGAAATGGCTGGTGCCACGATTGGCGGATTTCACGGCCAGGCATCCAGATATCTCGGTTCAGGTCGACGCGCGCGAACGCCTTGCTGAATTCAAAACCGACGGCGTGGACCTAGCGGTTCGGCAGGGGCGTGCGCCATTTGGGCCTGACCTGACCGCCGTTCCATTGTTCTCGACCGAATTCGTTCCGGTGTGTAGCCCTGATCTGGCCCGTCAGGTAACCAAGCCTTTCGACCTGATCAAACAGGTTTTGCTTAATGACACACACGGGCTTTGGCCATTGTTTCTTGAGCGTGTCGCAGTTAGCGGGAAGCCGAGAATGATGAATTTCAGCCAGACCAGTCTTGCGATAGATGCGGCGGTGTCGGGGCAGGGCATTGCTCTGGCAAACGCTCCGCTCGTGGCAACCGAGATTGCAACGGGCCGCCTTGTCCAGCCACTGGAAGACGTGTTGATAGAAGACCTGGGGTTCTATGTGGTTGCGCCGCGGAAGCCACGCCAACCCGAGCTGGTCGAGAAAATGAAGGACTGGTTGCTGTCTCAGGCCTGAAGTTTAGTGGCGATTGCCTCGATCCGGGTGCGGAGCCAACGGTGCGCCGGGTCGTTGGCGGATCGCTGATGCCAGACCATATAGATCGAAACTGGTTCGCACGCGAAGGGAAGGGGCGCGCAGTCCAGCCCCGCCAGTGGACCGAATTTCATTAGCTCGGTGTCCGTTGAGATCAGATCACTGCCTTTCACGAAAGACGGAATCGCATTGAAATGAGGCAGCGTGACGGTGGGTGGCCGGATCTGACTCTGATCCACACCGCGCATAACCGCGCGGGAACTGCGGCCATCCGCGAAACGCACCTCGACATGTTCTGTTTCGCAATAGTCCTGCCAATTGTGCGGTGGTCGACAGTGGTCGCCGTCGAAATAGATCATCAGCGGGCTTTGCAGCACGCGTTTCTGAAAAATATCCGGTCCGTCCGGGGGCAGGGGCGTCAGCATCAACTGGCACCGGTCGCTGCGCAACAGGTCGGGATCCGGAACACCCGAGGGTATGAAACCCAATCGAAGACGTACACCTTCGGTACGAACGGCGCGTAATAGTTGGGGAAAGATCAACTCTCGCGGCATATCATTGGTGGCGATCTCGATTTTGATATTCTCGGACTGGGGGTCAAAAGGGCGCTCGGCGGTGAGAGCGCGCATATTGTCCAGCACCAATTGAACTGGTTCCTTCAACGACAAAGCGCGTTCGGTTGGCGTCAGGCCCTGTCCTGACCTTACAAACAGCGGGTCACCCAACACCTGGCGCAACTTGGCCAGCTTATGGCTTATCGCGGATTGCGTAACGCCCAACCGGTCGGCGGCCTTGGAAACCGAGCTTTCCTCGAGGATGGTCAGAAAGACTCGCAGAACTTTTCCGTCCAAGTCAGTGAAATTAGTTTTGCTCATACCCTTTATGATTATTCATGAATGGATTTGCTGTCCATGAGGCGATAGGGGACGATGTGGAACAGGAGGCGCATGATGGGAATCCGATTTTTCTCGGACAAGAACAGACCCGTTCATATGGGCCCGTACCCGCTGGAGCGGTTGGCGCGGCGGGAAGGCATGCCGGACTTGTCCGCGGCAACACCGATGCCCGAACTAAGCTTCCACCGACCCGACCAGCCGGAGAGCATTGTTAACGCAATGGGCGAGTTTCAGGCGATGATGGACGCGATCCGGGATGGGTTCGTGAATCCGGCTGCGGCGGAAATCCCGACGGACCCGACCGAGCGTGCCCATCATCTGAAGGCTTTCGGTTATTTCAATGACGCCTCGATGATGGGCTGTGGCCCTCTGCCGCCCGAAGCGTTGTTGCAGCGGCCCCGCCGTAATCCGGATATCGACCGTTTGGCCCACGCGCTGAAAACGCGACAGACCAAGACACTGGCCTCGGGGATCGACGTGATCATGGCTGATCTCAAGGAAAGCATGGAGGCAAAACCTGGTTCAATCGACAACCACCGGCATGCCATTGTTTTCCTGTATGAATTCAATCGGGACCCCGACCCGCATGAGCCTGGGTCTGATTGGATATTGGCCGCGCAGGATCATCGTGCCTGTCTGTTGGCGACGGAAAACGCCGTGGTCATCGCCAATTACATTCGCCTGTTGGGTTTCGATGCGCGGGCGCATACGGCAATGTCGTCTGATGTTGATCTTGGCAGGCTTGCCGTTGCGGCCGGGCTGGCGTCGGTCGAAGACGGTGACGTTGTTGTTCCATGGCTTGGCAGGCGCTTTGGCCTGGCAGCCGTCACAACCGAGATGGACATTGCGCACGATCAGCCCTTGTTGCCCATGGCACAGCAACCGTGGTTCCGCACGCAAGGTCCGGCTTGGTGGTTGGGAACGGGTTTTGCCAAGAACGCTTTGAACCGCGACCCATATGCCAATCGGCGGTATATGGAAGGCGCGCACCCGTTCGAAAAGCTCAATCGGGTCGATACGCCCACCACGTATATTGACGAAGAAAATGTCGCCCGCGTGCCAAAACGGGCCGACATGTTTGCCCGCGCGCAGTTCGGGGATATGGGCAAGTCGCTGCAAGACGCGGCGAAAGGCGGGCACTATGTTCGCAAATCCGCACCCAGTTTCGCACAGCGCCGCGCATTGGGGGCGTTTGTGCTGCTGCAGGATGGCGAAAGCGCCGAAGTTGCCCAACCCACCGACGCCGAACGCAATGCGGCGAATGTCAAGGCAGCAACCTATTTTCTGGGTGTCGACGCCGTGGGTCTCAGCCGATGTCCCGAATGGAGCTGGTATTCCCACGATGCCACCGGAGAGGAGATCACGCCGCCCCATGATCAGGCCATCAGCATGATCATCGATCAGGGCTATGAGACGATGGAAGGCGCAAGCGGCGATGACTGGATCAGCGTTGCGCAGTCCATGCGTGCCTATCTGCGGTTTTCACTGCTGGGCGGTGTTGTCGCTCAGCAGATCCGCAACCTCGGCTACAAGGCCAAGGCGCATACGGTGATGGATGGCGAGGTGCTGCAACCTCCGCTGCTGCTGCTGTCCGGGCTGGGCGAGGTCAGCCGGATTGGCGAGGTCATTCTGAACCCATATCTGGGGCCACGCTTGAAATCCGGTGTTGTGACCACCGACATGCCGTTGACCCACGACAAGCCGATTGATTTCAGTTTGCAGACTTTCTGCGAAGCCTGCAACAAATGTGCACGCGAATGCCCGTCGGGGGCAATCACGGCTGGGCCGAAACTGATGTTCAACGGTTATGAAATCTGGAAATCGGACAGTCAGAAATGTGCGACCTATCGTGTGACCACACCCGGTGGAGCGATGTGTGGCCGGTGTATGAAGACGTGTCCGTGGAACCTTGAGGGGATTTTCAAGGAACGCCCTTTCCGTTGGGCCGCGATGAACATTCCCCAAGCGGCGCCCGCGCTGGCCAAGCTGGACGATGCAGTCGGAAATGGCCGATTGAACGACACCAAGAAGTGGTGGTGGGATATCGAGTTGCAGGCCGACGGAGCCTATCGCCCGTCGGTTCACCCTCTGAACCGGCGCGACCTGCAAAAGGACCTGGATCTGAAATACGAAGATCAGACACTGGCCGTCTATCCGGCCTATCTGGCACCACATCCCTGGCCCTATCCCTTTGCCATGGATCGTGAGGCCGGAATTGCGGCCTATGAGGCGATGGTCACGGCAGATGAATACAAGGCCCGCAAGGCTGCCGGGGATATATCCGTTGTCCATCGATATCAGGTTGCGGGCGACGCCCCGGTGATGCGGGTCGAGCTCACCAAGGTCGACAAGATGACTGCGGACGTGACCAAGTATGAATTCTCGGCCCTTGATGGCGCGCCATTGCCAGAATGGACCGCCGGGGCCCATTTGGACGTTCTGGTCGCACCCGAGTTTCTGCGCCAGTATTCAATGTCCGGCAACCCGGGGGACACAGGCACCTATCAGATCGGTGTACTGCGCGAAGACGAAGGGCGCGGAGGATCCGCGTTGCTGCACCGCATTTTCAACGAGGGGCGCAAGGTCTTCATTTCGAAACCCATCAACCATTTCGAGTTGGATGAAACGGCGACCAGGACTTTTCTGATGGGCGGTGGCATCGGCATTACGCCAATGATCGCTTTTGCCCATCGCCTACACGCGCTGGGCAGAGAATTCGAGCTTCACTATTCGGCCAGCACACGTTCTGGGGCCGGGTATCTGGATGATCTGGCTTCGATGCCATGGGCAGATCGGGTGTTCTATCATTTTTCGGACGATGGCACGCGTGCTGACCTGGATGCCATTCTGTCGGGGTATCAGGAAGGCTGGCATGTCTACACTTGCGGTCCGGATCGATACATGGACGGTGTCATGCAGGTGGCGGAACGGCAGGGATTTCCGGACGACGCCCGCCACCTTGAATATTTCTCGGTCCCCGAGCAGCCGGAATACGAGAACCACCCCTTCACCCTGCGTCTTGCGCAGTCGGGGCGAGAGTTGACGGTTCCCAAAGACAAAGATGCAGCTCAGGTGCTGAACGAGGCTGGGATTCACGTAGATGTGAAATGCTCTGACGGGATTTGCGGTGTCTGCAAATGCGGTGTGATTTCGGGCGATATCGAGCATCGAGACTTTGTTCTTTCGAACAAACAACGCGAAGCGGCGATCATCCTGTGCCAGAGCCGGGCTGCCCAACCGGGTGGGGTCGTCGAGCTCGACCTTTGATCAGAGTTTGGAAACAGCCTGCTGAATCGTGAATTTTGGTCGTTCCGGCCATGGACGCGCTGGGGTTGCTGCACTAACGTCCCCGGCGAATCCCAGTGAATCCTGATCCACAGGTACGAGGTAAATACATGGACTATCACAGCCCCGCCAGTTTTGCCGAAGCCTCGGCTCTGGCTGCAAACGCGACGGGCATCACCCGGTTTCTGGCCGGCGGTACCGACGTTCTGGTGCAGTTGCGCTCGGATCTGGTCACACCCGATACGCTGATCGACATCAAGAAAATCAACGGTGTACGCGACATCACACGCAATGCAGATGGCAGCTGGACGCTGGGCGTTGCCGCGACCGGCGCGGAAATGAGCGAACATCCCGAACTTGGACGCGACTGGCCCGGTGTGGTTGAGGCGATGGACCTGATCGGATCGACTCAGGTTCAGGGGCGCGCGACACTGACCGGCAACCTGTGCAACGGATCACCTGCGGCTGATTCCGTACCTGCCATGGTGGCCGCAGGCGTGACCGTGACTGTCACGGGGCCGAATGGCGCGCGTGAAGTTGCGGTCGAGGAAATTCCGACCGGCCCCGGCAAGACATCACTGGCCAAGGGCGAAGTGATCTCTGCGGTGAACATCCCGGCGCGCGGTGAAAACGGTGGCGACGCTTATCAGCGCTTCATCCCCCGCACGGAAATGGACATCGCCGTGGTCGGCGTTGCCGTGAACCTGCGTCTTGACGGTGACACGATCACCGAGGCCCGCGTATCTCTGGGTGCTGTCGCGCCAACCGTCCTGTTGGTCGAGGACGCTGCCCGCGCCATCATTGGTACAACGCTGGACGATGCCGCGCTGGATGCGTTGGCGGCCGCTGCGTCGGCGGCGTGCAACCCGATCGACGACAAACGGGGCACAATCGCATTCCGAACCGAAGTTTCGGGCGTTCTGGCCAAGCGGGTCGCCAAAATCGCCTATGCCCGCGCGAAGGGAGAGCAAGCATGAGCAAGTTCCACGTATCCACCACTGTCAACGGCGACACGGTCGAATACCTGTGCGACCCGCGAGAAACCCTGCTGGATTGCCTGCGCGACAAACTGAACCTGACCGGCGCCAAGGAAGGCTGCGGCACCGGAGATTGCGGTGCCTGTTCGGTCACGGTGGATGGCCGATTGGTCTGTTCCTGTCTGATGCTGGGGATTGAGGCCGACGGCAAGCAGATCGAAACTGTCGAAGGCATCGCTGAAGGTGACGTTCTGCATCCGCTCCAAAAGAAATTCATTGAGTATGCTGCCTTGCAATGCGGTGTCTGCACGCCGGGCATTCTTGTGGCCGCCAAATCCCTGTTGGAGAAAAACCCTGATCCGACCGAGGAAGAGGCGCGCTATTGGCTGGCGGGCAACCTGTGTCGGTGCACCGGTTATGACAAGATCATTCGCGCCGTGATGGATACGGCTGCTGAACTGCGGGAGGCTTCGTAATGGCACTCGACGATCGTAAATCCGTATTCAATTTTGTCGGCACGCGCCCCGATCGGCCGGACGGGCTGGACAAGGTAACAGGTCGCGCCAAGTTTGGGGCGGATGTTTCCGCTCCGGGTATGCTGCATGGCGCAATCCTGCGCTCGCCCCACGCGCATGCGCGGATCGTAAAGATCGACACTTCGAAGGCCGAGGCGCTCAAGGACGTTAAGGCCGTTGTCACCCGTGCCGATTTTGCCGATGTCCCGTTCAAACCGGGCCTGGAAGGTGAATTCTGGAACGTGCTTGAAAACGTCATGGCGGGTGAAAAGGCACTGTATGACGGGCACGCTGTGGCCGCTGTAGCCGCAACTTCGGCACTGGCGGCGCGCGATGCCTTGAAGCTGATCGAGGTCGAATACGAAGTCCTGCCGCATGTCACCGATGTGGACAAGGCGATGGCGCCGGACGCGCCGGTCATCCGCGAAGGTGCGGCAGATTACTCGGTTCCCGAAGGTATGCACCCGAACGTCGTGCGGTATCACGAAAGCGGCCATGGCGATGTCGAGGCCGGTTTTGCCGAGGCCGATCTGGTCATCGAAGACAGCTTTGTCACCGAGGCGACCCATCAGGGATATATCGAACCTCATGCATGTCTGGCGATGCTGGGCAATGACGGCAAGGGCGAGCTGTGGTGCTGCACGCAAGGGCACTGGATCGTCCAGAAAACCTGTGCTGCGGTTCTGGGGATCGAAACTTCAAACCTGCGGGTCACTGCGTCAGAGATCGGCGGCGGGTTCGGTGGCAAGACCACAGTGTTCATTGAACCGGTTGCGCTGGCATTGAGCCGCAAGGCCAATCGCCCGGTCAAGCTGGTCATGAGCCGGTCTGAAGTATTCCGGGCCACCGGGCCGACCGCGTCGGCGTCGATGGACATAAAGATCGGGATGAAAAAAGACGGCACGATCACCGCCGCCGAAGGTATCTTCCGCCTGCAAGGCGGGGCGTTCCCCGGTGCGCCGGGCGACATGACCGCCATGTGTGCCTTTGCGCCCTACAACCTGACGAATGTACGGCAGGTGGGTTATGACGTCATGGCCAACCGTCCGAAGCAGGCGGCCTACCGTGCACCGGGTGCGCCGATGGGCGCATTCGCGGTTGAATCCCTGCTGGACGAGCTGTGCAAGAAGCTCGGCCTCGATCCGATCGATGTTCGCCTAAAAAACGCGGCGCACGAAGGCACCAAGGCAAGCTATGGTCCAACCTACGAACGCATTGGTCTGGTGGAGACGCTGGAGGCGGCGAAGGCGCATCCACACTATTCGGCGCCTTTAAAACCGGGGCAGGGTCGTGGGATTTCCTGCGGCTTCTGGTTCAATCACGGGGGCGAGACCAGTGTCTCGCTGGCCTTGTCCGAGGATGGCTCGGCTCAGGTCATGGTGGGCACTCCCGATATCGGTGGCTCGCGCGCGTCGATGGCGCTTATGGCTGCCGAGGTTCTGGGCATCCCCTACGAGAATATCCGTGTGACCGTCGCCGACACAGCCTCGTTGGGGTATAACGACGTGTCCCATGGCAGTCGGGTGACCTATGCCAGCGGGCTCGCCACCATCAAGGCAGCCCGCCATGCGGTTGAAAAACTGTGTGAACGGGCGGCGGCCAAATGGGGCATCCCGGTCGATGCGGTCAAATGGGAAGACGGTTGCGCCGTGCCCTCCGGCCCGAACGCAGGCGATTTCGATCCGATGCCGCTGGCCGAGATTACCGCCGACATGGGTGCGACCGGCGGCCCGATTTCGGGCCATTTTGAAGCGACGCCCGAAGGCGCGGGTGTGTCCTTTGGCACGCACATCGTGGATGCCGAGGTCGATCCGGAAACCGGGAAAACCAGCGTCGTCCGCTACACGGTCATTCAGGACGCCGGCAAGGCGATCCACCCGACTTATGTGGAAGGCCAGTATCAGGGCGGTGCCGCGCAGGGTATCGGCTGGGCGTTGAACGAAGAATACATCTATGGCGACGACGGTCGCCTGCAGAATTCGATCTTCCTCGATTACCGCATTCCTGTGGCCTCGGACCTGCCGATGATCGACACCGTGATTGTCGAGGTACCGAACCCCGGTCACCCGTTCGGTGTGCGTGGTGTCGGCGAAACCGGTATCGTGCCGCCTTTGGCGGCCATCGCCAACGCAGTCTCTCATGCGGCCGGCGTACGGATGCGGGAATTGCCGATGTCGCCGCCGCGCATCCTTGCGGCGCTAAAGGACAATGGTTGAGGTCCACCTTTGGTCCGGCCTCCGGTCTTTGACCGGGGGCCGGCAGGTCGTCGAAGTTGAGGCGACCACAACCGGCGAGTTGCTACGTGAGCTGATACGCGCCCATCCGCAATTGCAGGGGCCAATTGACGCCGGCGTGTCGATTGCGATCGACGGACGAATTATTGCCACAGGACTGGCTGAGCCAATACCGGAAGGCGCGGAAATTTATCTGATGCAAAGGCTTCGCGGCGGCTGATCGCTGATCAGTTCGGCCTGCGCAATCCATTATGCCTGATGTGAAACCCATTGTGGCCGCCGAAATGTCGGGTGGGTTTGTGAACGCGGTATTTTGGTCCTAAGCGCAGGTAATATCCGTATTTGATGGAAGAACGAGGTCGCGCGTATATGTACACCTTGTACTTGTAATCTCGCCGATAAGACCGGCCATGGTCGCTTGTCCGTTTTAGGCGCGGTGTATGCCTATGGGCCCGGTAAGGCAGTGAGCGCTGAACAGTTCCGAAATGTCGGTTGAGTTTGGTCGGGATATGCAGGCTTGCGCCCCGCCCGGCGGTGATCGCCGGAATTCTCTTGAAACCATCAGCCGTTCCAACCGGATGGGTCTGCCCGACAGCGGTAAGAGGTCCGCCGACAACCAGAACTACCACAGCGGACTGGAGTATTGTCTTTACCCTTGCCATTGCGCTCCCCCCATTTGGTCGACGTTTCCACCTGACAAGATGGAACCGACACTTCGGAAGACCAATAAACACTGATCACGCCCCAGCGAGATTGACTTGTGGCCAAATCATTACCTCAACGCCCATTCCACTGAGTTGGGTCGTACCAACTCATCCGGCAATTGCGGATTCAGACGATGCTATTAACCTCAAACGGCTCTTTCAGTAGTATCAATGGCTATTGGGCCTGCCGCCGAAAGCTTCTGAACCCCATCAACCCTAAAATACCTCCAATGAGGAGCAACCCGCTGGCTGGCAACGGTACAGGTGCCACTTCTTGGGACACCACGAGGTTATCCACACGATACTCGCCACACCACTGATCACACCAAGCCGTATCAGGATCAAATTCGCCGTCTGGAAGACCGGCGAAATACTCAGGGTCGGACTGGAACCTGAGACTTAGTATAAGTTCGTCTATGGCCTGGAACGCAGTGCCAAATGTCATGGCTGCCCAAGACAGTGGATTATGCGCAACGGTCGATATTGATTGCGTTGCAACAACCTGGCTGTCTCTCACCCCTTGAAAGACCAGCGTTACGGCCGGTGCTGTTCCTGCAGTTGCCCAGTCGTAAGTAATATCGCCGGCAGCCTCTTCGCTACCTGTCATAAAGATCCGACTGAACCCATTTGTGTCGATAGAGATCGGGGTGAATAGGGCACCATCGATCGCTCGAATCATCGAAGAGGTGATTCCGCTATCGTCATGAAGCGCAACATGATTTCCGGTCAGGTGGACATCACTGAAATCATACCGAAAACCTTGACTAAAACCCACGTGGCTGAATGGGGTGCCACCGGGTTCTGTCGTTTCGTGGTCAAACGTTATAGTCAGCGCGTTCGAAGCACCCGCTACGCAAGTGATAACGGCAGCAAGGAAAAGTCTCATCACGGCCCCCAAAAGTTATCAATCAATTAAGTTTAGACTAGCGTTTGAGGTCTCATTTAGCAACGCCTGGGTTTCGAGCTTATGGGGTTTGTGCGCGTTTCGGAATCGCATAGCGGCAGAATAAGCAACGAACGGAATAATTTAGAAGCGTAAGGGCTAAAAAATGAATTCACGGTTTCGCCGCCAAAGCCAAGCGTCGACCTGCCGCATCCGAATAGCCATTCTATCAAATCGCATTCGAGAGTCGTTGATTTGTCAGGAAATCATGGTGCTGCTGGAGAGAATTGAACTCTCGACCTCTCCCTTACCAAGGGAGTGCTCTACCTCTGAGCTACAGCAGCGCTGTGGGCGGGTGATTAGACTCAAACGAAACGCGGCGCAAGGGTGTCTGGACGGTTTTTTGCGTCTCCTGTAGAGAAAGACAATGGCAGACAGAAATTCACCAAAAAAACACGGCAAAACCGGGACCGCGCGCGATGAAAGACTCAAGGCCGCGCTGAAGGCCAATATGGCGCGGCGTAAGGCGCAGGCCAAGGCGCGGGCGGCATCCGGGGATAAAACCGGCAAAAACGAGGATTAAGAGCAGATGGATTCGATTCTGGTGACGGGCAATGGGCCGCTGAACGGTCAGATTCCGATTGCGGGGGCCAAGAACGCGTGTCTGACGCTTATGCCCGCAACCTTGCTGAGCGACGAACCGCTGACGCTCACCAATGCGCCGCGCTTGAGTGACATCAAGACCATGTCCCAGTTGCTGCAATCGCTTGGGGCCGAGGTGTCACAACTGCAGGACGGTCAGGTGATTGCGATGTCCAGCCACGACCTGACCAGTCATACGGCGGATTACGACATCGTGCGCAAGATGCGGGCGTCCAATCTGGTCTTGGGCCCGATGCTGGCGCGGTTGGGGCAGGCGGTGGTCTCGCTGCCCGGCGGCTGCGCGATTGGTGCGCGCCCGATGGATCTGCACGTCGAAGGCCTCGAGGCGCTGGGCGCCGAGATTGAACTGAAAGATGGCTACCTTCACGCCAAGGCTCCGGATGGGTTGAAGGGTGCCGTGC
The DNA here is from genome assembly GCF_057221075.1 of Ruegeria sp. HKCCD6647-2. NCBI lineage: Bacteria > Pseudomonadati > Pseudomonadota > Alphaproteobacteria > Rhodobacterales > Roseobacteraceae > Ruegeria > Ruegeria sp. HKCCD6647-2. The sequence continues at coordinate 101,583 of NZ_JBWVBD010000002.1, read as the reverse complement.
ATGAGATGCGGTTTGCCTCGGTGGGCGCGACCGAGAACATCGTGATGGCCGCCACGCTGGCAAAGGGCACTACCGTTCTGAAAAACGCCGCGCGCGAACCGGAGATTGTCGATCTGGTCGAATGTCTGCGCAAGATGGGGGCACAAATTTCGGGCGAGGGGACCTCGACCATTGAAATCCAAGGTGTTGATCGCCTGCATGGCGCGACGCATCAGGTTGTGACCGACCGGATTGAGTTGGGCACTTACATGCTGGCTCCGGCGATCTGCGGTGGCGAGGTCGAGCTGTTGGGCGGGCGCATTGATCTTGTTGCATCCTTTGCCGAGAAACTCGATGCGGCGGGGGTAAGTGTCGAACAGACTGACAAAGGGCTGAAGGTCGTTCGCAAGAATGGGCGTGTTACGTCGGTGGACGTGGTGACCGAACCGTTCCCGGGCTTCCCGACCGATCTGCAGGCGCAGATGATGGCGCTGATGTGCACGGCTGAGGGGACATCTGTTCTGGAAGAACGTATTTTCGAAAACCGCTTCATGCATGCCCCTGAACTGGTGCGCATGGGCGCGCAGATCGAAGTACACGGCGGAACCGCCACGGTAACGGGGGTGGAGCGGCTGAAGGGTGCGCCGGTGATGGCGACAGATCTGCGCGCTTCGGTCTCCTTGATATTAGCCGGGCTGGCGGCCGAGGGGGAAACGACGGTCAGCCGCGTCTATCACCTCGATCGAGGGTATGAACATGTGGTGCGCAAGCTGGAAGGCGTAGGCGCAAAGATTGAACGGATCAAGGGCCAATGACTGACGCAAGTTTCAAGGACGGGCGCGAGGCTCCGCTGAACCTCGGCGCAGAAGACAGGGACGACCTTCAGGTCATCGCGACCCTGGCACAGGATGCCATTTTTCCAGTGACCGAAATGACCTGGCGTCCATCCGAGCGCAGGTTCGCATTGTTGCTGAACCGATTTCGATGGGAGGACAAGGAAGCCGCAACCCGACGCAACCGGGATTTCGAGCGGGTGCAATCCGTTTTGGTTTTTGATTCCGTGCTGTCGGTCGCCAGTCAGGGCATCGACCGGAGCGACAAGGATATGGTTCTGTCCCTGCTGTCGGTCGATTTCGAAGCAGGCGACGATGGCGCCGGTCAGGTCCTGTTGACACTGGCCGGTGATGGCGCGATCCGCCTGAATGTCGAAGCTATTGACGCCACTCTCAAAGACGTTACCCGGCCGTATCGCGCTCCTTCGGGCCACGCACCGCATCATCCGGACTGAATGAAAAACAAGCGCGGCATAGCGCAGGCGTTTTCCAACCCGCCGCAGGGGATGACTTTGCGTCGCGCAACGGTTTTCGATGTGTTTGCAGTCAGCCGTGTGTTGATCCGGTCGATAGAGCAGCTTTGCGAAGCGGACCACGGGAATGATCCGCAGAACATGGCGCTTTGGACAGCAATGAAGGACCCGGCTTCCGTTCGGAGGTGGATTGTCTCAGGCAGGCAGATCTGGCTGGCGGACGTCTCGGGACAGATAACTGCGGTGGGGGGCTTGTGCGAGACCGGCAAGGTCATGTTGCTGTATGTCGACCCAGATCATGTCCGGCAGGGGATCGGCGCGCAGTTGCTAAACCGACTCGAATGCGAACTTGTTGCGGTTGGATGCAGCGAAGCGCATTTGGAGGCGACGTTGACAGCTCGTGATTTCTATATCGCGCGCGGGTGGCAGCCATTCGGTCCATCCGGCAATTGGAACGGAATCCCGCAATTTCCGATGCGCAAATCGCTGCACCCCCCGGTCTGAGGGTTGAGGGTGCCCGATCCCGGCGATAAGACCCTCGCACCTGTCCGGAGTTTCTGACCATGCCTGTATTCCTCGACACAACGTCCGCAGATTTCGAACCCGCCTTTCAGGCGCTGCTGTCTGCCAAACGCGAAGACAGCCCGGATGTGGATGCAGTCGTTGCACAGATCATCGAGGATGTCCGCGACCGCGGTGATGCGGCTGTCATTGAACTGACCGCGAAATTCGACCGGTTGGACCTGACGCCCGAGACGATGGCCTTCAGCGCGGCAGAGATCACAGAGGCGATGTGTCAGGTTTCGTCGCAGGATCGTGCAGCGCTGGAACTGGCGGCCAACCGCATCCGGGCATACCATGAAAAACAGATGCCGTCGGATCACGAATGGACGGACGAGGCGGGTGCCACGTTGGGTTGGCGCTGGTCGCCCGTGTCGGCGGCGGGCCTCTACGTACCAGGTGGGTTGGCATCTTATCCGTCTTCGGTGTTGATGAATGCCATCCCGGCCAAGGTCGCCGGGGTTGAGCGGCTGGCTATTGTCGTGCCCACACCGGATGGGCAGGTGAATCCGCTGGTGCTGCTGGCGGCGCAGCTGGCAGGTGTTGATGAGATCTATCGGATCGGCGGTGCTCAGGCGGTGGCTGCGCTGGCCTATGGCACGCAGACCATCTCACCAGTGGACAAGATTACCGGTCCGGGCAACGCCTTCGTCGCGGCGGCCAAGCGCCGGGTGTTCGGCAAGGTGGGCATCGACATGATCGCTGGCCCCTCTGAGATTCTGGTGATCGCTGACAAAGACAATGATCCTGACTGGATCGCGCTGGACCTGCTAAGCCAAGCGGAGCACGACGAAAGTGCGCAGTCCATACTGATTACCGATGACGCCGAATTTGGTAAAGCGGTGGCGCAGGCCGTCGACAAACGACTCGAAACCCTGCAGCGTCGCAAAATCGCCGGGGCCAGTTGGCGCGACTTTGGCGCCGTGATCACTGTGCGTGATCTGGACGAGGCTGCGGCCCTGTCCAACCGGATCGCGCCGGAACATCTAGAACTCTGCGTTGCCGACCCTGCGGCTCTCAGCGCCAAAACCGTCCACGCAGGCGCAATTTTCCTCGGCCAATACACACCCGAAGCCATCGGTGACTATGTTGGCGGACCAAATCACGTTTTACCGACTGCCCGCTCGGCCCGGTTTTCTTCGGGTCTTAGCGTGATGGATTTCCTCAAGCGCACCACGATCAGTCAGATGACGCCACAGGCTTTGCAGGCCATCGGCCCCAGCGCAGCACAATTGGCGCAATCCGAAAGCCTCGAGGCACATGGATTGTCCGTGCTGGCACGGTTGCAGCGGTTGAATGGCTGATTGCGACAGGGTGAGCTCTGCCACGTTGCCCCGGACGATATGTTGTTATAGGTCTGACCTGATCTGAACGGACCACTGCAATAAATGACCCGAATTTCGCATATCGAACTGGACGACAGCAACCTGCCGCCTCCAACCCCGGAGATTGAGCAGGAGCGCAAAGTAGCGATCTTCGACCTGCTCGAAGAGAACTCGTTTGCATTGCCGCAGCGGGATGACCGTGTCGTCCCCGAAGGTCCCTATCGCGTGCAGTTGTCGATACGGGACAAGCGGCTGGTTTTCGACATTGAGACCGAGGCCAGCGAAAAGGCGGCCGAGTTCCATCTGTCGCTTGGACCCTTCCGTCAGGTAGTCAAAGACTATTTCCAGATTTGCGAAAGCTACTTCAACGCGGTCAAGACCCTGCCACCCAGCCAGATCGAGACCATAGACATGGCCCGCCGCGGTATCCACAACGAAGGCAGCCGCGTTCTTCAGGAAAGGTTGGGAGGGAAGGCCGAGATCGACACCGATACTGCCCGTCGCCTGTTCACGCTGATCTGCGTGCTGCATTTCGGGGGGTGACGGGTGAAGCCTTTGCCGCAGTCGGTCCTGTTTTGTTGTGACCACAACTCGGTCCGTTCGCCCATGGCCGAAGGCATCATGAAGAAATTCTATGGCACCGGAACCTATGTTCAGTCCGCCGGTGTGCATAACGACCTTGAGATTGACGGGTTCTGCATCGCCGCCTGTCAGGAAATCGACGTGGAACTGTCCCGCCACCGGTCGCGTTCATTCGACGAGATGGAAGAGTGGGGTGATGATCTCAGTTCGTTCGACCTGATCGTGGCGCTTTCGCCCGCCAGTCAGCGAAAGGCGCTGGAACTGACGCGGTTTTTTCACCTCGATGTCGATTATTGGCCAATAATGGACCCTACCGGACTGGGCGAAACGCGGGAAGAAAAGTTACATCACTATCGACAGACCCGCGATCAGATCATCAAGCATCTGAAAGACTGCTGGGGTGAACCAATGGAGTGATCATGAACCCGACCGTCAAGACCTATTTCGATGCCTTCAATGCCGGTGATGTGGACGGAATGTTGGCTTGTCTGTCCGAAGATGTGGCGCACCACGTCAACGAAGGCCAGATTCGCGTTGGCAAGGAAAAGTTTGCGGCGTTCTGCGCTCACATGAACCGCTGCTACAAGGAAAACCTGACTGACATCGTGGTATTCGAAGCCGAAGGCGGCACCCGCGCAGCAGCAGAGTTCATCGTGAACGGCACCTATCTGGAAACCGACGAAGGGCTGCCCGAGGCCCACGGTCAAACCTATCGTCTGCCTGCCGGATCGTTCTTTGACCTGAAGGGTGGCAAGATCACTCGCGTCACCACTTTCTACAACCTTGCCGATTGGACCAAGCAGGTTTCGAATGGCTAAGGTCAACGACATCCGTGCGCTAACCGGATCGGCTCTGGAGGGCGCGCTGGACGATGTGGCGCGTTTGCGGATCGAAGTGTTTCACGCCTGGCCGTATCTGTATGACGGCGACCTCGAATATGAACGCAAGTACCTGCAATCCTACCGCGACAGTGACCGGGCAATCGTGGTTGGCGCGTTTGATGGCGACCGCCTGGTCGGTGCTTCGACCGGAGCGCCACTGACCGATCATGCCGATGATTTTGCTGCCGCGTTCGAAGGCGCGGGCCTGAAACTCGACGACATCTTCTATTGCGCGGAATCCGTTTTGTTACCGGATTATCGCGGACAGGGAGTGGGGCATAAGTTCTTTGACCTGCGAGAAGCACATGCGCGCCGCCTGGGTTTCTCAAAATGTGCCTTTTGCGGCGTGCAGCGCCCAGCGGATCACCCGATGCGGCCGAAAAACTATAGGCCTCTCGATGCCTTTTGGCGGGCGCGGGGATATGAACCGATGGATGGTGTCGTCGCGCAGTTTTCCTGGAAGGACCTTGGCGAAGTCGAGGAGACATCGAAACCGTTGCAGTTCTGGATCAGGGACATTTAGCGCCCAATTCTGCTCTTTCATCCCACAGGGCAGGCGATCAAAATCAGAAATTATGATATGGTGGTGCTTTCCATGGGGGATTGCACGATGAAGAGATATGTAATCGAACGTGACCTGCCCGGAGTAGGCAGAATGTCAGGCGATGAGCTCAGCGGAGCTTCGGCGAAGTCGAACGAGGCGTTGGAAAAAATTCCTGGTGTTCAATGGCAGCATTCTTATGTCGCAGGCGATAAGACCTTCTGCATCTATTTGGCGGAAAACGAGGATGCGATTCACAAGCATGCGGAGCTGAGCGGGTTTCCGGCCACCACGATCACTGAAATTACCACGATTATCGATCCGACCACGGCGCGTTAAACGGGCTGTACACTCCTGCGTGCGCGTGGCTAATGTCCTTCAGATTGTGCACACGGGGACAGCAGGATGAAAATCGCCACCGCCGCCTATCCACTGGACTGGCTCGACAGCTGGGCGCAATACGAAGACAAACTGGCTGGCTGGGTTTCTGAAGCGGTCGGGCAGGGGGCCGATCTGCTGGTCTTCCCCGAATACGGTGCAATGGAGGTGTCGACCCTTGACGGACCCGAGGCGGCTGGCGATCTGGAGCGTTCTATTCACGCGGTTTCTGATCGGATGGAGGATGTGCAAGATGTGCATATCCGCCTCGCACAAGAGTACAAAACTCATATTCTGGGTGCGTCGGCCCCTGTGGTGGCTGGACCGAGGCGCCCTGTAAACCGCGCTGCGATTTACGGACCTGACGGTGCGCATGATCATCAGGACAAACAGATCATGACACGCTTCGAACGCGAGTCGTGGGATATCGCCCCCGGCGGTCCGCTCAAACTGTTCGACACAACGTTGGGAAAGATTGGCGTTCTGATCTGCTATGACAGCGAGTTCCCCTTGCTGGGTCGCGCGCTGTGCGAGGCTGATCTGATTCTTGTCCCGTCCTGCACTGAGGCGCTTTCGGGATATTGGCGTGTTCGGATAGGTGCAATGTCACGCGCGCTGGAAAATCAATGCGTTACGGTCATGGCATCTTTGGTCGGCGACAATGAATGGTCAGAAGCGGTGGACATGAATACCGGAACCGGAGGTATTTTTGGCCCGCCCGACAAGGGTTTTCCGCAAACCGGAGTACTGGCCGAAGGCAGTTTGAACCAACCAGGCTGGACCTACGCCGAGGTCGACCCCGCCGCCATCGCCAATGTCCGCGCGGATGGGCATGTGCTGAACCGCACCCACTGGGCCGAGCAGGATCCCAGAGTCAATTCGGTCACAAAGTGCCGACTTTAGGTGATTCCGCCCTTGAAATAGGGCCAAAATAGGCTCATTTAAGCCCACATCCCCGTAGATTCTGCGGGTGCAACGTAATGATGGAGACAACATGGCCAAGGAAGATACGCTCGAATTTCCCGGTGTCGTGAAGGAACTCCTGCCTAATGCGACGTTTCGGGTCGAGCTGGAAAACGGCCATGAAATCATCGCACATACGGCAGGCAAGATGCGCAAGAACCGCATCCGTGTTCTGGCCGGCGACAAGGTTCAGGTCGAGATGACCCCTTACGATCTGACCAAGGGTCGGATCAACTACCGCTTCAAGTAACGCCCAACCCAATGGCGTTTATTCTGGGATCAGGCAGCCCAAGACGGCTGGACCTGTTGGCGCAGCTTGGCGTCATACCCGACGCAATTCGTGCGCCAGACATTGATGAAACGCCATTGAAAGGGGAACTGCCCGCCCCCTATTGCAGTCGTATCACCCGCTCAAAAGTACATGCGGTTCAGGCAGATAGCGACGACATCACGCTGTGCGCGGATACCACCGTAGCGATGGGTCGCCGCATTCTGGGCAAACCTGCTGACGTCGGTCAGGCAGCCGAATTTCTACTTGCATTGTCGGGGCGCCGACATCGGGTCATCACCTCGGTCGCGGTACGGCGCGGTGACAGGGTTTTGCAGCGCGACGTGGTCTCACAGGTCAGGATCAAACGCCTGTCGGACACCGAGATCAACGCCTACCTGGCCACTGGTGACTGGCAGGGCAAAGCCGGTGCATACGCCATTCAGGGCCCCGCGGGGGCTTTCATTCCCTGGATTTCGGGGTCGTTCACCGGCATTGTCGGTCTGCCCCTTTCCGAAACCGCAGCCTTGCTGCAAGGCATCGGTTACCCATTGTATCGCGAGGCATCATGAAGGGTCGCACTGTCGTTCTGGACCATATTCAAGGCCGCGAAGCGGCTGCTCTGATGGTCGACGGTGTTTTGGAGGACTTTCTGATCGCTGCCGATGCGCCGCCACCTGGTACCATCTATCGCGCCCGCGCGGACAGGCCAGTGAAAGGGCAGGGCGGAATGTTTCTGACCACGCCTGACGGCCCGGCATTCCTTCGTCAGGTCAAGGGGCTGGCTCAGGGCTCCTTACTTCTTGTGCAGGTAACCGGCTATGCCGAATCCGGCAAAGCGATCCCGGTGACCAGCCGCATTCTGTTCAAAAGCCGATATGCCATCGTGACCCCGGATGCGCCCGGCCTGAATATCTCGCGCAGCATCCGTGACGAAGATATGCGTGACCGGTTGCTGGAAATCGCGCATGAGCAGATGAGTGACAGTCCCTATGGCCTGATCCTTCGATCCTGTTGCCAGAGTGCCGACGAGGACGAAATCGCCGAGGATATCGTGGCCATGCGAGCGCAGGCCGAGCAGGTCATGAATGATCCCGGCACAGACCCGGAAACGCTGAGCGATGGAGACGGACCACATATCCTGGCGTGGCGCGACTGGACCGAACCGGCCGAGGTCGCGACCGCTGCAGGCAGTTTTGAAATGCACGGAATTCTGGATGCGCTGGAAACAGTCAGGGGCGTAGCAGAACCGCTGCCCGGGGGTGGGCACCTGTACATCCAGCCAACGCGCGCCCTTGTGGCCGTCGACGTGAACACCGGCAGCGACAGTTCGCTTGCAGCCGGGACCAAGGCCAATTTCGCCTGCGCAAAGGTGCTGCCCCGGGCACTTCGCGTGCGCGGTCTGGGCGGTCAGATCACCCTCGACCTGGCGCCAATGCCCAAGAAAGACCGTCGCGGCTTTGAGTCTGCGTTGCGGTCGGCTTTCAAATCTGATCCTGAAGAGACAATTATGGCCGGCTGGACGCCGCTCGGGCACTATGAGTTGCAACGCAAACGCGGTCGTATCTCCTTGGCGGAGGTGTTGAAATGAGCTGCCCAATCTGCGGAGAAGACACACAGCATTCCTTTCGCCCGTTCTGTTCAAAACGGTGTGCCGATATTGATTTGGCCAAGTGGCTGAACGGCTCCTATGCAGTACCATCGCAGCGTGAAGACGAGGCAGAGGCCGAGCTGGATCATGAAGAATCCAAACCATCCCTCCCGCATTGAAAAAATGTCAAAAACCCTCTGGACACTGCGGAGTGCAAGTCATAGAAGGCCTCCACCCAACGGCAAACACCGTTCCCGTGCCCGGGTAGCTCAGGGGTAGAGCAGTGGATTGAAAATCCTCGTGTCGGTGGTTCGATTCCGCCCCCGGGCACCACTTAAATACCTGAAATTACTCGGTTTATGTTCCATTCTTCAACCTCCGTTGTATCAGGTTTGACGTTTCGTTCTAAGGTTTGACACTCTTTGAGCGCCGCTGGTTTTCTTTTTCCAAAGTCGCCACGGTCTCGCGATTTTTGTCTGCAAGGTTCGCCGACCTTGAATAGTGGCGCGCCATTGATGGGGTTTTCTGGCCAAGAAGGTCCGCAATGCGCCGTTCGTCTAGCCCCGCTTCGCGCAAGGTGGTTGCTACGGTATGTCGTAGGCCTTTGAGAGTTAGCCCTGGAGCGATTAAACCCTCTTTTTGCAATTCCTTCTTGAAACGGTGCCACACAGTGGAGAACCCGTTGTATGTCCACGCCTCGCCGCGTGAACTGCACAGAACAGTTTCAGCGTCATGACTTGGGATACTGTTGAGGGCTACCTGAAGGGTAGGGCTGACTGGAATCGCAACTTCCTCGCCAGTCTTACCGCGCGAAGCCCAAATAGTTCCGCCATCGATCTGATTCTTACGCAACTTCAAAGCGTCGGATGGGTCTAGGCCGGTATTCATCATTAAGGCCAAGGCGACCCGCATGTGCGGTTTTGCGCGATTTAGAACAATACTTCGCTCTTCCGTACTCCAAGGGCGGTTCGCATAAGCCAGATCGCGGGGGCGACGCTTCGGAATTACATCCTTGGCATAGTTAGCGTCGATACGACCTTTCGGGATATTGTGGCGGAAGACCTCGCTCAATAGCGTCCTCACCATGTTTGCACGTCGCCACCCGATTTTGTTGGCGGCTTTGTCGTGTATCCCAGCAATTAACGGGGTGTCGATAAACTGAACTGGCGTGTTCTTGATCGGTTCGAGGAAGGCGGCGCATTTTCTATAATCGCTGCGCGTAGTTTCAGCCAGATTTCGAAAATGTTCGGTCTCGAAGTAAGTACTAATGAGCTGCGAAAGAGTCCCTGCCTTTGGTTCTTTGGAAGCTTGGGCTTCAGCGATTGCGCGAATCTTCTCACATTCGGCAAAGAACTCGGCAGATCCAAGCGGAGTCTTTAGAAGATCGATTTTGTGTCCGGTAATTCGATGATAGCAACGCTGTCGACCATGGCGATCCTTGAAAATCTTGAAACCCTTGACGCGTATTTTTGTCATCAAAGGCGGTCCAAGATATTGTCGCGTGTTTCCGTAGTTAACCCGGATTTTACGCGGTCGATCCAATGGTCAATATCCCTACGATCCCAAAGAAGAGTGCCTCGCTTGAGTTCGACAGGTTGAACCGGGCAGGCTGCTTTGAAGTGCTTAAGCGGCAGTCCGGTGTAGCTTGCAGCCTCTGATTGCTTCAACATTCTTTTGTCGATCACGCTGATATTGAGATTAGTGGTAGCCATTGCACCTACTCGGAATAGATTTTTTTGTTGGTAGCTACATCAAGGTTTTGGCCGTCTGTTGCTTTAATTTTAGTCGCGCTTTTTTGGAAACGCTCCCAACCGCTCATCGTAAGCATTCTAGTTTTGGCTGAAATCTCGACAAATTCTAGACGCCCCCCGTTGATGAGTGCACGAATTTGCGCAGGACTGAGGCCAACAATTTTGCTTAGTTGTTTGGGCGAAAACAAACGTTCGTGTTCCAAAATTACCTCCTTTTGAAGTAGTTGCGTAGAATCTCTTGTCTTACTCAATCCGGCATGATGAGATGCAAAACAAGCAGAAAAGCGTCATTTTGTGCATATACGCAAAAAATGACACAGTAGTCAAATGGCAATCGTAATGGCGAAAAAAACGTCAGATCTCTTTGTGGGTGTAGGTGCGCGCCTTGCGATCACTCGGAATGAGTTGGGGCTTTCCCAAACAGAGATGGCAAAGCAGACTGGTGTGTCGCTGCGCGCTTACCACAGCTATGAAAAAGGTGAGCGAGGCCTGCCTATCGAAGCCTTGATAAGACTTCATGAGAAGTTCAACTCAGATATTGCTTGGATACTGGTGGGAACCAAAGTGGCACGTGTAGAGCACGACATCGCAGCGCTTGAGTCCTTTCAGACTTCGCTGGATGAGTACCTTTCTGAGAATGAGATTAGTGTTCGGAGCGAGAAACGCGGAGCAATTACCGCTAGGTGGTACAAGTCATTTTTAGAAGGCAAGGAAATCGCTCTGGACGACGTCCACACATGGATAGAGCTGTTAAGGGAATGAAAATGTTTGAAATACCTTCCGCGTCGTGGAAACGACAAGCGATTACGTTCCATGAGCGAAATCTCAAACAAATTAAGCGGCTAGCAGAACCGCTTTATCGTGTTTTCTTATTGTCAGCCGTAACACTGGTCGCTTGTAGCGGTAAGATCTACTTCTTGCCTTGGCTGCCTACGACTGAGTTTCAGCTCTATTCAATCGTTGTTTCCACATTTTTGGTGTTTGCGTCATCGATGGCACTGGTGGTCCCCGCACTCCTTCACCTAAGACAAGAGCGTGAGATCGAAAAGATATCTCAAAGTCGTGTTTCACGGCGATAAGCGCCAAGAATTTGTCTCCGCATAGAATACGTACTTCTATTCAAACTTAAGAAGAACCCAAATGAGTGAACCCAGCGCAAAAGAAATAATCGCAGAGGAGCTTCGCAAGGAGCATCCTGACTGGAGATTAGTCGAACGTTTGAGCCGTGGAGAACTTTGGCAAGACGAGTCCAACGTGAGGTTTTCGGTCGACGCCGGGCATATTCAACGATTGGGAAATGAGCTCGTCGGAAAAAAAGACACCGCTTTATCTGAACTGATCAAAAATGCCTACGATGCAGACGCAACAGAAGTGACTTTGTCTTTCAGCAACGCCAAGGCCAAGGGCGGAACACTTACGATCTCAGATAATGGTACGGGGATGAGCATCCATACAATTCGTAACAGTTGGATGCGAATTTCCACGGATAACAAAGTAGAACACCCGTTTTCACAAAAATATACGCGCCGTCGGGCTGGACGAAAGGGTATCGGGCGCTTTGCTGTGCAAAGACTTGCTGAGAAGCTGGAATTGCGAACCTATCCAGAGGGGGAAGCGCAGGGATACATTGTGGCCTTTAACTGGGATGAAGAGTTCATAGCAGGGCGGGATTTGAATGACGTTTTCAATCAAGTACGCGTTGTTCCAAACGAGGAAGGAAAGGTTGGAACAGAGCTAACTATGCGCTGCCTCCGCGACTCTTGGCCTCCCAGCGCGATGTCCAAAGTATGGAAGACTGTGCTATTACTACAGCCTCCTTTCCAAATTGCCCAGGTATCGGGAAAGGCTGAAGGTCGGCTAGGCGATCCAGGTTTTAAAGTGCAGGTCAGTGGGGGCGTTGACGACCAAGAAACAAACTTCTCAATCGAGAAAAGCTTTCTGAATCAGGCTATTGCTGAAATCGATGCAACCATAGATGAAGAAGGAAAAGCGATTGTTTCAGTGAGCTCCAAGAAGCTTGCCCTCCACGATAGTCAAGAATTCGAGGAAAAGTTCTCACTTGTTGGAAAGCTATCACTTTCCTCTAAGTACTTCATTTATTCTCCAGGCGTCCTTTCAGGGATGACCCAAAGGGACGCCACAAACATGGGGCGGAGATTCGGTGGTATCCGAGTGTACCGAAACGGATTCAGAGTTCTTCCTTATGGAGAGCCGTCAGATGACTGGCTAGGAATGGATTCTGCGGCAGGGCGCCGCGAGTTTTTGGCACCCGGCAACAATAGCAACTTCTTTGGGCAGGTCACTATAGACAGTGACAACAATCCTTTGCTTGACGAAACAGCCAGTCGAGAGGGGCTTCAAGAAAACGAAGCATTTGAAGAGCTGCAAGTGTTCGCAAAAAAAGCGCTTGTTTGGGCGATTACCCGAGTTGCCGCGCACCGTGAAAGAAAGCAAACGTCTTCTCAAACCGGCTTTGTTTCGAAGCATCGCCCTCCATCTGAATCTATCCGTGACGCTATCGAGATTTATGAGAACAGTGTTGCACGTGAGGAAAAGGAACCTGAAACGGAAGGGGAAAAGAACTCTTCATCAGTTGTCGCTGAGAAATCTCATGACCAGGATTTGCTAGGGGCGCTTATCACTGCGGAGCAAGACGCTAAGGCGGCCGAAGAAGAAATGGAGCGTCAGCGAGCGGCTTCCTTGCAATACGAAGCGATGTTGCGCCTACTTGCTTCTCTGGGGCTTTCTATAAGTGTTTTTGGTCATGAAGTTAAAGGTTCTCGTGAAGCGATTAGAGCGCGATTGCAGCTAATTGAAGACGAAATCGCCTTGCTACCTGATGGTAGTGAAAAGAACGAGCTTGAGCGGGAACTTGAGCAGCTTAGTGCTGCTACTCGACGCTTATTTGATATAGGAGGCTACATCTCTGGGCTTATGTCAAAAACAGAAAGCCGCGAATTGAAAGAACTGTCGGTACACGGTGCCTTGGAACGGTTCAGCGAGCAATTTAAGAGCTACATGGCTAAACAACAGGTTGAATTCGATCCCATTGTAGTAAGTCCGTCGAACCTTCGAACTTGTGAAATGCATGCAAGCGAACTGGACTCGGTACTCCTCAATTTTTTGACTAACTCAATAAAATCAATGAAGAAAGCCAAGGCACCCAAACGACGCATTCGACTAGATGCAAGAAAAGATGCTCGCCATGTAGTAATTGGATTTGAAGATAACGGCGTTGGGATACCTGAAGAACAACAAACGCTGATCTTCGACGCATTCTACACCACGACGTTAACCGCCGAAGAGGACGAACTTGCGGGCCCAGGAACAGGGCTAGGCCTCAAAATTGTCTCTGACATAGCTCAGAGTTACGGCGGCAGTGTTTCCGTGGTGGAACCGAGCGAGGGTTATAACTGTCGGATAGAATTTAGAATTTTGCACAACGAGGCTGAATGATGAGCTACAATGGGTTCTTCATAGACGATAATGAAACCGAGTCTGTATACGCTAAAACTCTGTCAACTCGAGGTGTGCTCGATCTTACCTACCTGCCTCCAGAGCAAGTAAGTCGCCAGTCGAAGTATGTTTTCGAGCAGAGACCAGACATGCTTGTCGTTGATTTTCGACTAGATGAGGACAGTGCCCTAGACCCGAGCGATACTTACAAGGGAAGTGTTATGGCGCAGCAGGTTCGTGACTGCGCGACAGCATCTCCGGAACACGACTTTCCAATTGTTTTGGTCTCATCGGAAGACAAGATTAGGGAACAGTTTGATCCCGATCTAACGTCGCATGACTTGTTCGATAAAGTCTTTTCTAAGGAAGAGGTAAATGATCGGAGAGATGAAATCCGTTCCGTTCTGCTGAGTTTGTGTGAAGGATATGAACAGCTCCGATCGAAAGTAGGATCCTACGACCTACTGGAGTTAACGTGCTTAGACAAAGATGAAGACTATGTCGTTGACTACCAAGACCTGACCCTTGCTCTTCGACGCGCGACTGCCCCACATCAAGTGGCCGCTATTTTCTTGAACCAACTCATTGGGCGGACGGGGCTGTTGTTGGATATCAACGAGGCTTGTGCCCGCCTAGGCGTGTCTCAGAGCGAAGGAAACGTAATTGCAAAGCACCTCATTGAATCTGGAGTAGGGTATTGTGGAATATTCTCTTCCGGCTGGGTCCGTTTCTGGGCGCATCGGCTGGACGCGCATTCTGAACAGCTCTTTGGTCAGCGAGCTACCGGTATCCCTGCTCGCCAACGTGCAGTGCGACTTTCTGAAGTTTTGGGCAAAGAACTAAAACCAGCAATGTCACCTTGGACTGGTAAAGATGACGAATTAATCGCATTTTCCTGCGCTTGCTGTTCTGATGGAACGGAAATGCGGCACTCTGTTGGTGTTTTCGAAATGAATTCGTTCAGTTTTTCTGTTCGGCGTCGAATTTGTTGGAGATGCATTCACACGGATCGTTACTTGGATACCCAACCTAGCTTCGAAATCGATGTTTCCGACGAAAGCATCGTCGAAGAAGTAAAGAAGCTTCAATTTCCTGGGTAAGACTCATGACAGATATTAAGGCTGTGGACGCTGGATCAGCGTTGCACACGATTGCGCAAAAACTCAATGATGCAAAGGTGATCGAGCCAGAGGGGCAGAACGCGCTGATGAGGGTTGCTCGTGAACTAAAGTCAAAAAAACGAAGTAAAGTTTGGCCGTTGGAAGTTGATCGTCATGACCCGGTGCGTTTTCGACCTGGGAAAACTTCAGATAAGAAAACCGTACGACCGCGAATAGACTTTGCGAAGATTCAAGTTAACCAAAGCCATAAGACACAGCCACCTTTCGATTGTTTTGATCTTGCAATTGTGTTGGAGGGGGAAAACGGAGAGCCTTTATCGCGTTGGCATATCGATCAGGCCAATGACCAAGGTGGGTATTTTCAAACGGGACCACTTTTCCATCTCCAATTCGGTGGACGAAATAGTGGTTATGATCGCGCCGATGACCATCCAGTGAAAGAGCCAAGATGGTGTCATCCACCTATGGAACTTGCTCTTGCAAGCGAGATGATAGTTGCAAATTTCTTCGAAGATGCGTGGTTTAACTTAAGGCAAGATCCTAGCTGGTGCACCAGCATCCACCTTTTTCAAAAACTCTGCTACGAGGCATACTTGGAGCGATTGCAGCAGTGCCTTAGTGCGCCCAGAGGATCTACCATTCTGAATGACGTATGGGCCGCAAACTGGCAATGAAAACTGGACTTGTGCAACACTCAGCGCTGTCTGTTCATGCGAAGCTGCCTTAACCCAGACTTCAAGACACCAGCTTGTGTGGGAACGCAACCAACATCTAAAGCTTCCAGAATCACATGGTCAGCCACCTGGCTGGCTTCGTCAAAGTCTCCGGCGCGTAAAAAAGCGTCCGCTCTTTGAAACGCCGATGTGATTTTGGCATGATGTAAGGGTGGCAATAGTACTCCGATGGCCTCAGCTTCTCGTGGCTCATGCTTCAAAGCGCCTGATCCGTACGAGCGGCCTGCGATTTCGGCAGAAATTTGAGAAAACGTTGAAATAGTCGTCAGCGACAGAAGTTTTTTTTGTGTATCAGAAAGACTTTGGGTGAAATAAGCCCGGTGAATTGAGTTTGTACAATTCACTCTAGCTGTGTTTAGAACAAGTCTAGGGCCATTGTGCTGCATAACCGGGAAAAACGCATCTGGTATTGCGCCGTCGTCGGTCAGGCACCATGAAGCTCTCTTCTTGAAGGTCGAACACTTGGCTATTTCTTCTTCTGGATAAGATGCTAAGTAGTTCTGGATTTTAGCAGGCGCTTCATCGAGGCTGGGCGCACTTACTAGATAAGCTTTTGCTCCATCTTCTCGCATTGAGACGACATCATTTGGAGTAAGAGCGGCTCCATTAACAAAAGAAAATCTAGGAAGAACTGAAATGAGATGCTCTTTACAGATCTCAGCCCTTTTCCTCTCTTCCTCGTTTCTCAGGAAAAACTGATTGTTGCCTGTAACGAGTCCAATCTGGATCCTCATGAAGTCTGACAAGCGGTGGCAGTAGGAGTTGGATTCGAGCTTTTGAAATAGTTTACGAGGCGCGCCTGAGAGACAATCAATTACCGCGGATCCACACGATGATACGCCCGTGAACGAGCCTTCTCGCCAAGATTGAATTTTGTTTCCTAAGTCCCGTACTCCAGTGCAACGAACGAGGTGGATATCCTCAATACTCTGAGCTTTGATCTGATGCAGTTTTTCTTCTGCGAGTAGAACAATTGTCTTTTCTTCGGTCCCTTCCAGCAGAAACTGTCTTTCTTGCAGTTCAAACGCGCGAACCTTACCGAAGTTTGTC
The DNA here is from genome assembly GCF_057221075.1 of Ruegeria sp. HKCCD6647-2. Classification (NCBI taxonomy): domain Bacteria; kingdom Pseudomonadati; phylum Pseudomonadota; class Alphaproteobacteria; order Rhodobacterales; family Roseobacteraceae; genus Ruegeria; species Ruegeria sp. HKCCD6647-2. The sequence goes on along the minus strand of NZ_JBWVBD010000002.1, from coordinate 85,096 downwards.
AGTAGATATTGTCTCAGGGATTTTGCGTAGTTGGCGTACAAAAAACTGCTTGGTAGAACCCAAGCCATACGTCCACCTTCCCTAACGTAGCGAACTGAGAGACCTACAAAGTAGGCCCAAAGGCTCGATCTCCGATCAAGAGTAAGTCCTTCCTTGTGCAGGTGCTTTAGTGCCTTTTCGCGCACCAAAGGTGAAATCTTGCGATATGGCAAATAGGGTGGGTTTCCGATAACAGCGTCAAAGCTGGACAGCCACGTATCAGGAAAGTCTTGAAGAAGGAAATCTCCTTCATGAAAACGTTCCAGATCTACTGGGCGCTCAAAAAGGTTAGCTAAGAAACCAAAAGCGTCTGGGTCAATGTCGCAGCCAAAAATTTGGTCGGTGGGCACGCTATTTTCAAAACTAGACAGCCTATCGTGAGCGGAACGAAGAAAACCGCAGCCTCCGAAACTGGGTTCCAAAACACGACATGTGGAAGACCTTATAGCCCACTCGCAAATGATGTCAGTCAGGCCTCTGTGCGTATAAAATGCCCCTAGCTCCTTCTTGCGGGCCCTTAAACTTTGATGCAAATTTTTCATTCAGGTTTGCTTTTTTCTGCTCTTTCAGAACAATCTACACTCAATTGGATGTAGGTGGAATGCCAAAACTCACATTATGTAGTGGGTGTCTTGGCGCCTAACTCTAAAATGAAAACTCAATCAAAATCCCACGATCTTAGCTAACACCTGCTTGTCCCTTTCAAAGGCCTGCCGTGCGACCGACCTAGAGTGGCCCACACAGACTCGTAACCGCATTAAGAAAGTGATCAACGCTTCGAAGCTTCGGCTACAGCTTGAACACTGATCCAATTAGGACTTCTCGTGCGTTCACTTCAAGCTCTGGTATCATGTAAAGCCCGTTTCCTCCCCAAATATTTCGCCGATAGCGGTTGCCAAAAACATCAATGAATAGGCAACGTATGTTATTGTAGTCTCCCCAAACGCCAGCGAATGCGACAAGCGGCACGTCTTTCGGCAAGAGGTCGACTTTTTCGAACGCTCTATAGTCGATGCCGCACATCCTAGCCTGCGTATAACTCATGGTGAACTTTAGATTGGATTGGCTCATTGTGGTCCTTTACAGCTATAGCGTTAGACTGAGATCTTGCTTCCGTTGATGCTCACTAAGCTCTATTTCAGCTGTATTTCTGCGTCTCTCGCTAGCTTCAAACTGGTCTGCAAGTTCTCTTCCAGCGTGGTGTAGTTCTGTTCTTCGGTCAGCAAGTCGGCCAATGTAGCTACGGACTTGAGATGTGATTTCATCAGCAGTTCGATGCACTGCGTTAAGCCATTTAGCCTGGCCTCGATCCCGGTCGTCGAGCGTTCTTCCAAATTGCGCAATTCCTTGGCGGAGGTCTCGCAAGCCGTCACCAACCGCTCGACGCACGCGAGCAAACCTCGCTCCAAGGCTGTCAGGGGTTGATCCATCTAGTTCGGCTCCACTTTCACGCAGGAAATCAAACGACTCGCCACTGTGCAGGTGCGAATGCTGGATGTCTCGGAAGGCAGGAACAGGTAAGTTGCTCCCTCGTGGGGTACCGCCTGGATGCCCAACCTCTCTAGCTGTGTCGAGGTGGCTATCGTTGAGAGTTTCCAGCTCCACAGAAAAGTCAGTCCTAAGGTTGCTGTGATCAACACCATACAGGCCGTTATCACCGCCCAAGGTGAGATCTGAATCAGGAATTTGATCTTGTCGATGTGAGTCTGCCAGGTCGTCCCGCTCCAGTCCAAAAACGCGCGGGTATCGGCTTCGATTGTATTCCGCGCGAGTGTTACACATTTTTGAATATCGCTCCTGAAGCTCTGCAATTGAGAATCCATCAAGGCGGCGTGCTCTTTTCGGATCTTGTCCAAGTCCGCGTTCAATTTCTCGCTCAGCCGGGTCGGCTTGCCAGTCGTCATGGAAAATCTCTCCTTTCAATCGCCAGCGTTCGCCTGTGTCGGGGTCTTTGGCGGTGATGTAATTTTTGCTTACGCGGGGGGTATCGAAACCTGCGTCGGTCAGAACATCGACCATGCTTGCGCGGTCGGTGATGGTGCCGATGCTGACCTGGTCTAAGATCCATTCGTGCAGTTCTTCGCGGCCCTGTGCCCTAGTTGGGGCCTCAACGGTGGCTTGAACCTCCTGTGCGCGTTCCAGATCCATCGGATCGGCCCAGTCGTGCGTCTTGTTCATTAGGTCGCGGAGACTGTCATAGGCTGACTGATAGCCAGGTGGCGCAATGTTGAGGCTTTTACCGGTTGTCAGCTCCAAACGCGGTGTACAGAAATGCAGTTCAATGCGGTCTTCGTGGCTGTGCCGGACCCAGAGCAAGTCGAATTGCTCACCGCCCATACCAGCGAAAGCCAGTTCCTCGAAGGCGTCCATAACTTCGACCTGCTGGGCTTCGGTGGGTGCATCGTCGCTGGCAAAGCTGATGACGCCCGCGCGGTAGGTCCATTGATTGCGACTAGCATCAATCAGGGCCTCGGTGCGGGCAGGATCGCCGCGCAGTACTTCGGGCAAAGGGTCGCGCGTGACCATCATAGTTTGGCCATCGGCATCGCGGATCAGATCGCGATTGGTGTCGTAGGCCAGCACCTCGCGCGCGACGAGATAGCCGACGGGACCAGCACCCGTGCCTTTGCCATTGGGGAAGAACTTGATCAGCATTGCCGTGCCCCATCGAGGATCTGGGCAAGCTGGCGTTCAATCACAACCAACTGGCGGGCGATTTCCAGCGTATCATGGTCAACCCGCCCGACCAAAAGCGCCCGGTTCACAAACCGCGCAATCTGGTTGAGGTTGCCGCCGATGCGTCCAACGGCCAGCACAAGCGCAGGATCAACGCGGGGCGCTGGCTTGCGACGGCGAGCTTCTGTCAGACGCAAGGCTTCACGCAGGAGGGTCGCGGCCGGCACAGCCGCAGCTTCGGCTTTAGCGCGAAGTTCGGCCTTTTCAGCAGCGCTGCACCGAAAGACGAATGTTTCTGTGAGTGGTGCTTTGGCGTGGGGCGTGCTCTCGCCGGTGGGGTTCGAAGGGGAGGCTTGCCACCCCTCGCAAGGTCCGGTGTCAGCAGCGTCAGCGTATGACATGGGTCGCCTTGCTCTTTGCTCAGACCGCATGGCAACGCTCCCGCTTCGAAGGTGCAAACAGGGTCCAGCCTTCGGTGAGGAGCCAGCTGCGCCATGCCGGCCACTCGTTCTTGTTCGTTGGAGGGAACCTGCCGGGGAGCCAGTAGCCGCGCTCGTTGTTTTCGATGACTTCAGGAAGTACCCGGTCGATCCAAGCACCAAACATTCGTTCGATGAACTGCTCCCATTGGCGGCAACCGAAAGACTGGCGCGAGACGAAGACGGGTTGCGCGCAGCCTACGCGCGTCGAGTCGGATGGCCCTCCATCCGGCAGATCCGGCTCAAGCGCGGGGTTTTGTTCTTTAGATGGTTCTTTCTTTATATAGGAAAGATCACCCATGCGCCCTTTGTCTGTCACGGGTGTACCCTTTCGCACTTCTGAATGGCTCATCGGTGCATCCTTTTTCTTCTGGCGAAACGGGATGATTTTTGCCGGGGAGCGAAGGTCGTATTCGGTGTGATTGCCTGCGCCACGCCCTTCAGTTCGAAACAGCCAGCCAAACTCGACAAGCTGTTTGAGGCAGCGTTTGATGGTCGCCAGCGACATTCCACCCAGGAACTCATCAAGCGTTTTTAGTGAGGGATTGAGCTGGCCGGTCCTGTCGTTAGCGAACTGTACCGAAAGCGCTGAGGCAACTGCCTTAGTTGACGAGTTGAGGTCAGCGCATTGCAGAACGGCCTTGAGCCATTCAAAGCGATTGAGCTTAGGCATTTGCGCCTCCCGCGATTGCGGTCAGGCTGTCAATTTGGTACTCTGTGCTTGCAGACAAATTTGCATTGCCGTTGAGGTGGGTGGCCGCCCCCTCAGCGGTTTTTCTTTGGGTCAGTAGCGCCGTGGATGGGTTTGACAAACGCTGGCTAAGTCTTTGATATTTGGAAGCCGGTTTGACAGCCTTTGCTGATCTAAGGTGCTGAAAATACTGATTTAGTTTTGGATTGAAAATCCTCGTGTCGGTGGTTCGATTCCGCCCCCGGGCACCATTTATTCTGAAAAAAGTTATTTTTATGAAACTTTTAGCAGAGTAAGATCGTTTTTTATCCACCCTTTTATCCACCCTTTGATGGCCGCCCGCGTGTCTATGATATCGTGGGTCCAAGCAAGAAGTGTGAAAGTGCTGGACAGAACTTTCAATTCCTATGTTTTAGGCCAGCTTTATCGCTATTAGCTTACCTCGGCGGATCGGGAGGCTCAGGTTTGTCTCTTGTTTCCCATCGTAAAGCCTCCGTTTTCCTAAACATACCGGTGGACCACTTACGCGAAGAAGGATCAATTTCCTCAAGTGTATTTGACGCTCCTCAAGCGATGCTGAAAGGCTTGCTGCCAATCGACCAAAGATTGTCGATATTGCGAACGTAAGTGTCTACCTTATCGGCGTGATCACTCACAATACCCATTAGTTCAGTTTGGTGTGGCACACCGTGCACGAGCGATTTGTCGAACATACCAAAATCCGTGTTCCACCAATCATTTTCGACTTTGCCGGCAAGCTCTTCGAATTTCTTTTGATATGCCTTGAGTTCGACTTCCGTTCCCGAATACCAAAACTTTGACGCTAGAATTGCGGTTATCCAGCCCTTACGCTCTCCAATGAACTGGACTGGGAAAAGTAGCCCATTAACGTACAGGCGCTCAATGGCTGGGATTATCCTTTGGTCGTGGTCTTCATCCCAAAGTACGGCGAAGTCATGCTGAAGGGCCTTACTGACAGGCTTGCCCGTCACATCAAACCACTCAGGAACCCGGAAGACGGAGTAATGGGTGCCTCTACCTATGTTTCCGCGCTCTTCAGGCTCGTCATAGATGCAATGCAGGATTGATGAGTAAGTTGGAGTATCGGTCATTTTCTTTCCCTTTCGAGGATAGACTGCGGGTTCCCCCGGTTGTGCACTTTGACTTCCGTTCGAAGTGCGGGTCGAGCTTCCTTTTATGACATCGTGCGCTTTGCTTCAACTAACAGCAGCACATCGGTGAAAAGTTGCATTTGGTACGAAGCTCTTTACGGTTAGGCGAGAGTGGTGATTTTTGTCGCTAGTTCCAGATAGGTTAGAGGGATGAGAAAAAATGATTTCTGACAAAATACTTGAGAAACTGGTTCCACAGGAACTGCCAAAAGAAGCGGCTCCGAGTGCATTCTGGCTAAGGGAAGGAGAGATGTCTGAGCCATCCCGACGAATTGGAGTATGGTCGGAATTACTCCGGCGTCGACTGTCGCAGATGCTTGATCGAAAAGATAGCCCAGAGTTTTTTTGGCCCCTCGCAACGACGTCTGGCTTTATTTCCACAGGAATTTTTCGAGCCCCTACTAGCGAAACAAAAATGAAATTTAGCGGGTTTCCGAAATTCGAAGGCTATCAATTTGGAGTCATGTTTCTAAGGAGTGATTTCCATTCGAAGTATGACGGGCCATATGTCGGAAGCATTGACATGGGTTTCGCCGGTTTTCGCGCGCCGGCCATTCAGATGGTAGCTGAGCTTCAAAAGCACTCGAATGCTCCCGACGGATATGTCGCAGCCACCTATTCAATGCAAGGTGAACGCCGTGGGCTTACGGCAGGTCACGTCGTGGAAGACTTTAGTAAAGGAGATGCGGTGCCTGTTTGGTGCTCAACTTGTGCGAACGAAGCAGAGCTTTACAGACTATCACCTGGTCTATTGGATACGGCTGTTGTTTCATTTCCTTGTGGTGGGCCGGATATTAACGGGACGGGTGAAGTACGCCGACCGACACAAGGAGAGCACGTGGAAGCCCACTTGGGGTTGAGCGGTAAGAAACCGGCTACAGTGATGAGTGTCCTTCAGACGTACTCACAGTTGAGAAGTGCAGCGATGCCGGAGCATTTTTTGATTGATAAACATGGTCATAAGGGAGATAGCGGTTCGCTTGTTTGCGCACAAAACCCAATTGACGAAGAGCGCGCTCTTCTTGGTGTCTATTTAGGCAAAACAGAGTGCGAAGACGAGCTTGGAACCACTTTTGATTATGGCTATGCCTTAAACATTGTGCAAGCCGCAGAGATTTCAGGTGTCGAACCAGACCAATTGAAAGGTGAATTTCATGACTGACTTCCAAGTAACAATTATTAGTTCAAAGACCGCACCACAAGGCATTGACGAGAACGTGGATCGTGAGCGTTTCCAAACTGAAAAACACGGCGGCGGGAAAAAGGCTGTAGCGAAAATCGACGAGCTTGCTGAAATATGGGATACGGTGGTGGAAAAACTCACTGCAATTGCATCAGCAACCAAGGAGAAGGTTGATGGTTCGCCCTATGAGCTGGACACAATAGAGTTCAATATTGGGATCGAGGCGGGATTGGACGTTGGCTTGGTGACGAAAGGCAATGCCTCAGTCTCAGTTGCGTTCAAGAAGAAGGCCTAGCTTGATGAGGCGAAGGTGAAGGCTTTGGGGTGCCGTCACCTTGTCGGCATCGGATGAAAATCAATCCAGATCAGGAGTTTAAACCCACCGGATGACGAGTGGCAGCGCTTCGCCCTGATCTCTTCTAATTTTGCGCCCGTCCGATGAACCCGCCGTGTTGAACCGATGCGGGAGTTGTCACGCTTTTTGGACGGTGTAACTCCACAGGAGGGGTTCGTCCAGGCAGGAGATCTTTTGATCGGCAACACAAAGCTTTGACAGCTTCAGTAACATGCAATGCTTGGTTGAAAACATCCGCTTTTGTGACTTTGTCTGTGCCACTGATCAGGGGTTTCTTTAAAAGGGTTTCTGCTATGAACCCAGGGCCGCTAATCTACACTCCACCGCCTGCACTACAAAGTCTTACAATTGCTTTCGAAGTCGTCAAATACTAGCTTGTTTATGCTAAGTATTACCGTGATGTGTTGGGTGGTTCAGCTATATGTACCTCAAACAGGCCCACTAATCTGGGGCGACGTTTCAAAGTAACAAAAGAGATGCACTCACGGCGGTTCTGAGTGATGCAACGATTCGAGCACTTAAGCCGAAGAGAAGACCGTTTAAGACCACCGATTTTGGCGGGCTTTAGATGTTCAGTTTACGTGCGGCTTGCTTTGCCTCATATTTCTTCCATAACCCCATATGTCCGTTTTGACGCGCGTTTGCGAGCCATAGCTTTTTTCGAGCATCAGGCGTTTCCAGTGATCGATATTTCCCGCCAGAGAATTTCGGCCAATCTATCGCTAGGCCAAGCTTGACCATTTCTGCGGATAGGTCACGACCATCCTCAAGATAGCATTTTGCAACAGTGCGTCCGTGGGTGTCTTGCTCGGTTATTTCGGCCCTAATTTTTTGACCTTTGCAGAGCGAAACGAGTGCCCATTTTGCCTTTTTTCCGTAGGGGTGATCCATCTCAGGAGCATCCACGCCGAACAGACGGATCTGGGTTTTCTTTATTACCAATGTATCGCCATCTACTACGTACGCTGAACCTTTTATTGTGGGTACTTCGGGTTTGGGTAACTTATGGGCTGCATCAAAGCGCTGTGGCTGCGAAGTGCGCCGTCCTTGGTTTGTGGTTAATCTTGGTCTCTCATACACACCTGACTGGTTAGGATGAGTGGTTGTGTCGCCCGGCCTGTTGCTGCGAACTGCCAAATACACTGCGCCAGCCAAAACCAAACCCAAAACTATCAAGACTCCCACGAGACAGGCCTCCAAAAGTTAGGTCAATCAATATTGTCGCACCGGATCAGGATCGACCCAAGCACACGTCCGGGTTGATTTGCTAGGGACACCTTATATTCACTCGGAGAGATGTGACTGATTTGCTTCGCTGAACGATCTCACGCCTAGGACCGCGAGACAGCCGATCTCTACTTACTTAGTTTTCCAGAATAACAACCTGAATTTCAGTTAGTCGGTGTTTTTTGCCATTCTTGGTCCTCCGTTTCCTAAACATAACGGTGGACCAGTTCAGTTGGGGAGGCTCATCAACGAGACGCACACAAAGATTACTACCGAAGAGGCTATGGCCTGCCCTGGACTTCATTACTGCACGCACCTTGGTTGCCTCGCGATTTGCCATGAAAGTCCAGAATGGGAACGTTGTGAGTGTAAAAAGCACAAAGGGATTCAGTTACCGCAAGAGTTTGGTAGCGATCCATAAGGTCCACAATAAGGAGCAGCAGGTTGAAATCGATCACGGTTTCAGACGGCGGATTAGAAGCTTGGTTGGTCTGGGCGGCATTGATCGCGGCGGTACTTTTTGTGGGCTTGGTGTTTGTCCTTATGCGACGTAAGCGTTGGGGCGGTACTAACGGGCATTGCCAGTGGAGGCGTGAGCAAACGAGCGATAGAGGTGGGCTAATCGGATGGACCTGCCGAACCTGCGGTGTAACAGCTTATTCCGGCAACACAGCCAAGCCTTTGGGCTGTCGCCGGGATACAAAAGCGCGCGGGATATAGACTTTACAATAAGGAGGGCGGAATGTTCATCTATAACGGTTTGACATTCAAAACGAGGCCTGAAGCGAAGTGGGCAGCGTTCTTTGATCGTGCGGGGTGGCGTTGGTGGACAAACCCGGTCGCGGACGGGAATTGGGCACCAGACTTTCGAGTAGAATTTGATTGCGGACATTCTGAATGCAGCGGTTCGCATTCTCTTTTGGTTTCTGTTCTTCCTTTCGATCGAATAGAAGACTTTGGTTCCCATCCTTGTTTGCAACACAGCTATGGGGCGGGAACTTCGGCCTGCGGTGGTGCTGCATTCGGGTCTTCTCCGAGAGCTACTCACTGGGAGATTGCGCACGGTGCAGGGGGCGGAGTCGAGGACGTATATCTTAGACGTCCGGACGCGGATAATTTGTGGCATCAGGCTGAAGAAGATTTGAGAGACACTCCACAATAAGGAGCGAAGTTTGGACATGGATTTTCGATGAGAGAGCCGAAGGATTTTGTGCTGCCAGGAACTGAAGACGGAGGGCCTGATAGTTATTTTGCACTTGCAACTGATTATCTGTTGGCTGCCGAGATTCTTTGGAAAAAAGAGCGCGATAGACGGCTCGTCGAAAACAACCGCTTACCTGTTGTGGCTCCTACGACGCAACTTCTCGGAATTGGTTTGGAGTTGTTCCTGAAGGGTAAGTTGCTGGAGCTTGGCTACACTCATAATCAACTACGAGACCGCGAAAAATTTGGTCATAACATCTACAAAATGTGGATGCTGCCCGAGTTTCAGTCAATGCGCGAAAAGGCTCAACAGATTGCAGTGGGATGCGTTGAGGTTAAAGATTCTCCGATACCAGATCCCGAGGTGTACACTGTCGATTGGACAATTGAGACACTCGAAAAGCTGTACGGAGGCGAAACATTTTACGCGCTGCGTTACCCGAAAGGGAAAACCAACGTTCCGTATGTTCAGCCTTTGCTTTGGATTTTGGCCGAGTTCCTAGCCAAGGGAGAGCTTTGGGAAGTTTGAAAGGTTAACAATAAGGAGAATAGGCATGGCTGACGTAAAACTAGTGGTCGTTTTTAGAAGTGGCGCGGTTCATGAAGTCATTTGTGATGAGAGGAAAGCCAGCGATATCGCAGGCGATTTTTACACCGAGAGCACGACCAATCCAAACGTGACTAGCTCCAATATGAACCATGTCCTGTACGCGAATGGAAGTGGAGCTTTGCGCGCGCGCGCGGCTGACGTTTCGGCAGTTTTCGTAGAGGCCGTGAGTTAACAATAAGGAAGAAATATGCCTCAACCTATGAGCAGAGTTTGCCCTGGCGGCAATGTGAGTATCGGCAATCTGGGATTTGAGCCTTCCCCATTCACCAAGAACCCGGACCTTTCCGCGCTAGGCATGGAGGCCATAGCGTCTTGGACTATAGTCGAGCATCATATGCTTTCGCTGTATATTGAGATTTTCGGAGGCAACAAAAGCCTCACTGCTGCAACCTTCATGGCGGTGTCGGCGGAAGGACCCCGAAAGGCGATGATACAGGCCGCCGCGAAAGTTGTCCTCAATAACAATCAACAAAAATTGCTAAAGGTGGTGTTGGATATCGCAGCTTCAGTGCAGAAAAGTAGGAACAAGCTCGCACATTGGGCATGGGGGTTTAATGATGAGATCCCGGACGCCCTGTTGCTAGTTGATCCTAGGATTTCAGTGTTGGGAGAATTCAGCCGAGACGACGTTCTCGTCTATCAAAAAGGGGACTTTGAGGAGATCATTGCGCGAAACCGTACGGTTGGATCATATTTTCTGCGTTTTAGTATTAACTTGAAAATGGACGGGCCTCCAGGCACGCCAGCTCATCCAGCATCGGAACGGGAGTGGGGTAAGTTGTATAGTATTCCAGAAATAGCAGAGAGAATGAATTGACGAGCAGGAGCGGTCATGAAGTCTGCTGTTCGCGCGTCATACCAGCGCCAGATATCGAAGATCGAGGCGGAGATCGCCGCCTGTCAGGACGATGGGAGGCGGAAGGAATTGGAGCGCAGCCTTGAAATAGAGCGGGCGCTGCTGACCCGGTTGGAGCAGTAAAGCGGTGCGGTTCAGCCTATCGGGTCTGATCTCTCACCTTCACCCGTGCGCACTATCCGCATTTGATCAGCATCGTAGGGCTGCAATAGCTCGAACGCTTCGGCTGCGCTTCCATCCATCCATTGATCATAGGTATCCGGCTTAAGGATCACCGGCATTCTCTGCGGGTGGATTGGCCTGACGATATCGTTGGCCGTGGTAGTGATCACTGTATAGGTCTCCACCTGTTCAGGGCTTTCCTTGCCTTCATAGCGTGATACCTGCCACATCCCAGCAAAGGCGAAGGGTGGGCGCTCTGCATCGCCCCTGAGTGCGAACCAGTGGTAGGTGGCCGGGTTGCGTCCCTTGGCCTCGCAGAACGAACTTGCGGGAACCAGGCACCGGCGCTCCTCAAAACTTCCCTTCCAAAGTCCACTCGATCGAACCTTATCATCTCGCGCGTTATTCCAGGCGCCGGGCTGAATAACCGCACCGGTCTTTTTCGACTTCTTGGTGGTGCGAAAACCCCAACTGAGCGGTACGAGTTCGCGATTGCCGTCTTCTGCCATTCTGACGACCGGAGCCATGTGTTTTGGGAAAATGGCAGGCAGAGGTTCTGCGTTCCCCAACCTGTCCCGCTCAACGGCCACGTCGAACAGTTGGCGCATTGCCTCTGCTGGGATGGTGTTGGAGTACAAGTTACACATGGAAAGGAAGGCTACGTGCAACAATTGGATTGGACAAGTTGGCGGCTTCTCTAGCTTGCCTCAAAGTTCTCCCCATTCACTGGCTGCGACACCTCCCCATAATTGGCGAGTAGACACGGCGTCTAAATCGGAATGAGCTAAGCCCTGGACAACTGGAGTCTGCCCGTCCTGTACGCTCTGGATGTGGCGGGTGGAGCGAGGGGCTGGGCGAGGGGGTATTGGCCAGCCCCTCCATACCGGGGCACACAAATAGGTAAATTTTTCTTCGTGTTGTTAGCCTAGTCGAAAGGGATGGCCTTGGCTTGGACGAAAATGGATCTGGCTTAACCGCGACAGCGCATCAGAATTCAGATAGACAATTACCGAAACGGGATGCAAAACCGCGCAGGCCTGTTGGAGAGTGACGGTAAATGACAAAACAAATCTGTATTGTGCTTGCCGCAATTATTCTTGCGGGATGCGAAGACTCACCATCTGAGCCGTTGGGATCGGGTAGCGTTCCCGACACGGCTTTTCATGCACAAGCCAAAGCAGCATTTGCCGCGTATCAAGCGGTTAGCTTCTCTGAGAATATCGAGGTTTGCGGATACTTCGGTCTGGATTCTGAGGGTAGGTTTGTCGCCAGCGATCCCGTTCGCGGCACGAATGACGATTGCGTCGTCGAAGACATCTCAGAGGAGATAGTCGACATCGTGGCGTCGTATCACACACATTCAAGTTTCGATACCGACGCAGATAGCGAAGTGCCCAGCACTGATGATTTGCTCGCCGACATGGATGAGCAGGTGTTTGGATATATCGGAACACCGGGCGGACGGCTTTGGCTGGTCGACTGGCGAGAGGCGACGGCAACCCTATTGTGTGACCTCTATTGCCTGAGTTCAGACGAAAATTTCAGTGAAGGTGGCGCAGGGCCAATTGCGCAAAGTTACACTCTAGACGAGCTACGTCGGCGAGAAAGCGAATGAGAGAACCTTAGACATGCGTATTGCTTCCAACTTGCCCGCCTACCAAATCGACGCAATGCAGCAACTCTTTTTGAAAGTTTGAACATCGCCGACCGGTATTGCCATACTGAGAAATCGGTTAGAGATTCAGGTTATTCCTAGAGTGCTCTTTGCACACGATACGCAGCCCAACGCCGTTTCTGAGCCTCCGCAATCCTCCCGCGTCTCGCCTCGGTTTTCAGGCCGGTGTTTCACGTTCAGTGCTCAACAGATCGAATAGCTCTTGAGAGATATTCGCCGGAACTGGGTTGACACCTACGACGAGCTAGAGCCGATTTACCGCCAGCACTATGGCAAAATGCCGGAGCGTCTGAAGCGCGACGGACATACTATCGGTGATTACAACCCGAGGAAGGACCAGTACGCCAACGCAGCAAACGGTGGTTGGCTGATTACCATTGTTGTTCGAAAAGACCGTGAAGCAGTTGGTTATGCAAACGTCTACCTCACCAACGATATGCATTTATGGGCAGCATAAGATGGAACCAAAGGCTGAGCGGATCTCAACACCCAGAGAATTAGTCGGCAAAACCGCCGTTGTGTTTTTCTTGCTGGACGAGGCTGAGAAACGAAAGGCTCAGGCAAAAACAATCGCTCGTGCCGCAAAACCTCCTGCAGTTCCTAAGGTCTCGGCGAAGCCACACGTATCAACGCCAAAACCGCTACTGCTCACGGATGAGTTCTTGTTCACCTGAGCGTCCCCGAAGAACCAGGAACAACAAAAGCATCCACTTTCAACCCTCCCCCCCAAAAAAAACAAAGCCCCGAACTAAGCCTGGACTATCAGTCTTAGTGCGGGGCTCTTATTGGAGCTTCGAACTTTAAGGCGCTGACCGTACTTACTTCGGTTCACGCCTCGGTTCTCTCAGGTACGAGCTCCCAAAGGCTTTATCGAAACAAATCACCATTTAAAACAACTTCGGGAATGAAATTAACACTCGCCTACCAAGTTAAAAAGAAATGCTTGGGTTTGACGACAATTCAGCGATTTTTTGGACGTCTTCGAAGGCAATGAACTGCTGCGGTTGCTACTGTTCTCGTTTGGATAACAACCCGTTTCCCAAACCACTGGGTTTTGTGCGAAGCCTCCAAAAGGAGGCTGACTTAGTCAACTACCCGCTATGGCCGCAAGAGTGCCTCCAACAATCAACCCAGCCAGAATTAGGAAAACTACAGCTCCCCGGTCCTCTGTATGGACACAAACAGGACCACCGCATTCAGCGCACGGCTTTTCTCTAGTATTCCCAGGGATCTGCCGAGTGGTCAATCCACGTTCAGCGCATTCGCCACTTTGTCCACTCATACTCAGTCCTTAACGTGTTGTTTTGAAAGAAATGATGAGCCGACAATAGATGTTCCACCAAGCGCTAGGCTGTGAAAAAGTTCACACATTGCCAAAGGAGTAAGAATTTGAAGACTCACATTTCAGCCAGTGTGACGGTGTTGGTCCTGTCGTGTTCTTTTGCGATTGCCCAAAGCGCATCCAAGGACGCAAGCAATCCGACACCACCTTTATCAACTCAGTCCTTTTGGAACCTGATGCATAGTGGTGAAGAGGTGAAAATCCTCAACGCTGCTTGCTGCAAGATTTGCCGAAAGGGAAAAGCCTGCGGGGATAGCTGCATCAGTCGGACCTATACATGTCGGAAGGGCGCAGGTTGTGCCTGCAACGGATAACGCCAATCGGGTCCCGTTAGCTTTCGACATCGTTGGGAGGTTGAGTAGCACACAGTCCACACGTGTGTGCGCTTGTTTCGCCAAACTCAAATGAGGCACCGAAACCCATGACGCAGCAACTGTCGCAATGAATCCAGGAAAACCCTCTACCTCCCCATGTGCCCATAGTAAAGGCGAAGGGACAGGCACGTTCACGCCGGTCATCCTGTGGCGAGGTGGTTTGCCGACGAAATCGCTACGCGTGCGCGATGGGCCTTTTCTGAGCAAGCCACCCGCAGTTAATGGGAAACTGCCTTGCGCCGACCAAGCCCGATTAAACCGAGCAAGCCACCAATCAACAACAGACCACTTGCAGGAAGGGGCACAGGTGCGACATCCGGCGTTACCGTCAAATTGTCCACTCGGTATTCACCGCACCACGCAGGACACCAAACCAGGTTTGAGGGGGCGTTATCCGGCAGTGAGTGGTCCTTCCAGTTAACGATTGGGAATTGAAGGCTTAACACCAGACTGTCAATCCCATTGAATGCCGAAGAGAACTGCATCGTTGACCAACTCGGAGTCCAATTGAATCCACTCTGCGATGTTGATACCGACTGTGTTGCGACCACCTGATTGTTGCGGACACCTTGAAACGCCAACGAAATTGGTGGTGCGATCCCAGAATAGTCCCAGGCAGACATGTTGTCTGGGTCAGGATTTGGCCCGGGTCCGGTCTTATTAATTTGGCTGAATCCGGTCGTGTCGATGGAGTGCGGCGTAAACCTGTTTCCGTTCTGCGCCCTAATGGTCGAGGATGTAATCCCACTATCGTCATGCAGCGACAAATGGAAGCCTGTCAAATACGTATAGCTAAAGTCGTAAGTAAAGCCTTGGCTTTCGCCAATGTATTCAAAGTTCGCTGGATTGTAGGTAGCGTTGTTGTGGTCGAATGTCACCGTTAGCGCATTGGCTGCACCAGCAACACAAACGGCGACAGCCGCAAAAAATACTCGCATAGCAATTCCCCCACAGAATGCCCAAGCGTAGCCAAAAAGAGTCTTGTTTTGCAACTTTTCAATTACTTGATGCGGTTTCCTTCATCGAATTCGCAACTCGTCTTCACGCGACCGCAAAAGACTGACAACGCTTCCGGAAGCCTTGCTTCGGTTTCTTTGAGGCCAAGACCATTTTGGTTCTTCCTTGGACTGTAGAGTACCCCGCAGACCGTTGAGTCGCGGATCCTTTCTGGCTTTACGAAGCGGAGCAAACCGCTTTGATATTTCGGTTTCAATTGAGTCGCAGCACAAGTGACCATAGGTTCTGCTCACTGTGTCGGTATTGGAGTGACCGAGCTGTTTCGCGACAATTGCGAGAGGCGTCCCTGCTTGAACCAGCTGACTGGCATAGGTGTGCCTAAGACCATGGAACACAAACCTCTCTGGCAACCCTGCATTCCGAACAGCTGCCTTAAAAAGGTGCTTGTGACATCCAGCCCATGTCTTTCCAGTCGCCATTCGAAACACGTGGTCTTCATCGTCCAAGCCGTCAATTTGGTCCAAAAAGAATGACATCCCTTCATCGGGTAGGACCACATACCGTCCTCGATAACTTTTCATTGGAGCAACGTATATGCCAAACACATGACCGCCAACGTCGCGAGCCTTGAGGTTTGCGAGTTCCGAAACTCGGCACCCGGAATACAGTGCGGCTTGAACTAGCAAAGCTAGGTCTGGGCGGCATGAGTTTATCAACCGCTTGGCTTGAGCCCGCGTCAAGAAGAACTGTCGAGGAGAGTCGGCGTGAGGGATACGTCTCAACCGGCGCCATAGTCTCTCGTTTTCGAAATCACCGTTTTCCCACGACATTTCGAGTGCGACTCTTAGCAATCCGATGACTGTGTTAAGTGTCTTCTTTCGCTTTCGAAGTTGCTCGTGGTCCAATTCTTTGAGGCGGATACTCGCGCCCTGAGGCCTATTGCCCCTTTTGGGAGCGGATTCGAGGACTTCGATGCAGAATTCTGTGAATACGGATTGACTGAGTTCTTCTACCGGCAAATCACCTAGTCTAGGAATTATGTGATGGTTTATTAGAGATAACGTTGTCTCGAAATAAGTTCTCGCCGCCGCAATACGCTTCCACTCGACAAACGCATGCATTGCGTCGCCAACCGTAAAGCCGTTGCTAGTTTTGGTGTAGTTGAGCTTCGAGTTAACGCCAACGGCATAGGGTTGAGAAGCGATTGCGGTGACACTGGGGTGACTAAACCATTCTTTTGCGAGGGCCAGTGCCTGGTCGTAGTTTAGCCCGTCGTCGTGGAATGGCGCAACGCGTCCAAGGTTTGTCTGGCTGTAGTTGCCATCAATCCGGCGGATCCGGGCCTTCCATTGGCACCGATCAGAGGGCAGCTTTTCCACTCCGATATGGCGGCAATACTCCAAAATATTCCAATAAGGACTTCGCCTTGCGGGCAGATTCACAATGTTCTCGATACGCGACAGCAAAGGCGCATGGGAAGAAACACGCATAGTCTATCTCCTCTTCCAATTTACGCAGCTATAGTAGACGACTTCTCCACTTGTGAGCCGCTGCCCAAAGTCGGCGGGAAACGCACGTTGATCCGCCAACGCAATTCTGTCTGGAGCATTGCATCCAGCTTTTGCATCGACCCTGAGAAGTTGATCCTGCATGTTCCGCTACGCGAAACGCTTAGTCTTAAGGTTTTGGAGCTCGAGACGACCAAATGCTGCGTTAATCCAGATTCTGGACAGTTCTCTGGACACTCCAGCTCTTTCCGCGACTCGATTGCAGTCTTCTGGTGAGTACGGCCAGAGCCCGACAGAAATTTGCTCACGCCCAGTACCTTCAGAACCTAAAACCGTTGGAGAGGAACCAATCATTCGATAAATCCGGATCATTCTGGCATCGAAGACACCCGCGATGTGGGAAAGGCCAAACTTTTCCATCAACTCACCGCCACTCAACATGATGGCACCGGCTGTGAAGGGGCTCGCTTTCCGCGACAAACAGAAGCGAGTAACCTCCCAAATCAACGGATCACGCACTGGAGCGGGTCCGGTAAGGTGTCCGAATACATCATTAATCATTACCGGGCCAGTCGTCGGCAAAACCCTCATCGATCCACCGTGAGTTCCGTCGGGTTCCTCCCAAATTACGTAGAGCGGGTTCAATTCGTCGTATTGGTCCCTTTCTTCCCCTCTTGCGTTTACTTCCACATCCCAACCCAGTCTCGTTTTGAATTGGTCTGCTCTGTCCCTGAACATACCTCTCGCGAGTGTCGGAAAATTGCACAGCTCATCTCCAAATACATACCGGAGCATTCTCTCACCTTTTGATTCCATTGCGGACCAAGTGGTGATGGATCGTGGTTAATTGTTGGTGAGCTACCTGAAAGGTCGCTAACTCCCTGTTAACCTCTGGCCGGATGGTTTGGCGGTTTTCAGTCCTAATTTATCGGTCGCTGTAAGCTTCAATTGGTCGGAGATGCCGTTAGAGAAGCACCTTGCCCCGCTCTCACCCGCGACTTCTTGCTTTGGTTGCTTTCGAGAAACAAACCGCACGTTTTTCACAAAAAAAATTGCGATGCATCCGATATTTTGTGCCTACACGACACCAAACACATACAAGCTCGTGCCGTTTTTCGAACAATTTACGTTTCATTAACGGAATCGGCTCAATTTAGGCGAAATTCTGTGAACGGGGAGTGGCGTCATGGATGAAGACTTTTTGCAACGAGCAACTGACATTGAACTACGGCTTGAGGCGGATGGGATGTTTCTTACCGCTGTGGCTATCCGTAAGGTCATAAACGACTATGTTTGCGAATATTCCAAAGAAGTAGCGCAAAAATTTGGCCCCGAAACTCAAAAAAAGCAGTCTGGTTAACGTACCGTTAACCTACTTGCTCCGACGGTACTCAAAATAAATACGAGGTGTTCCATGGAAACTAAACATTGGTTCGTCGAAGCAGTATCCGAGATGGTTGATGATGCGAGAAGAGAAAATTTACCGAATGTGTTGTGTGGGCTGCGCACTGCATTATCGGTATATTGCGACGAAGCTGGATTAACCGACGCAGAAAAGTCTGCAGTTGAATGTCTTGTGATAGAAAATACGGAAACCCCAAATATAGTGAATCTCGCAAAATAGAACCCGCATTGAATCGAAAATTTGATAAGCTTTAAAGACGACTAGTTGACTCAATCGCAACAAGTAAATCTCAAATACCTTCCTAATTATTTGCTCGAAAATTGAAAACGTGGCAAACGTCACATTAGGAAAACACTTTTTCGATTTTCCCGGTTCCTCAACAATAGTTGCTTGGGACATTGGAGCCAACGAAACTAAGCCGTTTGATCTAACGCACTAGGCAGATACTTCTCACCATAGGGCCTGGGAGTTCTGGCGCTCTCCAATCTCGAATGAACTTTTTCAAAGACTTCTGCAATGGTCTTTGCAACCCCACTACACGATTGAGCATCAAGCCCAATCTCAATGTGGAAAGCCTGATTTTCAAACACGCCTATGACATGGTCTACGACCTCAACTTTTTGTTGTTGGCCCAATGGATCAGTTAGACTGGACTGGTCCATACAAATTGCTACTTCCTCGGCAACGCATACGGATGCCTTCACAAGGCTCTCAACGCTTTGAGGTTTCTTTAGCAATTCGATTAACACGCTCATGGCAACTACATCAAAGAAATTTGGCACCATTACGTTTCGACCGCACCCAAAACTTAGTTGTGCTCCAAAGAATGGTTGTAGAATTTGCCAAGCAGTCTCAATTTGATTGATGGGTTTTGACAATACAGGAACGATATCCTGGATATCAAAAGGTGTCGTCGTCATGCAAAACAACTTTGTTGCCCTTCATTTGATGCGGGCATCTTTCTTCAACAAGAAACATAATTCCTAGTTAACGCGCAGCAATTTTCACAAGATCAGTGCGCCATGCTTGAGCGCCCTTGCTCTATTGTTTCAAAAAGAAGTTTCTTCTTAAATGCACAGTGCTCAGCATTAGCCCATTATTAACCATCTCACTCTAGAGCTTCAGAAGTCTTTCTCTCGACTCTGGTCATCAGTGAGGTGGAATAAATGAAAATCCAAGTGTTGACTCTGTGCGCTCTATCCCTGACTTGCGAAGCTTCAGCAAATCCTATCAAGTCTAGTTTCTTCACAAACGATTTTTTCGGGGACGGACAGGATCGATGGCGGTCAGCCAGCTATACGCTTTTTCTCGGTTTTGAAGGTGAGAATACCGGAGGGATCGCACATGATGTTCGTGCTCGGGCCGAAATTATCTCTCCCTGGGGCTCGAAAATCCAGCCAACAAACGATGACCGCCCCTACGTCGGAATGCTGGGGCTGGGTATTTTTGCAAATGATAGTTATAGGACCATTGACTACAACGTCGGTGCAGAAATCCTTTTTACCGGTGACCAAACGAACGTTGCCGATTTTCAGCAAAGTTTTCACGAGATAACTGGGATTGCCGGATACTTGCCCAGAAATATGCCGCATGACCATGTCGGTAATAGTGTGACCGGAATGGTCTCAGGCGAAATCGCAAGAAGCTTCCGCGTTACTGATGATTTGAACTTGCGCCCGTTTGTTGGTGTGCAGGCAGGATACGAAACTTTCGGACGGATCGGCATAGACGTTATACTGGATGGTTACTCCGGAGCCGAGCGCTATGTGCGCGATCCCGTGTCAGGTTTTTTGCAGCCTTCGTCGCCAAATCGTGCCGAGAGGATGAACGATTTGTCTTTCTTGGTAGGCGCTGACTACTCGTACGTTACCAGTAGTGAGTTTTTTCCGGATTGGTCAGATGTGGAGATGGAAAATAACCGAGTGCGGGTGCGCGCTGGGTTTCAAGCTCGAGTCTCTTCAGCTTCAGTGTTCTTTGGCTTCACTCACCTAAGCAGGGAGTTCACTTCGCAAGTTGAGGATCAAATGATTGGCGTTCTTTCTATTGAGTTCCCCTTTTGACGAGGTTCGACAGCGCGGGTTTAAGCGCTGTCTAGACGAACCCCATTCCAACGACATGACTGCAGTTCCTCGCTCTCCGCCGTTGCGGCTAGCAAGCGTACTCGAAGGAGGTTTGAAATGAAGGGATTTGAAGGCACGAAGTCAGCGGCATTTCGGCGACCAGTTTCGAGATTAAGCGCGAAGTACTCAGCGTTATTCTACGTGTGTGTTCTGCCAGTCTTCATCATGGTCCCGATGGCAAAAGCTGGTGAAACACGTCTAAACCTGGTTTCAAGGCTATTCCCACCAGAGGCGTGCATTGGTCGTATTGATTGGTCTGCGGTCGGGTTCTCCGATGGTGAACTCGGTATCGAGGCCGCTTACTTCTCAGTGTACGAGCAGCTTTGCGCTAAGAGATCCAAGGTACCAGACAAGAAAAAGTACTTCAGTGCGTACAAAATCGGAAATCGGATCTATTGCAGGCCGGAGAACATATATAACTTGGCACGTCGCGGATGGGTCGCGATAGGTGCGTGCGAAGACAGCCCGAGGATTAACGAAATTAGAGACGCAGTGCGGCGGGGATTTGCAGATTCAGGCAACTGAATATTGCACGTCAGTCGCGCGTTCGCTGATCCGAGTCGACAAATATAAGCCGACAAATTGCACCTTGTGGCCCGGCTTTTTTCACGCGAAATGGGCATCGTGAACGATATGAAACGACGTTTTTTTCTTGCAGCAGTTTTCTTCGCTACCGCCGTTCAAGCTGGAAGCCTACTTGTCCGCGATGCTGACACAATTGTTGTAGACGGAACCCCGGTAAGGCTTAATGGCGTGGATGCACCAGAGCTTGGTACAAGGTCAGGTCGGGACGCTAAGCGCTGGATGGTAAATTACCTTCGCGGCAAGTCTGTTTCTTGCGAGCTGAACGGCGAGCGCACCTATGACCGATGGGTGGGGGTTTGTTATGCAGACGGTCAGGACATAGGAGCCGCTGTTATCTCCGCTGGACACGCACTAGATTGCAGAAGGTACTCCGGCGGTCGTTACCGGCACTTGGAGACCCCAGCAGCCAAATCACGGCTCAAGCGGGCCAAGTATTGCAAGTAACATTTGGCCTCTAACGTCCGCTCTCGCGGACAAAGCGGCCAATCGCTTGCGCTGTGTCGATGTCCGCTTTTACTGCGAGAGCTATAAGGTTGTCTTCTCCGGCTTCGATCACGATACATCCAGCAAGAAAACGATCACTTTTGTAAGATTGCCGAAAAGTTGCTGCAAAGAAACCGAAGGAAAATTCTTACCGCGCGTGAAAATCCTCGAAGCCAAACCAGCACTGCGCGCCGGGCCGCAAACGCGTTCCGCTGCGGGATGCTGACAGGGTTAGTGTTGAATTGTCAGCACCCCGCAGAAACGATCGCATCTTTTTGTGGACCAGGCATAATGCAAAGCTCTCATCTTCGGAATTGACAGACATCCATTTGGTGACTCGGAATTTTGTACTGCATCTACGAAAGTGAAAGCCGTGCAAAACGAGTCCCAATGGCCGATTTCGGAACTGTATTTTCAATGGCGCCTCAAGGGGAATTCTACCGGCGACTTTGAGTTCCGGAGTCGATCGCTCACTTGCAGTATTTTCTGGATGGCGACGCCACACGTTCAAAGAAAGTAAAATCAAGATCCACAGACCAAAGCGACCGTTCCGAACGCATAATTTCAAAAACCCGGTTCATTATTCGGCGAACAGTTTCTCTTACACCCATCAGCATGAAACTGAGGCGCTGACCAGTTTTCTGCAAGGTCGATCCCGCGCATGGCGGGTACTCTCGGTGCTGGAAGTACACCAGACATCTTTGCATTGAAACTGCAGTAGCCTCACAACACTACTTTTTCAAAAACGTAAGAAAGCCGAAAAGTGCATGAAAGAAATCAAAGGAAAAGATTGTAGAGGTGATTTGACGCTCAAACGGAGCGGCTGACAGAACTGAGCCTACCCGAACCGGGGAACACTGGCATTTAGATATGTCACTCACTCTTGGCTACTGTCAGCTTTCTTGGCGACCTTTTCCGAACTCGAACACTTGGAGGAAAAGGTCGCCACTTTTCCTCTTCAATCATGTTGCCAACTGAAGAACACTTTCAAGAGACCGCGATTGCAACGTTGGCTTTTCTGCAGTGTTCGCGCTATTGAGTAAATTTTCCCAAGCTGTCTCGATCTCTCAAATATTGGGACCAAACAGATTTCTGGCGAGCACAGAATCCGGTGTTGAAGACGTATGGGGGTAAAGATCAGAACCTGAGTTTTATTCAGATTTGATTCTGAGAGCGTTGCGATGTGCTCTCATCTTAGCTTCATTAAAACCAAATTGGATCGAAACACCCATAAAGCACGTCTGCTTTTTCAATTCGAAAATCTGCTCGACCACACCTTTACGTCAGGTAATGCAAATTGGTTCCGATCAGCCACAACTTCGTTAAGTTATTGTTTTCAATTTAATAAGTTTAGCGTGAACTCGACAATAGGCTCTTTCAGGTCTTTTATCAGCACCCAAAACAATAAACTTACAAAAATTTAAACTCCTTGAATATTTCGATTAAACTAAATGTCGCCACTTCGCTCAACTGCTGGTTTTGTGTGAGTCGAGGGTACAATGCTGAACTTAATTCTTTGCGGGCTGGCTTATGTCAGTTTTGAGTGTGCGAGTCTCTGGTTTGTCATTGACAATAGCAACGGCAGCGAAATTGTTTGGTTTTTGGCTGATCAAGCCAGGATCGGAGATTCAGTCATTCCCAAAGCTGCAATCGCTGTTTGGCCCGCGTTAGAATCTGGTCACGTTAACCCACTAAGCCAATCTAGGCACATCGATGCAACAACCACCGTAGAGTATTGTTGCGACGGGCAGGTGAAAAAGCTGCCGCAGATCAACGAATGCCTGATTGATTCTCTGTTTCAACAGGCCGGTGTTATCACAACGCAACCCTCGCGGAGCCTTGGCATCGAAGGTGGCTGTCTGCGTACGACAACCGAAGGTTCTGTTGCTTTCGGCTTGCCCAAACCAATACGCGTATCCGGCGCTTCCAACAGGATTCATTTCCCTACCAAAGGCGAGAAGCGAACGAGCTGATGATAAAAAACAACGATGGAGTTGCTTCCGCCATTACCAACTTTGGCGAGAAGTTCGGGCTTGTCCGGAGATATAAAATCACCATTCCCGGCGCACCTCCAGCGAATGAAGAATCTGAGCCGCAACGTGGCACTTCCGATAGCGATCGGACTGCCAAAATACACCTAATGAAGGAGAAAATGATGTCCCTGGACATATCAAAACTAAGCGAAATCAAGGGCTTTATCGGCGCTTGTCTGGTTGACAGTGATACCGGATTAACACTGGCGACAGAAGGCGGTGCAAAATTCGATCTCGAAACGGCTGGCGCCGCTAATGTCGAGGTTGTTCGCGCCAAATTGCAAGCGATTGAAGCTCTGAAGCTGAACGATGTAATCGAAGACATTCTGATCACGCTTGGAAAACAGTTCCATCTGATCAGGCCGTTGGAAAAAAATCCAAACATCTTTGTTTATGTAGCCCTTGAAAAAAAGACTGCCAATCTTGGCCTCGCTCGTCTCCAGGTCAAATCGGTCGAAGAGACCTTGAGCCTTTAACCACCCCCCCCTCGCAAACTTGGTTCAGGTGCATTATTGTGCCTGAACCACTTTTGCCGGGCCCGTTCTCTTTGTTTTGTGTTGTGTTTGACCCGAAGAAGCGGGTTGGAAAGCCGGAAGAATGAAGATCCTAGTCGCTGAAGATGACAAAAAGACTGCTGAGTTCGTGATTTCAGGTCTGCGGGCCAACGGCTACAGCATCGAATGGTTTGAAGATGGACGTGATGCACTTTCGTATTGCTTGTACAACCATTGCGACGCAGTCATTCTGGACCGGATGCTACCTGGAATGGATGGTCTGTCATTGTTAAAGGCGCTTCGTGTTGCGCGGAACCAGACACCAGTGTTGTTTCTTACGTCCATCGGCGATGTTGATGATCGCGTCGAAGGTTTGACGGAAGGCGCAGATGATTATCTTGTAAAGCCGTTTCACTTTTCCGAACTTCTTGCCCGGCTCCAGTGCATACTGAAGCGACGCACCGAAACGGTCAAAACAACCGAGTTGCGTGTTCAGGACCTGTCGATGGATTTGCTTGAGCGGCTGGTTCGCAGGCAGGAACAAATCATCGACCTGAAACCGAGAGAGTTTGCACTTCTTGAACTACTTATGCGCAATTCGGGTCGGGTCGTTACAAGAAACATGATCCTGGAACAGGTTTGGGACTACAATTTTGATCCTAACTCTACAGTGATCGAGACGTATATCAGCCGCCTCAGAGCAAAAATAGACAAACCATTCGATGTAGCTCTACTGAATACGGTTCGAAACGTTGGATACAGCCTCCATGGACCGCGCTAGTATCTTCTCCGGGGCTCCGTTTCGCATAGCTTGCTACGCGGCGCTTGTCGTCTGGGTCATAACAGCTCTATTCGGTTATGCAGCTTATTTCGGGTTGAAGCACACGTTGCGTACCAATCTCGAGCAGCAAATCCTTGAGGAAGAACTACTTCTGCACGAAATCCTTCTGGATGGCGGCACCGATGGATTGCAGCGAGCTATTGATCACCTGCACAGCCCAAACCGGACCGGGCTGCATATGGTTGCTCTGTTTGATAAGCACAACTCTGTCTTGGCTGGGTCAATCCCCAAGATACCGGAAGAGAATGGCTGGTACGACGTTGACCCCGATTTCGTCGAAATAGGTGGCGGCAAGCCGGTCTATCTGCTCAAGGCCTCGGATTTTCTTGGATACCGGACAGTTGTCGCGCGGAGCACGACATCTTTGAACGGGGCATTGACCACACTTTGGGAAGGCCTGCTGCTTCTCACGGTCGCTACGACTGCGACAGTTCTGGGGCTCGGTTACTACGTGAGCTCTCAAAGTTACAGAAAGCTCAAGTGGATTGAGAGAACCCTCGACATGGTTTCCAAAGGAAACACAGAGGTACGTCTTCCGGTTTCGGAGGTAAATGATCAGATCGACAGAGTGTCCCGACTAATGAACAGACACTTAGACAGGTTATCCAGTTTGATCATCAGCACGCAGACCACCGCCGTAACAATAGCTCATGATCTTAAAACCCCGTTATCCCATGGATTTTTGGCGCTGCAGCAGGTGTACAGTGAACTCGATTATGGCGGAGACCCGCGGCCAAAGCTCATCGAACTGGAGAAGGAACTGAAACGCTTAAGTGCCGTCTTCGATACCATACTTAGAATTTCCAGAATTGAAGCAGGAGCATATAAGAAGAAGTTTTCGACGGTGAATCTAAGTGCATTGGTCGTCGATGTCGTTGAGACGTTTTCACCCGTTGCAGAAGATCAAGAGCAAAACATCACAGCTGATTTCAACGCCGACACGATCCTTGTGCAAGGTGATGAGCAGATGCTGAAGCAGCTTCTTGTAAACCTTATAAACAACTCGATTAAGTATTGCCCCCCGGAAGCCTGGATAAGAGTGTCCGTGAATGCAACGAATGAAACCGTGGAGCTTGAAGTTGCGGATAATGGGTATGGGGTTCCTGGCACACAACTCGAAAGGATCTTTGATGCTTTTTATCGAGTTGATGGTTATCGGAGCGAGTCCAGTAATGGCCTTGGGCTTGCCCTTGTGAAAGCCGTTGCGCTTCGTCATGGAGCAGTGATTTCTGCTCACAACAATGATCCCGGTTTGCGTATTTGCGTTGAGTTTGGAAACCCCCAGCGGTCGTTCGCAGGCGATTTAAAACGTAGAAAAGATAAGGTTGCATCTTCTTTTGAGAATACAAACTAGAACATATCACTAGAAGTGAGGAACAGAATGGTAAAAGGAATGGCATTTTTCTTTGGAACTGTGCTTGGGTCAACCGCGGTCGCAGGTGGGACGCAGTTTAACTGTATATCGGCGATAACCGGCGAAAAAATAGTTGTTTCGCAACCAGAGGACGGTTCGGAAGCACGTATTTTGTTTCATGAGATAGACGGAACAGCATCCGTCGCGCATGGTCTCGATGGGGTGACCTTTATTCACATCAACTCCAGAGAAGTTTGGACACTAGCCCTACATTTTCCGACTATGAAGTACGAATTGTCAGCACATGGAACTCAAAATCTAGAAGACCACGGAAGCTGCACCCAAAACCCACTATGACCTCGGCATCTATCTACGTTGTCTGCCAATCAATGGGCAATTTGAACTAATGGTTATGATCCAAATCTTTGCTTTCTTAGTGAAGCATGTAGCTTTAGGCTCACTGCCGACAACCGATCATTTTACTCAAACAATTGACGGGCACTTAGGGTCCAAGGTCCGCAATGTGCTGCGACCTGCCTAATGCGCCCGCAGCGCTGAGCCGTTGTAGCAATGACCGTTTGGGCTCCATACCGGTCATCCGACGCCTACTGTCGCGCTTGAGGCCTGTCCCGACACGACCAACGGCGGTTGTGCGGACTAAAGTGAGCTTTCGTTACCCAAAAGCCATTATCAGCTTGCCGCGATCCGCGCCTTCAAGGCCGTCGATAACAGCCTTTAACGCCTCGCGTTGGTGATCTCTAAGCTGTTTCTTAGGTGCGAGGCTAACCGTGCCTGTCCTTATGAACTGCGACCAGTCAATCCGGCCGGATTCGAGTTCATTGATCCCAATCCGGTTCCAATCCTTAGACAGCTTGTCGAGTGTTTCGTTGGCGTTTCGGCCGAACTCTTTTCGAGTCGTATCAGCAATTATGAGTCGCGTGAAAGCATCGTTAGAAGCCGCAGAAATAAACGAGTCCAAATCGGGTTTTTGGATGCTGTAGTTAGGTGCGTAGAACTTGCATTGAATGGCCGCGTAGCCGGACCCGTCGGCGAGAGTTGCGACTAGGTCGATTCCGATATCCGCGCTGCTCCAACCTTTTTCCTTTGCCCAGTTAGAAAACTGTACGACACGGGAATAAAATTGCTTCTGGACATCGTCATTTTCCAGATAAACACGAACCAATCGTTCAAAATAGTCGCCTTTTTCACGTTCGCTGCGGGCCGAGTTTCGGTAAGTGTCCAGCAAGTCCTGCAATTGCATTTCTGTTATTAGCCTCAAATTCGTTTCTTCTGATGGCGAGCCTCAAAAGGTCTCACATGTGTGCATTGGTAGCGACAACCGTACGACGATTCTACCGCAGATTGATATCTGCGGTATCTCAATTTAATACTTCAATGCCATCCCATGAACGTTGTCCAGCCATTCCTCCCTAAGCATGCCTTTTACGTCCATTGAACACGAAATCACGTTTCATCAAAACGGTTTGTCCCACATACGAGGTGCCCACAGCGCCCAAGCGTGTGGAGCGAGCTTGCCTACAGGTGCCCCTTGCCCAAAGTCAAACGCACCTTTCAGTAGGCATGGTCAGTCTCCGATGGCAAGGAGGCATTCGCACACGCGCTGCAGGAAAAAGGCTGTATTCTGGCGCGCGGAGGTCGTGGACCCTACGTGGCCCCATTCGCCAATATCAAACCTTCTGAGGGCGCAGATCTTGATGACTAAAAAGAGTCGAAATTGGCTGAGTGTTATCTTTTTGACGAGAACATTACGTTCCGGTATCGCCAGAATCACGGCTCTGTATTCACCGATCGGTATGTGGGTGAATACACCTTTGCAGATAACCGAGCGAGTACCAGTAATCTCCAAAGGTATCGTAACGCGTCTCGTCAGTCGCCTTCTAGTACAAGACTGGTTCTAACTCTTCGCTTCCCCTTCGGGCCTGTACTGAGACCACCATGCAACCTGCATCGTCGCTTTCCAGGTACGACACGTGCCTTACACTGGCCTCCTGCACGGGTCTTAGCACCGCATGTGGGGCGCTCTGTCTTAGGCAGGGGTTCCTTGGCATCATTCAAGCCGAGCTCAGCCATCCGTTTGCAATTTACGCCGTGGCACTGTGAGCAATCCCTCCGATAGTCTGGATGCTTGTGCGCCTCTGCTGGGCATGTTCGCCAACGTGACTGTAGTGCCTGCCAATCAATGGGGTCACCTTGAAAGCGCGCACGGAATTTCTTCTCAAAATTGGTCGGTCGTCCCATCAAAAAACCCCAACAATTGTTAACATAGTCTACAAACCCCATGATGCGCGTAGTGTTTGGCCTTCGGCTCTCACAAATTTCATTGAGTACTGCAGCTTACCTCGCTCAATGGAGGTTCGGTAAGCCACACCACCACCCGCCCCCTTTTAGGGGGGGGGTGGTGTGGCAACTGTTTTCTGCATGTTTGCCACACCCCGCCACACCTCTGCTTTTGGGGTGGGTGTGGCACTTATGTGTTTGCCCATTCACCTACCTCCAAACACGGGCGTTCCATACGTTTTGCATCCAATAATTTGACCTTCTTCAAGGCACCAGATTTCAACCATGCCTCGATCAATTTTTTGATGCGTATGCGGTCTGAACAGGCATCAAGTCCCAAAACTCCCGCAATAGTTACGCCTGCCCAATCGTCACGAGCCTGTTCCGAATACCGTAGTCCTTTTCCGTTCAGAGCTTTCTGCACAGCAAGAAGGTCGGCCAATGTAATTCCATCAAAGGTATCGGGCCAATTCCAGACTTCGACCACGCCTACGCTGTCACCGTTTGACAAGTGGACTGAAGCCAAGCGCCGCCAGACACGACCTGCGGTGGGGGCAAGATTTGCCTTGTCGCGGGTCACAGCAAAATACGTAGACGGATCCGCTTTCACACCCGCTTCAGCCTTCATGCTCTCTGTCATCTTGTTAAGTACCCGACCGGAACGCGCCGCCGCCAAAAGCGCGGTTGCGCCGCGCCCGCTTTCGGTCGTTGCTTCTTCGCCGTTGGTTTTGCGAGTGTGGTGCACGAGTTCAATTGCGCAGTTGCACCGGTCCGCCAACCGCGCCCACTCCTTTGCCACGATGTCAATTGCACCGTTATCGTTCTCACCAACCTGGTGCGACGAAACAAACGGGTCGATGATCAGAACATCGATCTCGCGTGCCTCAATTTCATGCGCTAGGGCTGTCATTTCCGGTTTGATGATCTGGACGCCTTCACGGGTTTGGATCGCAGTGCTAAGTTCACGTTCCCGACCAGAGTCCACAAACAACCGCCCCGCGATTTCCTGAGAGGTGACTTGGTGATGCTGCATGGTTGCTATAATACGCCGATCCAATTCGTCGCGCGTGTCTTCAAGGTTGTAGATCCAGACCTTGAGATCTTTGGCGGTCCAGTCGCCCAGAAGCTCCCGCCCAGAGACCATTGCCAGCGCCTCACAGATCGTCAGAGATGATTTCCCGACTCCGCCAGGGGCAACTGTCACTGATACCTGTTTGCGGATCAGATGCTGCCCATAGAGCCAAGGTCGGGGCGGAATGGTGGACGGGTCGCGCCAAGAAAATTCCGTTGGCAACAGATCCGATCGCCGGCGAGGAAACTCGGCTTGGTGTGCTTTAAGCTGCATAGCCATGTCTGCAAAGTTATGCGCCATGTTTATTTGCCACCCTGCACGTGTTCGAGGAAAGCCGCCTGCCTAGCCGGATCCATCTGTCCGAAGCTCGCAAGGCAATAGGCATCAAGCTCTTCAGGAAGTGCCATGTCAGCCCAGAACAAGGCCTCGTCCATGTAATTTAGAAGGGGCGCAATAGGCTGTCCTGCACCATTGTCCAGCACGCCCTCTGCGATCGATTTGGCAGCGTCGTAGCTGAGAGATTTCAGCGCCATATAGGCAAGCGCTTCACGTTGCTGCTGATCCAGTTGTGCCTGTAAAATTAATTCAAGGCCAAGCCACTGGTTTTCGCCGTTCAGCCAAAGGGTGTACCCAATTGAACGCGACACCTTTTTAATGTGCTCAGGAATATGATCAGCGATGCTTACACCCACCTTGTGCGACGGATTGCTGCATTGGGGGTAAACACCAAGTTCTGCACAGCCAGCAAGTGGTAGATTTGTGACGTTAGTGGCATCCGAGTCCAGCTGCCCATGTTCACAAAGGGGCAGGGAGGAGCGACGCAAACACGTGTCGGTAGTGTTATTCCAGCTTTGTTTGCTCATTTTTGCCTCACCACTGAGGCGCTGGCGAACCTTTAAGTCCAGGATTGGGCTGCGATTGGTTGATCTCAACCCTGCTCCCGGTGGTCGCTCAGCGCCGGTGGCTATTGTTATTGGGCTTTTTCGTCGCGAAGGGCACGGACGTGAGTGTCCACTTCGTCTTCCGGCCAATAAAGCTTCCCGCCGAGTTTAACCGGTTGCGGCAGACGCCCGGCCTGGAGATCGAGATAAATTGCAGAGCGTGACCGCCCGCCTAGCTTTTTGCGCAGTTCTGCGAAGTTGAGGTATTTCATAGTCACAATCCTTTTTGGTTCGGGATTGTGCAACCGTGACCAGAGGAGCCTGTCTTTGGGATTGTGAAAAGAAATCAGAAATTAAAACACAAGTCTCTCGCTTGGTTCCAAATGTCACGAGCTGATTGCTCTGTTTGCGCAGTTGCGGGATGTAAAGCAGCGATTGCTGACCAGGCAGCACCAGCCTCGCGTGCATCCAATGTACGCAGGTACCCCAACCATTTTTTCCGATGCTGCCGTTTTACAACCAGTTTTCCTTGAAGCCGTTTCTGGAGCCTCATTACTATTTCGCGCGCTTCTTCCAGCTGACCCTGAAGCGGTTTGTTTAAGTCAAACTTGATCGTCACCTCGTGCGGTTCAAGCCACGTTGAAAACTGTGCGGCTGACAACCCATTAACGACTTCAAGCACTCCTCTAACGCTTAAGTGACGTTGTGCTCCATTGATCAAACGCCTCTGCTTTGAAAGTTCACTACGCGGCAAGATTGCTCCAGCAGGTTGTGAGCCGATACGTGGGTTGGGAATGCCGAGATAGTCAAACTTCTCTGAAGCCTCCCGCTTGAAATCCTCTGTACCGAAGGCAAGAAAACCTGCATCTCTGGGGTCTAACCCGACATTGCACTCCAATTCTTTCTGGTGCGTATATTCTGCCCACCGATCGAAGTGCTCACGTAGATCAGATCTGCGCCGAAAGAACTCCCACCTCCAACGATTTAGCGTCCAGTCTTTGGTGTCGCCATAGGCTGCAGCGTCCCTCCAATCGGGGATGCCCCATTCGCTCAAATCAGAAGAGGGCTCCACAGTCTTATCCGAAGCGTAGTCGTTGTTGTTCCGCTGATTCATTGATTGGTCGCCAGCTTTACGACATGACCTGCACCACCTGACAGAAAGTCCGCCCAACGTTCCGCCAGCACAGATCTCTGCTCAAGAAAATCAGTGCGCCGATAGGCTCGAACCACGCCAGAGTCGGTTGTATGTCCCAGCATTGCTTCCGCAACTTCGTGCGGTGCGTCGGTCGCTTCAGCCAGCCAATCGCGAAGGCTACTTCGGAAGCCGTGTGGACGGGCGTCCAGTTTGCGACGTTCCATCATCCGCGAGAGTGTCATATCAGAAATTACGCCATGTCGTGTGTTCGGGAACAGAAAGCCACGCCTGGCATGAGGTAGGGCCAGTTTGATAACGCGATGCGCTTCCTGCGAAAGCGGCACACGGAAATCACTTGTTGCCCCTTTTCGACCTTTCATGGCCTCACCGGGTATAGTCCAAACGTCTCCCTCAATCTGTTCGAGCCTGATAAAGCGCAAAGGTTTAGAGCGAACGCCGGTTAGGATGAGCAACCTCATAGCAAGGTTCGTAGGCGAGGGTTCCTCTAAGCTCGAGTAGAAAGCAGGGACATCGCTCCACAGCATTGCTGGGATATGTTTCGGCTTGTGACGTGACTTTCCCAACAACGCTTTGGCTTTTTCTGTCGCCTGAAGGTCAACGTCCAATCCAAGCGCGGCCGCATGGCGAAAGACTATGTTTAGCCGGTTCATTGCTTTGCGTGCTGTATCGGCTTTTGTGTGCCAGATTGGGGCCAGGGTGTCGCGAATGTCGCGCTGGTCAATGTCTGTTATTGGAACCTTTCCAAGCTTTGGCAGGACATGCCCATTTAGCGGTGAGAGCCAACGCCCGGCTTTTCCATCACCTTTGAGTTCAGCCTTTCGCGCTTCGAATGTATCTGCAGTCAGAACCGCAAGTGAAACATCTTCCCGCCGCGCCGCACGTGCCTCTGCTTCACGCTCCTTAACCGGATCGCGGCCTTCCGCAGCAACCGTACGCCAACGCTGTGCAACACTTCGAGCACTTGCAAGAGAAAGAGTTGGATAGCCGCCTAAACCCATTTCGCGCCTTCGGCCATGCACAGTTACACGAAGCATCCACTGCGCGCCACCATCGTCTCGTTTAATAAACCAAAGCCCAGCGCCATCGCAGTGTTTACCCACAGGTGCTGATTTTACAAAGGAAGCCGAAAGTCTGTTTGTTGCCCGCATTTATATCCACCCTGATGTCCACCTTACCCTATTGGATGGTGCCAAACACGACAAGACAAGTTCGGACAGTTTAGTCAGCTAAATCAATGTAATAGAATGGCAATCTGCACAGGAACGAACAATCTCAAACAAGTTGTATGTGCCGCCCCCGGGCACCACTTCATCAGGTAAACTCTCGGTTTCACTCCAGCTTTTAAAAGCAGGTTGGAGCCGTAGACCATGGTGGAGGCCAGTTTAAACTCGTCACCTTTGTTAAAAACGGTGTTTTCTACTTCAGTCGTCGCATCCCGATGGAGCTTTGTCGTCACTACACCTCGCCGGCATTGTCCAATCGTCGCGCCCTCGCTCGGCAAAAAGGAAACAAACTCCGACAGTTTCAGATAGTCAGACCGGAAGAATCTCAGGTTACTTCGTACTATGTCGCTGCACTCAATCTGCTTGCCTTAGCCGTTCCGCCATTTCGGAAAATCCGCGCATTTCTGCGTGTTGAAGAGGTGTGGCGCCTTCTCGGTCGGTGAGCATTCGATCGGCCCCGGCCGTGAGCAGTGCGTCGAGCACGGCCTGGTGGTTTTCTCCACCGTCGCCCAGAACCACGGCCTCCATCACCGCCGTCCAGTGCAGATTGTTGACATGGTCAAGCGGTGCGCCGGCGGCTACCAATCGTCTGACAACTTCGACATGACCGAGATGCGCCGCTGCGATAAGCGCTGTTCCGTCGTAGGGGCTGGTTGTGAGGCCCGGATCGTTGCCAAGTTCAATAGCAAGCGACATCAGTTCAGGATCGTCAGCCACTGCGGCAATTGTGACCACATCATAGGCCTGTCCTTCAAGTGCGTTCATGTCGGCCCCGGCTTCAGCCAATGCGCGAAGGGCTTCGTCTTCCGAGGCGAAGGCTGCCACGTGCACCGGTGTGCGTCCGCGGGAATCGCGAATATCGACGTCGGCACCCTTTGCAACCAAGTGCCTGATTTTTGCGACATCACCTTCCTGCGCGGCTTTTAAAAGCCCGACGTAAGCGGAAATCTCCTGCGCCGTGGGTGCCGTCTGCGCCATTCCACCGGTGGCCAATCCCATCAAAACAGCTGTGATCATGAGGCGAGCCATGACGATTTTCTCCTCGCGAATGGTTGGTACAATTCCATGCAATAATTGTTCGAACTGCTTCTTGACTGTGAAGACAATACGGGTTCGAGCCACGGCCTTTGCCAAGAAGTCTGACGGCAATCCGAGAGAGTTTTTTCAGGCAACTAGTGCATGCAGCAGAAAGCGCCGTGTTTGACATCCTTCATCAACGTGTCGAAGTCCTCGCCGCGCATCTCGACCAAAGTCTTATGGTCTCCCGCCTCGAACCAGATTTTGTCAAGCCCTGTAAGGCTGTTATCCACGACGGTCGGTACGTCATAGGCATCGCCTACTGGCGGTACCGCACCAAGGTCGCAATCATCAAACAGATCGCGCACTTCGGATTCTGGCGCCAAACCGAGGCGGCGGTTCATCATTGATTGCAGAGCGGTGAGGTCAACCTGATGATTGCTAGGCAGAACTGCCAGCATCGGACCTTCCTCCATGTGGATGAGAACGGATTTTGCAAGGTGATCGCCGGGTACATGTGCCGCTTCGGCGCATTCGCTGGCGGTTACGGCATAGGGATGTGGAACAATATCAAAGGGAATCCCTTGAGCGTCCAGATGATGTTTCAGGCGAGTTGCAATAGTCATGGTGCCCTCCGTGTTTTCGAAGGCGTCCCGGTCGCGAAACTGTCACGGTGCGCAACTAGGGCGCAATTTGGGGTGTAAGACCATATTGTGCGCCTATTGAGCGGGTCGGGCAAGAGGACAGTAAATGCCTCACAACGAAATGGGCTGATATAGTCCTGTGTTCTGAGATCGATACCAGCGCAGGTGGCACTTCCCTCGAATGCTCAGCCTTCCGCGCTGCTTTTTCTCTACTAATTCAGCGAAGGCAGCATTTGCCCCTCAGCGCGAGCACCCAAACACAAAACGCCGTGTTGAGTTTGCAGTGACTGCTGTCGGGCCGCGCAGCGTAAAAACAGACGGTTAGCGGAGTTAGCGAGGAGATCTGAATCGGTGCCATAGGTTCCCAACAGACCCTCGTTTGATGTCAATACCATTGGGAAAAGCGCTTTCTTCGAGAGCACAGACTTGAAGGTGTTTCAAATCCGGCCTTAGAAACCGGCATGGTTTTGAAACACTTTACCGGGCCAGATGACCTGAGCACTTTGCGTGTTCGAAAGATGATTTTGTCTCGTGTTCACGATCCAACGCCACAGGGAGCGGGATCTTCCTGTGTACTTCATCTCCTCTCAACTGCTTCCGATGATGTCAGCTGACATCTCCAGCAGAAAAGACCCTAAACCGGTTCAGAATTTGAGGACTTCCCGGCTTTCTTTGCGGCGCTGGCAACGTCGTCTATCGTTTTCTCGACGGCGTCGACCTCGGTTTCTGCGGCATAAGCCGCACAGCGGGCAACGGTTTCGAACCACTCCTGCGCGTCTGCTATCATTCGGTCTGCTGAACGGCGTTGCCACTCTGTCATGGTCTGCATCGCTTTGGACGGGTCAGCAGGGCTCGCGGACGACGCAGTACGCGCAGCCTTGAGCGCGGTCCGGACAGCCTCATGGCGCCGTTCAAACCAGTGCTGTGCAAAGGTTTCGGCTTCCTCAAGCATTTTTTCTTGGGCGTCCCAGAATTGCTCGATCTGAGCATCTAAAACGGGGTTCGTCGCAGCCGAGGGTTGCATCAGCCTGAATACGTCGACAAGGGTGCTGGGGTAACTTGATTGGCGTTCCTGTTCTGGCATCAAAATCTCCTCCCATTACCTGATTGGGTAATTTTACCAGATTTGCAAAATCTTCGCATTAATTTGGATCAATCCATATCGCGGTGTTTCTGACAAAAGTTTTCTTCAAAACAGAAGAAGCGAATAAATCCTTGAAGGCCGCACCTCAGACATTCAGTGCTGAAAATGAGCATATTGTTCTGCTTATTCTTTCCGCGAATTGCGAAAAGTGGCTGACAATTTATGCAGGCTGGCAGCGCTAGTGTGGAGGACGAGTACTTTCCAATTGTCGCTGTCGAGGACTCGGTCCAGCTGACACGCCATGAACCAAAATTTGACTGTCGTTGTTGTCGAGCAGAACAAAGAACGCGCTTTCGCAATTGTCGATGCCTTAAAGGAGTCTGGGGATGTGGACGTCTTTGTGATTGGCAGTGTCTCAGGGCTGGCGCGCAAGATTGCTACGCACAACCCGGATATCGTGTTGATCGATATCGACAACCCTTCGCGCGATATGCTGGAAGAGCTGACGGTCGCGTCGGGTCCGTTGGAGCGTCCCGTGGCAATGTTCGTGTCTGGCGCAGCAGGCGGACTGGCCAAGACAGCCGTCGAGGCTGGAGTATCTGCATATGTTGTTGATGGTCTGCAGAGTGAGCGCATCAAACCCGTCATCGACACCGCAATCGCTCGGTTTCAGGTTTTGCGCCAGATGCGTACGGAACTGGCCGAGACACGCCGTGCGCTGGAAGAACGCAAGGTCATCGACCGGGCCAAGGGTTTGCTCATGAAAGCCAAGGGCCTATCCGAAGATGAAGCATATGCCCTGTTGCGCAAGACTGCGATGAACCAAAATCGTCGTGTTGCCGATGTGGCCGAGGCGCTGGTGACCGCATCAGGGCTCTTGTCATGAGAACCGTATCCCTTCCGGTCGCGTATATGCCCCTTGTCGATGCGGCCCCTTTGATCGTCGCTCGAGAAATGGGCTTTGATCGTGCCGAAGGGATTTCTCTGGATCTGCGCCCGGCACCGTCCTGGTCATCCCTGCGGGACATGCTGGCCTTCGGGCATGTGGACGCAGCGCATTTATTGTCGCCGATCCCGGTCGCCATGGCTCTGAACCTCGGAGGTATCTCAACGCCGATTTCGGCGGTTTCCGTATTGTCCTTGAATGGAAACGTAATCGGTGTCGGTCGCAGCCTGGAAAACCGATTGCGTAAACACGGGTATGGCTTTGATTTTCGCGATGCAGCTATTGCAGGCGCCGCGCTTGCTCGGGTTGCTGCTGGACCGCTTGTCATCGGTGTGCCCTTTCCGTTTTCAATGCATGTCGAGCTGCTACGTTACTGGGTGCAGGGAACGGAACTTGCATCAACACAAGTCGAAATACGTACTGTACCGCCTCCGCTAATGGCGCAGGCTCTGGCTGCCGGCGAGATTGATGCTTTTTGCGTGGGTGAACCGTGGGGGTCATTTGCCGTCGACAAGGAAGTCGGCGCGCTGCTTCTGCCGGGACGGGCGATTTGGACTTGCGCACCCGAGAAAGTGTTGGCGGTTCGCTCTGACTGGGCCGAAACTGAACCGTACTTGTTGGGCAGTCTAGTGCGGTCAGTCTGGCGGGCTGGGCGGTGGCTTTCGAAGCCCGAAAGCCGGACCACCGCATCTGAAATGCTCTCACGAAAGACTTATCTGAACGTATCTCCGGATCTGGTTGATCGGGCGTTGTTGGGCGAGTTCACCATCTCTGCGCGTGGCGACCAGAGGACGATCGAGCAGTTTGTCGAGTTCTTCGATGGCGCAGCCTCATTTCCATGGCGCAGTCAGGCCAAGTGGATCGGGCATCAACTGGCGGTTAGAAGCGGCATCGATCCGATGCAGGCTGAGCGTCTGGCGGCAGAAGTGTTTCGCAGCGATTTGTATCGCCGCGA
This sequence comes from Ruegeria sp. HKCCD6647-2, assembly GCF_057221075.1. Classification (NCBI taxonomy): domain Bacteria; kingdom Pseudomonadati; phylum Pseudomonadota; class Alphaproteobacteria; order Rhodobacterales; family Roseobacteraceae; genus Ruegeria; species Ruegeria sp. HKCCD6647-2. The sequence continues at coordinate 47,996 of NZ_JBWVBD010000002.1, read as the reverse complement.
GTTGCAGGGTTCCGGGGCGGAACTGCCCGGCGCATCGGAAAAGCTGGAAGGCGCTATCCCCAACTCGATGGCGGTGGCTTCTGCCACTGGTAGCCTGATTCTACCCCCGAACGTCTTTTTCGATCGGCGTATTTTTGAGCCCTCCGAATAAGAGTGCACAAAAATATTGCACTGCAGCGAGAAAAATTGCTGCGATGCAGAAAGAAATCCGATCGATACACCTTTCTTGATGACACCCTACGACAACGATGTCGTAATCATCTTATCGGCAGGCAGCGTCGCCCACCGTAGGAATTCGCCCAAAGCTGTGGGCATCTCACAAGAGCAAAGCCGCTCGACCAACCGCCATTTCTTCCCGGCGGTTTGTGTCGGCGGCTTTTTTGTTTGCCCAAGGAACTGGGCGGGACCGAAAGGGATCGAAATGAAAAAACTTGTTCTGAGCCTTGCGGCGACCACCGCGCTCGTTTCTCCGGCCTTGGCCGAGCTTGAGCTGGAAAAAGACGAACTGACCTTTGGCTTTATCAAACTGACGGACATGGCGCCGCTGGCTGTGGCTTATGAGCAGGGGTATTTTTTGGACGAAGGTCTCTTCGTTACGCTCGAAGCACAAGCCAACTGGAAAGTTCTGTTGGACGGAGTGATCGACGGGCAGTTGGATGGGGCGCATATGCTGGCTGGTCAGCCGCTGGCTGCGACTATCGGATACGGGACCGAGGCACATATTATCACACCGTTTTCGATGGATCTGAATGGCAACGGCATCACCGTATCCAATGAGATATGGGAAGAGATGAAGCCAAACATCCCGGTGATGGATGATGGTCGCCCGCAACACCCGATCAGCGCCGAAGCGCTGGCTCCGGTCGTTGAGAAGTACAAATCCGAAGGCAAGCCCTTCAACATGGGTATGGTTTTCCCGGTTTCGACCCACAATTACGAACTGCGCTACTGGCTGGCCGCGGGCGGTCTGCATCCGGGATTTTACAGCCCAGAAAACGTGACCGGTCAGATTGGTGCGGATGTGTTCCTGTCGGTGACCCCCCCGCCGCAAATGCCGGCCACTTTGGAAGCCGGCACGATCAATGGCTACTGCGTGGGTGAGCCGTGGAACCAGCAGGCCGTATTCAAGGGGATCGGCGTTCCGGTAATCACCGACTATGAGCTGTGGAAGAACAACCCTGAAAAAGTCTTCGGCATCACCGCCGAGTTTGCCGAGGAATACCCGAACACTACGCTGGCAGTGACCAAAGCCCTGATCCGCGCTGCGATGTGGCTGGATGAAAACGACAACGCCAACCGCGCGGAAGCGGTCGAAATCCTAAGCCGTCCGGAATATGTGGGCGCAGACTATGACGTCATCGCAAACTCGATGACCGGCACGTTTGAATACGAGAGGGGCGACAAGCGTGAAGTCCCCGATTTCAACGTATTCTTCCGTTATAATGCGACATACCCGTTCTACTCGGACGCCGTCTGGTACCTGACACAGATGCGTCGCTGGGGCCAGATCGCCGATGCGAAGCCGGACAGCTGGTATAACGAAGTGGCCAAGTCCGTCTACAAACCCGAGATCTATCTGGATGCAGCACGCCTGCTGGTCGAAGAAGGTTTGGCGAATGAGGCCGACTTTCCCTGGGACAGCGACGGTTACAAAGCGCCGACACCGTCCGAGGATATCATCGACGGCATAGCCTACGACGGTCGCACGCCCAACGCCTATCTCGAAAGTCTGCCCATCGGTCTGAAGGGCGATCAGAAGATCGTCGGCTCGGACGTGCAAGGATAAATCCGCAGCGCCACGCCCGGCATCAGTCGGACGTGGCCCCCACAAGTGCCCCGCCATCGCAAGGACACATCAGATGACAACGGTCGATCCCGAATTCAATACGGACGCTGCAAAGCAAGAGCGTCGCGCCCACCTTTTCACCCGCATCAACGCCGCCGACAAATGGTTCCAGGTTCTTGGCCTCAGCTGGGCCACACCGGTCCTAAAGGCCGCCGCCGGAGACAACCCGCGCGCTCAGATGGCCGAGATCTGGCGTTTGCTGGTGGTGCCTCTGTTGTCGATTTGTGCCTTTCTGCTGTTGTGGGCGACTTTGGCCCCCAAAGTGCAGACCTCGCTTGGCGCGGTCCCCGGACCGGCTCAGGTTTGGGAAGAGATGATCAACTTGAACGAGGACGCACGGGCCAAGGCCGCCAAACGCGCCAAATTCGAGGTAATGGTCGAGAAACGGAACCAAAAGCTGGTCGACGCAGGCCGCGCGGATGAGGTCAAGCAAGTCGCCTACACGGGCGCCCCGTCTTACTACCAACAGATATGGACTTCGATCAAAACCGTATTCTTCGGGTTTCTGATCGCTACGGTCGTTGCTGTCCCACTTGGCATCGCGGCCGGTCTCTCGCCCACTGCCAATGCGGCGCTGAACCCACTGATTCAGATCTTCAAGCCGGTCTCGCCATTGGCCTGGCTACCGATCGTGACCATGATCGTCTCGGCCGTTTACGTCACCAATGACGGCTTGTTCGCTAAATCCTTCCTGATCTCGGCCATCACTGTGACCCTGTGTTCGCTGTGGCCGACCCTGATCAACACGGCACTAGGTGTGGCGACCATCGACAAGGATCTGGTGAACGTCTCCAAAGTGCTGAAAATGAACACCTACACCAAGATCACCAAGCTGGTGTTGCCTTCGGCCCTGCCACTGATCTTCACGGGTTTGCGCCTCAGCTTGGGTGTCGGCTGGATGGTCCTGATCGCGGCCGAGATGCTGGCGCAGAACCCTGGCCTGGGCAAATTCGTCTGGGATGAGTTCCAGAACGGCTCGTCCAGCTCTCTGGCCAAGATCATGGTTGCGGTGTTCACCATCGGCATCATCGGCTTCCTGCTGGACCGGGTGATGTACGCGCTGCAATCCCTCTTCACCTTCACGAACGCCCGGTGAACGCGATGAGCATTCTGAGCTTCAAGAACGCCTCGAAATCCTTCGGTGAAGGCACCGCGCGAACCGATGTGCTGAAAGGTATCGACCTTGACGTGCAAGAGGGTGAGTTTCTGGTGATCCTTGGTTTCTCGGGCACCGGCAAGACGACCCTGATCAATTTGATGGCCGGGCTAGACACCCCAACCGGCGGAGAGGTCACGTTCAAAGGCACTCCGATCAAGGGGCCGGGCCCGGAACGTGGCGTGATCTTCCAGAATTACTCTCTGATGCCTTGGCTGACAGTAAGCGGCAATGTGGGTCTGGCGGTGGATACTGTCTTTCCCAACCTCAGCAAGGCGGAGAAAGCCGAGAAAGTGGCGCACTACGTCAAGATGGTTGGTCTCAGCCACGCCGCCACGCGCCGCCCGGCTGAGCTGTCCGGTGGGATGCGCCAGCGGGTCAACGTCGCGCGTGCATTGTCGATGAACCCCGAAGTTCTGCTGCTGGATGAGCCTTTGTCGGCGCTGGATGCGCTCACCCGCGCCAATCTGGCGGATGAGATCGAACACATCTGGGAGGCCGACAAAAAGACCTGTGTCCTCATCACCAACGATGTCGACGAGGCGATCATTCTGGCCGACCGGATCATTGCTCTGAACCCTGATGGGACATTGGGGCAAGCGTTCCGCGTGTCGATCCCCCGCCCGCGTGATCGGGGTGCGATGAACAACGATGAGACCTTCAAACGCCTCCGCGCTGACGTCACCAAATACCTGATGGACGTGGGGATCGAGGCCAAGGTCGAAGGCTCGCGGATCCTCCCGGATGTCACCCCGATCCACGGCGTTCCAACGGCAGTGGCCGAGGCGCAAAAGGGGATGATCGAGAACCGCTTCCTCGACTTCTCGCAGCTGCACAAGGTGTATCCGACGCCCAAAGGCCCTCTGACCGTGGTCGAGGATTTTGACCTGAAGATCGACAAGGGTGAGTTCATCTCTCTGATCGGCCATTCCGGCTGTGGCAAGTCCACGGTTTTGACTATGGCTGCGGGTCTCAACGACATCTCGAAAGGCGCGATCAAACTGGATGGTCGTCACGTCGAGGGGGCCGATCCCGAACGCGCGGTGGTGTTCCAATCGCCCAATTTGTTCCCCTGGCTGAGCGCCAAGGAAAACGTCGCGATTGGGGTCGACAAGGTCTATCCCAAGGCAAGCATCGCCGAGCGGCAGGACGTTGTGGAATACTATCTGGAACGTGTCGGACTGGCCGATGCAATGGACAAATCTGCCTCTGATCTCTCGAACGGCATGAAGCAACGCGTTGGTATTGCCCGCGCCTTCGCCCTGTCCCCCAAGCTCCTGCTGCTGGATGAACCCTTCGGGATGCTCGACAGTCTGACGCGCTGGGAGTTGCAGGACGTGCTGATGGAGGTCTGGTCCCGCACCAAGGTCACCGCAATCTGCGTAACCCATGACGTGGATGAGGCGATCCTATTGGCCGACCGGGTGGTGATGATGACCAACGGTCCGCAAGCAACCATCGGCAAGATCACATCGGTCAAACTGCCGCGTCCGCGTACGCGCAAGGCGCTGTTGGAGCACCCGGATTACTACGCTTACCGGCAGGAAGTCCTCGATTTCCTCGAAGAATACGAACACGGCGCCAAGCCAAAAACACCCGCCCCTAAGGCGATTGCAGCGGAGTGAACTCATGAAGCAAAGACTTGTTGTCATAGGCGCGGGCATGGCCTCGGGTCGGGTGCTGGAGCACCTGACCGACGCGGCACCAGATGCGTTCGACATCACCCTGTTCAACGCGGAACCGCGCGGAAACTACAACCGCATCATGCTCAGCCCGGTTTTGTCGGGTGACAAGACCTACGAAGAGATCGTCACCCATGACGACGCTTGGTATGCAGAGCGTGGTATTACCTGCCGTTTCGGCGAGCGTGTCGTGAATGTCGACCGTGAGATGAAAGTGGTCGAGGGCGCGAATGGCCACGTTCCCTACGACAAGCTGGTCATCGCGACGGGGTCGAACCCGTTCATTGTCCCGCTGCCGGGTCATGATCTGGACGGTGTGATCGCCTACCGCGATCTGGAAGACACCCAGCAGATGATGGCCATGGTCCCGGACAACAAGGTCGTTGTGATTGGCGGCGGTTTGTTGGGGCTTGAAGCGGCGGCAGGTATGGCCGCGCATGGCGTAGACGTCACCGTGGTGCACATCATGGGTCACCTGATGGAGCGTCAGCTGGACGAGGCCGCCGGGTATCTTCTTAAGAAATCGCTGGAAGAAAAGGGCATCAAGATCTGCCTGCAAGCGAATTCTAAGGAAATCCTCGGGCACGATGGCAAGGTCCGTGCGCTACTGTTGGAGGACGGGACCGAATTGCCCTGTGACCTACTGGTCATGGCCGTGGGCATCCGTCCGAACACAGCTTTGGCGCAAGAGGCCGGACTGGCCATCGGGCGAGGAATCCATGTGGATGATCAGATGCTGACCTCGGACCCGGACATCTATGCCGTGGGCGAATGCGTCGAGCATGACGGAGAGGTCTTTGGCCTTGTCGCGCCGCTTTACGATCAGGCGAAAGCGGCGGCGCAGGCCTTGTTGGAGGAAGAGGCGGCGTTCGTTCAGAAAACCCTTTCCACCAAATTGAAAGTTACAGGCTGTGACCTGTTCAGCGCGGGCGATTTCGCAGACGGGCCGGCACGAGAGGACATCGTCTTCCGCGACCCCTCACGCGGTGTCTACAAACGTCTGGTGATTGAAGAGGATCGCTTAATCGGTGCCGTTATGTACGGCGACACCACCGATGGAAGCTGGTTCTTCGGCTTGATCAAAGACGGCACCAACATCGACGAAATGCGAGAGACGTTGATTTTCGGCCCGGCCTATCAGGGGGGCGATACTGCGGACCCTCTCTCAGCCGTTGCAGCATTGCCGCCTGAGGCGGAGATTTGCGGCTGTAACGGCGTATGCAAGGGCGAGATTGTTGAGGCGATCAATGAAGGGGCCGGCGATCTGGGTGCGGTGCGTGCAAGCACCAAGGCCAGCGCCTCATGCGGAACCTGCACGGGGCTGGTTGAACAAGTATTGCAGGTCACTCTGGGAGACGAGTTCCAGATGCCTGCGGCGCAGCCGATCTGCGGTTGCACCGATCTGACCCACGAGGATGTACGGCGTCTGATCAAAGGGCAGAAACTAAAAAGTCAGGCCGCTGTCTGGCAGGAACTCGGCTGGACCACGCCAAACGGCTGCCATGTCTGCCGTCCGGCGATCAACTTTTACCTGCTGGCGGACTGGCCGCTGGAGTATCAGGACGACCCACAGAGCCGCTTTGTGAACGAACGCAAGCATGCCAACATCCAGAAGGATGGCACCTTCAGCGTCGTGCCACGTATGTGGGGCGGGATCACCAACCCAGCCGAATTGCGCGCCATTGCTGACGCCGCCGACAAGTACAATGTGCCGACAGTCAAGGTCACCGGCGGTCAGCGCATTGACCTGCTGGGCGTCAAAGGAGAGGACTTGCCGGCGATCTGGTCGGACTTGAACAAAGCCGGGCTGGTCTCGGGCCATGCCTATTCCAAGGGCCTCCGCACGGTCAAAACCTGTGTTGGAACCGATCACTGCCGGTTTGGAACGCAGGACAGCACCGGTCTCGGTATCAAATTAGAGAAAACTCTCTGGGGCTCATGGACACCGCACAAACTGAAACTGGCCGTTTCGGGCTGCCCGCGCAACTGCGCCGAGGCGACATGCAAGGATATCGGCGTGGTCTGTGTGGACTCCGGCTATCAAATCAGCATTGGCGGTGCCGCCGGTATGGATGTGAAAGAGACCGAGCTGCTGTGCCAAGTGCCCTCGGAACAAGAGGCGATTGAGGTCGTGATGGCCGTGACACAGGTCTACCGTGAGGGCGGCAAGTACCTGGACCGTCTGTACAAATGGCTGGGAAAGGTCGGCATGGACTGGGTCAAGGCGCAGGTGGTCGATGATCTAGAAAACCGGACCGCTTTGGTCGCCCGGTTCGAGCTGTCGCAAAGCGTTTACCGCAAGGATCCCTGGGCAGAACACGTGCGGGAAAAAGCGCAAACCTTTGCACCAATTGCAGATTTCACACTGGAGGCCGCGGAATGAGCTGGATCGACATCGGACAGATCGACGACGTACCCCTACGCGGAGCACGGCTTGTGAAAACTCATATCGGTTGCATCGCGGTTTTTCGCACAGCCGAGTCCGAAGTGTTTGCCGCCACCAACAGCTGCCCGCACAAGGGCGGTCCTTTATCCGAAGGGATCGTGCACGGCCAGTCGGTGACTTGCCCGCTGCACAACTGGGTCTTCGACTTGAACACAGGCGAAGCGCAAGGCGCCGATGACGGTCGGATCACCACCTATCCGGTGCGCCTGAAGGACGGTCGCATCCTGCTGGACGACAGCGCAGTTGCCCGGCGGAGTGCAGCCTGATGGACGGTACCGGCCTGCCCGAGGTCCGCTCGACCTGCGCCTATTGCGGTGTTGGCTGCGGCGTCCTGCTGCGCCCTGACGGTGCCGGAGGGCTGGCGGTTCGGGGCGACCCGGACCACCCGGCAAACCACGGGCGTCTTTGTTCCAAGGGTGCGGCCTTGGGTGAAACCGTCGGAACAGAACACCGGTTAATGAGCCCGCGTGCTTTTGGCAAGGACGTCGCGTGGGACGATGCGCTGCAACTGGTGGCTGATCGTTTCTCCTCGACCATCGAGGCTTACGGGCCTGACAGCATCGCCTTCTATGTCTCAGGCCAATTGTTGACCGAAGATTACTATGTCGCCAACAAGCTGATGAAGGGGTTCATAGGTTCGGCCAATATCGACACCAATTCGCGGCTCTGCATGGCCTCGACTGTGGCCGGTCATAAACGTGCCTTCGGAACGGACACGGTACCGGGTACCTATGAGGATTTGGATCACGCCGATCTGGTCGTCCTGGTCGGGTCCAACCTAGCGTGGTGTCATCCGGTCCTTTATCAGCGCGTGTTGGCAGCGCGTCAGTCTCGAGGAACAAAGATCGTCGTGATTGACCCCCGTCGCACGGCCAGTTGCGATCAGGCGGATCTGCATCTGGCACTAAAGCCCGGAAGTGACGTCGCCTTGTTCAACCGCTTGCTAGGCAGAATTCACGAAGGCGGGCATGTAGCGTCAGAGTTTCTGGAGCGGAGCGTCGGTTTTTCCGATGCCCTCGACACGGCGCAGCATGAGGATCCAGCCGTAACGGGTCTAAGCCCAGATCTGATCGAGGCGTTCTGTGATCTTTGGATCAAAACAGAGCGCGTGGTGACAATCTTCAGTCAGGGCGTGAACCAGTCCTCCAGCGGAACTGACAAGGTCAACGCGATCCTGAATTGCCACCTGGCCACTGGCCGGATCGGGCGAAAAGGAATGGGCCCCTTTTCGGTGACGGGGCAACCCAATGCAATGGGCGGCCGCGAAGTCGGCGGTTTGGCCAACACGCTCGCATGCCATCTGGACATAGAAAACGAAAGCCACCGCGCCGCGGTTCAGGAGTTCTGGGGCGCGCCGACCATGGCGCCAAGACAGGGGCTGAAAGCCGTCGATCTGTTTCGTTCCATTGAGGACGATCAGGTCAAGGCGCTCTGGATCATCCACACCAATCCGGCGGTCACCATGCCCGACGTTAACCGAGTGAGGGCGGCCATTGAACACTGCCCGTTTACCGTTGTCAGCGACCTGACAGCCCATACGGACACTTCGCGCATGGCAGATGTGCTGTTGCCGGCGGCGGGGTGGGCGGAAAAGAGCGGCACCGTAACCAATTCCGACCGCACGATCAGCAGACAGCGCGCCGTTTTGGCGCCGCCGGGGCAAGCACGTGCAGACTGGGACATAATTGCCGAAGTGGGACGTCGCATGGGGTGGGTGTCGTCTTTCAGCTATAAGACTCCGGCACAGATCTTTCGTGAACATGCTGCATTATCTTCTCTTGCAAAATCGTTTGGCAAAGACTTTGACATTTCAGGATTATCGGAAATCGAAGACGTTGAATACGCAGACTTGGCCCCCACGCGTTGGCCGGTGGCATCGGGTGCTACGGACGGGCGATTCTTTGGCGATGGACAATTTTTTTATTCTGACGGCAAAGCACGTTTTGTGCCGGTTACCCATCGACCGCCAATAGCTGGAACATCTGCACAATACCCGTATCTTTTGAATACCGGGCGCATTCGGGACCAATGGCACACCATGACCCGTTCAGGGCTGTCGCCCCGATTGTCAGCTCACCTCGCCGAACCTTTTTTGGATATCAACCCCAAGGACGCCGGAAGATTGGGCCTCGCTACCGCCGACTTGGTCGAAGTCAAAAGCCCTGTTGGAAGTGGAGTATTTCGACTTCGTACCACAGATACTGTCGCAACCGGCCAGGTATTCGCGCCAATTCACTGGACTGGTGAAACAGCTCCATCATCCCGTGTGGATGCGTTGGTTCCAAGTGTGACCGACCCAATCTCCGGGCAACCTGAAAGCAAGGCAACGGCGGTGTCCATTCGGCGTATGAAGGCTGCTTGGTATGGGTTCTCGGTGTCTGTTACAGCTCCATCGCCTGGGGCCGACTACTGGGCAACGGCCAAAACGGACAAGGGTTACAGAACGGAGCTTGCAGGATACCGGCTCGTCGAGGATTGGGAGAGTTCGGCAAGAGAATGGTTTGGCTTACCCGATGCCGTCTGCGCATCGATATCGGATCAAAATCGAGGGTCATTCAGAATTGCATTCTTCGAAGGGCATCACCTTTTGGCGGCACTGTTTGTATCCCCTGAACCGGTAAAACTGATGCGAGACTACATCGCGACCTTGCCTGACGTCTCACCCTTGCAGGTCTTGTCCGGGCGTCCTTCTTTGGATGTAGAAGATGCCGGGCCAACAGTCTGTTCGTGTTTCGGCGTCGGTTTAAAAACCATAATCCGTGCAGTTGACACCGGGCATTTTGTTGATGTGGACATACTTGGAGAAACCGTGCAAGCCGGAACAGGCTGTGGTTCCTGTCGGCCCGAGCTATCCGAAATAATCAAAAAGCATTCGTTTCAACCGGACAAGAAGCCTGAGAGTTGCTCGCAAGTCTAAGTCGTGCGAGCAAACTCTACCGCAGTGCCAGAGAAAGGCATTAGAAATTGGCCTCTCTCATCCGCTGGCTGTGGTTCCGTACCCACTACTTACGCGAGTGACGCGATTCACGACTTGAAAGCAAGCGGTGGGTATTTCTGGTCTTTTCTGACTTATGGACGGGCGAATGGCGCGTGCGGCTGGCCTGGCTGCCGAGCATGAAAAAGCAGACAATCAGATTGACGCCGAGCATCGGAAAACCGCCGTTCGGCGTCCAGTTTGGACGTCGAAAAGGGGATGCGAACGCCTGATTGAAAGAACCAGAGTTGAAGGGAGTAACAAGCTGAACGCCATCTGTGATCGCAAAGGGCGACCATTGAATCCTGTCGTTAATGCCGGACGGGTCAGTGATTGCATCGGTATACAGGTCCTCTTGAGCCGTCAGACGTGTCGACTGGTTGCTGAGGGATCAAGACCACGGCGCCGGTTGGGTCATAAAATCCATAAAAGACAAGGTGGTCCGCACATGTATCTCTGGCCGAAGCAACATAAAGTGACCGTCAAATTTGAAAATCGCGCTCCAGAATTCGCAACCGCAATGAGGAACTGTTCGGCTGGTTCAAGAACTGGGGCGTGTCGCGATCGGATACGACAGGTGCCCAAATGCATTCCCATCTACAATCGCACTCCCGTCAATCGTCATCTACTGGCTAAGTGTCCAGACACTGGGAACCTACGATGGGCCTTCGTGCTAAAAGACGGTCGAATTGGCGTTTGGCCGGTCGGCGCACCAAAGAACAGATGACTCCGTTGAATTGGACACAAGTATGATTGGTCAATAGAATAGTATTGAAGACAACACCCGACATCCATTGTCGGTTTGTTTTGCCTTCAAAAGCCGGCATTCAGTTTTTTTGCAAAATTGTTCAATTCAAGGATAACACCGAGGCAGCCTTCATGAACCTTTCGCGACTATCTTTGCTGCTTGTTGTGTTCATTGACGTGATGGGTTTTGGTCTAATTCTGCCAATCTTCAATACGATCTTACTGGATCCACAGCAAAACTTCCTTCCGCAAGATACTCCGAGAAACATTCGTCAGTTCGATTACACGGTTCTGATTGCGGTGTTCTTTTTGTTCTACTTCTTTGGGGCTGCCTTCATCGCCAAGGTGTCAGACTATATAGGACGCAAGAAAGGAATAATGATTTGCCTGACCGGTGCTTTGATTGGGTATGTTCTGACCGTGGCGGCGATCATGACAGCAAGCTATTGGCTGCTGCTGTTGGGGCGTGCGGTTTCCGGGTTTACGACGGCAAATCAACCCATCGCGCAGGCCGCTTTGATCGACATAAGTCGTGACGATCAGGAGAAATCGAAAAACCTGGGGATGATTGTCGCGGCATCGGCCTTGGGTCTTCTCGGGGGGCCGTTGATTTCGGGATTGTTGAGTGACCAAAACCTGATGGGGCCATTTGCATCGCTCGAGTTGCCATTTTATGTCGCAATCGGCCTTATCCTGATCAACATGGCGCTGATCCTGATATTCTTCTCGGAGCCCGGGTTCAAAAAACGAAAAATTGACTTTGGGCTTCTGGATGTCGCCATGAATTTGTGGAAAGTCCGTTCGCATCCGGTTGTTCTGCGGCTTTCCGTTGTCATGCTGTTCTCGCTTATGTGCCTGAACGCGTTTTTCTTTTTCCTTGACACCTATCTACTGACCAAATTCAAGTTCGGCACGCTTCAAAACAGCATGGCTCTTGCTGTATTCGGTGCATCCATGGCCTTTGGCAGCGCTTACCTGACGGCGCCATTGCACGAACGATACAAGAAATTCCGCATACTATACGCCTCTATCGCGGCCATGGGCATTGGGATTTTGGCATTCATGCTTAACCCTGTGGCCGATCTTTCTTATGTCCTGATCGTTCCAATAACGATCGCTTTTGCGATCATGTATCCGACCATGTTGTCCTTATTCTCCGGGAGTGTCGGCTCGTCCGAACAAGGCTGGGTGATGGGTGTGACTGTAGCAATTTACGCGTTGGGGTCCGGAACAATTACAGCCCTGAGCGGGTCACTCATGGCCATCAATCTGCGGATGCCATTTCTCATCGCCATCGCATGCTGCATTTTGGCGCTGATTGCGATGGCAAAACTGTTTCGACATCCGGGTGTCCAGGCCCTCGATACTAAGGGCAACTAGGTACTGCTTTGTATCCTGCACAACGCGAAGTGCATCACTTTGCCCGATGGCGGCCTGCCGGGCATCGATTTTTTGGCTATCTTTGAACTTCCCGGAGGCCACCAGGGGTTCGGCAATGATATCGCTCACTGTCTTCGGGGGGTCAGCGACGAATTCCCACATTAAGTAGGCCGCCCCTAAGGGGTCTTTAGGAAGACATGAATGTATTCGGTCAGGCGGTCGTTTTGCAGACCGGGGAACAAGCCCCGCTTCGATTTCTGGGGACGTCAGCCTAGGTTGGCACAAGCAAGGTGCCGAAAAAAGGGTGAGCGGATTGCGCTTGCCTGGGGCAGCATCAAGCTGGACACCATCCTGTCGAGGAATGGGCAGAATGGCAAAATCGCCAATCTGGTCTTTGACTATAAGCCAGCCGACATTTTGGCGGTCACGATGGGCGCATATTAACCAAATCTGGCTTCTTGCCGGTCACTTAATTCGGCAAGTTCGACTGCCTTGTCGATCAGGAACAATGCTTCCATTTTTGACGTCGCTTTCAACGCGACCTCTTCGCCAGCCTGATATGTTATCGCCTGGTCTTGCAAAACGCCTTCCACAGCATCCGCCGGAATTTCTTCCAACAGTTTTTGCAACTGCTCTGCGCTCAGTCCCTTTTGGCTGTCGTGGATCAGAAGGAATACGCCATTGCCCCAATAAGTTGCGAAATTGCGTCCTTCCTGGGTTGCCGACAAAAGTGCGGTTCCTGCCGACGCCATGGTTTTTCGAAACTCGGCGGGAGTGCTCGACTTGAAAACTTGCTCGACGTCCGCGACTTTGACCGCCACGATTTTCGAGGCCATTGAATGCATCGTCGAAAGCTGGATGACGTAGTTCTCGAATTCCGCCAACCCGATGCATCCGGGCAGATCGCCAAAATACAGCGGGTCACTTAACCGAAGGTCGGGATTAACCTCCGAATCCTTCCAAACGTAAACATCAGCTTCCATCACCTCGATGGCAGCTCTGCGCTCTGCAGCCATCCTGTAGGCGTCCGACAGCCGTTGCTTCAGATCGGAAAACTCGAAAGGCTTTGTTACGTAGTCCGTTGCCCCGACTTCGAAAGCCTCGTCTATATATTGTTTCTGAACCATGGCGGTTACCATGATTATGGGCGTAAACTTGTAGCCCGGGATCTTTCGAGCTTCTTCGCACAGAGTTATCCCGTTCATTTGCGGCATCTGGACATCCAGAAGCAAACAATCAAATGCCTCTTTACGCTCTGAAAGAATCTGCAGGGCTTCGCGGCCGCTTCGGGCTGTAACGACATCTTCATAGCCGAACGTCGCCAGGACACAGGTCAGAAGTTCCAGAATGCTAGGGTCGTCGTCTACGGCAAGTATACGCATAACTATTCACCAACTTTTTTCACCAAACCGACCTCTGGGCATTGCAGACTTAGGGCAAAGGTCGGTTGGTGTTTGAAACTCTTAGGGTTGGTTCAATCTGACGGATAAAAGCGGCGAAAGGATGACCCGTGAAAGGCGTCAGTTTGTCAGCAAACCTTAACCACAGTGCATTCAGCCTTCCAGTTGAAAGCACGTAATCCGAAGCTGCAATTGGCCTGGTGTTTGACCCCGTAAAAACCAAGAGGTAGCCCGCGTATCGGCAATTTCTGCGCTTGACTTCGGGCAAAAACACCTTTGGGTCAATTTCGCTGCGCGCGTCCGGCTGAGTCTGGAGAAAAACAATTCCTATCAATGCGTTGAATTCGGAATGTGTACCCAAAACGCTACATTATTGAGTGGTAAGTCTGCGCAAATCTATCGAAATGGCACCAGGCTATTGCACAATACATCTCATTGAGGGCGAATTGGTCACACATTCCGGTCAATTGAAAAAAATACTGCAATAAGTTGTAGACTTGCTAAGCTACATCTTGTCATAAGTGTGGCGAAATTAAGAGCAAAATATGGACAGACCACTCAGGTATGAGCAGGCATTCCCGGCGCCGAAGGTACTTCCGGACCTGGAGCCTGCCAACGACTCTAAGATTGCGCCGACGGGGACGGCGCCGCGCAATCTCTTTGCGCTCAGTCGTGATGCGCTCGAGCGTGATAGCAGGCTTGGGGGCATCCGTGCTGCGACGATGAACTTTCGCAATATGCATGAGCACGGCACATTGCTTGCGCAATACCTTGAAATCCGAAAGTCCATATTCATCGACCGCTTGAAGTGGCAGGTCGGCGAGGCCGACGGTATGGAATTCGACCAATACGATACCCCCGCCTGCCAGTGGGTCGTGCTTCACGAGTTCGGAGAAATCTTTGGTGGAGTGCGCCTCCTGCCCACCACGGCGAAATGCGGTGTGTACAGTTATATGCTGCGGGATGCCCAGAAAGGTATTCTGAAAAGCTTGCCCACCGACATTCTGTTTTTCGAAGCACCGGTCAAACCTACTGTCTGGGAAGCATCACGGTTCTTCATCACGGACAATGTTCCGTCGACACGCAGGACCATCGTCCAGCAGGAGTTGTTCCGTCAAATGACAGTGACAGCGCAAGAAGGTGGTGCGACCAGCATTCTCGGGATTGTACCTTCTGTTTGGGCGCGGTGGTCCCGGCGACTAGGGGTTGGTGCTGCACCAGTTGGCGCAAAGTTCTCGATTGATGGAACCGCAAGTCAGTCGGTTTTGTTCAACATCAAGACGCATGGGAATATCGGTTCAAGCGACGTACAGATACAAGCAGACGATATAGCCTGAGAATTGCCTTGCGTGGCAGGTTTGCTGTGGCGCGGTGCGAGTGCGACGGTGGTTTTTCATCTGGATCAGCCGACAAAGTATGCAGGGCCAGCAAGGTTGAACTTTGCGGTTCGTGCGTATCTTTCGTAGGTAAACTCCGCGGGAAGCCCGTCACTCAGACGCCGCAATCGGTGAACGTGCGCCCAAATAAGGTCAAGAAAATACCTTGTTCCTTGTTGCTTTTCTGCTTTTTTGCCGCGGTTTCGTCCTAGTCGTTTCATAGTCTGGCGTCGTTAAACAGGGCAAAAGCGGTTAGCCAGTCATGAAACATTCGATCCCCGCAAAAGAACAGTTTCAGCAGAAGTTGGAACTTCGGGCGCTGAAACAGACTACGTTCAGAGTATTGGCGGTCGATGACGAACCGGGTGTGCTGGAACTTCTTCAGACCGGACTTTCCGCATTCAAGAACTGTCATGTCACGGAGGCTGGTTCAGCCTCTGAGGCGCTGCAAAAAATCAAGATGTCTGAAACCCCGTTCGATTGCATTCTGCTGGACATTCAAATGCCGGGTACAAACGGAATTCAGCTTCTACGGAAAATTCGAAGCCTGCCGGATAATTCCGAAACACCCGTGATAATGTTGACTGCAATGAGCGACAGGCAACATGTCGAAGATGCATTTCAGGAAGGCGCATTCGACTACATTACAAAGCCGTTCGATTTTTTTGAGTTGCGCAGCCGTATGAATGCAGCGCACTTGCTGATGCAGGAGCGGATCAAGGCCAAGAGAACTATGGCGTCGGTCAAGTCCCTCAAAGAAAAGCTTGATTACAACCGGCAATTCAGTTTCGAGGATCCACTGTCTATCGATGGCCCGAAACGGTGTTTGGGATATGTCGAGTTTGACAGTTATGTCGAGAACCTTTCGCTGGGTCGCCTTTTTGACTCTTCGGTTACAGCGGTAAAATTGCAGGATGCCGAGTACCGTTACGACATGAATGACTTTGGCAGCTTCCGCCGTGCGATTTCCGATATCGGTTTCTGCATTGACAAGGTAATGAAAGACGCCGATGCAGTTTTTTCCTACCGGGGTGGCGGTGTTTTTCTTATTGTCACCCACGGCCGGGACAGCACAGATTTTCTCCCGTCTGAAGAGATTTTGAGCAGGAAACTGGGGATGGTTCTCAGTACGCGCGGTGCTTCTGCGCATCTGCGGACATTGATGAGTTCGCCAGTACCCATGCGTTCCATCTCGAAATCAGGAGCTTTGTCGGCATTGAAGATGGCCGTTGAGCAGGTAAACAATCGGGAACAGGCTTTGAGAAAGGGTGCCGCGGCACGGGTTCACACCGGTTGCGATTTTGAGGCTGAGCAAAAAGAACTCGCGAGCCCGCGCCTGTTCGAAAAGGTGCTGCACGAACTCTACGGTCAGGAAACACACCTTTCTCGAAAGTAACGAAAAGGCGGCATTAGGCCAGTATGCTCTGGGACGTTCTGGTTTCAATGACCCTACGGTATGTTGCTCGCTGCTGACGCTACGGAAGGCTGAGTGGGGCAAAGCTTTTTTGATGCGTTACCATATTACACTTTCGCAATTTCGCGCGCCTTTTCAGTCAGATACCGACGGTCGCAACTGCGAGACATTGCCTGACAGCGCAACAGTTTTGAGCGCCCGCAATGATTATTGACAAACTGTGAACTCAATTCTGGCCAACTCCGTCCTCATTGTTTGGTTAGAAGGAAACGCGAGTGCGAGTAGTGAAGATCTTGAAATGACGGTCATCGAAGCGAAACAGCCGGATCGGGTACCCGAATTTCCCGACGATAGGCTGCTGCAGAACATCAAAGACTACACTGCCATGATCACGTCGCTTCTATGGCAGCGGCAGGCGATTTTTCTCGCCTCGACGATCCTGACCGCCTTCTTTTTCAATCCCATAAATGCACTTTTGTTTTACGCAACAATCCTTATTTGCGAGCTGCAGGATTTGTATCTCGCAAAACGTGTGGCTGTTCTGAAGCCCAACCAGAGCAAAGCGATCCGCATGATGGTCGCCTGGATCCTGGTGAACACGGTTCTCAGTTCTACGGCCATCTGCCTTTATGCCGTATCAGTGGCGTTCAAACAGGAGTCCGGTGGGCATTTTACGCCTTTGTTCTTCCTTTTTGCTGCCGCTCTTTTTGCGGCAATGAACAACCATCAGTTCGTTTGGGCAATGATTGTCCGGTTGGTCATGTACGGCATTTCGTTCATGGTGATTGTTGTTAAAGACATCTGGGTCGAACAGCCTGATCTTTCGTCGGAACTTTGGCTACATTTTTTTACCGTCGTCTTCGTGATGTACTTTCTGATCGATTGTTCGCTCGTGTTTCTGGGTCTTTACCGGAAAAACCTGGAACAGTTGGAGAAACTCAAGAAAGAGCACGAACGTACCAAAGCCGCGTATATTGCGAAGACTCAGTTCATTTCGACCGTCAGTCATGAACTTCGCACGCCGCTGACATCGATCAAAGGCTCGTTGGACTTAATGAACTCAGGCGCCTTGGGTGAAATACCAGAGAAGATGCAAAGCCTTGTTTCATTGGCAAGCAAGAATAGTGAACGCCTTGCATCGCTGATCAATGATGTTCTGGATATCCAAAAAATGGAAGCCGGAGAAATGGTTTACCGCGACGATGCGATAAATGTCTGCTCACTGGTTCAGGAGGCCATAGCCTGCAACCTGGGATATGCCAGTGCTCACAACGTCGAAATCGAAGAAGACTGTCAGGGTCAGTGCGACGCGCTGATCAGGGGTGATGCGTCTCGCCTTAATCAGGTTTTGACAAATATGATATCCAACGCGGCCAAGTTTTCCTTTGACGGTGGCAAGGTCACTGTGGGGTGCAAAACTATCGGCAATCGTGTTCGGATTTTCGTTAAGGATCAGGGCGTCGGAATCCCTCCTGGCAGCAGGAACAAGGTCTTCGAGCGTTTCTCGCAAATTGACTCATCCGACGAACGGCACGCGGGCGGTACCGGGCTGGGGATGAATATTTCCAAGGAAATCGTTGAACACTTTGGCGGCACGATAGATTACCTAAGTAAAGTCGGAACAGGCACGGAATTCTTCGTGGAGTTCCCGGTTTTTGAAGGTCGTGAGAAAGAGTATTCTGGACAAGGAAGTGCACAGGAATCCAGTGAGGCCCAGCCGTAACAAGGTGGCTGGAAGGGAGTGATCCAAAACGATGCGTCGTGTTTCATTCCTTGGAAACGCAATTCCATCAGGTGTCTGTGTCTGATTGATCCAGAGCTTCCCGGATACCAGGTCATCTGGTAGACATTCGCCATGCCTGATTTTCGACCTTTAGAGCGAGACTCACTTCGACCGTTGGCAACACTTCAGGTGGGCGACAAACAGGCGGCATTTGTTGCACCTAACCTCATGACTATGGCTCAGTCCATTTTTGAGCCGGGATCAGAGATCTATGGAATTTGGGAAGGCGATTGCCCGGTCGGGTTGCTTGCCGTTGTCGATATGTCTCATCCCGAAGCACAACTCGATGATGGCGATGACCCGAATGGGATATACATCTGGCGATTGATGGTGGACCAGGCCCATCAGGGGCGCGGCCACGGCTGGTCCGCATTGGAGTTCGCCAGATCGCTGGCACAAAAAAGGGGCCGTGCCCGGCTGGTTGTCAGCGTCGTTGACGAACCCGGTGGGGCAATGCCGCTTTACGAAAGGTTTGGTTTCCGCCCGACGGGAAGAGTAATTGATGGCGAGGTCGAGTTGATCATGCAATTGGCATGAGACTTGAATATGGGGCAGGGCGGAAGCGGCCTTGTTCTGAGTGGCATCTTACCCATCAGGACGGGAGATCAGCCGACTTGAGAACCCTTGTGAAATGCGTACTCAATGTCACTCGCTACGCCGAGCCCACCAGCTTACTGATGCGTCCGGGCTTTCTGAGGGTCGTAGATCGGACCGTCGACAACAGTTGCGGTAGTGTCCAGTGACGCGCTTTTGACCCCTAAAACCGATCCGACGACAACCTCGGTTCCGACATGTGCCAGTGCCAGCGACTTGTTCATCCGGTGCGAATAACAGGGGCTGTTGATCACGCCAACCTCTTTGCCGTCCAGCAACAAGATCTCGCCGCCCTCGACTATGTCGGGATGATCGATATCGAGGCAGACGTTGCTGATCTTCTCCTGGCCTTTGGCAGCCATCAGAGCTTTCTTGCCGCGGAAGTCAGGTTTGGAGTTACTGACCGTAAAGCCCAAGCCGACTTCCCAGGGTGTATGCTCTTCCGTCATATCGTATCCATAGAACAAGAGCCCGGCCTCGATCCGAACTTTGTCCAGCGCCGTGAAAGAGCACGGCGTGACGCCTGCCTCAACGAGATTGTCCCAGATATCTGTGACTACCTCGGCGTCTGCAAAAATCTCATACCCGCGTTCACCGGAATACCCTGTGCGTGAAATGCGGCAGGGATGCCCGAACAGGGTTGCAGGCGTATGTTCAAAGTAGGCAAGTTGGGCCAGATCACAATCGCAATGCGCATTCAGGATATCCAAGGCCGCCGGGCCCTGCACCGAGACGTCGTGCAAATCGTCGGTAAATTCGACCGATACGGTTCGCCCTTCGGCAGAAGCCTGCAGCAACGCCATCGTGTCGCCCGAGCCGTGCACGATCATCCACTCATCATTGCCATTGTTTGACACGATGGCATCATCTGCAATTCCGCCTTCCTCGGTCAGTACGCAGAGATAGGCGGCCTTGCCCACAGTTACTTTGGACAAATCGCGGGTCGTCAGGTGGTCAAGCACTGACTGTGCGTCCGGTCCGCTAACAAGCACTTTTTTCAGCGGTGACATGTCAAACATACCGGCGTGGTCGCGCACCGCGTCGTGCTCATCGTTCGGGTCGCTGTTGTAGGTCCAGGCAGTTCCCATTCCGTTCCAGTCCTCCAGACCCGATCCAAGCGCTATGTGGCGGGAGGCAAGCGCGGACGTGCGGCTCAGTTCTTCGGTCATGTGCAAGGGTCCTTTCTCAATGCCATTCGTCAGGCATGCTCGCTTTGCGCTCTGTCACAAAGTCATTCAGGGCTGTTCGGAAACTTTCAGGCATCTCTGGTGGCTGATACTCTTCCAGCATCTGACGCCATCGGATGGAAGCGCGTTGATCTGCGGTCATACAGCCGTTTTCTTGCCAGGCTTCAAAGGGACCTCCGTCTGGCACCCGGGGCTCGAAATTGGCGGTGGTGTAATGGCGCAATGTGTGACCGGTCGAGAGAAAATTCTCCCCTGGCCCAGCCTCGCTATAGGCGTCGCGGCCAAAGTCTTCGTCATCGGTGTCGAATCCCTGCAGCATTTTCAGCATGGCGCCACAATGGTCGAGGTCCAGGATAAATTTCTCATATGACATCACCAACCCGCCTTCGAGCCAGCCAGCCGCGTGCCAGACCTGATGCCCGCCGGACAGAAGCGTGGCCCACATCGCGCCGGTGCTGTCCTGCATAGCTTGCCCATCCGGGGCATTCGACGCCGTTACCTGACCCCCGCCCGACCGCACGGGAACCCCCAGTCGGCGGCCCAACTGTGAGAGCGCCATGGTGGTCAGGTTGGCCTCGGGCGAGCCAAATGTCAGCCCGCCGGTGCGTAGATTCATGGTGGAATGAAAACTGCCAAACACTACCGGGCACCCTGGGCGTACAAGTTGCACCAGGGCAATACCGATCATGGCTTCGGCCAGGGTCTGGGCAGCGACGGCGGCAGGAGAGAGAGGCCCCATGGCTCCGGCAAAAATGGCGGGCGAGATACAGACACATTGGTTCGCCTCTGCATAAATGCGCAAGGATGTGGACATCACCTTGTCATAGACCAGCGGCGAGTTCACGTTGATGTTGGCTTGAATTACGGCGTTTTCATCCACGAACCTTTTGCCAAAGGCCAATCGGACCATATCAATGCTATCTTGCGCGCCTTGTGCTGACGTCACCCCGCCCATGAACGGTTTGTCCGACAGCGTGAGATGCGCCAGCATCGTGTCCAGATGCCGTTTGTTCACAGGTACATCCGTCGGTTCGACGACGATGCCGCCAGAGTGATGCAGCGCCGGCGAAAGATGCGCGAGTTTCACGAAGTTCTCAAAATCTGCCAGGGTGGCATAGCGCCGACCGCGTTCAAGATCGGATACGAAAGGCGAGCCATAGCCCGGCATCAGCACCAGATTGTCGCCGCCCAGTGTCACTGTTCGCGTGGGGTCGCGGCCGTGCAGCTGGAACTGGGCTGGTGCCGAGGCGCAAAGATGCCGGGCATGACCCGGTGCAAGCTGTACCCTGCAACCATCGATGCGCGCGCCAGCCTCGGCAAAGAATGCAAGGGCAGCCTCATCGCCTCGGAACTCGATGCCAATATGCTCCAGGATCCAATCCGCCTGGGCCTCGATGCGGGTCAATGCGACGTCGCTCAGCAGATCATAAGCGGGGATTTTGCGACGCAGATAGACCGGCGTTGTTTGCCGTGCATTGTGTCGGGTCAATCGCCCTTGGCGCGACCGGCCGCGTTGGGTGATATGTGTTTGGCTGTTCATATTTCCCAACCACCAAACTCCTGTGGGCAACTCCGACCCTTATTATTTATGAAATTTGGCGCTAATAAATCGAAATTATCTTCACTTGGTGTGCAAAAAATTTATACGCTAGACACATGCCGATTGACTTCCGCCACCACGACAGCTTGCGCCTGTTTGTCGAAATTGCCCGATACCGGAGCTTTTCTGATGCCGCCGAAGCGCTGAACATGACCAAAGGCGCAGTCAGCTATCAGATCAAAACGCTTGAGGTCGATCTGGGTTTTGCGCTTTTTCAACGCAGTTCCCGAGGGGTCCGGGTAACGGCGGTCGGGCAAAAGCTACTGAGGGCCTGTCAAAGCCGCTACGATGAGATCGAGGTGGAAATACAGGCTTTGAAGGGCGTATCTTCCAGTACACTGACTGTTGGCGTCTCTACCTATTTCGCTGCCCGTTGGTTGTCGCCGCGGCTGATGTCCTTCATGCAGGATCATCCAGAAATCCAGCTGCGACTGCAGCCCATGATCCGGTTGTTCGACCTCGACTCTCAAGGTGTAGATATCGCGATCCGCTGGGGGAGCGGACATTGGGATGATTGCGAAATCACGCCTTTTATGCCGTGCCCGGCCTTTCCCGTTGGCAACGCCGAGGCGTTGGATAAGGTAAGAAAGCGGGGTATGGCGAAGGCGATTTCCGGATTTACGCTATTACGGGATCATGATGACAGTAATGCCTGGACCGATTGGTTAAACGCCGCACAGTTGCCGCACCAGACACGCCGGGACACGTTGATCATCCCGGACCCCAATGTACGGGTTCAGGCGGTTATTGACGGGCAGGGGATTGCCCTGATGGACGCCCTGATTGACCGTGAGCTTGAAGAGGAAAAGCTGTTCCCTCTGTCCGGGTATGAGCTTAGGGACTATGGCTATTTCTTGGCTCGTCCGCGCAATGCCCGCCCCCGAGCCAGTGTCATGGCTTTCACCAGTTGGTTGCAGAAGCAGTAAGCAATACAGTTTCTGTTGAGCCTGATACACTGATGGCTAATGCAATGAAGTTCCCATCAACTTGAGTGAGTGGGTCAAGTGAAATTTTCGAACAGGTTCCTGACACTGCCTCGAAAAGCTGCTCTCTCCTGTTTTATGTGTTGTCGATAATCATCAAAGTCCCGAGTAACCTCGGCGAAGTCCTTCATAGTACCTTCCGCGAGGTTTTCAAACTCTGAGGAAAAATCGGCACTTTCGAAATCAAGTTTGAAACGACTGGGGATGGGAATGTCTATTGGATTTTTGGCCGACCCATTTTGACCAGTAATTAAGCAAGCGCCGCAGATCACCGCCTCGCGTGGAATTCGGTCTTTCCCCGGGTGATTGCCGAAATCCACATACAGTTTTACTTGTCGCAAGCAGTCGATCAGTTCGGATCGAGTCATTTTCTCAAGCGCCACCCATTCAAATCCAGGGAGTTTTTTCATCAAATGACGAGTACGCCGCATTCCTTTTTTGGGATTGTAGGCAATCAAGTCTTTTCTTTCCAGACTGGATAGACTTGATGCCTCAATAAAGGCATTGTGCAAATAATCGCCAAGTGGATAGCTGGGTATACCATGCCGGGCCAGAAACTCCGTCGCGTAGTGGCTCTGACTCAGGTGGATCAATTTCATGTCCGCCAATCTGTCAATATCGATGCGGTGTCTCAGGCCCCAATTTATTCGCATTTTGGCGCCGTCATTTTCTTCGGGAAACAGCTTTCGAGCCAGGTAATTGTCCACAGACAACCACCAAATGCAGATTTGAGCTTTCCTGATGTATTTTACCAATCCCGTTCTGGATTCCGGGATCACGAAAAGAACATCCGCATCATCTTCGAATTCCGCGGTCGGTGTTACATAGTCCGAATAGGCGCTGGGCGTTTCAAGGTTCTCGCCGAAAGGCGTGTAACACATGGCTGCATCAAAGCCGTTTGTGCAGAGCTCATGACAAAGCTGATGCAGAAGCTCTGGTCCACCGGTGACAATGGCGGGAGAAATGATCCTGATCCTCATGGGTTCAGGTTCTAGCGCTCAACCCGCGAAACCACAACGGGTACAATCCGGAACAGGACAGCGGTTAGTCGTGCGTGACAGGGCGGCCCGGGTGCCTTGGCAATGAACCGCAATACCTGTTTTGTGGAAGGCACGCCACAAGGAGTATAGGGCTGGTGATCACACCGGATGTCGTGTCCGACAATCGGATCCTGCACAAGTATTGACCCAACTGGTTGTGAACGAACTGACAGCTGTGTAGCTTCGCCTTTAGGCCATGAAGGACAAAGCTGGACCGATCTTGGTATCGACGAGCGCCATTAAAGGATTGAGGTTGCTTGGGCTGCGATGAACCACGAGGTCAGGCTGAATCAAACGGGTTCTGACCCGAGACTCGCCCGTCGGTTTAATAATATTTCAATTACCCAGACTGGGAGCTGCACGAATGCGAGGCATTTCAGGTGTTCTTGTCTGGCGCGAGCATTGGCTATGAGAATAAAGTTTGCATTGCGTCACTTCAGCCGGTGCCATGCGCTTTATCTGTAGAGACACAGGCCACGCCTAAAACAGTCTTAGAATCCTGTCCAATTCGGTCGTAACATTTTTCGGGGACACTTGTCGGGATACATCCTCCATTATCTTCAATGCCTTATTCCATTGACGATTACCAAATTCTGATTCTACGCGCGAAATGCATTCCATTATTTCATCAGGATTGGTGCTCTCGATCAGATAAGGATAAGAGTGCCCCAGATAGTGCTCTGCATCATGGACCTGTTTATTCACAAGAACATTGGCACCGACCACAGCGGCATTGAAACCTTTTGTAAAAGGCTTAAAAGAATTTCTTTTTGGTGGATCGCGCGTGCAGATGTGAAAGTTCGCGTGCGACATTTTCTGAATAAAATCGTCAGCATTCGATTTTCCATCGTATTGCGGCGTAAATACCGTTTCGGCCAATGCATCCGGCATTGTTACATTGGATGCCAATCCAAAATACCCTGGACATAGTTTGTGATCCGGCGCAGTTCCCGCCCTTAAGCGCGGGTCTGCGTGATGTCGCAAATGACGTATCTGCGTTCCGGGAACCGGGTTGAGCGAGTTCATGTTTTGATACAAAATCCGCTCGCTTTCGTAAGAAGCGGCTATGTGGATGTCGACGAACCCAGGCTCAAATGGGCCCGCGACCACGTCCAAGTGATCGACGCAGATACCTGCGGCTACGCTTTTTAGGGCTTCGCGAAAGTCTGGCCCAAGGTTTTCCGCCGCGTTTTTGTGAAAAATCACAATGGCATCTTTGCACTGTTCCACGAACCTTTTGCACATGTACGGACGTGCGCTTCTTGGCGCCAACGCCACGTCAAATTCGTAACGTTCCGAAAGATGGGACCGAGCCATCGCTGCCAACTGATCGACGCGCATGACTTTGCCGCCCATTTTCTTTTGCCCTATGCGATAGGCAAATACGACTTTTCTTTTCATTGCGTGAAACACCAAACGCGGAACAGATAGCTGGGCAAAGACCCCCGACATTCCCAGCAAGCAGGAACCACTTTAATCGCTGCGTTGTCTTCCAACCAGCCCTTTACGGAAGCTTTAGCCGCACAAATCCGCCAAAGACTTATGCAGTAACCATCTTTCGACACCCACCCGCAAAAAGTTTCGGGCATGACGGATTTCGATGAAAATTTATCCCAGATAGTCGCGCAAACCAGGGGGCGGATTCTCAAAGAGCTGAGATGTCGCAGCAGGAGGATTCACCAATCCATCCGCCACGAGGATTGTTTGTCCGGCTATTCGATGCGCGTCTTGCGGATCATGACTGACCATCAGCAAAGTTGTATTGGTCTCCGTTGTCAGGTCGGCAACGAGATCAAGCATTTCTGCCTTCAGCGCCGGTCCCAAGGCGGCGAAGGGTTCGTCCAGCAGCAACATTTCGCGACGTTGCACAAGGACCCTGGCCAGTGCGACACGACTTTGTTGCCCACCGGACAGTTCTGATGGCTTCCGGTTGCTCAATCCGTGCAGTGAGACGCGATCGAGGGCGGCTTGCACCTTGGTGTGTTCGTCCTTCGAAAGTCGTCCGTTCGGGCGCAGGCCTAGCGCGACATTCTGCTCGGCCGTCAAATGCGGAAAAAGGTTCCCATCCTGAAACAGCATGGCCAGCGGACGTTTCCCGGGGTGAAGCTCGGAAATGTCATCACCGTTCCAGAGAATTCGGCCTTGTTTGAGATCGCGAAAACCGGCAATCGCTTCTAACAATGTGGACTTTCCTGCGCCGGATGGGCCGATGATGGCAACGCTGGCTCCGGTTTCGACGCCAATATCGGCGTGAAGTGCGAAACCTCCGTTTTCGATGACACAGCCGTCAAGCTTCAGCATGCCAGCGCCCTCCGCGATCCAAAAGCCAGAATGCCCCCATCGACAGCAACAGTAGCAACAATGCGCCTCCTGCGGCGGCCTGCATCTGATACGCACCCATCAGACGATAAATTTGTAGTGGCAATGTTGCGATCTGGGGATCAGCGAACAAGGCGATTACGCCAAGATCACCCATCGATAGTGCGGCGCCGAGGCCAGCGGCAAAGCAGATTTGCGGGCGCATTCGAGGGAGCAGAACCCAGGCAAAAAAGGTCTTCTTTTCCATGCCCAGTGATAGCCCGAGCCGCCCGTGCCGCGCGACGATATCGCGGGCTGCTGGCACGAGAATGCGCAGGGCAAAGGGCAGGGCCATGACGGCATTCACCAGGGCGGTCACAGGAAGCGCCAGCGAAGTCGGGTTTGCCAGTGGACGAATCATAATGAACAGACCGGTGCCGATAACCAACGGTGACGCGGCCAGACCCAGAATTCCGCTGAGTTCGACAATTCCGTAACGCCCGGTCGCGGCGGCCGTTGCCATCGGCAGTGCAAGCATCAGCAGGATCGCAGTGCTGGCAGCGGCCACAATGATCGAGGTCAGCGCCGCGCGAAACACAATTGCTGGCATGTCAAAGAACCCCGCGAACCCCGAAATCACCACTGATGCCAAAGGGAGCAACAGGAATGCCGCCGCCGCCAAGATCCAGAACGCATCGATTGCAGGCGCCCCTCCATCCCAGCGGCGAATGGCACGATCCAGCCCTGCGCCAAGGCCATCTCTGCGCGAAAACCTGAGCGCTGCCAGCGCGGCGGCGGCTGTTAGTGCAAGTTGCAGCGCTGACAGCAGTGCAGCGCGACCAAGGTCAAAGTCATAGGTGAAGGCCTGATAGATTGCGAGTTCAAGTGTCGTCGCCCGCGGTCCCCCGCCCAGCGTCAAAGCAACGGCGAAACTTGTCAGGCAAATGGCGAAGATTACGGCCAGCACCCCGGGGAGTATCCGTGTCAGCATGGGCAGTTCGATCAACCGGAACATCGCCATGCCGTTGCAGTCCAATTGCGCGGCCAGGCGAAACCTCTCGGCGGGAACTTCCTGCCACGCCTGCAGGATGAGGCGCGTGGCCAAGGGCAGGTTGAAGAACACATGGGCCAGAACGACACCATGCAAGCCGTAGATGCGAATGGGGGCGAGGCCAAAGAACCCCAGAATGTCCGAGATCCACCCCGCACGGCCAAAGACCTGCAACAGTCCGAGGATTGCAACGATAACCGGCAGAATGAAAGGCGCGCCCAACAAGGCAATGAGGGCTTGTCGCCCCTTGAACCTTCGCCGGGCGAGTGCCCGTGCAACCGGGACGGCCAATCCCGCGCTGAACAGTGCGGACAACACCGCCTGTGTAAGCGTAAAGCGCAGGGCAGACCAGTCGGCGGGGCCAAACCCGCCGGCTGCTTCGGCACGCAGGGCGACCGCGCCGAGCGTACCCAGTATCAGCGCGGCGACCAGCGCGGCCGCGCCGATACCCGGTAACGGGCTTACTGGCTGAGCGCGCCCAGCCATTCCGCAAGCGCCTGATCCCGCATTGCGGCGGCTTCATTCGCTCCGAAGAGCAGGGATTTCTCGGGCACGATCAGAGTTTCAAACCCTTCAGGCAGTCCAGAGGCCGGCGTTACCGCCGGATACATCCAGTTGGTCGTTGGAATGATCTGTTGGAAAGCGTCCGAAACCATGAACTCCAGGAATTGATCGGCCAGTTCGGGTTGATCGGTTCCGGCCAGTTTTGCCGCAACTTCGACCTGCATGTAGTGCCCCTCGTCAAAGGCCGCCGCTGCCTTGCTGGCATCTTCCTCTGCGATCAGATGATAGGCCGGAGAGGTCGTGTAGCTGAGGACCATGTCCGCCTCACCCTCAAGGAACAGGCCATAGGCCTCGGACCAACCCTTGGTCACGGTTACGATGTTGTCGGCAAGCCCGGCCCAGATGTCCGGCGCTTCATCGCCATAGGCCGCTTTGACCCACAACAACAGCCCAAGGCCCGGAGTGGACGAGCGCGGGTCCTGAATGATGATTTTGGTGTCGCCGTCTGCAAGTTCTTGGAAATTGGCAGGCGCCGGTGAATCCGCGTTGTGGACGAACGCAAAATACCCCCAGTCGTAGGGTGCAAAGACATCATCCGTCCACTCGATCGGGAGCGTGTAGTCAGCTGTGACCGAGCTGGGGGCAAACAGACCGGTTTCCTTCGCTGCGGTCATCAGGTTGGTATCCAGCCCCAGCACGACATCGGCGTTGGAACTCTCACCCTCAAGCCGGATACGTGACAGCAGCGCCGCGCCGTCCTCGACACCAATCAGGTTCAGGTCGCAGTTGCACACTGCCTCGAAGGCTTCTTCGACCTGCGGGCCGGGGCCCCAGTCCGAGACAAAGCTGTCATAGGTATAAACGGTCAGCTGAGGTTTGTCGGCGGCGATGGCCGATGTTGCACTCAGTATTCCCGCAGCAATCATCAGATGTTTCATATCATCCTCCATTGCGGCGAGAGGGCAAGGATGGATGAAACCGCTACCCTTCCCTCCGCCGGTTCTAGCCGGTTCAGGTTCAACGGGTTCGCCAAAGGCATCTCAGCACGGCAAGCCGCGCACCCCGAGGTGTTGTTGTGCCTAGGCGGGATCGGACGAAAAGACAACCGGTTTCATAGCAATTCTGGCTTTGTCACTGAATTTCGGAAGACAGGCATGGCATACCCTGTAAGTGTCAGCCGTTTTGCTTCAAGTCGGCAAGAATCGCCTGAATTAATGCCGGTTTGAAGGGTGGGGGGCGCAGGTCTGCCGAGTGTTTGGGAAGAATGGCTGCATAGCCATAAGGCAAAGACAAACCCAGTAATGCGGATTGCGGAAGACACTCCGCACCGCGCTCTGCATCAATGAGCATTTTCGGTACGAGAGCTATACCCGTACCCCGGGACGCAAGTGCAAAGGCAACGGCTGCGCCTCCGATCCGCAGGCCTTTGCGGATGTCCGGTGTTCTTGCGAGCCCCGCGGCACGGAACCAAGCGGCCCATGTCGGGTATGACGCATATTGTTCACCCCAATCGGTATGGATCAGCAGGTTGTCAGGAACTTCGGCAAGATTTCCGTTCGAAAAAAATCGCTTGCGAAACTGTTGGCTGCAATAGGGATAGACGGTATCGGTGAAAAGGGGTTCGGTTGTGTGTTGGGGATACAGATGGCTTTCAGCAGTGATCCGGATGTCGGTTTGGGTGCTTGTCAAATCCACCGGGTCACCTTCGATGCGCAATTCTATCCCTATGTCTGGATGAGAAGATCGAAATCTGGATACTGCAGGAGCGACCCATTTTTCTGCCAAAGATTGAATAGTGCTGATGATGATCCGAGAGCGCGCTTCGTTTTCCAGGAGTTGATCTGTGATGGCTGAGATGCTCATCAGCGCGTCGCCGATCGTTGGATAGCAGGATCGCCCTGCATCTGTAAGCAACAGGCTGTTGTTGGTCCGATGAAACAGCTTTTTCCCAAGGAATTCTTCGGCCTTTTTGACCTGCATGCTCACTGCGGCAGGCGACACTCCCAGTTCAGCCGCGGCCGCGGTGAACCCGCCAAGTCGGACGGTTGCCTCAAATGCTTTGAGTGTGTTCAGCGGGGGAAGTCGCATGGGCGGCGTTCGTTTTGCATCAGGAATTCTTAGGCAAGCGTCACATTTTTTGATCTGGAACGCCAGCATGCATTCTTCAAGATGACAAAAAGCACGGGATCTACGCATGACAAAAATTGAAATCGAATACCTGGGTCAGCCCGAAGTCGATCAGGTGGCACTCAGCAATGATGACATTCTGAACGCGATCGAGCAGGGATTGATCGCGGCGGGGCAGGGTAAGACGGTCATAGAGCCGCGCATGCATCTGACGCCTGACCCCGCGTTCAACGGGCATTTCAACGTGCTGCGTGGCTATGTGGAGCCGCTGGGCTATGCCGGGGTGAAAATTGTTGGCGACTATGTCGACAATTACAAGCAGGGCTTGCCGTCGGAACTGGCCCTGCTGAACCTGTTCTGTCCCAGAACCGGCGCCCCGCGTGCAGTGATTGATGCCGCTGGTATCACCGATATGCGGACAGGTGCTCTGACCGCCCTTGGCGCCAAATGGTTGGGTCCCCGAAACCCTCGAATACTGGGGCATGTCGGCGCGCGTGGCACGTCCTACTGGAATGTCAGGTTGTTGGATCATCTGTTCGACTTTGAAGAAATCCGGGTGCACTCGCGACGTCAGGAAAGCCGTGATGCCTTCGGTGACAGACTCAGCGGCGATCTGGGCAAAAAGGTGATTGTCGCCGAAGACTGGCAGAGCTGCCTGAATGGGGCAGACATCCTGATCGAAGCAACGCGCCTAAACGAACCAACGCCAATGTTTGACCGGTCTTGGGTCAAAAAAGGCGCAATTGTGGTGCCTTACGGCACGATGAGCGCCCTGCCGCTGAACTTTACTGAGGGGTTCGACAAGTTTGTCATGGACGATCTGGGCCAGATGCGCGCGGGTCATCTGGGCGCGCTGCGTCCGCACATAGACGCCGGCCTTGTAAGCGAAAACACGTTTTACGCCGAAATCGGCGAAATTGCAGCGGGTTTGAAACCGGGCCGGGAATCCGACGACGAGACCATTTTGTTCTGGCACCGTGGCATGTCGACCGGGGACATTGCTCTGGGAGCCCGGATTCTGGAGCGGGCCCGAGAGCTCGGTATCGTTCAGAAGCTTCTCTACCGGAATGCCTGAGATGGGTTCACTCAGGCTAGACGGAGCGTCATTGACCGTTGAAGCGCTCGGCGAGGCGGCACGGCAATCTCGGCCAGTTTCGCTTGATCCCGCAGGGCTGGCGGCAATGGCCAAGTCACATGCGCTGGTGGCACGCGCCATCCAGGAACGGATACCAGTGTATGGGGTCACAACGGGATTGGGCGCCCGGGCCACCGAAGTGCTGTCGGCGGACGCGCTGTCCGAATTCTCGGTTCAGACGTTACGCGGGCGGGCTCAGGCGATCGGCCCCCAAGCTGTGCCAGACACCGTCAGGGCGGGGCTGATTGTGCGGGTAAACACGATGCTGACAGGTCATAGTGCAGCCCGACCCGAGGTTGCGAAGCACATTGCGGAGTGCCTGAATGCAGGCTTGACGCCTGTCGTCGGGGACATCGGATCAATTGGTGCGGCCGATCTGGTTATCAATGCAACTGTCGGATTGTCGTTAATCGGCGAAGGGAAGATGCGAGCCCCTGACGGAACCGTTGGCCCCAGCATCGAGGTTATGCGCGCACACGGAATTGAGCCGTTGAAATTGGCGCCGCGCGACGGGCTGGCGCTGGCAAACCATGCCTGTGCCGTTGCCGGGGCCGCGGCACTTGCGGTGGCGGAAACAGCCTGTGCGTTCGAGGCGGCACAATCTGCCGCGGCGCTTTCAATGGAAGGGTTTCGCGCGAATGCCGGGCCGCTGGAGCCACGGGTGCTTCGTATCAAGCCACATCCCGGCCAATTGAAAGCCGCCGAAGGGTTGCGCAAACGATTGACCGGTGGAGCTTTGTTTGATCCGGGGCAGGCGCGGCGTTTGCAGGATCCTTTGTCGTTTCGAAACGTGGCTCAGATCCACGGCACGACTCGCGCAGCCCTCGACAGTGCGATCGAGTTCCTGACGATTGAAATCAACAGTTCCAGCGACAACCCGGTAGCTTTTGTTGACAACGATGAGATGATTTCTTGCGGGGCTTACTTCACGTCTGAAATCACCAGTGTCATGGAATCGCTTTCCCGATCAATTGTTCCGTTAGCGATGGCGCAGTTGGCACGGGTTTCGAAGCTATTGAACCCTGAATTCAGCGCGCTGCCCGGCTTTCTGGCAAAACCAGACAGCGCGTCCAATGGCTTCGCTCCTGTTATGAAAGTGGCCGAAGCGCTGTTGTCAGAGCTCGCGCACGCGGCTCAATCCGTGCCGATCTGGCCCAGCTTGAATGCCAACGGTGTAGAGGATTGCTTTCCCGGCTCACCAGCATCCGTTAAGGCGTTGAACAGAGTGGTCGGGTACTTGCGTCACCTGACTGCAATCGAACTGTTGGCAGCCTGCCAAGCCGTAGAACTGCGCGGATGCCGGCAATCGTTGGGAAACGTACTGGCCCGAACTTGCGACGACATTCGCGAGGTTTCGCCCCCTCTCGTCGAAGACCGTCCGTTGGGCGCCGACATTGAATCGCTCGCTGCTGGTATCGCTCGCAATCGGTTTGCCGGAATTCATAGCTGATGGATGGGTTGCGCTGAAGATACGCGCAGGGCGGTAGATCGGGCATACCTGAATACGACAATTTCGCATTGAACAGACGGCAAACACCCGGACGCCGAAGATATCCCCGGTTGTGCTACACTGCGCTCAAAATGATCGGAGACTCATCATGCCCCATATCGAGGTGAACGGAGCGCGCATCCATTTCGAAGATACCCAGGGAAATGGCGAGCCCATAGTTTTTTCCCATGGTCTTCTCTTCAGTGGTGCAATGTTCGAAGCGCAAGTCGCGCATCTCAGGGATCGGTGCCGGTGTATTACGTTTGACCACAGAGGGCAGGGGCAAAGCGGAATCACCGAAGAGGGTTATGACATTGATACCCTGTCCAGGGATGCCGCTGCTCTGATCAGGGAATTGGATGCAGCTCCATGTCACTTTGTTGGTTTGAGTATGGGGGGATTTGTTGGGATGAGATTGGCGGCACGTGAGCCGGAACTGATCCGGACCCTGACGTTGCTTGAGACTTCTGCGCAACCTGAAGATCCCCAAAATGCACCAAAGTACCGCATGCTTAATTTTGTGGCACGCTGGATTGGCCTATGGGCGGTGATCAATCGGGTCATGCCGATCATGTTCGGAAAGAGTTTTTTGAATGATCCCAAACGCGACAATGAAAGGAAACGTTGGGCGCGGGCCATCACCAGCAATGATCGAATTGGTATCACGCGCGCGGTCAAGGGGGTGATCGACAGGGATGGCTGCGCGGATCTGCTCCACAAAATTGCAATACCAGTCGGTATCGGTGTCGGAGATGAAGACGTTGCGACGGTTTCGGAAAAATCCGAACACATGCATCAGGCGATCCGTGGATCGGAACTGGTCGTGTTCAGGGGTGCAGGGCATTCGTCATCGATCGAAACGCCGAATCAGGTGAACGCGCTAATAGAACGCACGATTGAGCGTGCGGATGTTGCCTTCGCCGAAAGTGGCTCGTAGCCCCGTATGACAGCCAAGAACAAATGGGTGCGATCTTCTAACGCTATTCTCAAAAGTCAAATTATGGCTTTGTGCACGTCATATCTTGATAATTCCACAGCTTCATGTCGGGCTGCTTTTGCCGTGGCAGTCGGGTCCCGCTAATCTTCATCAAACTTTCGTTGTTATCTGGCCGTGTTGCTTCAACTCAGAACGCCGACAATCCTGCGTTCGTGTTCAACAGGAATTGACGAAAAATTGGGCTACTTGCCGCTCCAATACCTCTGGCGTTTTCGCCGACCGCCCCGGCCTCGACCCTCGGAGGGATCAGCCCGCGTTTGTCCTGATTCAACAAATATCGCCGAACGCGCGCCACCAGTTCTTCGCGGACATCCGTCGGGAAGGCACCGTCGACAAAAATGGCCTCGAAATCAATGACCGCACAAATGGATAGGGCAGCTTTGGCAAGTTCCTGCGCCGTCGTGCCGATCCACGGGTCAACGTAGCGGGAAATACTGCTCCAGTCCTGCGGCTTTTTCCAGAGAATGGATGGATCGACCCCCGCTTCAACCAAACGGTCTTCAAGCAAGTGCAGCGACGCGACATCGATAAGTTGCTGGCTTTCACCCAATGGACCTGTGGTGCGCATCGCCCCCAATGCGCCGGCGTTGCCCTGATTTCCTTCGAAAACCGTGCCGTTAAGCGCAACGCCACCACCAATCATCGAACCAATGAAGAAATAGAAGTAGTCGCGATACTCGCCCCCGCGCCCGTACAGATGCTCGGCATGGCAGGCCGCTGTTGCGTCGTTCACTACAAACACTGGAAGATCGCTGAATTTGGCAACTTCCGAGAAGAAATTCACGTCTTTCCATGTCCGGAACTTCTCGGCCGCGATGCCTGTCAGGTCATGCCACTTCCAGAGTTCAAACGGAGTTCCGATCCCGATACCGCAAACGCGCCGGCGCAGTCTGTCCGGCTCATCAGCAAGTAGTTTTTCCAGCCCTTCTTCCAAAAATCCGAACACAGTTTCGGGGAATGGATAGTCATAAGAAATGGAAAACTGTCGGCGAGGATTGCCGGCAAAATCTATCAATACAAGATCGGCACTTCGCCGGCCGATCTTCATTCCCACCGACAGGATGCCTTCCGGGTTGAGTTCCATTGGTATCGATGGTTTTCCGACTTTTCCGCGGATCGGCGTACCACGTCTTAGGATTTCGTCCTTTTCAAGCTTTCTGAGAATGATGGAAACGGTCTGCGGGGACAGTCCTGTAAGGCGCGCGACATCCGCGCCCGCAGTTGGGCCATGCCTTTGTAAAACCGTGAGAATCAGGCGCTCATTGTGGTCGCGAACACCGCTTTGGTTCACCCCGCCCGTTAGTTTTGCCAGCATCTCTTTTTCCATGAGACCGACCATAGACACCTCCTATCCCTTTGGAAAGATGACATCTCCAATTAATAAATCAAGTTTATTTATTTATTGACAGGCGCGACAGAATCGCCTTTGCTATAGTCAGACCCGTATTGGAGGACAAATGCGGGCAGGTGCCGGAAAACCGGCACGACCAAAGATATTACCCGGGAGGAAACCATGAAGAATATTCTTTATATTGCAGCATCAGCAGCAGCCCTGACCATCGGGGCAACATCTGCGCAGGCCGCTGGTGAAACCGTCTGCTTGATCACGAAAACTGATACCAACCCTTTCTTTGTAAAAATGAAGGAAGGCGCGACGGCAAAAGCTGAAGAGCTGGGAATGACGCTGAAAGCATTCGCCGGTAAGATCGATGGCGACCACGAAACGCAGGTTCAGGCCATTGAAACCTGTATTCTCGACGGCGCGAAGGGCATCCTGCTGACGGCGTCCGATACGGGGTCCATTGTTCCGGCAGTCCAGCAAGCTCGGGATGCGGGTCTTTTGGTTATCGCGCTGGACACGCCGCTCAGCCCAATCGATGCCGCCGATGCAACGTTTGCCACGGACAACTACAAAGCCGGTTTGCTGATCGGGCAATGGGCGAAGGCCAAGATGGGCGACGCCGCAGCGGATGCAAAAATCGCAACGCTTGATCTGAACGTCAGCCAACCGACCGTTGATGTTCTGCGCAACCAAGGGTTCCTGGAGGGCTTTGGCGTGGATCTTGCCGACCCCAATGTCATCGGTGACGAAACCGATGCGAGACTGGTTGGCAGCGATGTCACAGACGGTAATGAAGAAGGTGGGCGGCGCGCCATGGAAAACCTTCTGGCCAAGGATCCGACAATTAACGTTGTTCACACGATCAACGAACCCGCTGCCGCAGGTGCGTACGAGGCCCTGAAATCCATCGGTCGTGAGAACGACGTATTGATCGTGTCGGTTGATGGCGGCTGCCCCGGCGTTCAAAACGTCGAAGCCGGCGTCATTGGTGCGACAAGCCAGCAATACCCGCTTTTGATGGCGGCGCTTGGTGTAGAGGCGGTGAAGAAATGGGCCGATGAAGGCGTTAAGCCTGAAAACACTCCCGGAAAAGACTTCTTCGATACCGGAGTTGCACTGATAACCGATCAACCCGTCGATGGAGTGGACTCGATTTCGGTCGCGGAGGGATTGGAACTCTGCTGGGGCTGATGCCTTACCTCTTGTGTGAGGCGCGTTTACGCGCCTCACCAATCCAATCGCAAGAAAACCGAAACTTCCTGTAAACTGACGTCGTTGGCAGCGAACACCGCCGCGAAAGGGAGGAGAAATGTCTGAAGCTAACCAAGGTGCCCAAGAGTTCGAAACTGCGGCCAACCGAAAAGAAACAGTTGCAGAGTTCGAGAGCCATCGAACTGGCTTTGTCGGGAAGTTGCAGCATATTCTTCACGTTAATCCTTCCTTTGTGCCTTTGATCGTTCTGGTCGGTGCGATTATTATTTTCGGCCTGCTTCTGGGCTCAAAATTCTTCTCGCCCTTCGCAATGACCTTGATCCTTCAGCAGGTTCAGATCGTCGGCATTGTCGCGGCCGCGCAAAGCCTTGTCATCCTGACCGCGGGTATCGACCTGAGCGTCGGCGCTATCATGGTCTTCTCATCTGTCATTATGGGTCAGTTCTCTTTCCGCTATGGCATTCCCGTACCGATTGCGGTTCTGTGTGGGCTTGCCATTGGCACTGCGATTGGGGCGATAAACGGATGGCTCGTCAGCCGCGTGAAACTGCCCCCATTTATCGTCACACTCGGGATGTGGCAGATCGTTCTGGCCACTAACTTCCTGTATTCCGCAAACGAAACCATCCGCAGCCAGGACATTGAAGCGAACGCGCCGTTCCTGCAATTCTTCGGAACCAAATTTGAAATCGGCGGGGCGACCCTCACCATCGGAGTGGTATTCATGCTGGTGCTGATCTCTGTGCTGGCCTACGCGCTAAGACATACGGCATGGGGGCGTCACGTCTATGCCGTCGGTGATGACCCAGAGGCGGCCGAACTGTCAGGTGTCAACGTCCACAAAACGCTGATGTCGGTTTACATGCTTTCTGGATTGATTTGCGCCTTTGCCGGCTGGGCCCTCATCGGCCGGATTGGCTCGGTCTCTCCCACCTCTGGCCAGCTGGCCAATATCGAAAGCATCACTGCTGTGGTGATAGGGGGTATTTCGCTGTTCGGTGGGCGCGGATCAATCCTAGGCTCATTGTTCGGAGCCCTGATCGTCGGGGTGTTTACGCTGGGGCTAAGGCTTCTGGGCGCGGATGCGCAGTGGACCTTCCTGCTTATCGGACTTCTCATCATTACCGCCGTTGCGGTTGACCAGTGGATCAGAAAGGTATCGGGCTGATGTCAGACAATACACCTGTCGTACAGGGCCGCGGACTTGTGAAGCGTTATGGCCACGTGACCGCGATCGACCATTCAGACTTTGAACTGCGTCAAGGTGAAATCCTGGCAGTTATCGGCGACAACGGGGCTGGCAAATCGTCAATCGTCAAGGCGATTTGCGGGGCAACCATACCCGATGAAGGCGAAATCCTGATTGAAGGCAAGCAGGTCAATTTTACCTCTCCGATCGATGCGAGAAACATGGGGATCGAGATTGTTTATCAGCAGCTTGCCATGTCTCCGGCGCTGTCGATTGCCGACAATATGTTCATGGGGCGCGAGATCCGCAAAAGCGGTTTCATGGGAAAGTACCTGCGTCAACTGGATCGACCCGCTATGGAGAAATTCGCACGCGACAAGCTGACCGAGCTGGGGTTGATGACCGTGCAGTCAATCAACCAGGCCGTCGAGACCCTGTCCGGCGGCCAGCGTCAGGGTGTTGCCGTGGCCCGTGCTGCCGCCTTTGCATCCAAGTTCAT
This sequence comes from Ruegeria sp. HKCCD6647-2, assembly GCF_057221075.1. Classification (NCBI taxonomy): domain Bacteria; kingdom Pseudomonadati; phylum Pseudomonadota; class Alphaproteobacteria; order Rhodobacterales; family Roseobacteraceae; genus Ruegeria; species Ruegeria sp. HKCCD6647-2. The sequence goes on along the minus strand of NZ_JBWVBD010000002.1, from coordinate 10,545 downwards.
CATCATGGACGAACCGACGGCTGCGCTTGGCGTCAAAGAAAGCCGCAAGGTTCTGGAACTTATTCAGGATGTCAGGGCGCGTGGCATTCCGATCATACTGATCAGTCACAACATGCCTCACGTTTTTGAAGTCGCCGACCGTATTCACGTGCACCGGCTGGGCAAACGGCTCTGCACCATCGATCCCAAGGACTACACAATGTCCGATGCGGTTGCATTCATGACCGGCGCGAAAGAACCGCCAAGTGAGGACGCAGCTTGATCGATCATGACACAATACGTGTCTGCGACCTTATCAAGGACAGAAAGCAGGACGGGACCAGGACAATCGTCGCGATTGCAGGACCGCCTGCTTCCGGCAAGTCCACATTGGCCGATGCTGTGGTGCGTTCATTGAATTCGGAATTTAATGAAACAACTCCTGTGGCCGCGCTTCTGCCAATGGACGGATACCATTTGGACAATCAGCTACTGGAATCACGTGGACTACTACCTCGGAAAGGCGCTCCGGAGACTTTCGATGCCGTCGGGTTCGTGGAAGCGATGCAGCGTCTGGCAACGGCCAGACAGGAGACGTTTCACCCAAGGTTTGACCGGCACCTGGATCTCTCAATTGCGAATGCAATCGCAATTCACCCCGACACCCCGGTTGTCGTTGTCGAGGGCAACTACCTGTTGCTGAACGCTGAGCCGTGGAATTCCATGCAGGACCTGTTCGATGTCCGCGTGTTTGTTCGCCCGCCAAAGAAGGCGCTTAGGGATCGTTTGATTCAAAGATGGATCAACCACGGTCTGGACGCCGAAACCGCCCTGAACAGGACGCTAAAGAACGACCTTCCCAATGCAGAGCTCGTTCTCGATTGCAGTGACGAGGCCGACCTTCTCTTGACTCAAGGCTATGACGAGCCTGATTTTCAGGACGGTTTTTGAGCCTGCGTTGATTTCCCTGGCTTTTGGGGGTGAAGGCTGCCAGGCAGCGCAGGCGCGACCTTGGGCAGTATCACATTTTTCACTGGGCGCAATTTGCCCAAAAGCGACGTGTTGATCAGCATTTTTTACTACTCAACAAAAGCGTCACAACTGGATGTCGGCTTTTCACTACCCAGATACTGGATCCGTCGCCCTTTGTCGAAAGTAGGTTTGCTCAAGGAGCAGGCTAATTCCAAACTCAGCCCATCCCAAATTCTGGTAAGGCCTTCTTCGCTGGTTGTCGCGAACGAATGCCCGTTGGGGGCAAGCGCAATTCGCCAGCTCGGAGCTGTGTGAACTTTCTGAACCGGTATAAGCCGTCTGTTTGCGGCAGTATCCCACCAATGCAATTCTCCCGCTCGGTCAATTGCGACCAAAGTTGCCTGATCATCCAAAAACGCAATATCCGTGGCGCCGCCCTTGTGGCCTCCGTAAGACGCCAGTTCTGCGCCGCTTTCCAAATCCCAGATTTTGACCACTTCATCGCTTGATGCAGACGCAATCCGGGAGTTGTCGGCAGAAAACGCCACGCTCCAGAGCGTGTTGTCGTCTGCATCAATCACTTTTTCCAACTGAAGATCGGGAATCGTCCATATATAGATTTTCCCGTCGGAAGAAGCCGCAGCAATCCGCGATTGATCTGGTGAGACGGCCGCCCGATTAAATGACACACCAGTTGGTCCAAAAGTCTGGACGACATTTGTGTCTGCAGTGTCAATCCGATGGATCCCGTCCTCGGTGGCCGCAAAAAATACAGATGAGGAAGTTGGCGCAATACTCCAAATGGGTGTCTGTCCCAGGCTGAGCTGGTCTTTCACTTGCGCGACAGTTGTATCCCAAATTCGGATGTTACCATCCCGATCACCGGTCACGAGACTGCGACCGTCTTGCGAAAACGCCACGGCCCACACCTGATTTCGGTGACCCCGTAACAGCATGGGCTTCATGGTCGAGCCCACATCCCAAATCCAGACGTTACCTTCGCCGTCGCCAACGGCAATCGACTTGCCATTCGGACTGTATGCCACCCCAAGCGCCTTTACGTCGTCTTCGAATGCCAGGGTCTCGCCATAGCTTGGTTCGGTTGCGATTTGCCACAGGCGAACTTGCTGATCACGACCAAGGGTTGCCAATACGGATACACGGTCGGCTACGCCGATATCTAGGATGCTCTGGCTGTGCGCCTGCACGACATCTCCGACAGGCGAAAGGTTTGAGGCTTCCATGAGAAGAGTTCCGTCAGACCTGGCACCTATCAGTACGTTGTCAGGGCCGGCAAATGCGGCCGCTACAACGGTTCCTGCATTGGGAAAGCGATCGACAATTGGGGCGCCTGAGGGGAAGCCAATTGTCGTGACCTTTCCATTCGTATGAGACACTGCAAAGGAATCGCCGTCCATGCTGAAAGACAGGTGATCCGGATCAGGGCCCAGTGGGCCACCTGGAATTGGCGGGAATGCCGGTTTCGCATCTTTGTCCACCCATCCAAAAATGGCACCGTCGACATTTCCGGCAACCAAGCCTTCCAAAACCGGAGAGAATGCCACCCTTTTGAACCCAAGCGGCATTTTCGCCAGGGGGGCTCCTAGCTGCATTCCATTCGTCACGTCCCACAGGCGCACCGTTCCATCGCCGGTTGCGGATGCAACACGTTTTCCTGTCGCGTCGAATGCCACGCCAAAGGCCACGTCATCGCCGGAAAACAAAGTGGTTATCGGGCTGTACCGAGACAACTCTGTATTCCACAGCCGGACATCGCCATCGGTCGCCGCAGAAACCAGCAAGTTTCCATCAGGTGAGAAGGCGATATCCCTTATTCCGCCGGTATGACCGACCAATTCGGCCAAAACGCCTTCGTCAGACGTGGTGCTGTGGATTACAATTCGGCCATCGCGCAATCCAACTGCGACTCTGAGACCCGCGGCATCAATTTCCATTGTCTGCGCATCTCCGACTGTCAGCGGACTGCCCAATGGGATCAGACCGGCCTCGTTCAATCGATTTCGCGCCATCAGCATCGCGGTGCGGGCTTCTGATGTTGAGCCGGCAGAGTTGGCGCGGGTAATGGCTTCGGCGCTCAGGGAAAGGGCAAGCAACGGATCTGATTGGGATAATCCATTTGCCGCCGCCCCAAGTGCCCGCGCAAATCTCTCGTTGGCTTCAGCCGTCGCGGCTACAGCAATCATCCGATTGCGCTCAGCAAGGTTGGAGGCACGAATGGCAAGAACCGAAGCAACCGTCGCACCCACGGCCAGGATGCCCAATGCGCTTGCCGCGACCTGATAGAGGCGGCGCCGCCGCCGCTTGTTCCGTTCGGATGCCTTTTGAGCCTTATCGCGTGCTTCCCGTGCCTCTCCGAGGAACTCACGCTCAAGCCCGCCGAGTACGTTCTCGTTGTCCTCTGACCATTCTTCTGCTGCCAATAACCTTGTTCCCCGATACAACAAGTCAGGCTCGCGGTTTTCGCTTTCCCATTCTGCGGCATCATGCTGGATGCGTTGGCGCATTCGCAGATCGTCGCGGCTGTCTTCGATCCAGGAATTCAGTCTTGGCCATGTTCGCAGCAGGGCCTCATGTGCGATTTGAACGGTTTTTTCGTCCAGCGTTAACAGCCGTGCATCCGTCAAAGCTTCGACAACGCGTCGTGTTGTATCCGGATCGGTGTCCCGTTCGACCTCATCAATTGGAAGTAGTCTTCGCGTATCCGGCGTACCTTCTCCGGGCGTCACCAAGCGCAAGAACAACCGTTGCGTCGCCTCTTGTTGCTTTTCGTCAAAACTGTTGGAAAAAAGCGTTTCCGCGGTCTGGCTGATTGCACCCGCCACGCCGCCGGCCTGTCGGTATCCATCCAGTGACATGACCGCGCCTTTGCGCCGGCTCCAGGTTTCATACAAAGAATGGGCCACCAGAGGCAGTGAACCAGCTTCGCGACCAGCATCGTCAACTATGGCATCGATAAGCGATCTGTCCATGTGAAGACCAGCCGCCCGCGCGGGTTCGCTGATGGCGCGACGAAGCTCGGGTCGTGTCATCGGCCCGACCAACAGCTGGTTTTCCGAAATCCGATCAGCAAGCCAGGGAATCTCGGCGCAGGACGCATAAAAGTCTGCGCGGATCGTGATCACAATGCGAACGCGACTGTCTGCAGGATCAGTCATTGCAGACAACGCCTCGATGAAATTGATCCTGCGTTCCCGAGTGACCAGAGTAAACAGTTCTTCAAACTGGTCGATACAGATCAGCAATTCTCCGTCATTGGCAGTGGCGAGACGGCGCGCTGCGCTGGGGTATGCGATAAAGTCGTTCAGTGAAATCTGGGCGGTCAGATGTGAGTTGTCTCCGATAAGCTGAAAATACAAATCAGTCAGCGGATCCCGGCCAGGGGTAAACACACAGGTGCGCCAGCACTCGCTTCCGGGTATCGCGTTCGCTGCAATCGCAGGGAGCAACCCAGCGCGAAGAACCGAAGACTTTCCGCTGCCGGAGGAGCCGCCCAAAACCAGAATGCGGCTCTGTTGAAGCCGATGTAAGAGTTCTTCAACCAGATCTTCCCGGCCGAAGAAAAAGTTCGCGTCTTCGGGCTGAAAAGCCGCCAGTCCTTTGTAGGGGCATTCCACCTTGCTGGCCGATATCTGGGTTACAGCCTCGGACGCTGCCTCTCGCCGGTCGCGGTCCAGCGCATCGTTCATTGCACTGCGCCAGGACACCATTTCCTGAAACCGCGCATCTGGATCCATTGCCATTCCGTGCTCTATGCACTCCCGCCACATTTCCGGCAGCCCCGTCAGAAATTCCGAGACACGGTAGAACGGCGGCGGGGCCTTGCCCGTCAACACATGCCACATTAACGCTGTGGCCGAGTAAATGTCGGTCATCGGAGTAACGGGATGCCCGTTCTCGGCTTGTTCCGGAGCCTGATAAAGCGGTGTTCCGGCCATCATGGTCGCCCCGGTCACACCAATCGCCAGATCTTTCGCGATCCCAAGGTCAGCCAGAAAAACTCTTTCATCCGGTTCAACCAATGCGCCAAACGACGCCGTGGATTCTTCGTCCTTTTTGCCTTTGATGCGCTGCAAAAGAACGTTTGCGGGTTTGACGTCCCGATGCACGACGTTTGCCTCGTGGACAGCGGCCAAACCATCTGCCAGCGCGTCAATCAAAACGTCGAGCCCTTCCCGCTTCGCCAACGCCGTCGGCTCCAGACGCTTCAGGCGTTCGGCCAACGTGCCGCGGTCCGCGTAATCCATGACGAAATAGGGCCGCCCATCTTCCAGGCGACCCACATCGTGAACGGAAACAACGCGTGGTGATCGAATACGACGCAGCAGCCGCGCTTCCTCAAGAAAATGCGTGATGACCTTGTCATTTGCAGCAAGGTTTGCGTGCAAGATTTTCAGCGTTACGGGAACTTCCAGTTCTTCATCCCGCGCAAGCACCACAGCAGCAAAGCCGCCACTCGCAATTTCCCTCTCTACGGCATAACGACCTATAAACGCAGGGAAACTCATGACGCATCCGATACTTTAGAAATGCTCCTGCACATCCACGCAATGGTACTTGGTCGCATCCAGGATATTGTGATCCCGATCTGCGGCAGTGACGCACATGGTTGTGGCCCCGTCCCGTGCCGATGTCGATGCGGCCTCCTTCGTCACGTAAGAGGGATACTCGTCGTGCCGGTGCCATCGACCCTGCTCAACGTTGAATTCGCTCTGGGCATTCCTGCCAACCTGCTCAACTGCGTAGCTTTCCCCCCACCAGGCATGAAAATGGTTCTTTGATACGTCAGGCGTGAAGTTTGCTTCGTAAGTAATTGTAAGTTCGTCGCCATTTTTCTCGACCGAGACGATGCGCACTTCACATCCATCCACCGGGCAGGCATTGGGCATCGCCGATTGCGCGGCTGCTTCCGAACCGCAAATCAATGCGAGAACGCCAAGGACAAGACCGCCCAGACGCACTTGGTTTCCCGAAGAATTCAATGACATCTTTCCCTCCTGAAGTTAGTTGAAAACCGCACTTCGCGCTGATCCTACCACGAATTGCAGGTTCCTTTCTGAGACTTTCGCCACAGATCCCGAAAAACCAACAAAAGAAGGGAGCTATCGCCGAACGACCTCGAATTCCAACGGGCGCGCATCAGCGTGCAAAATAGGAAGTGCCGGCGAAATCAATCCACTGCCCGCCAACATGACAGCTTCGCGCTTCAATTGAATTTCCCGTGCATTATCAAATTGAACGTAAGTCCCGGACGAGCTGCGATCGGTCAGCATGAGCTTTCCACTTTTCATGCTCAGAACGGCATGTAGGCGCGAAATCCACGGCTGGGGTAAAACCACGTCGCATTGGTTGGACCTGCCGATTTTTAGCTCGTCGCCCTCTCGGCATCGCCATGAATGGTCGTCGTGATAGAGGATGAGGGCAAAGTTTTCGCTCTGTTCCCCCTGTTTGTCGCCGGGACCAAGTTGGGTGGGCAAATGCATTACCGTACTCAGATCGTCGGTCGGCACGACCAGCGAATAGACAGTTACAGGATCACTGACACCTTTCAGACGGAGCGGACCAATAGAGGTGAGCAATCGCCTGAGGTCCGGACACAAGTTGTGCACGACACTGTCGCTAACACAGGCCTCACCTGGATTGGCGGCCGCAGCCAATCGAGCCGTCAGATTCACGGTCTCGCCAAAAATGCCGTTCTCCGCGACGACAATCGGCCCATGATGCACGCCCGCATGAATGGACAACAATGAACCCGGCGGGTTGCAGATCATCTCTAAGGCCGAATTAACTGCGGCGTCAGGCTCAAGAAAATAGCACAGGACGTCGTCGCCTTTTTGCCCGACAGGAATTCCGCCAAAACTCAGTGCGACCTCGCGCAGGCGGTCGATCTCGGATTGTATCAGCTTTTGTGCCTGATCGTCCCCCATTGCTTCGTAAAACGGGGTGCTGTCCGAAATATCGGCGATTATCGTGGTGACGAGCTTGGATTCCACAGCTATTCGCAATCTGGTTGTCGGAAGAGGAATGACGAAAGCCACACCAGTTCAAAAACAGAGTAGGTCAGCGCTGATAATACAATCAACCGCCTCGTTGTCGGGATCAAAATCCGCAAGCGGAACAATCTTGATTTGTGGCCCAAAGCTAGTTGACACCGGTCGCGCCGAATTCATTTACGCACAGGAAGGCCATTGAACAACTGTCACTCTCGGTCGCATCGCGCGTTGCGGTTGGTCCTTGAAACGAAACTGCCCGACTGATTGTATTAGGCCAAACAGTGCAACAAGGCGGCAATGGGGCCATCACCAGAATTGTTGCGAAGACCAGACAGTTTGCCCTGGCGGCATTCACGCCCGGTGTACAATCACTCGCTCCACACACCAAATTGGCTGTTTCCGGTCTTTTGATGGACACTGGTCAAGTGATGACGTTGCGGGTTGCGAGCACCTCGAAAATCACACTTCTACAGACGCCGGAACAGTTCTTGGTGGCCTTCCGGGATGCCTGATCGTTGGGCACTGTGTTGGCGTAGTTGCCGTTCGGTGTAGAGTGGCGCCGACGCCCCAAACATCGGGCCAAACTGCAGTGCATCGCCTTGCCGATATAAACCAGGTGACCGGCCAAGCCGCCGTTGGATCTTTGCAACCTCGATACAATTCGCCAACGGAAACTGCCGATCCTGACACACTAATGGTGAAAGAAGCGGATTATGGATTTGTACCGCAGGCAGTCAGTTCGCCCGCGGGAAAGCAGCAAATTCGGCTTATTGCGCCTCCGTCATCGCCGCCCGCAAAAGCTGTGGTCGGTCGGACTGGGACGGCAAGAAGACAGCCTGGGATCCGGCGTCCAGCGCCGAAAGGCTCGCATCATACCACTGCATCGCAAGATCGCGGCGTTCCTGCACACCAAAGCCTTCACGCAGGTGGTGCCCGATCAACTCTCCGTAGGCAGGCTCGCCCATTGCGACCAACATCAGTGCAGAGCCCAGTGCGCTATCCATGTTGTCCTGACGGTATCCAATTGCCAGACAGACCTTGCTCGTTGCCGCCAGATCTTCTGGGCTAAGTCCGGTACCCAACGCAAACTCACGCATTTTGGATTCCGCTTCTGCCTGTGAACTCAGAGAAAGCGTATCGACTTGCGGCGCCAGCGATGCTCCAAAAGCGTCGCACTGGGTGGACACCTGGTCTGGCGTGAGCCCTTGTACGTCCGCCATAAGTTCCTCACCACGCGCCATCGCGTAGCTGCGGGCGAGGCAGAACTGTTCGCTTAGCGCAAAATTTGGATCGGACATGTTTGACAGAGTCGTGTACCCGCCATTGGTTGAGGTTTGCAGCATGACTGCACTACAGCGATTGGCAAGCGAAGGACCTGTTGTACCGCCAGAGAACAGGCTCGGCAGGCTATTCGCCGCTGTTTCGGTCGCGTTCGTCGCGGACGCGTCATCCTGAGGCGTAACAACCGGGGTGACCTGTGCCGGAGCCTGAGGAGCGACCGCAACAGCAGAACCGGTTTGGAGTTGTTGGCGGTACGCCATCAAAAGTGGCTGGCCCGATAGTTGAGTCGTGGCCTGTCCACCGCTTGTTGCCCAGTAATATGCTTGCATCAGAAAGTCGTACTGGTAGGGCTGAAAATCATAGCCATTCACAGGATAACCCATTGAAGCCTGGTAGCGTTCGATCGCTGATCGGGTGCCGCGGCCGACCTGGCCATCAACCCTTCCGGCATTGTAACCGAAATAGTTGAGCGCAGTCTGGGTCTGCGCACCATGTGTAGTCGACGGAATGCCCGACCGGGTGGTCCGGGTTGTAGACTGAGCCTTTTTCTTCTGCTGGTCCTTGCCAATTGCGTAACCCACGACCCCACCAACGACAGCGCCGCCGATAAAGTCGCCCGCATCGGCTCGTGCAATCTGAGGAGCGGCCGCGGCAAATGAAAACGTGAGTCCAAGCGTTGCTATTAAGCGAATAATCATAAGTTACCTCCACAACAATGCGTCCGTTTTAGTGAAGTATAGCATAGCCAACGGGCAGCGCGGGCATAGATACGATCGCGATCAGAGTCCTGGTCGGTTAGCGGCCGATTAGCAGAACTTCGCCAACTCTAGGCAATTGTTTGCGTAGTTCAGGACTTCCAACGCCGAGAAATGAGGAGCAGCTCGCATGTCTTGAGAATAACTGGAGGGATCGTCAGATTCTTATGCGGGATCGCCGAGCCTTTGGTGCCATCTCTTTGGGCACATGTGAGCCGACACTTTGCATTGCTGAGATGAATAGGAAGGAAGAGAACGGCCGCCCAGATCCAGATTCCCGGTTTGCCCTGAGTCGCATCAGTGGCTGATCGCAGCCTAAAAGCTGCCATTCAGATCAGGTAATCTACGCGATCCGATCAAAACTGCATCCCTGGCATACGTTGCAATGGCTAAGACGAAGCCCACATGATCCAACCCCGCGTCCCAAAAGACGATCAAAGGTTCAAATGCGTGCATTGTTGTAAGTGATTTGCGATCTACCGCGAAGACCTCTTTGCCCAACAGGATACCAAGGTGGCGCTAAAGGTCTCAGCAGGAAACGCGAGACAGGCATTGAAGCATAACAAGGCTCGAAAGTTTTGTCTGCAAATGAGTCTGACTAAGTGGGTAGCTTGTAAACGTGGACCATCTTCGGAGCGGCTACTCAGTTTATTCGGTTCTTTGCTGTAGTTACTATTGTGTTGATTGCAATTACCGCGCTTTTTGCCGAGGTTGTTTGGCTACGCGGAAGTCCACAATAAGGAGCTAGATGTGTCCCAAGCTTTGACGCTCGCGCCGATCCTAAAAACGCAAAGACTGATACTACGTGGCCCTCAAGAGAGTTATTTGCCTGATTTCACACGCTTCATGACAAGTTCGCCTCGAATGAAAGCGCAAGGAGAAACGGTCAGCGAGGACCAAGCTTGGTATAGCTTTTTGACTGGCATTGGCCATTGGCAATGGCATGGGTTCGGGTTCTTTATTTTGACGTTGCATGGGGAAACCACTCCAATTGGTCGCCTAGGATTACTCAAGCATTCCGGCTGGCCGCAGGTCGAGCTGGCCTGACATCTTTTTGATGGAGCGGAAGGCAATGGATATGCAACGGAATCCGCAAAGGTAGTTCGCAGCTGGGCCAACCGTCGTCACGGCCTTAATCGATTGGTCAGCTACATATACCATGAAAACCGTCGTTCTCAGGCCGTAGCAGAGCGGCTTGGAGCCCAGACAGATGGCCGCCGCGCTGATCACGATCCGGAAGCTGAGGTTTGGGTTCACCCAAAAATCAATTGACTGCTGTGCCGACCTTGCCGACATTCGCCGCGCCTGTAATCTGTTGGGCAAGATAAGGGATAACGCCACATAGCTGCCGTTCGCTGCATACGCGAATAGTCTACTGCAAGCGCAAAGCCATCCACAAGGAGGCCGGTAAGCGGACCTTCGCTGTATCCGCGAGAGCAACTCCTCCAATCTGGGAAAGCGGTCAATTACAATCGAGAGTGCAAGAACTGCGGTGCTGAATGCAGGACCAAGGTCAGCAAAGGTCAGAGAACGTCGCTTTGGGACAT